>NZ_JAPHEH010000001.1:1538907-2800286 GCF_029607905.1 Thiovibrio frasassiensis
TCACCGGTGTTACCAAGTCAAGTTGGTAACAGTGTTGGTTGTGATCACCTTAGATATGTTAACTGTTTGTTTTAAAAATCATCATAGGGAGCAAGGACTATGTCCATGACTGACCCCCTGGCTGATATGCTGACCAGGATAAGAAATGCCGGTATGGTCAAGTTCGAGACTGTTGAAATGCCGCTTTCGAAAGTGAAAACCGGCGTTGCAGCGATCCTGAAAAAGGAAGGCTTCATCAATGACTATCAGGTCCTTGATACCGACACCCAAGGTGTTTTGCGTATTGAGATGAGATACGACCAGAATAACGATCGTATTATCACCAACCTGAAGCGTGTCAGTAAGCCTGGTCGCCGCGTTTACGTGAAGCATGACCAGATTCCCAAGGTAATGAGTGGCCTTGGTATCGCGATTATTTCGACTTCCAAAGGTATATTTACGGATAAAGAAGCTCGGGCCATGAAAATTGGCGGAGAGCTGCTCTGTGAAGTTTGGTAAATCGAAGTTGTAATTGCTAACTATTGAGTATTTCGTAACAAGTGGAGAGTCGCCATGTCTAGGATTGGCAATCAACCTATCCCTGTTCCTAAAGGGGTTAAGCTTGATATAAATGGATCGTTTGTTAAGGTCGTCGGGCCCAAAGGTACTCTGGAGCGGAATATCCGCCCTGAGATCGGTTTGCAGGCTGAAGGCGACACCTTTATTGTTGTTCGGAAGGATAACAGTAAAAGAACCAGGGCCTTCTCTGGCCTCACCCGTACCTTGGTCAACAATATGATCGTTGGTGTGGAGAAGGGTTTCCAGAAAAAACTATCTATCGAGGGTGTTGGCTACCGGGCTGAGGTGAAAGGTTCATTCTTGAATCTGAGCGTTGGTTATTCAAACCCGGTTGAGTTTGCCCTGCCGAAAGGTGTTTCCGCTGAGGTCGACAAGGCAAACAATGTCACCTTGGATTGTATTGATAAAGAGTTGCTTGGTGAAACTGCCGCCAAAATACGCGCTGTGCGTCCTCCCGAGCCCTATAAGGGGAAAGGGATTCGTTACGCAGATGAATATATAGCCCGTAAGGCTGGCAAGTCTGCTTCTAAGAAGTAGAGATGACGCGTAAACTTTTCGCGGCTTGCAAGAGATAAATATTTATAAGGCAAAACAATGGGTAAGATAAATCCGAAAGAGAGTGCTCGTGAAAAGCGGGTGAAACGGATCAGGAAAAACATTTCCGGAACTCCTGAGAGACCTCGTTTGCGTGTTTTTAAAAGCGCTAAACATATCTATTGTCAGATAATTGATGATGTTGCCGGAAACACCCTGGCGGCCATGTCCACTGTTGATAAAGGGATGATCGCCGCCGACATTAAGGGTAAGTCTGAAAAGGCGCGGCAGGTTGGCTTGAAAATAGCCGAACTTGCTAAAGGCAAAGGTATTGAAAAGGTGGTTTTCGACCGAGGCGGTTATATCTATCATGGCCGGGTCAAGGCACTCTCCGAAGGTGCTCGTGAAGGCGGTCTTGATTTCTAATGTGTTGTCCGCGAAAAAATTTTTGTCCCTGTAAAAAATTCCAAAGCGATTTGGGGGTGAACCTTGGCTGATTTTAATAAGAACATAAGTGGCGATGACCAGTTTATTGAAAAGATCGTTCATATCAACAGGACTGCGAAAGTAGTCAAGGGTGGACGTCGTTTCAGTTTCAGCGCCATTGTTGTTGTTGGTGATGGAAAAGGAAAAGTTGGTTGCGGCCTTGGTAAAGCGAATCAGGTTCCCGATGCAATCAGGAAGGGTGTTGATCAGGCGCGTAAAGACATGAAGCGTGTTTCCATAACTGACCTGAGCATTCCGCACGAGGTTTTTGGGAAATTTGGGGCTGGGAATGTAATGTTGAAGCCTGCCGTTGAAGGAACCGGTCTTATTGCCGGCGGTGCTGTTCGTGCCGTGCTTGAAGCCGCCGGGGTTCATAATATCCTGACCAAGTGTATCGGCTCACACAACCCTCATAATCTGGTGAAAGCGACCATGGACGGTTTGCGTAGGCTGCGCACCCCGCAGCAGATCGCTCTGAGTCGTGGCAAATCCGTTGAGGAAATTACTGCCTGAACAGTTTGTCCCCCGATTGCGGAGATGCTTGTCAGTCGGGGTCTGGTCCAGGTTTGAAATGTGTGCTGAAAACAGCATGACATCAATGAAGAGTGAATAGGTATTGATATGGCAAATCAGCTCAAAGTTACCCTGAAGAAAAGCAAGATCGGGAGCACTGAAAAAATACGTGCTACGTTGATCGGCCTGGGGCTGACCAAGATAAATAAAACGGTTATTCGGCAGGACACCCCTGAAATTCGCGGGATGATAAAAAAAGTCGAACATCTGGTTGAGGTGGAGGATTAATTTATGTTGACGTTAAGCAATTTGTCGCCGCAGCCAGGTTCGAGAAAACCGAGAAAGAGAATTGGTCGTGGTCTTGGATCCGGCCATGGCAAGACCGCGACCCGTGGTCATAAGGGACATAAAGCCAGATCCGGTGGCGGCATCAAGATAGGGTTTGAAGGCGGCCAGATGCCTCTTCAGCGCCGTTTGCCCAAGCGTGGCTTTACCAATATATTTAAGAAAGTATATGCCATAATTAACCTTCAGGATCTCGAGCGTTTTGCCCCGGATACCAGGGTTGACCGCGAGGCCTTGATCGCAGCCGGGCTGGTTTCCAAGAGTGATACTCTTGTGAAAATCCTCGGCAACGGCGAGTTGCAACATGCCCTTACTGTTTCTGTCGATAAGGTGAGTGGTTCTGCGCGTCAGAAGATCGAAGCAGTTGGCGGCAAGATTGAGGAATAACTAGATGCGCGCTGGGGTCCAGAATGCTGCAAATATTCCGGAGTTAAGACGCCGGATTGTTTTCACACTTATTATGCTTGCCGTTTACAGAGCCGGGGTCCAGATCCCAACCCCGGGAATAAACGGTGAGGCGCTGAATCAATTTTTTCAAAAAAGTGCTGGCTCCCTTTTTGACATGTTTAATATGTTTTCCGGCGGTGCTTTGGAAAATTTTTCCATCTTTGCCCTGGGGATCATGCCATACATCAGTGCCTCGATCATATTTCAATTACTGACCGTGGTTATTCCCCAGCTTGAAGCCCTTTCTAAAGAGGGCGAGGCTGGTCGCCGCAAGATTACCCAGTACACCCGTTACGCCACGGTGGTCTTGAGTTTGGTGCAAGGCTTGTTTATAAGTATTGGGCTGGAAAGCATGACCGCCCCTGGAACCGGGGAGATGGTCGTTATTGCCACTGGCTGGCATTTTCGTCTCATGACCATGTTGACCCTGACCTCAGGAACCGCTTTTATCATGTGGCTGGGCGAACAGATGACCGAGCGCGGTATCGGTAACGGTATTTCGCTGATCATCTTTGCCGGAATCGTGGCAAGAATGCCAGCGGCCTTGGTGAACACGTTTAAGATGGCCAGTGCGGGTGAAATTGCCTACATTATGTTGCCGATTATCTTGGTCATGATTGGGGCAGTTATTGCTTTTGTTATATTTTTTGAAACGGCGCAGCGGCGAATTCCCATTCAGTATGCGAAACGGATGGTTGGTCGCCAGATGTACGGTGGACAGCAATCGCATCTTCCGCTGAAAATTAATATGTCCGGTGTTATTCCACCGATTTTTGCTTCTTCAATCATGATGTTTCCTGCCACCATCGGTCAGTTTATTCAGGTCGACTGGGTGCAGAAAATGAGCGCAGCCCTCAGTTGGGGGAGTTTGCCGCACACCGTGCTCTTTATTGGTTTTATTGTCTTTTTCTGCTTTTTTTATACAGCGGTAACCTTTAACCCGGTTGACGTAGCGGAAAATTTGAAAAAGCATGGTGGGTTTGTGCCTGGGATCAGACCGGGAAAGAAAACCTCTGATTTTATCGACAAGATTGTGGTGCGGATTACAGTAATTGGCGCTTGTTATATCAGCGTTATCTGTGTACTGCCGACTATTTTGATCAATAAGCTTCATGTTCCATTTTATTTCGGCGGCACCGCACTGCTGATTGTTGTTGGCGTGGCAATTGATACAATTGCGCAGATCGAGTCCCATACGGTTATGCGCAACTATGATGGTTTTATGAAGTCAGGTGGCTTTAAGTCACGGTGATAGCGTTTTTGTGGTAGGAACATGGCAATTATACTGAAGTCGCCTCGAGAAATAGAGCTTCTGCGGGAGGCGAATCAGATTGTTGCCAGGACCTTGGCCCTGCTTACCGAGAAGTTAGAGGTTGGTTGCAGCACTTTTTTTCTGGATACATTGGCAGAAAAATATTGTCGTGAATGCGGCGCCGAACCTGCCTTTAAAGGATATCGAGGCTTTCCGGGCAGTCTGTGCGTTTCCATTAATGAACAGGTGGTGCACGGGATTCCATCCAAGAAGGTTATTGTCAAGGATGGGGATATAGTCAGCATTGATTTTGGCGTTAAATATAAAGGATACTACGGCGATGCCGCGGTTAGCCTTCCCGTCGGAAAAGTAGCTTCCGAGCGTCTTACTTTGCTTGAGGTAACGCGAGCTGCTCTGTACAAAGGAATTGCCCAGGCAATCCCAGGGAACCGAATAAACGATATATCGCAAGCCGTGCAGGAACATGTTGAAGAGCACGGGTTTTCCGTGGTTCGTCAGTTTGTCGGGCATGGCATCGGCAGCCAGCTCCATGAGGCTCCGGAAATACCCAATTATGCCCGGGCTGAACGGACACCCAAGCTTTTGCCGGGCATGGTCCTTGCCATCGAGCCCATGGTGAATCTTGGCACGCATGCGGTTGATGTGTTGCGTGATGGTTGGACGGTGGTAACAAGGGACAGGAAAATTTCGGCGCATTTCGAGCATTCCATCGCTGTAACCGAGGGTGCGCCGCTGATTCTCAGTGAGCTGTCGGTATAGCTTTTTTTGTCTTTATGAAAAAAAATAAGGCAAAAATAAATAAATAAGGTAATATCCTCTGCTTTCTATCTGTCGGAATGTTGTCAGAGAGAAATGCTATGTGGGAAATAAGGGGTTTATGTCCAAGGAAGAAGCTATTCAGGTTGAAGGGACCATCGTTGAGCCATTGCCCAACGCGATGTTTCGGGTAGAGCTTGATAATGGTCATCGGATATTAGCCCATATTTCCGGAAAGATGAGGATGCATTTTATTAAGATTCTCCCGGGAGATCGTGTCACTGTTGAGTTATCTCCTTATGATCTCACACGGGGAAGAGTGACATTCAGGGCAAAGAAGAAGTAGCGTTTTCTTTGCCGCATAACAAAAGGGTTGCGTAATGAAAGTAAGATCTTCTGTGAAGAAAATTTGTAGTGACTGCCGGGTGTTCAAACGTAAAGGCGTCTTGCGTGTCTCATGTAAGATAAAAAAGCACAAACAGCGGCAGGGATGATTTTTTCATATATTTTGACCAACAAGGGAGGCATGCCTTGGCACGTTTAGCTGGTGTTGATTTACCAAGAAATAAACATATGGTGATTGCTTTAACCTATATCCATGGGATTGGCAGAACTTCTGCTGGTAAAATTCTGGATATGGTTGGCTTGCCCCATACAACGAACAGTGATGATTTGTCTGAAAGTGATGTGACCAACATCAGAAAAATCATGGATGATCAGTTTGTTGTTGAAGGCGATCGTCGTCGTGAAGTGGCCATGGATGTGAAGCGGCTGACAGATGCGGGATGCTATCGCGGTATCCGTCACCGTAAGGGCCTTCCATGTCGGGGGCAGCGCACCAAGACCAATGCCAGGACGAGGAAAGGGCCGAGGCGGTCAGCGATTAAAAGTAAAAAGTAGAGATTAAATAATCATTCTGGATTGTTTATAGGAGTCATAATGGCTAGTCCGAAAGCGAGTCGTCCGAAGCGCAAGGAAAAGAAAAATGTACCCGAGGGAATATGTTTTATTCACTCAACCTTTAACAATACCCTTGTGACGTTTGCGGACAGGCAGGGAAATGTTATTTCTTGGTCCAGTGCCGGTTGTTTGGGGTTTAAGGGCTCACGGAAAAGCACCCCTTTTGCTGCGCAGAACACAGTTGATGCCGCGGCGAAAAAAGCCCAGGAACATGGCATGCGTAAGGTTGAGGTTAGGGTTAATGGCCCTGGACCGGGACGTGAATCTGCCATTCGGGCTCTCCAGACAAATGGATTTGATGTGAGCGTTATCCGTGATGTGACCCCAGTGCCGCATAATGGCTGTAAGCCACCCAAGAGACGAAGGGTGTAGTAGAGCAGTTTGGGTTGCAGGGCGTTTGATAATTAAAGTATGATTTTGTGAGATTGAGTGGAGGTCCAAATTGGCCAGATATACAGGCGCGGAATGCCGGCAGTGTCGGCGTGAAAAACTCAAGTTGTTTTTGAAGGGCGACAGATGCTATTCAGACAAGTGTGCCTTTGAAAGGCGTTCTTTTGCTCCTGGTCAGCATGGACAGGCTCGGGTGCGCAAGGTTTCTGACTATGCCATTCAGCTGCGGGAAAAACAAAAGGTTCGTCGGATCTATGGCATGTTGGAAGGTCAATTCCGGAAATATTTTGAGATTGCCGAGCGCATCAAGGGTGTTACCGGCGAAAATCTCCTGATGCTTCTGGAGAGTCGGCTCGATAACGTGATCTACCGTCTTGGTTATGCAAATTCCAGGAATCAGGGTCGCCAATTGGTACGGCATGATCATATTGAGGTAAACGGCAGGAAAGTAAATATCCCTTCCTTCCGGGTTTCCATTAATGACGTCATTACCTTGAAAGAAAAAAGCCGCAAGGTTGCCGCCATCAATGAGAGCCTCGAAGCCGTTGTGCGTCGGGGTGTGCCAAGCTGGTTGGAGCTTGATAAAGATAACTACAAGGGAACTGTAAAGGCATTACCGAGCCGGCAGGAAATTACCATGCCGATTCAGGAGCAGTTGATTGTAGAGCTTTACTCCAAATAATTAGCCAACCGTGGAGCAATAGAAACCATGACACTTGCGTCTGATCCGTTTTACAGAAATTGGCATGAGCTTATCATTCCTGAAAGACTGGAAGTAGACCAGGACAGCCATACAAAAAGTTTCGGCAAATTCATCTGTCAGCCTTTGGAGCGGGGTTTTGCCACAACTATCGGTAATTCCCTGCGTAGGATTCTTTTGTCCTCAATTCAGGGTGCAGCAATTGTTTCGGTAAAAATTGATGGCGCTCTGCACGAGCTTTCTACCATCCCCGGGGTTAAAGAGGATGTCACCCAGATCATCCTGAACCTGAAAGAAGTGCGTCTGAAACTGAATACTCCTGGCTCGCAGATCGTTAGAATCGAAAAGAACAAACTTGGCATTGTAACCGCAGGGGATATTACCTCCGGGGGCAAGGTTGAGGTGATGAATCCTGACAAGGAGATTTGCACCATCACCGGCGAGGGTGTTTTTAAGGCCGAGTTTGAGGTGAAATGGGGCAAGGGATACGTTCCCGCCGAGAAAAATAAGGCTGAAGAGCAGGTGATCGGGGTAATACCCATCGATGCTATTTTTACGCCGATTGTGAATGTGAAGTCTTTGGTTAGCCAGGCTCGTGTAGGCCAGCAGACCGATTATGACAAGCTGACCCTGGAAATCACCACCGACGGTAGCGTGAAACCAGAAGACGCTTTGGCGTATGCCGCCAAAATCATGAAAGAACAGTTGCAGGTCTTTATCGCTTTTGATGAAGAATCTGTTGAGCCTGCCGTTGATGATGCCCGTGTAGACAATCGGTCACCTGTCAATGAGAATCTCTATCGCAGCGTAGAGGATCTGGAACTTTCAGTCCGTTCAGCGAATTGCCTGCGTAATGCTGATATCCGTTATATCGGCGAACTGGTCCAAAAATCAGAGGCAGAGATGCTGAAGACCAAAAACTTTGGTCGTAAATCTCTTAATGAGATCAAGCAGTTGCTGTCAGAGATGGAGCTTTCGCTTGGTATGAAATTAGATGGCTGGGAGCCTCCTGTCGTGTCAGACAAGGTGTCTGACGAGCAGTTATAAATCCGGGAAGAGGGTAGTTATGAGACATAGAAACGCAGGCAAAAGACTTGGCAGGACAACATCCCACCGCCAGGCCATGGTTCGCAATATGGTTACCTCTCTGTTAGAGCATGAGAGAATTGTAACCACCACCCCCAAGGCCAAGGAAGTTCGCAAGGTGGCTGATCAGATGATAACCTTGGCCAAGCGTGGTGACCTTCATGCCCGCCGGCAGGCGTTATCCTTCATTCAGGATAAAAAGGTTGTTGCCAAACTTTTTGACGTCCTCAAAGATGAGTACATGGATCGTAATGGCGGGTATACCAGGATTATCAGAACCGGCAATCGTCTTGGCGATGCGGCTGAGATGGCGATCCTCGAGTTGGTCAATTACAGTGAAGTGAAACCGGTAAAAGCGGAAAAAGTAGATAATTAATTTTCTGCCTGTTTGTGAAAATTCAAAGCTGGCTTGAACGTTCTGTTCAAGCCAGCTTTTTTTTGTGGAAAACTTTGGGGATACATCTCCGCTATTTCCCACAATCAGTTGCTCCTGCGCGGATTGTCTGGCCATGATGTCGCGTGGCCGAGGCAAAAAAACATACCATCGAGGAAGCCTGTCGGTTAGTATTATAACTTTTGCAGAGTTTGTTTAAAAGGGCATCATGGCATGCTGCGGGTAAATGAAAAAGATGTTTCCTTCCAAGCGGGAATGACTCTTGCCGACTTGGCAAGGGGGGCTTACGCTGACGCCGACATTTTGCTCGTGAACGGCTACCCGGCTACCTTGCAAACCGTGTTGTTCGATGGCGACCAATGTTGGCTGTGGCCGCGGGGCAAGGTGCCTTCCGCGGAAGAGATGCGCCATATCCTCTATGCTCGGCACAGCCCGGGCGTGCAGGCCCGCCTTCAGGAATGCGTGGTCGGGATCATGGGGTTGGGAGGCCTTGGTTCGGTGGTGGCCATTGCTTTGGCGCGCATGGGCATCGGCGCCCTTCTCCTTGCCGACTATGATGTGGTGGAGCCCACCAACCTCAATCGGCAGCAGTATTTTGTTGATCAGATCGGGCAGAAGAAGACAGCGGCGCTGCGGGACATTCTGCAGCGGGTCAATCCCCATGTCGCTTTGAATGTCATCGACCAACGGCTTGTTGAAGACGATATCCCCGTATTGTTTAAAAATGTGCACGCCCTGGTGGAGTGTTTCGATGATCCGGCCATGAAGGCTGCGGGATTGCGGGCCGCTCTGCAGCATCTCCCCGGGGTTTTTTATGTGTGTGCCTCCGGGCTTGCCGGCTATGGCGAAAACAATGCGATTCGGACCAGGCGGTTGTATCCGCGGGTATATCTGGTTGGCGATGAGATAAGCGCTGCGGCGCCGGGAGAGGGGCTTATGGCCGCCCGGGTTGGGATTGCCGCTCATCATCAGGCGAACCAGGTGGTCCGTCTTCTCTTGGGCGCGGAAAATGAGGCTGAGTAGATGAAGGTTCTCTGTAACGGCGAAGCTCTGGAAATTGCCCCCGGGTCCCGGGTGATTGATTGTCTGAATAAGCTCGGCCTGGACCCCCCTTCGGTGGTGGTTGAGTGTGACGGGAAGATTCTGACCCGGGAAGAATATGGGAGCCATGCATTGCAGGATGGCTCTGTCCTAGAATTGATACGGTTTGTGGGGGGCGGTTGAGATGTTGACCATTGCAGGGAGAAAATTTCGCTCACGGCTCTTCGGTGGTACCGGTAAGTTTTCTTCTCCGGAGGTCATGAAGGCAGCGCTTGAAGCCTCGGGTTGTGAAATGGTCACTGTCGCTCTGCGTCGCATTGACCTCAATAATCCGGCTGATGATATCATGCGCGTGCTGGACCGTGACCGCTACCTGTTTCTGCCCAACACCTCAGGGGCCCGGGATGCCAATGAGGCTATGCGCTTGGCCAGGCTGGCCCGGGCATCCGGCGGCGGGGAGTGGCTCAAGCTTGAGGTGACTCCCGACCCGAGAACCCTGCTGCCTGACCCTATCGAGACTTTGAAGGCCACGGAAATATTGGTCAAGGAGGGGTTTAAGGTCCTGCCCTATATGAACGCCGATCCGATTCTGGCCCTGCGTCTTCAGGATGTGGGGGCGGTAGCGGTTATGCCCCTGGGTTCGCCCATCGGCACCAATCAGGGGGTACTGACCCGATTCCAGATTGAGATCATCATTTCGCAGGCGCAGGTGCCGGTTATTGTTGATGCTGGGCTCGGTGCCCCTTCGCACGTGGCCGAAGCCATGGAGATGGGGGCCGATGCGGTGCTGGTCAATACGGCTATTGCCGTGGCCGGAGATCCGGTGCGTATGGCCCGTGCCTTTGCCATGGCGGTGGAGGCGGGAAGAATCGCCTATGAATCAGGTCTTGGCGCGGTGAGCAAGGATGCTGCCCCCTCTTCGCCCGAGGACGGGCTGGGATTTTTGCGCTAAGCCATGTTTACTATTCCCGAATTTCCTGCATTGCAGGAGGCGGTCAGTCGTGCCACCGAGGCAGAGATCGTGCAGGCTCTGCACTCCGAGCGTCCTGGGCTGGCAGGGCTGGCTGCCTTGCTGTCGCCTGCGGCGGAGCCGCATCTCGGTGCCATGGCCAAACGCTCCGGTGCCATCACCAGCCAGCGTTTTGGCCGGACTATCCAGGTCTATGCGCCGGTGTATCTCTCGAGTTTTTGTGCCAATCGTTGCGCCTATTGCGGGTTTTCTGCGGACAACATCATGGAAAGACGGGTCTTGACCTTTGCCGAGGCGGAAAGGGAGGCCATGATCCTGCACCAGCGAGGATTCAACCATCTTCTTCTTGTTTCCGGGGAGGCCCCGGCCAAGGTTGGCGTGGACTATCTCGAAGAAATTGCCTTGCGGCTGCGCGATCGCTTTGCCGCCTTGTCCATCGAGGTGCAGCCTCTGGCGACAGAAGAGTATGCTCGGCTTTTTCGCGCCGGGATCACCTCGGTGGCGGTGTATCAGGAAACCTATGACCGGGAGATGTATAAGCAGGTGCATTTGGGCGGGCCAAAGGCTGATTTTGATTATCGGTTGGAAAGTCCGTCCAGGGTCGCGGCCGCCGGCATGCGGGAGGTGGGAATCGGCGCCTTGCTTGGTCTTTCCGACTGGCGGGCGGAAGGGCTTGCCCTGGGCCTCCATCTTGCCTGGTTGCGCAAGCAGTACTGGCGGACCGGACTCACCGTTTCTTTTCCGCGTATGCGTCCGGCCCAAGGGGAGTTTAAGCCGCTGCAGCCGGTGAGCGAAAGAAATCTCAGCCAGATGATCTTTGCCCTGCGGATGTTTGATCCGGATGTCGGCTTGTACCTCTCCACCAGGGAGGAGGCCCGATACCGCGACGGCATGATCGGTCTCGGCCCTACCCGCTATTCGGCGGGCTCGTGCACCGCGCCGGGCGGATACGGCCAGGAGGATGCGGGCGGGGAGCAGTTTGAGGTCGGGGATAGCCGGAGTCTTGCCGAGGTGAGCAGTGCTATCCAGAAGAAGGGGTTTGACCCGGTCCGCAAGGATTGGGATGCTGTTTTTCAAATACGAGGAGACGGGCAGCAGGCTGCCTGAACGATAGGCGTAACCAAAAGGAAGGAGGGGTGAACCCAATGGCAGATCTGAAAAAAATGTACACCACCATTCTTGGTGACCACTTTCCCATGGAGATGAAAATCACCTTTGGCGACCAGGAACTGGTCTACCGGAAGAAGACCTGGAAGATCGTGGCTGAGGACGGCAGCGTTGATGAGCGGGGCGTGCGCTACGGCGAGAACCCTGATCAGGAGGCGGCTCTCTACGAATTGATCAATGGTAATTTGGTGCTGGGTGATTGTCGGTTCATTGAGCCGGGCAAGGGTCTGGTGAGCGGAATCAATGTTGAGGACATGCTCCAGGTGGGCAAGCATCCCGGCAAGATCAACCTTACCGACATCGACAACGGTTTGAACATTATCAAGTATCTCATGGACCGTCCGGCCGCGGTGATCCTTAAGCACAACAACCCTTGCGGTGCAGCCTGCGGGGATACCCTGGCCCGCGCCTACGATCGGGCCAATCGCGCCGACCGCATCGCCGCCTTTGGCGGCGCGGTTATTCTCAACCGGCCCTGCGACAAGGAAACCGCCGAGCTTTTGAGCAAGAACTATCTGGAAGTGGTTTGCGCTCCGGAATTTGAGGCGGGAAGTTTGCAGATTCTCGCGGCCCGGAAAAATTTACGGGTGGTGCGGATCAGTCGCATCGACCGGCTTGCCGAGTATGAAAAATACCGTTATGTCGATTTTAAGAGCCTGATCGATGGCGGTCTCATTGTTCAGCAGTCGGCGGTGAACTCCATCCGTTCCGTGGCCGATCTGAAGCCGGCGGTGAGTATCTCAAAGGGCCAGGAGTACAAGGTGGAGCGCGAGCCCACCCAGCGGGAGATCGACGACATGCTTTTCGGCTGGGCCGTGGAGCATGGGGTTACCTCCAATTCGGTCATCTATGTGAAGGACGGCTGTACGGTGGGTATCGGTACCGGCGAACAAGACCGGGTCGGCGTGGCCGACATCGCGGTCTATAAGGCGTATACCAAGTATGCCGACATCCTCTGCTTCGACACCTTTGGCATCCCCTATGCGGATATGGTCTTGGAGATCGAACAGGGCAAGCGGAAGAAAGCGGATCAGGAGAAGATCGACGGACAGACCAAGGCGGACAAGGCCGGGCTGCCCGGCTCGGTGATGATCTCCGATGCCTTCTTTCCGTACCGCGATGGCGCCGATGTCGGGATCCGCCAGGGGGTTTCCGCCATTCTTCAGGCGGGCGGCTCCATGCGTGATTTCGAGACGATCCAGGCCTGTAACGAGGCGAAACCACAGGTGGCCATGAAGTTCACGGGGCAGCGTTCCTTTAAGCATTAAGCAAACAGCAGGACATATAAAAAAAGCCCGACCTGAAAAGGCCGGGCTTTTTTATGTTGAGCGACTCAACTACACATGGTTCCTCTTCTCGTCAACGATGCGGCCGTCACTGAAGGTAAAGATCCGGTCAAACCCTTCCACCATCCGCTGGTCGTGGGTGACCACCAGAATGGCGGAGTTGTTCTCCACCGCCAGTTTTTTCAGCAGACCCATGACGTTCTTGCCGTTTTCCGTGTCCAGGGCCGCCGTCGGTTCATCGGCCAGGATGACCCGGGGCTGGTTGGCCAGGGCGCGGGCGATGGCGGTGCGCTGCGACTCGCCGCCGGAGAGCAGGGAGGGATAATGGTTGAGGCGGTGGCCGAGCCCCAGACTTTCCAGAAGCTCAATGCTCCGTGTCCGTGCTGCCTTCGCGCCGACTCCGTTGTTCTCCAGAGCGATCATCACGTTTTCCACGGCGGTGAGAAAGGGAATCAGGTTGTGGGCCTGGAAGATGAATCCCAGTTTTTCCCGCCGGATTCGCTTGAGGTCGAGCCCGGCCGGCCAACCGTCCTTGGCGATCAGCTCTCCGTCCAGCACTACCTTGCCGCGGGTCGGCTCGGTGACCAGGCCGATGGTGGTGAGCAGCGTGGTCTTGCCGGAGCCGGACGGGCCGAGGATAGCCACCAGTTCTCCGGGCGCCACAGCGAAGGTGGCATCGGCCAAGGCCACGACCTCGGTATGGCCTTGGCCGTAAATCTTGGTCAGGTTTTCAATCTGTACCGCATACATCTGCTTCATCCTCCCAAGGCTTCGGCCGGTTCGACCCGCAGGGCTTTGCGGATACCCACCAGGCTTGCGCCGATACAGATCAAAATCACGATGCCGAACAAAAGCTGCAGGTCGATGGGAACCAGATCCAAGCGGCGGGGAAACTTGTCGCGGGTAAGGGCAATCAGGGTGAAACCGATAACGTAAGCGATCACTCCCATGAGCAGCGATTGCTGGAGGATCAGCCCGACGATCACCCGGTTTCTGGTGCCGATCAGCTTGAGGGTCGCGATCACCCGCAATTTATCCAGGGTCATGGTGTAGATAATCAGCGAGATGATAACCCCGGAAATGACGAGGAGGATGGCCCGGAACAGGCCGAGCTGCATCTTGGCTTTTTTGATCATGCCCTCGGTGAGAATGTGCTCCTGGTCTTTGCCGGTCAGGGGGCGGAAGTGGTTCCAGCGGCTGATCCTATCTTGCACCAGGGCCAGATCCGCGCCGGGTGCAAGGCGAGCCACCACGGTATTGACGATATGGGTCGAGCCGGCAATGCGCGCGATCTGCGGGGTGAGCTGGCTCGCCTGGTTCGGGGACAGTAGGGGCAACCGTTCGATCTGGCCGGAAAGCTTTTCCCGGGAGTTGCGAATGGCGTTGTTGTCATCCTTGAACTGGATCTTCTGGGCGTCGGGCAGGGTCACATAGGCTACGGGATCGCCGGCCGAGGAAACCATTTTGGCCGTATGGCCGACTATCGTATAGTCATCGCCCCCCAATCGCAATTTCTCCCCCAGGCCAATCTTCATGGCCCGGTCCACTACGATTTCGTAGTGTTTCTGCCGGATAGGCCTACCGGCGACGATGGAGGGGGGGCCGCCCATGCCTGCTAATTCGTACCCGACAAGGAAGAAGCGAAAGGGCTGGCCATGCCGTTCGCTTTGGATATTTTGAAAAGAGAGGGCAGAGGCCTGTCCCACCCCGGGAACCGCCCGAATCCGGTACTTGATCTCCTCGGGAATGCGGGAGGTGGCGGCAAAAGGGCCGCTGGTGTCCTGCTGCACGACCCAGATGTCTGCGGCCGTGGCGTTGAGGATGCCGGTGGCGTCGGTGAATAAGCCCCGGTAGATGCCGCTCATGCTCATCACTACTCCGAGCAGCAGGCCGAGGCCGAGGCAGGTCTGGATGAAGCGGCTTTTTTGATGCCGGATGTCGCGCAGTGCCAGATTCATTAGCGTACCCGGACCTTCTGCCCTTCAGTGAGTAACGACATTTTTTCGGGAGGCGCTAGGGCGATGGCTTCGTTGCCGGTAAGTCCCGCAGTGATTTCGATCATCCCATGACTGTCTTCAATGCCGGTGGAGACTGCTCGAAAGAGGAGACGGTTGTTTTCCACCACCCAGACGCCGCGCTGTTTTCCCTTGTTTGCCAAGACGGTATTGGGGATGGACGGAGCGTCTTTTCTTGCCCCTGTCGTAATCAGCACCTCGGCCTGTTCTCCCAGGCGGAAATTTGCCACGGGTGGGGTGAAGGCCACATCCACTTCAAGTTCCTCGGTGACCCGGTCGCTTTCCCAGGCAAGTCGTGCCACCTGACCGGGAAATTTTTCCCCGGGCGCGGAACGGAGGGTGATGGTTGCCGACTGTCCGGGCGTAAGGCCCTTGAGCTGCGATTCGTCCACATTCGCTTTTACCCAGACGGTTTCCGGGTTGGCCAGCAGCAAAATAGGCAACCCCGCAGTCACCGTGGCTCCGGGTTCAAGCTCCCGGCGGATGATAATGCCGTCTTCCGGCGCCACAATGGTGGCGTCATCCAAACGGGAGCGGCTGGCGACCACCGCCTCCTTGGCCAACAGGAATGCGGTTTCATACTGCTCCGCCTCCTGCAGCGAAACCAGTTCCTTGGACGCCAGGGCCTTGAACCGGGCGGCATTTTTTTTCGCCAGCGCCAAACTTGCCTTGGCCTGTCGATTCTGGGCCTGCAATTCGCTGAGGTCCAGTTTTGCCAAGACCTGTCCTTGCTTGACCATGTCTCCCTGGTCAACGCTGACCTCGGCAAGCCGCCCGGTTATCTTGCTGGCGATGTTGACCACAACCTTGGCCTCCACCGTGCCGTTGCCATAGACCTGGGCGATGAGATCACGCTGTGTAACACGTACCGTTTGAATCTTGGTTGGGCCCAAAACCGTGAGCCGCAGAAGAAGACCACCGGTCAGGATAACGGCCAGGGCCAAAAGATATTTTTTTGGTATTTTCAGCATCGTCGGTGCCTGCATCCTTTTTCTCCTCAATCCGGAGCTATTGTTTGCCCAGGGCACGGTCCAGCCGAGCCTCGGCAATTCTTTGGTCGTATCCCGACTGAATCTGGGCGGTTTCCGCATTCAGGGCCTGGGCTTGCGCATCAACGGCTTCGATCATTGTTCCCAACCCTTCCCTGTAGCGCTCCATGGCCAGCCGCTGGCTTTCCTGGGCTGCGATCATCTCCTTGCTGCTTGCGCCAAAGCGGGCCTGTGCTTCGGTAATTCCCAGCCAGGCGGATTCAACCTCTTTGGCGATCTGCAGCTGCAGATTTCTCTGTTGCGCCTCCACGCCACGGATGGCGGCATTGGCCTCATGCACCTGTTCCTTGGTGGCGAATCCGGAGAAAATGGGCAGGGTGAGGTTGACCCCCAGAGCCCAGACCTCCCCTTCCGGAAGCATGCTTTGTGCGGCCTCGCCATAGGTTGCCGTGCCGGAAAGAGTGGGAAGATAGCCGCTGCGGGCGGAGCGCAGAGATCCTGAGGCCGATTTTTTAAGGGAAGCGAGTCGTTTGAGTTCGCTCCTGTTGTGCAAGGCCTCCTCGCACAGGCTGGCAAGATCTTGCGGAGCGGGGGCAGGGTTGATTTCCGGCTCAGCAAGGGGGCGGTCTTCCAGCGAGGTCATCCCCATGGCGTTTGCAAGTTCCAGGCGGGCCAAATTGCGGTTGTTCTCGGCCCGGATCAGCAAACTTTTACCCGCGTATAAGGATGCTTCGGTCCTGGCCACTTCGACCTTGGAGCGAATGCCGTGTCGGAAAAATTCTTCCGCCTGCCGGGATAATCCTTCTCGGGCAACAACGGTTTTCCGGCTGGCTTCCACCTGTTTTTCTGCGGCCAGGGCGAGATACCAGGCGGCTTTGACCCGAAAGGCCACATCCTGGCGGCTGAGCGTCACCCCTTCCGCGGCAGCGGCCGTGGCTCCGCGCGCCGCCGCAGTAGCGCCGGCAGTGCGGCCAAAATCATAGATGTTCTGTCTGACCACCACGGAGGTGGTGCTGACCTCGGTTTCCTTGATCCCGCCCAGAGCGGTTAAGAAGGTGTCACCCTTGTTCCAGTCGGCCGCGAGATTGATCTGTGGCCAGTAATTGGCCTTGGCCTGACCGAGTCTGGCCTCTGTGGCTGCGAGGTTGGAAGCCGCTTCTTCGATCTGGGGGTGATTTTTGTCCGCGATCGCTAATGCCGCCGCCAGGGTGAGCGGTTCTGTCGCATGGGCCTGAGCAGTGAGAATGATGGACAGGAGGAGAAAAACGAGGGTTTTTTTCATGTGGTTACCAGGGATATTTCCGGGGTGGCTGGGGAGGGCGGGACTTGAATGAGTCTCAAAAAATTATTCCACAGGCGTTCGGTCTCGGTATCCAGGCTGAAAGCGCCGCGGGTGATAGACCAGCGCAGGGCGGTGAACTGGATCATGCCAAGGAGAGTGATTGCTGTTTCCCGTGGCGCAATTGCGCAAAATTCACCGCTCTTGACTCCTGCGCCAATGAGATTGCTGAGGGTTTCGATATAAGCGGCCATCTTGCCCGCAATGGTTTGAGCAAGGTGCGGGTCTCCCAGATGGATCTCTTCGGAAAAAATGAATCGGGGCAATCCGGGGTTTGCGGCGATCAGGGCGGTGTGGGAACGGAAAATGACCTGGAGTTTTTCGAGGGCGGTTCCTTCTCCCGCCGCAATTCCCGCCGCCTTGCCCATTACCGCCTTGCTGATAAAATCTCCCAACGCCTGGAGAATTTCCTGTTTGCCCGTGAAGTGACGGTAGATGTTGGCGTCGCTCATCCCGGCCCGTCCGGCGATTTCGGTGATGGTGAGGCCATGCACCCCCTTTTCTCCAATAACCCCAAGCGCGGCCTGGATAATCTCTGCCCTGCGGATATGGGTGGTTTTTTTGGGCGGCATCGAGGCTCCTTTAAGTGAATGCTTATTTACATTATAAAAGTGCAGGGTCCTTGTCAAGTGGTTTTCCGGGGACAGGAGTTGGATGCTCTTGCTGAGCAAGTTGTTGAAATTGGAGCGTTTGAGGCTTCTGGAGGTCAGGTGGGGTATGGTGCTACTTTGTTTTTCAGGCGGGATCGATTCGATGGTGGCCGACAGCGAGAAAGCGGTGTGGTTCTCTCTCGCTCCCAGCGGTAGACAAATCCAAGGCTGGGTCGGAGCAGCAGAGCCTGCTGCATGGAGAAGAACAAGGTGGGAATGAATTTTAACCGCAAAAAAAAATATGGTCTGGAAGTCCTTGGTGTGAGGCGATCTGCCGATCGGTTCGCTCTCCAGATCGCCCGGTGCTCACTTCATCCGTGCGGGATGAACCTGAGGCGGGATTTGCGGGCTAATCTGGGCCGGAGTTTGCGTTTGTAAGGGAACCTGTGGCTGCGGCTGGGTTGCAGAAGGCGTGCTCTTTTTTTCCGGATAGAGGCGTAGGCTTATTCTTCGGTTGCGGGGATCAAAAGGGTTATCCTTGATGATCGGTTCCGTGGCGGCATAGCCCGAGACCCTCCGCAGGCGGCTTGAGGGGATGCCGTTTTTTTCCACCTCAACCCGGGCGGCGGAGGCCCTGGCCGTGGAAAGCTCCCAGTTGCCGAATTCCTTGTTTGCATAGCTCACCGCATCGGTGTGGCCTTCGATTTCAATGCGGCTTGAGGTGCTCTTGATGTTGTCGCAGAGCACCTTGAGGATTTTTTGGCCGCTGGCGGTCAAGGCGGTGCTGCCCAGGGGGAACATGGGGTTTCCCTCCTTGTCCATAATGTCCACCTTGACCCCGCCTTCAAAAACCTCGATGTGCACCTGATCCTTGAGGTCGGCAAGCCGTTGCTCAATCTCCTGTTGCAGCTTGTTTTTGAACTGTTCCAGGCCGGCGGGGCTGGCTTCGCCTTCAGCCTCTCCGGTGGCGGCTGGGGCTTGGGTCACGGTGATCTGGGCTTCGGAGGCGACTTGCTCCTTGGCGATAATTTCTGCACCGCCGCCGGCACCACCCTCGGCAAAGAGGCTGTACTCTTGGAAATAATGGGCAAGCTTCTCCTTTTGCGGTTTGGTGGTCATGTTCACCAGCCACATGAGGAGGAAAAAAGCCATCATTCCCGTCATGAAGTCGGCAAAGGCAACCTTCCAGCTACCGCCGTGAGCGCCGGCGCCCTGAACCTTTTTGACCTTCTTGATGATTATGTTTTTGTCTTCCATTTCTTGATGGCCTCCTCAGTCTCGTTAAAGGAGGGACGATCGTCTCCTGGGATGGCGCGTCGGCCGGCCTCAACGGCGAACTGTACCATGAAGCTGGTGGAATACGCGGCGAGCAGGGAGGTTTTGATCACCCGCAGATAAGCCTCGCGTTCATGGGCATGGTGTTCCAGCTTGCTGCCCATGGGTCCGACAAATCCGTAACAGGCGAGTACGCCAAAGAAGGTCCCGACCAGGGCAGCGCCGATATGGTGGCCGAGAATCTCGGCCGATTCGTTGATATATCCCATGGTGATAACAATACCTAAAACCGCAGCAACAATACCCAAGCCGGGGAGGGCGTCGCCTATTTTGGTTATGCTGTGGGCAGGGAGCATCCGTTCATGCTGGTTGGCCTCCAGATCGATCTCCATGAGATTGTCCAACTCGTAGGCCGGATAATTGGCGCTGAGCATGGTGCGCACTGTATCGCAGATGAAGTCCGCTGCCTCATGGTCCTTCATGATGGCGGGATATTTTTGAAACAGCGGGCTTTTATCACGGTCTTCTATGTCGGACTCGATGGCGACCAACCCTTCCTTTTTGATTTTGAAAAAGACGGCGTTCATCAGGAGCAACAGTTCAAGGTAATGGGCCTTATTCACGTGGGAATCGGCAAAGATGCTGCCGAGATGTGCGACAATGACCTTCAATGATTTGGCCGGCGAGGAAATAACCAGGCCACCGATAGCGGCACCAAAGATGATGATTACCTCGGCCGGCTGGAACAGGATATGGAAGTTGCCCTTTCCCATGGCGTAGCCGGTGATAACCGACCCGAGAACAATTGCTATGCCGATGATTGTTAACATGTTGGTATACGTTTCCCTATGGAATGCGTGGTGTGTTGATGTCGTTTGCCCGGCGGAGAATATTTTCTATGAAAAACGAAAAGATCATGGTTCCAGCCAGCGCTGACTCATAAGTTGTTCTTTTTGTTTCCTGAGGGCATAGGTGGCGATGGTGTCCTGGATGACCGGGCTTGTTGCGGCAAATTGGATAGCCACCTGATTGCCCCCCTCCGGAAGCGGGGTTGCCCGTGCTACCGAGCCGCCGACCACGACCCAGCAGGGTTGGTCCATGGAAAGCAGGATGTGCACCTCAACAAGATCTCCAGCCAAAAGCGGCTCATGGGAGGTAAGCTTGATTCCGCTGGCGCTTAGGCTTACCTCCCCAACCCGGGTTGCATCCTGCTGTCTGGCAATGAGATGGAAATCAAGGAGGCTGTCCAGCTTGGTGTTGATCTGGAGGAGCAGTTGGGTCATGGAGGGCTTGAGATCTTTTTCTTCATTGTATCGTGGCAGTTTGTAGAAATCAAAGAGGAGATCGAGTTTAGCGTTGGCCTCAAGAAGCATCAGGGCAAAGGAGGGATCGATTTCAGAGGGGTGCGACTTCAGCCCGCCTCCGAGCCTGCCGGATTCGGAAAGGGCCACGGGAATTATCCTGCCCACGGGCAGGACGCCGTTCTCGATTTTATGCACCGAGGTTGCCAGAAGATCATCGATCCGGAAGTTTTCTCGGCGATTTTCATCGTTGCTGTTTGTTGAACTGTCAGTTGGCATGCATTCAATCCTCTATAAAATACTCAACATCATACCCGGTTGCGGTAAATTTGGAATTATTTTTTGCGTGGGCAATGATGGTTGTTTGCTGAGAGATGGCGGAACCATGGCGCAAAACGAACAGACTAGTGCACAGAACAGGAGATGCAGGGATCGTAAGCCCGCACCAGCATCTCGGCCAGCAGCTCGATTTCCCGGTCTTTTTTTCCGGCTTTGGCATACTGGCTGGCCAGGGCCTCGATGTCGTGCAGAATGTTGGCGTGGTTTTGGCTGGTGGGGATAACGCAATCCGCCTTGATGACCTTGCCCAGGCTGTCAAATTTATAATAATGATAGAGAATGCCCCGGGGGACCTCCACCGCGCCGACGCCTTCCCCTTTCTTCGCGTGCACCGGTTGGCGTGGTTCCTGCCAGGGGGTGCCCAGCAGGGTGTCGATCAGATGGACGGAATCAAGGACCACGTGCACGCATTCCACCAACTGGGCGACATTGCCCATATACGGATTGTGGTTCACCGGTTCAAGGCCCAAAGAAATCGAGATCTCCTGGGCTGCGGGATGGAGGAGCGGGAAGTTGTTGTTCAATCGGGCCAGAGCACCAACGGCCAAGGAGGGGCGGGACAATCTGCTCAGTTTGGAGGTGAAGCCTGTCTTGCAGTATTCGTTGGTCATGGCCCGGTACTGGTGTTCCTTTTTCAAGACGCCATCTGTGGAGACAAGCGCGCCGCCGATAAAGGGATAGTTCGTCTCGCCCTTGAGGGAGACGAATTCTGTTTCCCGGCTGAAATCAGGGATGGCAAAGGTCTTAAACAGCTCGGCCGAAGCGAGCAGATCGGAAACGGAGGACAGCAGCCGCTGGCGGATCGTTTCCAGCTCCGCTTTTTCCGGGAGCATGGTAAAGCCGCCCACCACAGTTCGGGTCGGGTGCAATCGTCTGCCGCCGATAATGTCGCAGGCATCGTTGGCCAGCAATTTGAGGCGCAGGGCCTGCTGCACGACCTGCGGATGGGTCTTGGTCAGGGGAAGCACGCTGCCGGTGCCGAGAAAATCGGGGGCGGCCAGAAAATAGAGATGCAGGATATGGCTCTGCAGGGTTTCCATGTGCTTGAGCAGGAGCCGCAGGGTCGTGGTTTGGGCCGAGGGGGTGATGCCAAAAGCATTTTCCACCGCCCGGATGCTGGCCAGGGTGTGGCCGATGGAACAGATCCCGCAGATCCGTCCGCAGATATAGGGCGCGTTCTCCCAATGCTTGCCCACCAGCATGGCCTCGAAGAAACGCGGGGTCTCGACCACCTCCCATTGCGCCTTTTTGACCACCCCGTTCTTGATGCTGATGCGGATGTTGCCGTGTCCCTCCACTCGGGTCAGGTGGTGGACATTGACCTCGCAGGAAAGCTTCATGGTTTTTTCCTTTTGCTCGGGGTCTTTTTTCCCCGGGAACGTATTGTCTCAGTAAAAGAGGCAAAGCCCCCGAAACATTCCAAGCGGTCGAGCAGGGTCTCGCTGCTAAAACCATAGGTGCGCATAATCTCTTCCAGCTGTGTGAGGTTGGCTGATTCCGCGGGGCCACGGCACCCCCAGCATCCCCTGCGGTTGCTGGTGCACCAAGCGTCGCAGCCTGCCCGGGTGATCGGGCCGAGGCAGGGCTCCCCGAGCTCGAACAGGCAGATGTTTTCGTTGGCCTTGCATTCCATGCACACCGGGTATTCTGGATGGTGCACCGCCTTGCCCAGCACCAGATTGGTGACGATTCTTTCGACCTCCTCTTTCTTGATGGGGCAGCCGAAGATCTCGAGGTCCACCCGGACAAAATCTGCGAGGGGATGCACCTCCATGCTCTCGATGGGAAAATCGCCGTAGACTTCCTTTTTTACCCATTCCAGATCGCGGAAGCGGTTTTTGAGCTGGTTCACCCCGCCGAAGCAGGCACAGGAGCCGAGGGCGACCAGGATCTTGGCGTTCTTGCGGATCTCGCTGAGTCGGGCGATCTCATCCTTGCGGGTGACGCTGCCCTCGACAAAGGCGATGTCGTAAGTGTCGGCGCGCTCGCTCATGCCTTCGCGGAAATTGACGATCTCCACCAGATTGAGAAAATCAAGGAGGGTGGCTTCGTTGTTTAACAGCTGCAGTTGGCACCCCTCGCAGGAGGAGAGTTCGAAGAAACCGACCTTTGGCCGGGTAAGGGGGACGCCGAGGTAGGAGAGTTGTTCGCTCATCTCAGATCGCCTCCTTGAGGTTCATCACCGACCAGTAGTCAAAGACCGGACCGTCCAGGCAGGTGTAGGTCGAGCCGATGTTGCAGCGGCAGCATTTGCCCCGGCCGCAGTGCATGCGGCGTTCCAGGGAAACGAACATCTTCTGCATGGGCAGTCCCGCTTCGGTGAGCATCTTGCAAACGAAATGGAACATCACCGGCGGCCCACAGACAATGGCATAGGTGTTCTCCCGCAGGCTTGTGGCTTGACTGATCCGTTCCTGCAACAGCTCGGTGATCAGGCCGGTGCGCCCCTGCCAGCTTGTGTCCGCCCGATCCACGGTGATGCCGAGGTTGATGTCGAAGCGGCGCCATTCCTCGTACTGGTAGGTGAAAAGCAGTTCCGCCGGGCTCTTGGCGCCGTACATGATGTCCACTCGGCCGTATTTGCTTCGGTTTTCCAGCACAGACAAGAGGGGGGAGCGCAGGGGAACGATGCCCAATCCGCCGCCGATGAGTAAGATGTCTTGGCCTTGCATTTTTTCCAGGGGGAAAGAGGTGCCGAACGGTCCGCTTATCCCCACCCTGGCGCCCCGCTCCAGGCGGGCGAGAAAATTGGTGAGATTGCCCACCGCCCGGATGCATAGTTCAAGGTCGCCGCGCCGTACCGGGGAAGAGGAGATGGAGAAGGGCGCTTCGCCGATCCCCGGCAGCTCCAACATGACGAACTGGCCTGGGCGAAAGGAAAAACGGTTCCTTTGGCCGGGATCGATGATCTGGATCTGGTAGAGTTTTTCGTTCGTGGTGAGCTGGTAGATGTTGGTGATCTCGGCGGGTAGGGTGTACTCGAAGCTACTTGGGTCTTCCTTGCGGCGAGAGTCTGGGTTTTGGCCGAGAATGTCGATGAAATTGAGCTTGTTCTGCATGGTTTACTCCCTGCCCCGGACGCTGGCGATAACCTCCGGAGGGGTGATGTCGGCAAGGCAGGCTGAACCGCAACGGCCGCAGCCAACGCAGAGTGATTCTTCAAAGGCCTCAACGAAGCCTCGGTGTTTATGGTAGTAGCGGTATTTCAGACGGCTGGCGCTGGTCGGGCGGAAGTTATGATTGCCGGCCACCTTGGCAAAGTCGATGAGGTTGCAGGAGTGCAGGGACCTTGTCTTGCCGGCGTGTTTCAGGTCCAGGTCCACATGCTCCTCAACCCCATAGCAGTAACAGGTGGGGCAGACATTGGCGCAGGTCCCGCAGGAAAGGCATTTTTTGCCCCAATCATCCCAGGCTGGGGATTCAAATTCGAGGTCGAGGATCTTGGTGAGATCCGAGGTTTCCACGCTGGCCGTGTAGTGCTTGTTTTTCTCGCTGGTTGCCTGCTTGTAGAGGCGGAGATCTTTGGCGCTGGGATCCTTGCAGTTGATCTGATTGAGCAGGTCAAAGGCCGTGGCGGAGAGGATCTCGGCAAAATAAGTGCCCCCCAGATCGGTGAGAAACAGGTCGAAGCCGTGGATGGCTGAGTCTGTTCCCATGGAGCGGCAGAAACATTGGGGCTCCGGGGTGCAGTCCAGCCCGATGATGAAGAGATTTTTTCGTTTCCCCATATAGTATGGATTTGGGTAGGCGCTTTGCGCCAGCACCAGATCCAGCTTGTTTAGCGCATTGATGTCGCAGGCATGCATGCCGAAGAAAACCAGGGAGCGGTAGACGTTGAGGTCGACATGCTTTTCCCAGCCGTCACGGGCTACGGCAAAGGTGGACAATGTTTCGTGGTAGGGGAGGACAAAGCGCTTGGGCGAATGCACCGTCTGGGTGTAGTCAAGGGCAAGGTCGTTGAAGTCGTAGACCACGTCGAAATCAAAGAGGGGCTTGCCGTTGCGGTCGTTTCCCTTGGCCACGGGACCGACGATGATGTTGACGGCCAGCAGCTCATAGAGGCGGGCGAGTTCCTGTTTTTTGAAAACCTTGAAAATCATGACAGCCCTCTTCGGCGGAGTGGGGAGCAGTACGCCTTTCGTTAAAGAGAAAGTCCCATGTCTATGGGATATAACGATTGGCTTTAAGCTGTCAAGCAATTGTCCGCGGGGAAGTTATCTCGCCACCACAAACGCCTTGGAGAATCCGGAACCAGCCATGGTCTGCTCCATCTGTTTGGCCTGCGCCAGAGTGGTCCCGGCCTTGACCTGGACGCGGTAGAAGATCTGATCCCCTCGGTCGTAGCGGACGGTTTCTGCCTCTCTGCCGCCGCGGTTCATTGTGTCCTTCAAACGATCGGCATTCTTCTGGACGGTGAAGGCGCCGATCTGGACAAAGAAATCACCCTTTTGAAAATCTTCGTGGGGTAGGAAGCGGGTTGCCGTTTTGTTGTCGGCAAGCTGCACGGTTTCCGCCTCGCCCAAGGCGGTGATTCGGACCTTACCGGTTCCTTCCTTCATGATGCCGAGATCCCTGGCCACATTGTAGGAGAGATCAATGATTCTGGTCCCCACGAAGGGGCCGCGGTCGTTGACCCGCACCGTGGTGGTGCGGCCGTTGTCGAGATTTTCCACCAGGAGCCGGGTGTTCATGGGCAGGGTTTTGTGGGCCGCTGTCCAGTCATACATATTGTAGGTCTCGCCGTTTGAGGTCTTGCGGCCGTGGAAAGGATTGCCGTACCAGGAGGCAATGCCGGTTTCGCTGTAGCCCTCGGCGGAAGGCAGCGGATAGTAGGTCTTGCCCTCAATCTGGTAGGGCCTTTGTGTTCCGGGGATGCGCCCTGATTTGGGTGTGGTCCTGGGGGGGGAAGCGCTCTTTGACGGCGGGGTGCTTTGGAGCACCGTGGTGCAGCCGGAAAAGGCAAAACCGCACAGGAGCAGGAGGGCAAAGGGGAAAACTCGCAAGGGAAATCTGGCGTAAATCATTGTTTCGTCTCAGGAGGGAGGTTGGGTCTGAGCCGTTCGTTGTAGAACGCCCCGGCCTTGCCAACGGTATGCGGGGTGTAGGGGAGATAGCGCCGGTGCGCCGGCTCCACCCCCAGATTGTCGAAGAGAACCTTTTTGTTTGCGTCAAGCATGGAGAGATGCAGATCCAGAATGGGCCGGAAGATGTGGAGCATGCCATCCGGCCCAACCCCGATCAGAGGATTTTCCCAGCGGCGCAGCTCATAGCCCTTGAGCCACAGGCTTGGGCTTGGCGTGCCGGTGATCTTGTCCCGCAGGGAGGGTCCTTGCGGCGCAGGGTAGTCCAGCTGTTCCTCCACCTCGCGGCTGCCTTGCACAAGGAGCCTGGACCAGGCTGGATGTTCGGGATTATCGGTGCGGAGCAGATGGGTGGACTGATCGTTAAAGGTCCACTGGCTGTGGCACACGGTGCAATGCACCTTTTTTTCGTACTGCTTGTGGGCCGGATGCACAGGTTGGGGAACGATGAGTTTTTTGCCGCTCAGCCGGGTGAAAAGCACCAGCCGGCCCGCCTCAGCCTGCAGGTTGCTCAGGGGCAGGGGTAACCCTTTGCGCCAGCCGTGGCAGGAAAGACAGGTTACCGGTTTTTCTTTTTTCGCACCACCGCCGTGCTTGCCCATGAGTTCCGTGCCGGAGTGGCAATCGATGCAGGCCATCCCTTTCTGCTGGTGGATATCCGGGGCCAGCTGGTGGAACTCGACCCCGTAGGGCCGGGTTTCGCGGCCATCGGTGCGGTAGGGGGTGCGGTACTCCAGATTGAAGTCGTGCTCAAAGCGGCCATAATAGTCACTGCCCACGAAGTTGCCGTAATGGCAGTGCAGGCACTGGCTGTCCGGTGGCGATTTGACAAAGTTGTGGCTGGTCATTTTGCCATTGGCGAATGTCAGGTGGCAGGCGGCACAGCCAGTCCCGCGAACCGTTTCCGGATACCCATCGCCGGAACTGTACACATGGCAGCGCAGGCAGCGGCGGCGCAGCAGGTCGTCGGCCAGATCGAGCGGGGAGATGATTGATTCGTGGAGCGGGATTTCCGTGAGGGAACCAAGGGGGGCTTGGGCGCCAAAGACGGTCCGTACACGGTTGACCTCTTTCTGCAAGGTGAAATGAGCGGAGGCGGTTGTTGCGGCTACTTCTGCGGGGTGACACTTTCCGCAGCTTTGTTGCAGATGATCAGGGTGTGCGGGTCGGGGGATGAGGTCGGCATGGGCCAAATCCCGTTCGTTTGTTTGGTCATTGCCCTTGTGGCATTCGGGGCAGGCGAGGCTGTGCGCCCTATTGAGTTCCATGGGGTGGCAGCCTTGGCAGCCGATCGGGGGACCAGTAGTGTCCGCGGTTTTGGCGGCGGCGGCTGTCTCCTGGGCCTGGCGGTCTCCGCAGCCGTGAAGAAGCAGGACAATCAGGGCACAGAGAACAACGGTCAATCCGCGGAATGAACGGCGCAAGAAAACGGTTAAAAACGGTGCGGTCACTCTTTCTGCATGTCCAAGAACAGGGAGGGGCCGAGTGTTGGAACAGCATCGTTCGCGGTGTATTATGTTGGATTGTATATTTTTCATTTTTTTGCTCTTCTGCGCCACTCTACCCGATTTACTGCCATTCAAAAACCCCCATTGCACGCATAAAGGTGACAATATTGTAACCTTCGGCAAACACAGGGAAAAGGCGGGGCAAAAAAAGGCATTTTCCCTTGGACAAAAGAGGGCGGAATACTGTATTTTAATGGGAATGTAATGCGGTCCGGTTGTATAGGGCTGTCGTTTTTGTCCCCCCTGTTGTTTGTCGATTGCTTGGTGGAATCCCGGCGCAGGCCTCGCTTCCCCTGGGTTGCGTTGCGGCGATGGGTTGCGTTGCGCATGCTGAAAACCATCCACCGTGTTTTTTTTCCTCTTTTACGAGACCGGCGCCATTTTATGAAAACTACCAATCAAACCCATCGGACCAAGTTCATTTTTATCACCGGAGGCGTTCTCTCTTCCCTGGGTAAAGGGCTGGCTGCCGCTTCCATCGGCGCCCTCCTTGAGAGCCGGGGGTTGTCCATCACCTTTCAGAAGCTGGACCCGTACATCAACGTGGATCCCGGCACCATGAACCCGTTCCAGCACGGCGAGGTCTATGTCACCGATGACGGGGCGGAGACCGATCTGGATCTTGGTCATTACGAGCGGTACACCTCCGTGGTTTTGGGGCAGCGCAACAATTACACCTCGGGCCGTATCTATCATTCGGTAATCAGCAAGGAGCGGCGCGGCGAGTACCTGGGCGGCACCGTGCAGGTGATTCCGCATATCACCGACGAGATCAAGACAGCCATCATGCAGTTTGAAGGTGAGGTGGATGTGGCCATCATCGAGATCGGCGGCACCATCGGCGATATCGAAGGGCTCCCCTTTCTGGAAGCGATCCGTCAGTTCCGCACCGACGTGGGTCGGGAAAACTCCCTGTACATCCACGTTACCTGGGTCCCCTATATCAAGACCGCGGGCGAGGTGAAGACCAAGCCCACCCAGCATAGCGTCAAGGAGCTGCGGGCCATCGGCATCCAGCCGGACATCCTGCTCTGCCGGACGGAGAGCCTGCTCAGCAATGAACTGAAGGCCAAGATCTCCCTGTTTTGTAATGTGGAGAAAGAGGCGGTGATCACGGCCCGCGATGTGGAGAATATCTATGAGGTGCCCCTCTGTTTTCACGACGAGGGACTCGACGACATCATCCTCAACAAGCTCAATATCTGGACCGGGGCGCCGCGTCTGGACGCCTGGCAGGAGCTGGTCGACAAGGTCAAGCATCCGAAGCGCGAGGTGGAGATCGGCATCATCGGCAAATACGTTGATCTGACCGAGTCGTACAAGAGCCTGCACGAAGCCTTGGTACATGGGGCTGTGGCCAATGAGGCCAAGGTGCGCCTCCGTTATGTGAGCGCCGAGGAGATCGAAGAGAAGGGGGCCGAGGGTTTGCTGGCCGGATGCCACGGGGTGTTGGTGCCGGGCGGTTTCGGCAGTCGCGGGGTGGCGGGCAAGATTCAGGCCGTGACCTTTGCCCGGGAGAAAAAGATCCCTTATTTCGGCATCTGCCTTGGCATGCAGCTGGCGGTGATCGAGTTCGCCAGACATATCGCCAAGATGAAAGACGCCGACAGCACCGAATTCAATCAGCTCACCAAGCATCCGGTCATCTACTTCATCAAGGAGTGGTATGATTACCGCACCGGCAAAATCCAGATCCGTGATGAATCCACGGCCTTGGGCGGCACTTTGCGGCTGGGCGCCTATCCCTGCAAAATGGTGCCTGGGACCTTTGCCCACACGGCCTATGGTACAGACGAGATCCAGGAACGGCATCGGCACCGCTACGAATTCAACAATGCCTTTAAGGACGAGTTGGTGAAAAACGGCCTCATCATCAGCGGCACCTCTCCGGACGAAAAGCTGGTGGAGATTGTTGAGCTGCCCGATCATCCGTGGTTTTTGGGCTGCCAGTTTCATCCGGAATTCAAGTCCGGCCCCATGAAACCGCACCCTCTGTTTACGAATTTTATCAAGGCAGCCCTGGAGAACGCCGGACTCTAAGGTAACTGTCCAGTAGCGCCGCATCTGCGTTGTCATCAGCCTGCTTATGTGCAACAGCACACTTCGCAGGCTTCTTCCTAGCATCTGCGGCACTACTGAACAGTTACAGTTTAGCGAATACATCCAAGAAGGAGAACGAAAGTGGAGTCAGTTCGTATCCCGGAATTTTTTGAGGTCGGTCCCAACCGGCCTTTTTTATTGATCGGCGGCCCGTGCGTTATCGAATCGGCGGCTCTCTGCCGCGAAGTTGCCGCCGGTCTTCAGGAGATCTGCGGGCGGCTCGGCATCTCCTACATGTTCAAGGCCTCGTTTGACAAGGCCAACCGGACCTCGCTGGATGCCTTCCGTGGCCCCGGTCTGGATGAAGGGTTGCAGATCCTGGCCGATATCCGCCGGGATTTTGGCGTGCCGGTGGTTTCCGATGTGCATGAGGTGGCTCAGGTCGGGCCTGCGGCCGAGGTGTTGGACGTCTTGCAGATCCCGGCCTTTCTCTGTCGCCAGACCGATCTTCTGGTGGCCGCGGCCCAAAGCGGCAAGGTGGTGAGCCTTAAAAAAGGTCAGTTTGTCTCCCCCTGGGATATGCGGCATGCGGTGAACAAGATCAAGGCGGTGGCTAAAAATCGGCTGATGCTCATGGAGCGGGGCACCACTTTTGGTTACAATAATCTGGTTGTCGACATGCGCGCCCTGCCGGTGATGCGCTCTTTCGGTTGTCCTGTTATCTACGATGCCACCCACAGCGTCCAGCTGCCCGGTGGGGCAGGCTCCAGCTCCGGCGGGCAACGGGAGTTCATTCCCACCCTGGCTCGGGCTGCGGTGGCCGCCGGGATCGATGGTTTGTTCATGGAGATCCATCCCGATCCGGCCAAGGCGTTGTGCGATGGACCCAACTCCATGCCGCTTGCCGGGGTGGAGCCCCTGCTCGCCCATTTGCTCGAGATCCATACCCTCATCCAGCGCCAAGTCGCGGAGGGGGAGGGATGACCGATTCCGGTTCCTGCTCAATTCCGGGCGGGCAGTATCCTTCCGACTGCGAGATCACCGAGGGGCTGCGCCAGCGGGCCATGTCTCGGCAGGGCCAGGAAGAGCGTGGCTATGCCTGGCGGGCCTGTTTGCCCAAGGCCAAAGAGATCCAGCTCCTGCTCCTTGATGTGGACGGGGTGCTCACCGACGGCACCATTGTGTACGGCAATGGGGAGACAGAACTTAAGGGGTTCAACATCAAGGATGGGTTCGGCATCACCCTTCTCCGGGAAGCCGGAGTGGAGGTGGGCATCATTACCGCCCGCCGATCCGAAGCGGTGGCGCGTCGAGCGCAGGATCTGAAGCTCGCCCATGTCTATCAAGGAGTGCGGAATAAGATCGAGGCATTTTCCGAGATTCTCGCCGCCCAGAATCTCACCCCCCAACAGATCGCTTATATGGGAGATGATTGGTTGGATCTCCCTCTGCTCAGCCGGGTGGGGCTTGCCGCCACCGTGGCGGACGCAGCGGTCGAGGTTCGGGAGATCGCCCATTATGTGACCAGGCAGGCAGGAGGGAGGGGGGCGGTGCGCGAAGTGTGTGAATTGATCATCGAGGCCAAGGGCATGCGGGCAGAGCTGTTTGCGAGGTATCTGCGATGATGACCGGCTATCGTAATCTCCTGTGGTTGCTGCCTGTCTCCCTCTTGTTGTTTTGGCCGGTGTGGGGCGGTACGCTTTCTCGGCTTCTGGCGCCGCGCGGCGGGTTGGAAGCGCCCGGCACCCTGGCCCCACCCCAGGCAGCCGGCAAGGATGATGCGGGGTTTATGATGGATAACGTCTTGTTTTCTCAGCTAAAAAACGGAAGCCGGGATTGGGAGATTCAGGCCAAACACCTGTATACCGGAAAAGATCAGGATAGAATGCAACTGGAAGCAGTGGAAGCGCAGGTTTTTAAAAACGATAAGCGCAAATTTGTTATCACCGGCAAGGAAGGCGAATACAACAGCAAGAAAAAAATCCTCATCCTGCGAAACCAGGTCAGGGTGCAGGCCGAGAATGGCTTTTTGGTGCAGTCCGACTCCCTCAGCTATGATGACCAAACCCGGAAGATCACGACCGCGGCGCCGGTGCAGATTACCGATAAAGGCATCGGTATCCAGGGCAAGGGGATTGATTATGATATGCAGAAGGAATCCTACGATGTCCGTGGCCGGGTGAAGGTGGATATCCATTAGGCTGGCAGCCGCGAGCCCAAGGGGCTAGGCACAAGGCGAAAAAAAAGGAAAAAGGTAGCGCGTGAAAGATATCCCTTTGAAAGAACGGATCATCCTGGCTCTTGATGTGGAAACATCGGAGCAGGCCAAGGAACTGGTAAAAAAAACCGAATCCCACCTGGGCTTTTACAAGGTCGGGTTGCAGCTGTTCATGGCCGACTGGTTTCAGACCGTTGACTGGTTGGTGGACCGGGGTCATAAGGTGATGCTTGATCTCAAATTCTTCGATATCCCGGAAACCGTCAAGCTGGCCGTGGCCCAGCTGAGAAAACACGGGGTGAGTCTGGCCACCGTCCACGGCAATGATGCGATCATCCGGGCGGCGTTGGAGGAGAAAGGCGAGATTAAGCTGCTGGCTGTGACCGTGCTCACCAGTTTTGGCGAAGAAGACCTGCGGGCCATGGGCATGACCCAGTCCATTGAGGATCTCGTCTATTTCCGGGCCAAACGGGCATTGGAACTTGGCTGTGACGGGGTGGTTTCCTCGGGGCTCGAAGCGGCTCGGCTGCGGGGGGGGCTCGGTGATCGACTGCTCCTGGTCACCCCCGGGATCCGACCGGGGGCCAATGTACTTGACTCCGGGGACGATCAGACCCGGATCATGACCGCGGGCCGCGCCATCACAAGCGGTGCCGATCAGGTGGTTGTGGGGAGGCCCATCTCCAGGGCGGCGGATCCCATTGCGGTTATTGAAGCCATGCAGCAGGAGATCGCTCGAGTGTTTCAGTAAGTAAAACGCCTGCCATATTTTTGGTTCTCAAAATTTCCCCCTTCTCCGGTTTTTTGCGGAAAGAGTAACGGTTCTTTTTCGCGAGTGAAAAGAAATTTCCCCAGCCAAGCCCATCGGGACGAGCCTCCCGGACAATCTCACCCCTCTCCATTTACTTTCAGAACCAGAATACCTATACTAAAAAATAAGAACCCCCAATAACCGGTCAACAGGAGGAAAAGCCATGCACACCAAAGAAGAACTGTGTGAGAAGATCAAGGCGGTTTTCCCGGAGATAGGCGCTTGCGGCATTGACCTTATGGTTGATTACGACGAATCGAATAAGGCCTGGGTTGTTGATCTCAAGAAGGACCAGCATGAGCTCAAAACTTTTTTGGAAGATTCCGAGGCGCAACAATGCATGGACGGCAAGCAATGTGTGTCGCTGGGGCTGCAGATCGGTCAACTCAGGAAGAATATAGAACAATTGTAGCAGGGGCGACGGCCCTTGTCGCAGGCTGGTGTAACAAGGTGTTTATCCACTAATAACGCGAGGAGGGACAACCATGACGGCAAAGGTCCAATGGCGAACGGAAATGGACGATGCCCTGTGTCAGGGGCAAAAAGCAGGCAAACCGATTTTGCTCGATTTTTTCAACCCCAACTGAATTGGCTGTCAACAGATGGATACAGTTACGTATCCCGAAAGCAAGGTTGTCCGTTTCATCGAAGAAAATTTTATCCCGCTCCGGCTTCTGTCGGATAGCAAGCCCTATTCGGCGAAGTTCAATGTCAAGTGGACTCCCACCTTGATAATTCTGAGTCCGGAAGCTCAGGAACACCATCGAACCGTTGGGTTCTTTGGCTCCGAAGAGTTGATTCCTTCGCTCTTGCTGGGACTTGGCAAATATCATTATGAAAATGATCGATTTGACGAGGCGCTGATCCGTTTGGAGCAGCTGGTTGCCGGATATGGCATAAGCAGCAGTGCGCCGGAGGCTGTTTTTCTGATCGGTGTCTGCAGCTACAAACGGTCGCATGATCCCAAACCGTTGAAAGATGCCTATGAAAAGCTGAACGCCGCTTTTCCCGACAGCGAGTGGGCAAAACGCGCCTATCCTTATCGGCTTCTCTGATTCACTGGCGTGACGGAAAGGCCGGGGCCGTGCGGCTCCCGGCTGATCCGTACCGCACGCTGTAAACGATTTCCTGCCACCGGGGGGATGCCCAGGAAAGACCTATGGAAGAAAAAAGCTGCGATTGCATCATTATCGGGGCTGGGCCTGGCGGTTTGCAGGCAGCCATCCATCTTTCCCGCTATAACCGGAAGGTCATTCTCCTTGATCAGGGCGGCGGTCGGACCCGCCATGCCCTGCACATTGAAAATTATCTCGGCCTTGAAATCACCTCAGGCAAAGAACTCGTCGATACCGGCATCAAGCAGATCCAATCGTTCGGCGCTGAATTTCGGCGGGAGCATGTCGCCTCGGTGATGGCCGAAAATGGCTTTAGCGTGACCACGGAAAAAGGCCGGTATCAGGCACCCTATCTCATCGTTTCTTGCGGAGTTGTGGAGAATCTTCCCAAAATCAAAGGGATGAATAAATTTTTCAGCCGGGCCATTTTTACCTGTGTTGACTGCGACGGGTATCATACCACCGGCAAGAAACTCGTCATCCTCGGCGATTCTCTCGATGCCATGCGCCTTGCCTTTGCCATGCGGCAGATGTTTACCCCGGATATCACCCTCATTCTCCCGGCCGGACTCATGCCGGACGACCACGCCGAACTGCTGGCCGAAGACGGTATTGCCTTTCTTGCTGGTGTGCCCCAGGAGTTTCTTGGTGACACGGCGTTGACCGGAGTGAAGCTGGCGGACGGACAGGAGATTGTCTGCGAGGTGGTGATGCTCAGTTATGATTACACCTTAAACGACTCGTGTCTTGCCGGGCTTTCTCTTGAAAGGGATGGCAACGGAACCCAGATTTCAACCTCCCCAGGCTGCGAAACGTCTGTTCAAAATCTCTTTGCCCTCGGCGCTCTCAAAGCAGGCAAGGCCCAGGCTATTATTGCCGCTGGTCAGGGTGCCATGGTGGGTATTGAGATCAACCACCGGCTCCTGGGGCTGTGAACAGATCTGCCGACGAAAGAAAAAATCGTGTTTTTTTGTTGTACGTTCTCGATAGATTTTCTGTTGTGCCACCCTCGTTGGGGGGCGGTTTTTTCCCCGTCCATTGACCATGAACCATCCAAACAAGGAGGAGAATCATGAAACGTCAGGTTGAAATGGAAGAAACCATGCTTCGTGCGCATCGGGATTTTTTGAAAAATCTCGGAAAGTCCCTCAATCTCGTGGCTCAAGACATCGACGAGGCCGGAGAGATGGCGCATATCTGCACCAAAGAGTGGTGCCTGGCCACTGAGGGAGTCCTCGACGAGCTGGCCAAAGTTGTCTTCGCGATTAGCGAACCGCGCTGGCTTTCCAAGGAGGACTCCAAGAAGATCAGCGAACTGCGTCACCGTATCCATGAGCTGTATGCCAAGTACAAAGGAGTCAAAAAATAGGGCAAGGAGCCACCATCATGCCACCAGATATTCATCTTCTTATTGGCGGCGAAGCCGGTCAGGGCCTGGTGACTATCGGTCAGCTGCTCAGTAAGGCGCTGGTCCGGGCCGGTTATGAGGTTTTCGTCAGCCAGAGTTATCATTCCAGGATCCGCGGCGGCCACAATACCTTTTCCATCCGGCTGGGTGCGGGGCCTTTTTTTGCGCCCCGCGAGTCCATTGATATCCTGGTGGCGCTCAATGCCGAAACCGTGGATATCCATCGCGGCCAGCTGAACGGCCAGGCGCTGCTTATTGCCGATGCAAGCTTCGCTCCTAACCTGCCGGGCACAATTTCAGTGCCTTTTGTTGAGCTTGGTCCGGAACATCTGTGGAATACAGCAGCTCTCGGTCTGCTTGGCAAGATACTGGAACTTCCTTTTGATGCGCTTTACCAAGCCGTGGAGGCTGCGCTCGGGAAAAAACATCCGGAAACCCTTGTCGAAAATAAGGGGGTTTTGGAAAAAAGCTGGGAGTGGGCTGCCGCCCATGTGTCGGGGCATGGATTTATTCTCACGGGCGGGGCTCTTGCTGCGGATCGTCTTTTGCTTAACGGCAACCAGGCCATTGCCTTGGGTGCTCTGGCTGGCGGGCTCAAGTTCTGCGCTTTTTATCCCATGACCCCGGCCACCTCCATTGTTCTTGAGCTGATTGTCCACGCCGAGACCATGGGCTGCGTGTTCGAGCAGGCGGAGGACGAGATCGGTGCCATCAATATGGCTATCGGTGCATCTTTTGCCGGAGCGCCTTCCATGGTAGCCACCTCGGGCGGTGGTTTTGCCCTGATGGCCGAAGGCGTCAGCCTGGCGGCCATGACCGAAACGCCGGTGCTGATCGCGGTGGCCCAACGGCCAGGTCCAGCCACCGGGATGCCAACCCGCACCGAGCAAGGAGATCTGGAGTTCGTGCTGCATGCCGGTCATGGTGAATTTCCCCGGGCAATTTTTGCTCCGGGCAGCATTGAGTCTTGCTTCCATCTTACCCAAAAAGCATTAGCGGTGGCCGAGCGCTCCCAATCGCCGGTCTTTCTCCTGACCGATCAGTTTCTCGCCGACTCTGCCAGGCCTGTCGTACTTTTTGACACGGCGGCCAGCAGTCCGGTAGTGGCGGGAATCGAGCCAGGTGATATGCCGATTCCCTACCAGCGCTATCGTCTCACGGAAAATGGACTCTCTCCACGCCTTCTCCCGGGGCTGTCAACGCATCTGGTGGTGGCGGACAGTGATGAGCATGACGAAGACGGCCATATAAGCGAGGACCACGGGGTGCGCATCGCCATGATGGAGAAACGGCTTCGCAAAATAGAGCTTCTCAAGCAGGAAGTTGTTGCCCCCACGCTTGCAGGGGAAAAAGGAACGGATATTCTTTTTGTTAATTGGGGATCCAGCCAGGGGCCTGTCCTGGAAGCGGCCGCCAGTCTCCGCGGGCAGGGGAAGAGTGTCGCCAGCCTGCATTTTTCCCAAGTGTGGCCCCTGGTCCCGCCCCAGTTTCTCGACATCCTGCAGGCAGCCGGGGAAGTGGTCTGTGTAGAAGGCAACGCCACCGGCCAGTTCGCCCGGCTCATCCAACGGGAAGCAGGCTTTGTCATGAACAGGCGAATAGCGCGTTATGACGGCCTGCCTTTTACTGCCCGCTATATTCTTGACAGTCTGGAAACCACTGTAAGCCTGGAGGCCGGAATATGATATCCGTTGAAGACTACGGCAAATATGAGACAGCCTGGTGCCCGGGCTGCGGCAATTTTGGCATTCTCAATTCCCTGAAAAAAGCCCTCGTTGCCTGCGGGCTCGCACCCCATCAGGTTTTGCTGGTCTCCGGCATTGGACAGGCGGCAAAGACTCCGCATTATCTCAAGGCAAATGTTTTTAACGGCCTGCATGGGCGCAGTCTGCCGGTGGCGATCGGGGCAAAGCTTGCTAATCCGGAGCTTACGGTAATTGCCGAAAGCGGCGATGGCTGCATGTACGGGGAGGGGGGCAATCATTTCCTGGCGGCATTGCGCCGGAATGTCGATCTTACCATCCTGGCGCATGACAACCGGGTGTACGGTCTCACCAAGGGGCAGGCCAGCCCCACTTCGGAGAAGGGTTTTGTGACCAAGGCCCAGCCCCATGGCGCTTTTGCTGCGACTTTCAATCCGGTGGCGGTGGCGGTTACCATGGGCGCCTCTTTCGTGGCGCGTGGCTATGCCGGCTTGCCGGAGCATCTTGCCGGACTCATCGCGCAAGCCATCAATCATCGGGGCACGGCTCTGGTTGATATTCTGCAACCGTGCGTGTCGTTCAACAAGGTCAACACCTACACATGGTACAAGGAACATTGTTATACGCTTGCTGAGGATTATGATCCTCGCAACCATGCACAGGCCATCGCCACCGCGTTGGAATTCGGCGAGCGCATTCCCCTCGGCGTTATTTACAAAAAAGAAGAGGCCCTTTTTGAGGATCAATTTCCGGTTCTCCAGAACGGGCCGCTTGCCGGGCAGGAGGTTTCCCGAGAAGGGTTGCGGCAGATTATGCAGGGTTATCTTTAGGGAAACCCCAGGATATAACGCCATTGCGAGGATAATTTTTTGGATAGGCGATAAATGGTAGCGGGAGTGTTGGTGTGATGGGTATGATCAAAGATCATTTAAAAATATGGAAGAGGATTTTTGAATCGCATGAATGGCACCCCGCTGGAAAGCCTCAAGAAAATCTTCGGCTATACCACCTTTCGTCCTCCGCAACAGGAGATCATCGAGGGTCTCATCCGGGGTGAAGACGCCTTTGTCCTGATGCCCACCGGCGGCGGCAAATCTCTGTGTTATCAGATTCCGGCCCTGCACCGTCCGGGCGTGGGGATCGTGGTTTCTCCCCTGATTTCCCTGATGAAGGATCAGGTGGATGCCCTTGTCGCCTGCGGGGTCCGGGCGGCTTTTTACAACTCTTCCCTGAAAAGCGAGGAGGCCCGTCAGGTTCTTGCCCTGCTGCACCGGGAGGAGCTGGATCTGCTCTATGTCGCGCCGGAGCGTTTGATGAGCGAGGGGTTTGTCGAACGGCTGCGCGAGATCCCCATTGCCCTGTTCGCCATCGACGAAGCGCACTGTATCTCCCAGTGGGGGCATGACTTTCGCCCGGAATACGCCAAGCTTGGCCAACTGCGCCAGCTCTTTCCCAAGATCCCCCTGATCGCCCTCACCGCCACGGCCGAGCCCCATACCCGCAAGGACATTCTCGAGCGTCTGGGCTTAAGCCCTTCCCAGTGCTATGTCTCCGGTTTTGACCGGCCCAATATCCGCTACACCGTGTTGCAAAAATTGAAGCCCTTTGCCCAACTCAGCAATTTTTTGCAGGGGCGTCGGGAAGAGGCGGGAATCGTCTACTGTCTGAGCCGGAAACGGGTGGAGAAGGTGAGCGAGCAGCTGCGGGATGCCGGGTTTTCCGCAGCCTCGTACCACGCCGGCTTGCCGGCGGCGCAGCGGCAACGGGTGCAGGAGGATTTTCTCCGGGACGATGTTCGGATCATTGTGGCCACGGTGGCTTTCGGCATGGGCATCGACAAATCCAATATCCGCTATGTGGTGCATTACGATATCCCCAAGAACATCGAAAGCTATTATCAGGAAACAGGCCGCGCCGGCCGGGACGGGTTGGCGGCGGAAGCGCTGCTCCTCTTCGGCTACGGCGACATCGTTTTGGCCCGGAGCCTGATCGAGAACAGCGATAACCCGGAACAGAAGCGGATTGAACTGCACAAGCTCAACACCATGGTGGGCTTTGCCGAGGCCTTGAGCTGTCGGCGGCAGGTGTTGCTCGGTTATTTCGGCGACCGTCTGGAGCAGGATTGTGGGAATTGCGATATCTGTCTCAACCCGCCGGAGCTTGTCGATGTGACCGAAGACGCCCGCAAGGCGCTCTCCTGTGTTTTTCGGGTGGATCAGCGTTTCGGGGTCGGGCATGTGATCGAGGTGTTGCGCGGCTCAAAAAAAGAGCGCCTCCTGCAGCTGGGGCATGACCACCTTTCCACCTACGGCATCGGCGCGGAGAAAAGTCAGGAGTACTGGGGCAGCGTCCTCAGGCATCTGGTGCAGCAGGGGTATCTGGAGCAGGACGTGTCCAATTACTCGGTGCTCAAGTTGAGTGAGTCGGCCCGGCCCGTGCTGCGCGGCGAGCAAACACTCAGGATGGCGAAACCCAGGGCGAAGACGGTTGCCCTGCCCAAGGCGGTGCGGCGCAAGGTCGGCGATATTGAGTACAATCAGGAGCTTTTCGACTCGCTGCGCGCAGTGCGGAAAGGATTGGCCGATGCGGCCGGGGTGCCGCCCTTTGTTATTTTCAGCGATGTTGCTCTGGCGGAGATGGCGGCCCATCTGCCCACCGATACCGAGGCTTTCTTGCAAATCCACGGGGTCGGCGCCCATAAGCTCGAACGGTACGGGGCGGATTTTCTTGGCGAGATCCAGCGGTTTTGCAGGACAACGGCTGGGGAGGGGTGAGGGATTTTCAGGTGCGGGGATATCCCGAGAGAAGATGCATGCCGATCTTCACCACCACCTTCTTGGTGAAAACAGGAGCTTCTCCGGTCATGAGCGAGGGCATATGCGCATCGTGGGGAAACAGGGCCATGAAATCTCCGGGGAAGAGGTCCACCCGCAACAACCCCTGCCTGGGGTGTTTGTATAATTCCGCATCCAGGGATGCGTCATAGGGCACAGCAATCTCCAGGGCATCGGCCGGGCTCCAGCCAATCCCCTCGTCTCCTGTAATCACCATTTGAATATCCAGATATTTCCGGTGCGCTTCAATCTCGGCTGTTTCCGGAGAGCAGGTTTCATAGCGCATGACAATGGCGAAGAGGTCGTCGCCCTGCAAGGGGTATTTCTTTTCTTCCGCATCGGGTTTCAAGGAAAGGAGAAAATCGAAGGCCAATTGCCATGGGTTGCCAAAGGGGTACGAATTATAATTGGCTAAACGATCAACGATCATGGGTGGGAAGTCCTGATATTTTTTTTGTAAAGCGCAACATTCAGCGCAGGCTCAATTCCAGCTTGGCAGGGACAGCTCCGTCCTGTGCCTCGCTCTGTACAGATGGACCGGCGGTTATCCGGTCAGAGTTTTCTCCCGACCGCGCCGTAAGATCCTGGATAATCGCCAACCCCCGTTGTTCCGCCAGATTCTGCAGCTCCGGCTGGGGTAGGGGCGCTGTCTCCACCAAATAGTCAAACAGGTCCCGGTAGAAAGGGCAATCCCCGCTCCCCTTGCCGAACAAGGCCAGCGCCGGGTTGACCCGCTTGACCTTTTTGCCGGTACTCTCTTCATATTTGCTCTGAAAGACCGCCAACTCGTTGCCGGCAAGTTTTTCCAGGGCGCGCTGGGTTTTGGCGTTGTCATAGGCCAGCGGTCCCCGCTGTACCCCAAGTTTTTGCACCAGGGTTCGCCGCAGGTGCGAGGATTTCAGGGCCTTGCCGTCAAGGAGAGGGTCAAAGCCGCCATGGACGATGAGTTGGAGCTGATCCCGCTTGCCGAGAGCCTCGGCCACATCTTTAAGTTTTTCCTGCTCCGGTGGGGCCAGTTCTGCCCGGCCGGGTTCGAAGAGGATCGCATCCATATTTTCGGATTTGGAGCCGAACAGGGAGCCCAAGGCGCGAAACGGGGAGGTCACAACCTTGCTGAGCAGATTGAACAGCGCCTGTCGGATGACCTGCCCGTAGGAGAATTCCGGATGATCGATATTGCCGCGGATGGGCACGGCGACATCGATCTTGCCCTCGCTGTCGGTGAGCAGGGCAATGGCCAGATCCAAGGGCAGATCCATGGCGCTTGGGCTTTCGACCCGGTCGCCCAGGGTGAAATCTTCCAGGACCACCGAGTTCTCGCCCAGCAGTTCGCTCTCCTTGATCTTGTAGCCCAGGTCGAGGTTGAGTTTGCCCGAGGCAATGGTTCGCCCGGCGAAGGTTACGCTGTATGGGGACAGGGGGGACATGGCGACATTGCGGAAGGTAACCGTGATGTCGGTGAATTGCTTGGGATTGGACGGGACCAGGGAGCCCTTGGCCTTGGCCTGGCCGAACTCGCCGACCCGCCCTGCGAACTTGAGTGAGGCGCTGCTGTCTGGCTTTGTGGAGAGGTCGGTGGCTGCGCCCTTAAACTGCTCAATTCGGGTAGCAAAGGGCAGGACTAGGCTGAGGTCGGCAAAATCAATCACCCCGTTTTTGAGACGGATCCGTTCCACCGCAACGGGAAAAGGGGACTTCTCTGTTTCTTCCGGTTCGGGTTCGGTTGTCTGTTTACGGACCTTGGCAAGATTAACGGATTTGTCTTGGAAGATGGTGATTTTAGCCTCAGGCTTTTCAATTCGTATCTCTTTGATGGTAAGGCGGTCCGGGTTGAGGCCGAAGTCAATCCCGTTGGCGGCAAGTTCCTTCCAGGCCAGAAAGCGGGCGGTGGTATGCTCCTCGTTGAGCAGCAGTTTGCCAATCGTTGCCTCGCCCGCCAAGGTGAGCGCCGCAGGGGTTTCCGCCAGACCATAGAGCAGGTGCGTGTTTAGCGAGAGGTTGCCGGAAACCAGGGCCAAGGCTGCATGCTCTGTAATCAGGGAGGCAAGGGGCTTGAGGTTCATCTCGGTGATCCCGATTTGGCCTTCGAGTTGGCCGAGTTGTCCGCCTGCGCCTGCTTGAGATATGGTTCCGCTCAGGCGGGCCGAGCCGCCTTGGCGTATTCCTGCCTGAGCCTCGAAGGTTACCGGTTTGTCGGTGGGACTGCCAAAATCCTTCACTTGCGCCTTCAGGTCGGTCAGATCATAGGTCAGGGGCGGTTTGTTTTTCTGGTCAGCGTACCCAAGATGGAACCCGGAAACGTCGAGCTGGTTCAGAGCCAATTTCCAGGGACTTTTTTTGCCGGAACTGGCGTCTGGTGGTGTTTGTTTCGCGCCGCCCTCGGGGCGGGCCTTTCGCCCTGCGGATGTGCTGCGGCCGCCCGGATTTCGGATATAGGACATTCCTCCGCCGACAAAAGCAAGCCGTTTGATCGAGGCTTCCTGGCGGCCAAGATCGAGGCTGCCCCCGGTCACGGAGATGGCCAAGTCCGCTTCCAGGCTGATGGGGGCGGGGCGGTTTGCCTCGCTGTAGCGCAGGCTAAGGTCGGTGGCGGTAAAAGAATTGATGTCAATCCGCCAGGGAACCGTTTGCTCTTTGGCGGGGATGGCTTTGGTTGGCGGGGGAGTAGGTGCTCTCTTGGCAAGCCTCTGCCAGTTGCCGATTCCTGCCTTGTTGATTTGGGCCGAGAGCTGTCCACCCGAGAGGATGATGGAAGGGAAAAGTATCTTGTGGGTGACAAAGTCGATCTCTCCCTCCGAGGCGGAGAGGTTTTTTAGCTGCAAGAGCGGCTGGGGCGCGCCTTTTTCGCGGAGCGAAATATCCTGGAGCGTCAGGCTGATGGGGTTCAGGCGCAAAGCGGCTGAACCATCCTTGGAGGAGAAATTATAGCTTGCGGTGAGTTGGGCCGTCCCGGTGGGTTTCTCCAGGTTCAACCGGTCCTGGAAAAAGTTCCAGGCCGTGGCGGAGCTGAATCCCTTGATCTCGATGGTGCCGGTGGCCGAGAGCGGCTGGAGCGCCATTTTGCCCTGCCAGTCAAGGGTGCCGCCGTCAGGCAAGGTTGCGGAAACAGCGTAGGTGCCGTGATGCGCGGGAATGGTGGAGATGTCGTTGAACTTAAGGGCGATGGGTGTGATCGTGGTCTCGGTTGGTTGTGTTTTAGAAAGGTCAACGATCCGCACCGTGCCGCCGGATAGCGCCAGATGCTGCAGAAGCAAACGGGGCAAGACCTTTTTTTCCGCCGTCGGCGGCGCTTCGGACTGCGGGAGCCTCTCGAGAAGTTGTGTCAGGTTGAGGCGGCCATCCGCATCGATCACCAGGTGCAGGGAGGGGCTTTCGATAACAAGATTCCCGAAGGTCCAGGCGCGGCGGAAAAGAGTCGTCAGCTCGAAGTCGAGGAAGAGCCGTTGTACGGAAAGGATCGGCACCTCTTCCTTAAATTGCAGGCTGAGCTCCTTTGCCTCGCAGGTGAAGAGCAAGGGATTGATCCGGACCTTGCCGAGGTGTAGCTGGAGATGAAGCTGTTTTTCCGCATATTGCGGGGCGTAGCGGGTGATGAGATAAGGTGCCAGGAAAAATCCGGCCAGGGCATAGACGGTCAGGAGCGAGGCGAGGCTGAGCCCCAGGATACCGAGACGGCGGCGCCAGACTGGCAACAGGGAAAATAGTGGTCGGCCTGTTTCGGGACTCTCGGGCATAGCTTGTTCCTTGCAAGGCACACTTGAAGCGGCGGGAAAGTATTTTTTTTAGGCCGCACCCGTAATCTCCGGGCTCAGCGTTATTCGGTGCTTCTACCCGATTATAGCATAACAGATAAGTTGCAGAACCATGAGACTGTAAACCCCGGCCAGGACATCATCCAGCACGATGCCCATGCCGCCGTTGATCCGTTGGTCGATGAGGCGGATCGGGTAGGGCTTGAAGATGTCGAAAAATCGGAAGATGAAGAACCCCAGCAGCCAGAGCAGAGGGTTGTTCGGCGCCGCGATGAGGGTGATGAGCATGCCGATGACCTCGTCGATCACCACCACGCCCGGGTCTTTGCGGTCCAGGATCTTTTCCGCCTGCCCGGCGGTGATCACGGCGATGAAAAAGATCCCTGCCAGGGCAAGGGCATAATGGTTCGGTGCCAGTTGCCGCAAGAAAAAATGCAGGGGCAGGGCCAGCAGGGAGCCCCAGGTGCCGGGGGCTTTGGGCAGATAGCCCGTGCCAAAGCCGGTGGCGATGGTCATGAAGAGTCGATCCATTTAGGTATCCCCTTTAAATTCTCTGTGTTGGCTGCGTGCCACCTCACCGTACACCGCTTTGAGCGGAACCCCGTGGGCGATGGCGACCCGTTTGCAATCCTCATATTCCGGGGTCAAGACCTCGCCGGCCGGAGTGGTCACCTTCTTCACACGCACCGCTCCCCAGCGGGTGGGTACCGTGCCGTTTTCCCGGGGCAGGGTCCAGCGCTGCTCCGTGCGAAAACGCAGACCGATGGCCGTGGTCTCGCTCAAGATGCATTCCTTGGCTGGTAAGGCGGAAGCCCGGTCGCAGATTACCCGCAGGAGAAAGCCCGGTCGTCCTTTTTTCATCTGGATGGGGATCAGGGCCACATCCAGGGCGCCCAGTCCAAAGAGCTGTTCGCTGAGATAGGGAAATGTTTCCGGCGACCAGTCGTCCAGATGGGTTTCGATCACCTCCACCTCCTGGGCTTCGGCCATAATCCGGGTGGTGCCGAGGATCAACCGGAGGAGATTGGGCTGGCCATTGCTCAGCTCCTGACTGCCGGCACCGTAGCCCACTCCGGCCATGGTCATGGCCGGCATGGGTCCATAATGGCTGGCCAGCGCCTTGACGATGGCGGCTCCGGTCGGGGTGACCAGCTCCTGGTTCAGCTCGACCCCGTAGGTCGGCACTCCTTGCAGCAGTTCGCAGACTGCGGGTGCGGGCAGGGGCAACCGGCCATGGGCGCATTGCACCCAGCCGTGGGGCATGGGCAAAGGGGCGCATTGCAGACCGGTGATCTTCAAGACCTCAAGACCGATGGCCGCGCCGACAATGTCAATGATGGAGTCGATCCCCCCCACCTCATGGAAATGGACGGTATCCACCGGCCTGCCATGCACCTTGGCCTCGGCCTCGGCCAGCAGGGAGAAGATGGACAGCGCTGTTTCCTGCACCGGCTTTGCCAGTTCGCTGGTGGAGATGAGCTGCCGGATCTCCCCCCAGGAGCGGTGGGGATGGTTCTCTTCGGTTTCGATCGTAAGGGCGGTGGCCGCGATGGAGCCGCAACTCTTTTTGGTCGCGCTCAGGGTGTAGCCGGCCAGGTCAAGCAGGGCCAATTGCCTGCGCAATTCATTCTCCGGCACTCCGGCATCAAGCAGGGCGCCAAGGAACATGTCGCCGCTGATTCCGGAAAAACAGTCGATATAGGCAATGGTGTGTTGGTTCGTCATTTATTCTTCGGCGGGCCAGAGCTGTTTATATCGTTAGAGGGAAAGGTCCGTCTGCTGTAGTGGGTGAGCCAGGCGAGAATCTGCTTGTGATAGAAGGCATAGGGGATGGCAATCAGGGCGGAAATCCCCAGGAGAAAGACAAGTTTGAGATAGTTGCCCTGGAAAATTTCGGCGCCCTGAAAAGAAAGGAGCAGGGTGCCTGGCATCCGGCCGACAAAGGAGATGAAGAGAAAGACCGGCAGCGGCATGTGGCTCATGCCCAAGAGATAGGAGAGGGAGTCTTTGGGGAACCCGGGCAGGAGAAAGAGAACGAAGGGGATGATGAAGTCTCCCTTGCTGATGAGATGGTTGAAGCGATGGTAGATGGCGGTGTGTTCCAGCCGCCGGCGGACCAGGTCGCTCAGCAATCGGCCGACCATGAAGGCCAGCCAGGAACCGATGGTGAGTCCAAAGGAGGAATAGGCAAAGGCCGGCAGGGCGCCGAAGAGATAGCCGCCCAAGACCCCGCTTGCCTCGCCGGGAATGGGCGCAATAACGACCTGCAGGATCTGGAGGCCTATGAAGAGAAGCGGTGCAAATCCGCCCTTGGCCAGGATGGCTGCGCGGATCTCTTCCCCGTGCTGCCGCGAATTCTGCAGATAGTGAAGGACCCTGGCAAAAAGGTTGTCCTGCTGGAAGGCGTAAAAGATAACCCCCCCGATTGCGGCAAGGATGAGCAGAAGGTAGAAGATGCGGCTTTTCAGGAATCGGGTCATGTGGAATGGCCTCGCAAAAAGGCCATCATGTGGGGAACCTGAGGCCTGGGGCAAGAGGCCTGCCGCGGAGAAAGGCATCCGCGCTCATCCGTTTGGACCCTTCAAGCTGCACCTCGCCAATCCGCAGATACTCTTCGCCCGTAGCCACGGTTAGCCCGGTTTTGTCAGCCCGGCACAGGGTACCGGGGGCTTCGCGCACAGGCCCAGGGATAATCTGCGGGGCAAAAAGGCGAAGCCATTTGCCCTCCAGGGTGGTGTGGGCCATGGGCCATGGGTCGAGCCCCCTGATCCGGCAGCTGATTTCCCGGGCCGTTTTTTGCCAGTCGATTGCGCTTAATTCCTTGGAGAGCGGGGGCGCCAGGGTGACCAGCCTTTCGTCCTGTTTGTGCGGAGGGAGATTCCCCTCCTTGAGCCGTTCCAGGGCCTCGGTGAGCAGCCTGCCACCGAGAGCGGCCATCTTCACGGCCAGAGTGCCGGCGGTATCGTCGGGTTCGATGGCCAGGCTCCCCGGCAGGAGGATGTCGCCGGTGTCCATGCCCTCGTCCATCTGCATGATGGTGATGCCCGTTTCCGTGTCGCCATTGAGCACTGCCCACTGGACCGGAGCCGCACCCCGGTATTTTGGGAGGAGTGAGCCGTGCACGTTGATGGTGCCCAAAGGCGGCAGGCTCAGGAGCGGTCCCGGCAGGATGCGGCCATAGGCGGTCACCACCATAAGATCGGGGCGGTAGGAGCGGAGTTCTTCCAAAAACTCGGGCGTCCTGACCTTGGTCGGCTGGAGAACCGGGATGCCTGCGGCCAGGGCCAGTTCCTTGACCGGCGGCGGGCTCAGCTTGCGGCCCCTTCCCTTGGGCTTGTCCGGCTGGCAGACCACGGCGACCACCTCTTCCCTATGATCAAGCAGCGCTTGCAGCGAGGGCACGGCAAATTCCGGGGTGCCCATGAAGATGATGCGGTACCTGCGGGTTGCCACCGGTTATTTCCCCTCTTCGGCCCTGATCATTTTTTTGATCTTCTTTTTATAGAGCGTCCGCTTGAGGGAGCTGATCCGGTCGATGAACAGGGTGCCGTTTAGGTGATCGAGTTCGTGCTGGATCACCCGGGCGTAATACCCTTCCGCTTCAAAACGCAGCGGCTGGCCGTTGATATCCTGGGCCTCCACCCAAATTTTCGCAAAGCGGACCACGTTGCTGCAATACTCGCGTACGCTGAGGCACCCCTCCTCGTCAATCTCTTGGCCTTCGCCCTTGATGATCTTCGGGTTGGCCAGCACAATCAACTCCCGGGGCGCATCCTTGGGCGAGATGTCAATGACGCAGAGCTGCAGGGGGATGTTTATCTGCGGGGCCGCTAAGCCGACGCCGGGTGCGTCGTACATGGTTTCCGCCATGTCGGCCACCAGTTTTGCAAGATCCTCGCCAAAGTCGGTGACCGGCTTGGCCGTGGTCTTGAGAATGGGAAAGGGGTAGGTGACTATCTCGCGCAGAGCCATGGGAGGGTTCCTTGTGGGTTTTCGGGAATGTTTTGGCCTTGGTGGTGCGTTTTTTTGTGTATCGCCGGGATGAAACAGGGCGGCTGAAGAAGCAATTTATAACATATTTTCCGGATCAACGTCCACCGACAAATTCACCGCTGCTCCCAGGCGGCTCTGCTCCTGTTCGAGCTCCAGGCAAAGGCCATGCAGCTCTTCCAGATCCGGCCCCTTGAGCAGGATCTGCCAGCGGAATCTGCCCCGCAGTCTGGCAAGGGGCGCCGGTGCCGGGCCAAGGATGGCGGTTCTGCGATACCGGGGCAAGAGGGATTTCCCTTTGGCGGCCAAAAGCGAGGCCCGGCTTTGCACCCCCTCTTCCTGTTCGCCGTCAAGGACAAGGTTGATCAACCGGCTGAAGGGCGGATAACCGAGGGCTTTGCGCAACCCCATTTCTTTTGCGAAAAAGCGGGGGTAATCGTGGTCGCGGGCCGCGGCAATGGAATAATGGGTGGGCTGGTGGGTCTGGACGATGACCTTCCCCGGTTGCTCGCCCCTCCCTGCCCGCCCGGTCACCTGGGCCAGGAGCTGGAAGGTGCGCTCGCCGCCCTTGTAATCGGGCATGCCCAGCCCGGCATCGGCCCAGACAATGCCCACCAGAGTGACATGGGGGAAATGGTGCCCCTTGGTGATCATCTGGGTCCCTACCAGAATGTCGACCTCGCGCTCATGCACCGCCCGGAGGATGCGGAGGAAATCCTGGCGGTTGCGGGTGGTGTCGTGGTCAAGGCGGGCGATCCGGGCCTTGGGAAACATCCCGGTAAGTTCCTCCTCGATGCGTTCCGTGCCGAAACCGATGGGCGCCAGGTTGAGCGAGCGGCAATTGGTGCAGACCGTGCGGCTGTTGGTGGCAAAGCCGCAGTAATGGCAAACCAGTTCGCCCCTTCCCTTATGGAGGGTCAGGGTTATCCGGCAATGGGGGCATTGCACCGCCTGGCCGCAGTCGGAGCAGAGCATGCAGCCGGCAAAGCCGCGACGGTTGAGGAAGACGAGACTCTGTTCTCCTCGGCTCAGGGTCGCCCGCAGTGCTTGTTTGAGTTGCGGGCTGAAGAGCGGCGGCCGACCGGAGACCGTGTTTACGGCCTGGAGATCGACCAGCTCCACCTGGGGCAGGGGCCGGTTTTCTATTCTGGCCGGCAGAGTGAGCAGGGTGTACTTGCCGCTGAGCGCATGCTGATAGCTGATCAGCGATGGGGTGGCCGAGCCGAGCAATACCGTGGCCCCGCCCTGGCTGCCGCGGAGCAGGGCGAGATCGCGGCCCTGGTAGCGGAGGCTGTCTTCCTGCTTGTAGGCTCCGTCGTGTTCCTCGTCGACGATGATCAGCCCCGGGTCACCAAGGGGAGCGAAGATGGCGGAGCGGGCACCGATGACGATGCGCGCCTCCCCGGAAACCACCCGCTGCCATTGGTCAAAACGCTCGCCCCTGGCCAGGCCGCTGTGCAAGAGGGCCACGGTCTCGCCGAAGCGGGAAAGAAAATGCGCCTCCAGCTGAGTGGCCAGGGCGATTTCCGGCACCAGCACCAGGACGCTGCGGCCCAGAGCCAGGGTGGTTTCCGCGGCCTGCAGGTAGACCTCGGTTTTACCGCTGCCGGTGACGCCGTGCAGGAGGAAGGCACTGTATTTTTTTTGGCGAATGGCCGGGTTCAGCTGGGCCAGGGCGTTTTCCTGATCAACGGTGAGTTGGGCGGGCCTGGGGAAAAAAGGCGGGGTTTCGCCAAAGGGATCGCGATAGACCGGGCGCTCCACCAGGGAGATGAGGCCTTTTGCGGCCAGAGCGGCAAGGGGTTTTCCCGCGCCCCGGTAGAGGGCGGTCAGCTCCCTCCGGGGAATACCCTGGGCTGCAGGGGTGCGCATCTCTTCGAGGAGGGCAAGGGTCTTCGCTTCAGAGGGCTTGAGGCTGGCGAGGGTTTCCGGACTCGCTGCTTCTTGGGCAAGGAGCACGCAGGACTCTGTTTTTTGGCCGATGGACGCCCCGGAGATAATCTGCTCCACGGTGAGCAACCCCTGTTCCGCCCACTGTTCGATGAGCCGTCTTTCTTTGCCCCGCCAGAGTTTGCGCACCGTCGCCGCACTCAATTTTTTATTGGCGGTCAGATTGGCGAGCCAGGGGGTGTCCTGAATAAGCTGGGGCTGTTCCCGTTGAAAATAGTGCAGACCCGCCTCGGTGATCTTAAGCCGGCGGCCGCTTTGCGAGGTGAGTCCGCCGGGCAGCGCGCCCCGGATCACCTCTCCGATGGGATAATGATAGTAGCGGGCCACCCAGCGGAAAAAGGGGACCAATTTTTCCGGAAAAACCGGGAAATCGTCGAGGAGGTCGGCAATGGGCTTGAGTCGGAACTCGGGTTTTTCCTCGGAGAGGGCCAGGACATAGCCGGTGAGCAACCGTCCGGACAAGGGGACCAGCACCCGTTGCCCAGGTTTGGCCACCCTTCCGTCGCGTAGGGCGGCGTAGGTCAGGGTCTGCGGCAGCGGAGCAGCCACGGCGACTTCAAGATAGGGGGGTGATGCGGACATGGCACGCTGTCGGTGGATGTGAGAGGCCGCCCTCCGGCTTCGGGAAAAAGAAAACGCCTTTAAAAATCCGCGCAAACTTCCTTGATGTGTTTCTTGAATTCCTTGGAGATTACCGGATGCCGCAGGGCATAGGCGACGATCGCCTTGAGGTAGCCGAGCTTGTCTCCCGCGTCGAAGCGGGTTCCGGTAAATTCGTAGGCATACATGGGCCGCTGTTTGGCAAGGGCCAGCAGGGCATCGGTGAGCTGAATCTCGCCGCCGTGGCCCGGGGTTGTTTTTTCGAGCAGGGGAAAGATCTCGGGGGTGAGGAGATAGCGGCCGATAATCGCCAGATCGGAGTCGGTGGTGCCGGGTGCGGGCTTTTCCACCATGCGGTCCACCTGATACACCCCTTCCCGGATCTGGGAGCCCTCCACGATTCCGTACTGGTTGGTTTCTGTTTGCGGTACTTTTTGGATAGCCACGATGGGTGCGTCCATTTCTTCGTGCAGGGTGAGCATCTGCTGGCAGCACGGGACCTTGCTCAACACCAGATCATCGCCCAGCAGAACCAGGAAGGGCTCGTTGCCGATGACATTTCTCGTGGTCCAGATGGCGTGCCCCAGTCCCAATGGTTTTTTTTGGCGGACCGTGGTAATGTCGATGAGGTTTGAGATGTGGTTGATCTCTTCGCAGAGCGCATCCTTGCCCTTTTGTCTGAGGATGGTGTCGAGTTCGAAATCATAGTCAAAATGATTTTCGATGGCTGATTTTCCCTGGCTGGTGACAAAAACAATCTCTTCGATCCCGGAGGCAACCACCTCTTCGACGATGTACTGAATGGTCGGCCGGTCAACGATGGTGAGCATTTCCTTGGGAATTGCCTTGCTGGCAGGGAGAAAGCGGGTGCCTTTGCCGGCCACCGGGATAACAGCTTTGCGTACGTTCATATAAGACCCGTTGCTGAGTGTTTTTCTGCAAAAAGAGGATACGCTTCAGTATGTTATATCACATAGCCAAAGATAGCTGCTACTTCAAGGGAAATAATGAGCCAGAGTGAAAACTCCTTGGCAACCGCTGTGCGAACTGAACCAACGTAAACGGTAGCGATGCATTCTTTTATCAAAAAGGTCGGGGAAACTATCAAGCGCGAGGCGCAACTTGTTGCCGGAGAGCGCTGTGTCGTGGCGGTCTCCGGCGGTCCGGACTCCATGGCCTTGCTGTATACTTTGGCGCAGTTGGCCCCACTTCTTGAGGTTTCTCTGGTGGTTGGCCATCTGGATCATGGCCTGCGCCCCAAGGAGGCCGCGGCTGAGGCCAGTCTGGTGCAGGAAGCGGCGCAGGGGTTGGGGCTTGTCTGTGAATGCGGCAAGGTGGAGGTTGCCGCGTATGCCAAGGAGCAGGGCTTGTCCCGGGAGCATGGTGCCCGCAATCTGCGTTACGGATTTTTAGAGGAACTGGCCGCGCGTCATCGAGCCGACAAGATTGCCGTAGCCCATACGGCGGACGATCAGGCCGAGGAGGTTCTGCTCCGGCTTGTCCGGGGGACTGGCCGGGCGGGGTTGGCCGGCATGGCAAGGGTGCGCGATGGTCTGGTTATCCGGCCTTTTTTGGGCATCGCCAAGGCGGAGATCCTCCGCTATCTGGCGGCAGAAAATATCCCCTATTGTCTCGACAGCTCCAACCGGGAACGGATCTACCTGCGCAACCGCATCAGGCTCGATTTGCTCCCGTACCTGCAGGCGCATTTTAACCCCAATATCGGCAACTCCCTGCGGGAAACGGCGACGATTTTGCAGGGGGAAGAAGAGCTCTTGGCCGGGATGGCCAGCCAGGCCTATGCCCAGGCGGTTGTGGAGGAGCAAGGCGAACCCGCGAACCTGATGATTCAGCTGGAAAATTTTTTGGCTCACCCTTTGGCCATCAGGCGGCGCATTTTGGAAACCGCGTGCTGGCGTATGGGTTGTCGGCCAACCTTCAGGCAGATTGCGCAGCTGCTCTCGCTGGCGGAAACCGGGGGGGAGGGGGCAGGTCTGCATCTGGCCCGCGGCTTGCGGGTTGTCCGGGCGGAGGGGCGGATGTTGTTTTGTTATCCGCAGGGGCGGAAACCAGTGCGCGGCAATCTTATGGCTGTCGGGAAGGAGGAGGTGTCTTTTTGTCGAGCGCTTCCCGGCCCAGGGGAATATTCCCTTGAAGGTCTGGGGGTACGGATCAAGGTTCGTCAGCTGGCAACCCTTCCCGAGGGATGGGAAGGGGAGGGGGCGAAGGTCCTCTACTGCGATGGTGAAAAGGTTTCTTTTCCGCTGCTGGTCCGTTTTGTTCGGCAGGGAGACCGGTTTCATCCCCTGGGGGCATCGGGGCGGAAAAAGGTCGGCGATTTTTTCACCGACCAGAAGATTCCTGCGGGACAGCGGCAAAGGATCCCCATCCTGGCGGACCAGGAGGGAATCATTGCCATCCTCGGCGTGCGTCCCGACCAGCGGGCGGCCATCGGCAGTCAAACCAGAAGGATTCTGGCCGTAAGCCTGCACCCTTTGTCGCCCGGTGAAAATGGCTTTACTGAAAAAGCGATACATGGTAAGTAAGTTGCCACTGTGAAGATGAAAACCCGAGGGCGGGTAGCTCAGTTGGATAGAGTGTTGGCCTCCGAAGCCAAAGGTCGTGGGTTCGATCCCCGCTCCGCCCACCAGAAAATATAAGGAATCAGTCATAACTGGCTGGTTCCTTTTTTTTTATGGGACAGTTGCTTGGTGGGGGCAGGATCTGGCTTGCGTCTTCCGTCTTATCTGCCGGAGAGGGGATTTGTTCCATGAATTGCTTTGCTTCCGTTTCACCCTCCGTTATACTTAGAAAAATTCTGGGCATTACAGAGTTCCGCCTGCAAGATCTTCCGGCGAAAAGCTACTACCTGGCACGTGTTGTGAAATGATGGAACCTGATAATGATATGAAGGTGTTGGTGGTTGATGATTCGCTGGTCATGCGGAGGATCATCACCAATCACCTGATGGCATTGGGATATTCCAAGATCCTTGAGGCGGACAGCGGGGAAAAGGCGCTGCAGATTCTGGAGAAGGAAGGGGTGGACCTTATTCTCTCCGACTGGTGCATGCGGGGAATGCACGGCATTGAGGTTTTGCGGAGTGTTCGAAAAAATGAGGCCACCAGGAGCATCCCCTTTATCATGGTAACCGCCGAGGCGCAGCCGCATCTGATGCTCGAAGCGATTCGGGCCCAGGTCAGCGATTACGTGGTCAAGCCATTCACCAGGGAGAATCTGCGGCAAAGCATCGAGAAGGTTCTTGTCTTGGGGCAGGTCGGGAGCTAGGTCAGGTTTTGTCTTTGCCGAAAGAGATATGTCGGGTCAGGGACATCTCTCCTGTGTGATGCTTTGCCGGCAGAAGCTGCGCACGGAAACATCTTATTCCTCAAGCTCGGGCAAGGGTTCCCCCCAGTTGTCCTCCTCGGGATTTTCTGTCTGATGTCCTCCCTGTACCTCGTCCTCATCCTCCGCTAGATCATCGTAGAGCCCCATTTCGTCCGGGGGGGCAATGGCGGTGAGATCAGCCTCATACCAATCTTCCAGAGTGATTTCTTCTGTTGCCCCATTGTCATGCTGGAGCTCAACAAGCCCTTCGTCCTCGTCAACGGTGACGACAACGAAGCGGGTGCCATCCTCGATGGCCTCGTACCAGTTGCCTTCAATGGGTTCTGTGTCGAGGGGCATGTTTTTTTCCGTCCGGGGAGAGGGCAGGGTTGTGTTACACGGGGAGGCAATCCTCCCGCCAGCAGCAATCTTCCTGGCTGCAATGCTCCATGGCTGAACCAAAGCAGGGGAAGTTGCCTTCTTCTTCCTGGATGGTCCGGATGAGAGCCTCTTTTTTCATCTTGCCGGGTTTAATGCCAAGCTTCGTCGCCTTTGTTTTGATTTCGGTCATTTTCATGGAAAACCTCCGTGGGTGTTGGAAAGGGGAGTGGGGATACGTCTTCTCAAATACAGGGATTCATACTGAGTACCGGGCAGTGGGCGGTCTTGATCACCCGCTCGGTAACACTGCCGAAAAGTGCTTTCTCTACCCCCTTGCAGGTCTGGGTGCCGATCATGATCATGTCGCACCCTTCGGCCTCGGCATGGCGGACGATCTCTGCCGCGACATTGCCCGTGAGCACCGTGCTTGCATGGGGGACGTCCTTGGCCATATCCTCTGCGATGAACTCGGTCATCTTGCGTTTGGCCCGCTCGAGCAGTTCTTTTTCCAGATTTTCCAGGGGCAGGTGGGGCACCGCAAAACCGGCATAGGCATCCAGGCTCTCCACCACAAAAACCACCTCGATGGCCGCATCGAATTTGCGGGCAATCATGATGGCGGCCTGCAGCACTCTGTTCGAATGAATGGAAAAATCCGTGGGAACCAGAATTTTTTTGATGTCGTTCATGGTCGAGCCTCCTTTGCCGAGCAATGTTGAAACAGTCAGGCGGATAGATCATGCCTTTGGGAAAAGCATGATGTGTGCCAATGGCATAACGCGCCACGGTTTTCAATGTGGGCGGTTGCTTTCTCAAGGCCCTTGGGTAAGTTTTGTGCTGCCAGTTCCCAAAAAAACGAAAAAAAATTGAAAAATCTAAACGACAGGGGGGCAACTATACATTGGGTCCCCTTTGTCTTGTCAGGGACGGAAGTTAGGAGGAGAGCCTCATGGTCTGGTGCTTTCAACCACAAAGGGGGTGGAGCGTATGGCTATGCTTTTCTTCTTGATCCAGAGCCTGGCCATGGGGATAACCTCGCCGTCCATGGTGACGAGGTTGGCCAGCTCCTCAACGTAGGAGATATCCTGGGTGTTGAATTCGTAATAAAAGGTGTTGTCGCTGTAAGGGTCGACCACCAGGAGGATCTTTTTCGGGTTGGTTGGATGTTTTTGAGGCGCGCCGGAAAAGGCGATGTGGGTGTCGCGCAGCTGTTTTTCGTCGCTGGGGCGATGATAGACCTGGAGTTCAAAACAAACTACTGCCTGGGGAAAATTGGCGAGGGGCATGGCTAACCTCTGCACTGGGTGATAATTGCCTGGTGGGCAACAACGGAATTAAAGCTCTAATGAATTCAGTATACAGATTCTCCGGGGTGAAGCAAAAAAAATAAAAAGGTCGTGGCGCAAATTTTCGCAATCCCTTCTGGAGCGGGGGTTGTTTTATTTTTTCACCGGAATCGGGCGCATCGCATCGTCAACCGCGACAAAGGTGAAAAGCCCCTCGATCGCTTTCTCTCTGGTTTCATCGTACATCTGCTCGAGGTAAACGGTCACCCGGACCTGGATGCTGGTGTTACCGACCTTGACCACCTGGCCGACCAGTTCGACAAAGGTGCCGGCCGGGATCGGGGTCTTGAAATCGATGCGGTCCGAGCAGACCGGGACGGTTTTTTGCCGGGAAAATCGGGTTGCGGTGATAAAGGCCGCTTCGTCCATCCATTGCAGGGCGGTGCCGCCGAACAGGGTGGCGTAGTGGTTGGTGGTGTTGGGGAAAACCGCTTTGGTGATGCGGGTTTCAGCGGCTTCGATTCTCTGGGTCATGTCCATGGTTGCCTCATGAAGAGTGAAAAGGTGAGAATGGAGAATGAAGAATGTTTAGAGGGCTGCTGTGAAAAAGGGCTGCGGGCAGGACGGGGCAAGGCCCAATCCCTGCCCGCAAACGGTCTTCCAGTTAAATCGAGATCAGGTGCAACGCCGCAATAACGTAGAGGGGGAAAATGTCCACCGTGAAGCTGGCTTCCGGTTCATCATGCCCGTAGCCGTGGTGATTGTGCTCGCTCATGGGAAAAGTCCTTCTGGGGGAAACGGGGGATGGATATCTGAAAAACATGTTTCATTTTAAACTCTTCACTCATAATTTTTCACTTTCTTCCCGTACCCACTCCTCGACCTCGGCCGGAGATGGCATCCGCCCCGCGCATTTTACCGTGTTGTTGATGATCAGGGCCGGTGTTTTGGTTACCCCGAACCGCCAGATTTCGTCCAGGTCGTGTACCGACTCCATGTCGGCGGCCAAACCGAATTTTTGCAGGGATTCAAAGAGCATGGCGCTGAGTTTGTTGCAGGTTACGCAGCCGGAACCCAGCACCCGGACGGTGAGGGTGCCGGGCTCTGTGCCCTGTAATCCCTGGCGGCGTCGGTATTCGGCGCGCAAAGCCTCGCGGTAGATCGGCTCCGCAGCCGTGGGCACGTAATTCTCCCTGGCAATGGCAGCAAAAAGAAACTCCATTGCCGCCTCTTCCTCCATCTGCTCGGTAAGCGCCTTGTTTAAGGCCTGATCAAGGCCGATCAAGCCGACATTGGCCGCGCCGATACGGATGGTGCGGGGCGCGGGTTGGTCCTGATTCTGCATGGGCTTTCTGTCCTGTGTCTGCTCTGGATTTTGCCGAAATTACGCGAAAAGTAGCGCTTTTTATACTGCTGGTTGCTAAAAAAGCTGCATCTGCCGTCCGCCAGCATTGCGCCGTTTGTGTCTGGGGTGGTCAACCTCGAGCACAAGGGAGGCGGGGATTTCTTGGATAAACCGGGAGGGGCGGTGGCTGCTGGTGCGATTGAAGATGGTGCGGTTTAAAGCCCCGCTCAGGATCAGGCTTTCCTGTGCTCTGGTCATCGCCACATAGAGGAGGCGGCGTTCTTCTTCCACATCGCTGTGGCGGTTGGCAATGGTACAGGGGAGGATATCCTCTTCAAGCCCGGCCAGAAAAACCACCGGGAACTCCAAGCCCTTGGCCGCATGCATGCTCATGAGGGCAACTCCTTCGGCCCGTTCGTCGTAGATGGTGGCCTGGGCGTTTTGCCGGAGGTGATCGCAAAATGCCTGGAGATCATTGCCGAAGGCATTGGCCAGCTGGAGCAACCGCTTGACCTCCAAGTCCTGCGGATTGCCGAAACCCATGCGTGGCAAAGCCTCGCTCAGGGAGTCGGTAATCCCCTGTTGCGCCGCTTTGCGGAAATTGGTGAGGGTTCCCCCTGTCTCCCGGATGATCCTTGCTGTGTTGGCAGGAAGAGGGAGAGTGGCCGCCGCGCCGGGAAAATCATGGCAACGGAGGGGGAGTTTTTGTTCAAGGAGGGAGAGGGTCGCTTCGCCGATCCCCGGAAGGTCTGCCAGTAACTGGAGATGTTCGTTCAGGGTCGCGTCCGGTGCGCTGGCCAGCAAGAAATGGGTGGCGGCCTTCAGGCCGGGCTTCAAGAAGAATGGCGTGCCGCCCACAAGCTGGAAGGGGATGCCCTTGTGGTGCAAGGCTTCGGCAATGGGTTCTGCCATCTGGCTCAACCGGTAGAGCACGGCAAAATCGGCAAAGCTCCGGGCTTGGGCCTGATTGGCACTTCGGGCTGTATGCCGGGAAAGATTACTGGTGCCGCCCAGCCCCTCTTCGATACGGTGCGCGATAAATTCTGCCTCCGCCTGGGCAGTTGGCGCCTGATGCCATTCGATGCGAGACGGGCTGGTGCTTTCGGCCAGAAGTTGGGTGTCGCCGCTCTGCTGGTTTCGGCGGATCAGGGCTGCGGCCCCATCGATAATGGCCGGGGCGGAGCGGTAGTTGCGGATCAGGGGCAGGGTGGTGACGCCTGCCCTTTCGCGAAACCGTTGAAACAGGGTGAGGTCGCTACCGCGAAATCCGTAGATGGCTTGGTTGGGGTCGCCGATGGCGAATACCCGGGCTTGTTTTCCGAGCAAGAGGACCAGCTGGTACTGAGGGTGGTTGAGATCCTGAAATTCATCAACAAAGAGATGGGTCACCCGGCCGGTGACCTCGGCGGCAAAGTCGGGGTCGTTACGAAACCGTTCCACACAGCAGGGAATGACCAGATCAAGATCAATGGCCTTGTTCGGTATCCACGAGGGAAGATAGCGCGCCAGGAGATCCGGCAGCTCGGCATCGGCGGGGAGTATGCCCCGGTTCATCTGGTCGACATAGCCGGCCAGCTGTTTCTTGAGAATATGGTGTTCGGCCCGGGAGAAGTCGGGGAAGGATTTGCGCAGGTAAAAATCCCGCTCCTCCTCGCCGACCACCACAAGGTCGGGGGTTTCTTTGCGCAACAGAGACAGGCAATAGGCATGGAAGGTGCCGACGAAGATGGGGCGGGCACCCTCGCCGAGATCACGCTCCAGACGGGCGCGCATCTCACTGGCAGCACGGTTGGTGAAGGTGATGGCCACCATCTCTTCGGGACGGGCATGCTCCTTGGTGAGCAGATGTTCGATCCTGGCCACCAGGGTAAAGGTCTTGCCGGTGCCCGGTCCGGCAGCCACCAGGATGTTTGCGGCTCTGTTGGTGATGGCTGCCAGCTGTTCCGGATTAGGTTTTCTCGGGAGCAGGGGTGTTTCTCTCGCGGAAGAGGGCTTTTCTGTGGGGGGCAGCGGGGTGCGTTCTTTTTTCGCAGCAGGGTGCTTTGCCTTTTTCCCGGTAAACAGGTTGATCTGGCCGGCCAACTCCTCCCGCTCTCCTTTTGCAAAGACGCGGATCACCCCGAATTCGCCATCGTAACCAGGGGTGCGGATCACCTTGCCCGTACGGATGCGGGCCACCGCCTCCCCCAGCACCGGGGACATGAGATTGATTTCCTCCCCCGGGGTGTTGAGCAGCAGGTTGAACTCCGAACCAAAGCGGGCAATGACCCTGGAGTAGAGGGCCATGACCCCCTTGGTGGCAGGGCCGGCGCCGAGAATCTCGCCCAACACCTCGGGCAACGGGATCAGGCTGTGCACCGCGGGCGAGCCCGGCGGGTAGTACGGCTCTGTCCGCTCGGCCAGCTCCATGACCCGGTGCAGCACCCCCACGGTCAGGGGTTTGCCGCAGACCGGGCAGATTGCCCCGATCTTTCGGGTTTCGACGGGCTCAAGGCAGACCTGGCAGTTCCGGTGGCCGTCGCAATGGTATTTCCCCTCTTCCGGGTAGAACTCTATCGTGGCGGCAAAACCGCCGGTAAGGGGGTTTTTCAGGGCTTCGCGCAGATCGGAAAAGCTGAAGCCGGTATTGAAGATGTTGGCCTCCCTGCCCAATTTCCCGGGAGAATGGCAATCGGAATTGGAGATCAGGGCGAAGCGGTCCAGGGCAGGGATGAGCCGGTTCATGTCCGGGTCCGAGGAAAGGCCGGTTTCGAGGGCAAAGACATGCGGGCTGAGATCGCCGTAGCATTCCTCAATGGTGTTAAAGCCGGAGCGGGAGCCGAACAGGGAGAACCACGGCGTCCAGATGTGGGCGGGAACCAGGAATCCCTCCGGCGCTTTTTCGAGCAGGATTTCCAGCAGATCGCGGGAATCAAGGCCCAGGATGGGGCGGCCGTCCGACTCGATGTTGCCGATGCCTGCCAGGACGGAGTTTATCCGTTCCGCCGAGGCGAAATCCGGCACATAGAGCAGGTTGTGGACCTTGCGTACCGCGCCGTGCCGTTTGTAAATGGAGCTGATCTCGGCGGTGAGCAGGAAGCGGCTGGGCAGCGCTTCCGGTGTCGCCTGCACCAGGGCCGGGGGGATCGCCTCATTCTTGAGTTTGAAGAACCCCGGTTCGGCAGGCTCAAGCTGCTCCTTGAGCTGACTGAACCAGCCGGGATGGGTGAAGTCGCCGGTGCCGAGCAGGTGGATCCCCTTGACCCTGGCCCAGGCGGCAAGGCCCTGCAGGTTTCCGGCCTTGCTGGTCGCTCGGGAGAAGGGGGAATGGATGTGGAGGTCAGCGATATAGCGCATTTGTTCGTTGTCTCTTGAAAAAAGAAAAATTGAGAGAAGCAGATGAATCTTACCCAGCTTCAGGATTTCTGTCTATGGCGTATTTCCTTATTTCTTTGAGGAAAAGGGGTGGTCTTCTTGGGGGGAAATCGTTATATTGGAAAGTTATGTTTGAAACGGTGTGGAAGCGAGGAGGTTGTGGGAATGGTTGAACGGGTCAGTGCCCTGGTTATGGCAGGTTTGTCCCGACAGAGCTGTATGCCGTGTCCCGGACCTTGATGGCTCACCGCCGGCACTTTGCGCAAATTGAGTGTACGGATGTTGCTCTGCAGGCTTAAAACCTCACTAATTATTGGCTCAGAACGCAGCAATTTATTGCAAAAGGCTTACCATGAAAAAAGCACTTATTACCGGAATTACCGGCCAGGATGGCTCTTACCTTGCGGAATTTCTTCTTGAAAAGGGGTACGAGGTGCACGGGATCAAGCGGCGTGCCTCATCGTTCAACACCCAGCGAGTGGATCACATTTATCAGGACCCGCATGTGCAAGATGCCCATTTCAAGCTGCACTACGGCGATGTGACGGATTCCTCCAACCTGACCCGTATTCTGCAGGAAGTCAAGCCCGACGAGGTCTACAACCTGGCCGCGCAATCGCATGTGGCGGTAAGCTTCGAAGCCCCGGAATATACGGCGGACGTGGTTGCCATGGGCACCCTGCGGTTGCTGGAATCCATCCGCCTTCTCGGGCTGGAAAAGAAGACCCGCTTTTACCAAGCCTCGACCTCCGAGCTTTACGGCCTGGTGCAGGAAACTCCGCAGAAGGAGACCACGCCCTTCTACCCGCGCAGCCCCTACGCGGCAGCAAAACTCTATGCCTATTGGATTACAGTGAATTACCGCGAAGCCTATGGCATGTATGCCTGTAACGGCATCCTCTTCAATCACGAATCGCCGCGTCGTGGCGAAACCTTTGTGACCCGGAAAATCACCCGTGGCCTGGCCAATATGGCGCAAGGGCTGGAGCAATCTCTTTATCTGGGCAACATGGACGCTCTGCGGGACTGGGGGCATGCCAAAGATTACGTCATGATGCAGTGGTTGATGCTGCAACAGGAGCAGCCCGAAGATTATGTCATTGCCACCGGCGTGCAATACAGTGTGCGCCAGTTTGTCATCTGGTCGGCAGCAGAACTGGGTATTACCCTTGAGTTTGTCGGCAAGGGAGTGGAGGAGCACGGTGTGGTGAAAGCTATTGTCGGAGATAAGGCTCCGGCGCTCAAGGTGGGAGACATCATCGTTCGCGTGGACCCACGCTATTTTCGGCCGGCCGAGGTGGAAACCCTGTTGGGCGACCCAAGCAAGGCGAAGGAAAAGCTCGGTTGGGTTCCGGAAATCACGGTGCAGGAGATGTGTGCAGAAATGGTGGCGCATGACCTGGAAGAAGCCCGGCGTAATGCTTTGTTGAAGGCCAGCGGCTACAGCGTTTCCATCTGCACCGAACGGTAATCAGCAATGTCCGTTCGTAATCCATGCTGGACTTGTTTGTTTTTTTGTCATGCGGGTCGAGAATCAGCCAGACACAACAGGATTTGTTCCAATGAGTAAACCAGCCATCGCCACCGAGGCCAAAATCTATGTCGCTGGCCACCGCGGCATGGTGGGCGGCGCCATTGTCCGGGAATTGCAATCCCAGGGGTACAGCAATATTGTTACCCGCACCCACGCCGAACTGGATTTGACCAACCAGGCCGCGGTCAACGCCTTTTTTGCAGCGGAAAAGCCAGGGTATGTTTTTTTGGCTGCCGCCAAAGTGGGAGGAATTCATGCCAATAATGTCTATCGGGGCGAATTCATCTATCAAAACCTGATGATCCAAAGCAATGTGATCCACGCCTCTTTTGTCAACGGGGTGGATCGGTTGATGTTCCTTGGCTCCAGCTGCATCTATCCCAAGGAAGCGCCACAGCCGATCAAAGAGGAATATCTGCTCACCGGGCCTCTGGAACAGACCAACCAGCCGTACGCCATTGCTAAGATCAGCGGCATTGAGATGTGCTGGAGCTATAATCGACAATACGGGACGAAATATCTGGCCGTGATGCCCACCAACCTCTATGGCCCAGGGGACAACTATCATCCGGAAAACAGCCACGTCATTCCCGCCTTGATTCGGCGGGCGCATGAAGGCAAGCTTCGTGGCGAGCCCGAGTTCGTTGTCTGGGGTACGGGCACGCCGCGCCGGGAATTTCTTTTTTGCGAAGACATGGCGAATGCCTGTGTGTATCTGATGACGCTTGCTCAGGATGAGTACGAGTTCTTTTTGCATGATACCCGGCCACCGTTGATAAATATCGGGGCGGGGGAAGATGTTACCATTGCTGCGCTTGCCAAAACGATTTGTGAGGTGGTGGGTTACACCGGCAAGATTGTTTTTGATCAGAGCAAGCCGGACGGCACCATGCGCAAATTGCTTGATGTAGCACTGCTCAAGAGTCGGGGGTGGGTTGCTAAAACAGCACTGCACGATGGTTTGGCGGTTGCTTATGAAGATTTCAAGGCGGCGAGTTGTTCAAGGTAGGGTAGTTGTAAAGAAGGTGCGGTTAAATATATATAACTTTCAAGATGATCTTTTGTGGTTTCTATAATTGCTGTAATTGCAACATATTGGGAAAATGGGGGCGGATATGGTTGAAGAGATAACAGATGTGGTGATTATCGGCGCTGGCCCGGCAGGGCTGCAGGCCGCCGTGCATGCTGTGCGGAAAAAGGCTTCGGTGCTTGTCTTGGGCCGTCTTGAAAACAGCAGCATTTACTCGGCCCACGTTGAGAATTATCTCTGTGTCGATGGCGTGACCGACGGGGCGGAGTTGCTGCGGATCGCCCTGGCCCAGGCCACTCGTTTTGGTGCAGAGGTATGGCCGGAGGATGTTCTGCACCTTGGCCAGGAAGGTGAGTTGTTTACGGTTAACGTGGAAAGCGGGCGGCAGGTTATGGCCCGGACCCTGATTCTTGCCACCGGTACCTCGCGCAAAAAGCTTAAGGTGCCGGGCGAGAAGGAGCTGCTGGGCCGTGGGGTCAGTTATTGCGTGGATTGCGATGCCAATTTCTATCGCAACGCCAAGGTGGCGGTGGTGGGCAACGAATCCGCCGCGGTGGACGGGGCTCTGACCCTTACCAAATATGCCGCCGAGGTTCATCTGGTCTGCAAGGATATGGCGGTTGGCAAGGAGTTGGGCGAAAAGCTGTCCGCCAGCTCGGTGGTGGTGCATAAGGGCGTATGGGCCAAAGAGATTCTTGGTGAAAAAGCGGTGAGCGGACTCCTGTTGGACAGCGGTGAGACCCTTGCGGTGGACGGGGTCTTTGTCGAACTCGGGGCCAAGGGGGCCATGGAGCTTGCCACCAGTATCGGTGTCCTGCTCGACACGGATACATTCTCCTTTATCGAGACCAACAAGAAGCAGGAGACCAATATCACCGGCATCTATGCGGCGGGCGACATCGCCGGACCGCCTTGGCAGATGGCCAAGGCGGTGGGCGAAGGGTGTGTGGCCGGTTGGGAGGCTGCCAACCATGCCAACCGGATCAAACGAATGTCGGAAAGTGCATAGCGTGGCAACTCTTTTGTCGGAGAACTCCCCCGAACAGTATATGGCAGTAGCCCTTGATCAGGCGAGGCTTGCGGCTGGGCGTGGCGAGGTGCCCATCGGTGCGGTATTGGTGGGTAGCGGTGGGGAGATCATCGCCCGAGACGGCAACCGCACCATCGAGCTGTGTGACCCGGGAGCGCACGCGGAGATGCTGGTGCTGCGGCAGGCTGGCCGTTTGCGGGGGAATTACCGATTGCTCGACACCACCCTCTATGTTACTCTGGAGCCTTGTGTCATGTGTGCCGGAGCCTTGGTGCATGCCCGGGTGAACCGTCTGGTCTATGGGGCCGTCGATCCCAAAGCTGGCGGGGTTGTCTCTCTTTTTCAGGTCGGGCAGGACACGCGGCTCAACCACCAGTTGGCTGTGGAAGGCGGCCTGTTGGCCGAAGAGAGCGCCAACCTGCTAAAGGATTTCTTCCGGCGGAGAAGAGGCGGTGCAAGGTAACATGTAGGAGCGGATTCAGCCGTGAGAATCAGCTTGAAATGGAGAGGTGCCAGAGTGGCCGATCGGGAGCGACTCGAAATCGCTTGACCTGGGAGACCAGGTCCGTGGGTTCGAATCCCACCCTCTCCTCCAGTTCTGTTGACAGAAAAATCGGCAGGGCTGTTTAGGGTAAGGTAAAAATGCAAAACTCCCCGCTATGCCGGATACTGGGCAATCTTTTGAAAGCTGTACCCGCCCATCTCGCATGAAACAGAACGTATCGAAAGAATGGTTCGCTATCCGCACCAAACCCCAACAGGAACAGGTTGCCAAGCTGCATTATGAGCGGCAGGGGTATGTGGTCTATCTGTCCATGATGCGGACTATTGTCCGGCATGCCCGACGGACCGAGGAGAAACTCAAACCCTTTTTTTCCGGCTATCTCTTTCTGCATCTTGCCCCGGACGAACGGAATTGGGTGGCGATCTCTTCCACCCGTGGTGCGCTCGGGCCGATTTGCTTTGGCGATAGCTATGTGTCGGTACCGGACTGGATCATTGCCGATCCGCAGGCTAAGGAAGATGCGAGTGGAGCAGTGCCGTTGGCGGACCTGCAGAAAAAAGGGTTGCTGCCGGGTACTGCGGTGGCGGTGCAGCTTGATGATGATACCTTGGCTCAGGGTCTGTTTTACTCGTTCTCCGGACAAGAAAATGTGGTGGTGCTTTTAAGTTTTCTCAACCGCCAGGTGAAGGCTACACTTCCACTGGACAGGGTGCAGCGGCAATAAGGCGTGAAGGTCGCTCCTTCATAATATGCCAAGCCCCTTTTTGTTTGACACTGGCTGAAAATGTCCTGTATCTCTGAGCAACGATCGGACAAACGGTCACCTTAAGGGCGGTAGCATGCCCGGAATACTTTGCTTGGCGAGAACGGCAGCTACTTTTTATGGATATAATGCACAACATTGGCTGGCATCATGCCACAGTTACCCGCGAACGGCGTGAGATGTTGAATGGGCATCGAGCCTGCGCTGTCTGGTTTACTGGGCTTTCTGGTTCCGGCAAGTCGACGCTTGCCCATGCCGTGGAAGAGCGACTGCATGGCATGGGGTGTCGCACCTTTGTCTTTGACGGCGATAATGTGCGGCACGGGTTGTGTTCTGATCTGGGATTCAGCATCGAAGATCGGAGCGAGAACATCCGCCGGATTGCCGAAATGACCAGTCTTTTTCTTGATGCCGGGGTCATTGCCCTGTGTGCTTTCATCTCTCCCATGCGTGATGATCGCCAGAAGGTCCGTGCCCTTGTCGGGGTTGATAACTTTTTGGAAATACACTGTGACTGCCCCTTGAAAATCTGTGAACAGCGGGATGTTAAAGGGTTATACAAAAAAGCCCGGGCCGGACTGATTAAGAACTATACCGGAATCTCTTCCCCATACGAAGCGCCGGAACACCCAGATCTCTGCTTGGAAACCGGGCAGGAAGCACTGCAGGATTGTGTCGGCAAGGTGTTGGATGTGTTGCGGGAGAGAGGAGTGGTTTCCGGGATTTCCCTTTGGCCTTGAAAATGTCTGTCCAACGAAAAATTCAAGCCGTTGCTGGCCGCTGATCGCAATCATGGTTATCCGTCGGTGAGGATGCCAGTATTGCCGAGAAGGTGAGTGTGATGGTCGCGAGTGTTGTGGGATATGCAGGATAGATCGTCTATGACGTAAGAAAACCGGATGGCGCACCCAGACAATTACTGGATATTGGTCCTCTAGCGGGCCTGGGCTGGAAAGCCGGAGTCGGGCTGTGGACCCGAATCACTCTGGTTTGCCGCGATTAATTATCGTGAATAAACAAAACGAAATGAAAGCCGTTATCAGTCTGGCAGGGTTTGGCGCTTGAATGTAAACACAGAGAAATTGCCGCTAGTTCCAGTTAGTCGTAAACGCGCCACTGCCGTGCTGGCAATTGGGGGGTACGTCAACACCGGCATTCTGATTGTTCAGGGTTTGTTGATGGTGCCGTTGTATCTGCATTTTGTCGGAGCCCCTCTCTATGGATTATGGATGGCCTCTGGCGGCATACTTGGCATGTTGGGGGTGCTGAACTTCGGGGTCAGCAATATGTTAGTGCAGCGAATTGCTAATGCGTATGGGCGGCAGGACTTTTTAAAAACGGCAGATTATTTTATTAATGGTATATTTGTCTATTTAGCAATAGTTTTAATATTTATGTCCGCTGGACTCCTTGTGTCCTTTTTTTTCTCGGAATTGTTGAAGGTCTCTGGGGGGGAAAGTGTCATGTTAAGAGGGTGTTTTCAGCTTGCTGTTGTTGCCGCGGGATTGGGAATTCTTAATGAGTGTCTGAGGAGTTTTGCCCAAGCACTTCTGCGCCCAATTTTTTCAATGGTTACGATAGCCTTATCTCGGATAGTGGGTATTGCAGTCATAATATCTCTTCTTTTTCGAGATGCTGGGCTTTGGGCAATCCCTGTGGGGATGCTTTTTGCTGAAATATTGATCCTGTTTTTCGGACTGATTCAAACAGTAAGTCTGTTCAGAGGCTTGCGCGTAAAAATTTCAATAGATAGTACGATTATTAAGGAATACTTCCAACTTGGTGGTGCTATGTTCATTGCCAGGCTGGGTTCTGCTTTATCCAGAGAGTCAGCCCCCTTGTTAATTACTTACTTTTTGCGGCCAGAACTGACTACAGCCTACATGGTAACCCGTAGGGCCGCAGACATGGTTTCTCAGCTGCTGGCTGTGATTTATGGTGCGGCTCACAGTGCCTTTTCTCACCTTGTAGGTCATGGGGATAAAGAGAAAACTTCAGAAGTGGCAACTCGACTGCTTATCATGATCTTCGTTTTTGGACTCGTCGGATTTGTGACTTATGTTACGATGAATCATTCATTTGTGACACTTTGGGTGGGGGAAGCTTTTGCGCTTAACCAGGAAATCATTCTTATGATTGGCATAGCATTTTTCGCAAGTAGTTTGCGTAATATGGTGTGGCAAGTACTGAATGGTTTCGGAGATTATCAATACTCCTCACGCGTTATTTTGTTTGAGGGTGTAGGGAAAATCTTACTTTCTGCGGTGTTGTTGGGTTTTCTTGGAATGCCTGGGGAGCCGCTCGCCTTGGTTGTTACAAGCATCATCGCAATGATTGCTATGTGCGTGAAATTGCAAAGGCACGTTGAGCTAAAAATTAGTAACAAGGAGATGGTCAATGCGTTGGTGATAACACTTGTTTTGTTCGTGTTTGCTGAGCTTGGGGCAAGGATGATTAATCCTTCCTCATGGGTTGTATTTGTATTGTTTCTAGGGGGAGTGGCGTCGGTGTCATCAGTGGTTATCGTGTTATCAGGCTGGACCAAGTTTAGAGGACTAATCAAAGTCCGGTGGTGATGTAAATCAAATTATATGATTTTATTGGTCGAGATTTTTATAACTAAAATAACTCGTTTATTTCATAATAAAGATCAACCAATTGTATATAGGATGTGGTTTTTAATTATGTTGTTATTGTGCTGTGGGACATAATTGGGCTTGAGCTACATTTAATAGCCTAATATCAACGAATGATTACGCTTAAGTAAGCGTTGTGTGATGGAAACCGTCAGTTGTATGTTTATAGTAAGACATAGTTTTGCCAATATTGAGTGTTGGGGTCACAATGGCGGGTGATGATGCATTTGGATAAATATTTCAGTTATTGTGTTTCCATAGTGTCACTATTCATGGCGATGTCGTTGAGGTAACAGATGTGCCAGTAGATTGTCTGGTGCTGGAAGACGCAACAATTAATTGAGAAATTGGAGAAATGTGAAAAAAAGGTTGCAAAAAAACAGATAAAGAAACTATTGGTATGCTTAGAGTTAGTTACTAGGCCATTTGATTTTTTGAATGATAGTGGCAATTGATAATTAAAAATTAAGGCAATCAGCATATGACTTACTATAGCCAACACGGTGAAGATATCATCCTCGGCGAGATGTTAAAAGACTATCAAGTTGGTTTTTTTGTTGAAGTTGGATGTATAGATGGAAAACGATTTAGCAACACTCTGACATTTGAAGAGAAAGGATGGAAAGGGATTTGTGTAGAAGCTCATGCTGGGTATATTGATCTCTTGAAAATAAATCGTCCCAATAGTGTGATTTGTCATCATGCAGCTGGTGAAATTGATGAAGATACTGTTTTTTATGCGAACGCCCGAGGTAGTCTTTCGACGTTGGATAAAACCAAAGAAAAGGAATGGAAAAAAGGATATAATGAGTATTTTTCTGGGTTTGAGGAGCAGAAAGTTAATAAGGTTCGATTAAGTAGTCTATTTGACCGACTTGGAATTACGAAAATAGATCTCCTTTCCTTGGACATAGAAGGGTATGAAATTGAAGCACTTAAGGGCCTTGACTTGTCAAGGCATAGACCCGCGATTATGGTAATTGAGACAGATGGATTATGCCATGAAGCTAAATTGGATTTTATTCTAATTTCATCGGGGTATCACAAGGCGATGAAATTTGGCGGGAATATTTTTTACGTGACAGATATCGCACTCTCGCAACATATTGCAGGAAAAGTCTTGAAGGGTGTGATTACCCATACGCAACATCCTTTGGATGGCACTGGGGAGCATTGCATCCCCGTAGAAATTAAAGTCTCCGAATTAGGAACAAACATTATCGCCGCTTGTGTACTTTTTCTTTGTAAATTTTTAATCAATATTGGATTATTCAGGATATGAATTTACAGTCAATATTTACTTTTAATAGTTTGTCGAAATTCTCCCCGACATCTCTCTGGAGAAAGAATGAAATTACATCTTGGTTGCGGTAAGAGGCATATACATGGTTTTGTCCACATTGATGTTGTCGACTATCCGCATGTCGATCATGTTTCTTCCATAGATAGTTTGCCTTTTATCCCGGATAATAGCGTTGATTTGATTTACAACTGTCACGTTCTGGAGCATTTTAAGCGCCGCGATGTTGAGCGTGTTTTGCAAGAGTGGTATCGTGTCCTGAGGCCAGGTGGAGTATTGCGCATTTCTGTCCCAGATTTTGCTAAGCTATGTGAAGTGTATCAGCTTTACGGTAAGATCGATTTAGTAATCGGAGCATTGTTCGGGCGACAGGATTATCTATACAACATTCATTACAATGTGTTCGATTTTCCTTACTTGGCCGATGTGTTGCAAAAAACGGGATTTGGTCATGTGCATCATTATGATTGGAGGCAAACCGAGCATGCTGATATAGATGATTTCTCTCAGGCTTATATCCCACATATGGATAAAGAACACGGTACCCTCATTAGCTTGAATGTGGAATGTAAGAAAATGCAGACTGTTATTTGATTATTCTTAAGTGCAAGAAGCCCGGTATGAATTTTACCGAGTATGTGGGAGAGATACCGTGATAAGCAGCCCTGTTTCAAAAGTTGATAAATTCGCTACATTTGCCAATAATGAGTACTCTCAATTTGGAGAGGATGGGATTATCAAAAAAATACTTGAATATCTTCCAAACAAAAATAATTGGTGCGTTGAGTTTGGGGCTTGGGATGGTATTCATCTGTCAAATACTTTTAGTCTTATTAAAAACAACGGATATCAATCTGTCTTGATAGAGGCAGATAAAAATAAGTTTGAAGAACTCAAGAAAAACCTTATGGGCTTCAACGCAGTATTGGTCAATAAGTTTGTTATGTTTGAAGGGCGTAATACGCTCGATAATATTTTGAGTAAAACCAAAATACCCGATGATTTTGATTTTTTATCTATAGATATTGATGGAAACGACTACTATATCCTGGATTCTCTAGTTCGGTATAAACCAAAAGTTATTTGTATTGAATACAATCCAACGATTCCCAATGAGGTAAGTTACATACAACCTAAGGATTTTAATATTAAGCGAGGTTCTAGCGCCCTAGCTATATTGAATTTAGCCATTTCAAAGGGATACTTGCTTGCCGCCACAACTAAATGCAATCTGATCTTAGTGGACTCCCAATATTGGCCATATCTTAATATGGAAAAAGGGAGGCTCGATGAGTTGCGTGATGATTCTGCAATAAAAGTGTTTGCGTTTTCCGGGTATGACGGTAGCATTTTCTTGTCAAAACCTCTTGATTTGTGTTGGCATAATTTAAGAGTAAGCGAAGACGAGTTGCAGTTTTTCCCTGTTTTTTTAAGGAGATTTAGTTCAGACTATACAGCCTTACAAAAATTTTTATTCTTAGTTTTTTTGTGGGTGAAGCGACCTGTAATTTTTATTGAACGATTGAGGAAGAAATTTATTTGTTTGTTTACTGCAAGTTAAATATTAGATATCTATTTTATGTCCTCATTACATAAAAAACCAGTGAAGAATTTGGTTCTTCGTATGGCCAATAAAATCGTTTATTTATATAAGCTTTATGTTTTGCGAGATTCGTTCCTCGTTAGTGTAAAGAAATGGTTTAAAGATTTTGGCTACAACACATTTCAGCTTGATTATCCACTTGATAGTAAGAGTGTTGTTTTGGATGTGGGTGGTTATGTCGGTGATTATGCGGGAGCTATCCACCAGAAATATGGTTGTCGAGTGTATGTGTTTGAGCCTGTTCCAGCATTTTACAGAGAGTGTGTTGATCGGTTTAGTAATAATCCATCGATTATTTGTTTGAATTATGGCTTGTCATCAAACTCTGGTTGGTTTGAAATGGGCTTGGATAATAATGCCTCCAGTTTCAAAAGAATCGAGGCTGGAGATGAAACACAGCTTGCCCAGGTACGTTCTGTCACAGAAGTTTTTGCTGATCTGGGTCTTGGAAAGATTGATTTGATTAAAATGAATATAGAAGGTGGTGAATTTGATTTATTGCCTGCAATGATTGATTCTGGCTTGATCAAGCAGGTCAGATATATTCAAATCCAATTTCACAATTTTTTTGAGGGTGCCGTCGAAGATCGTTTGTGTATCCGCAAATTACTAGAGAAAACGCACCGCCAAATGTGGAACTACGAATTTGTCTGGGAAAGTTGGGAATTACTTTAGTTTCATTTTCCCGCTTTTTGGCGTAATGCGAAAGGTGGAAATACGTTGATTATTCTGCGTCTCAGCGGCGGGCTTGGCAATCAAATGTTCCAGTATGCTTTTGGGCGAGCTACGTCAAGGCATCTGGGTGTCGAGATGCTGCTGGAGGTGTCGGATCCAACATTATCGATTCATAATGGTTTCGAGTTGGACCGGGTGTTCAATATAGATGTTCGAATTGCCACTGAATCCGATATGCGAGCTGTTCTCGGTTGGCAACGATTAGATGTTGTTCGAAAAATTATAAAAAAAATTGGCCTTGCATCCTTTTTTCTAAACCGTTGCATTGTCGAACCCCATTTTTATTATTCTCACGCGATGCGTCATGTCCCAGATGGAACCTTTCTTTGTGGATACTGGCAGAGCGAAAAATATTTCGCTGACGAATCAGAATGTATTCGCGATGAATTCAGGTTTCGTGAGCCGCCTTCAGGGGTGAATAAAGAACTGGTGCAGGAGATTGCTGCCTCGAACGGCGCTGCAATTAGCCTGCATGTCAGGCGCGGTGACTACGTGCATAATCAGGCTGTGAGCCAAGTGCATGGTAGTTGTTCGTTGGCGTATTACCGTGCGGCGATACAACGTGTGCTTGAACAAGTGCAAAACCCGTTTTTTTATGTTTTTTCCGACGATATTGAGTGGGTGCGCACCCATTTGGAAATGCCTTTCCCTCACAGATTTATTGCGCATAATCGCGACAAATTAAGTTGTGAAGACATGCGTCTGATGAGTTTGTGCCAGCATCACATAATCGCGAACAGTTCTTTTAGCTGGTGGGGTGCATGGCTGAATCCTGCCCCTGAAAAGATCGTCGTAGCACCAAAAAACTGGTTCGCTGATGAATGTCGCCCCCATGATTTATTTCCCTGGGGATGGGTGGTTTTGTAGCCAAGAGCAAAGCACGGCCCAGTCTAGAGGATATTAATTGGAAAACAAAAATCACATGATCGACGCCATTCACATTGGCGATTACAAAACTGGCACTTCATGGCTTCAGTGCCACTCCTTTCAACAGCATCCTGAATTAGTGTATGTTGATTGGCCGTCTACATATCCTGAAATTGCGAAACTTTTCTATGAACTTGTTGGTGCTCGCGACCTGGATTTTGACTCAATCGGTTTGCGTGATCGGTTCAAGGCAGAGATCGACAAAATTGATCGCGCTGGGCGAAAGCTTATTGTTTCGAGAGAAGCTTTATGTGGTGAATTTGTCTCTGGTGAGCATGCCAGAAGGATTGCTGAACGATTGTTTCAGGTCTTTGGGCCAACTAAAATAGTGCTAGTAATTCGTGAGCAATTTTCGATGTTGGCGTCAATATACAGTCAATATGTCAAAATTGGTGGAACACTATCGCTCCGAGATTTTATTTGGGATCCTTTGGAAGCCAGAAATCTCATTGCCCGTCTCCAGTATGAAAAGCAGATTCAGGCCTATGTTGAAATATATGGCACAGAAAATGTCTCGGTCAGGTTATTCGATGAATTGCGGCATGACAAGATACGTTTCCTGAAGGAGATTTTTTCATTTATCGGCTGTCAGGATGTTGACTTCCTCCCTGTGGAAGCCGGTTTAACCAACCCGAGCCTTACAACAATAGGCGTGACATGTCAGAAGGTACTGAATCGTTTCGTTAGAACACACAACAACCCCAGTGCTAATGTATTACCATTGGATAAACTAGTGGCCCTGTTGCTGTCTTCCCGGCAGAAGGAGAGTTTGCTGAAAAGTGCTATGGTTCAATTACCATGGGCATCTGTTCAAGAGAATCCCCGGCCCTATCTGCTTTATGCCATCAATATGGCGCTGAACCTGAGATTTTCTGAGTGGTGCGAGTCGATCCGGCTTGGGAGGAAGATTGAGATTCCCGGGGATGTGCGCGAGCGTCTTCACGCCGTATTTGTTCCGGGAAACCGGATGTTGGTCAGCCGCTATGGCTTGAATCTTGAAAAGTATGGATGGGTGTTATGACTCATGTGGCAGTAATTGCTCACGGCAATCTGCAAGCCGATCGGCTTTTTGATCCAGCTGCCACCCGCGATAATATTCTCGAGCGTTTTTATGTACTAAGGGAAACCCTCCAGTCAGCCGACATGGTTTGCCGAACTGCAGATATGTTTGAGCCGCGTGTGATTGATGTGTTAATTTTTCACGACATTCTGCATGAATTGGGCGTGATACTGAAAACTATAAAAGCAAACCCTTTTGTGCAACTGATCTATGTGCCAAACGAACCGGTTTTTGTTACGCCATTGCATGACGAAAGAATTCTTCCGCTGCTTCCGGTGGATGTTGTGTTGACATGGAATGATAATATCGCCGGTAAGTTTTTGCATGTTATTAAATGCAACATAGGACAACCTGTGATCAAAAAAGCGCAAATTCCTTCTCTTCCATTCTCTGAAAAAAAATTTATTTGTAGTATTTTTGCCAATAAGCCATCAGCCGCGCCCGGTTCTCTTTTTGGGGAACGTATCTACGCTGTCGATTTTTTTAGCAGGCAACCAACCGGGATTGATTTGTATGGAATCGGTTGGGAAATATCAGCTTTTCCATTTGTCCATTTGGCCTATAGGGGGCAATGCGAAAACAAAAAAGATGTGCAACAACAATACAAGTTTTCTATTGCTTACGAAAATGTCGTAAATTTGCCGGGCCTGATCACGGAGAAAATTTTCGACTGTTTTGCTGCGGGAACTGTTCCTGTTTATCTTGGCGCCCCCAATATAGAGGATTATATCCCGGCGTCATGTTTCATTGATTTACGGCGTTTTGTGGATTATGCGCAGCTCTATAAATATCTAGTAAGTATGTCCGAGAGTGAATATCAAAAATATCTCGATGCGGCTAAAGTGTTCATCGATGGTCCGCAGTACCGCCTGTTCACCTCGACGAACTATGTAGAAATTCTGGTGGAGCAGGTGAAGGCGTTGGCTGCCCGGAAAACCGGCGCCAGATCGATTGCCAGAATGAAGTGGCAACTGTTCAGGTTGATTGCTGGGCGCTTGCAAGTACTGAGAAACTGGAGGCGCTATAAACATTTTGTGACCGCAATGGTGTTTGTGTGGTGATTGAACGCAAAATAAAAGCCATAGGATGTGAATGAATATCAACACCACTCTAGTCATTGGTGGCGCAGGGTATATAGGCGCACACCTGGTCCCCCAATTGCTTGCAACAGGTCGGCAGGTGACTGTGCTTGGGAGGAGGACGCACCCTTTACACGAACTGCCGCCTGATACCGTTTATGTGGCTGGTGATTTTTCTCAGCGGGATCTGATTGGCAGACTACTCGACACTCATGAGGAAGTGATCCATCTAGCTTATGCCACGGTTCCCAATACCTCTTTCGAAAACCCGCTAGCGGACTTGTTGCAAAACCTACCTCCAACGGAAGAGCTGTTTTCTGAGGTGGCCGTCAGGGGGCGGAAACTACTGCTTGTCTCGTCGGGTGGGACTGTCTATGGTGAGGCAAACAATCTTCCCATCCGAGAAGATCATCCCACTAAACCTATCTCTCCTTACGGCGTTACCAAGCTCACTTTGGAGAACTATGCGTATCTTTATGCCGTAACGCATGGATTAAAGTACATTTGTGTCCGGCCCGGCAATGCTTATGGTATGGGGCAGCAGCCATTCGTTGGTCAGGGATTTGTTTCTACCGCCATCGCCTCCGTGTTGCGTCGGCAACCCATAAAAATATTTGGTCAAACAGGAACAGTGCGTGATTATATTTATGTCAGCGATCTGGCATCCGGGATTGTAAGTGCTTTAGATAGGGGGCGTCTTTCGGAGACCTATAATATCGGCTCGGGGATAGGGCGTTCCAATACGGATATCATCCAAGCCCTGATTCCACTGATGCAGGAGATCGGGGTGAACGTGCAAATGGAGCATTTGCCAGAGCGTGCTTTCGATGTGAAAAGCAATATCCTTGATTCGACAAAGTTATTCGAGCATACAGGGTGGAGGCCCGTTCACGAATTTGACGAGGGACTGCGGTGTACGCTGGAATGGTTGAGGCAACTGCTGAATGAATAATCCGGCAGAGGATCACGTCGCTGATGCGCATGTGCCGTCGATTTCAGTGGTTTTGCCGGTTTATAACGGTGAGCAATATCTTGCTGAGGCGATTGATTCGATTCTGGCGCAATCATTCACCGATTTTGAATTGATCATGATTGATGATGGCTCGACGGATGGGTCTTTGGAAATTATGCAGCAATATCAGAAGCGAGATGCACGGATACGACTGGTCGCGCGTGAAAACAGAAATTTGGCAACCACACTCAATGACTTGATAGGCCTTGCGCGCGGCAAATGGATCGCACGCATGGATCAGGATGACATCTCTCTACCATTTCGCTTTGAACGTCAAATGGCTTGGCTTGAGAAAACTGGTGCGGATATTTGCGGTAGTTGGGTGAGGTTTTTTGGTTCCTGGGATCATCGTGTCTGGAAAGGATATCAAACTGATCAGGCAATAAAAATGGATATGTTGTTTAGGTCACCATTTGTCCATCCGTCCGTGATGATGCGTACAGATTCAGTCATGCGATTGCAATATGATAAAAAGTATGAGAAAGCTGAAGACTATAACTTATGGGTACAGGCTGCAATATCTGGATGGAAAATGTCTAATATCCCAGAAGTTTTGTTTTTGTATCGGAAGCACGTTTCTCAGATTTCAATAAAGTCAGCGGAAATACAGAAAAAACTTGGAGAAGATATTCAGAGAAAATATTGGGATTCATTATCTGAATACTATGGGCTGGGATCAGTTGGTGCTGAAGAAATTTTGAACCTGGCTAATGCACGTGAGAAAACAGACATGAGCGGTGTTGAAGATATATTTAAAAAACTCTTGCGACAGAATGTTGGGGAAGCAAGGAGGGCGATTATGGATAATGCGGCCAGGCTATATTCCAGAAGTGTACCTGATTGTCTGGGTGTAGGAGCCAGATGGAGACGGTTGAATCGCCTATTTGGGTCTGGCATCGCAATAGGTATGTCTTTGAGGCTATGGCTGATTTGTTTTTTTCGAATTCGCCATGATGGGGCGCTGCATAACGCGTTAAGGAGATTTATTTTTCGCTAACAAATTTCATGTTTTAAGCCTTCTGCGAGCACACAACGCCATGCTATTCGTAAGTATCACACGTACTGAACCTTTGTGTTTCACAAGACCATATTTAACGTCACAACAAATAATAGAAGACTGATTAATGGTTCCCTCGAAAGTAATTGCTCGATTGCGGCCCCATGCCGCTCGAGCGTCGTGGGCTGTCGCCGAGCAAGCCGTCAGTCCTTTGCTGATGACCGCCCTGACACCTTATTTGTTAAAACAATTAGGTGTAGATCAATTTGGTCTTTGGATGTTGGTGATGGCTATTGTCGGTATGGGGCAACTCACATCGTTAGGTGCTGGAACAGCAACTATTAAACATGTCTCTGCAGATCTGGAAAATGGACTGGTCGAGGATGCAGTGGCTACGATCCGTGCGGCGGTTACTATCGTGGTGTTGGGTGGTGGTTTTGTGACTCTGGTGGCTGCGGCTACAGCCCCTCTTATTGCTCAGATATTCTTTGCGAAAATGGGGTCTTTTGCCATTGTGTCGCAGCTGCTTGTCCTTGGGATGGTATTAATGCTTATACAGGAATTAGATAATGTATTCTCCAGTGCACTGCGTGGGGCGCAACGTTTCGACCTGTCAGCTAAGATTGAATTTTTCACACGAATCGTATGGGCCGTGGGTGTGGGCTTGTTGGCATGGCACTATCGATCCGTTGTTGCTGTCCTGAGCGGGATATTGTTACTTTCTGTGATCAAGGCGGGGTTTAAGGCGCACCAAGTTAATCGGTTGTTATCTGTCTCTATTTGTCATAAGCTTTCTTTGGATCTGCTTTATCTCAAGCGCGTGGTAACTTTTGGGAAATGGCAATGGGTTCAAAGTTTCGGCGGGATGCTTTTTTCGGTAGCTGATCGGCTCCTTATTGGCGCGGTATTTGGCGCAACAGATTTGGCTAGGTACAGTATTTGTTCGCAGTTAGCACAGTATGTGCATGCAATCCCTGCTGTGGCGATGCAAGTAATTTTCCCTTGGTTAAGTGCAAAAAAAGAAAAGGGTGAATCGATTCAGCGACTCCCTTTATGCAAATATGCTTTATATGCAGGGGGGGGATGTTTTTTGCTTTCTGTTGTTTTGTTCATCTCAGCGCCAGTATTGCTAAAAGTCTGGCTAGGCGAGAAGTTCTATGTTGACAATATCGAGCTAGCATTAATTTTGATTTCAGCATACGGAATTCTTGCTTTTAATGTGCCAGTGCACTATTTCTTAATGGGTTTAGGGGAAATAAGATTTCTTAGCGTAACTAATTTAGTGGCTGGACTAGTATCGGTTTCGGCATCATTAATTTTAGCACCGCTTGGATTAATATGGTTTTCTGCATCTAAATTATTATTTGGCCCGATTATTTTAATTAATTTTTTTAAGGTAAAGAAAGAATCGAAATGAGAAATTTAGTATCGCGCCTTAGATTTGAGATGTACCGTTTTTGGTATAAGCATATTAAAAATTCTGTAGTACAAACAGAATATATGAATTGTAAAATTCTTGTTAGAGCGAATGAAGATGTCGGTCTGCAGATATTAGTTGGAAACTATGAGAAAAATGATCTCCTGTATTTGCTTTCAATGATACGAGATGGAGATACTTTTTTTGATATAGGCGCAAATATTGGGCTGTTTAGCCTTTTGGTAGCAAAAAAAAATTGTACGGTTAAAGTTCATTCTTTCGAGCCTATTCCGATTAATTCTTGTCTTTTTAAGGCATCATTATGTCTGAATGAAATAGAATCCGTTAATTTGAATCAGTGTTGTGTCGGAGATTTTGTCGGTGACATCGAGTTTTCATTGGCAAGCGACAGCGCATATTCTTCTATTCATGACACTGGTCGTTTTCCTGAGATTAAAAAAATTAAGGCAAAAATAACAACGTTGGATGAATATTTGAAAATGAATGATTTGACGCGTATAGATATCATGAAAATCGATGTTGAGGGAGCAGAGAAGCTTGTCTTGGATGGTGCGAGAAATATTTTATCAAATAATTTGGTAAAACCTCGTTTAGTTCTTATGGAGCTTTTCGATAAAAATTTTGATCTATTTGGCACATCTATAGATGATGTAGTAAATGTAATGAAGTTATATAAATATAAAGCTTTTGTTATTGATGGTAATGATAAATCTGTTTTTTGCCCAAGGCACTACAATAAAATTTATAACGTTTTTTTTGAGTTGGAGGGAAATGATGGTGTCAAAAAGAATTATGAAAGACATCTTTAGGCGTCTAGGGTTAGAAGTACACAGATACACCGCATCTGTGTCGCCAACTGCTCAGATAGTTTCCTCTCTACATAAATTTGGGATTGATTTGATTTTGGACGTTGGCGCCAATCAAGGTCAGTTTGCTTCGGAAATACGGGGTGGCGGTTATAGGGGCAATATCATTTCATTTGAGCCTCTTTCTGAAGCCCATAGTGTTTTGCGACGAGTAAGTCAAAGAGATGCAAAATGGTATGTTCATCCGAGATGTGCATTGGGTGATTATAACGGTGAGGTAAATATCAATATCGCGGGTAATTCTGTGAGCAGTTCCATTTTACCTATGCTTGACGCTCATCAGCGTGCTGCTCCCGCGTCAATCTACCAAGGAAGGGAGGTTGTCCCTCTACAGACTCTAGATGCTGTTTCAGGTGATTATTTAGTCAATGCGCACAAGTCTTTTTTGAAGATAGATACGCAAGGTTTTGAGTGGCAAGTTTTAGATGGTGCCCGAGACACATTGCCATATATTCGAGGGGTTCTTTTGGAGCTTTCCCTGGTGCCATTGTACGAAGGCCAGCATTTGTGGAGAGAAATTATCGATCGCCTTGAAACTGAAGGTTTTGTCCTTTGGTCGTTACTGCCTGGTTTTACCGACCCTGTTGATGGACAGACACTTCAGGTCGATGCTGTTTTTTATCGACAGCCATAAGTTTTGAGTGAACATTCCTGCTGCTGGGAGGCATAGCCCCGAAACAGAAGTTGGCTCTCAGTGCGTTAGGCTCTACTTCTGGCATTATTTAAAAATGGGGAGACTACCTTGTGAGTGATAAATCGCCGCCTTTAATCTCCATTATAGTTGCCGTTTTTAACGGGGTAGATGCATTGCAACAATGTATCGACAGTGTTGCAACGCAAACTTATCTCAACAAGGAGCTGATTGTCATTGATGGGGGGTCTGAAGACGGGACTGTCGCTATTATTGAAGCAAGTCGCGAGAAGATAGACTATTGGGTTTCTGAGGTAGATGGGGGGGTATACAACGCTTGGAATAAGGGCCTGTCGAAGGCGAAAGGCGAGTGGATTTGTTTTCTTGGTGCAGACGATTATTTGTTGGGCACTGAAGTGTTGGCGCAGATAAGTGCGCGTTTGGAAAAAATTCCTCAAAGCATTCGCGTGGTCTATGCGCAAATCATGTTGCTCAGTGCCGGTGGGGAAGCTCTTTTCCCTGTCGGAGAGCCTTGGGAGAAAATGAAGGTACGCTTCAGGCAGGGCTTGTGCTTGCCACATCAAGGAGTGATGCACCGGCGTAGTTTGTTTGAACAGAATGGAAAATTTGATGAGTCATTCCGTATCGGAGGTGATTACGAGCTAATGTTGCGTGAGCTTAAGACTGCCAATGCAGTGTTTATTCCTGACATCATTCCAACCGCGATGCGCCAAGGCGGACTCAGTAGCAATCCCTCAAGTTCTATCCAGGCAATGCGTGATGTCAGGCGAGCGCAGAAGATGCATGGCCAATATTTTCCTGGTTTTTTTTGGTTGATGGCAATGATGAGAGTTTATGTGCGGTTGGTGTTATGGGATTCGATTGGCGAGAGACCAACCAGGAAGATTTTTGACTTGGGCAGGCGCATTAAGGGGTTGCCACCGTACTGGACAAGGATATAATTGTTCGATGGTAGCTTCGTTCATAAGTCGTTAATCAAAGGAATTAACAAAGATGGCTCACCCAACCTTGCAGTACCTTACCCGGGAATATTTTGAGCACAACCCCACTTGGGATTTGGCAGACACCCCATGGAAGGCACGTATCGTTGCCGCTGCCCTTACTCGAAATGGAATACAACCTTCTTCGGTTTGTGAAGTGGGTTGTGGGTCTGGTGGGTGTCTGGCTGAACTACGCACCATCTATCCAGAAGCGGAGCTGAGTGGGTTTGATATTGCCCCGGATGCGGCCGCATTCTGGCTTCAGTATGACGGACTAAATATCCATTTTGAGGTGGGGGACGCGCTGCGAGAATCTTCGCTCAAGTGTGATGTGTTGCTCATGTTGGACGTCGTTGAACATCTGGCTGATCCACATGACTTTTTAGAAAGACTGCTTGGTAAAGCAAACTTTTACATCTTTCATATTCCGCTTGATTTGTCTGCATTCAGTGTATATCGGGAAGCGCCTCTGTTGTATGTTCGCAATAAAGTTGGTCATATACATTATTTTACTAAAGAGCTGGCTCTATCATTGCTGAGAGAGTGTGGTTATGAAATTGTTGATGCTGCGTATACGCAAGCTGCATTTACAGCACCCTCTCATGGGTGGAAAACACTAATTGCTAAGCCGCTGAGGCGAATAATCTATGCCCTGTTTGGTAAGGATCGTGGCGTGAGGCTGATCGGGGGGGAAACGCTGATTGTCGTTGCCCAGAAGAGATAGCCTGAATTAGATCACTTTAGGGGGTGGTGAAAACGAAATGAATAGTTTAATAGCGCTTTTACCGGTCTTAGTAGGTATTTTGGGATACGGTTTTACGCTGAATAGGTTTTGTAAATTCCCAATTGAATCAACCTTCTTGTTCGTTTGCGCAAGCATGGTTGCCGTGCTTTATGTAGGTGGGCTGTTCGATTTTTTACAATTAACGGCACAGGCTATATTGATAGTAGGGTTTTTTCTATTTTTGATTATTTTCTTTATTGATTACAGAAAAAATACAATTACTGATAAGCTGACGCTAGGTTTAGGTGTTTTTTTATTTTTTGTCTGTCTACTATACTTGATTACTCAATCTGAATGCTATTCTTCAATTGTGTATGGTGATGATTTTAGTCATTGGGGTAGGGTTTCAAAAATAGTGGCATTCAATCATGCACTGGTTGGGCCTGATGATGCTGTGCTGTGTAAAGATTATCCCCCTGGGCTGGCTCTTTTTGACTATCTATTTTATCAATTTGTTGACTATAAAGATAGTGTCTCCTTGTTGTCGCGTGGAGTTTTTGTCAGTGCGACAGTTATTCCGCTATATGCTGCTATTCATAAAGATGTTAATAAAATTATTTTGGTAGGTTTTACTTTTTTTATTCTTTCGATAATTTATTTTCTTGATTCAGGATTTCATACATTACAAGTTGATCTTGTTCTTGGGCTACTTTTTGGGGTTTCATTATTCGAGTATTTCTTTTTTAAGAATTCTGGTAATTTTGTTCGTATTATTATGCTGTTACCAGTAGTTATTGTTTTTCCTGTGATCAAGCAAATTGGAATTTTCTTTTCGTTATCGATTGCTGCCATAGTTATTTTTGATATCTGTTTCAATGCAATAAATTTTAGAAATAAATTTAAATTAATTTCAGTTGCATTTTTGATGATATCGTTTGCTTTGTTGGCACATGCAAGTTGGAGTATTCATGTTGAGAACATCAATGTTGAAAAAACATTTAATAATTTACAAATTTCACCATCTGATCTCCTGAACGCTTTTGATGAAAACTTGTCAACAGAAAGGCAGAAAGCGACCATCGCTAATTATCTGGATAAGATATTCCCTGATTTTATCGGACGAGACAATAGATTAAGCACTCAGTATTTTTGGGCGCTGATATGTGTGCTGTTTATTTTCTTGATAATTCGTGAAAGTCATGTGGATAATCGAAAATGGTGGCAAGATTTAAGTGTTTTTTTTCTCATTGCCGTTTGCTTTGTCGGGTATCTTCTTCTTTTACTGTTTGTGTATTTATTTTCTTTTGGGGCGTATGAGGGGGTAAGGCTGGCTTCGTTCGAACGTTATGTCAACACGTTCTTGGTTGGAGTGATAGTTTTTCTTTTTGGGATATCAGTATCTCGATACTTTCATTCGGAGCGAAGTTCATTCAGGGCCGTTATGCTGGTTATTGTTTGTTTGATGGCGGCATTACCCAATTCAATAAATATGCTGAAAGATGTCGCGAGAATTATTATAGGAAAAAAATATGAGGCGGTATCGATTGTCTCTGAGTACGCGAGGGGGGTTACGAAAAATACGCCCTCTGGTGCAAAAATATTTTTTGTTTGGCAGAATAGTTCCGGGCATGAGTATCATGTTTTTAGTTATGGGATCCTTCCCAGGAGATCAAATGTTGGCAATTGGTGTTGGTCTATAGGTGCGCCATACTCTGCAGGCGATGTCTGGACATGTCAAAAATCTTCTAATGATTTCGATTCGTTGTTAATGGCGCATGATTTTTTGTTTGTTGGCCATTCTGATGAAAGATTCCGCAAGCAATATTTGGGGTCATTCGGCCTAGAAGAGATTAAGGATGGATCATTGTATAAAATAATTAACTATTCTGGAAAGCCTAGCTTGATAAACTGGCCAGTGATTAATAATGGTGCCGTTTGATGGAAGTTAATATGATAGAGTTGTTAAATGTCGTAGTTGTGTTTTTTTTGCTTGGGGTTGTTTTCTTCTCAAAAAAGAAGAATTTAATCGCCCTTGTGTTGGTATATGGTTCGACCTGCTTTTTGTATGCGGTAATTCCATTAATTAGTGGTGCCTCTAATATTTACCTCGCTAAGTTGCATGTCCGAGGTGGCGGAATTTTAGTGAAGTTGGCAACAGTAATGTTCTTGCTTGTTATTTTTGTTTCACTCGCTATTCGAGTTAGGAAAAATATTGTCTCTGATAGGCCTACCCTGATTTACTTTGGTGTCGCAATTGCGGCTGTGATTATAGGGTACATTCACAATGTAAGAGTTGGTGATTGGCTACAGCTGCAAAATATTTTGAGTGTTGTAGCAATGCTGGTTTTGATGTATTTGGGGCATTTGTGGTTTAGCGTAGAAGGATATCATTGGAGCATTACGAAGAACTCCATAGGATGTGCCAATGCCTTTTTGGCCATGGCGGTTTGTGTCGGCTTCTATGAAATATGTTCTAAGCGCGCTTGGGCGTATACCGTTGAAAACTCCGGTGAGGTTGTTTGGCGAGCGAGTTCAATCTTGTTCAATCCTAACTTATTCGCATACTGGTGTTCAATGGTGTATTTAGGTTGCGTTTATGGAATGTATTGTTTCTCAGAGCATCGAAGGGCGATGATGTTAGGCATGGTGTTGTCGTCTCTTGGTATATATTCTACGGCCTCCAGAGGTGTCGTCCTTCTGCTGATCTCGGTTTTATTAATTTCTTCATTGTTACTAAAAAGCAGCAAAAAATTGAGATGGTTGCCACTGATGCTCTTGCCTTTTGTTTTTTTTGTGGCATTTTCTGCGGCTCGTTTTTTACAATCTCAAGATCATACCAATGAATCTAGCTGGCATTCATTTGTTGTAATTGGCGAGAGGTTGGCTCGTGCCCCGTTGAGCATTGCCAATTATATTTATAATTTCACGAAATATAATATTACAGACTCCGCAACCTCGTCAATAACCTCAGCAACCTCGTCAATAACCTCAGCAAACTTGTCAATTTCGCATCCATCAAAAATAAATGAATCAATAGAGGGCCGCTTTAGAGGAAAGAGGAAAGATGCAGGATTCCTCGCATTGTACGATGATGCAGGTATACTTGGTTTGGCTGCGGTTGTTTTTCTTTGGGGTGTTTTGGCTACTAGGGGTTTCCGTCGCTACATGGCAGTAAGAGATATTTCAAGCGTATATGCTCTTGCTTTTCTAATGCTTTGTTTTTTTGTCGGGTTTGCCATGCGATTTCAGGTGTTTCCGTTATGGCTGTTTATCGGGGGGGCAATTTCTGTGTGTATGTCTTATTGGCGCGATGATTTCACTGAAATCAATGTCTGATACAGGAATAGCAATATTTGTACTGATTTTTTGTGTTTCTTTTGAGCTATCAATCCAGCAAATGGATTAATAGCTGGTTCTTTCTTGCGACTGGTCCAATCCTTAATGGCCTCGAGGGGGGAGATGTGCCCTGTGTTTATTTGAATGTGAGTTTTGTCCAGCGCCTAAAGTTGATTGGCCAGTATGGTAGCGAGGTTCGCAACAACAGGTAGGGTAATTTATTGTTGGGATATTTGTTGGTGTCGGCGGTTTGTAAGGCGCTTCGCAGTCTATACCTTTCATCAGCGGGCCAACGTACTTGTCGCCGACATTGAGTTCCTTCCGATTGAGCTGTTTCGAAGCAGCAGGCGGGCATTTATGTGTAGATGCTCCAGGTATAATGCTTCAATGCGGTGTATTGTATGACACATCGCTGCCCTGACCGGCTTAAGAAAATAATATGCGCGACCTCTTTTGTTAATTGGGCCTGATAGCAGCCTAATCTTGGCATGTAAAGTCTTCAGATTGACGGGTGTTCTGTTATAGTGTCTCTGGCATGGAAATGTTAGCAACAAGGTTCACCAAACTGATGTCGCCCCGCCGTAATCTGGTTGGGATGCACTGTGGCGTACGGTGCCAATTCGGTGAGCGTATCCTTTTTGGGCGGATTTTTCTTATTCAAGAGGTTACATGAGAAATTCTTATATTTCTGATCCTCCCCGCATCGCCGTTGTCATTCCAAGTTTTTGTGTCAAGAAGTACATCCTTGATGTCATATATGGGATTGTGCCTGAGGTGTGGCGTATCTATGTAGTTGACGATAAGTGCCCTGAAGAGTCAGGAAGCTTTGTCGAAGTAAATTGTCGGGATCCGCGCGTCGTCGTGTTGCGGCACGAAAACAATCAAGGCGTAGGTGGTGCAGTGATGACGGGCTACCGTGCAGCTATTGCTGATGGAGCCGATGTAATCGTCAAAGTGGACGGCGATGGTCAGATGGATCCTGCTTTGATTCCATGTTTTGTGGAACCTATTTTGGCTGGTGAGGCGGACTACACCAAAGGTAATAGGTTTTTTGACCTTGAGGAAATTCGTGTCATGCCTAGGGGGCGATTGTTCGGCAATGCATTGTTGTCCTTTATGACAAAACTTTCATCCGGTTATTGGGATTTGTTTGATCCTACTAACGGATATACAGCAATTCACGCCGATGTAGCGCGTCATCTGCCGTTTCGGAAAATTAGTTGCGGTTATTTTTTTGAAACAGACATGTTGTTTCGGTTAAATACATTGCGCGCGGTGGTTGTGGATGTCCCAATGGATGCTAAATATGGTGATGAAGTGAGCAACTTGAATATTTTAAAAATTATTGGTGAGTTTCTCGGCAAGCATGCCAGGAATTTCATGAAGCGAATTTTTTATAATTATTATCTGCGCGACCTATCACTGGCGTCGATAGAGCTACCACTTGGGTTGGTTATGTTATTGGCTGGCACGAGTTTTGGTGTGTATCACTGGTTTGAGTCGGCACGAGAAGGTGTTGCAACACCAGCAGGTACGGTTATGCTGGCTTCCTTGCCGATTCTCATGGGGTTACAACTTGTATTGGCATTTCTAGGTTATGACATCGCTTCAGTCCCACGTAGGCCGCGGCAAAGTGGATTTGCCGGGCGGCGCATACGGCACAAAGGGTAAAGAAGTAAGAGGGTTGCTTGGTCTTTTGCGCGACCTGCTGCTCGACGACATGGATGTCAACGCAGCGGATTGATTCAAGCTGTATCCCAGAAGTCGTCTTGTAAATTTGAACAGGCCTATACGTCGAAAATCCTCTCGGAAAAAATAGGGGGCTGTGCAGTGCAAGTAAGTGCGTCCTGCTCCATGTCGCAGGCTTTGGGGATGGTATGAGGACGATTAACAAGCCGAGACAATAATGTTGATAGCATTGCCAATAATAGTATCATGTTAGATTTTTTTTCGGCAGTCAAGATAGATATTAATTTCATTCCTATAAAGGACAAATAACAATGGCAAAAATATTATTGTTATCTCCCCCCTATGTAGAGCTTTATGGTGATTTAAAAAAAGCTGCCGGAAGATATTTCCCTTTAGGTTTAGGTTATATCGCTTCTTATCTTATGAAATATGGTGGACACGAAGTCCAGTTATATGAGCCGGAAGCGCAGGGTTTAACCATGCATCGTATTCAAGAGGTTGTTCGGGAGTTCCAGCCAGATATAGTCGGAATAACCTGTTCAACCGCAAATTTTACACGGGCGATAGAGATGGCACAACTGTGCAGAAACAACTCTCGTGCTAAAATTATCATCGGTGGGGTGCATGTGTCGGCTATTCCAGAGTATGTTATGTCGGAATATGCCGATTGGATAGATTGTGTGGTAGTTGGCGAAGGCGAGATAACAATGCTAGAACTTGTCGAGGCCTATCAGCGCAACTCCGACATTGGAGACATAGAAGGCATTGTGTATAATAAAAAGGATAAAATTGTTCGTAATGCGTGTCGGCCTTATATTGAAGATCTTGATAGTATCCCGTTTCCCGCGCGTCATCTTATCCCGCAGCACCTTTTTTTCCCAAATATGCATAATGCTCGATATAGGAATTGTCTAACCATTCTCACCAGCAGGGGATGTCCCTTTAATTGTAGTTTTTGTGCAGCAAGGATTGTTTCCGGAACACGATACAGAATGCATTCTGCTGAATATGTCCTAGAAGAAATGCAAATGTTGAAGAAAGATTATAATGCAAGGCAGTTGCTCATAACAGATGACACTTTTACCATAAATCATCCCCGTCTTGAAAAAATATGCAAGGGTATGATTGATAAAAAACTTAATCTTAAGTGGTTTTGTTTCGCTCAGGTTACCACCGTTAACCGAGAGATGCTGAGTTTAATGAAAAAAGCCGGCTGCTATAGTATAGGTTTCGGCTTAGAGTCTTCTGATGAGGAGATTTTGAGAAAGATGGGCAAGCCGATTTCACCGGCTAGGTCAAAAGAAACCGTAAAGATCGCTAATCAAATCGGCCTTAAAACGCAGGCTTTCTATATTCTCGGTTCGTCAGGAGAAACAAGAACTCAAATGGCCGAGACAATAAAATTTTCACAGGAAGTTGATTCAACTCTTGCTTTTTACAACATGCTTGTCCCTTTCCCTGGGACAAAAGATTTTGATTTTTACTTTTCGTCGGTGCCCCTTAAAAGCATAAACTGGGAAAAATTTGTCGCTATTGGTGAAGATTGCGTGCTCAAGAATGCCGAGGTGTCTGGTCAAGAAATTGAAAACTTAATCAGTAAGGCAAATATTAAATATTATGCCAATCCTAGAAAAATTATAAATCTTCTTTTTCATATTCGGACATTATATGAGTTTAAAAATTATTTAATGGGGGGAATTGCACTGTTTAGGCAACTTGCTAAATGGTCGCGTGAAAAGTCTGACACCAATGATAGTAATATTGTTGCGTATGAGAAAGAGAGTTGCAATATTTGTGGCAGCGACGACTACACAATTGTGTATCATTCTAATGTCGGTCTTACTAATCCTAGCATAGAAGATTATACTAGCACGGCAAACAAATACAGTGTGTACAATAATATTGTAAAATGTAAAAAATGTGGACTTGTATATATGAATCCACGTGATGTCGGGGTAATTGAACTATATAAAGATGTAGTGGATAATGCTTATTTGGAAACTTGGCCGGAACGTGCCGAGACTTTTAATGATCACCTGAAGGTAATTGCTAAATATAAACCAGATGGGATGCTTCTCGATATAGGATGTTATGCCGGAATTTTCTTAGACGAAGCTCAGAAAAGAGGATACCAGGTAGCTGGTATAGAGGCGTCCACCTGGGCTTCTAATTACGCCCGGGAAAAAACAGGAGCGACGATTATTAACGCTAGTTGTAATGAAAAGCAGTTTTTCGCGACAGGGGAGTTTGATGTGGTAACTCTATGGGATGTTGTCGAACATCTCGACAATCCATCGTTATGTTTCTCTAATATTTATAACTATCTAAAGCGTGAGGGTATAGTGGTTGTTACAACCCACGACATAGGCAGTGTTTTTGCAAGGATTATGGGTAAGCGGTATCCGTGGTTAATGAGGTTCCATCTCTACCACTTCACGCCGAAAACTTTATCGGCATTGCTATTAAAGAATGGGTTTGAAGTTGTGCATACAGAGTTTTATTCAAAGAAATTTTCCCTTTCCTATCTTCTTAGCCGGGTGGGAATTAAAGCAAGAGGAGCATTGTTTAGGCGGATTGTTCTTCCTGTGAATACCGGAGATATGTTTATGTTAATTGCAAAAAAAATTATTTGAGAATGAGGCTGTTCAATAATGTGCTTTAAATTCAGCGGATTGATACCGAAACTATAAATGGAATAGGGATGGCCTAAATAATTTTATTTGAGAAAAAGTAGAGTTTTGGTTTTTATCGCGGGAAAGGGCTACCCTCACCTGTTTGCTGGTACCCAGTAGATGAGGCTGTAGGTACCGATAAAGTTGACGAGTAAAGCACGCAACGCCGACTGTTAGAATATTTTGTTGCTAGGTGTAGTTAACCTTACTTGAGTCGGACCTCTGTTCTCTAGGTTGGATTATGTCTAAGACTGGCAGTTTCTTGGTGTGGTGGAACAAAAGCAAAGTGGCTTAACCCTTACCACCGCAAGGTGCGGAATGGACGATTAGGCCTCTGTTTTTTTCGACCGAAAACTGGAGGGGGTTGATGACGAAACAGAAGGTGAAATCTAAAACTGATAAGAGTGAAGCGTGAAATGTAAATTGTTCATCCACGCCACCAATATCCACCAAGGTGGTGGTTACTCTTTGTTGTCTGCTTTGCTTGATGCATGTCCAGGCGAACAGGAAGTTGTTGCATTGCTTGATAGGCGTATCCCGAAGCCAACCAATATCCCCGGAACTATGTTTATAAAATTTGTGCAGCCGTCTATCAGGCAACGGTTTTATGCTGAGTGGTGGCTATGGCAGAATGTGCGGTCGCAAGACACGGTGCTTTGTTTTGGGAATCTTCCGCCATTATTCAAGTTGCGTGGACATGTGATTGTATTTGTTCAGAATCGTTATCTGGTTGAGAGGGTGGCGCTGAGGAGTTTCTACATCAAAGCGAGGCTGCGTCTAGGCTTGGAACGTCTTTGGCTTTCTTGGAGGGCGGGCAATGTTGATGAATTTGTGGTGCAAACTCCATCCATGAGAACAGCCTTGCTGTCATCAGGTTGTGTGGTGAAACAACCTGTTCATGTTAGGCCATTTGTAAAAGTGTCAGGTGGCTACCAGCGAACAATGAGTCTGAAGCATGTCCGGCAAGATGGACACAAACGATACGATTTTTTTTACCCCGCGTCCGGTGATCCTCACAAAAATCATCGGCGGTTGGTTAAGGCTTGGTGTTTACTAGCAGAACAAGGCCTGTTTCCATCTTTGTGTCTGACGCTGGATGCGAATGTATCATCGGAGTTGTGTATCTGGATAGACGAGCAGAAACTTCGCTATGGATTGAAATTGGAAAATGTCGGGTTTCTCCCTCATGACAAAGCTCTGTTGCTTTATGTTCAAGCGCGGGCATTGATCTATCCTTCATTATTTGAATCATTTGGATTGCCTTTGATTGAAGCAAGCCAGTCCTGCTTGCCTGTGCTGGCGGCGGAGCTTGATTATGTGCGTGATGTGCTCGACCCGGAGCAAACGTTCAACCCTGAGTCGTCCATATCCATCGTCAGGGCGGTGAAGCGTTTCTTGGGGGAGGGGGTGGGGCCTCTCCCGTTACTGGATGCTACGCAGTTTATGGCTTCTGTTTTAGGAAAGGTAGAATAGTTTGCAGGTTTTGATTGTTAGTCAATATTTCTACCCGGAAAATTTCAGCATCAATGATGTTGCTGGCACTTTATTGGAAAAAGGCATTGAGGTTGAGGTTCTGACTGGCAAGCCGAACTATCCTTGTGGAGAAATATTCGCTGGTTACAGGGCATGGGGATGCCAACAAGATACTCATCGGGGTATTAATATCAACCGTATTCCAATATTGCCAAGAGGACGCGGAGGATGGTGGTTGGCTCTGAACTACCTGTCTTTCATTCTGGCTGGATTATTGTTCGCTCCCTGGATGTTGCGCAAAAAAAGATTCGATGTGATCTTTATCTACGCACCTTCTCCGATACTTCAGGCAATTCCAGCGATCTTCCTTGGGTGGCTGAAGAGATGTCCGGTGGTGTTGTGGGTGCAGGACCTGTGGCCGGAAAGTCTGTCGGCGACGGGGTATGTGCGAAATAGGGCGGTACTTAAGCTGGTTGAGCGGGTGGTGCGTTTTATTTATCGCCATGTTGATTTGCTCTTGGTGCAGTCAAGGGCATTTGAGGGGCCGGTCTGTGCTTTGGCATCAGGTACACCCATCGAATATTGTCCTAACTCGGTGGGCGACACCTTTGCGATTTCCGCCACTAATGAGACACCCTCAGTCGAGGGCCTTGGGGAAGGGTTTTCTGTGATGTTCGCCGGTAATATCGGTGCGGCGCAGGCTGTTGGGGTGATAGTTGAGGCCGCCTCCTTTTTGAGGGAATATGTGGACATTCATTTTGTTGTTTTGGGAGACGGGAGTTCTCGCGAATCGATGTTGAAGGAGGTGCGACAGCGTGGGCTGACCAATCTTCATCTGCCAGGACGGTTCCCCGTGGAGACGATGCCTGGCTTTATGCAGAAAGCATCGGTGTTGTTGGTGACGCTCGCGGACCAGCCGATCTTTGCGGCGACTGTTCCCAACAAAGTGCAGGCATATATGGCGGCAGGTAAGCCGATCATTGCCTGTTTGAATGGCGAGGGTGCGCGTCTAGTCGTTGAAGCCAAGGCCGGATTGGCCATACCCGCAGAAGATTCGATGGCTTTGGCAGATGCGATCTTGTATCTATATAAGCATTCGCCCGAAGAACGTGCAAAAATGGGAGAGAATGGACGGAGGTATTACCAGGAGCACTTCGCCCATGATCGTTTGATTGACCAGTTAATCAGGCAGTTGTGCAGAGTGTCGCAGAGCGAAAAGGATATTCCGTGAAAGTATTGGTGATCGGCGCGAGCGGAATGATAGGCAGTACGTTCCTGCGCATCTTGAGCGAGAAAAATGATTGGAAAGTCTTCGGCACGGTTCGTGACAGAAGTGTGAAACGATTTTTTTCAGCTTTGGGCGGTGAGCGCCTGATATCGGGCGTTGATGTCCAACACCATGATTTATTGGTAAGGATTCTGGATGAGATACGACCGGATGTGGTCGTCAATTGTGCTGGCTTGACTAAGCACAAACCGGACGCTGAAGATCCGCTGGTTTCCATTCCGATCAATACTTTGATGCCACACCGTCTTGCGGGGTTGTGCAAGCTAGTTGGTGCTCGCCTAATACATGTCAGCACGGACTGCATCTTCTCCGGAGAAAAAGGTGGATACGTCGAAAATGATTTTGCCGATGCGCGCGATGTGTATGGGAAATCCAAGGCACTAGGCGAGGTGAATTATCCGCACGCCATTACATTGCGCACTTCGACCATAGGTCATGAATTGCAAAGCCAATTCGGTCTGCTGGAGTGGTTCCTATTGCAAGAAAGGTGTTGTAAGGGGTATACTCGTGCCATTTTTTCCGGGTTGCCAACGGTGGTTTTTGCACAAGTCGTGCGTGATGTGGTAATCCCGCGCAAAGAGTTGTCTGGCGTTTATCATGTCGCAGCGCAGCCCATTTCCAAATACGACCTACTAAAATTGATTGCTGATGTGTATGGCAAAACGATCGATATTGTCCCGGATGAGCAGTTGGTGATTGACCGTTCACTCAATGCAGATCGTTTCCGGGATGTCACGGGCTATGTCGCCCCAAGTTGGCCTGAATTGATCCAATTAATGCACACTTATAAATAGGTTTGACCCGTTATGTTTAATGATAAAGTATTAATGATCACCGGTGGCACGGGCTCTTTCGGGAATACTGTGCTTAAGCGTTTCCTTTCGACGGATGTACGTGAGATTCGGATCTTTAGCCGCGATGAGAAGAAGCAGGAAGAGATGCGCATTGCTTTGAATGACCAGAAGTTGAAATTTTATATCGGGGATGTTCGGGATTACGACAGCATCTACCAAGCCTTGAAGGGCGTGGATTATGTGTTCCATGCGGCAGCGTTGAAGCAGGTGCCGTCATGCGAGTTCTATCCTATGGAAGCGGTGCGCACCAATGTGTTGGGCACTGAAAATGTGATGAACGCCGCGACAGCCAATGGCGTCGCGCGCCTAGTGCTGCTCAGTACGGACAAAGCGGTGTATCCCATCAACGCGATGGGGATCTCCAAAGCGATGGCAGAGAAACTGATGGTCGCTAAAGCGCGCATGCAGCGTGAAGGGGAGACGGTATTTTGTGCGACGCGTTACGGCAATGTTATGGCTTCGCGGGGTTCGGTTATTCCCCTGTTCGTCTCACAGCTCCGGGAAGGTAAGGCGCTCACGGTCACCGATCCGAACATGACCCGGTTCTTGATGTCGCTGGAAGATTCCGTGGATCTGGTGCTGTACGCCTTTGCCCACGCGAAGCAGGGGGATATCTTCGTGCAGAAGGCCCCAGCTTCCACCGTTGCCGAACTGGCACAGGCCTTGAAAGAGATCTTCGGCAAGGGCAATCCGATCCGGGTCATCGGGACCCGCCATGGTGAAAAGTTGTATGAATCGCTCATTTCACGTGAAGAGATGGCGCATGCCAAAGACCTGGGTGGCTATTACCGAATCCCGGCTGACAACCGCGACCTCAATTACGCAAAGTATTTCAGCGAGGGGGAGGAAAATATCTCCCGTCAGGATGACTATACCTCACACAACACGGAACGTTTGACTGTCGAGCAGGTCAAAGCCTTGTTGGTGAACCTGGATTTCATCAAGGAAGAATTCAATGTTTAAGATTATGACCATCGTCGGGACGCGTCCTGAACTGATCAAGATGAGCCGGGTGATTGCCGAGTTCGACCGATACACCAAGCATATTTTGGTCCACACCGGACAAAACTACGATTACGAGCTGAATCAGCTGTTTTTCGAGGATTTGGATATCCGTAAGCCGGATTATTTTCTTGAGGCGGTGGGCGAGAACGTTGCACAGACCATCGCGCGGGTGATCGAGAAATCCGATGCGGTCATGGAAAAAGAAAAGCCGGATGCAGTCATGTTGTATGGCGACACCAACTCCTGCCTGGCCGTTATCGCCGCCAAGCGCCGCAAAATTCCGGTATTCCACATGGAGGCGGGCAACCGTTGCTTCGATCAGCGCGTGCCTGAAGAACTGAACCGCAAGGTGTTGGATCACTTGAGCGACATCAATCTTGTGTTGACCGAGCATGCCCGTCGTTATTTGATCGCCGAGGGGATCCGCCCCGAAACCATCATCAAGACCGGTTCGCACATGCGTGAAGTGCTGGATTTTTACATGCCGAAGATCCAGACCTCGGATGTGTTGCAGCGAATGGGTCTGGAAGCGAACAAGTTCTTTATCGTGAGCGCGCATCGGGAAGAGAACGTTGATACCCCGCAGAATCTGGTGGATATGGTCGAAACGCTTAATTCGCTGGCGGAAACTTACAACTGCCCCGTTATCGTCTCCACGCATCCGCGCACTAAAAAGCGTTTGGATGCCTTGGAATTGGGGCAACTCAACCCGCAGATCAAATTCCTCAAGCCGTTCGGGTTTTGCGACTACATCAAATTGCAAATGGAGGCGTTGTGCGTTGTGTCCGACAGCGGGACGATTACTGAGGAAGGCTCGCTGCTCAACCTGCCTGCGGTCACCATCCGCAATGCACATGAACGGCCGGAGGGGATGGACGTGGGGACGCTTATCATGAGCGGGTTAAAGAGAGAGCGGGTGTTGGATGCGGTGCGCGTCATCATCGCCCAGCATGACAAGATCAGACGCGTGATGCGGCCGGTCCAGGATTACGAGGCAGGCGTGGTGTCCAAGCAATTGCTGCGAATTGTGCTGAGTTACGTCGATTATGTAAACCGCACCGTCTGGTCACGCTGGTGAACGCTCACCTGACGGCTATGTTGCTGACTGGAGTTAGGGTGAATCTTTATTGCGAGGTGTTATCTTGAGCCGAGCTCTTGTCACAGGGGCCAATGGCTTTGTTGGGCAACCATTATGCGAAGAAATGCTTCTTCGGGGATGGCAGGTTTTGGCTGCCGTCCGTTCTTCTCGTCGATTACCCCAAGACATGGAGTTGGTCACAGTGGGGGCAATAGACGGCGAAACGAATTGGGCCGAAGCACTACGCGGGGTAGGTGCTGTCGTTCATCTCGCCGCCCGCGTCCACATTATGCGCGACAAGGCGACTGACCCGCTCACCGAGTTCCGCGCAGTCAATGTCGCCGCTGCGTTGAACCTCGCCCGTCAGGCGGCTAAGGCGGGTGTGCAGCGGTTTGTCTACCTCAGCTCCATCAAGGTCAATGGTGAGCAGACATTGTCAGGGCAACCTTTCACCGAGGAGGATGTGTCTGTGCCGCTTGGCCCTTATAGTATTTCCAAATGCGAAGCCGAAGAAGGGCTGCGAACTCTTGCCCAGCGAACAGGAATGGAGGTTGTGGTTATTCGGCCCCCTCTGATCTATGGGCCGGGGGTAAAAGCCAATTTTTTGAATATGTTGCGCTGGTTGCATGCAGGGGTGCCGCTACCGCTTGGTTCGATCAATAATCGTCGAAGCATAGTCGCGCTGGATAACCTGATCGATCTGATCATCCGCTGCCTTGATCACCCGGCTGCGGCTGATCAAACTTTTTTGGTGTCGGACGGTGAGGATCTTTCCACTACAGCACTGTTGCGGCGAATGGCACATGCGCTGGGGAGACCGGCGCGATTGATGCCGTTACCCGTTTTTTTGCTGGAAGCTGGGGCTGTGTTATTGGGCCGGCGTGATATGGCGCAACGGCTGTGCGGATCCTTGCAGGTGGATATTTCCAGGGCGCGAACCCTCTTGGGGTGGAATCCTCCCATCAGTGTGGACGAGGGGTTACGCCGGACAGCGCAATGGTTCTTGCATGAAACGACTGTTTGATTTGATTCTGGCCGTTTGTGCAGTGCTTGTTCTGAGTTTGCCGCTTGTGCTGGTTGCGTTGTTGGTCAAGCTTACTTCTAAGGGGCCTGTTTTGTATTGGTCTGACCGGGTAGGGCGTAATAACAGGATTTTCAGTATGCCAAAGTTCCGCAGTATGCGGGTGGGAACGCCCGCGCTGGCAACACATCTCCTTGCCAAACCGGCTATGTATCTTACCAGGATTGGCGGCTTTTTGCGCAAGTCCAGTCTGGACGAATTGCCTCAGCTGTGGAGTATCCTCAATGGCGATATGAGCTTTGTTGGCCCTCGCCCGGCGTTATTCAACCAAGATGATCTGATTAAATTGCGCACCCAGTATGGTGTGCATGAGTTGATGCCTGGATTGACCGGTTGGGCCCAGGTGAACGGGCGGGATGAGCTGCCGATTCCTGAGAAGGTCAAGTTGGATGCAGAATATTTGCAACAGCGCTCATTGGCGTTTGATGTGCTGATCTTGTGGCGCACCTTTATCAAAATAGTGGCGGGGGATGGAGTTTCGCATTGAACGTGTTCGCCCTCGACAGTTTATAAAAGGTGATTCTGCTCAAAATAGGCTGCGGTGTAAATGAGGTGTGCTTTACGATTTCTGCACGACAACATGGGTAATTCTGTCAAAATCAAGTAGAGTCACTTCTTGGTTTACGTCAAAGAACTTAGGAAGCCGTATGAAATACCAATTTCGTAAATTGAATTTCTGGATTGTGCTTGGGGTTGACGTACTGCTGCTAGTTGCCGCGCATCTGTTGGCCTATGTAATTCGTTTCGACGGCGTTGTGCCCCAGGAACAGCAGGCCAATATCTCCGTTCTTGGGTTCCTGCTTCCGGTCAAGCTGGTGCTGTTTCATTTTTTTGGGTTGTATCGCGGGATGTGGCGGTATACTTCCCTTGCGGATTTGTTGAACATCCTTAAGGCCTGTGTGGTTGCCGGGTTTATTACTTTGGGTGGCATTCTGTTGTTGAACCGTTTCGATGGGTTTTCCCGGGCTGTTTTCGTGCTTGATGCCTTGTTGACCTTCCTGTTCATTGCCGGATTTCGTATCAGTCTCAGGCTCTCTTGCCAAAAGGCTTTTTGTCTGCCTTTTCTCCAGGATGATGCCGGTAAGCGGCAGCGCCGCAAGCGGTTGCTCATTATCGGGGCCGGAGATGCCGCCGAAAAGGTGACGCGGGAAATTAACGACAATAAGGCCTTGCCCTACATAGTGGCAGGGTTTCTTGATGATCATCCTTCCAAGATCGGCCAGCAGATTCACGGCATTCCTGTTCTCGGCCCTATTGCTGACCTGTCGGAGTATGTGTTTAAAACCAAGGCCAATGAGGTGCTTATTGCTATTCCCTCGGCCAGCCGCGACCAAATGCAGAGGATTGTCGAACTCTGCCGCGCCTGTGGAATTCCGTTCAAGACCCTGCCCGGGCTGGGGGAGCTGATCAGTGACAGGGTTTCCATCAAGGCCATCCGCGATGTTTCGTATAAGGATCTTCTGGGCCGGCCACCGGTGCGCCTCGAGTTGGAAGAGATCGGTGAGGTCCTGGGAGGAAAGACGGTTCTGGTCACCGGGGCAGGTGGCTCCATCGGCTCGGAGCTCTGTCGCCAGATCGTTCGCTTCCACCCTGCCAATCTTATTCTCATGGATGCCAGCGAACAGAACCTCTACCAGATCGAGATGGAGCTGCTCCACGAATACGGCTTCAGGGACTATGTGGCCGTGCTGGGGAAGGTGCAGGATAAAGGGCTGCTGGAATCGTTGTTCCCGCATTATCGGCCAACCGTGGTGTTCCATGCCGCCGCCTATAAGCATGTGCCCATGGTGGAGCGTAATCCTTGGGAGGGCGTGTACAATAATATCTTTGCCTCCAAGCGGTTGATGGAAGTTTCCGCGCGGTCTGGGGTGGAGCGTTTTATCGTGATCTCCACTGACAAGGCGGTGCGGCCCACCAATGTCATGGGCGCCACCAAGCGGATGACCGAGATTCTCATGCAGGGCTTTTGTGAAAAGAGCAAAAGGGCCGGCTCGGGAACCCGCTTCATGGCGGTGCGTTTCGGTAATGTTCTTGGCTCCTCCGGTTCGGTTATCCCCTTGTTCCGGCGGCAGATTGAGCTGGGCGGCCCGGTGACGGTTACCCATCCGGATATGACCCGCTACTTCATGTCCATTGAGGAGGCGAGTCAGCTTATTCTCCAGGCCGCGACCATGGGCGAGGGCGGTGAGGTTTTCATCTTGGAGATGGGAACCCCGGTGCGGATCGGCCAGATGGCCCGTGACCTGATCCAGCTTTGCGGCAAGGAGCCGGATACGGAGATCGAGATCAAATATACCGGGCTCAGGCCCGGCGAAAAGATGTACGAGGAGTTGATCACCGAGGGCGAGGGGATCGTGAAGACCGGTCATGAAAAGATCATGGTGTTGCGTGGAAACGGTGCTTCCCTGGAGGACTTGCAGGATTCGCTGGAAAGGCTCAAGCAGTTCGCGTCAAACCATGATGCAGAGGGGATCAAAGCCGAGCTCGGCAAGGTGATCCCCGAGTATACCTCCCAGGTGAGTGAATCCGTCTTGCCCAAAGGGTGAGTCCTGTGTTCGGAGAGGCATCTTTTTGGAATCGTTGATAAATTTTTTGGTGAAACGGCCATCTCGTCCTCTGGGGCATTTTGTTCTTTGCAAGAGGGTGCAGGTGATGTAAAGTGGTGCCCCATTGGCCAGCGTGCCAGTTTGCTTTGGAAAAGCTGGAGAGGTGACCGAGTGGCTTAAGGTGCACGCCTGGAACGCGTGTGTGCGGCAACGTACCGTGGGTTCGAATCCCACCTTCTCCGCCAGATATTTTCCGGTTTGATAGCCGGGTCCTGCGCAACAAAGACTTGCGAACCCCGCCAGGTCCGGGAGGAAGCAACGGTAGTGAGTTACTTTGTGTGCCGCAGGGGTGCCTGGCTATCATTTTTTTGTAAGCGGTTGCAGGGCACCACATCTTGCAGCGATCGGTCCGTCTCACGTACCTGATGTACGCATCGCCGTCCCGCTTGCCGCAACCTGCGGCACCCTGCAACCGCTTACCCCTTGTTTTCTCATTTGCAGCTCTATCTTTCGTTTTCCCCCGTTTACCGGAGCTGATCTCCGAGGGCTGAAAATGTCCTACCTTGTTTTAGCCAGAAAATGGCGTCCCCAGAATTTCGATGAGGTTGTTGGCCAGCAGGCCGTGGTGCGCACCTTGCGCAACGCGCTCACCCGTAACCGGGTGGCCCATGCCATGCTTTTTTCCGGGGTGCGCGGGGTTGGCAAGACCACCCTGGCGAGACTGATGGCCAAGGCTCTCAACTGCCAACAGGGCGAGCCGGATGTGCCCTGTGACCAGTGCGAGTCATGCACCGAGATCATGGCGGGCAACGCCATTGATCTGCATGAGATCGACGGCGCCTCCAATCGCGGCATCCAGGAGATCCGCGAGCTCAAGGAAAATATCCGCTTTTTCCCCGCCAAGGGGCGCTACAAGATCATCATTATCGATGAAGTGCACATGCTCACCACCGAGGCCTTCAACGCCCTGCTGAAGACCCTGGAAGAGCCGCCGGCCCATGTCTATTTCATGTTCGCCACCACCGAACTGCACAAGATCCCGATCACCATCCTCTCCCGCTGTCAGCGCTATGAACTCAAGCGAGTTCCCTTTGCCGAACTGGTCGCATTTTTTGCCAAAATCGCCGAAGCGGAAAAGGTTGCGATTTCTGCGCGGGCCCTGGAGATGATTGCTCGGGAGGCCGAAGGCAGCGTGCGGGACGGCTTGAGCCTTCTTGATCAGATATTTTCCTTTGGCGGGTCTGAGGTCAGCGATGGGGATGTGGCGCAGGTCTTGGGCTTGGTTGATCGCGGGATTTATGAAAATCTGGCCCGGGCGCTTCTGGTCGGGGATCTGGCAGGTTGTCTTGAGATCTTTGCCCAGAGCCAGGCCGCGGGTATGGACCTCAAGCGTTTTGCCAACGACCTGTTGGGATTTTTCCGGGGTCTGCTGATTGCCAAGGTCAAGGCCAATCCCGAGGAGTTGCTTGACCTGTCCGACCAGGAACTGGCGGCGATTAAGGATATTGCCGCAGGTGCCAGCCAGGAAACGCTGTATCATTATTTTTCTCTGCTCTTGAAGGGGACCGAAGAGATGCAGTACTCATCCCGGCCCCGGCTTGCGTTGGAGATGGCTTTTGTCCGGGCCACCCAGGCAGGGCAGATCGTGCCGACTGCCACTTTATTGGGGCGTCTTGACGGATTATTGGCCGGCGCCGTGTCTCTGCCGGTGAGAGCAGCCGGGGGCATTGCTCCGGCGATCTCCACTGCGGAACCGGAGCCAGTCGCGCCCAGACCGGCATCCCGGCCATCGGGAGCTGCTCCTTCTTCGGGGTTGCAGCCGGAACAAAAAAAAAATGAAATAGCGGATACGCCTACATCCTCGCCCGGGCAATTCGGGCACTCCTCTCCGGTCGCGGCCTCCCCTCCGGTGCGTGAGGTGAAACGGGACTGGGAGGCGTTTGTTGGGTATGTGAAGGAGCGCAAGCGCTGGATGGCGCCGGTGCTGCAACTGTGCGCCATGGCCCGCGATGAAGGAAACGAGCTGGTCCTGAAGTTTGACGACCCCTCGGACTGTAAGCTGTTGCAGGAACATGACAACCTGAAATTGTTGCAGTCCTTTGCGCTGGATTTTTTTCAGCACGATTTTCGCGTCGTTTTCAAGGTGCGCGGCGCCCCGGCAGCTGAGGATGGCGGCGGCGATGAGGCGGAGAGTCTTCTTGCCGAACGGCGGGTTCTTGCCAACGAACCCATGGTGCAGATGGCGGCCGAGATTTTTGGCGGGCAGGTCGGCAGTATCCGAACCGGCCCCAGGTAAAAGTGAAAAATGAAAAGTTGAAAGTGACGGGCAACGGGGGGGGAGTTGCTCCTGCTGTCGGCGCAGTGTGCTGGAAAGTTAATGCCGGAGGTATACGGATGGATATGAAACAGATGGTGAAGCAGGCGCAGCAGTTTCAGCAGCGTTTGACGGAGATGCAGGGGGAACTGGCGGGCAGGCAGGTCAGCGCCTCGGTGGGCGGCGGTATGGTGAGCGCCACGGTGAACGGCAGGCATGAACTTGTCAACTTGACCATTGATAAGGAAGTGGTGGACCCTGCGGACCCCCAGATGCTCCAAGACCTTGTCGTCTCCGCGGTAAATGAGGCCATGCGCAAGGCCCAGGCAATGATCGAGGGTGAGATGTCCAAGCTTACCGGTGGGATGAAGATTCCGGGGATGTTTTAATGGCTGGACGAACGATGTGCGGTCCCTGGGGAAAAAATGAAGTGTGACGCTTCGTCTTTGCCAAAGTTCGTTCCTTTTTTTGTTTATTGGGAGCCTTGCTCCGTGCATTGCTCATCTGTGGGTTTGTTTCTATGAACGTCGTTCCTCCGGCACTGAGCCGACTCATTGCCGACCTGAACCGTCTGCCGGGGATCGGCATCAAAAGCGCGACCCGGCTGGCACTCCATATTTTGCGGCGGCCCGCCAGCGAGGCGCAGAGCCTGGCCCGGGATCTTGGGGAACTGCACCGCAGCATCCGCTTGTGCAGCGGCTGTTTTGCCTTTGCGGAAAGCGACCCCTGCGCTATCTGCAAAGATTCCGAGCGTGATGGCGGGTTGGTCTGCGTGGTCGAGGAATCCGCAGACCTTATGGCCATCGAGAAAACCGGAGTTTTCAAGGGCAAATACCATATTCTCCATGGTGTTCTCTCTCCCATGGACGGGATCGGGCCGGAGGAAATCAAGGCGGATGCCCTGGTGGAGAGGATACGCAAACAGCAGGTGCGTGAGGTCCTTATCGCCACCAGTTCCACGGTCCCGGGGGAGGCGACGGCCGCTTATCTCATCAAGCGGTTGCAGGAGGAGGTTCAGGTCAAGGTAACCAGATTGGCTTGCGGGATTCCCATGGGGATGGACATAAAATATGCCGATGATCTCACGCTCAGTCGGGCTATTGAAGCACGGAAAGACACCAGCAAGTGATGGCAAGAAGGGTTTCGGCGCAGGAGATTTCCCGTACTTTTTTCGCATCGGCAGGCAGGCAAAAGAAACTATTTGTCCTTGACACTCGGGTGAATTGTTGGTATTTGGTTGCCGTTTGGAAGGTTTGTTGTAACTTCTCAGTAGCACCACATCTGCAGTGACATCGGCTTGCTCATGTGCAGTAGCACACTTCGCAGGCCTCTTCCTTGCATCTGTGGCAGTAGTGGAGCGGCGCTGCTGAAAAGTTTGTTATGTCTTGAAAAAGAACGAGCTGTCGCCATGGGCGATGTGCTTTTTTTGTTTTTTAGGCGCGTAGCTCAGTTGGTTAGAGCGCTTGCCCGACACGCAAGAGGTCGGCGGTTCGAATCCGCCCGCGCCTACCAGAGAAAAAACATGAAGCTTTTGTGTCGCTTGGCTTCGCAGAGAGTAAGTTGTATGGTGCAGGCAGATTGACCTGGTCAATGTGCTTGTTTTTGTTTGTGCATTTGCGGAAAGGCTGGTTCCAACAACCATGATGGAAATATCCCTCACCCTTCCTTCCGGGGAGCAGAAAAAGGTTCCTGCGGGGACCACGGTGGCCGAGGCCCTGAAAGAGCTGGTTTCCAACAAGGAGCGCAAGCAAACCATTGCCGCCCGGTTGGCTGACAGGCTGGTAGACCTTTCTACGCCTATCGATGCCGATGCATCCTTTGCGCCCATAACCGTTGACAGCCCTGAGGCTTTGGAGATTCTCCGGCATAGTGCGGCTCATATCATGGCCGAGGCTGTTCTTGCCCTGTTCGGCACGGAGGTGCAGGTTGCCATCGGACCGGCCATTGCCGATGGATTTTACTATGATTTTGATCGTGCGGAACCGTTTACCCCCGACGATCTTGCCCGGATTGAACTGAAAATGCAGGAGCTTGCCGCTGCCGCAGCTCCTTTTAGCCGTGAGACCATGTCCTCCGCCCAGGCGATTGCGCTTTTTGAAAAGAGCGGTCAGTCCTACAAGGTTGAACTGCTTAAAGATCTGGGTGCCGAGACCGTTTCGTTGTATCGGCAGGGAGATTTTGTTGACCTTTGCCGTGGGCCGCACTTGCCGCATGCGGGTTGGCTGAAGGCAGTCAAGGTTATCAAGCAGGCCGGCGCCTATTGGCGTGGTGATGAAAAAAACCAGATGCTCCAGCGGCTTTATGGCACGGCTTTTTTTGATGCCAAGGATCTGAAAGCCTATCTGCACCAGATTGAAGAGGCGAAAAAACGCGACCACCGGAAGCTTGGCAAAGAACTTGAGTTGTTTGCCGTGTCCGATCAGGTCGGGCCGGGGTTGATTCTCTGGCAGCCCAAGGGTGCTCTCCTCCGGAAGATCATTGAGGATCACTGGCGCGAAGAACATTATCGAAACGGCTATGAGCTGCTGTTTACCCCGCATATTGCCAAGCGCGACATGTGGAAGACCAGCGGCCATCTCGATTTTTATGGGGAAAACATGTTTTCCGCCATGGACATCGAGGAGGTGAGCTATCAGCTCAAGCCGATGAATTGCCCCTTTCATATCGCCATCTATAATACGCGGAAACGCAGCTACCGGGAGTTTCCTTTGCGGTGGTGCGAGCTGGGCACCGTATACCGCTTCGAGAAAACCGGCGCCCTGCATGGGTTGATGCGGGTTCGCGGTTTTACCCAGGACGATGCCCATATCTTCTGCCGGCCCGATAACCTGGAAGAGGAAATCTTCAATATCCTAGACCTGAACCTGCAGATCCTTAAGGCCTTTGGTTTCGAACACTACGACATCTATCTCTCCACCCGGCCCGAGAAGTATGTGGGCAACGACGAGCATTGGGAGCAGGCCACCACCGCCCTGAAGCTCGCTTTGGAGAAAAAAGGGTTGGCCTATGAGGTCGATCCCGGGGAAGGGGTCTTTTACGGCCCGAAGATTGATATCAAGATCAAGGATGTTTTGGGACGCAGCTGGCAGTGTTCCACCATCCAGGTGGATTTCAACCTGCCCGAACGTTTTGAGATGAGCTATACCGGGGAAGACGGCAAGGAGCATCAGCCGATCATGATCCATCGGGCCCTCATGGGTTCGCTGGAGCGTTTTATCGGGGTGCTTATCGAGCATTATGCCGGCGCCTTTCCGGTGTGGCTTGCGCCGACACAGGCCAGGATTATGAACATCACCGATGCGCAGATGGGCTATGCGGACGAGGTGTATGCCGAGTTGCGCCGCGCTGGGGTGCGGGTGGAAAAGGATCTTCGCAACGAAAAGCTCAATTACAAGATTCGTGAAGCCCAGATGCAGAAGATTCCTTTCATGCTGATCATCGGCGACAAGGAAGTAGAAGCCCGTCAGGTCACGGTGCGGCTGCGCAATGGCGATAATCTGCCCGGTATGTCCATCCCTGAGTTTGCGGCCATGATTGCCGATGAAAATGAAGCCGGCCGAACTGGTGCTTGCAATAGCTAGGTGATTCAGAGTATTATGATATATTTCAGCGTGCGGATGCGTAGCATCGTGTGCGGTGGTTCAAGAATCATGTTTGCGGAGGTATGAGTATCAAAGGGAAAAAAGTTGGCGATCGACCAGAGCGGGAAGTGCGGGCCAGAATCAACCATGAGATTGATTGCAAGGAAGTTCGTCTCATTGATGAGGACGGAAGTCAGGTAGGGGTTGTGCCTGTTCGCGATGCACTGGCAAGGTCCGAAGCGGCAGGGCTTGATCTTGTTGAATTGTCGGCTGCGGCCGATCCTCCGGTTTGCCGGATTATGGATTTTGGCAAATTTCGCTACGAGCAGAGCAAGAAGCAGCAGGAAGCCAAGAAAAAACAGACGGTTATCGAGGTCAAAGAGATCAAACTCAGGCCTAAGACCGAGAAACATGATCTTGAATTCAAGATCAAGAATATCAAGAAGTTTCTGCAGCAGAAGAACAAAGTGAAGATCACCCTGCGCTTCCGTGGCCGTGAGATCGTCTATGCCGACACTCTCGGCATGGAGGTTTTGAACAAGGTGGTCGAGGAATTGAAGGACGATGCGGTTATTCTACAGTCCCCCAAGATGGAAGGGCGGCAGATGGCCATGTTTGTTGGGCCTAAATCATAGTTCTGCCAGGGTTGGCGGGTAAGCCGTTGAAAAAAAACTTTGTCGTCTGAATGGGAAGGACGGCATAAGGAGCCGTAACGGACAGCTTGACAAGCATGTTTGTCCCGTACGGCTCCTAAACATAGAGTGCTGGCCGGGGCGTTTCTGCCGGCTAAGATATGAAATAAGGGAGAACACCATGCCGAAGATGAAAACAAACAGAGGGGCTGCCAAACGGTTCAAGTGTACCGGTACCGGCAAGATTGTCCGCCGCAAGGCCTTCACCAGCCATATCCTCACCAAGAAGAGCACCAAGCGGAAAAGAAATTTGCGACAGTCCGAGATTGTTGACGCCACCAATCTTAAGGGAATCAAACGGCTGTTGCCCTATATGTAAAAAAAAACGGCAGGACCGACTGTCCGCCTCAGACGATTACCAAGTATAAACACTGCCGACGCTTTGACAGCGTCGGAGAATGTCAATAAGGAGAAGTACGATGCCTCGCGTAACACGTGGATTTAAAGCGCGCCGGAGAAGAAAAAAGGTTTTGAATCTGGCCAGTGGCTTCATTGGTGGCCGCAACCGTCTGTACCGGACGGCAACCGAAGCCGTTGACCGGGCTCTCTGCTACGCCTACCGTGATCGTCGCCAGAAAAAGCGCGATTTCAGGAAGTTGTGGATTGTCCGGATCGGCGCTGCGTGCCATGAAAACGGCACCACCTACAGCCGGATGATGGGCAGCTTGAAAAAGGTAAATGTGGAGTTGGACCGTAAGGTTCTCGCCAATCTGGCAGTTCTTGATCCGGGTGCCTTTTCCCAGGTTGCCAAGCTGGCCGGCGTCAGCAACTAGTTGTTGCCGTGCCCTCCGTCATGCCCAGCATGCCCAGCATGCACGAAGAACTCCTTCGCCTGAAAGCCGCTGCCGGTGAAGAGCTCGCTGCCATCTCTCGGATCAGCGAGCTCGAACCGTTTAGGGTCAAGTATCTGGGCAGGAAAGGGGAGTTCACCCTTGTGATGCGCCAATTGGGCCAGGCTCCTCCTGAGGATCGCCCACGGCTCGGACAACTGGCAAATGAGATAAAGCAAGAGCTGGAATCCGCGTTTGGTGAGCGGGAAGCTCAGCTTTCCGCGGTTGGTGGTGGCGGGGCTCCGGCGACTTTTGATTTGACTTTGCCCGGACGGGCAGTTCCTTTTGGCAAGCTGCATCCGGTGACCCAGGTCATGGATACGGTGTGCGCTATCTTCGAAGGCTTAGGTTTTGCGGTGGCTGAGGGGCCGGATGTCGAGGTCGATTTTTATAATTTCGAGGCCTTGAACATCCCGCCGCATCATCCCGCCCGGGCCATGCACGACACCTTCTATATCAGCGACAGCCTGTTGCTCAGAACCCATACCTCGCCCATGCAGGCCAGGATCATGGAGAAAGAGCAGCCGCCCCTGCGGATGATCGCGCCGGGCAAGGTCTATCGCTGCGATTCGGACATTACCCATACCCCGATGTTTCATCAGGTGGAAGGGTTTCTTGTTGATCGTCGTATCTCTTTTGCCGACCTTAAGGGCGTGCTCTCGGTGTTCATCAGCAAAATGTTTGCTGAAAACACCCCCATCCGTTTCCGTCCCAGTTTTTTCCCTTTTACCGAGCCCAGCGCCGAGGTTGATATCGCCTGTGTGATCTGTAGCGGTAGGGGATGTCGTGTCTGTAAGCACACCGGTTGGCTCGAAATTCTTGGCGCCGGCATGATTGACCCTGAGGTTTTTAAAAAGGTCGGCTATGATCCGGAAGAGTACAGCGGCTTTGCCTTTGGCCTCGGGATCGAGCGGATTGCCATGTTGAAATACGGGATCACCGATATCCGGCTTTTCTACGAAAACGACCTGCGTTTTCTTTCCCAGTTTTAAGTCCCTTGCGGGACGACGACCATAAAAGATACGATCCATGAAGTTTACGCTCAACTGGTTGCGCGAATACATTGACACGGACATGGAGCCGACACGTATTGCCGAGCATCTCACCATGCTCGGTCTTGAGGTGGACGCTTGCGTTCCGTGTTATCCGGACCTGACCGGGGTTGTCGTTGCCAGGATCGATTCGGTATCCCCGCATCCCAATGCAGACAAGCTGGTTCTCTGTGATGTCAATGTGGGCCAGGAGCGCAAGCGCGTGGTCTGCGGCGCACCCAACGCGCGGGCCGGATTGGTCACGGCTCTTGCCTTGCCGGGTGCGGTGATGCCGGGGGGCTTTACCATCAAGCCGGCAAAGATCCGCGGTGAGGAATCTTACGGCATGTTGTGTTCCGCCAAGGAGCTTGGTATCACCGAGGACCAGATCGGGATCATGGAATTGGCCGCGGACTTGCAACCGGGGCTGCCGCTCACTGAGGCCCTTGGCTTGGTGGACACCATGATTGAGGTGGATCTCACCCCGAATAGGCCTGATTGTGCCAGTGTCCTCGGGATTGCTCGGGAGGTGGGCGGAGTGATCGGCAAGCGGATCAGGCCGCCGGTTGAGACTATCCCTGCCTTGACCGGAGAGAACCTCCCTTTCAGCGTTGCCGTTGAGTCTGCTGCCGATTGCCCGCGTTATGCCGCTCGGCTTATCAAAAATGTCAAGATCGGGCCTTCGCCGTGGTGGCTGCAACAGCGGTTGCTTGCGGTGGGTATGCGTCCGATCAGTAATATCGTCGATATCACCAACTTTGTCATGTTGGAGTATGGACAGCCCCTGCATGCCTTTGATTTCAGCAAATTGGCTGGGGGCAGGATCGTGGTCCGCCGGGCGAAGAGTGGCGAAAAGCTTGTCACCCTGGATGGCGTTGAACACCAGATTGACAGTGAGATGCTGATGATCTGCGATGCGGAAAAGCCTGTGGCCGTGGCCGGAATCATGGGCGGGGCCAATTCCGAGGTTGATGCCCAGAGTACGGACATCCTGCTTGAGAGTGCCTGTTTTTCCGCGATCGGTATCCGCCGCACTGCAGGCAGGCTCAATCTGAGTACCGAGGCCTCCTACCGTTTCGAACGGGGCGTTGATCCGCAAGGCGTACCCAAGGCTTTGGAGCGGGCTGTCCAGCTCATTGCCTTGCTGGCTGGCGGTGAGGTTGTTGCCGGTGGCGTTGACTACAGTGACGGGGTTATCGCCCCTTCTCCCATTACCCTGCGGGGTGAGCGGACCCGTGCCTTGCTGGGCATGGAGTTGACCCTTGCTCAGATCGGTGACGCCCTTACCGGCATTGAAATCGGGGTGGAAAAGATTGATGCAGATACCCTGCGGGTGACCCCCCCGAGTTTTCGCGTCGATCTTGAGCGGGAAATTGACCTCATTGAAGAGGTGGCCCGGGTCGTGGGCTACAACTTGCTGCCGACTACCCTGCCCATGGTGCCCATGATTTTTGCCGAACAGGACCCTCTGCGGGAAGTTCGGCAAAAGGTGGCCCGGATCTTGACGGCCCTCGGGTTTTATGAGGCTATCAATTACAGCTTTGTGACTCCCCAGCATTGTGATCTGCTGGGTTTGGGGGCAGACGATGCCCGGCGCCAGAGTGTGCATCTTTTGAATCCTCTGGCGGAAGATCAGAGCGTATTGCGGACCACCTTGTTGCCGGGGCTTCTTGAAAATCTCCGCCGCAATTTGAATCATCAGAACCATGATGTCCGGCTCTTTGAGGTCGGCAAGGTTTTTCACCCCAAGGAAAGCGGTCAGCCCAACGAACCTTTCCGTTTGGCCGCGGTTGTCTCCGGGCGGCGGAATCCCGGGGCGCCTGTGCTCCATGCCGGGGAAACGCCTGTGGACATTTTTGATGTCAAAGGGGTTGTGGAACAGATTCTTAAGAGTCTGCGCTGTATCGGCACTATTACCCGTGAGACGGATGTTGTCCGGCAGGAACTTCCCTTTGCCGAATCTGGCAGTGTCCTCACCGTTCGGGTCGAGGAGCAATTGCTTGGCTGGTGTGGGGCTTTCAGTCAGAAAACGCTGAAGGGCTTTGGGGTCAAACAACAGGCGTTTTTTGTTGATCTTGACCTAGGGATACTCTCCAGTTTGCCGACACAGGCGAAGAGTTTCGCGGTGTTGCCAAAATTTCCCTTTGTGAAATGGGACATGGCGCTCATCGTGCCGGAACCGGTTGCCGCCGGGGAAATGCTTTCCGCCATCCATGGTTGTGGAGAGAAGCTTATCGAAAAGGCGGAAATCTTTGATGTGTTCCAGGGCAAAAATATTGAGGCGGGCAAAAAGAGTGTCGCTATTTCCATTACCTATCGGGCGCTTGAACGAACCTTGGATGATGAAACAGTCGGCAAGGTCCACCAAAAAATTATCGAGATGATGATTTCTCGTTTTAACGGTCAGTTACGTGAGGCATAATAGATGAAACGATCCAATCTTACCCGAAAAGAGCTTGCCCAGACCATCAATGATAAGATGGGTTTTTCTCAGCGGAGCGCCGGAGAAATGGTTGATGCTGTTTTTGATGCGCTGAAGAAAACCCTGCTTCAAGGCGAAGCGATCAAGATCGTGCAGTTCGGTACCTTTACCGTGCGGAAAAAATCCTCGCGGGTGGGTCGTAACCCCAGAACCGGTGAAACCATGGAGATTTCCAAGCGACACATGGTTTCTTTCAGGCCCAGCAAGGTGGTTCGGGAGAATCTGAATAAGGAATAAAGGGACAGAGTGACCAAACCATCTTGCGGAACTTTTGATACTGCTCAGGGTATAGCCCAGGTTCTGCCTGGGATTCCCGAGAAGCGCTATTTCAAAATCGGCGAGGTGTGCGCGATAACCGGGGTGAAGCAGCATGTGCTTCGCTACTGGGAATCGGAATTCAGGATCCTCCATCCGCAACGGGCCCAGTCCAAACAGCGGCTCTATCGCCGGGCGGACGTGGAAACGGTTCTGGCGATCAAAAGGCTGCTCAAGGACGAGGGTTTTACTATCAGTGGCGCCAAAAAAGCGCTGGCAAGGGATGGCGGTGGCCAGGAACAGACTGCTCTGGCGCTCGAAGCGGAGCAGGAAATCTCATCAGGGACGTCACGAGACATTTTCATGCAGGTTAAGGCGGAACTCCTGGCCTTGCAGAAAATTCTCGAGGAATAAGTGTCCTTGGGTGAGTCCAGCTTGACAGGCGCTTCAGGTCATGCTAAATAGGGGCCAACCTGTTGAGAGATAAATATTTTGTCGGGATGTAGCGCAGTCTGGTAGCGCACTTGGATGGGGTCCAAGGGGCCGGAGGTTCGAATCCTCTCATCCCGACCAGCAATAGCAAAGGGGGTTAACCGTTTTCGGTTAACCCCCTTTTTTGTTTACTTGAAAATTAAGCGCTTATGTTTTTTTGTCGCACTTCTAGCCCAGCCTTGAAGAGAAACGCGCAGAAGATCAGCGGCGAATAGGCGATCAGCAGCCCGGTCGAGCCAGGAAGCGAACCGAAAGTTACCAGCAGCGCCACAGGCAATAACCAAAAGAGATTAATCATTCCGACCACAACGGACACAGGTCGGTGAGCATCAAAACGGCGTGAGGCATGTTGGTAGGCATGGCTGCAATGGGCTTCGTAAATGGCCTTTCCTCGTATTGCTCGGCGTAATAATGTCGTGGTGGCATCAACAATGAAGACACCGAGGAGAATGAGCCAGCACCAGAACAGTTCCGGGTTAACCTGGCTGGCCTGAATTGAGAGGAGCCCCAAGGTCAGGCCCAGGAATCCACTCCCGGAATCGCCCATGAATATTTTGGCTGGCGGGAAATTCCAACAGAGGAAGCCGGCAACAGCAGACAGGAGTAATGCCGGGACCAGCCATTCCTGGCTGGCCGGAGCAAAGAGAGCAGAGACAATACCCCCGCCCAAGCAGACTGTAATCGCCTCAATGCCGGCAATACCATCAATGCCGTCCATGAAATTGTACAAGTTGAGTACCCAGACAAGATAGACTGCGGCCAGTAAATAGCCCGCCCAGCCGAGATGCACCAGATGTCCGAAAACAGACAGGGGCGGCAGATCGCCGAGCCAGAAAATCCCCCAGGCCGCACCGAGAAAGTGGGCGCCTAAACGCCATTTGGGCGGGATATGGCGGCGATCATCCAAAAAGCCAATCCAGGTAACCAGGCTTCCGGCCCCGAAGAGGGCAAATAATACCTTTGTTGGCAGAGAACCGATCATCCACAGGGCGAGCAATCCGGGAAAAAAGGTCAAGACAATAGCCAGCCCACCAGCCCGTGGAGTTGGAACCGCATGCGAGCTTCTGTTGTTGGGAATATCGAGAAGATTCCGTGATAAAGCATAACGGCGGATGACTCCGGTAAGCAGCAAGGATACCACTGCGACAAGAGGGAAAATCATCCAATAATTTAAAAGAACAGGCATAGTGTTTTACCGGAATTGTATGGTTTTCATTGCACGCACTGCGTCTTTGCGCCAAGCACGCGGATGGCTGAGGCGGCATCCATGGCCTGGGACATGATGTCCAGATAGTCATCCCGGTAGGCGGTTTTTGCGAACGGGGTATCGTGGGTCGTGAAGTCGCAGTCGTGCTTCTGGCAATATTTTCCTTTGCTCGCATAGTTGAGAACAATGCGGGGGATGTCGAAATGGTGGATGGTGTTCTGCCGGACAGGGCGGCCATTTTCGATGATAAATATCCGGTTGAGAAAGGTGGCATCCTCGGTGCCGCCGAGATAGTTAAGATCCTTGTAAGTTTGGCTCCCAGAGAGGCTTGGCAGGTGGTCGCTTACCAGGATGATCAATGAGTGGGGATCTACGGCGATCAACCCTTTTACATAGGCGGCGATGGCCTCGGTGCGGTAGTAGTATTGGTTGGCGGCCTTTTCCAGCCCCTCGTCGCGAAATTTCCCGCACATCTTGATGACCATTGGCCTTTTATCCAGGTTGAGATCGTGGGGGCTGTGGCCGTACATGCCGATTACGTAGTTAAAGATGGGGAGCGTGGGATTTGTCTTGATCCGTCTGGTGATGAATTCGAGGTTTTGGGAGAAAAGCACCCCGTCAAACATATAATCCTCTCCCGTCACGTCCCCGGTGGAGAAATAGGTGTCGTACCCTGCGGCGAATTCTTGCGGGTAGTATCTTTTTTCAAAGCCAATCCCGGTGTAGGCATTGGTTGAATTAAAAAAATCCGGCTTGTAGGAGTTGGTGGCGTTGGTCTCGTAACCGCCTTGGGAGAGAATTTGCGGCAGGCACGGGGTTTTGGCTCCGGTGAATACATCGAATTCAATGCCGGAAAACTCCCGCAGGGCCGGGGCCCCACAGAGAATCTCAAACTCGGCCTGGGCCGTGCCTCCGGCAAATACCGGGGAGATGGAGATGCCCCCTTTTTGGCCGAGCAGTTTTCTGAAGGCGGGATGGGTGGGGTTGCTCGAAAAATTGGCATCCTTGAGAAGTCCCGGGTCCAGAAAGCTTTCAAGTACGATGAGGTGGATATTGCCTTTTCTTCGCTGGCCTTTGAGCCCGGCAATCACCTTGTCGAAATCTTCGAGCGAGGCAGAATTCATCTGATGTCCGGCAATTTTTTCATGAAAACTTTTCCGCTTGGCCTCGTTGTAGAGCATCATGCTCAGCCGGCCGTTATTGCGGGCACTGGCAGTGTCGGAATAGAGAATTACCTCCTGCTGGGTCGTTTGAAACGCGTTCATGAAGAAATCGGGGGTGATTTCGACCATCAGCAGCAATGCCAGGAGCGGCAGAGAGGCCATGATGGTGCGGCGGGGGCGGAATTCAAAGGCGGCCAGAAAAGCCAGGAGCGGGAGGCCGATCAACAGTGCGATCAGGGTGAGGGGCAGGGGGGGAAGCACCTGGAACATCTCGGGCAGTTCGGTTATTTCGGTGATGCGGAGCATCCGACCAAACATGATGTGGTAGGCATCGAAGACCGCGTACATGAGAAGGATCGGTGCGGCAGCTACCAACGGTTGCCAGCGTGATTTGCGGAGAAACTGATTGAGCAGGAAATAGAGATAGAGGAGCAAGGGGATTTCGAGGCGCCAGGCTGGCAGCAATGAAGGCAGACCGCCGTACTGTTGGCTCATCTCGGTATAGCCGAGCAGCAGCAGCAGAAAGGCGGTATAGCGATTTGTCAACACGTTCAGTCGGGAGAAATATGGGGGTAAGGTTGGGGGCATGGTCATTGTGTGGGGAATAAAGATCTCGCCGACGATAATCCTGGCATCTTCCGGACAGACGCGTGCTCCCGGAAATAAAAAGAAAATATACCATACTGCCCGGCCTGCCCGCATATATTCTTTTTTAGAGAAGATGCGGAGCCCCTCTTTTTCTCGGGAAAGTTCTGATTGCCGGTTATTCCTTGGCCTGCTACTGTTATATGAGCTTTTTAGCTGACGCCAAGCTTGGATGGGGGATAATGGATAAACCTGCGGTCTTGGTTATTCGATTCTGAGCGTGGCAGGTATTTTTTGGGACATGGTGGGCATGCGTATACTCGTAGTCGAAGATGACCCTAAAATTGCCTCTTTTATCAGTATGGGGCTCCGACAGGCGGGCTTTTCCGTTGATGTCGCAGACAATGGAGAAGATGGTCTTGTCCGGGCGTTGGATGGCGCCTATGGCCTTGCCATTCTTGATATCATGCTGCCAAGGCTTGATGGCCTTTCCCTCCTTGATCAGCTCCGCCGCCGACAGGTGAACACCCCGGTGATCATTCTCAGCGCCAAACGTTCGGTTGAGGATAGGATCAAGGGTTTGCAGGCCGGCGGAGACGATTATCTCACCAAGCCCTTCTCTTTTTCCGAACTGCTGGCCAGGGTACAGGCCCTGATCCGTCGGGCAGGCGCCGCACCCGAAGCAACGATCCTACAGGTGGAGGATCTCTCTCTTGATAAGCTGACCCGGGAGGTTTATCGGGCAGAGCGCAAGATTGAGCTCCAACCCAGAGAGTTTTCCCTTCTTGAATACCTCATGAGTAATCCGGGGCGGGTCATTTCCAAGGCCATGATTTTGGAGCATGTCTGGGATTATAATTTTGACCCCCAAACCAATGTGGTGGATGTGCTTATCTGTAGGTTGCGCAATAAAATCGACCGTGATTTCGAACGCAAGCTGATTCAAACGATTCGCGGGGTAGGCTATGCCCTTGGCAAGGATTAAACAGCTGGCAAGAACCACGGGCTTTCGCCTGGCCCTGTGGTATTCCCTTATTTTCATCTCAAGTGCGCTCTTGCTTTTTTCCCTGCTCTATTTCCCCATGCGCGCCGCGATCATGGAAAAGGATCGCAACATCATCCTGGCCAAGCTCAACGAATATGTCCTGCAGGAGGAGCAGAGCGGTCTGCAGTCCATGCTTGCCGAGATCCGTTTGGAGGACGGGCAGAACAGCCAGGCAGGTTTTTTTGTCCGGGTTGCCGACCCCACCAATCAGTCACTCATTGTTACCCTGCCGCCGGAATGGCACCAGTTGGACAGTGAAGCGTTTCCCCTGTTCCCCAGCGGAGTTGGCGCCGATGGTTGGATCTTGCTGCCGGCAAAAGGGAGAGAAGATGCCCTTGAGATCATCAGCCGACGGTTGCAGAGCGGCTATCTGCTCCAGATCGGGCGGGGGTCTCGGGAGCGGCAAAAAATTCTCGAGTATTTCGGCCGAGTCTTCGCCGGGACCATGGTTCCGTTAATAATTTTTGCTTTTGGCGGCGGGGTTTTTCTTGCTTTCCGCTCTCTTCGGCCGGTGCGCGACCTTATTCAGGTGGTGCGCAGCATCGATATCGGCAAGATGGACGCCAGGGTGCCATCGCGGCAGACCGGCGATGAGCTGGACGAGCTGGTTCGCCTCTTCAATATCATGCTGGCAAGGATTGAACAGCTGCTTGCCGGCATGCGCGCCGCGCTGGATAACGTGGCCCATGATCTGCGCACTCCGGTGACCCGTCTGCGGGCCGGGATCGAAACCGCCCTACAGTCCGACAACACGGCAGAGGTGTTGCGCGAAGCCCTGTTGGATTGTGCCGAAGAGTCGGAGCGGATCATGACCATGCTCAATACCCTGATGGACATCTCCGAGGCGGAGACCGGGGCGATGAAGCTGCACCGCCAATCCATCGATATCGTTTCGCTTCTTGGAGAGGTGGTCGATCTGTACCAGTATGTGGCAGAGGAAAACGGGGTGGAGGTTTCTGTGGTCGGTCCGGCTGATCTTACGGTGTCGGCGGATAGAGACCGGATGCGGCAGGTTGTCGCCAACCTATTGGATAACAGCCTGAAACATACGCCGCGCGGTGGCCGCATTGAACTCAGTTGTGATCGTCAGGGTGAAGAGGTGGTAATCCAGGTGCGGGATTCCGGCACAGGTATTCCGCCGCATGATCTCCCCCTGATTTTTGATCGGCTGTATCGGGGAGATCACAGCCGCAGCCAGCGCGGTCTTGGCCTCGGTCTGAGCCTTGTCAAGGCAGTCATCCAGGCCCATGCGGGCAGGATCAAGGTGGAAAGTGCGCCAGGTCAGGGTACGACCTTCATCCTGCAGTTGCCAGGGGAGTCCCCACCGCAATCTTGAGCGTCTTCTTCTTGATGCGCCATCGTTCTCCAGGCGCCAACCTTTCACGTTTGTAATGTTCCGGAAATCTTCTGGTAATTATTGCATGCTATAATCCGCCAACTCACTGCTCTTCCTTGGAAAATCCGCGCCCATTTCGAGCGCCAACAAGGGACAGCGTTTCAACGGAGCAGCGTATTCCTCTCATGGTAAAGATCATACAACCCCTGTTGTCAGGATTTTCCCGCCTGCCCTCTCTTGGCCGTTTTCAGCTTCTCCGTCTTTTTTTTCTCAGCTACACCCTGTATGCCTTTGGCATACGCCTGGTGTTGCTGATCCGCAGCTGGCCGGAGATAGGACATTCTCCCCTGACCGTGGGCACCATCTTTTTGGTCGGGCTGTTCTATGATCTGGCCAATGCGGCCTATTTCGCCATTCCCCTAGTCCTCTATCTGCTGCTCATACCCCAGCGGTTCTTTGTCAGCCGGTGGCACCGGCTGATCCTCTATCCCCTGGTTTTTGCCATCTGCTATGGCCTGCTTTTTTCCGCTCTGGCGGAATGGCTGTTCTGGGATGAGTTCGGGGTGCGTTTCAACTTTATCGCCGTGGACTATCTGATCTATACCAATGAGGTCATCGGCAATATTCGCGAATCCTATCCGGTTCCGTTGCTGATGAGTATTGTTGGCATTGGAGCCGCCCTGATTTTTCTTGTCCTTCGGCCCCGGCTTGAGGTCGTGATGGCCTCGGTACGACAACAGGACCGCTCCGCTGCCAAACTTTCCGTCCGGCTCGGGACCGGCGCAACCTTTTTGTTGTTGCCGGTCCTGGTGTTTTTGGCCGTGGATGGCTCTTTTGCCAGCAAAACCTTTCAGAACCGCTATGAAACGGAACTGGCGGAAAATGGGATATACCAGCTCTTTTCCGCCTTTCGCAATAACAGCCTCGATTATGCGACGTTTTATAAAAACATGGAGGAGAAGGAGGCCCTCGGTGAGCTGCGGACCCTGCTGAAGACCAAAAATAGTCGTTATGTCGATGACAACCCGACAGATATAGAGCGGGTAATTGGTTCAGCATCCCCGGAAAAACGGCATAACGTCGTCTTAATCATGGTGGAAAGTCTGAGCGCGGAGTATCTCGGTGCTTTTGGCAACACCGCAGGTCTTACCCCCAATCTTGACGCCTTGGCCAAGGACGGACTGCTTTTCAATCGGCTGTATGCCACCGGCACCCGGACCGTTCGGGGGATGGAGGCAGTCACCCTTTCGGTGCCGCCGACCCCGGGGCGCTCCATTGTGAAGCGGACCAATAACGATAACCTCTTTTCCCTGGGCTTTGTTTTTCGCGAGAAAGGATACGACACCAGGTTCTTTTATGGAGGCTTCGGCTATTTTGACAACATGAACGCCTTTTTCGGCGGCAACGGGTTTGATATTACCGATCGGAGTGATCTCAGTGCGGAAGAGATCTCCTTTGCCAATATCTGGGGCGTATGCGATGAGGATATCCTGGGCCGGGCTCTGCGTGAATTTGATCAGTCCGCAAGCCGGAAAAAGCCATTTTTCGGGTATGTCATGACCACCTCAAACCACCGGCCTTTTACCTATCCCGAGGGGAAAATCGACATCCCCGTGAAAACCGGGCGAGCGGGGGGGGTCAAGTATACCGATTACGCCATTGGCAAATTCATCGAAGAGGCACGACGCCATTCCTGGTTTGACAACACCATCTTCATTGTTGTCGCGGATCATTGTGCCGGCAGTGCCGGTCGACAGGAATTGCCAGTGCATAGCTACCATATCCCTATGATTTTTTATGGGCCGGGGATCGTTCCCCGGGGGGTGAACACCACCCTGGCCAGCCAGATCGATCTGGGACCCACCCTGTTTGGCCTTTTGAAATGGCAATACCACAGCAAGTTTTTTGGCAAGGATATCCTGGCGTCAGATTTTACCCCCCGCGCCTTTATCGGCAACTACCAGCGCCTCGGCTATCTGGAGGATGGATATCTGGCTATCCTCAATGAACGAAAGGGGCTTGCCCAGTATCAGGTGGTCCGTGAAACAATGCATGATGCGGTCCTGGTGCCGGTTGCCGAGAATGCGGAACTGAGCCGTAAGGCCATCTGCTCGTATCAGGGGGCCAGCCTCCTGTACCAGAGAGGTTTGGGCCGGTGGTCGGGTGGCGAGAAGCTTCCCGTAATGAGCCAGGCTGCGGGCAAGCCCACCCGCTCCGGAATTGGGAAAAATGCGATAACCGTGGACTCCCGCTCTTCATTGTGATAATCGGAAACAGTTGGGCAAGAAGTACATGCCGCATCCGGATTTGAGCGGACGTTTATAGTCGGATCAAGAATAGTGTCGGGGGGAAGGGAAAAGAACTCGCATGGCTAAGGATAAAATTTTTGCCACACCACAGGGCACGGTGGCCGATTTCAGTTTTGACGCCAAAACCGCGTCCGTCTTTGACGACATGCTGGTCCGCTCGGTTCCTTTTTATCTTGAAGTGCAACGGATGGTGTCGGAGTTGGCCCGGGATTTCGCGGTGCCTGGCACCAATGTCTATGACCTGGGCTGCTCCACCGGAACGACCCTGATCCAACTTGATCCGTTATTGCCCCGCGGGGTGCATCTGGTGGGCTGCGATTATTCCGAGGAAATGCTGAAAAAAGCCGGAGAAAAGCTGCAGGCATACGGCATGCAGCATGATTACAGCTTGGAGTGCATGGATCTCAACAAAGAGGTTCATGTTGAAAACGCCTCAGTTGTGATCATGAACCTCTCCCTGCAGTTTGTCCGGCCTCTGAACCGGGATCGTTTGATTCAGAGTATAGCCAAGGGAGTCAACGAGAATGGCTGCTTGATCCTCATTGAAAAGGTATTGAGCCGGGATTCGCTGCTGAACCGGTTTTTTATCAAGTATTACTATGATTTCAAGGAGGCAAACGGCTACAGCAAGCTTGAGATCAGTCAGAAGCGCGAGGCTCTGGAGAATGTCCTCATCCCCTACCGGGTGCAGGAAAACGAGGATCTCGTCTTGCAGAACGGCTTCAGCGACTGTGAGATCTTTTTCAAGTGGTACAACTTTTGTGGCTACATCATCCGTAAAGGGATGATGTAGGCGGAACAAAGGATTCAGCTTCTGTCTCAAGAGATTGTCCCCCCCTGTGCTGTGCCAAGGCGTTACCTTTCCTGGTCTTTTGTTCCAATCGATATCAATTGCAATCAACCTAAGGCGGGCAAGGCTCGCTCTGTCAGAGGCTTTCAGGTCTACTCGTCGTAAAGCTCGGGGGTGTGCCGGATGATCTGGGCATCGACCAGGTAGATGACATCCTCGGCGATGTTGGTCGCATGGTCGGCAATTCGTTCCAGATGGCGGCCCACCGAGAGAACATGCAGCAGGTTGTTCACATGTTCGGTATCGGTGGTGAGCATCCCCTTGAGCTGGGTGTACATCTCCCGGTTCATGGCGTCCATGGTGTCGTCCGCTGCCCGGATATGGTGGGCCAAGCGCACATCATGGTTGATCAGCGCATCAATGCTTTCCGTGACCATTTTTTCGGCCAGATTGACCATGGCTGTCAGGTCAAAGGGGATTGCAAATTGCTCCTGTCCGGCGAGGAATAATCCCCGTTCGGCGATATTCACCGCCAGATCCCCGATCCGCTCCAGATCGCTGTTGATTTTCAGGACCGCCACGATGAAGCGCAGGTCGATGGCCACCGGTTGATACAGGGCGAGAATCTTCAGGCAATCCTCCTCGACCTCCACCTCCATGTCGTCAATCTCCCGGTCTCCCTTGATCACCGCGTTGGCCTTGGAGGGATCACGGTTGATCACGGAAAGCGTGGCTTGATAGACGCGATCTTCCACGGCCTCTCCCATGGCGATGATCTTTGCCTTCAGTTTGTCGATGTCGTGCTGCATGTGTTTTGGCATGATGTTTACTCCCTTGTAACTGTTAAGCAGTACCACATCTGCTTCGTAGTCTCACTTGTCCGCTTAACTGTCATCGGCCTGCTTATGTGCAATAGCACACGCCGCAGGCCTCTTTCGCGCATCTGCGGCACTGCTTAACAGTTACATTCCCTGTTTTGCATATAGTCCTGGCATCAAGCGGGATAGTTGCACTCCATTTTCATCCGAAGCGGCCGGTTATGTAATCTTCTGTCTGTTTCTGCCGAGGGTTGGTAAATATTTTCGGGGTTGCATCACATTCAATCAGGCGCCCTTCATAGAAAAAAGCGGTGTAATCGGAAACCCGGGCGGCCTGTTGCATATTGTGGGTGACGATGACGATGGTGTAGTTGGTGCGCAACTCGCCGATGAGATCCTCGATCCGGGTGGTTGATTTGGGGTCAAGGGCCGAGGCGGGCTCGTCCATGAGTAGAATCTTCGGTCCTACGGCCAGGGCACGGGCGATGCAGAGCCGCTGCTGTTGGCCGCCGGAGAGGCCCATGGCATTGGCGTGCAACCGATCCTTGACCTCGTCCCAGATGGCAGCCTGCTGCAGGCTTTGTTCCACGATCTCGGTAAGACGTTTGTGGTCTTTTTCGCCGTGAATCCTGGGGCCGTAGGCAACGTTGTCGAAGATGGATTTTGGGAAGGGGTTGGATTTCTGGAAAACCATCCCCACCTCCTTGCGCAGTTCCACGACATCGGTTCCCGGCGCGTAGATATTTTTTTGGTTGATGGAGATATTCCCTTCCACCCGGCTGTGGGGGATGGTGTCGTTCATCCGATTCAGGCACCTGAGAAAGGTGGACTTGCCGCAACCGGAGGGCCCGATCAGGGCAGTGACATGTTTGGCCGGCATCAACAGGGAGATGTCAAAAAGCGCCTGGGTGACCCCGTAGAAAAAGTTGACCTGGCTGGTGGTGATGACCATCTCCAGATCTTTTGGGTAAATCGACTGTTCTACCATCGGTATTTTTTCCTGAAATGTGTTCGGATGAGTATCGCGCCAAGGCTTAAGCCCAAGACCAGTAAGAGGAGAATCAGGGCGGTGCCGTATTGCATATGTCTGATCCGGTCCGCTTCTGGATGCTGGGTCGCGAGGATGTACAGATGGTAGGGCAGGGCCATGACCTGATCAAATACAGACTTGGGCAGCCTGGGGAGATAAAAGGCGGCCACCGTCAGGAGGATGGGGGCGGTTTCTCCCGCCGCCCGGCCAATACCCAGGATCGAGCCGGTTATCATGCCGGAAAGGGAATAGGGCAGGATGTTCGTGCGGATCATCTCCCACTTGGTGGCCCCCAAGGCGAGGCTCGCATCCCGGAACCCCTTGGGCACGGCGCGCAGCGATTCTTCGCTGGCCACGATAATAGTGGGCAGGACCATGCAGGCCAAGGTCAGACTGCCTGCCAGGATTGAGGGGCCGAAGCCGCAGAAGAGGACAAAGATGCCGAGGCCGAAGAGACCGAAAACGATGGAAGGCACGCCCGCCAAGGTGACAATGGCCAAGCGGATCAGGCTGTTGAATCTCCCTTGATCCGCATATTCGGCAAGATAGATGGCGCCGCCGATTCCCAGCGGCAACGAAACGGCGATGGTGCCCACCACCAGATAGAGGGTGCCGACAATGGCGGGATAGATGCCGCCTTCTGCCCCGCTGCGTCGGGGAAAGCTGCTGACGAACTGCCAGTTGAGGGCCGAGGCGCCGTTTTTGATGATGTCGAAGAGGATATAGCCGATCACCAGGACAATGGCGTAGGTGATGAGCCGCAGGGAGAGAAGAATAAATTTGTCCGCAGTGTTGTTCATCATTTCATCATGCCGTATTTCTTGAGCACGCGCTGGGCCACGATGTTAAGGGCAAAGGTGATGCCGAGCAGGATGATGCCGATCCAGAAAAGCGCCTGATAATGGACGCTGCCAAAAGGCACCTCGCCCATCTCCGCGGCGATGGTGGCGGTCATGGTCCGGACCGAGGCCAAAGGGGAAAAAGTGAGGATCGCGGAATTGCCGGTGACCATCAGCACCGCCATGGTTTCCCCGATAACCCTGCCGATCCCGAGCATGACCGCAGCCACGATTCCTGGCAGGGCCGCAGGCAAGGTAACCCGGAAAATGGTCTGCAGATGGCTGGCACCCAAGGCCAGGGAAGCATTTTTCAGGGCATAGGGCACGCTGACCAGGGCATCCTCCGAAAGGGAGATGATGGTGGGGATGGCCATGAGCGAGAGGAGCAGGGCGCCGGTCAGGGCGGTGAGGCCGGTGGTGAGGCCGAAGAGTGCCTTGATGAGGGGGGCCACCACCAGCAGGCCGAAAAAGCCCAGCACCACCGAGGGGATGCTGGCCAGGATTTCAATGAAAGGTTTGAGGAACTCGCGTTCGGTGGGGTGGGCAATTTCTGCGATGTAGATGGCCACCAGCACGGAGATCGGGACCGTGACCAGCATGGCCAGCGCGGTTACCAGGGCGGAGCCGGAAAGCAGGGGGCCAACGCCGAAATGCTCTTCCTGAAAAGAAACAGGAATCCACTGGCTGTCGAAGAGCTTTTCCAAGCCTGGCTGCAGCGCAAACGGCCCCGCCTCCTTGAAAAGAAAGAGGAAAATCAGGCAGACGATGAGGACGCTGGTCGATGCGGCGCTGACCAGCAGCAGCCGCATCAGCTTATCGGTTATGTGCAGTTTACGAGACCGGGACATATCCCGTTTCTCTCACAATCTTCTGGCCTGCCGGACTGAGGCAGAAATCGATGAACTGTTTTGCCGTCTCGTTTGGCGTGCCATTGGTATAGAAGAAAAGCGGCCGGGAAACCGCGTAAGCTCCGGAGCGAACCGTCTCCTCACTGGGGATCACCGGGCTCGGCTGGTCGCTGGCCTGCACCCCAAGGGTTTTTGCCTTGCCTTGCGCTTCCGCGGCAAAACCCAACCCCACATAAGCGATGGCGCCACGGTCGGCGGCTACGGCCTGGACCAGGGCCGAGGTTCCGGGCAGCAACCTGGCGGAGGGGCTGAAGTCTTCCTTGTTCAGGACATGCTCTTGGAAGAAGACAAAGGTGCCGGAGCTGGACTCGCGGGACAAGAGCAGGATGGGGGTATCACTGCCGCCGACCTCCTTCCAGTTGGTCACCTTGCCTGTGTAGATGAGACGCAGCTGGTCAATGGTCAGGCTGGTTACCGGATTTTCCGGATGCACGATCAGAGCGATGCCGTCGCGGGCCACCGAGAGCTCCACCGGGGAAACCTTATTCCCTTCCGCCTGTTTTCTCTCTTTTTCTTTCATGTCTCTGGAGGCCGCGCAGATATCGGTGGTGCCGTTGATCAAAGCGGCGATGCCGGTGCCGGAGCCGCCGCCGGTTACGGAGATGTCAACATCGGGGTGGCTCTTCATGAATTCTTCCGTCCAGGAGCTGACCAGATGGACCATGGTGTCGGAACCCTTGATGGAAAGGGATTGGACGGGCGTAGATTGCTGCGAGGGGCCGGAATCGCAGCCGGTTAGCGCGGTTGCGAGCAGCAGGCCAAGAGCCAGGGCGACTTTTTTCATGATCTCCTCCGTGTGCGGTGAACACAGTGATTGGTGAAGTCCCACACTGTGGGAAGGTGTGGGGGGCTGATATCTGTAACCCTTTGATTTTATGGGGGCGGACGAATTTATTCCTGCACTGACCCGATACCAGAAATTCGAGGTGTTTGCCAGTATAAAATTATAGCGAAGATTGTCGGATGTGGGTGCAAAAAAAAATCAGCCGCTCTGTTTGGTGGGAGAAAATCAGCCGGTTCGATCCACGTGGCAGAGGATGGCGATGACGATCAGGGTGCCGACGAGAAGCCAGCCAGGGCCGAAAAGCCATAGGGCCAAGGGGACGGAGAGATAGTAGCCCCGCATTCCCAGGGTGTAGTGCGCGGCTCCGTACTGGACCGTTTGCACCACCGAGGCGGGGGGGAGTCCGGTCGAACTCTGGGGGACATTGATCATGAAGCCCAGATGGTTGTAGTAACGGATGGCCATGGTGAAATTAAAGAAGGTAAAGAAGAAATCCACCGAGAGGATGAGCAGCTTGATCTGGTGAAAACTCTCGAGCCGTGTGCCCATGAAATTGAGCATCTGCAGGCCGGCATCGTTTTGGTGGGGCGGGGTCAGGACGATATTGAGCAGGGCCAGGGCGATGAGGATTGCCGTGGAGGCGAGAAAGCTTGCGGCCATGGTCCAGTTGCGCAGGGTCTGTACCGCCAGGAGGCCATGTTCTTTTCCCATCATTTCCCGGACCCAGGCGGCCCTGGTTCTGGCGTTGCGGGCATAGATCGTTGCTTCCGGAAAACGGAGTTTTACGAAGAGTAGCCCCAGGTGATAGGCAAACAACAGCAGAAAGGCTGATGCCGTCAAGGCGCTTATTTCAAGGGGCAGTGGGTTCATGGGCTTTTCTCGGCAAGCTGGGGCTTCGCCTCTGTGGGCTGATGGCGGTGGCGGCGGAGCATGAAATAGAGCACCGGGACCGCCATGCGGCTGATCAAAAGAGAGGCGATCTCTCCGAACATCAGGGAAATGGCGAGCCCTTGGAAGATCGGGTCGGCCAGGATCACCGAGGCGCCGACCACCACGGCCAGCGCAGTGAGGAGCATGGGCCGGAAGCGGATGGCTCCGGCTTCCACCACCGCCTTTTCCAGCGGCAGGCCGTGGCTGATGCGCAATTCGATGAAATCCACGAGGATGATGGAGTTGCGCACCACGATTCCGGCTCCGGCCATGAAGCCGATCATGGAGGTGGCGGTGAAAAAGGCGCCGAAACCCCAGTGGGCCGGGAGGATGCCGATCAGGGAAAAGGGGATGGCGGCCATGACCACCAGGGGCACGGTGTAATCCTTAAACCAGCCCACCATGAGCATGTAGATGAGAATCATCACCGCGCAGAAGGCGAGCCCCAGATCGCGGAATACCTCCAGGGTGATGTGCCACTCGCCGTCCCACTTGATGGCAGGTTCCAGCTCGGAAAAAGGCTGCTTGAGGTTGTAGATGGTGACTTCCTTCTGGTCGCCCCCGTAGTCGCGGCCGTCGAGTTGCGCCAGCTGTTTGTTCATGGCGAAGATGGCGTAGGCCGGGCTTTCCGCCGCGCCGGCAACGTCAGCGGTCACATAGATAACCGGTTTCAGGTTCTTGCGGTAAATGGGTTGGTCAATGGGCGCCTCGCTGACCGTGACCAGCTCCCGCAGGGGCACCAATGGGCCGGACGGGTTCAGGCCCGAGCGCAACTGGAGGTTCAAGATGCTTTCTACCCGTGCCCGCTGCCCCCGGGGCAGTTCCAGGAGAATACTGACCCCTTCCTTGTCCTCGGGCTGGTGGAAAAGGCCGACGGCCATCCCCTTGACCGCCAGATCAACGGCCTGGGTGATCTCCCCTTCGGAAATGCCGTTGAGGGCCGCTTTTTCCTTGTCCACGGCAATAACGGTTTTGCTCCGTTGCGCCTCCCGGTACCAGTCAACATCGACAACCCCTTCCGTGCCGCTGAGGAGTTCCTTGACCTTGGTGGCCAGTTTCAGCCGCTGCGCATCGGTTTGCCCATAGATTTCGGCGACCAGGGTTTGCAGCACCGGAGGTCCGGGGGGTACCTCGGCCACGGCCACGGTTGCGTCGTATTTTTTTGCGATGGGAGCAATCTTGGGGCGGATGCGTTTGGCGATTTCGTGGCTTTGGGCCTTGCGCTCTCCCTTGGGCAGCAGATTGATCTGAACATCCGCCAGGTTCGTGTTGTTGCGCAGGTAGTAATGGCGGACCAGCCCGTTGAAGTTATACGGAGAGGCTGCCCCGGCGTAAACCTGATAGTTGATCACCTCAGGCTCTTGGCCAATGACCGCGGCCATCTCCCTGGCCGCCTGGGTGGTTTCCTCCAAGGTGGCCCCTTCGGGCAGATCCAGGATGATCTGGAACTCGCTTTTGTTGTCAAAGGGCAGCATCTTGACCTTGACCAGTCCGAAATAGACCATGGAGCAGGAGGCGAGGAGCAGTCCGGTAATGCTGAGAAAAAAGATCAGCCGCCAGCGGGCCTGGCCCAGGAGGGGGTCCATGACCCGATGATACAAGCGGGTAAAGAAATCGTCCGGGGCGTGGCCGTGTGCGTCTTCCTGTAGTTCCGCCTCCTCCTCGGCATCAATGGGGCATTCCTCTGGGGAGCAATTTTTTTTCAGGATCCGGACGGCGGCCCAGGGGGTCACGGTAAAGGCGATGATCAGTGAAAAGATCATCGCCGCGGAGGAACCGATGGGGATCGGGCGCATGTACGGCCCCATCAGCCCGCCGACAAAGGCCATGGGCAGGATGGCGGCGATTACCGCCCAGGTGGCGAGGATGGTCGGGTTGCCCACCTCGTTCACCGCTTCGATGGCGATCGTGAGCAGGGGTTTTCGGGTGTTGCCCGGCAAGCGGATATGGCGGACGATGTTTTCCACCACGACAATGGCGTCGTCCACCAGGATACCGATGGAAAAAATCAGAGCGAACAGGGTGATGCGGTTCAGGGTGTAGCCGTACAGGTAAAAGAGCAGCAGGGTCAGGGCCAGGGTCGAGGGGATGGCGAGGATGACGATGATCGATTCCCGCCAGCCCAGGAAGAAGAGGATCAACAGGGTTACCCCGAAGACGGCGATCCCCATGTGCAGCAGGAGCTCGTTGGATTTTTCCGCCGCGGTCTCCCCGTAGTTCCTGGTCACGCTGATGGTGACGTCGCCGGGGATGACGGACCCCTTGAGGGTCTCGATCTTGGCCAGCACCGTCTCCACCACCTGCACGGCGTTTGCGCCCGGCCGCTTGGCAAGCGAGAGGGTAACCGCCGCTTCTTCCGCATGTCCCTTGCCCTGGCCGAAAAGGACATAATTGGTCGGCTCTTCCGGGCCGTCCAGCACGGTGGCCACCTCGTCGAGATACACCGGTCGGTTGCCGTAAACGCCCACCACCAGACGGCCTATTTCCTTGGCCGAGGCAAGAAACTGGCCGGTTTGCAGGAGAATTTCCTTGTTCAGCGATTGCAGGGTGCCGGAGTAGGATTGAAGATTCCCCTGTTGCAGTCTGGGGATGAGCTCCGTTGCGGTCAGCCGCCGGGCGGCAAGACGGGCGGGATCAAAAAGAACCCGCACCTGACGCCGGGCGCCGCCGATGAGCTTGGTCTCGGCCACTTCGTGGATATTCTTGACCGCGTCATCGATCTGGGCCGCGAGGCGGCGGAGGGTGTAGTGATCATAATTCGGGCTGTGCAGGGTCAGGGCGAGCACCGGCACGTCGTCGATGGTGTGCGGCTTGATCAGTGGCGGGAAAACGCCGTGGGGAATGCGGTCGAAATTGGTGGCCAGCTTCTGGTTGAGGCGGACAATGGCGTCCTCCATCTTCTCGCCCACGTAGAAACGGGCGATGAGCAGGCACTGGCCCGGCATGGAGGTGGTGTAGATGTATTCCACTCCGCCCAGTTCGTACAGGAGCTTTTCCATGGGGATGGAAACCCGTTCCTCTACCTCCTTGGCGGAGGCGCCGGGCATGGCGACCATGACGTCGATCATCGGCACCTTGATCTGCGGCTCCTCCTCCCGTGGCAGCATGGTTATGGCCATGATCCCGAGGAGCAGGGAGGCAATGATCAGGATGGGAGTCAGCCTGGACTGGACAAAGATCGAGGCGAGCCTGCCGGCAAAACCGTCTTGGTTGCTGGGGGAAGGGTTCATCATTGCACGATGCGCACGGGTTGACCATCAACGAGCCGCTCGCCGCCCTGGGCCACGACCTGCTCACCACCATTGACTCCGGCAAGAATCTCCACCTGCCCATTCCGGTGTTCGCCGCTGCGGACCAGACGTAAATGGGCCGTGTTCTCCTGCACTACAAAAAGCCGTTCCATCTGGCCGAAACGGAACACCGCTGTTTCCGGGACCAGGAAGGTATCGGCCGCAGCGCCGCCGGGGAGGGCGACCCGCGCATACTGGCCGGGACGCAAGGAGGCGTCGCCTTCGATCCGGAGCTTTACCAGAGCGGTGCGGGAGGCACTGTCTGCCGAGGGACTGATCTCGGTTACGGTTCCGGTCTGGGAAAACTCGGCGGCGGGGATGCTCACCGGCAGCGTATCCCCTTGTTTAATTTTTAGGGCCATACCCTCCGGAGCCGCGACAACCACTTGTAATTGTTCGGTGTTTTCCAGTACCAGGAGAGGCGTTCCCGGGGTGGCCAGATCGCCGGTGTTTGTCATTTTTTGGGTGATGATCCCGGCAAAGGGCGCGGTGATCATGGCATAGTTGCGCATGGCCCTGGCCTCGCTTGCACCGGCCTCTGCCACCCGGTAGGCGTCTTCCAGGGACTTTACCGTTTCTCGGGTGGAGGCGTCTTTTTCCAGCAGCCGTTTTTCACGTTCAAAATTCCGTTGTGCCTGGGCGAGCTGCGTCTCGGCCTGGGACAGCCGGGCGGTTATCTCTCCGGCGCTGATTTTTACCAGAAGTGCCCCTTTTTTCACTACGGCCCCGAGGGCTACCGGCAGTTCCTCGATGACCCCGCTTATTTTGGCGGCGATGGTCGCCTTCTGGACCGCCTCGACGGCGCCGGCCACCTCGATTTGTCGCTGGCTCGCTTGGCCGGCCACGGTGATCACCCGTACTTCTGCACTGGGAAGTGTTTGGGTCTTTGTCCGGGCATGGTTTGGGTCCTTGCACCCGACAGCGGTGAGGAGCAATCCCAGGAGAAGTGCGGAAGAAAGATATTTATGGAACATGGTTGTCTATCCTGTTTCAGGGCTTATCTGGAAGCCGTCGTTGTTTCTGGCTGGGGTTTGCTCGGCATTTCCAATGCTTCGGGAAACTGGGGCAGTCCCAAGGCGCGACGCAGGTCCGCCACGGCAATCCGATGGGAGGTTTCCGCCACAATGCGACGCACCAGGGCATCGGTCAGGCGATTTTCCACCCCGATGAGATCCGCGGAAAGCAGCACCCCTTCCGTAAAACGGAGGCGGTTGATCCTGGCGCTTTCCTTGGCTTGGGCCACGCTTTTTTCCGTAACCTGCAAACGTTCCTTGGCATCCTGCACCGCAAATTCCGCTTGTTTTACCTCAAGGGCGATGGCCAGTTCGGTCTTGCGTTTGCGCTCCTGTGTCTCGGCGAGCATGGCGGTGGCGCGGCTGATCTCGGCGGAGGTTCGTCCCCCTTCGGAAAGGTTGAACTGCAATTTGACCCCGGCCTGCCAGGAGTCGCCCGAGCCGTCCGTGACATAGCCCTTGTCTTCATCGTATCCGGCATACCCTTCCAGGGAGGGGTAATAGCCGCCTTGGGCTTGCCTGACCCGCGCTTTTGCCGCCCGGATCAGGGCGTCCATGCTTTTTAATTCAGGACGCGGCGCATGCTCGGCGGCCTGGGGAATTTCTTGGGGCGCAGACTGGGCCGGGTCGAGGGTTACCTGGCCATCGGCAAGCCCCAGCAGGCTGAGGAATATCCTCCGGCTTACCTCAAGGCCGTGCTTGGCCTGGCTCAGACCTTCCTGCGCCTTGGACTGTTGCACTTCCAGGTCGAGGAGGTCGGATTTGAGCAGGACCCCTTCCTGGTAACGGGCCTGAGCCACGTTCAACGAGGCGGTAATCGCTTGCACCGTTGCCTGCTGCGCCTTGACAAGTTCCTCCGCCTGAACGATGAGCTGAAACGAGCGGACCACCTCAAAGGCGAGCTGGGCTTGTACTGCTTCAAGCTCCATCTCCGAGGAAACCGCTTGGGCCTTGGCTGCCTTCAAGCCGGCGAGGTCGCGGCCGCCATTGAAAAACCGGTAGCCGAGCCGGACACCCATGTTCAGATTATCGGTGCGGCCGGGATTGTTGAAGTCGATACTATTACTAAAGGTTCCCTGGTTGAGGATATTGCCGAAGGAATACATGGGATTATTGGTTTGGTCGTACCGGGAGTTCAGGTCAAGCCTTGGGAAAAAAGAAGACCGCTCCATGGTGATAGCGGCCTGGGCCGCCTCGATGCGATTTTTCCCCATCCGGCTGTCCGGGTTGTTTTGTAAGGCAAAGCGTACCGCATTGCGGACAGTCCAGACCTCAGGTGTTGCCATGGCGGTATTGCTTTCGGCGGCCTGGGAAAATGAAAAGCCGGCCAGCAGCAGAAGGGTGGTGCAGAAGAGGCTGATTATGCGCGGGAAGGCAAGGGAGCGGCCGGTATTTTTGTTGTGTGTTGTTTGTGGGGACATGTGTTGTGGTCTCTTTTTAGAATCCGTCCGGTGTTGAAGGGATCCAGTGGATATTCAGTATTTAATTATATAATTATAAACCGAAATATCTGCCACAATTTTTTTGTTTGCGCACGGTCGTCGTGCTACTTTTTTTGCGAGGCCGCGACGCTGTAATTCATTATATCATAAAGGTAAAGAAGGGGAGCAAGTGTATTCCGCCAGTCAGGTAAAACATGACAGAGGAGTAGAGCCAATCCGTCCCTCGGGAACTTCGGGAGATCTTGGCTGGAGATTATTCAGGCTGCGGGAGGTTCAGAACCATTTTTTCTTTTTAAAATAGATCAGCATGACAATGGCCGTGCCCGCCATGAGCGAGAGGGCGAAAGGGTAGCCGAAATACCAGTTGAGTTCCGGCATGTTCAAGGGGCTCTTGCTGGTATTGAAATTCATCCCGTATAACCCGGCGATGAAGGTGAGGGGGATGAAGATCACGGCGAAGATGGTCAGCACCTTCATGACTTCATTCATCCGGTTGCTCACCGAGGAAAGGTAGATATCGATCATGCCCGAGATGATGTCCCGGAAGGTTTCCACCGTGTCCAGCACCTGGATGGTATGGTCATAGAGATCCTTGAGGTAGACCCGGATGGCTTCGCCCATAAAGGCGGTCTCGTCCCGTTGCAGACCGTTGATCACCTCCCGAAGCGGCCAGACCGATTTGCGCAGCAGGATCATCTCCCGCTTCAGGGTGTGGATGGACTGGAGGGTTTCCGGCGTTGGCTCGGCAATGAGCTCCTCTTCCAGATCTTCGACTTCCTCGCCGATTTTTTCCAGGACGGAAAAGAAATTGTCCACCACCCGGTCCAGCAGGGAATAGAGGAGATAATCAACGCCCATCTTTCGGCTGCGCCCCTTATTCGTTTGGAGACGGGCCAGGACATCGTCAAAGATATCGTCGTCCTTTTCGTGAAAGGTGAGGAGGTAGCTGGGGCCCAGCACGAAGCTGATCTGCTCCATGCTCATCTCTCGGGTGGCGTCGTTATAGTTGATCAGGTTGATGACCAAAAAAAGGTAGTCGTCATAGTGATCAATCTTCGGGCGTTGGCCGGTATGGAGAATATCCTCGATGGTCAGGGGATGCAGGCCGAAGCCGAGGCAGAATCGGTCCACGGCCTGCGCGTCGTGCAACCCGTGGATCCTGATCCAGGTGTTACTGGGTTTTTTTTTCAGCAGATGGAACTCTTCGAGCCGGACAGGGGTGGTGAGGGAGATATTCTCGGTATCGTAATCGACCATGTCCAAGCCGAATGTTTCAGTGACTTTTTCCCCGATGAACACGGGGCTGCCCGGCGGGAGGCCCGCTTTGCGTGAGGTTGTCTTGACAAGCTTCAGCATCTTTTTCTCCCGAGCACGGAGGTGTTTTTCATAGGGGCTGCGTGAAATAAAGCCCATGGTTTCCCTGGACAGGATACCATATCCGCTGGCTGTCCGTGCACCCGATTGTTCGCAGGGGATGAATATCGCGGGTATTGTCGAAAACTGGGAAGACTTTTTTGCAAAAACACGCTATGGATTTTTAGCCTAATATGCGAGGATGGAAAATAAACGAGGGAGCGAGGCAGGGAGAAGATCTCCGGTGAGGCAGAGGCAAGGGAAGTGATGGGTCCGAAACAGCCCGGTCCGCAGTATCTGAAAACCATGGTTGAAACCGCGAGTGCGGTGGGCAACATTATCGCTCTGTACGAAAGGAGCCTCTTTCATCTGCGCAATGCCCGGGAAAGCCTGGTTGCCGGGGATATTGCTCGTAAGGCGGAAAGTCTGCGCAAGGCCATGGATATCCTCTATTATTTGGACAATACCCTTGGCTCCGTTGAGTCGGAAGCCACGCATATATTGCACGACAGCTACCAAATGCTCTTGGCTCAGTTGAGTCTGGCCAACAGTGAAAATTCTCCTAAATCGCTGGCTCTGGCCGAGAAATGGCTGGCAGGATTGCTTGAGGCGTGGCAGGGTATTGCCTCTGCCGAGAAGGATCAGGACCCGGCGGGGCAAAGCCCTTGAAGCCTCCTCCCGCGGGGGGATGTTCTGGTAAGCTGTGCAGGGCAGACTATTGAAGATTCCCGTTGTCGGCCAGAGACCCCGTGTATCTGCATGGGGTGCAAAAAACAACAATAGACCCATCGAGATTATGACGCTATCCCTTCCCTCTTGGTTGACCCTGCCCGTTTTGGTTTTTTTCTATCGGCCTCTGACCCGTTTTTTTCCGAAGATGGACAAGGATGGCTATGTTCGGAAGGTCGTGGCGGCAGGGAACCGCTTTTTTCGGCAAAGGTTTGTCAGTACCCCTTACGGAGAAAGGATGCTTTTTTTGCCCTATTGTCTGCGGGGCGAAGGGTGTCCAACGGTTATTGATCAGGAAAAGGGGTTGGCTTGTCAGCCCGATTGCCGGATTCCCTGCCGGTTGCGGGAGATGCGGGAGATGGCATTGGCTTTAGGGTACCTGGATGTTTCCGTGGTGGTGAGCGGCAGACTGCATAAGAAGGACGGGGTGTTGCGCAGTCGGGATTTCCTCGTGCGTCGGATCGAAGAGCGGAAGCCGCGCGCGGTCCTCGGCTGTCTGTGTACCCGGGATCTGCGGGAAAAATATCTCCGTTCCGCCAATATCTCTCCCGAGGGCTCCCTGGGAGGGCATGGACTGAAGGTTATTCCCCAGGTGTGTCTGCTCAAGGATTGCAACTGTCGGCAAAGCTCCGTGGACTGGCAGGAGCTTGAATCGCTTATTCGGGCGAAGGAATAAATGCAGTCTTGGGTGTAAATGGCAAAGAGAAACAAACTAAAGCAAGCATGAAATTCTTGCTCTCAAATTCTCGTTAAATGTGAGGGGGCAGGGTATTGTGGCTTAGGATATTTCCGGCAGGACAAGATCAACGGCATTAAAAAAATTGGATACAGCGTGGATAATCAGGAACTGAGCGCACTATTCATGCGTGTTGTCGATACGGCAAACGTGGAGTTTTATCTGATCAATGCCGAAGGCGGCTTTGCCTATGTGAACCGGGCTGCCGCCGGAAGCCTCGGCTATACCGAGGCAGAATTCCTTTCCTTAACCCTTGCCGATATTGATCCGGAAGTCGGCCCCAGGGTCGGGGAGCTGTGGCCCGAGTGGAAAAAACAGGGGGACCTGCATCTTGAAACCACGCACCGAACCAAGAGCGGCGAGATTGTCCAGAAAGAAGTCAATGCAACCTGCATCACCGTTGACGGGGTAGATTATATCGGCGCTTTTGTTCGGGATATCACCGAGCGTAAGCGCATGGAAACAGCTCTGCGGGAAAGCGGGGAGCAATACCGGGATCTTTTTGAAAGCGCCAGCGATCTCATTCAGTTCGTCCGTCCGGACGGCAGCTTTATCCAGGTCAACCCTGCCTGGCGGGCCACCTTCGGCTATACGGAGGAAGAGGTAAAGCATCTCACCATCTTTGATCTCATCGACTCGGAGTGTACGGATCATTGCATGGAGACCTTTCAAAAGGTTCAGGATCAGGGGCGGATCGACAGGATCGATACAACCTTTGTCGCGAAAAATGGCGAGAAGATTATGATCCAGGGCGCGGCCAACTGTCGGTACGAAAAGGGCAAACCCCATTTGACCCGTTGTATTTTCCGCAACGTCACCGAGGAAAAAAAATTGCAGGCCCAATTGCTGCAATCCCAAAAGCTTGAGGCGGTCGGGCGTTTGACCAGCGGCGTGGCCCACGATTTCAATAACCTGCTCACCACCATTTTAAGTTACAGCGAGCTCTATCTCAGGCGGCTGCCAGAGAGTGATCCCCTGGCGAACGCCCTGCGTGCTATTCGTGAGGCCGGCATCCGGGGCGCGGCCCTGACCCGTCAGTTGCTCACCTTCAGCCGCCATCAGGTTGTGGATGTGCGGGTTATTGAACTGGGCAGTCTTGTCTCCGGTTTGAGCAGCATGATCCGGCGACTTATCCATCCAGGCATTCATTGTACGGTGGAGGTGGTGCCCGGCGGACAGGGACGGATTCTTGCCGATCAGCACCAGCTTGAGCAGGTACTGCTGAATCTGGCCATCAATGCGCGAGACGCCATGCCCGATGGTGGTGCCTTGACCATTTCCTGCCGTGAGGAAGTTCTGGAGCAGAGTGAATTTTCCAATTTTGCCAATATCGAACCAGGGCAGTATGTTGTTCTTGTGGTGAGCGACACCGGGCAAGGCATGAGCACGGAGGTGCAGGAACATATCTTCGAGCCGTTTTTTACCACCAAGCCCCAGGGCAAGGGAACGGGTCTTGGCCTTGCCACGGCCTATGGTATTGTCAAACAGCATAGCGGCTACATTGCGGTTGAGAGCGAGCCTGGCAAGGGAACCACCTTCCGCCTCTATTTTCCCAGAGTAGAGGCTCCGGTGGAGGCCGTGGTAACAGGGGCGGCCCTGGAGGCATTGCAGGGGAATGAGGCCATTCTCGTGGTTGACGATGAACCCGAGATCCTTGCCGTTCTTCGCCACTCCCTTGAGTCCATGGGCTACACCGTGCTCACGGCAGCATCTTCCGCGGAAGCCCTGCTTCTGGTCGAACAGGGCAAGGAAAAGATCGACCTCATGCTCACCGATGTGGTCATGCCCGGGATGACCGGCCACGTTCTGGCCGCAAGGGTACAGGCGGTTGATCCTCGTATCCGGGTGTTGTTCATGTCAGGCTATACCGATTCCATGCTCGAAGAATATGGCGTTTCCCGAACGCATGCCAATTTCATCAGTAAACCGCTTTCGCCGGGTGAACTTGCCGTGAAGCTCCGCAAGATGCTGGCGTAATTCCGCGGGGAATGATTGTGGCTAGCGGTGCCAGCCTGGCTCCATCTCTTCGGTGCGGTTCCGCACTTTTTTCAGTGATCCTCTGACAGTTCTCCTTTCTCTACTATGAGATCCCCAAGGCTCTTTTCGTGAGCGATGGAACATGATTTTTTCCGGTTTTTTGGAAAAAACATGGTAGTTTTTTTGGAGAAGCAATGCCCCCCATCTTATCATTTACTATTGTCTTTAAAAGGAGGATGTCATGGAGCATAAGATTGTGATCGTTGCCTTTGCCGGGGAAGCGCCCTGTTTTGCCCACGCCATGCTCAACGGCCTGGATATGCAGGCCAGGGGCTGGGATGTCAAGCTGGTTATCGAAGGAAAGGCCACAACCCTTATCAAGGATTTGGCTGAACCGGACGTCCCCTTTGCTCCGCTGTATGACAAGGTGAAAAAGGCGGGGCTTATTGATTGCGTCTGCCGGGCCTGCGCCAATAAGATGGGCGCTTTGGCTGCGGCCGAGGCGCAGGGCTTGCCCTTGGCCGACGAGATGCAGGGGCATCCGGCCATGGCTCGCTATGTGGAGGCGGGTTACACGATCATCACTATCTAAACAATGCAAGGCGGGGAGAGGAGGGAAGGTTATGGAACTCTATGCGATCAAGCCCTACATCTATTGGGGCGGGGTTTTTATCTTTTTGTTGTGCGAACAGGGGTTTTCCTACCGGGAGCCCACCGTCCCCCGGCCCAGGCGCTGGCTCGCCAATCTGCCGCTCTCCATCGTGAATGGCGCAATCTATCACCTCCTTTATGCCAGTGCCATTGTCGCCTTGCTTCTTGCCGGGCAGGGAAAAAATATCGGGCTGCTCAATGCCTGGGGCTTGCCGGAATGGTTCAAGATTGTCGCGGGCATCCTGATCCTGGATTTTTTTATCTATCTTTGGCATCTGCAAACCCATGTGCTCCCCTTTCTTTGGCGCTTTCACCGTGTGCATCACAGCGATATGAATATGGATGTAACCACGGCCAATCGGTTTCACCTGGGCGAGTTTCTTTTTACCGGCTTGATCCGGCTGGCGGTGATCTATACCTTCGGTATTTCGCTTACCGCCTACATTCTGTTTGAAATTATAGTGAACCTGTCCGTGCAGTTTCATCACAGCAGCATCAGGGTTCCACCATGGTTTGAGCGGGTTTGGGTGCTTCTTTTGGTCCCGCCTTTTTTGCATCGGATTCACCATTCCGTGCGGATCAAGGAGCGGGATTCCAATTACGGAGTGATCTTTTCCCTCTGGGACCGGTTGCTGGGCACCCTGACCACCGCGGTGGAACAGGAAAAAATCGTCATCGGCATCGGTTCGCACCGGGATATCGAAAAACTGGGGTTCTGGCAGTTGTTGGCCCTGCCCTTCACGCGGAATACTCCCTGAACCCGGGATGCGCTTGGCGGAAAACATCAAACCTTGGAGAGAGCAATGAACTGGAAAAATCTGTTTATGCCGGGTGAGGATTTTAGCGTGGCCCAGGCAAAGGAGTACATGGACGCCCGGGGAGCGGAGGCATATCAGCTGCTGGACGTGCGGCAGCCCAAGGAATACGAAGCGGGGCATCTGGCCGGGGCTATCCTTATCCCGCTCAAGGAATTGCCGACTCGGCTCACTGAGCTTGAAAAGGAAAAGCCGGTTATCGTCTATTGCGCTATTGGCGGCAGGAGTAAAGCTGCCTCTCAGCTGCTGGCTGGCAAGGATTTTGCAAGCGTTTATAATATGGCCGGCGGTATTAAGGCTTGGCAGGGACAGCAGGCCACCGGACCGGAAGCAGCTGGGTTGGAATTTTTTACCGGTCAGGAAGAGTATCCGGACGGGGTCTCTCTTGCCTATGCCATGGAGGATGGTCTGCAGGAGTTCTACCGGCTCATGGGTGAACGGGCGCAGGCTGAGGAGGAACGGCAGCTCTATATCCGCTTGATGGGCTTCGAGGACAAGCACAAGGCACGGCTGCTTGCCGAGTACCGGCAGGTGCATGGGCCGGAAGCCATGCCGGGCACAGGGGAGCGTGGGGTCATGGAGGGCGGTGCCAGGGTGGAGGAGTTCCTCGCCCGGGTCGAGGGGCATCTGCACACCACACAGGATATTTTTCAGCTGGCCATGGGCCTTGAGACTCAGGCGCTGGATTTATACAACCGCATGGCACAAAAGAGCGGTCGGCAGGAGGTTCGCACGTTTTTCCTGCAAATGGCCGATGAGGAAAAAGCGCATCTTGCCTATCTGGCCGAGGCGCTGGACAAGGTGTTGTAAGGCTCTGGGCCGACGCGCATCCTTGAAAAATACAACAGGTGGACGATGGGAAACTTTGAGCAAGGGTGCGGAGACGCCAGGGAGCAAGAAATAAAGGGGTTGCTCCAGGCCAATCGGGATTTGCAGCAAGAACTGGAGGCGCATCGGCTGAGCGAAGCGCAGCTCGCCCGGGAGCTTGTCCAGGCCGAGCTTGCCCTGCGGGTTATTCCCAGCGCGGCCTTAAGCCTGGATCTCCATGGCAGGATCACCAGCTGGAACAACAAAGCCGAGCGGGTTACCGGTTACAGCCGGGAAGAGGTGCTGGGCCATTCCTGCGAAATATTTGCCCTGGGTCCCTGCGCGCAGGAATGTGAGACTTTTATCGATGATCAGGGCAATGCCCTGATCGGCAAGGTCTGCCAGATCAAAACCCGGGACGGTAAGGTGCGGAGCGTTTCCAAAAATACCGACCTGTTGAAGGATCCGGATGGCACGGTGACCGGGGCGGTGGTGACCTTTACGGATATCACCGAGCAGTTGGAAGTCGAATTGCAGCTGCGCACCGAGCGGGATAAGTTCCGCGGGATTCTCTCCGCCCTCGACCAGGGCATGCACATTCTCAATCGTGATTATGTCATCGAATATCAAAACGAGATCCTGCGCCGGACCTTTGGCGACAAGATCGGCGAGAAATGCTACGAGGTCTACAAACAGCGCGACAAGCCCTGCGAGGTGTGCCGCATGCATGCCGCCATCGAGCGCAACGAGATCCAGCGCACCGAGGAGATCATGTCCGACCGTCGCCACTATGAACAGAGTTATGTGCCCTTTGCCGATGTCGACGGCCAGACCAAGGCTCTGATTCTCCTGCGGGATGTCACCGAAGAAAAGATGTACCGGGCCGAAACCATGCGGGCCGGTCAGCTTGCCTCCATCGGTGAGCTGGCCGCCGGAGTGGCCCACGAAATAAACAACCCCATCAACGGCATCATCAACTACGCCCAGGTATTGCTCGACGACTCCAGCCAGGTGTCCATGGAGGACGAGGCAAGCAGTCCGATGCAGCGGGAGATGCTCGGCCGGATTATTAAGGAAGGGGAGCGAATTGCCTATATCGTGAGAAATTTGTTGTTTTTCGCCCGCCAGCGTGAGGAGGAGGCGGAGGTGGTCGCAATCGAGGCGATCATCCACGATTCCTTGTCCCTGATCAAACACCAGCTCCAGAAAGACGGGGTGACTATCAAGACCGATATCTCCCCTGACCTGCCATCCATCCGGGTGCATCCCCAGCAGCTGCAGCAGGTTTTTCTCAATCTGCTCAGCAACGCCCGTTACGCCCTCAATCAGCGATATCCTGGCAGAGATCCCGGCAAGAAGGTGGAAATCCGCTGCCAGGCCGTGGAAAATCAGGGCCGGCACCTGGTGCGTACGCAAATCACCGATTATGGCCCGGGAATCTCGCCGGAGCTGCTTACCAGGATCTTTGAGCCGTTTTTCTCCTCCAAGAAACCGGGGGAGGGAACAGGCCTGGGGTTGTCCATCAGCGCCGGGCTGGTCAGGGATTTTCAAGGGCAGCTCAGGGTGGAGAGCGAGCCGGGCTCGCATACCACCATGACCGTTGATCTGCCGGCATATGCAGAGTGAACCGGATAACGTGTTTGGCATTGAATTGCCAGGGGAGCAGCAATAATGATTGATCTGGACAAATCAGAGACCAGAATACTGGTGGTGGATGACGAAGAAAGCCTGCGGCTGACCTTTCAGATGTTTCTCGGCCGCGAAGGGTACGGGCCGGTATTGACCGCCTCGACCTTTGAAGAAGCCATGGAGCTCATCGAACAGCAGACCTTTGATCTGATCATCAGCGACATCGTCATGGAGGGGGCCTCCGGCATCGATTTGCTGCGGCGGGTCCGTGATCTGGGCTTGGAGTGCCCGGTGGTCATGGTCACCGGGTATCCCAATATCAACACCGCCTCCGAGGCGGTGCGTCTTGGCGCCTTTGATTATCTGGCCAAGCCGGTGAAGAAGGCCGATTTGCTCCGCACCGCGCGGATGGCCTTACAGCAGTATGGGCTCTGGAAGGAGAAGGAGCGGCTCACCGAGGAGAAGGAGCGCTACCAGCAATATCTTGAAACGATCTTCCGCAGCGTTCGGGACATGATCATCACCGTCGATCATGATATGCGGGTGGTGCAGATGAATGATCAGGCCAAGAGTTGGGCGGCCATGCACATGCCCGGTCTTGCCATCGGTGCCAGTTTGGCGGAGGTGGCCGAGTGCTTCTCCGGTTTTGCCGCTGACGCGCAGAAGGTTCTGGAGTGTCGGGAAGCGGTGAGCGAACATCGGATTGAGGTGAATCCGGATGGTGGCGGGCATGTTGTTTTCCGGCTCTGTGCGGCGCCCTTGGAAAGCCAGCAGGGCAAGGATTTTCTTGGGGCGGTGCTGGTGTTTCGCGATGTGAGTCGGCTGGAAGATCTGGAAAAACGGGGCAAGCGCACCTATTTTCACCGGTTGGCCGGGGTAAGCCGGGCCATGCAGACCGTGTACACCCTCATCGAGAATGTCGGGCAGGTGGACACCTCGGTTCTGATCACCGGGGAATCCGGGACCGGCAAGGAGCTGGTGGCCGAGGCCCTGCACGCGGAAAGCCCGCGCCGGGACATGCCCCTGGTGAAGTTCGATTGTACTTCCATCCCGGAAAATCTCATGGAGAGCGAGCTGTTCGGCCATAAGAAGGGCGCCTTCACCGGAGCGGATCGCAACCGCGAGGGGCGGATTCTCCAGGCGGACGGCGGCACCCTCTTTCTCGATGAGATCGGCGATATCTCCCCGCTCATGCAGCTGCGGTTGCTTCGTTTTCTCCAGGAGCGCACCTTCTATCCGGTTGGCGAGGACAGGCCAGTAACGGTTGATGTGCGGGTGGTGGCCGCCACCAACGCCGACTTGAAACAGAAGGTCCAGCGCGGAGAATTCCGGGAGGATCTCTACTACCGGTTGCGGGTGATTGACATCACCCTGCCGCCGTTGCGGGAGAGACAGGGGGATCTGCCCATCCTGGTGGAGTTGTTCCTGGCCCGTTTCAGCAAACGGCTGAACAAGAATATCACCGGCATCTCCGATCAGGCACTGCAGCTGCTTGCCGCTTACCGCTGGCCGGGGAATGTCCGGGAGCTTGAGCATGTGGTGGAGCGCGCCTGTGTGTTGTGTCCAGACGATACCATCACCACGGGCAATCTTCCGGAAGAGGTGCGCAGCGGTGGCCGTGAGGGCGGTGCAACATTTATGGGCGCGGGAGTCGAAGCCCCAACCACTGTTGAGAGCAAGGGGGTATCTTCCCTCTCACCGGAAAACGAGAAGGCGCATCTCCTCAGCATCATCGCCCAAACCGATGGCAACAAGGCCAAGGCCGCCCGGTTGCTGGGCATTGACCGCAGCACCCTCTATCGGAAGATGAAGGCCTACGGCTTGGAATAACAGAGTGTTGCATCTGCAACACTCTGCCACACATGCAACAGCAAAAGTGTGGCGCCACAATCGTTGGCGCCACACTTTTTGATTTTCCCCTTCCTGCCATGCCTCCTGCCAACCACCGGTTTTTGATCTGTGCCGAATATCGGAGCATTGCTCTCCTAGCATATTGATATTAAACGGTTTTATTTGAATATTTGCTACTCGCCACCCTCCTTTCCTGCAGTAATCCCATTTATTTTTATTCCCTGTGTAATCAGCGAGTTACGCCTACGCATTGGAAAATTGCCTCCTCGATCCGGGGAGGTGTTGGCACACCCTGTGCAATGTCTCCTAATCAAATGAGATCAACATCGTGATAAGAACGAAAAAACAAAATCATAGGAGGCTCACCATGAAGAACACATTGCAAAAACAGGGACTCGGTCTTGGCGAACTTGATCAGGCAGCAATCGGTGAGGGAGTATCCCAGGCAGGTGTGGGTGTCATTCTTGCCCTGGCAACTTTGATCGGTTTATGGGGTATTGCCTGTTTGATCGGCGGGATGAGCAGCATGGGCGGCATCATGGAACTGGGCCGCGGCTGGCTTACCGCTGTAACCGGAATGTAAATAAACGGAAAATACACCAGCGATCAACTGTAGATCATAGAAAAACAGAATTCAACAAGGAGAAGGATCATGACACAGGCAACAGCAGAAAAGAAAGGCGCAGGGATTTTCATGGCAGTAATGGGCGGCATTGGCGCGGTGATCGGGTTGTGGGCACTTGCCGCCTTGAGTTTCAGCATCTCCAAGGCAGGTTTGGGTGAAGTGGTTCGCCAGTACATGGTGGCCATTGGCCTGATCGGCGAGCAGGCAACCCTGGTGGATTTCTACACCCATATCAAGGGCGTTGAGTACCTGGTTTGTGTTGCCTTCTTTGCAGCATTCCCGGTGTTCTTCAAATATGTCAACACCCCGAAGGTTACGGTTCCCGGCCAACGCTGATTAGGAGCCGATTGCGGATGCTTTGTCCTCTGAAGCATCCGTTACGGCCCCTGATGCCGCATAAACGGCTAACCTTGTAGTACCTCCCTCTGAGCCCGGGTTCGCCCGGGCTTTTTTTTGCTCTTTATCTGAGGGAGAAAGGCAGTCTGGTCAATAGGTATGGTCCGGATGTTGCAATATGTTTCAGTTACACAAAGCAGTCATCGTGTAAGGAGGGAGACCGTGGCCAAATACGTGCGAAATTATCTGTTGCTCATGCTGACGGCAGTCCTGGCGGTGGTCGGGTACAACATCTGGCTCGTGGAAAACCGACCGTCCATGCTGGAGTACTCCGCTTTTCTGCTCAGGTTGGACAACAACGAGCTCCAAGGGGTGCGGCTCCTGGGGCAGGAGATTATCGCGACGGACAGCTACGGCCAGTCTTTCTCGACCTATGCCCCGGATGTGGCGCAGCTGCTCCCCAGGCTTGAGGCCAAGAAGGTCCGGATCTCCGCCGCGAAGCCCCAGTCAGCGTCGCCGTTCTGGTCTTCAACCTTTCCGGTTCTCCTGCTCATGGGCGGCTGGATGTTTTTCATGCTTCGCAGCCAGAAAGGCGGCAGCAGCGGTTTTGGCAAAAAAAAGGTCGCCATGGCCCCGGAAAAGGCCAAAGGGGTATCCTTTGCCGATGTGGCGGGCATTCCGGAGGCCAAGGAGGAACTGGTTGAGATCGTGGAATTCTTGAAGGACTCCGAGAAGATCACCCGTCTCGGCGGCAAGATCCCCAAGGGCGTCCTGTTGCAAGGACCTCCGGGGACCGGAAAAACCTTGCTGGCCAAGGCCATTGCCGGGGAAGCCGGGGTGCCCTTTTTCAGCATCAGCGGTTCGGATTTTGTCGAGATGTTTGTCGGGGTCGGCGCCTCACGGGTGCGGGATCTTTTTGCCCAGGCCAAAAAAAGTGCGCCCTGTATCATCTTTATCGATGAAATCGATGCGGTGGGGCGCAGCCGTGGGGCAGCCGGGGCCATGGGCGGTCAGGATGAGCGGGAACAAACCCTCAATGCCCTGCTCGTGGAGATGGATGGGTTCGAGAGCGATCAAACCGTCATCATTGTTGCCGCCACCAACAGACCCGATGTTCTCGACCCGGCCTTGATGCGGCCGGGCAGGTTCGATCGCCAGGTCACCATCATGCCTCCCGATGTCAAAGGGCGGCGTAAGATTTTAGAAGTCCATTCCCGCCACGTCCTCATGGACCCGGACGTTGACCTGCAGGTTGTGGCCCAGTCCACCCCGGGCTTTACCGGGGCAGAGCTTGCCAATCTCATCAATGAATCCGCCCTGATGGCGGCGCGCAAGGGCAAGGCGGGCATCCAGCTCAGCGATATCGAGGATGCCAAGGATAAGATCCTCATGGGCGCCGAACGAACCGGGCTGGTGATCAGCGAGCAGCAGCGTAAGGTTACAGCCTACCACGAAGCCGGGCATGCGATCATCGCCAAGGTGTTGCCCAACACCGATCCGGTGCATAAGATTACCATCATCCCCAGGGGGCAGGCCATGGGCGTGATGCAACAGGTGCCCATCGATGACCGCCACGCCTATTCCAAGGAATATCTGACCAACCGGATCACCATCCTGCTCGGCGGCAGAACGGCTGAGGAAATCATTTTCAACGAATTCTCCACCGGGGCCAGCAACGATTTGCAGGCGGCCACGGATATCGCCACCCGCATGGTCTGTGAGTTTGGCATGAGCGAACGGCTTGGGCCGCGGGCCTTTGTTACTCCGGATCAAGGGTTTCTCGGCAACGGTTCGCGGCAGCGTCCATACAGCGAAGAGATTGCCCGAACGATTGACGAGGAGGTCAACCGGATCATCGCCGAGTGCTACCAGGAAGCGATTATCGTCCTCGAAGGGCGAATCACCTTTTTGCATAAGCTGGCCGAGGTCCTTCTCCTCAATGAGACCATTGATGCGGAAGAGGTTGATATCATCGTGACCTGTCCGAAGTTGACCGAAGAAAATAAAGTGAAGACCGGGCTATCCGGTTGACCTTGTCCGCCATTTCTTGGTCACTGTCGCATGCAACACATGTGATGCTACACATCTGTTGCATGCGACACTTTTTACGCCGCATCACACACCCCCAGCCACACAATAAAAAGCAGGGCGGTCTATTTTTTTCTCATCCAAGGAAGAAGCTTTCCTCTTCCACAATCAGCCAATAATCCTGTTTCATCCGCTTCGCCCGTTTTAATCGTGAACAGTACCCTGTTTTTGCCGCGGGAAATGAAGCCTGGTTTTCGCTTTTACAAGGTGGCGGCCTCCGTTCATGCAGGTTGAGGAAACCCATGGCACAGGATGTGCTTAAGCAGAAGCTGGAATACCCGGAAGTCTGCCTGGGAAAGGTTTGTCAACTCGGCCTTGGCAAAGGGATTCCTCCTGTCGAACAGATAATGCAAACGAAGTTTGTTCTTTACGAGATTACTTTTTCAGAAGGAGACCAACATGGGAGGAAGAAAGAAGACACTCTTGGGCATGGCCGCGCTAATGCTCCTGACCGCGCCGCTTGCCGCGCAGAGCTGGGCCGCAGATGGCCCGGGCACGGTGGAACTTGGCACTCTGGCACACCATTATTCCCCAGTGACCTTTGACCATGCCATGCATACCACGGTGGCAGCCAGCTGCGCAGAGTGCCATCACCACACAACCGGGGCTGCCCCCACCGATCCAAGCTGTGCTCGCTGTCATGAAGCCGGGGCAAAAGCGAAAAGCGTAGCCTGCAAAGACTGCCATTCCGACTCGCGGTTCTCCGCGGAAGACCTGGCGAAGATCGAGGGAAATCCGCAGCGCTATCATAAGGGCAAGCCCGGTCTCAAAGGGGCTTATCATCAGAAATGCCTTGGCTGTCACACCAGCATGGGCGGACCGACCGGTTGCCAGGATTGCCACACCAGAAACGATAAGGGAGACGCCTTTTTCAATTCGGGCAAATATGCCCCGGCCCCAACCGCTGGTGGCGGACATGGCGGCGGGCATTGATTGAAAGTCACAGAGGCTTGGAGCTTGGGCTGAAACGATATCAGAGGAATACACTATGAAAAAGTTAAACCGCAGAAGTTTCTTGAAAGGCGGACTGGCCGGTGGCGCTGCCATCGCCGCCGTCGGAACAAGCAAACAGGCCGTGGCCGGGACGCATAATTTTGGCGGCTACCCGGACAGCATGGGGGTGCTTGTTGATCTTACCAAATGTGTCGGCTGCCGGACCTGTGAGGCCGCCTGCAACAAAGAGCAGGCGTTGCCGACGCCGGACAAACCCTTTGACGATCCTTCCGTATTTGAAGAGAGGCGCGAGGGTGGGTTGCCGAGAAGGACAACGGAAAAGGCCTATACCGTAGTGCAGAAGTATGATGTTCCGGGTCGGGAACACCCGCTGTTTCGTAAGGTGCAATGCAACCACTGCAATGAACCCGCCTGCCTGACCTCCTGTTTTGTGAATGCTTACAAAAAGACGCCGGAAGGCGCGGTTATTTATGATAAAACCGTCTGCGTTGGCTGCCGGACCTGCATGATCGCCTGTCCTTTCTATATCCCGGCCTACAGCTATTCCAGTGCCATCAATCCGGTGGTGAAAAAATGCATCATGTGCTACGACACCCGCCTGAAATTCGGCCGACCTCCGGCCTGTGTCGAAGCGTGTCCCCAGGAAGTAATGACCTTCGGCAAGCGCAAGGATCTCCTCAAGCTGGCCCATCAGCGGATCAGTGAGAAGCCGGACAAATACGTGGATCAGGTCTATGGCGAAAACGAGGTCGGCGGCACGGCCTGGCTGTATATGTCCGATGTACCCTTCGACAAGATCGGCTATGACAACCATCTCGGGACCCAGCCGATCATCAGTTACGTCAAGGAGTTCCTGGCGATGGTGCCGATGGTGCTGACCATCTGGCCCGCGCTCTTCACCGGCTTTCATTTGCTGAGCAACCGGAAAGACGCCCTGAAAAACGACGATAATAAAAGCTGAGGAGAGGTGGAAGACGATGAATAGCTTAAAATCACAAGGGTTCGCCCCTGTTGTCTCCGATCTCAAGAAAGATGGGAGTACATGGACCGTAAAAGAGAAGATTATGCTGGGGCTCAGCCCCAAAGAGTACTGGGCTGTGCAGCTCCGCAACCCGTTTAATTGGCTGCTCTGGGCCATTTATGCCATCGGGCTGCCGATCCTCGTGGGTCGGTTTATCTTTGGCCTGGGCTGGGTCACCCATTCCTCCTATGACTATCCCTGGGGGCTGTTTCTCGGCTGGGGCTTGTTCGTCATGGTGCCGCTCTCCGCTTCCGGCTTCATGATGGGAACCACGGTGGAGCTTTTCGGGCGCAAGGATTTCAAGCCCATCGAGCGGCTCGGCCTGTTGAACGGCCTTCTGGGCTATACGTTTGCGGTCATGTTTCTCCAGGTGGATCTTGGCCAGCCCTGGCGTCTGATCTACCCCATGTTCGTCTCCTTGGGACCTGCGGCAGTGCTGTTTCTCGTGGCCTGGCATGTGGCCACCTATCTTTCCTGTCAGGTGGCGGAGCTCGTTCCCGCCTTTTCCGAGTGGATGGGTTTCCCCAAAGCCAAGAAGTTTATCAAAAGCATCGTCCTCGGTTTGACTGTAGCCGGGATTATCCTTTCCACCCTGCATCAGGGGGCGCTAGGGGCGTTGTTTACCTATGCCCCGGGCAAGGTGCATCCGCTCTGGTATTCTTCACCCTTTCAATGGCTCCATTTCTTTGTGTCAGCGGTCTTTGCCGGATTGTCCATGCTCATTGTGGTCAGCACCCTGACCAAATGGTTCATGCGCTGGCGGTGTGATGAAAATTACCTGAACAACCTGAGCAAATTGACCCTGGGTCTTGCCAAGGGCGCTTCCCTTGCCTTGATCACCTATCTGGTTATCAAGATCATCGGTATTGCCCATGACAATAACTGGGCGTATCTGCTCACCGGTTGGGGTGCCTGGTTCATGTTCGAGATGGTGGTGGGGGTCATTCTGCCGTTGATTTTCTACACCATGGCCGTGCGCAACAGCAACGCCTCCTTGGCCCGTTTCGCCGCTTTTATGGCGGTTTTCGGCCTGGCCCTGAACCGTTTGAATACGGCGCTTATCTCCTTCAACTGGCAATTGTATCAGGAGCTTCCCCATTGGCGGGAAGTGGTAATCGTGGTCACCGTGTATGCCACCTATATCGTGGTCTATCGGGCGGTTCTGGCCAGGATGCCGATCCTCTATACCTGGAAGGAAAAGAAGTAACGCTGCGGTAGCATTGATGGCAAATGGCAGGGCCGGATTTCCGGCCCTGCTGCAACTTCATGGCTGACTGAAATGGCATTTCCGCTGAAGAAAACGATTCCTGCCACCGCAGTCTCGGTCGCGGTGATTCTTGTGGCCCTGCTCTGCCTGGGGATCAGGCAGTATCAACTGTACCGCAATTATGCCGAGGTCAGCCGACAAACCGAAAAACTCGTCTTTCAGTTCGCCGTCATCCGGGAACATGTGACCGAAAACCTGCTGGAAGGGCAGTATGGTGGCTTGGCCTCGGTGGGTGCGGAACTGGAGGAACTCAATCTCAATCTGGCAACCGTTATCGGGAACCGGTTCATAGACGATCATTACAAACTCACTTTGGCCAATGCCATTGACCTGCCCGGCCTAGTCCTGCTGGTGCGCAAGATCAGCGGCGGCCCAGCCAAGCCGGAATACCTGCGGCAACTCAATACGGAAATCCGCACCCTGGGAGAGCGGCTCATGCTCTTCGATCGGGTGCTGGTCGAGCATGGCAAACGCGAACTGATCAGCTTTCAGAATGTGGTGATCGGGGCTCTGGCCATGGTGGTCAGCCTGATCATCGTGCTGCTGCTTTTTTTTCAACGGCGCTTGATTGCGCCACTGTTGGCGCTTGTCCAGCAGGTGAAAGAGGTGGCCACCGGAACCAGGGGTGGGCTTGCCATTGGAGGGAGGAGCGGGGAGATCTCCGAGCTGGCCTATTCGTTTCATGATCTGTTAACGGCCCGCGACATCACCGCCCAGGGGCTGGCAAAGTTCCAGCGGGTGGCTTCGGCGGTCACCGGAGCGCAGCTGGCAATCGCTCGGAGTAAAAGCAGGGCTTCGCTTTTTCGCGAGGTATGCCGGGCCCTGCTGGCAAACCATGAGTATTGCCTGGTTTGGATCGGACAACCCGACGAGACCGGGGATATCATGCCGGTGACCGCGGACGGCGCGACCTCCATGAGCAATAAGGAATGCGAAACCTGCATGGCGGTATTGCTCACCGAGGCCGAGGACAAGGGGGGCGAGCGGAATCCTGCCGCCCTGGCTCTGCGTTCAAAGGCTCCGGTGGTGCGGGTGGATATCCTGGCCGGTATTCCCAAGGGATTGCTCAAGGGAACTCCTCTGGCCGACGGGCATGCGGCCTGTGCGGCCTTGCCGGTCATTTGGCAGAATACCGTTTACGGCGTGCTTTCCATCTATGCCCTCTCTCCCTCGGATTTTGACACCAAGGAGATGGAGCTGCTTGAAGGGCTGGCAGGGGATCTTGGCCTGGCCCTGCACACCATCGAGGGACAGCAGCATCTGCTGAGCAGAGAAAACCTGCATGCTCAGCTTTTTGAAGCCCTGCGGGTGATTCAGCTCTCCCTTTCGCCGGCCGGGGCTATTCTTGGCGTGAACCCTGTCTTTGCCGGCATGGCTGGGGTTGGTGCCGAGCAGATTGTTGGCCGCGACTGGCGCGATTTTTTTAGCCCGGTTCAGGCGGCGCCACCAGGCGACACATCGGATCTCTTGGAAAAACTGCGCTCGGATGCGGGGGCTGAACTGATGGTTTCTCGCCTGACTGGCTCCAGGCGGTTCTTGTGTCGGATTGTGCCGGAGCAAGAGGGGTCCGGTGAGCCTGAACGGTTGATTCTGGTAGGCTATCCCCTCGTCCGCGTTGAAGGGGTCGGCGGCTGCGAAGCGAACTTGGGGCTGGAAATGATCGCGGACCTGGCCGGCGGAGTCTCGCACGAGGTGAGCGATCTCAGCAATGGCCTGATCAACTATGCGCAGGTGTTGGCCGATGAGGAGCAGCTCAGAAGACCTGGGCAGCCGGAGAACGAGGTGCTCGCCAAGGTCATTGAGGCTGGGGAACGGATTGCCGAAATAGTCCGAAAGTTCATCCTCTATGGACAGGACGAGGTCACAGCAGCGGGAGAGTTTTTGCCGGTGGCAACGGTGCTGGAGGATGCGCTGCTGCTCATCGGCTATCATCTGAAAAGCGAGGGCATCCAGTTGGAGACCGATCTTGAGGCGGTGCCGCCCGCGTTTCCCGTGCATGCCCAGCACATGCAGCAGGTTTTTTTGAGTATTCTCAGCACAATACGGACTGGCCTGGTCGAGAGGTTTGCCGCAAGGGATCCGCGAAAAAAACTCAGCATCACCACGCACACCAGGGTGGAGAATGGCCAGGGAAGAATGTTTGAGATCTCCATCATGGATCATGGGGCCGTGATTCCGCTTGAGTCCGGACACAACCAAGAACCACGGTCCGGCAGGTGGGGGCGCAGGCTTGGTGTCTGCCGCCGAATTGTGGAAGAGCACGGAGGCCGCTTGGTGATCGGCGGTGAGGAAGAGGAATATGTCAGGATACGCTTCAGTTTCCCGTTAAAGGGGGATTGAGCGCGGTTTTTGTACACCTTTAAGAGAACGAGAAGGATTGCCCATGCGATGCCAAACCAACCCTTCAGTGTACCGGATTTCCGCGGCGGCCGAGATACTGGCCCTGCACCCGCGCACCTTGCGCAATTACGAAAAAGCAGGGCTTGTCACCCCGAGCCGCAAGGGGAAATGGCGGTATTACAGCCTCGATGATATCGCCTGGATCAGGTGCCTTTTCAAAATGATCCACGGCGGCATCACCATTGCCTCCATCGGCAAGCTCCTGCATTATGCCCCATGTTGGGAGGTGGGTGAATGCGACGGGGAAAAGCGCAACCAATGTCCGGTTTATCAGCGGCGCAGCAGAGAGTCTCGCTGAAAAGGGGCATAGCCCCCAGGGTTTATTGGCGCAACAGGGCCCAGGAGCACCAGCGGTCGTTGCGCCTTCTTTCCAGAAAGGTAATCCCTTCTTGCGGCAGGGCTGCCAGCAGTTCCTCTTCCATCCCGGAGATGAAGCCGGAGAGCAGGTAGAGTTTTGCCTGCCAGAAATCTGGATTTCCAAACAGCTCAAGCATCAATCCCTTATAGAGATTGGCCATCACCAGATCCACCCGGGTGTCCGGGCATTGCCGACGCAGATCCGTCTCCCGCACGGTAACCTGGCCCGCCACCCCGTTGGTCTCACAGTTGGCGCGGGCCACCTGGCAGGCCAGTCGGTTGTTGTCGCAGGCGATAATTCGGCCCACCCCTTGTTTTGCCGCAGAAATGGCCAGCAATCCGGTGCCGCACCCCAAGTCCAGGGCGGTATTGATGGAGATTTCCGGGCTGCGCGCATATTTGAGCAGCCCTTCCAGGCAGAGGCGGGTGGAGGGGTGGAAGCCGCTTCCGAAGATAACGCTTGGGTCCAGCGAGATATCCGCCGCCCCTTTTTCCCAGACCGGGGCCACGGTGAAGCCGTCCAGCGTGAAGGTGGAAATTTCCCGCCCCGCCTCCCAATCCGTATAATCCAAATCCGCCTCATAAATAATTGTGGCCCCAGAGGCCTCGCAGAGTTTTTGCACCAGCCGTTCCTTGGGCCGGTGGAAAAAGAGGATGGCGGTGTCGTCCTCGATCCAGGTGCCGATGAGATCCGGATCATCGATGGCCGGAATATCCTTGAGGTCGAGATGGTAGGTGTAGAGGCGGTTGTAATGGGTATAGGGCGGGCGGAGCATGGCGGTATCCAGGTCAGTGGGCAATGGGTATTGCCGGTCGGGGCACGACCGGCGGCTTAATGGGGTTTTGCAGGTATTGTCTGCCTGCTTGGCTGAGATCCCGGACCAGGGCGATGGCCTCTGTTGCTTTCGCTGCCGGGTCATCAGGCGTGGCTGGCTGGCCTTCTTCGCTTTCGGCTTCAGCAGGGGCAGGTGCTTGACCGGGATTGGCGGTCAGGCCCGTGGTGTCATCCTGGCTGATCGGGATCCCGTTGAGTGTCGCCTGGAGGCGGAAGGGGCTGGCCGGGGCGGACCCAGTGGCGCCGGAGGAGATAAGCAGGGAGATATCCTCACCCCGATGGGTTTTGCCGGACTGCGCATCGTCAAAAACGAGACGGCTGTCGCTGATGGCAACGGTTTTACAGGAAAAACGCAGAGGAATTACCGCCGCGGAGGTCAGGAGATCCGCCATTGCCTGGCCTGTGTTGTAGTTGCCGTCCTGTTGGCGTACCAGGTGCAGAAAGCAGTGTTCGGCGCTCAGAGTGAATGCGAGTTCTCCCTCCAGTACTCGTTTGGGCGCAAAAGCGATGGTCGTTTTTTCCGCTGAGAGCAGTGGATCCACCGGGTCATTGGCTCGGGAACGGTTTGGTCCGACAATGAGATGGTGCAGGGTCAGGGTGCAGGAAATTGGGTTGAATTCCCCTCTGGGAATGGTCACCGAACGATTGAGGGAGGAGGAGAGCGCTTCGGCCAGAAGGGTGGAGGCCAGGTAGGGAACCAACAGCGGGCTGCCAAACCCAAGGAGGAGCGTCAAGATCAAAAGCAGGGTTACGAGTCGTTTCAGCCAGGTCCAGAGAAAAAAATTCTTTCGGCGGCGGGGCAGATGCGGGTGCGAAGAAAAGCTGTTTTCCGGCTTGCCGCCGCGAATGGGGATGGAGCCGAATCTGTCTCGAGGCTTTGGGGTAGTGGTAACACGTATCATCGTTAACTCGACGGGCAGATGTCCAGGGTCCATGGTCAGTGCTTGGCAGAAGCACAAGGGAATGATAAGATACCAAGCCTGGGGGAAAACTAAAGCAAAAACGGCAGGCAATTTTCTCGACACGATACCATAAAGACAACGGAGAGTTCAACGTGCTTACTTTTTTACGAGGGGTTCTGGTTCTGGTGTTCGCCCCCATACTCACCGGGATGGTCAGCATCGTGGCCATTGTCATGATTCTCATCTTCCGGCGGTCGGCGGCCGATGTGCAGTTTCTCCCCCGGGCTTTGGGGAGGATTGTCGCCCGGCTTGGCGGCGTTTCCGTCAGCATGCACGGCGCGGCTCTCCTTGAACAGGGAAGACCGTATATCTTTGCCGCCAATCACCAGAGTCAGTTCGACATCTTGGCGCTTCAGGGCTATCTGGGCTGCGATTTCCGTTGGCTGGCCAAGCTGGAGCTTTTCCAGATACCCATCTTCGGCAAGGCCATGCAGCTGGCCGGCTATATTCCGGTGGACCGGGCCCATGGCCGCAAGGCGCTCAAGAGTCTGGACGAGGCGGCCCGCCGCATTGCCGACGGGACTTCGGTCATTATCTTCCCCGAGGGGACGAGAAGTCCCGATGGCAGGCTGGGGGAGTTTAAGCCCGGGGCCATGGTCCTGGCCATCAAGTCTGGGGTGCCGTTGGTGCCGGTGGCCATTCTCGGCACCCATCAGGTTCTGCCCAAGGGGCGGTTGCTGGCCAGGCCAGGCAGGGTGGAGATCCGGGTAGGCGCACCCATTGCCACCAGTGAATATACGGTCAAGCAGAAGCAGGAGCTGGCGGAACGGTTGCAGGGCAAAGTCGCGGAATTGCTGGAGGCTGAGGCGGGAGCGCACGCTGCGCCAAGAAAAGAAGCGAGGCAGTTGAAGATCAGGCCTGCCGTGGTGTTGGATGATGTTGGCAAAAGTCGCCGGGAATACCACGGGAAGATAAAGGTGTTGGTCGGGATCCTGCTCTTTGCCGGGATCCTGGGGGGGCTTGGTGTCATCTGCGATTGGGCGCAGGCGCCCATTTTTACGGAGACGGCCTTTGTCCTTTTTGTTGCCGCCGGGTTTGCCTTTGTCTATTACATGGAAAAACTGAAGGAGTATAAGGCGATTGACGCCAGCGAGCAGGCCAAGATCGCGGAGTTAGCCCAAGAGTATCGGGAGGTTGCCGAATATTGGCAGAAGGTTGCCGACAGCGGCAGAGAGCTGGTTGCCGCGGAATATGAGGCGATCCTTGCCTTTGCGGATGCGAAAGGCGGGGGACCGGGGTGCCAGGGCGAGTAGGGGTTCCCTGCGTAATCGGTTAGCGCACCAGCTGATCGAGGATGGTGAGCCGGCCGCTGGAAGAGTCGAGTTGTGCCTGGGCGCCCAGGGGCAGGATCAGGTTTCTGCTGCCGTGGCCGCAGGGGAAATTGCCCCAGATCGGGATGGCTCGATGGGCCAGCAGGTCAAGGGCCCGCTGCCAGATGGCTTCCCGGTCGCCGCATTGGTCAAAATCTCCCAGGACAAGCCCGGCGATCTGTTCCAGTTTGCCGGCGGCCCAGAGATGGGTGAGCAGCCGGTCGATGCGGTAGGGCGCTTCGCCGATGTCCTCCAGGACCAAAATAGTATCCCGCCACTCCGGCTCAAAGGGGGTGCCCAGCAGGTGGACCAGACTGGTCAGGTTGCCGGCTAAAAGTCTCCCCGTTGCCTGGCCCCCTTTAAGGATTTCCAGCCCCGTTGTTTTAATCTCCGTCCTCGGTCTGCCGGTGAGCAGGTCGAAAAACCCCTCCTGCGAATCGCGGTCGCTCCGGGCTAAGGTGGTGAGCATGGGGCCGTGGAAGGTGATGAGTCCGGTTTTCTGCTGGATTTCGGAGAGCAAGACGGTAAGGTCGGAAAAACCGATGAACATTTTCGGCTGCTGACGGATAAGGTCGAAGTCCAGGTCCGGCAAGAGCCGCAGGCAGCCATAGCCGCCGCGCACCGCCAGGATGGCCTGGACCTCCGGGTCGCGCCAGAGTTCGTGGAACTCGCTCAACCGTTCCTGGTCGGTGCCGGCCAGGTAATCGTGGTGCCGGAGGATGTCGCTCCGGTATCTGGTTTTAAAGCCAAGATCGGTGAGAAGCTTCAAGCCACCGCTGAAATCGGTTTCGTTGCGCACCGGTCCGGCCGGGGCGATAATCCCGATGGTATCCCCTTTTTTCAGGGGGGCGGCGAGGATGGGCTTAAGTGTTGCGTTCATGGAGCAGTCGCAGGCCGTTGAGGGTGAGCATGGGATCAACATGATCGAGGCTGGTGGTGTACGGGGCGATGAGGGCGGCCATGCCGCCGGTTGCCACGGTCTGGGGCAGTTCCGGGGCCATTTGCTCCCGCAATCGTCGGATCAGGCCGTCCACCATGCCGCCATAGCCGAAGAGGATGCCCGACTTGATTGCCGCCACGGTATTGGTGCCGATGGGGGCATCAGGCGCGGTGGAGATGTCAACCTGGGGCAGTTTGGCCGTGCGGCTGCCCAAGGCCTCCATGGCAATGGACAAGCCGGGGGCGATGGCGCCGCCCAGATATTCTCCTGCTCCGGAAACGCAGTCCCAGGTGATGGCCGTGCCAAAATCAACGACAATGAGGGGACACTTAAACCGGTCGTAGGCCGCCACGGCATTGACCAGTCGGTCGGCTCCGATTTCCGCGGGGTTGTCGATGAGGACCTGCATGGTGGTCAGCACCGTATCGCCGCCGACCACCAGCGGAGCAGTGTGCAGGTATCGGGTGGCAAAGGCCGCCCAGGCGGCCTGCATCGAAGGGACCACGCTGGAAATGATCGTATCGGAAATATCGTTGAATTGGAGCCCTTCCATGGTAAAAAGGGTATGGAAAATGGCGGCCAGTTCATCCACCGTACTGCCTTTGTCGGTTTTTACCCGCCAGTGGCAGCGAAGCGACGGGCCGGAGAAAACGCCGATCACCATGTGGGTATTGCCAATATCAACCGCCAGCAGCATGGACGACTCCCTGGTTGTGGTAAGGAATGCAGTAACGAATGTTCTGAATGTACCAGAGATCGGGGCTGACTGTCCATGCCCTTGGTCGCCTCGAGAAAAAACTTTGTCTGGCTACGATGGGTGACCGATTTCGGACGGGGAACAAGAAGAGAGAACGGGCTGTCTGTATGGTAAGGAGCGTGCAATGAACGAATACATCCAGGTCGCCACCACGGTCGGTTCCGCGGAGGAAGCCGGGGCCATTGCCACGCTGCTGCTCGAGAAGCGGCTGGCCGCCTGTGTTCAGGTGGTGGGTCCCATGACCAGTCATTATTGGTGGCAGGGGAAGATCGAAACGGCCGCTGAATATCTCTGCCTTGCCAAAAGCCGCGGCGCGCTTTATTCTGATATTGAAGCGGCGATCAAGGAGATCCATCCCTACGAGATCCCGGAGATTATTGCCATGCCGATAATTGCCGGGAGCAAGGATTATTTGGCCTGGGTGGCTGCCGAGGTCCGGGAGCACGCGTGAACATGGATGGGGCAAAACCGAAAAAAGCGGGTCGCCGCCGGAATCCAAAGGAGTTTCAGTGCCATTGCTGTCGGCGGAAATTGCCCTTCTGCTGGAACTGCCCCTGCGGCTTTCAGATCTGTGATGATTGCTTCAAGGAAAATATGTGGACCATCAGCAATGGTCCGACCTGGGTCTGCCCGGATTGCGGGAGGATCCGGATGATGTGATTGTTGTCTGCGCGCTGTACAGGACAGGGGGTGTCCTGAAAAAAATAGGGGGGACGAGGATGGCTGAAAATCGGGAAAGCAGGCGGTGCCGGAGGTTTCCGGTCAAGGGCGGGGTGATTGCTCTTGATTCCGTATACGGCGAAATTATTGAAATGAGCTTCGGCGGGTTGTCGTTCCGCTACACGGCGTATGATGACATGACCACGGAGCCTGCGGAGTTCGGGATCATCTTTGGCGGGGAGAAGCTCTTTTTTGAAAATCTCCCCCTCACCAATGTCTCTGATATTGTCATGGATGCAGAAGAAGGAGAAGGCGCGGGTGAAGTCAGGCGCCGGGGAATGGCCTTTGGTGAGCTTGTCCCGGAGCAGGTTGTTACCCTGGCTCGTTTTATAAAAGAGTTTTCCCTGAAACAATAGGGGAGCTGTTGTGCGCCAAGTTAATTTGGCCGCAAAAAAATAGGCTGACGGGGCCGAATAGCGCCATAACTTTTGCCGGCCTCTTTTTTCTTTATGGATATTTTTTTCAACCATCAGGGCTATCTGGCCCTGTTTCTCTTGAGTTTTCTCGCTTCCACTCTTGTGCCGCTCGGCTCGGAGTGGCTTCTTGTTGCCCTACTGCTCAACGGGCACCCTCTCGTCTTGTCGGTTGGTGTTGCCACGGCGGGCAATACTCTGGGGGCTTGTGCCACCCATGGGATCGGCCTCTATGGCGGTTCTTTTCTCTTGGGCAGGGTACTGCGGGTGAGTGAGTCGGCAAGACTCAGGGCTGAACGGATTTTTGCCCGGTATGGCTCCTGGTCCCTGTTTTTTTCCTGGCTGCCGATCATCGGCGACCCGCTGTGCCTGGTGAGCGGAATACTCAAGGTTCGCTTCGGATTTTTTTTCGCCCTGGTCTTGAGCGGCAAGCTCCTTCGGTATCTCTGTGTCGGCCTGCTCACTCTCCAGGCTGTCAGTTAAGGGCAAACCGACTTTCCTCAAGCCACACCCCAGGGTTATATGCTCCCCCGGTTTTCGTTATGCTAGGCAGTAGTTCCGTGACGGGTCAGGTATCTGTCCAGCTGATTGGCAAACGCTTGCAGATGCACCTTGCTCAAGGGTGACGGCCCACCGGTGATGGTGCCTGTTGAGCGCAATTCGTCCATGAAATCGCGACGCGCCAGATGTTCTTGAATGGTCTCGGGGGTATAGAGCGTGCCCCGAGGATTCAGGGCAGTTGCCAAGGCGGCGACCACCTCGGCCGCCAGGGGGATATCTGCGGTGATCACCAAATCGCCCGGTTCAAGATTGTCGACGATCCGGGCGTCTGCAACATTGAAGCCTGCTTTGACCTGCACACTCTTGATAAAAGGGGAGCGAGGGATCTTCAGGGAATGGTTCGCCACCAGGATGCTCTCTATCCGCATCCGTTCCGCGGCCCGGAACAGGATCTCCTTAACTGGGCCGGGGCAGGCATCGGCGTCAATCCAAATGCGCATGGTCTTAAGCTTTTCCTTCATTCCTGAAAAATTTTGGGGCGATACTCTCTGGTGAGAATATCGCCCCGGATATCGTCTGCCTGTAATATTCCGACTATGATTATTTCTGGATGACCCATCTGCCGTTATTGTCTCGGCAGGCCAGGGAAACCACCTTTTCCGGGCGGCCGTCAACGGTGGCGAGGATTTCCGCTTCACGGCAGACCTGGCCGGAGGGCGCCGTGTAAGCAGGTTTAGGGGTCACGGAGTAGGACCGGTTGGTGTCCGGGTTCACCCATTGGGTGCGCTGATTGGAAGGGGAGGTCTCGTATACCTGGTTGAGTTGCGCCTGGTCGTATTTGTCCATCTCGTTGCCGATGATATAACCCAGCAGGCCGCCCACTGCCGCACCGAGCAAGGTTCCCTTGGTGTCGTGGCCGATGGCCTGGCCGGCGATGGCGCCGGTTGCCGCACCGATCGCCGCGCCGCTCGTGCCTTTCGATGGGGTGGTGGTGGCGCAGCCGGAGGTGATCAGCATGAAAATAACCGCCACTGTTGCCATCTGGAGCCCTTGTTTTTTCTGCATGGTGTTCTCCTTATATTGTGGGATTTTTCTTCTGGTTCATATCTTGCGCCGCAGCAGGGAAGATACCCCGTCGGAGCCGCTTGTCATTGTACTCTTCGCTGTCATTGTACTCTTCGCTGCCCGGAAGCCTTCAACTTTTTAAATGATATAACGCCTCAAGGGAAAGGTCAATGGGGGCTATGCTTTAGGGGGGGTCTTTCTTGGGTTGGCTCGGTCTGGGGTGATGGGGGGAAGAGGTCCCTTTGATGTCAGGATGGAGTCAGCTCTTGCCTCGGAAGAGATGGTGGGCCAATGGGCCTTTTCCTTGGCCGAGGGTAAGGTTCGCACTCTGCCGCAAAAGGGTATCCAGGAAAGAGACCGTTTTGCAGAATGCCTCCTGGTCATTGCCGAGGAGCAGATGGTAAGCGGCAAAGGCTGAGGCAAAGGTGCAGCCGGTGCCATGGGTGTTTACCGTGGTGATCCGGGCATGATTGACCGAGAAAATCTCGGGCCCTGTTTCCTGTCTGAGGATCAGAAAATCCTCCACTTCAGCGTCCTGTTCCCGGATATGCCCTCCGGTGAGCGCAATGGCTCGTAATTTCGGGTATTGGCTCAGCAAACCGGTTGCCGCAGCGAGCGCTTCCTGCACCGTTTCGAGGTGTCGGCCTGTAAGAGTCGCCAGTTCGGGGAGGTTGGGGGTGAGAACCGTGGCGGTGTTGAGCAGGGCCAGCAGGCCGGTATTGTCTGCCGATTTTTGGAAGAGATCGTGACCGTCGCTTGCCCGCAACACGGGGTCGCAGATAATCTCACCGGAAAAATTGTGCAGGGCCTCGGCCATTGCCCCGGCGATTGCATCGGTGCCAAGCATGCCGGTCTTGATGTGGCTGACGGGCAGATCCGCTAGAACCAATTGGATCTGTTGTTTGACAAACTCCGGGGCAATAGGCAGACAGGCGGCAACGCCGACACTGTTTTGCGCGGTCAGACAGGTGATCACCGCTCCCCCATAGACCCCGATGGCGGTGAAGGTTTTGAGATCCGCCTGGATGCCCGCCCCGCCGGAGGGGTCGGAGCCGGCAATACTCAGGATCGCCCGGGAAGGTCGTTGGCCCGGGAGAACTGCTTCTTGGGTCATGGGGAAAAGGCCCGGTTCAGGCGCAACCGCAGCCGCGGTTCGGGGTGCAGCCGCCCTTGTTGTCCGAACTGCCCGTGGCACAACCGCAGCCGGTGCTCGCGGGAGCTTCAGTGTCAATGGAAAGCAGGGTGATCTGATAGATGATATCCTGGCCAGCCAGGGGATGATTGAAGTCAACGGTCATTGTTTCCGCCTCAACCGAGAGTACCGTGGCCGGAATCTTGTGTTGTTGGCCATCCTGTTCCATGTCCATGCCGACGATCATCCCCGGGGCGATGGCTTGGTCGGCAAAGCCCTGCCGGGGCACGGTCATGATCAGGTCTTCATTTTTCAGGCCGTAGGCATCCTTGGCCGCAACGGTGATGCTCTTGGTTTCCTGGGCAGCCATGCCCAGCACCGCCTGTTCAAAGGCGGGCAGCACACTGCCGGTTCCGAGCTGGAACTGCAGGGGGCCGGTATCCTGGGAGGAATCAAATTTTTCTCCGGTGGAGAGAAGGCCATCGTAGACAATGGTGACGGAATCGTTTTCGCAAACTCGCTGCATGGTATATTGCTCCTTTATCTGTAACGGAAGTGTTCTGATTGCATATAGATAAGACCGCCGGGGCGTGGGGTCAAGGTCGACCCTGGGACAGCCACCACTTGAGGCCAAGGAGTAGCAGCGGCGCAAGATGAAACAAGAGGTCAAAGATGTCAATTGGCCGATGGAGCTGGCCGTTTTTTAGCATGAGAATCTTTTCCACCACATGCGGCATGGGGTGGAAGGGGGCCAGCAACATGAAGATCGCAAAAACGATCAGGATCGAAAAAGGCAGTTGGTCAAGGAATTGGAGCATGGTCACACTCTGGCGCTTTCGAGGTTTGCGGTGCGGACTTCCAGCTTGGCGATAAGGCGGCCTACCGTGGTTTTGTGTGCCTGGCTGGGTTTTTCGTCCGTGTCGTCGGTGCTGAAATCGGTGGTCTCAAAGCTGTAGAGCATTTTTTCGACTCTGGAGCCGTAGGTGCTTATGGTTTCTTTGGCGGCCAGAAACAACCCCTCGTAAGGAAAGGGGCGTTCAAAGTCGGAGAGTTTGGCTTCGATGAAGTTGTGCAGCCTGCTGATGTCTGCCTTGGTGTTGCCATAGTAAATGTCGCAGGTGTTGAGGAGATCGATGAGTATATGGTGCAGATCCTCGGATTTTACGGTTTTCTGGCCGCCGGCGGCGCTGAACAGCAGTTTGATCGCTCGCACAAAACCTTTCATGCCCATGAAAAAATCGGCGGTTTTCTCGGCGGCAACCGTGTTTGGATTTACCGGGGAGCCTGGTTCACTGATCCTCCGTTTCATCTCCGGCAGAATGGTGTTTTTTATGGTGTAATGCAGGGTGCGCGTTTCCTCCAGAACAATGGGAAGAAATTGAATCTGTTTCAGGCTCTGTGCCTTATTCCGCAGGCCGATAAGATTTTTGGCCAGGCTGGCGGTGATGGGCTCGATCCTTTCAAGAATTGCCCGGGCCGGTTTTTCCCGCAGGTCGATGAGCTCCTGTTGGAGTGTGTCAATCGCCTTACATTCTCCTGGGAGATTTTTCAGGAAAAACTCAATGAATTCCTTGAGTTGATCGGTGGCAGCGATTGCCGTCTGAAGATTATGGTCGACGATGGTCCGTGCGAGTCCGGGCAGGCTGTTCAGGTCGATATGGCGGATTCTTTTCTCCAGATCAATGGCCTGGAGGTGATAGCTATGGAGGGAGGGGGTATCGCTCTTGTCGTTTTTGTCTTTAACCATGCGATAAAAATCATACCCTTCAGTGACCATTGGTGCGGTTCGACTGTTGAGTTCCTTGGTCAGGGGGAGCAGGCCGGCCAACGAAAGGTGGGCCCGAAGGGTTTTGTCCGCTTCGATCAAAAGGGTGATCTGCTCGCGCCAGTTTTTTACGGTGTTTTGATAGTTCGCGCATTCTGTGACAATTGTTTGCGCCTGGCTGACAGCCTTGAAGGGCTGGATGGTTTTGCGGCGGATATCGATACTCAGGGAGCCCAGCTCGTTTTCGCATTGTTCGATATGCTTGAGGATCCTCGTTGCTTTTTCAGGATGCTGGTCCCTGGCTTCGGCCATGGTATTCGGCAGACCGAGAGCCTCCATGATCTGGAGATAGCTGTTGCAATTGAAATCATGCCACTGGGTCACGCGGGGGTCGGCGGAGAGGGTGAGTGTTTCTTTTTTTTGCGCGGCCAGAGTCGCTTTGGCCTGGTTGATAACCCCTTCGGCTTGGCCAAGCGTGGCAGACTGGCCATGAGCCATCCCTGCCGGGGGTTGGTCAAGGTTGGGCTGCATGGAGGCAAAGGATACGGGGGTGATCATGGTCCGTGGCTTTATCTAAATTGATGAGAAAAAGGGGAAAAAAGGTTTTCTGGGCTCGAGTCGAGTCTGGTTGAGCAACATCGGAAACCTAAAAAAATAGTCTTTTTTCCAAGGATATGCTACTTTAATTTTCCCGAATTTCTGGGGGGAGATGTTTCTGGATCCCTGCTCTTGCCGCAACTACTTGACAAGATAGAAAGATCGGCATATTTTGCATTTTTTTCAGGTGTCGGCATGGAGCTGGTCTGCGAAAAATATCAAGAAAAGGTTGTTTCTCGAAAGGCTGTCTGCCGGAGGCCCCGGGAATATTGTAAGTTCAGAAGCGCCTGCTTGATCCATTTTCTGGCCAGGGAAAAAACTGGTGCGGAGAAAGGGGCGGAGGACATGGACGGAGCAGGCAGGGAGTCGATGCCTGGCGTTGCGGGAGAATTATGAGTGTGCTGCGATTTGACAAAGGAGGCGGCCTGTTACCGGCCATTGCCCAGGATCACCTGACCAAGGAGGTCCTCATGCTTGCCTATATTAACGAAGAGTCCTGGCAAAAGACCCTGGAAACCGGCAAGGCCCATTACTGGAGCCGCTCCCGGGGAAAATTGTGGCTCAAGGGCGAATCCTCCGGGCATGTGCAGTTGGTAAAAGAAATCCTGGTTGACTGTGACGCCGATACCGTGGTCTTTCTGGTGGAACAGTTGGGCGGGGCCGCCTGCCACAAGGGGTACCGGAGCTGTTTTTTTAGGAAGGTGCAGGGGAGCGAGCTAGAGGTAAACGATACGCCGGTGTTTGATCCCGGGAAGGTTTATAACAAATGAACATCTTGAAACTGGGTATTCCCAAGGGCAGTCTGGAAAAAGCGACCATCGAACTTTTTGAGAAGTCGGGCTGGCGGATCAAACTCTCCTCGCGCAATTATTTTCCGGAGGTGGATGATCTCGAGTTGTCGTGCTCCATCTGTCGCCCCCAGGAAATGTCCAGCTATGTGGAAAAGGAAGTGTTGGACGCGGGGATTACCGGCAAGGACTGGACCCTCGAGAATGAGTCCGACATCGTGGTGGTGGCCGACCTGATCTATTCCAAGGTCAGCAAGCGCCCGACCCGCTGGGTTCTTGCCGTGCCGGGGGATTCCAAGATTCAGAGACTTGAGGATCTGGAAGGCAAGAAGATCGCCACCGAGCTGGTGGGCTATACCCGGAAATTTTTCGCCCAAAAGGGCATCAACGTCGAGATCTCCTTTTCCTGGGGGGCCACCGAGGCCAAGGTCGTTTCCGGCCTGGCCGACGCCATCGTCGAGGTCACCGAGACGGAAAGCACCATCCGGGCCCATGGCTTACGGATCATCCACGAATTGATGACCTCCAACACCCAGTTCATCGCCTCCAAGGCCGCCTGGGCTGATCCCTGGAAACGGGAGAAGATCGAGAATATCGCCCTGCTGTTGCAGGGGGCGCTGCGGGCCGACAAGATTGTTGGTCTGAAGATGAACGTGCCCCAGACGCATCTCGACCAGGTGATCAGTATCCTGCCCAGCATGAATGGGCCCACGGTATCGCCCCTGTATCACTCCGAATGGTTTTCCGTGGAAACGGTCATCTCCGAGCATGAGGTGCGGGATCTTATCCCGAAGCTTTTAAAGAACGGGGCCGAAGGGATCATCGAATATTCCTTGAACAAGGTTATCTGAGCTGTCGTTCACTGTGTGCTCTGCCGGTCTGTCCCGTAGATCGGCATAATGACCCGTAACGCAGCAGCGTTGTTTCCGCTGTTGTTTACGGAGAGGGCGACGAATCGAGCAGTTGTTTCGTAACGGCGCCTAAGTTTCATCCGGACAGGGCTGTCAATCAAGGTTGTGGCGACTGTGTTTCGCCAGGGAGAAAATGTGACCGACTCTGCCGTGAATTACGCGAAGATCGAATTTGTGAAAAGCGCCTTCAAAATGGCGCAATTGCCCGAGGAGCCTTTGCCGGAAATCGCCTTTGCCGGACGCTCCAATGTGGGTAAATCGAGTCTGATCAACCGGTTGGTCAATCGCAAGGGGCTGGTCAAGGTCAGCGCCCGCCCAGGCAAGACCCAGAGCCTCAATTATTTTCTGGTGGACGAAAAGCTCTATCTGGTCGATCTGCCGGGCTACGGCTTTGCCAAGGTCTCCAAAAAACTCCAGGACGAGTGGCAGGGGCTGGTGACCGAGTACCTTTCCACCAGCCCAACCCTGCGTTGCGTGGTGGTGCTGATCGACCTCCGACACCTTCTGAAGGCCCAGGACCGGGAATTGGTCGAGTGGCTCAGGATGAGGGGCCGCCCTTTTATCATCGTCTATACCAAGCGGGACAAGCTTTCCAATAACGAGCAGGCCAAGCAGGCCGCGAACCTCGATGCCGCCCTCGGACTGAACAAGCAGGAGCGGGTGTTGTTTTCTGCGAAAACTGGGGAAGGAAAGGAAGCATTGATGGCGGCAATCGCCACTTTTCTCGGGTAGTTTTTTTCTCGTTGTGATCAGGATGACAATGCCGCCGGTCTCTGGCTTGGGGCTTCTCTTTTTTTTGGAAGTGTGAGGATGGAAGCAATGATTATACAGGATGAATGGCACTGTTGGCAGATTACCCTTTGCGGGAGCGAGGAGAGCTGTCTCGCCTGGAAGCAGGGGCTTGAGGAAAGGCCGTGCTGGGAGGTTGCCCAGGAACTGGACGATTACCGGAGCGCGCTCAATGTCTGCAAGGACTGTATCGTCTTTATCTCAAAAGAGAACAGCGCAGCCTTAAGCGAAGAAGAGGTGCAGGAAATCTTGGAGCGCAAGATTGAGTGCGTGCTTGCCACCCAATGTCCCAGGCGCAGGACATGAGAAGAAGGTGACGGTGGGGCGCCTGAATTCCGGCGGATGTTCCCGGGGTCTCTAGTGCAAAGACAAGATGGTCCGGGTCTTACTGATCTGACTTGAGCACCGCCAGGAAAGCGCTTTGCGGGATCTCCACGTTGCCCACGGTTTTCATCCGCTTCTTGCCCGCCTTCTGTTTTTCCAGCAGTTTCCGTTTGCGGCTGATGTCGCCGCCGTAGCATTTCGCCAGTACGTCCTTGCGCAGGGCGGAGATGGTTTCCCTGCCGATGATGGTGCCCCCCACCGCCGCCTGGATGGCGATCTTGAACATCTGGCGCGGAATTTCCTCTTTCAGCTTTTCGCAGGCATGGAGGCCGCGCGCTCTGGCGTTGTTGCGGTGCACCAATTGGGAGAGGGCGTCCACCCGCTCGCCGTTCACCAGGATGTCCAGCTTGACCAGATCGCTTTCCCGGTAATCCAAGAGATCAAAATCAAAGGAACCATACCCCTGGGTGATGGATTTGAGTCGGTCGTAGAAGTCGTAGATGATTTCTCCCAAGGGCAGTTCGCAGGTGAACTCGATACGGCCGGGCATGGGGTAATGGTAATGGGTGTTTTCGCCGCGCCGCTCCATGCAGAGGGTCATCACCACCCCCATGTAGCGTTCCGGGATGAGGATGGTGGCCTTGATATATGGCTCCTCGACGCGGTCGATGGTGGTCGGGTCCGGGTAATGGGCCGGATTGTCCACCTCTTTCATCGTCCCGTCCTTGAGGAAGAGGTGGTAGTTCACCGAAGGTACGGTGAGGATGAGTGAAAGGTCGAACTCCCGTTCCAACCGTTCCTGGACCACCTCCAGGTGAAGCAACCCCAAAAATCCGCAGCGAAAGCCGAAGCCCAGCGCGGTGGATGCGTCTTTTTGGAAGGAAAGGGAGGCGTCATTGAGGGTGAGCTTTTCCAGGGCTGTGGCCAGGGTTTCGTAGTCGTCGGTGGAGACCGGATAGATGGAGGAAAACACCACCTGCTTGACTTCCTGAAACCCCGGTAAGGCTTTGGCGCAGGGACGGTCCTTCAGGGTGAGGGTGTCGCCGGGCCTGGTGTCGGTGATGTTCTTGATCCCGGCGATGATGTAGCCGACCTGGCCTGCGCTCAATTCATTTTGGGGTTCGCGGGTCAGGCGGAAAAAGCCCACCTCTTCGACCCGGTAGGCGGCCTTGTTGGACATGAAGAGGATGGTGTCCCCGGCCTTGACCTTCCCTTCAAAGAGGCGGCAGGAAATGATGGTCCCCCGGAACGGATCGTAGAATGCGTCAAAGATCAGGGCCTCCAGAGGTTTTTCCGGGTCGCCCTTGGGCGGAGGCAGGAGATTGACCACCGCCTCCAGCACGCTCTCCACGCCCAACCCGGTTTTGGCGGAACAGAGCTGGATGTGGTCGGCGTCCAAGCCGAGGTCTTCCTCGATCTGCAGGGCAACTCCCTCCGGGTTTGCAGAGGGGAGATCGATCTTGTTGATGACCGGGATTATTTCCAGGTTATGTTCCATGGCCAGGTAGAGATTGGCCAGGGTCTGGGCTTCAATGCCCTGGGCCGCGTCAACAAGGAGCAGCGCTCCTTCGCAGGAGGCGAGGGCCCGGGAGACCTCGTAGCTGAAATCGACGTGGCCCGGGGTGTCAACGAGGTTGAGGATGTAGTCCTTGCCGTTCTTGGCCCGGTAAGGAAGGCAGATCGCCTGGCTTTTGATGGTGATGCCGCGCTCCCGCTCGATATCCATGCTGTCGAGGAGCTGGTCGTGGAACTGGCGGTCGGTAACCATGCCGCAGAGTTGGATAAAGCGGTCGGCCAGGGTGGATTTTCCGTGATCGATATGGGCGATGATGCTGAAATTTCGAATGTTTTCCATGGGTAATCCGGGGAAGTCCTGTTTTTTCGGTCGGGCAGTTGTTGTACTGTATCAGAAAAGAAGATGGACCGGGAAAAAGGGGAACAGGTCACAGGTCCGCAACACAAAAGATTAAGAGTATAAGGCAATAACCGCTGCCGGTCGTTTCCGCTTTCTGCTGTAATCGAGGTTTCTCGAAGTCTGCGCTTCTCTGCGACTTCAACAACCAGGGAAATCTGCGGGAAAAAGGTACTGATCCCACAGAAGAGGGTATCTATCATAAAAAGATAGCCTTGGAAAGGCAATTTAAAAAAGGGATTGGCGTTCCCTTCGTGATTGAATGCGATACGCGGCATGCGAGAGAAGCGTCTTGCCGTTGTGGAAAGAGATTGACCTTTGGCGCGGTTCTAATAATAATGGCACTCATGAAAGAAGACCCGGAACTCCTTGATATAAGCAATGATGATGCAGAAGAGCAGGAAGTGCTGCATCCCCTGGTCGCCCTGCCCGATGACGAGAATCTCCCGGCCCTGGGCAATGCGGGGCTCCATCGGTATCTGCAGGAGATCAGCCAGTACAAGCTCATGACCCGGGAAGAGACCGATGAGCTGGCCCGTCATTTTCAGGAAACCGGTGACCCGGAAGCGGCCTATAAGCTGGTGACCTCCAATCTCCGGTTGGTGGTCAAGGTGGCCATGGATTTCCAGAAATACTGGATGCAGAACTTTTTGGATCTGATCCAGGAGGGCAATGTCGGGTTGGTGCAGGCGGTGAAAAAGTTCGATCCTTACCGGCAGGTGAAGTTTTCCTATTATGCCGCCTACTGGATTCGGGCCTATATCTTGAAGTTTATTATGGATAACTGGCGGCTGGTCAAGATCGGCACCACCCAGGCCCAGCGCAAATTGTTTTTCAGCTTGAATAAAGAAAAAAAACTGCTAGAATCGCAGGGCTTTGCGCCCGAGGTCAAATTGCTGGCAGAGCGCCTCAATGTCAAGGAAAGCGAAGTCATTGAGATGAGTCAGCGCATGGACAACTGGGATGTCTCCCTGGAAAGTCCGGTGCGGGAAGGCTCCGATGAGGAGCAGAAGAATTTTCTCCCCATGGTCGGGCCCACCGTGGAAGAACGGGTGGCGGAAAAGGAAGTGCAGGAATGGATGGGCACGGTTCTTGAGAAACTGCGGGAGACCTTAAACGACAAGGAAAAGGCCATTCTGGCCAGCCGGCTGTTGAGTGACGAGCCTCTTACCCTGCAGGACATTGCCGACCAGTTTGGTATCTCTCGGGAACGGGTGCGGCAGATCGAGGTCAATCTCCTGAAGAAGATGCGGGAATATTTTGAAAAAGAAGTCCCTGATATTAAAGATTTTCTTGCCGAATTTCTCAACCCCTGGCGCTCCTGATCGCTGGATAATATTCTTCCCCGCCTTCCTGTGCGAGGCCCTGGAAAAAAACATATGCGAGTTCCCCTCCTAGATTTGCATGGCCAGATGGCTCCCCTGCGTGACGAGATCCTTGCCGCAGTGATCGAGGTCATTGATTCGACCCAGTACATCCTCGGCCCCAAGGTCGAACAGTTTGAGAAAAATATCGCCGCTTACTGCGGTGCCGGGTATGGGATCGGGGTTGCCAGCGGCACCGATGCCCTGCTTGCCGCCCTTATGGCTCTGGGTATCGGGCCCGGTGATGCGGTCTTGACCACCCCCTATTCCTTTTTTGCCACCATGGGCTGTATCCTCCGCCTGGGCGCTCGACCGGTTTTCGCTGATATCGATCCGGTGACCTACAATATCGACCCGGCGCGGATGGCCGAGGTTCTGGCTCAGGATGCCCTGGGTGACAAGCGGATCAAGGCGATTATCCCGGTGCATCTCTATGGCCAATGCGCGGACATGGATCGGATTCTTGCTCTGGCCAAGCAGTACGGTCTGCCGGTGGTGGAGGATGCCGCCCAGGCCATTGGCGCCGTGTATCCCATGAAAATGGGCGGCCATACCGCCTGGCACCGGGCCGGTTCCATGGGCGAGGCCGGTTGCTTTTCCTTTTTCCCCAGTAAGAATCTCGGCGGCATCGGTGACGGCGGCTTGATTACCTGCAACGATCCGGAACTTGCCGAGCGGCTCAGGATCATCCGGGTGCATGGCGGAGCGCCCAAGTACCATCACGGGGTGGTGGGGGGGAATTTTCGGATCGATCCCATCCAGACCGTGGTTCTTGATATAAAACTCTCCCGTCTGCCCGAGTGGCATAAAGCCCGCCGTCGCAATGCCGCCGCCTACCGTCGGCTTTTTGCCCAGACCGACTTGCTTGCAAACGGTGCGGTTTCTTTGCCCGAAGCGGTGTATCAGGCAGAGGGGTTGACGGTAGGGGAAGAGTGCGATTACCATATCTATAATCAATTCGTCATCAGGGTCAAGGACCGTGACGGGTTGCTCCGCCATCTGCAGAGTCACGACGTCGGGGCGGAGATCTATTATCCCATTCCCCTCCACCGGCAGGGATGTCTTGCTGGTCTGGGCTACGAAGAGATCTCCTTCCCCGAAGCGGAGCGGGCTGCGCTCGAGACCTTGGCCTTGCCGATTTTTCCTGAACTCACGTACGAGATGCAATGTTTTGTTGTGGAAAAGATTGCCGAATTTTATACCCGGTAGATCAGGTTTTCATTTTTCCCGCTTTTTAAGCCGGTCCTTTTCATAATTGCCAAAAGGACACCTCCTGCTGATGCGTATCAGATTGCCTATCTACCCGCCCTCCTTCCTGCCTTTCCTGGTTGCCTGCCGCGCGCGCGCCTTCGCCATCGTGGGGGTGTCTTTTCTGTGCCTCTTCGGGCAAATCCTCCTGCCTGCCTCGGGCTCTGCGGCAGAGCTTGCTGCCCCACAAGGAAAGGAGATTGTTCCTGCCCGGACCATTCAGCTCAAGGAAGATAAGGATGTCGCCTGGAAGTCTTTGTGGGATCAGGGCCGTGAGTTGGCACGCAACGGCAGGCTTGCGGAGGCAGTGCCTGTGTATGAGGCATTACTTGGCATGCGGGAGGGGCTTGAGGCTGCCCGCTGGGAGTTGGTCACCATTCTCCTGCAGTTGAAGCGGGAAGAGGGTGCCCTTTCCCATCTTGAGTCATTGATTGAGGTTGCCCCCGGCAACCTTCAGTATCTGCTCGCCCTGGCAGAGGCGAGCAAGGGGCAGGGGAATGCCGCCCGGGCTGGGGAGCTATACAAAAAGGTGCTCCAGCGGGAGCCGGCCAATCTTCGGGCCTTGCGTGGTGCGGCTTCTGCCCTGCTGGTCCAGCAGAAAAAGAGCGAGGCGGCTACGATGTTGGAAGCCCTCCTCCGGCGGGAGCCGGCACGGGTGGGTTTGCGGGAAGAGTTGGCCAACCTGTATTACGATATGGGTGCCTATGATAAGGCCAGGAAGCATTTCACCGTTCTGGCTGGGAACAATCAGTCCGACCCGGGGATCTTGCTCAAGACGGCGCAATCGTATGATAAGTCCGGGCTTGAGAACCAGGCGGTTGAGTATTGGCAGCGTCTGGCGCGGATCTCCCAGACCCCGGAGGCAAAAGAGAGGTTGACCGCCTATTATCTCAAGGGGGGCAAGGGCGAAGATGCCTTGGCCTATCTGCTGCCTCTTCTTGAGAAGGAGCCTGCTTCGCCGAGGCTTCTCAAGCGTCTTGGTCAAATATATGCCGCCCTTTCCCGCCTTCCCGAGGCGCTGGCCTATTTTGAGCGGTATATTTCCCTGAAGCCCGAGGACAAAGAGGTGCTGCGGCAGGTGATCGACATCCACGCCGGTTTGGGGAATAAACCAGAAAAAATGGTCCTGGGGCGCGGTCTCAGTCTTGAGCCTGCGCCAGACCTTGAGAATCTGGAGCGTGGGGCAGGGCTGTATGAGACCGCCGGAGAGTTTCGGGAGGCTGTTGCCCTGTATGACCAGATTCTGGCGGTTACCCCCGATGACCCGAAGATCCTGGCCAAGCGGGCCAAAGCACTCATGGCGAGCGGCAATGAGGACGAGGCCAACTCCATGTGGACTCATCTGGCCCGGCGGGAGAAACTCCTGGAAGTGCTGGAGGTTCTGTTCAAAATGGAGCCGGCAAACACAACGGTCCTCAAGAAACTGGCCAGCATGTACCTTGACCGGGGAGAACTGTCAAAAAGTCTGGAGATGTTTTCCCGTCTTGACGCACTCGGTGTTAGGACGCCGGAGGTTTTGGCCGGGCAGGCGTTGGTCTGTGAACGGCTCGGCCGTTTAGCCCAAGCGCTGGTCCTGTATGAGCAGCTGCTGGCTGGGGCCGATGCAACAGGGATGTTCCGGTTGCGCTGCGTCCAGCTGGCTGGGGAGCTTGGTCTGCTGAGAAAAACCCAGAGCCACCTTGTGCGGCTGCAGGAAAAATTTCCGGAGCTGTATGCCTCTCCGCAGACGCAGCTGCTCGTTGCTCAAGCTCTGGTACAGACAGCTTCCTATGCAGCGGCCAGAGAATATTATTCCGCAATTCTTGGCAAGTATCAGGGGGACGGGGAGCTGGTCAGGGCTGCTCTGCTCGGCCTGGCAGAGGCTTATCGGCAAAGCGGCTTGCTCTATGAGGCTGAGCAGGCCTTACGGCAGGCCTATCTCCGCTTTCCTCAGGATGAGGTGATTCTTGGCCGCTTGTTCGCCTTGGCCCTCCAGGAAAAGCGGTTTGCTGCCGCCTGGGCCTGGCTTGGGCAGTTGGATGCTGCCGGCAAGCGGCAGGAGGCGAAAGAATCGATTGATAACCGACTGTTGCGGGCACGGCTGGTGGCGGCTGAGGGCGAAACCGGGAGCGCGCTCAAACTTCTCGGCCAACTGACCAGCGAGTTGCCGAGCAAGGCTGGAAGCGGCGGGTTGTCGTCCTTGGTGCTGCTGCGCCGCGATATTGATCTGCTGCGTGTCCGGCTGCTGTTTGCCGAAGGCCGGTATGCTGAGGCCGAGCAGCTGGCCGTGACCTTGTCGGGTCAGCGCGGCAAGCCGGAGGCTGATCTGCTTTTGCTGCGTGTTTATCGTGCCCAGGGAAAGAGTCGGGAGGAGCAGGTGCTTTTTCAGCGAATGCAGGGGGAGTTTGCCCAGGATCAAGGGCTTGTCCTTGATCTGCTGAAGGGCTTGCAAGAGGAAGGTCTGGTTGCGGAGCTCTGCGCGAGGGGGGAGTTGGCCAGTCGGGAGTATCCCGATTCTGTTGCCATCCGTTCTCTGGTGGCTTCAGGCCGGGAGGTCAATGGCGAGATCGGTGTGGCCATTGCGCTGTGGCGGGGGATTGTCCTGGATTTCCCGGAACAGGAGTTTGCTGCCGTGCGTCTTGCGCAACTGCTCTTCAGCCATGGCCGTTTTGTCGAGGCCAGGGCGGAGGCAGATCGTTTCCCCGAGCGAGGGCTGCGCCCGGACGTGCTCCTGCTCAAGGCGCGGATTTTCTGGGCCGAGCATGATTGGGAAAAGGCGGTGGCTGTGTACGACACCTTTCTTCAGCCCTCGGTGGCGGAGAGGGTCATTGCCCGAGGGCGGGAGCTGGGCGTGGTTTTGCCGCAAGGCGAAAAGCCCGGTTTGTGGACGCAGTTGACCGTGCCCGAGATTGACAGGCAGACCGTGATTGATGCGCTGATGGAACCGAGCGCTCTGCTCGATTCCGGCTCTGGGGCAACAGCGCTCAACCAGGTGGCGGTTCCGTTTTATGCCCAATACCGTTGGCAGAAACAGTTTGCTCTGGAGAAAACTGCCCGGCAGGCAGTGATGCACCGTGAGTATCTGGCGGCGGCAAATTATTTCCGGAGCTTGCTGCGGGAATATCCTGCGGTCGCCTCCTTGCAGTTTGATCTGGCTGGGATTTATAGCCGGTTCGGTCAGCTGGGGCATGAGGCGGCGCTCTATGAGGAGATAAACTCCACCGGCGGCGATTTTCCCGGGCTGGCTGAGGCCAGAGAGAGAAACGAGTTGAAGCGGCGGCCCCGTGTCGCTCTTGGGTATGGGTATCTTCGCGAAGAGGGCAGGGAGGGGTATAAGGCGATCAAGAAAAGCTGGGAAGAGATCAGCCTGCAATACTCGCCCCATCTCCAACATGACCTTGTCGTGAATCTTGCCCGGCTCGATTACCAGGATCCCGGCTCCAATGGCAAGATCCGGGGGAACCGTGCCCTGGTCACCTATGCGGCCAATATCAATGAGCAGCTGCTGTTACGTGGCGGGGGAGGGGCGGAGGTCTTGGAAAACGGCCAGCCAGACACCGCTCTCGTTCAGCTTGCGGCGGAGGGACGCTTTGGGGATCGCTTGACCGGGATTCTTTCCTATGGCCGGGATGTGAAGCATGACACCCTGGCCAGCCTCGAACGAAAGATTGTCCAGCAGGATTATAAGGCGGATTTTGTCTTGGATATGGTCCGCAGTGTTCAGGCGGGTGGGGGATATCTCTATTCCATGTATTCCGATGATAATACCATGAAGGGGTATGACTTATGGGCCGCCTACCTGCTGTTTTTTGATCCAGCCTTTTTGAAATTCAGCTATACCTACGACTTTAAGGACACCATCGAGGGAAGGGGAGATGGAGTCCTGTTGGCGGATGGGTTTGCAGCCTCCGACCATCCGTACTGGACTCCGATGAATTACTGGCAGAACCGCTTCAGCGTTTATTTTAAACACCAGCTTTCCGATGACCAGTTTCGCCGTGGGGTTCCACGATACTACGACCTTGAGTATGTCGTGGTCTACGATGAGATGGGGTATGCCATGCAAACCTGGAAGGGCGGTTTTTTTGTGGAGTGTGCCCCGCAGATCATTTTGTCCGCAACGACAGAACTCACCTCGGGCCCAGAATACCGGGCCAAGGAATTTTTTCTTTCGGCGGTTTACCGCTGGTAGGGAGTGCTTATCCTGGACCGCTTTCCCTTGCAATCTTTTGGCCTCTGTGCTAATTGAATAGGCTGTTGTAGGCCGATCCTGGCGCCCGGGATTCTTTGGGGCGTGCCGGGCAGATGATGGGTTGAAAAGATTCTTGCCGTTTTAGCCGGGACAATCGCTGCTGTGATTATCTCCCGGGAAAACGGCCATTTTTTTTAGAAGCCGTTACGAAACTCCCATCGCCGTTTTGCTGCAGCTGTTGATAGCAGCGATCGCTGCGGCTACGGCTGTTTGTGCCGTTCACATTATTTCAAATAGTATCCATTTTGAACAACGGCTTTAGGGCTATTGTCTCGCAAGGAGGGTGTTATGGTTGAGCGTATTCCCATGTCTCAGGAGGGATATGCCAGATTGCGTCAGGAACTTGATCGGCTGCAGAGGAAAGAACGTCCTGCGGTCATTGAGGCGATTGAGGTGGCGCGGGGGCACGGCGATTTGAAGGAAAATGCCGAATACCACGCGGCCAAGGAGCGCCAGGGGCACATCGAAGGGCGGATCATGGAGCTCAAGGACAAGCTGGGCCGGGCCGAGGTTATCGACTGCTCAAGCGTGGATTGTTCCCGGGTGGTTTTTGGCACGGTTGTCTCTCTTGTCGACCTGGACACGGACGACGAGATCCGTTATCAGCTGCTGGGGCCATTGGAGGCGGACGTGAGTACGGGCAGTATTTCGGTCCTCTCCCCGATTGGCCGGGCAATGATCGGTAAAAGCGTGGGTGATGAGATTACCGTGAAAACGCCGGGCGGCGTACGCCAGCTCGAAGTCATGGATATCAAACCGCCGGATCGGGCTTGATTTGCAAGGCGTTGCTCTTGGGGATTGTCAGAAAGTAAGGTGTCGCAGTGAATTTGTTTGAGGGCGAAAATCAGGACTGATTTTCGGTCATGATCCCGGAAATAAAGATATCGCTGATCTGTTTGGCTGCTTCGACAATGGTATAGTTGTGGTCCGGGGAAAGAACCCAGAGCCGGGATGTTTCATCCAGGGCCCCGAAAAATGCCCGCTTGAATACGCCGGGAAGAAGGGTTTTTCGGAACACCCCCTCTTGTTGTCCTTTGTGGATAATTGCGGAAATCACATCCACATATTCAATAAATTTCGTATTTCTGTACTCTTTCATGAATTTGTTGCTCTGCCGCAACTCCATCTGCAGCACTTCGGCCAGCTCTTTTTGCTCCTCCATGAGTTGCATGTGGTGGAGGGCAAAAATCTGGAGCATCTTCCTGGGGTCGGACTCTTTTTCTATGAGGAGTTTGACCTGCAGGATGATCTTGCCGATCTCTTCCTCGAACAGCGAAATGAGAATGTCGTATTTGTTGTTGAAATAGAGATAGATCGTCCCGTCCGCAACCTGGGCTTCCTTGGCAATATCGGAAATGCGGGCGCTGAAGAACCCTTTCCTGGCAAAAACGGTGATGGCCGCTTCGATAATCTTTGAATGTTTGTCGGATGTTCTCATGGCTTCAGGAGGATGAGCAGAGGTGGCGGGATGTTCCGATTATGTTATGAATGCGCATTCATTCATTTTTGGGGCTATCATAGAGGGGGGAAGGGCGGGTGTCAAGGCAAAAGTTTTTTTGCTGCCTGCGAAAAGGGAATTTGGGCAGAGGGATGAAGTTGTTGGGCAAGGGGAGATAATTGATTTTTAGGGAAGCGTTGCGAAATAGTCCGATTCCGATCTTTCCATCATATGGTGACATTATTTAGTGGCCACGGTTTAATGCTTTCTTGCCGAATCGTTTTGGAGTAAAATAGCGCACTCCGTATTGGGGCATTTGCCAATGACTCCAGGTGGATAGAGAACAGTGCGTTTGAGAAAGAACCCGAGGAGATTGTTGATGAAAATTCTGGTTGTTGGGTCGGGGGGCAGGGAACATGCCCTGGTCTGGAAATTGCGGCAGAGCCCCAAGGTGACAAAGATTTATTGCGCTCCGGGGAATGCCGGTATCAGTGGCCTGGCAACCTGCGTCACGATCAGCGCCAGCGATATTGACGCGCTTGCGGATTTCGCCCGGCAGGAAGGGGTTGCGCTCACCGTGGTTGGTCCTGAAGTCCCTCTTTCTCTGGGAATTGTTGATCATTTTGAAGAAAAAGGGTTGCGGGTTTTCGGCCCGCGCCGCAACGCGGCCACCCTTGAAGGCAGCAAGGTCTTCATGAAGGACCTGCTTGAAAAATATCATATCCCCTCCGCCTTTTACGCCACCTTTACGGACAGGGACAAGGCGCTTCGCTATGTTGAAACGCAGGCCGCGCCCATGGTGGTTAAGACCGATGGGTTGGCTGCGGGCAAGGGCGTAGTGGTGGCCCAAACCATTGCCGAGGCCAAGGCGGCGGTTGATCTCTTCATGCAGGAGAAGGCTTTTGGCGAGGCTGGCAACCGGGTGGTGATCGAGGAATTTCTCCGTGGGGAGGAGGCTTCTTTTCTCGCCTTTACCGACGGGAAGACGGTATTGCCCCTGCCAACCTCCCAGGACCATAAGGCGATCTTTGATGGTGACAAGGGGCCGAATACCGGCGGCATGGGCGCGTATTCCCCGGCGCCGGTGGTGACCGACTCCCTGCACCGACAGGTTATGGAGACGGTGATGCTGCCGACGGTCAAGGCTTTGGAGGCGGAAGGGTGCCCGTATAAAGGCGTGCTCTATGCCGGCTTGATGATTGACCAAGGGGTGGTCAAGGTGCTGGAGTTCAATTGCCGCTTTGGCGATCCCGAGGCCCAGCCGTTGTTGATGCGGCTTAAAACCGATCTCCTGGAGGTTATGGAGGCGGTGATTGATGGTCGTCTGAACGAGATCTCCCTGGAGATCGATCCGCGTCCCACCGTTTGTGTGGTCATGGCGGCCGGTGGGTATCCCGGAAAGTATGAAAATGGCAAGGTCATTGAGGGATTGGCCAAGGCTGGGGAACACAAGGATGTGGTGGTTTTTCACGCCGGCACCGCATGGCAGGGAGAGTCGGTCGTGACCAACGGCGGACGGGTCTTGGGAGTGACCGCCATCGGTGATACGGTGCAGGCTGCCATTGCCAAGGCTTACAAGGCGGCGGAAGAAATCCGTTGGGACGGCTGTTATTACCGGAGAGATATCGGCCGCAAGGCCATGGATCGAAAATGAGCGTGAAGCTGCTTGCTTCGTTGCTGTAATTCTTTGCTTGGCATGTTGTTGCGCGGTTAACTATTTCTATCTTTGCGAGGGTGTTATGATTGGCATTGTTATGGGCAGTGATTCGGATTTGCCGGTTATGCAGGGTTGCATGGATTTTTTGAAGAAGATGGATATCCCTTACGAAATTACGGTGGCTTCGGCCCATCGCAGCCCAGCGAGGGCATTGGAATATGCAAGCAGCGCCAGGGGCCGCGGCTTGAAAACGATCATCGCCGCAGCCGGAATGGCGGCCCATCTGGCCGGAGTTTTGGCGGCCCACACCACCCTGCCCGTTATCGGGGTGCCGGTGGATTCCTCCTCCCTAAACGGCCTGGATGCTTTGCTCTCCACGGTGCAGATGCCTCCCGGGGTGCCCGTGGCCACCATGGGCATCGGCAAGGCCGGGGCGAAAAACGCGGCTATTCTGGCGGCGCAGATTCTTGCGCTTGGGGATGAAAAATTGGCCGCCAGGCTTGCGGCCTTTAAAGAAGAGATGGCCCGCGAGGTAGAGGAAAAGGCGCAGCGGCTTGTCGGGAGCCTGTGACCGGGCAGGGTGAGGTGGAACACCTTGTGACAGATGAGGCCCTTGCCCGTGCCTGTGGCGTTCTTCGGGCAGGAGGGGTTGTTGCTTTTCCTACGGAAACATATTACGGCCTGGCGGTTGATCCGTTCAACCCGGCGGCTCTCTCCCGCCTTTTCGCCCTGAAAGGCCGCTCTCCCGACAAGCCGGTTTTGCTGATTATTGAAAATCCCTCCCAGCTTTCCGGTCTTGTTGCGGAGTTTCCCCCTCCCTTCACCATTCTGATGGAAAAGTTCTGGCCCGGCCCCTTGACCCTGGTTTTTCCGGGGGCTGAGTCCTTGCCGGATTTGCTTACCGGATACGGGGGCACCATCGGGGTCAGGGTCTCCTCCCATCCCTTGGCCCGGAGGCTGGTCAGGGGTTTTGGCCGGCCGATAACGGCGACCAGCGCAAATTTTTCCGGACACCCCGCCGCAGTGGTTGCCAGTGACGTTCTAGCTCAGCTGGGCCATGGGGTGGATGTCGTCCTCGATGGCGGGCTCACTCCCGGCGGCCAAGGCTCCACTCTCCTCGGCTACCAAGAGGGTAAGGTCTGCCTGCTCAGGGCCGGAGTTGTATCTTTTGCCGAGATTCAGGCCGTACTGGCCGGGGCAGAGAAATCGAATCTTTTCTCCTGAGGAAGCAGAGCATAAAAAATCACCGGAGATTTTTTCCATTTATACCTTTGCCGATCTGGAGCACTTTCTGTATGATAACTCAATGAATCGAAAAAGTTATGTGCGTGGTGCTGTGTCGCTGGCTCATTATTGTTTTCCGGCTGTGGCGACCACTAACTTCATGATAAGGAATAACGATGGCAGATCTTGAGTGGGATAGAAATTTTGCCCTGGAGCAGTCTGGAGACGACGAGGAGATGTTGGCGGAGCTGCTGGTCCTGTTTCGCGATTCTTCCGCCTCGGATCTGGCGCGGATCAATGCGGGCCTTGCTGCGGAAAACCCGGTGATGGTGGCTGACGCCGCGCACAGCATCAAGGGCGCCTCGGCCAGTCTGGGGGTGGAGGGCGTGCGGAAGGTTGCCTCCGAGCTTGAAAGAATCGGGCGGCTGGGCGACCTTTCTCAGGGGAGAGATCTTGCCGCCCAGCTGGGTACGCTGCTCAAAGCCTTTGATGGCCAGCGATGACTTCCACGAGAGCAAGCAACAAAGCTTTGCCGGGAGATCTTTTTTTGGATTTGTGTGCTTGAGCCATGCCCAGCGCTAAAGATATACTGAAAAAATTCACCGAGCTGAAAACGCTCCCCCATGTGGCGATCAAAGTGACCCAGCTGGTCAATGACGATCGCAGCACCATGCAGGATTTCGAGGAAATCATCAAGCTCGATCCTGTGCTCGTTACCCGCCTGTTGCGTTTGGTCAACAGTCCCTATTTCGGCTTGTCCCAAAAGGTTGAATCCATTTCCAAGGCCGTGGTTTTTTCCGGCATGCGGCAGCTTCGCAATTTGGTTGCGGTTGAAGCCCTGCGCGGGATGTTCAAGGGTGACGATGCCGAATTTTCGGCTCAGAAACTCTGGCTGCATTCCGCCACCGTTGCCATCCTCTCCGGCATGATCGCCAAACGCATTTTCGGTAAGGATGGTGAGGATGTTTTTTTGGCCGGTATCATCCATGATATCGGACTCATCGTTGAAAATCAGATCGTTGGCGAACAATTACGAGAAGCCTGCAAGGCATTCCGCGAGGGAAAGGGGCCCCTGGTAGAGTGTGAACGCAATGCCATCGGGGCCGATCATGCCGAGGTGGGGTATCTTGTTACCAAGGCTTGGGGGCTGCCCCAGGATGTGCTCAGTTCCATCAAGTCGCATCATGTTGTCAAGCAGGTGAAATCGGTCTCCAGCACCAGCAGTATTCTGCAACTAGCCGAATTTATGGCGGGAAAAATGAAATACTGGCATATCCCCGGCCCCATCGAGCCGCTGCCTCCCGAACTCTCGGCACATGTGAAGGAGAAGATGGCGGATTACAAGATTATTATCAGGGATCTGCCTGGGGAAATGGCCAAGGCTAAAGAACTCTACGAAACGGACGAGTGAAGCGCCGATGACCGAGCCCACGTTTGACGACATATTCGATGAATTGATCGATGGCAACGAGGAACTGCAAGGTTTCCTGTCGATTCTTGATGGCTTGCTGCCCGAGGCCTCACTGCTCTTAGTGAGCGAGTCGGGTACGCTGCTTGAGGGAGCACGGCCCCTGGCTCTTGCCCCGCCGGTACGGGAACGTCTGGTGCATGAGGCAAAATCGACCGATGACTTTGTCGTGGGAAAGGCGGATAACGGCAGCCGTTGCCATGCGGTGTATCTTCCCAAAATGTCGGCGGTGCTGCTTATTACTTGCACCGCGGCCCCGAGTGCTGACTGGGAGACAGGTTCCGCGATGATCTCCCTGTTGCGCAATACCCTGGAGCTTGCTCTGTACAGGCAGGAACGGGAGGTGCTTGTTGCCGATCATGAGCAGTCGGTCCGGCAGATCAATATCCTCCAGCAACAGCACGGCAAGCTGATCGAGGACAATTACCGTCAATACCGCCTCAACCAAGAGCGGGAAAAAGAGTATGCCCGGAAGCTGGAAAGTGAAATAGCGCAACAAACCTCAGAGTTGCGAGAGGCCAATGCACGGCTTGAGGAGATCAGTCGGCTGAAGAGCGATTTTTTAGCCAATATGAGCCATGAATTGCGGACGCCCATGAACGCCATCATCGGGTTCAGCGAACTCCTCTCCGAGACCCCTCTTGCCGAGGAGCAGCTCGATTATACTCGGACCATTGCTCAATCCGCGACAAGTCTGTTGACCCTGATCAACGACATCCTTGATCTGGCAAAAATTGAGGCGGGAAAACTCGAACTTGAGCGAATGCCTTTTGATCTTCCCGAGGTGATCGACAACGTGGCTGCCATGTTCAAGATTCCTGCCCGGGAAAAGGGGGTTGCGGTCACCTGTAAGATTGACAGTCGCATTCCGAAAAGAATAATGGGGGACAGTAATCGGTTGCGCCAGGTTTTGATAAATCTTGCCGGCAACGCGATGAAATTCACCGAGCAGGGCGGCATTGATATCCGGGTTGACTTTGAGCGCGAAGCTGCCGGTCGCATTGTCAGTCGTTTTTCGGTGCATGACAGCGGCATAGGCATCCCCCCCGACCGGGTGGAGGCGATTTTTGAAAAATTTACCCAGGCTGACGGCTCGACCACCCGAAAGTACGGCGGCACTGGGTTGGGTCTTGCCATCTGCCTCCAACTCGTGGAACTCATGGGGGGGCATCTCACGGTGGCGAGCGAGGTGGGCAAGGGCAGTACCTTTTATTTTGTGATTCCCGTGGAAGAGGCCCCGGCAGAGATTATCTCCTTGCAAGAGCACAAGGAGGCAGGGCTGGAAAAGGATCTCAGCGGCGGGAGGATTCTCTTGGTTGAGGACAATGCCGTCAACCAGCGGCTGGCCAGCATCCTGATCACCCGGCAAGGATATGAGGTCGAGGTGGCCTCCGATGGGGCAGAAGCCTTGGAGCATCTGCGGCATCAGACCTTTGACCTGGTCCTGATGGATGTGCAGATGCCCATTATGGACGGCATGGAAGCCACCCGCAGAATCAGGGAGATTGAGGCGGATCAGGCCCTCCGGCAGGATTATGTCGGTCTGCGGGCGTTGTCGCAGCCGCTACCTATAGTTGGGCTCACGGCCCATGCCAGAAAAGAGGATGAGACGGCCTGCTACGAGGCCGGGATGAACGGCTTTCTTACCAAGCCCATTATCAAGGCGAAGCTGACCATGATCCTCAGTGAGATGATGCCGCGGAGTTCCTGCCTGGAAAACCCCGATCCTTCCTGATTCGTTTCGCTTTCCTTTCTTTCACTCCTCGCTGCTTGGCGAGAGCCACTTCTTGCTGTCCTGCAGTGCTACGATTTTTTCCCGCCATCCCCCGCCATGTCCGGTTATCTCCGCGAGCCGTGCGGTTTCGTTCAGCAGGGTGATCTCGATATGGAGCCGCTCCTCGGGCATGAGGCTGCCCAGTCTGTCGGGCCATTCGATCACGGTGAGTCCTGTTCCGTAGAGATACTCCAGCAGCCCGATCTCCTCGATTTCGGTTTCATCGCTCAATCGATACAGATCCAGATGATAGAGGGGCAGCCGGCCGGGATATTCGTGCAGGAGGCTGAAGGTGGGGCTGGTGATATAGTAGGCTTCCGGCACCTGTAACCCCTGGCCGATGGCCTGGGTGAGGGTGGTTTTCCCTGCCCCGAGAGAGCCGCCCAGGGTGATCACCTCACCGGGGCGGGCAACCTTTCCGAGATAGCGGCCCAAGGCGAGGGTGGTGTGTAGATCCGGCAGGGGAATGGTGAGGGTCATCTTAATTGTATTTCTTATGGCAGAAGAGGCACCGGTATTTCGGGGGATGATCCTTGGGGAGAGGGGCCAAGCCATCGGGGGCATGGCAGGTACCGCAATGCTTTTCCGCTGCCTTTTTTTCCATGGCATAAAATTGGAGATGATTTGCATCGCGGGGCAGCTTGGTGGTTGATTCGGGCGGGGCCTTGAGTAAAAAGACCAGGATGGCACTGCAGCTGGCGATAAAGAGGAGATTGAGCAACCGGGTTTTCTTTTTGTTGGGCTCTGGGTTCACAGGAAGATCCTTCGTGAGGGTTGGTCAATTCCCATTTCCAGGGAGCTGAAGGGGAGAAGACCGGTGCGCAGGCAGAAAACCAGTCCCTCCAAAATAAGTTTGCCGGTCAGCGGATGGCCGGAGGCCAACTCGAGAATGCGAGCATGTTGCTGGTGTTTCTTGATGAGCTGGGTCATTTTTTTGCTTTCATACCCTGGATGCAGGATGGTGCGAGCAACCTCTTCCCCGGAAATGATGGCGGAATAGATTCCTTCCCCGGTGAGGCCCGAGGCCAGGCCGGCCGCATCGCCAACCAGAAAGCGGTTGTTGAAACGGTAGCCGCGAAAATCGAAGTTGATCAGGGCGGCCTGGGGCTGACGGGATTTGAGCTCAAGGTTGTGGCGGGCACCCCAATGGTGCAGGCTGTTCAGCAGATCCCCTGGTTTGCTGGTGCTGCGCCGGGCATATACCCCGATGGAAGCGCTATCCTGATGGGGGAAGATCCAGGCGTAGCCATTGCCGAAAAGATCGGTGTTGAGATGCCACTGCATTTCGGGGAAGTTTCCCGGCACCTGGTAATTGATGCCGACCCCGATGTTTTCGGTGGGAATCCCGAGCTGACGCCGGACCACGGAACTGCTGCCATCGGCGCCCACCAGAAAAGAAAAGCCAAACTCTTCCCCGCCCCGGGTGTGGACCCGGTCGTCGCTGATTTTGAGCACCAGGGTGTTGGTGGCGATGGTGACTCCGGCGGCCACGGCTCTGTCCGCCATCCACCGGCCGAGTCTGCCTCGGTCAACGGTGCGGATAATCGGGGTGTCGTCTTGGACCATGGCATGTTGCCAGTTGCTGCGGATATGCTGTTGGACAAAGGAGCGTTCCCAAAGGGTTTCCGGGAAGCCGAGACCCTGGGCCGCAGAGGGAATGCCGCCGGCGCAAACCTTGGGGCCGATGGTGCTGTTGCGTTCAAGGACCAGGACCTCTTTGCCCTGTCGTGCGAGATGGGTGGCGCATGCCAGTCCTCCCGGGCCACCGCCGACGATGACGGTATGGAAATTTTTCATGGTCGTTGCCTCCGATTCCCTGCGGAAAAACAGATCGCACACTATATGAGGATAGCTTTTCCTGTCAAGATATTAAGAGCTCTGGAATCACGGAACGGTTCATGGTATTATCGCAAGAATTTTAAAACGATTGCGAGCCTTGGGGATACCCCTGCGGGGCAACGTTTTCACATTAAATGAGTCTCATTTGAGGGACGTTGTGTAAAAGGATGGATGTATGAAGCTTGACCCGTTTGATAAGGTGGTAAAAAAAAGGAACGGATTTCCCTTGTTGATTCTTGGGGGGGCAGGGTTACTTGGTCTTATTCTGGCTGCGTTTTTTTGGTTGATGGGGGATATAGAAAAGCCGCAGGTGACCATCGCGGCGGATAGCGTCCAAATCGGTCTGGACAAGCAGGTTTCCTTTGAGATCAAGGATGCAAAGAGCGGTCTCCGTTCCATCGAGGTGGCATTGGTTCAGGAAAACAAGAAAGTCTTGCTGTTTGGGAAAACCTATCCCCGGAAGGGCTATTTAGCTGGAGCCGGGCCGCAAAAGATAGAAGAAACCATCGAGATAAAGGCAAAAGAGCTTGGTTTTAAGGACGGTGCGGCTGAACTGGTGGTTACGGCGGCTGATTTTTCCTGGTGGAACTGGCTGCGAGGGAATAGCACCGTTAACGCTTCTGCGATCACCATCGACACCAAGCCTCCGATGATCAGTGTGATGGAATCGCCTACCTATATCAAGGGCGGCGGCGCGGGGGTGGTTGTCTACCGGGTCAGCGAACCAGCGGGCCGCCATGGAGTGTTGGTCAACGATATATTTTATCCCGGTTTTGCCATGCCTAAACGGGGAGAAGGGGTCTATGGCGCCTGTCTGGGGTTGCCGTACGATATCGCCGTCATCGAAAAGGCTTTTGTCGTGGCGGCGGACCGGGCCGGCAATGAGGCCAAGGCTCCCTTTACTATGGCTCTGCATGTGCGCAAGGTTGTCAGTGATAAGATCACCATCAGCGATGGGTTCCTTTCCGCCAAGTTGCCGGAATTTGCCAGTCATTATCCGGAGCTCGCCGGCACGCCGGTTGAGCAGTATATCAAGGTAAACAATGAGGTCCGGGCGGCGAATTATAAAAAAATCCAGGAGGTTTGTGCGAAGTTCCAGCCCGAGCGGTTATGGGATGGCCGTTTCGGACGGATGGAAGGGAGCCCCCGGGCCGGATACGCCGATCACCGCACCTACCTCTATAACGGCGAAAAGATCGATGAGCAGGTGCATCTTGGCGTTGATATCGCCTCGCTCGAACATGCCAATGTCGAGGCCGCCAATCGGGGGCTGGTGGTTTTTGCCGAATACCTGGGGATTTACGGGAATACCGTTATTCTTGATCACGGGCAGGGGATCTTCAGCCTCTATTCTCACCTGAGCCAGATCGAGGTCCCGTTGCATACCATGGTCGAGAAGGGGACCGTCATAGGGCTTTCCGGCACCACCGGCATGGCTGGCGGTGATCATCTCCACTTCGGCCTCCTGGTCAACGGGATCTTTGTCGATCCGATTGAATGGTGGGATGAGGAGTGGTTGAAAATTCATATGTTGAGTGTTCTCTAAACGTTGTCCAGGATCAGGGTTCTTCCGGAAAATCTGGCCAACCAGATAGCCGCCGGTGAGGTGGTCGAACGGCCTGCCTCGGTGGTCAAGGAGCTGCTGGAAAATGCCATCGATGCAGGGGCCAGCCAGGTCACCATCCAGGTGGAAGGGGATGGCACGCGCCTGATTCGGGTGATTGACGATGGCTCCGGCATGGATCAGGATGATGTGTTGCTCTGTCTGGAGCGCCATGCCACCAGCAAGATTACCAGCCTTGGGGAACTTGGCTCCATCCGAACCCTGGGGTTTCGGGGAGAGGCCGTACCCAGTATCGCCTCGGTGGCCCGCTTGCGGATCACCTCGCGTCCGGCGACGGAACCTTTGGGGACCCAGGTTGATCTCCGTTTTGGCCGGATTCTCAAGGTGCACGAGATGGGGGGAAGTCCAGGGACCTCTTTTGAGGTGACGGACCTTTTCGGTAATGTTCCCGCCCGGAAAAAATTCTTGAAATCCACCAGAACGGAACTGGCCCATATTGAAGAGGTGGTAAAGAATTATGCCTTGGCCCGTCCGGGAATTGGGGTGCGTTTTACGGTGGACGGCCGCGAGCTTCTTCAGCTTCCAGCCGGGCTGGACACCCCCAGAAGCAGGGTGGAACGGATTCTTGGCAAAGGAAGTACCGTTCTGGTGGCGGTGGGCCACCAGGATCAGATCGGCAACGAGCACGCTCTTCTGGTTTCCGGCTTTCTTCTCCCGCCGGACGGGCCGGCCTCTGCCCGGTTGCGGATCTTTGTCAACGGGCGGGCGATCCATGACCGGTTGGTAAGCCATGCGGTGAACGAAGGGCTCCAGAACTATCTCATGAAAGGGCGGGGGCCGGGCGGGGTGATTTTTCTGCGCATGCCGCTGGAGAGCGTTGATGTGAACGTTCACCCCACCAAGCAGGAGGTCCGGTTTCACAAGCCGGCCCTGGTGCATCAGGCCGTGGTCGCTGCGGTGCAGAGTGGTATAGCGGATTATCAGCAGACCTTGAAGCAGGAAATTTTCCGCCCCTGGCCTGCTGCATCTGGTACGGTGCCGGATGCACTCATCTCCGCCAAGAGCTATGCGCCGGTTTGCGGGAATCCGGCGCTTGCGGTGCAGGAGCCGCTGCCCTTGGTTAAGGCCCCCTCTGCTTCAGAGGGGGCTCAGAGCCCTGTGCCTGCGATGGGGGGATTTGGGCCGACAGAGGAAGAGGGGCGTGCGGCAGATCTGCCTCAGGCTCCGGGGGGCTCAGAGGGAGAGGATGTGCCGCATGGCAGATTGCGTTATCTCGGCCAGTTGCTGGACACCTATCTGTTATGCGCTACGGAAAATGGCTTGCTTGCCATTGATCAGCATGCCGCCCATGAACGCTTGCTCTTTGAGAGGCTGAAAAGACAGTTTGCCAGCAAAAAGATCGTCCGCCAGACCCTCTTGTTTCCAAAGGTCATGGAGTGCAGTCTGGAGGAGCTTCAGATCCTCAGCCAGTATGCGGAGGAGATTGGTGCCCTTGGGGTCGAGATAGAGGATTTCGGCGGGGGCAGCCAGGTGGTGAAAGCCGTGCCCGCGGTGCTTGGCCGTTCTCCGGTGGAGGAGGTGCTGGCCGGGATTTTTGCCCGCTTTGCTGAGCCAGGCACCGGCAAAGGCGGGGTGCGGGCCGAGGAGGTGCTTTCCGACATGGCCTGCAAGGCAGCGATCCGGGCAGGGCAAAGGTTGACCCCCAAGGAAGCCGAAGCCCTGCTTGAGGAGATGCAGCGGGCCGAGGTTTTCTCCCATTGCCCCCATGGTCGCCCCGTGGCCAAGAGCTTTACCGCCCATGACATTAAGAAGTGGTTCTATCGCGGCTGAGTCCGGCTAAAAAAAATATCGCACAAGCGGATTGGAAAATGTATCCTTTTTGCAAAGGATCAGGCATGTCCATGCCCTTGCCGCTGCTGCGCCACTGTAAATTTTTCGATAAGGAAGACGTCATGACCACACCGGTAAGCCAAACGAATTTTGCCAATCTCCATCTGCTGCACCGCGGCAAGGTCCGGGATCTCTACGAGGTGGAAGACCAGCTGCTGATGGTGGCCTCGGACCGGATCTCCGCCTTTGACGTGATCATGGACGATCCCATCCCCAACAAGGGTGCGATCTTGACCAAGCTCTCTCTTTTCTGGTTTGACTATCTCAAAGACATTGTCCCCAATCACCTGATTACGGCAAATGTCGAGGAATATCCGGCAATATGCGCTCCCTATCGGGATCAGCTCGCGGGCAGGAGCCTGCTGGTGAAAAAGGCCAAGCCCCTGCCGGTGGAGTGTATCGTCCGCGGGTATCTTTCCGGCTCCTTCTGGCAGGCATATAAAAAAGATCCCACCGTCTGCGGCTTTGCCTTGCCGGCAGGCATGCAGGAATCGGACAAGTTTCCCGAACCGCTTTTTACCCCGTCCACCAAGGCGGCGCTCGGCCTGCACGATGAGAACATCTCCGTGGCCGAGATGGAAAAAATCGTGGGCAAGGAACAGACCGCCCGGATCAAAGAGATCTGTGTGCGCCTTTATGAAAAGGCAGCGGACTATGCTCGCAGCAAGGGGATCATTATTGCCGACACCAAGTTTGAATTGGGCATCTATAACGGCGAGATCATCCTCATCGATGAGGTGCTGACTCCCGATTCTTCCCGGTTCTGGCCGGAAGATCAATACCGGCCCGGCGCCGGCCAGCCGAGTTTTGACAAGCAGTTTCTCCGGGACTATCTTTCCACCCTCAATTGGGGGAAAACCCCGCCGCCGCCCAAGCTGCCCCAAGAGATCATCGACAAAACCGCATCCCGTTATCGGGAGGCCCTGCTCAAGATAACCGGCGGAGATATTTAGGAGCCGTTACGAAATAAGCCTTGCGGTTTCGTTACGGCTCCTTATGCCGATATTGTCGAGCAGAAGATTGAGTTCAGTGAGAGAACGGCTTAGGAGCCGTTACGAAATATTCGTTTCGGTTTCATTCCTGCTCGTTATGCAGGTTGTTGGGGTGCCGTTTCTTTTTGGCGGACCTGTGAGCTGAAAATCCTTGTGCTGCGAGGTGTTGTGATGCCGAGGCCCGTTGTCGGGGCCCTGTTTAAAGACGTTGCCCTCATACTGCTGCTCTGTGTTCCGTTCGGACTTGCCGGCTGCGGTGTGTCCGGGAGCAATAGCAACAAAGGTGTCAGGGATTTTTTTACCCCGACCGATGTCAGCATTATTCGTCACCATGTGCAACTGTATCGCGGTTCCTTGCGTGACTTCACCGTCCGCCTGTATGCCAAGAACCCCAAGTATGAAAAGGATCCGTCCCGACAACGGCAGAAAATCGATTCCATCTTTGGCCAATTGCCCACCGGGGAGCAGGTCTACGCCTTCAAGCCCTCCCATGAGATACTCGCTGCGGCCTTTCAAGGGGAGGTGAGTGAGCCGGATCGGGTCTATCTCTTGAGTCTCGGCCTGTGGAAGGGGATCCAGGAGGCCTACCATGTTCGGGATGAGGGGGTTTTTTTCAGCGGCCTGCAGATTTCTTTGGAGCGGCTGCAGCGGCTCCATCATAATGTCAGTCAGGTGAACTGGCGGTTGAAGACTTACAAGGATAAGGACGGGAAGCTGCTGTTTGTCACCAACGAAGCCGGGGAAAACGGCTACATCAATATGGGCTACGAGGTTATCATGACCCAGATCCTCACCCGCATTGAAGATGATATCATCATGCGGGGAGGGCTGCCCGAGAAGTACATCTTCAGTGTTTCCACCATGTTTCTCGGCATTGTTATCTAATCCGGCACTTCTAAAGACCGGATTCTTTCAGGCTGTTCACCAACTCCCGCTGTTCCTCCGACAAGGTCTTCGGCACCGCCACCACGATTTTTACCAGCAGGTCACCGCGTGCTCCTCCCGGGCTTTCTGGCAGCCCCTGTTTGCGCAGGCGAAGTTTTGCCTGGGGCTGACAGCCGGGCGGAACCTTGACCTTGAGTTGTTTGCCGTCCAGGGTGGGGACTTCCACCTCCGCGCCAAACACGGCGGAGCTGTAAGGTATTTGCAGGTCCATGCTGAGGTCGGCCCCTTCCCGGGTAAAGGTCGGGTGCGGTTCGACCCTGATCAGCAGATAGAGGTCGCCCGGCGGCCCACCCATGGGGGAGGGGGAGCCCTTGCCGGAAACCCGCAGTTTCTTGCCGGTTTCGATTCCGGCCGGAATTCTTACGGAAACCTTTTCCGCTGCAGCGCCGCGGCCAAGGGAGATGGTTTTTTCCGTCCCGGTCAGCACATCAAGCAGGGTGATCGGCAGTTCCAGGGAAAGATCATTGCCCTTCACCGGCTGCTGCTGGCGGAAATCCTGAAAGCCCTGGCTGCTCCGGCCGGTTGCTCCTGGCTGATGGAACATCTCATCGAATATGCTGCCCCCCGAGCCGCCGCTTCGGAAGGTGGTGCGTCCGCCGCCGAAGTTGATCCCGAATTCCCGCAGGATATCGCCCAGGTCGGCGTTGCGGAAAATATCTTCCTGTGAATAGCGCTGCTGGAAGCCTGCGGAGCCGAAGGAATCGTATTGCTGCCGCTTTTCCTTGTCGGAGAGAACGGCGTACGCCTCGCTGATCTTTTTAAACTGCTCCTCCGCCTCCTTGTTGTCCTTATTGCGGTCCGGGTGGTACTTGAGGGCAAGTTTGCGGTAGGCTTTCTTGATTTCCTCCGGGGTAGCGCTTTTTTCCACACCGAGTAATTTATAGTAATCCATACCTGCCTGCCTGTCCTGGGCCTTCATTGCAAAAGGGAATCGTTCATAATCAGCAAACCCCAGTCAGAAAATAATCTGCCTGGGGTTGTTCGCGTTTTTCAGCAGGGAACTCTAGAACGGAACGTCATCGCCCATGACCGGCTCGGGGAAAGGCTGGTCGTTGTACTGCTGAGACTGGGAGGAATCTCCACTGCTGCCGCGGGGGGAGAGCATCTTCATCTCCCGGGCCACGATCTCGGTGGTGTATTTGGTATTGCCGTCTTTGTCATCCCATTTGCGGGTCTGCAGTCTGCCTTCGATGAAGACCTTGGAGCCCTTTGAGAGGTATTCGCCGCAAATCTCCCCCAAGCGGCCGAAGGCGACGATCCGGTGCCATTCGGTCAGCTCTTCCTTGGAGCCGTCCTGCTTCTTCCAGGTTTCGGTGGTGGCCACATTGAAGCTGGCGATGGCTGCCCCTGCCTGCGAGTAACGTACTTCCGGGTCTTTGCCGAGGTTGCCGATGAGGATGACTTTATTGACCATTTCTTCTCCTTATATTTTTGATCAGGTTTGCAAAAAAAAATGAGGTGCGGTTGTGATAGCCCGCCCATCATAACGGCTATTCCCTGCGCCTGCACCAACCTTTTCCTGGGGCGGGATTTCACTTGATCTCGCGCTTGGCTGTCAGGGAACGATATACCATAGTAAGGATGGGGTGGGTAAAAATCAACACCCAAAAGCGATTCGGTAATTGGCGTAACCCGTGGTTGCAGGCTGCGGATTCAGCTGGGGGTGCATTTTATTCGCGCAGCCAGATCGAGCATGCCGGGCAAGCCGCCTTTTTCTTCCGGAGAAAAGCCAAAAACATCCCGCCAGATCTCATCGCTTTCCATGCAGAAATAGAGGCAGGTGTCCGGGTCCAGGTGGCGGGAAAGGTGTTCTGCCATGAACCGGTACATCTCGGTGCGCAGCGGTCGGAAATATCGATATTTGTTGTCCAGCCCGAGGACAAACTCTTCATGGAAAAACCGGGAGCTGGGGAAACGGCTGGTGGCGATGCCCCTCAGGGCAGGAAGAAAGCGCAACGCTCCCATGCTGATCCAGACGATGCTCGCGGCCGGCACCGTGGCAAAGAGCCGGTCGATGGTCTCTTTGTAGCCCTTTTCCCAGCCGGGATGATAGATGAGCGGGTCGAAATGAAAGGCCAGCTTATAGCCCCATTCGGCGCACTGGGCCGCCGCAGCCAACCGCTGCTCCAGGGTGGCGGTGCGCAGTTCTTCCTTACCCATGATTTCCGTACTGTTGAGCGACCAGGCCATGATGGTGCGGCCGCCATGCTCGCTGTGCTCCAGATTGTCCAGAGCCACCGCCTTTGATTTCAGCTCAAGCACCGCATTGGGCTGATCCTTGAAAAATTCGATGAGGATTCGGCTCAAGCCCGTGACCCGGTCCAGGGCCATGGAGTCGGTAAATTCTCCGGTGCCGATGCGCCGGAAGGTCTGCGGAGTTTCGGCGAAGGCAGTGGTGAGTTCGGCCAGTAGATCATCGGTATTCACAAAAAAAGAAAGCCAGGGGTTGTTCAGGTAGGCTTGCAGAATGCAATACACGCAATCCATGGGGCAGTTCATCCCCACATTGAGCACCTGGTAGTCGCAACAGCGGTATTCCCTCGTGGCGGGGCAGGGCTTGAGGAAGCGGCCCCGGTTTTTGCAGAGGACAAGATGTTTCTTTCCGCTCGTGAGGCTCTGGGGGCCGAAGGTGGCAGGTGAAAGATCCGGGCCGGAGCGGGGCGGAATAACCCGTACCGTGCGTCCCGGGAGATTGGCCAGGATATTTTTGGTGAGGGGGAGATCCCGGCAATCATCCTCCACATACAGATGCTGGATAATGTCGGCCGGATTAAATTTGGCGGTATGCGGCATGGTGTTGGGTTTTCCTCTTTGCCTTTTGGTTGCGCACCATACCGCAAAGAATCGGGTCGGCCAATGAGAAAATTCTTGACCCCCGGGTGAAAACTGCACTACCATTTTCTAGGTGTTTGTACCTATGCTTATCGGGCTTGACTTGTGACCGGCCGTTATGGTGCAATAACGAATAATCTTTTGAAGTTCCGCTGTTATTGAGAATGGAGAGAACTCTCCACACACGTAAAAGAGGCGAACGATGAAAGAGCAGGATTTTTCCAGGGTCAGAGACCGTCTGAACGGGATATCACGTCGTGATTTTATGAAATTCTGTACGGTGATGGCTGCCGGCATGGGGCTTCCCCTTGAGGTTGTGCCGCAGATCGCGGCGGCGGTCACCGCCCCGCAACGGCCCCCGGTGATCTGGCTTTCCGGTTCGGCCTGTACCGGCTGTACCGAATCGTTGCTGCGGCCCTCCCATCCCTCCCTCGAGCATCTGATTCTTGATCTTATCTCCCTTGATTACAACGAAACTCTCAATGCCGGAGCCGGACATCAGGCGGAAGCGGCTTTGCAGGATTCGATTCACAAGAATGCAGGAAAGTTCATCCTTGTGGTGGAAGGCGCCATTCCCGTTAAAGATGGCGGGGTGTACTGCATGATCGGCGGCAAGCCTTTCAGTGAAATTGTCCGTGATACCGCAGCCAAAGCCGCGGCTGTTGTTGCCATTGGCTCCTGTGCTTCCTGGGGCGGGGTTGCCGCGGCAAAGCCGAACCCCACCGGCTGCATCGGCGCGCCTGAGTTTCTCAAGGGCAAGACCGTGGTGACGATCCCCGGCTGTCCGCCCAATGCCTATAATTTCCTTTCCACCGTGATCCACTTCCTGACCTTTAAAAAACTCCCCGCGCTCGATGAAAAAGGGAGGCCGAAATTCGCCTATGGCCGCCTCATTCACGAAAATTGCGAACGCCGGCCCCATTTTGACGCGGGCCGTTTTGCCCTCAAGTTCGGTGACGATGGGCATCGCAAAGGCTATTGCCTGTATAAGCTCGGTTGCAAGGGGCCGATGACCTTTGCCAACTGCCCGGCCATTCTTTTTAATGATGTGGGCCCAGGCGCTTGGCCGGTGGGTACCGGGCATCCCTGTTTCGGCTGCACCGAGGAAGGGGTGGGTTTTACTCTCCCCCTCCATGCTCAGGCTGACCTGAAGTACATCACCCCCGGGTCCGCATATCCGCATATCGTCTCCGAGCGGGGGGAAAGCGCCTCGGTGGGTGCTGCCGCCCTTGTTGCGGGCGTGGCGGGCGTGGCACTGGGAGCCGGGGTGGCGGTTGCCAAAAACCTTGGCCAGACCGAGCAAGAGTCTTCCTCAGAGGGAGAATAGGGTATGAAGATACGCCGCAGGGATTTATTAAAAGGGATCGCGGCCAGCGGGTTGCTGGTGGCGGCGGAACAAAGCCCGGCCCAAGCCAAACGGGCCAGAAAGGATTTGCCCCCCAATGCTGTTGGCATCCTGTACGACTCCACCCTCTGTATCGGTTGCAAGGTTTGCGAGTATGCCTGCAAACAGGCCAACAATATGCCGGTGGAACACACCAGCTCCAAAGAGGTGATGTGGGATGATCCCCAGGATTTGTCCGCCAAAACCCTGAATATCATCAAGCGCTACGGCGTTGAGGGGCCAAAAGATACGGTTGAGGGATTTGCCTTCATCAAGCGGCACTGCATGCACTGCCTTGATCCAGCCTGTGTTTCTGCCTGCCCAGCCTCGGCACTGGTGAAAAATCCCGAAAACGGGGTGGTGACCTATAATAAAAAGGCCTGTATTGGTTGCCGTTATTGTCAGGTGGCCTGTCCCTATAACATTCCCAAATTTGAATGGGATTCTCCCTTCCCGGAGATCGTCAAATGCCAGTTGTGCGCCCATCTTCTGGTCAAGGGCGGGATTTCCGCCTGCTGCGCTGCTTGTCCCACCGGCGCTTCATTGTTTGGTCCGGTTGAGAAGCTGCGTAGCGAGGCCAAGCGGCGCATGGCCATGGAGCCAGGAGAGTACTACGATTTTCCGGTGGCCAATATCGATGGCACTGAGGTGCAGCAGCATCGGGCCGGTGCTTATGTCCAGCATATCTATGGTGAGCGTGAGCTTGGCGGTTCTCAGGTCCTTTACCTGGCCGGAGTGCCGTTTGCCTCCCTCGGCTTGCCCGAACTGCCGGAGGATTCCTACGTCGCCTTGGCGGACGGCATCCAGTACGCGATTTACAAGGGCATGGTCTATCCCCTCGTGGTCCTGGGCGGTTTGATCTATATCATCCGGAACAGGGAAGAGAAAAAAGAGTAGGGATTTACATCCTGTTTTCTCACGGAAAGGAGTGTTCCCATGCAGGAAAGACAAGCATTAGGAGGCAAGGTACTGACCGTGCCTTTCAAGGTATGCGCAGCCATCGTGCTCATTGGCCTTTTTTTTCTCGGTAAACGGTTTATTTTTGGCATCGGTTCGGTCACCAACATGAACGACGGCTATCCTTGGGGGATCTGGATCGCCTATGATGTGGTGGTGGGTACGGCCCTGGCCTGCGCCGGGTATTCCATCGCCCTGATCGTCTATGTGTTTAACAAAGGTGAATATTCGCCCCTGGTGCGACCCGCCTTGATGACCAGCATGTTCGGCTACACCCTGGCCGGAATCTCGGTTATTTTCGACATCGGTCGCTACTGGCAGGCCTACAATATCTTTCTGCCGTGGCTCAGTAACTTGCATTCGGTGATGTTTGAGGTTGCTCTCTGTATCGGCACCTATATTCTGGTATTGTGGATGGAATTTGCCCCGACCCTGCTGGAAAAATTCAAAGCAGCCAGATTGCAGGCCAGGCTCAACCGGATCATCTTCGTCTTCATCGCCCTGGGCATCCTTCTGCCCACCATGCATCAGTCCTCCCTGGGCACCATGATGCTCATGGCCGGGCACAAGCTTTCCCCCCTCTGGTGGAGCGGCTTTCTCCCGCTGCTCTTTCTCATTACCGCCGTGGTCATCGGCTATGCCGCGGTGATCTTTGAGTCGCTTATTGCCTCGGTTGCCTTCAAGCGGCCGCTTGAGCTGCATCTGCTCAGTAAGATTTCAGCGCTCATGCCCTGGCTGCTTGGTCTGTATCTGGTAATTCGGATCGAGGATGTGAATCTGCGCGGCTATCTGCCCCTTGCCTTTGAAGGCGGGCTTTTGGGCAATCTCTTCCTGCTGGAAAATCTGTTGCTGCTTGCCGCCCTGCTGATCCTGGCCTATCCCAACAACCGACAGAATCCGCGCCTTTTGTTCATCGCTTCCTGCGCCATGTTGCTGGGCGGGAGCATGTACCGTTTCAATACCTACATTGTCGGGTTTGATCCCGGCACCGGCTGGCGGTATTTTCCCTCGGTGCCGGAACTGTTCATCACCTTCGGCATTATTGCCGCGGAAGTGATGGCCTACCTGTGGTTTGTCAAGACCTTGCCGGTATTGCCCAAATTCACTAAGGCATAAATTCGAAGGTAACTATTCAGCTCAGGGCTGGAAAGGTTCATAAAACACGAAACGTAATTGTTCAGCAGTGCCGCAGATGCACGGAAGAGGTCTGCGAAGTGTGCTGTTGCACACAAGCAGGCCGATGACAGCTAAGCGAGCGCAGCGAGACTGCGAAGCAAGATGCGGTGCTGCTGGGCAGTTACACCTGAAGGAGAGAGTGCATGGCTAAGAGAATCGTCGTTGATCCCATCACCAGAATCGAAGGGCATCTCCGGATTGATTGCGAGATTGACAACGGGAGGGTGACCAAGGCTTGGTCTTCCGGTCAGATGTGGCGCGGAATCGAGTTGATCCTCCAAGGCCGCGACCCGCGGGAGGCCTGGCTCTTCACCCAGCGGATCTGCGGGGTCTGCACCACTGTCCATGCCATTGCTTCGGTAAGGGCCGTGGAGAATGCCCTGAGCCTAGAGGTGCCCCTCAACGCCCAATACATCAGGAATATGATCATTGGCGCCCATGGGATATTTGATCATATTGTTCATTTTTATCATCTTTCCGCCCTGGACTGGGTGGACATCGTTTCCTCCCTTAAGGGCAGCCCCAAGGGGGCCGCAGCCCTTGGCCAGCAGCTTTCCCCCTGGCCCCGCAACAGCGAGCAGGAAATCCGGGCGGTGCAGGAAAAACTGAAAAGTTTTGTTGGTACCGGTCAGCTTGGCATCTTTGCCAGCGGCTACTGGGGACACCCGGCCATGAAACTCTCTCCGGACGTTAATCTGCTTGCCGCCACCCATTATTTCCAGGCCTTGGAATATCAGCGGAAGATCAACAAGGTGGTGGCCATTCTCGGCAGCAAGACCCCGCATATCCAGAATCTGGCCGTGGGCGGAGTTGCCAATCCCATCAACCCCGACAGCCAGTCCACCCTGACCATCGAGCGGCTTTTCTATATTAAAACCCTGATCGATGAAATCGGAGATTTTATTAAGAATGTCTATATGGTTGATGTCGCGGCCATCGGCGCTTTTTATGCGGAGTGGACCCAATACGGAGCCGGGGTGACCAATTATCTCTCGGTGCCGGATATGCCCCTGGACACCAAGGGGACAGCGTTTGATCTCCCTGGTGGGTACATCGGGGATGGCAAGGTGGGCTCGTTTAAGCCGATCACCGGCTTCAACGATGATTTCTTCAAGCAGGGGGTCAAGGAGGGGATCAAGCATTCCTGGTACAAGGGAGACTGGGACCGGCATCCCTGGGAGGAAGATACCGTGCCCCAGCACACCGATTTCCAGGACAACGGCAAGTATTCCTGGGTCAAGTCCCCGACCTTCAACGGCAAGCCGGCCCAGGTCGGACCATTGGCCAACGTATTGTGCATGTATGCCGCAGGGCACGCCCCGACCAAAACGTATACCGACATTCTCTTGGCAACAGTGAGCAAGCTGGCCGGAGCCAAGGTCGGGATCGCTGCCCTCCATTCCACCATCGGCCGTCATGCGGCCCGGGCGGTCCGGTGCGCGGTGTTGCACGACTCCCTGCTTGGCCAGTGGCAATCCTTGATGGACAACATCGGCAGGGGGGATTATGCAACCTTCAATGCCCCGGTCTTTCCGAAAGGAGAGCAGCGCGGGGTTGGTTTTCATGAGGCGCCGCGCGGGGTGTTGTCCCACTGGGTTGTGATCCAGGACGGCAAGATCAAGAATTATCAGTGCGTGGTCCCGTCCACCTGGAATGCCGGGCCCAGAAACAATAAAGACGAACCTGGCCCATACGAGGCCTCATTGTTGGGCAATCCGGTGGCGGATCCGGAAAAGCCTCTTGAGGTTTTGCGGACGGTCCATTCCTTTGACCCCTGCCTTGCCTGCGCCATCCATCTTCTGGATCCCGAGAGTCGGGAAATCGTCACCGTCAGGACCATGGTATAAAATCGTTGTTTGGCGTTTCTATTGAAAAGAGGCCGCCCCGGCTATCGGGACGGCCTCTTTTATAAGGAGGAGTATGGCTCTTAATATTTTGGTGCTTGGCGTAGGGAACGTCCTGTTGGCCGACGAGGGGGCGGGGGTACGAGCGGTGGAGCAACTCCAGCACCGCTATGTTTTTCCTCCCCAGGTGGAGCTGATCGATGGCGGGACCATGGGGCTTGATCTCCTCGGCTATCTTGATGATAAGAGCCATCTGTTCATTCTCGATGCAATCCTTTCGACTGAGCCTCCCGGTTCAGTGGTCATAAAAAAATTGCTTGACCCTCCAGCCTATTTCCGGCAGAAAATTTCCCCGCACCAGATCGGGATTTCCGAGCTTTTGGCTGTTGCGGCCATGCAGGATTGCCTGCCCCCCTCCATTACCCTCTTCGGCATTGTTCCTCTGGATTTGTCCACCGGCATTGAGATGTCTTCTGAGGTCAATTCCGCGGTGGCAGGGGTGGTTTCGGCCGTGGTCAAAGAGCTTGGCCTCCTCGGGGTTGAGGTGGCCTCGGCAATTCGTTGAGTTTTCCCCCTGGGGTATCGTCTTATCCATTTCCCGCGCCAACTCTGGAAAAAAGCTTGATCCTGATCTCCAAATAGTATTGTATAAAAACTCTATCCGCATCAGGGGGCGGCACGGCCAAGGCTGGTATGCGGGGTTGTCTGTTCCGGGAACATGGGACGTGTTTTTTTCTAGGAGAAAGGATGGCGAAGATCGCGGTTTTTGTGGCGGATGATCATTCCATCGTCAGGGAAGGGCTGCGGGAGATGCTTGCCAGAAGCAAAGATCTTGCGTTGGTTGGCGTGGCGGCGGATGGCGAGGTGGCTGTCAAGGAGATCCGGAGGTTGCAGCCGGACGTGGCGATCCTTGATATCGCCATGCCCATGGTCAGCGGCCTTGAATGCATCCCGCTTATTAAAAAAGATTCTCCCGGCACCGCAATCGTAATTCTGTCCATGTTTGCCCGCGAGATGTATGTGCATCAGGCATTGTCTGCCGGAGCCCATGGCTATGTGCTGAAAACCGCCCCCTGGTCCGAGATTCTTGAGGGGGTAAAGATGGTGGCGCAGGGCAAGTATTTTCTGAGCCGGGAGATCAATTCCGAACTTATCCGCGGTTACCTCAACAATGAGGAGCAGAAATCCGCCGAGTCGAGCAGGTATGACATGCTCTCCGATCGGGAACAGCAGATATTCCGGCTGGTCATTGAGGGAAACCCCACCAAACGCATAGCCGAGCTCTTGTGTCTTAGCCCGAAAACGGTGGAGAAACACCGTTCCAATATCAGCAAGAAGATCGGGATGAGCGAGCCATTGGCCATGTTGAAGTTTGCCATGAAGATTGGGGTGGCCGATCCCGATCTCTGGCCTGATTCATAAGGGGAGCAGGATTTGTTCGTGCTGGGCTCTCTCTCGCATCCCGGTTTTTTTACATGGCAAGAACGAGATAAAGATCCGTAACGCAATGGCCGTACGAATGGTTGTTTTGTGACGGGCCCTGAATTTTTGGTGGGTATGTGAACGACTCCGCAGAGCCGCATATTTCAAAAATCCTGCCCGTGCCTATCCAGCAGTTTACCTGGATTCTGGTCGGGATCTGGACCCTCTTCATCGCCGCGCTTTCCTTTAACGCAATAAGCGGCATCCATCAGATTACTCAAGAGATTGCGATCAGTGAAATCAGGGCCTATTGCAACAAGGATCGCGCCCTGCGCACCTGGGGCGCGTCCCATGGCGGGGTGTATGTGCCGGTCGATGCGCGCACCCCACCCAATCCGTATCTGGCGCATCTTCCGGAAAGGGATTTGGTCACCCCCTCAGGCAGGCAACTTACCTTGATGAATCCTGCCTATATGATGCGGCAGGTTGGCGAGGATTTTTCAAGCCTCTATGGGGTTATTGCCAGGATGACCAGCCTGAATCCATTGCGTCCGGAGAATGGGCCGGATGCGTGGGAACGCCGTAACCTTGAGGAGTTCTCCCACTCCCGGCGGCCGGAAAAGATCGAATTTACCGAGATCGGTGGAGTGCCTCACCTGCGCTTGATTCAGGCGGTGGTTGCTACCCGGGACTGTCTCTACTGTCATGGGCATCAAGGGTATAAGGAGGGGGATGTTCGGGGCGGCATCAGTGTCAGTCTGCCAATGACAGAAGCTCTGGCTCTCCAGAAAAAGCAGGTTCTTTCCAGTCTCCTCCGCTCGGGGTTGACCTGGCTCATCGGGGTGGCCGGACTGCTTTTGGGCGGCTCTCTTTTGCAGCGGCGGATTGCTGAACGTGATGAGGCGCAGGAGGCGTTGCAGCAATCCCGCGACCGTCTTGCCCGAAAAGGCGAGGAGCTGGAGGAGGCTAATGCCGCGCTGCTCAAGGAGATTGACGAACGGAAAAGGGTTGAGGCCGAGATTTTGGTCAGTGAGGAAAAGTTCCGCACCGTTGCGGATTTCACCTATGACTGGGAATATTGGCTGGATCCGGCGGGAAAATTTCTCTATGTGTCTCCAGCTGCGGAGCGGATCACCGGCTACCGGCCTGCGGAATTCAAAGAAAATCCCGGGTTGATCGTCGAGATCGCCCACCCGGACCACAAGGACCAGCTCGAAAATCATTTCAGGGATCTGGGGCCGGAGCGCGGGGTATGTATGCTGGAGTTTCGGATCATTACCAGGACCGGGCAGGAACGCTGGATAGGCCATATCTGTCAGCCCGTCTATGGACGCTCCGGCGAGTTTCTCGGCAGCAGAGCGAGTAATCGTGATATCACCGGCAGCAAGTGGAGCGAAAAAGCCCTCAATAAGTTTGCCGTGGAACTGGCCCAGAGCAACAAGGATCTGCAGGATTTCGCTTCCATGGCCTCCCATGACCTGCGGGAGCCGCTGGTTATTGTCCAGGCCTTTAGTGAGAGATTGCGTACCCGCTGCGGGGAAAATATTCCCGAGCAGGGGCTGGAATATATTCGCCGGATCGAAGCGGCAGCCGGACGGATGCAGGAGCTGATCTCCGGGGTCCTCGCCTATTCCCGGGTTTCCGCCAAGGCAGAGCCTTTCGAGGAAATTGATTTGGAGAGGGTCGTGCTACAGGTGGTTGCCGACCTGGAGGTGCGCATTGCGGAGACCGGAGGGCGGGTTGCGGTTGACAGTCTCTGCCGGATCAAGGCGGATCCTCTCCAGATCCGGCAACTTTTTCAGAACCTCATTGCCAATGCCCTGAAATATCAACACCCCGAGGTCCCTCCGCGCGTTGTGGTGTCCAGCCGGGTTATTCCCAACCCGGATGCCGACGGAATGGGGGAGTTGTGTCGTATTACCGTGGAGGATAACGGCATCGGTTTTGCCGCGGAGTCAGCCGAGAAGATCTTCGGCCTTTTTCAGCGGCTGCATGGTCGGGGCCGATACGAGGGGACCGGCATCGGTCTCGCGGTGTGTAAACGGATTGTCGAGCGGCATGGCGGGACGATCACCGCAGAGAGTTCTCCGGGGATGGGGGCGCGGTTCATTATTAGCCTGCCGGTGCATGGTCCAGTGCTTGATGATCTCCCATAGTCTGTTACTCCGCAATAAACTTTCGGCAGAGCGAAAAATCGTGCGGTTGCCTCTCTTGCCTGGCTCAATCCCGGACCTTTGTGTATCATGAATCCATGCATGAGATGTCTTTGGCTATGAATATCGTCGAACTTGTTTCGGCCAAGGCGCAGGACGCCGGGGGGCAGAGGGTTACCTCGGTCGAACTGGAGGCCGGCACGCTTTCCGGCGTGATGGTCGAGGCCTTGGTTTTCTGTTTTGAGGCTGCGGCCCGCAATACCCTGGCTGAAGGCGCTCGCCTTGAGGTGCGTGAGGTCGAAGGGTGCGGCCGTTGTCAGGGGTGCGGGCATTCCTTTGCGCTGGACTCCCTGCTTGCCCAATGCCCCCAATGCGGCGGATATGGGGTGGAGACTCTACAGGGTCGGGAATTAAAGGTCGTATCCCTTACCGTCGATGAATAAGAGGTGAGCCATGTGTGATTCCTGCGGCTGCAGTCAGCCGGGAAACAGCGTAACCATCACCAGGCCAGGACAGGCCATGCCTGTCCCCGGCTCGGGAGAGTCCGTTCATTCGCACCAGGGCCGGGTTTTGGAGGTGCAGGAGGCGGTGCTCGGGAAAAACGATGGGATTGCCGTCCATAACCGGGATTTCTTCCAGAAAAGAGGGGTCCTTGCGCTTAATCTGGTCAGTTCTCCCGGCTCCGGCAAAACAACGATCCTGGAACGGACCATCCGGGAGCTGCCCCAGGGGATCCCCCTCGCAGTAATCGAAGGGGACCAGCAGACCATGCTCGACGCCGAACGGATTGCCGCCACCGGGGTGCCCGTGGTTCAGGTGAATACCGGGGCCGGATGCCATCTTGATGCGGAGATGGTGCACCGGGCCCTGCACCAGATGGAGGTGGCAGCAAACTCTCTGCTCTTTATCGAAAATGTCGGCAATCTGGTCTGTCCGGCCATGTTTGATCTGGGCGAGGCGGCCAAGGTTGTGATCATCAGCGTCACCGAGGGAGAGGATAAGCCGCTCAAGTATCCGGCCATGTTCGATGCCGCCACGCTGTGTTTGATCAACAAGATCGACCTTCTTCCCTATGTTGATTTTGATCTGGCCCGTTGCCGGGAATATGGATTGCGGGTGAATCCCCGGCTGGAATTTTTTGAAATCTCAGCCAGGACCGGTGCGGGCATGCCAGCCTGGCTGGCCTGGCTGCGTCGGCAACTCTGATTCGTGGACGCTTAAGGATTGCATGCCAATTGAGCGCTGGAAGATATCGGTCGGCGGCATTGTCCAGGGCGTCGGTTTCCGGCCCAATGTGTATCGTCTGGCCACGGAACGCGGGCTGGTCGGCTGTGTGGCCAATACCCCGGAGGGGGTTGCCATCGAGGCGCAGGGCCGGGCTGCGCAGCTGCAGGATTTTTTGGTTGCCCTGCGGGGGCAAGCGCCCCCTTTGTCCCAGGTCGCCGAGATTGTTTCTATTTCCATCCCCTGTGTCCGGGATAGCGAATTTGTTCTCCGCCATTCAGCGCTTTCCGGTCCGGTTTCCACCCTGATCTCGCCGGATGTCGCCGTGTGCGAGGCTTGTCTGGCCGAGTTCTTTGCTCCAGATGACCGCCGCTTTCGCTATCCCTTCATCAACTGCACCAACTGCGGCCCCCGCTATACCATCATCGAACGCATTCCCTACGACCGTCCCCATACGACCATGCGCGATTTTGCCATGTGCGCGACCTGCCAACGGGAATACGATGATCCCGCGAACCGGCGCTTTCATGCCCAACCAAATTGTTGCCCCGACTGCGGTCCGCAGCTCGTCCTGCTTGATCCGGACGGACAGCCGGTGGCCGAGCGGGATGGGGCACTGTGCGAGGCTGTGCAGCGGCTCGCGGCAGGGGAGATCGTGGCGGTCAAGGGAATTGGCGGCTTTCATCTGGCCGTGGATGCGGCGAACTCCCAGGCGGTAACCCGTTTGCGGCAGAGGAAGGGTAGGGCGGCCAAGCCTCTGGCGGTCATGGTGGATGATCTTGCGGCGGCCCGCAGGATCTGTCTGCTGGAGCCCATGGAAGAACACTCCTTGCAAAGTCCGGAACGTCCCATTGTTTTGGCCACAAAAAAAGAGGGGCATGGCTTGGCGGAAGAGGTCGCGCCGGGATACGATCAGTTCGGTCTCATGCTGCCCTATGCGCCGCTCCATCATCTTTTGCTGCAGGGGACGGTGCGGGCGCTGGTGATGACCAGCGGGAATCGCAGCGAAGAGCCGATCTGCATCGAAAACGGCGAAGCGGTCCAGCGGCTGGCCGGGATCGCCGACTGGTTTCTGCTGCATGACCGGGGGATTCACCTGCCCTGCGATGATTCCCTGGTCGCTCTTCAGGCAGGAACGATCCGTCAAATTAGGCGCAGTCGGGGTTTTGCCCCGAAACCCATCACCCTTGCCGATACCGGGGGGATGGTTCTCGGGGTGGGAGCGGAACTCAAGAACACCGTCTGTCTGCTCAAGGGAAAGCAGGCTTTTTGCAGCCAGCACATCGGGGATCTGAAAAATCTGGAGGGTTACCAACTCTTCCAGCAAACTCTCGGTCAGTTGGGAGCACTTTTTGAAATCACTCCATCCCTGATTGTGCACGATCTCCATCCCCAGTATCTTTCAAGCCGCTGGGCCTTGGAGCAGACGGTGCTGCCCACCATGGGGGTGCAGCACCACCATGCCCACCTGGTCGCCTGTCTGGCCGAGAATCGGCACCAGGGCCCGGCCATCGGCATTATTCTCGATGGCGCGGGCTACGGGGTGGATCAGGCCATCTGGGGAGGCGAGGTGCTGCTGGGAGATGCCAGCGGTTATCAGCGATTTGCTGCCCTGGAAGCCCTTCCCCTGCCGGGTGGTGATGCCGCAGTCCAGGCTCCGTGGCGGACCGGTCTGAGTTATCTCCGCGCTGCCTACGGCGCAGAACTCCCCGAGCTGCCTTTTATGGCGGCGCATGAGGGCGCGCCGATCCTGAGCATGCTGGAGAAGGGGTTGAACTCCCCTTTGACCAGTAGCTGCGGCAGGCTTTTTGATGCGGTGGCCGCCATGAGCGGGGGCAGGCAGGTTATCCAGTATGAGGCTCAGGCCGCCATTGAACTGATGCAGACAGCAGGGCAACTCGGCGAGGAGACCTTTCCCTGCGAGGTATACGAAGAAGATGCTATGCTGAAAATATCGGTGCGCTCTTTGGTCCGGGCGGTGGCGCAAGCGGTGCAGGGCGGGATGGCGCGGCGGGAAATCAGTCGCAGGTTCCATCGTGCTGTGGTTACGGTCTTCACCTCGGTGGCTGTGGAGGCGCGACGTCGGGAAAATATCAATACCGTTGCCTTGAGCGGCGGCGTTTTTCAGAACAGGTTGCTTCTGGAAGGGATGATTGCCTCTTTGGGGCGCACCGGGTTCCAGGTGCTGATCCATAAAGAGTTGCCCTGCAATGATGGGTGCATCTCTCTGGGCCAGGCTGTGATTGGTCGCAAGGCGTTGGAAAAAGGGTGATACTATGTGTTTGGCGATTCCCGGTAGGGTGGTGGAGATATTTCAGGAAAATGGGCTGATTATGGGACATGTGGACTACAGCGGCACGGTCAACAAGATCTGTCTCGAGTATGTGCCGGAGATTGAAGTGGGCCAGTACACCGTGGTGCATGCCGGCTTTGCCTTGTCGGTGCTCGACGAGGAAGAAGCGCGGCAGAGCTTTGCGGCCTGGCAGGAATTGGTTCAGGCCGTGGCAGCCCAGGGCACGGATATTTTCGGCAATCCTTTGGAAAAGTGAAGAGGTGCTTTTCTCCCCATGAAATTTGTTGATGAATACCGTGATCCTGCCTTGGCTGGGCAATTGCTAGCGGAAATCCGTCAGACTGTGACTCGCCCTTGGGTGATCATGGAGATCTGCGGTGGCCACACCCATGCCATCATGAAAAACGGGCTTGATCAGCTCTTGCCGGCCCAGCTTGAGCTGGTGCATGGGCCGGGATGCCCGGTCTGCGTGACCCCGGTGGAAACCATCGACCGGGCAGTGGCCATCGCCGCCCGACCTGAGGTGATCTTTACCAGCTTCGGCGATATGCTCCGGGTGCCGGGCAGCGCTTCCAGTCTGTTCATGGCCAAATCCACCGGGGCTGATGTACGCATGGTCTATTCGCCCCTTGAGGCCGTGGCCTTGGCTCGGCAGCATCCAGAGCGGGAGGTGGTGTTCTTCGCCGTTGGTTTTGAAACAACGGCACCGGGAAACGGTATGGCTCTGCTGCAGGCCAAGCGGGAAGGGCTGACCAACTTCAGCCTGCTGGCCAGCCATGTCCTGGTGCCGCCGGCCATCCGCGCCTTGCTCTCTTCGCCCACCAATCGGGTGCAGGGGTATCTGGCTCCGGGCCATGTCTGCACAGTCATGGGCTGGCAAGAATACGAGTCGCTTGCCGAGGAATTCCGGGTGCCCATCGTCCCCACCGGTTTTGAACCCGTCGATATCCTTGCCGGTTTGCTCATGGCCCTCCGTCAGCTTGAGGCGGGGCGGTATGTCGTGGAAAATCAGTACGGTCGTTCGGTGAGCCGGGAAGGTAACCGGGCGGCGCAACGGGTTATGGCTGAGGTGTTTACGGTGCGTGATCGTGCCTGGCGGGGGATCGGGGTGTTGCCTGCCAGCGGCCTGGTGATCCGGGACGATCTGGCCGGTTATGATGCCGAACGGAAGTTTGCCGTGGAGAGTATCCGGGTGCGGGAATCGGAGCTGTGCCAGAGCGGCAGTGTGCTGCAGGGTTTGATCAAGCCCGATGGCTGCCCGGCTTTTGGCCGGGAATGCACCCCGGAACATCCCCTGGGCGCGACCATGGTCTCAGGCGAGGGAGCCTGCGCCGCCTACTACAGATATCACAGGACATCCCATGCATAATCTGAATCCGGAAGATTTCAGCTGCCCCCTGCCCATTATGGAATATGAGACGATCCAATTGGCACATGGCAGCGGCGGCCGGCTCTCCGCCGAGCTTGTCAGCCGGTTGTTTCTGCCGCGCTTCGGCAATGAAACCCTGAACCGGCTGGAGGATCAGGCTGTGGTTGATTTTTCCCAAGGTCGGTTGGCCCTGACCACCGATTCCTTTGTGGTTGACCCTCTTTTTTTTCCGGGCGGCGACATCGGCGATCTGGCAATCAACGGAACCGTAAACGATGTCTGTATGAGCGGCGCCACCCCGCTTTATCTGGCCGCCGCCTTTATCATTGAAGAGGGGTTGCCCTTATCCATTTTGCATCGAGTCCTGCTCTCCATGGAAAATGCGGTAAAAGGTGCCGGGGTGCAGATCGTGACCGGGGATACCAAGGTGGTCAATCGGGGCTGTTGCGACAAGCTTTTCATCACCACCACCGGGGTGGGCCGGGTGCCTGAAGGGGTGAATATCTCCGCCGCGAAACTCGAAGCGGGGGATAAGGTTATTCTCTCCGGGACCATTGCGGACCATGGCATGGCGATTCTGACCTCTCGGGAAGGGCTTTCTTTTGCTTCACGGGTGCAAAGCGATACTGCCCCCCTGAATGGCTTGGTGGCAGAGATGTTGCGGGTATCTCCCCTTATCCATGCCATGCGTGATCCCACCCGTGGCGGCTTGGCCACCACGCTCAATGAGTTTGCCGCCTCCTCTCGGGTCGGAATCATGCTGGAGGAAGCGGCTGTGCCGGTGCGACCAGAGGTGCGGGGGGCCTGCGAGGTCCTCGGTATCGACCCCATGTATGTCGCCAACGAGGGCAAATTGGTGGCCGTTGTCCCGGCTCAAGTTGCCGACAAGATCGTGGCTGCCATGCGCAGCCATCCCTTGGGGCGTGAAGCCGTGATTATTGGGGAGGTTGTCGCGGACAAGCAAGGCCTGGTTGTCATGCGTACAACCTTAGGGGCGCAACGAATTGTCGATATGCCGGTGGGCGAACAGCTCCCCAGGATTTGCTGATTTGGGGGAAAGGGGAACAAAACCTAATGAAATAAGGGATTAACGGGAGGCAGAAAAAATGAAAAAGTTGGATGATATGTTGACTTTTTTTAAAGTAACCAGTTATAAACTTTCAAGAAACAGGATTTCTGTTATCAATTTTTGGAAAGGGAGGTGAGTTGGTGCAGAAGCGAATCGTAACAATGTTGACAGCAATGTCGCTGATGCTTCCCGCGGTCGCCTTAGCGGCCAGCGGAGACGCGCTCTTTTTACAGAGCTGTGGCGCATGTCACAAAAAGGGAGGCAAGGCGGCTACTGTGAACCCTGCCGACAAGGCCGGCAGTGTGTGGGAAAAATACTTTGCCCGAGGACGTCATCCTGGTGATATGGGCATGAGTGATGCTGATCTGCAGACGGTGATCAAGTATTTGGTGGCGCATGCAGCCGACAGTGATCAACCGGCAGCCGCGGTCATCCCCAAATAATGCACTGACGAAAAACGATATTCACTGGGAGGAGGAGAGAAGTGAAAAAAATATTATTGACTGCAGGTGCATTACTGGCCTGGACAAGCTGCGCTGTAGCAGCAGGTGGCCAGACTGTGGCCATCCCGGCTGAGGACTATAAAGCGATCCTGGAGCGTCTGGACACCTTGCAGAAGCGGGTTGACCAGATGGAAAAAGCCGAAAGCCCTTCCGGTAAGGCTGCAACCGCGGCCATGCCGAGCAAGCTGGCCAAGGATGTGGAAACCATCTACGATACCTTGGACAAGGTTGAAACCAAGACGTTGAAAGACCGGATCAACCTGGGTGCCGAGCTGCGGACCAGGGTAGACAGTTTTAAGTTGAAGGATGATAATATCCTTGGCGGTGACGGTACTGTTGATCACAATGATAATTACTGGACCAACCGCTTCCGCTTGAACCTTGATTCCGAGATTCAGAAGAACCTGTTGTTCACCGGTCGTCTTGCTGTGTACAAAAATTTTTCTAACCAAGGTGATACTGCTGGCAATGATGCCAGTCAAGCCCATGTGCCTGGCGACTCCACTGTAAAGCTGGATCGTGCCTATGTGGACTGGATTCCCGAGGGCATGCCCTTCCCGCTGGCATTGACCTTTGGTCGGCATCCCTCCTCCGAGGGTCCTCCCTCCGAGTTGAAGGAAGATAGGCTACGGCAGTCCACCTACCCTTCCCTGCTCTTTGACGGCGAGGCAGATGGCGTGGTGGCCACGGTTGGTTTGGAACGGTATTTGGGTTGGAAGAACTCCGGCATCCGTTTTGCCTATGGCAAGGGGTATCAGGATCAGGATACAAATAGCGTGAGTTACGTTGATAACGGGGCCAACCCGTATGATGATATCAATGTCTATGCCATGTTTTTTGAAACCGAGATCCCTGGCGTACGGGATAGCTTGATGGTATTGAGTGCTCTTCATGCAACAGATATCAACGGCATGAACATCCCCGGAGGGGACAAGTTAGGCAATATGAGTCTGTACGGTGTCCATGCCCAGGCCAATAATGTTGCGGATTCCGGGTTTGATATCTTCCTTTCCACCGGTATTAATAAAACGGACCCAAGTGGAAGGACATTTGTGCACCCGGTAACCGGTGCAGATATTGGGCTCTTGAACAGTGATGGAACAAGCGAGCATACCGGTTGGTCGGTCTACACCGGGTTGCGCTACAACATCCCTTACAAGGCTTGGAACAACCCCAAGGTTGGCTTTGAGTACAACCACGGCAGTGAATACTGGGCCAGCTTCACCTGGGGTCCCTCTGAATTGTACAATAAGCTGGGTACCCGTGGGGATGCCTACGATTTTTACTACATCCAGCCGTTTAATGACAACCTCTTTGGCCGTTTAGGGTATACCCATATCAATTACAATTATGGGTCGATGTCTCAGGTGTTTGGCGAGCCTGGTGAATCCAACGCCGAGCTTGATAACGTCTACTTCCTGCTTGACGTTCGTTTCTAAAGCGCGAGCAAGACTGGTTGGTTCTTTGAGGGTGGCCATTTGGCCACCCTTTTTTTATGGTTTTTTCGGGAAGTCAGGGTCTTGGCGCAATCGACGCTGCTTGCGTTTGCGCGAGGGAATGAATAGAATGGCAGGACATTATTCAACCCCTTGTGTCACTGTCCCCCGGCAAGCAAATGTCTGTTTTTTCTCTTGGTTGCACGGTCTGTGGCTATAACTCAGGTAGGAATCCTCGTATGCGTCGTATCCAATGGCTTATCCTTTCCGTTCTTGTCCTGGTTCAGCCCTTAATCTTAAGCTGTGCGGTGAATCCTGTCACCGGCAAGTCCGAGTTGGCTTTTTACAGCTTAAGTGAACAGGAAGAGGTCTCCCTTGGCAAAAAAGCCTTTCCCGAGGCGATCCAGCAGATGCAGGGAGAATACGAGGACCAGCATCTGAAAAAGTATGTCACTGCGGTGGGTATGCGGTTGGTCAAGACCAGCCATCGTCCGAATCTTCCCTATGCTTTTAAGATCGTCAACGACTCAAGCCCCAACGCCTTTGCCATGCCCGGCGGTAATATCGCCATTACCCGCGGCTTATTGGTTGCCTTGGAGAGCGAGGGGCAACTCGCCGCGGTGCTGGGGCATGAGCTTGGCCATGTTACGGCCCGGCATTCGGTGCAGAATCTGCAACGGGGCATGCTCCTCAATATGGGGATGCTGGTTTTATCCGCTTCGAGCAGCGGCACTTCATACAGCGGAGCTGCCCAACAGGCAGGGCAGTTGGCCGGCTCTATTCTCTCCAGTTCATACAGCCGGGAGCAGGAGCGGGAGGCCGATCGGTTGGGCATCGACTATATGGTCAATGCCCAGTACAGCCCTAAAGGAGCGGTGGAGTTGCAGGAATTTTTAGCCAAGAAAAGTGGTGAGGGAGAAGCACAGTGGCTGCAGGGACTGTTCCGCACCCATCCTTTTTCTCAAGAGAGGATGCGGGATAACCAGTACTATATCGACAGCAAATACAGCTGGGCGATGAACAATGAGGCATATGCCTCCGGGGAAGGGGATTTTAAGCGGGCGATGGCATCGTTGATGAAAACCAGCGCGGCGTACAGTGATTACGATAAGGGCAGGGTAAAAGAACAGGCCAAGGACCTACCCGGAGCCATAGCCCTGTATGGGCAGGCGGTTCACAAAGCTCCGGAGCAGGCCCTGCTGCAAAATGCCCTGGGAATGGCTCACTTGAAAAATAACAGTCTTGCCGACGCCAAGAAATATCTGACTAAGGCCGTGCAACTCGACGCGGAGTATTTCGAGAGCCATTTTGGCCTTGGCGTCCTCTATCTGAAAGAGAACAATCCCGCCTTGGCCAAGGAACATCTGCAAAAAAGCATGAAGCTCATGCCTACCCTGGGCAGCGCCTTTTTTCTTGCGGAAAGCTATGAAAAAACAGGGGAGTTGGCAAAGGCTCAGACCTTATACGGTCAAGTGGCAGCGGCGGACTCTCGCGGCAACCTGGGCAGGGCAGCGGCGGCCAGATATAGAGCCCTTGGTGGGGCGCGCCGTTAGTGGACTGTTTTCAGGAACGGCTCGAACAGGTAGCGGAGTTCTTCCAGCGATTGTTTGATCACATACGGTAGGGCCTTGGCGTACATGTCGAGCAGTACAATGGCATTGACGGACGAGTCTGTTTTTGACCCACTCCGGACCCTTTTTGCCATGGCCAGATTGATCTCCTGTATGGTGCGGTAGAGATCCGTCAATTTTTCCAGGTTAAAATCTGCCTGTTCACCCTTGTTTTTCACAAAATATTGGGCCAGTAAATAGGTTGCCGCGGCCCGGAAGATGGTCTCCTCTTCGCTGGCCAGCGGTAAATGAAAGCGGGCCATGGGCTTGAAAAATACGGTGTGCGGGCAGTCGCTTGTCGCGATAACAAGTCCCATCAGGGAGGAGAGCGCCCTTTGCGCCGTGGTTTTTTGGGAAGTTACTCGTTCGGCGGTTGTCACCTGAAGATCAACGAGATCAAAGGAGAGAAGCTTTTCGCCCCGCTGGACAATGGGGGCAAGGTTGACCGCGACCGGACAGTGGGGGGAGACACCCTCGCTTAACGGGCAACTGGCGCACTGGGCGAAGGAGAGCGCCGTCCAGTGGGGCAGGGTGTCTGTGTCGGTACTGGAGATGGTTGCAAGGGTCAGGGGATCGAGGTGGATGGTAAACAGCTCTTCGCTGTTGTCCCGCAGGCGGAAGAGGTATTCGATGACCAGTGGCTGCGGTTGCATGGTTGGGCTGTTCTCTCTTTCTTGTTGTTTGCCAAGTTGGCTGCGCAGTGAGATGCCAGCGCCGAAGAGGCGGCATCAGCCAATGGTAAGGGAAAACATTGTGAAAAGCAATGATTGTTGAAATCGTAAAAAGCTGTGCCTGCAACAGTGGCTGTCGTGGAAATCTTTGCCGTTATGGGCTGGGCCCGGGACTGCCAATTATTATGAAGAACATGCAGTAAAGATTCCTTTCTCCCATTGGGTATGCTTGGGAAGTCCTGTTGTTTAGAGATTTTGACTTTCCCGCAGTCACTCGGTACACTGATTGCACCCAGGCTAAAATGCTTATGAAAAGCTGGAGGCCTCAGAGGAACTTCTTGCCTTGTCGGGAAATTGCATATGACTTCGAGCCAATTATTCTCCATCATCCTGGTTATTCCAGGGATAATTTTTCTGATTGCCGCGGCACGTCTCTGCATGCAGACCCGGAGGGAGGTTCCCCTTTCCTGTGTGGGGAAATGGAGGGCCTTGTCGGCCCTGAACGTTTTTTTTATTGCCGGCTACCTTTTTTTTATCGCCATTCAGGTCAGGCAGCTTGTTTTTCCCGTGGAAATCGTCACCGGTCTGATTTTTCTCGGCGGCTCCCTTTTTGTCTTTCTGGTTATCGGCCTGTCCAGGCTCACCATTTCCAAGGTGCATGAGGCGGACAGGGAAATCCTCCGGGCAAATAGCGCCCTTGTTCAGAAAAACACGGAACTTGAAAAGGAGATTGCTGCCCGTCTTGAGGCGGAAGGGCGAGCCCGGGCAAGGCTTCAGCATCTGACCACCCTGCACGGCATCGATTTGGTGATCACCGCGAGTCTGGACCTGCGGTTGACCATGAAATTATTCCTGGAGCAGACCGTGGCCCAACTGGGCATGGATGCCGGAGCCATTCTCCTGCTGAACCCCCATACCCAGAACCTGGAACATGGGGCTGACTGGGGCTTTGAGGGAATGGGCATCCGGAAATCCAAGGTGCGGCTTGGCGAGGGCGCTGCGGGGCTGGCTGCCTATGAGCGGCGGGTTGTCCATATCCCCGATCTTACCGAGCAGCCCAACCCCTTTGACCGCCGGAAGCTGCTCCAGAATGAGAGATTTATAACCTATTATGCGGTTCCCCTGATTGCCAAAGGGCAGGTGAAGGGCGTTTTTGAGATTTATTGCCGACAGTGGTTTGAGACCGCTCCCGAATGGTCCGATTTTTTCGAGGCTCTGGCCATCCAGGCGGCAATTGCCATCGATAATGCGACCCTTTTTCGGAAACTCCAGGAGTCGAATATCGAATTGACCCTGGCTTATGACACCACCATTGAAGGTTGGGCCAAGGCCTTGGAATTGCGCGATTCGGAAACCGAGGGCCATACCCAGCGGGTGACCGAGCTTACGATGAAGGTCGCCTGCGCCGTGGGCATTCGAGAGGATGAGCTTGATAATGTCCGTCGCGGCGCAGTGCTCCATGATATCGGCAAGATGGCGGTGCCCGATTCCGTTTTGATGAAGGCCGGTCCGCTCACCGAAGAAGAACAGGTGATCATGCGGCAGCATCCGGGCTTTGCCTTTGAACTGCTGTCTCCTATCCATTATCTCCGTCCGGCGCTTGATATTCCCTATTGCCACCATGAATGGTGGGACGGCACCGGCTATCCCCGCGGCCTGAAAGGCGAGCAGATCCCCCTGGCGGCCAGGATCTTTGCCATTGCCGATAACTGGGACGCTCTGATTTCGGACCGCAGGTACCGCGAGGCATGGCCGCAGGCAAAGGTTGCCGAACACATCCGTTCCTTGGCCGGAACCCACTTCGATCCGAATCTGGTGGATATCTTTCTGGCCACGGTGTGAGTATTGCCGCGCCGGGCTTCCAGAGTCCGAACGTTCCCGGTTGCCTCCCCCCGCTCTCTTCCCGTTGTCGTTCTGAGTGAGCGGGTTATTTTTTACAAAGCCATCATAATGAACAGGTGGCAGCACCCTGTGCTCTAATTGTGCCGAAGGCATTTATGGAGAAGGTACGCTCCTGGAGGAGACGTTTATTGAAGATTCTTGTGCTTGTGGTGCTTGTTTTTTCGTTGCTCCTTGTGGCCTATGGACAAGGGAAGTCTCTGCCAAAAGGAATCTCAATGGAGGGGGGGCTTCGCGCAGCACCGGATATCGAGTTTCTCGCTGATTATACCTATCAGCGGGATGGCCGGCCGGTGCGCGAGCAGGTCATTTTTAAGCGGATGTGCCGCATCATTGACGGGGCAGAGCGTTTTGTTCTGCTCGATCTTTTTTTATTCAATACCGTGCATCCCCCGGGGGAGACTTTTCCTGCCCTGGCTGACGAGATGACCCGCCGGCTCGTGGAAAAAAAACAGCGTTCGCCCCAGGTGGACATCGTTTTGGTCACCGATACCATCAACCGCGGTTACGGGGCCGAGGAACCGGAACATTTTAAGCGGCTGCGGGCAAGCGGGGTGCGGATCATTTACACGGACACCACCAGGCTGCGCGATTCCAACTTCATCTATTCGGCCTGGTGGCGGCTTTTGGCGCAATGGTTCGGAACGGAAGGGACTGGTTGGCTGCCGTCTCCCTTTGCTAAAAATGGTCCTGCCATGTCGATGCGGGGGTATTTGAGCTTGCTCAACTTCAAGGCCAATCATCGCAAGGTTGTGGTCAATGAAAAAGAAGCGCTCATAACCTCCGCCAACCCCCATGACGCCAGCGGGTATCATTCCAACATCGCTTTTATTGCCCAGGGGGCGGTGGTGCAAGATGTCGTAGCCTCGGAAGTTGCGGTGGCAAGCTTCTCCGGAGAGCCTTTCCCCCGCTGGCAGATCCCGGCACGTTCCGAATCCGGCGAGGTCCATCTGCGTCTGCTCACCGAAGGGAAGATCAAGTCGCGCCTTCTGCAGACCCTTGCCCGTTGCGGGAAAGGGTCCTCGGTGCGGATGGCCATGTTCTATCTCTCCGATCGTCAGGTGATTGCTGGGCTTCTTGATGCGGAGGCCAGAGGGGCCGAGGTCCGGCTGCTCCTTGATCCCAACAAGGATGCTTTCGGCCGCAAGAAAAATGGGATTCCCAACCGGCCGGTGGCCCGGGAGCTGGTCGATAAATCCCAGGGCCGGATCGCGGTGCGCTGGTATGGAACGCACGGCGAGCAGTTTCACTCCAAGTTAACCATAATGAGCTTGCCGGAGGAGACCGTACTCATCGGCGGATCGGCAAATCTGACCCGAAGGAATATTGACGACCTGAACCTGGAGACCTGCCTTGAGGTGACTGCCCCGGCGGATTCGCCGGTGGTCCGGCAGGCAAGCGGGTATTTCGAGCGGATCTGGCGCAATGAGGATGGGATCTATTCTCTTGATTTTGACGCATTTGCGGAGCAATCGGCGTTGAGGTATGCCGTGTATCGTTTCCAGGAGTGGAGCGGGATGGGTACATTTTAACCTCCTGGCGGCTGGTAAGGATGTGCTACAATCAAGATAAGCGGTGCGGCAACGGTGTCGGCATGGCCTAAAAGCTTTGGGGACGACCATGAATGAAAAAATTCTGGTAGTGGACAACCAACCGCTGATGCTCCGGCTGATGAGCAATTTCCTGGGCAAAAAAGGCTATGCGGTGAAAACCGCGCCGGACAGCCTGACCGCCTTGACCGTTCTTGCCGATTTTGTTCCGGATATCATGTTTGTGGACATGGTCATGCCCAATATCAGCGGCGACAAGCTGTGTCGGATTGTGCGTTCCATGCCTGAATTGAAAAACGTCTGCATTATCATCCTCTCCGCCATCGCCGCAGAAGAAAAGATCGACTACGCCTCTTTCGGCGCCAATGCCTGCATCGCCAAGGGTCCTTTCGGAGATATCGAAGAGCACATCTCGCAGGTGCTTGCCGCGCACCAAAACAAGGAAGAATTAGCCTTTCCCGGGGTTGTTGGGATAGAGAGCGTGTACCAGCGGGAAATCACCAAGGAGTTGTTGAGCTCAAGGAAGCATTTCGAGGTTGTCCTCGGCAATATCGGCGAAGGGATTGTCGAGTGCAACGCCGAAGGGATGATTGTCTATGTCAATGCCGCCGGCGCCGCCTTCCTTGGTGCCCGGGAAGAACGCATTCTGGCGGCGAAATTTTTTGATTTTTTCGACCCAAGCATCCGGCAGGAAGTGACAGGTGTTTTCGCTGGCTTGGGCGACCGTCCCATTGCCCTCGGCGAGGAGGCAGTCCTGTTATTGAAAGGGCGGAGGGTTGCCATGATTGTTTTGCCGATTGTCGATGCCGGCCAGCGCACGGCCATCGTGATCATTCAGGACATTACCGAACGTAAGGCGGCGGAAGAGAAGCTTGCCAGCTATCGGGATCATTTGGAAAAGATGGTGGTGGCGCGCACGGCAGAGCTTTCCCATACAAATGAGCAGCTCCGCAAGGAGGGCCTTGAACGCCGCTCTGCCGAAGAACGGATGGGAGAGGCCCAACGGGAGTGGGAGCGGACCTTTGACGCCGTGGCTGACATCATTACCCTGCAGGATGCCTCTCTGCGTCTGACCAGGGTCAACAAGGCGACCTGTCGCATTTTGCAAAAAACACCGGAGGAGTTGCTCGGCCGCTATTGTTACGAGGTGTTCCGGGGAGTCAGCGAACCGTGCCCGGGTTGCGTGGAGCATCTTGCCTCCCTGGAGCGCAAGTCCTACAGCCAAGAGTTTTTTCATCCCGAACTGAAAAAGACCTTTCTGCTCACCGCCACTCCGGTCATGGATGACCAGGGGAGGATCAGCGGGGTCACCCATTTCGCCAAGGATATCAGCGAACAGAAAAAGTTGGAGTCTCAGCTCCTGCAGGCCCAAAAGATGGAGGCCATCGGCACCCTGGCCGGCGGCATTGCCCATGATTTCAACAATATCCTTGCCGCGGTGGTGGGCTACACCGAGCTGGCCATGATGGATCTGCAAGAGGATATGCCCGCCTATGCCAAGTTGGAGGAAGTGACCCTGGCCGGCAAGCGGGCCAGGGATCTGGTGGCGCAGATTCTTACCTTCAGCAGGCACAGTGAGGCGAAGCGGGAGCCCCTTGAGTTGCGGAGCATCGTCAAGGAGGCCATGAAGCTGCTCAGGGCTTCCTTGCCCAGCACCATCGAAATGAAACAGGAAATCAGCGATCAGCCCTGTTGGGCTTTGGCGGATCCGGTGCAGATCCACCAGGTGTTGATGAATCTCTGTATCAATGCCGCCCAGGCCATGCGCGGGCAAGGGGGCACTCTTTTGGTTGCCCTGGGTCCCGAAGTGATTGATGAGGCCCGCGCTGCTGTGCATCCGGACCTCAAGCCCGGGCGCTATGTCCATTTGGGGGTGCGGGATAGCGGCAAGGGAATAGCAGAGGATGTGGTGGGGCGGATCTTCGAGCCGTTTTTTACCACAAAACAAACCGGGGAAGGAACCGGGATGGGGCTTGCCGTGGTCCACGGGATAGTGAAAAATCATCAGGGCGCGATTGAGGTTGCCAGCTTGCCGGGGGAGGGAACGGTTTTCGATCTTTATTTCCCCTGCATTACGGAGGTGGGGGAGGAGGTAGGCATCGCCCGGAGCGCTTCTTCTCCCTCCCGGGGCACGGAACGTATCCTCTTTGTTGATGATGAGCCTGCTCTGGCCGAATTGGGGAAGCAGGCCCTTGGTGCCTTGGGATACCAGGTTCAGTCCTATGCCGACAGTCTGGAGGCATTGAAGCGGTTTCTTGCCGACCCCGAGGATTTTGATCTGGTTATCACCGATCTGACCATGCCGGGCATGACCGGGGCCCAGCTTGCCGCAAAGATCCTCGCCTTGCGCCCAGCAATTCCGGTGATTCTCACCACCGGATACAGCGACATCCTTACCGAGGAAGAGGTCAAGGAACTTGGGGTGCATGAGTATCTGCTCAAGCCCTTTGGTACCGGAAGGCTGGCAGAGGTGGTGCGGCGGGTGCTTGATGCCAATGGACAATGAGTGGCAGCAGGGCGAAATCTTTTCTCTCCGGATGCGCAAAAGCATCCTGAACATCCTTTCTTTTCTCGGAGGGGCGGTGCTCCTCTCCCTCCTCTCACTGTTACATCCCGGGCATCTGCGTGCTGATTTTTCTCTGGAGACCAGCTTGTTGTTGCTGTTCGGCGGCTGCAGCGGGATATTCCTTCGGCTTTGGCTTGTGCAGCGCTGGGAGTCCAGGATCCGGGAGGCCAATCTCCTTTTGCTTGTGCGGACGGTGCGCCGGATCCATCTGCTGCTGGCCGGGAGAAAGAGCCGTGACGAGTTACTCCAGGGAATTTGTCGAATTTTGGTTGACGAAGCCCATTATTGCACGGCCTGGCTTGCCTTGCTGGACAAAGAGGGGGCGGTGGTCCGCTCTGGTGAAGTGGGTTTGGCCGAACAATTTTCCCGGGTGCGCCAGGGGATGGAACAGGGGATCTTTCCAGTCTGCGTGAAAAAGGCCATGTCCGGAAATGGGCTGGTGGTGAGCGACCAGGCAAGCCGTTGTCCGGACTGCCCCCTGGCTGCAAAGGATGCGGACAGGGTTTGTTTTACCGCCAGACTCGGTCACCGGAATCAGAATTATGGGCTATTGAGTATTTCCACCTCGGCGGCCCATAAGTACAATTCTGAAGAACGGCTGCTCTTTGGCGAGATAGCCCGAGATGTGGGACAGGCCTTCTATCTTATGGAGCTTGAGGAACAGCGGCTCATGAGCGAAAACAGGTTCCGGGAGTTGGTGGAAAATTCCCTGGCTGGGATTCTCCTGATTCAAGACAATGCGATCATCTATCGCAATCCCGAACAGAAAAGACTTTTTGGCCCGCTTCCCGGCAAGTTCCGGGCAAACGCCTTTGCCGGCGTGCATCCCGAGGATCTGGAAAAGGTAGAGGCTGCTTATGGCAGGGTCAGTCGCGGTGAAGTTGCCACCGTGGATCTTGATTTCCGCTTTTATCCGCTGCAGAAGGATAGCGGAGCCCCGGGCATGAAATGGGTCTTCTGCCGGGCCAGCCGCATCGAGTATCAGGGGCGGGAAACGGTGCTGGTCAGCATGGTCGACATCACCCGGAACCGGGAGCTGGAACAGATTGTCCGGGTGCAGGACAAGATGTCTTCTCTTGGCCGGGTGGCTGCGGGCATTGCCCATGAGATCCGCAACCCCTTGTCCGGCATCAATATCTATCTCGATACCCTGGCCAAGATGTTTGTCCGTGGGGAGAACTTGGATACGGTGGGCGAGATCATTACCCAGGTGAAAGGTGCCTCCGGAAAAATAGAGGCGGTGATCCGGCGGGTTATGGATTTTTCAAAGCCGGGGCATCCGCGGCTGATCCTGACTGATATCAATCAGCCGGTGGAAAATGCTCTTTCCCTGTGCGGGGCCACCTTGCGGAAACACAGGGTGGAGTTGGAAAAAGAGCTGGCCTGCACCTTGCCCCGCTGTCGTCTTGATGCCACCCTGATCGAACAGGTCGTTCTCAATCTTTTGACCAATGCGGCTGAAGCCCTGCGTCAGTCCGAAGCCAAACGGATAAGGGTGCGGACCGCTCTTGAACAGGGGGCCGTGGTCATCCGCGTCGCTGATTCTGGGCCGGGAATCGCGGAAGGGTTGCGGGATAAGGTTTTCGATCCGTTTTACACCACCAAGAGTGACGGGACCGGCATCGGCCTGAGTCTGTGTCAGCGGATCCTGAATGATCATCACGGGACATTGATCGTGGAGGAGAGCGGTTGGGGCGGCGCTGAATTTGTTGTTTCCTTGGCCCCTGAGTCGGAGAGAGACGATGGATCCCTATAGTATCTCTATTATCGACGATGAGGAGAGTATCCGCCAGAGTGTCAGGCTGGCGCTGCAGTCGCAGTATCGGGTTTCGGTCTTTGCCACGGCCGAGGATGGGATTGCCGCAATGGAGGAGGGTGCTCCGGATCTGGTGCTGCTCGATATTGGCTTGCCGGGGATGAACGGGATAGAGGCCCTGCAGGCAATCATGGCGCGGTTTCCCGAGATGGCGGTGGTGATGATCACCGCCTATGAGGATGTGCAGACCGTGGTGCAGGCCATGCGCCACGGGGCCCAAGACTATGTGGTGAAACCGCTCTCCGGCGAGGGACTTTTGCAGACCATCCGCAATGCCATGGAACGGGTCCGGCTGCGGCGGGAGCTGTTTGTTTTGCAGGAGCAATGCCTGCAGGAGGACATGCCCTGGTGTCTCGGTGAAAGCGGCGCTCTGCAGGGGGTTATGGAGCTGGTGGGGATGGTGGCGAAAAGCCCGGATACCCCGGTGCTTATTATGGGCGAAACCGGCAGCGGCAAGGAGCTCGTGGCCAGGGCGGTCCATTTCCGGAGCCCAAATTTCCAGGGGCCGTTCGTGGCCGTGAATTGCGCGGCCATTCCCAAGGAGCTGATCGAGAGCGAGCTGTTCGGCTACGAAGCAGGGGCCTTTAGCGGCGCCAGGCCGGGTGGCAAGAAAGGCCTGATCGAAGAGGCCCATGGCGGCACACTGTTTCTCGATGAAATCGGCGATCTCCTGCCCGAGGCCCAAGCCAAGCTGCTCCGTTATCTCGATTCCGGAGAATTTTTCCGGATCGGCGCGGGGAAAAGTACCCGGGTGCAGGCCCGGATCGTTTCCGCCACCAACCACAATCTCAAGGAGATGGTCGAGTGCAAGCAGTTTCGCCCCGAGCTGTATTATCGCCTCGGCGTGGTCACGATTCAGGTCCCTTCCCTCAATGCGCGGAGGGCAGACATCCTGCCCCTGGCCCTCTTTTTTCTCAAACGGTTTTCCATAAAATTCGGCAAGAAGGTGGAGGATATCTCCGCCGGAGCCCGAAAATTGCTTTTGGCGCATCATTTTGTCGGCAATGTCCGGGAACTGAAAAATATGATCGAGCGCGGGGTGCTGGTGAGCCAAGGGAGGCTTCTTGAGCCGCTGGATATCTCGGAGCCGGAGGCTACGGGGAGTGTGATGGCTAGGGAATCCTGCCAGGAGGGGTATCCACCCCTTACCCCTGCCGGCTTCGACTTGGAAGGGGCGCTGCATGCCATGGAGCGCCATTTTATCGAGGAGGCGCTCCGCCATGCGGGGGGGAATGAATCCATGGCGGCCAGGCTGTTGCGGATGAATCATCATACCTTCCGGTACCGGAAGAAAAAGATCTAACCGCAGTTCAAAAAGCTCTCCGTTTATTTTCTCAATGGTTCCATTTTTCTTTGATATTTTGAGAAACCCTCCCGCGTTTTATTCTTTCCCGTCCTGTTTCCCTTGGTATTACATGCGGTTATCGCACCATTCTTTTTGGCATGTTTTGTGCTTTTTAGCCCGATAAAGGGGCACCCCTTTGTCGGGCTTCTGGAATGAGGAGAGCACAATATGGACCTGTTTGCGCGGTTGCAGGGCATGAAGGTGTTGCTTGTTGAGGATGAACCGTTGATCAGGGATTCTTTGCAGCGCTTTTTTGCCAATGAAAATTGTCCGTTTATCGCCGTTGAGACAGGGGAGGATGCGCTGGAGGTTATCAAGGACACTGATTGCGACATCATCATTACCGATTACCGTCTGCCAGGCATGGACGGCCTTGAATTTTTAAAAAGAGCGCAGCGTCTCAATGTCCAATTTAAGAAAATCCTCCTTACCGCCTACATGACCGAAGCTGTTATTTCCGAAGCCTTCCGCATCGGGGTGCATGAGTTCATCGAAAAACCGTTTGCCATGGAGGACCTGGAAGAAGCCTTGATCCGGGTTCTTGAGAAAAAAATAATAAGCAACGGGCCGCCTTTGGCCAAAAAAAACCTGGATCCCAGGGGAGACTAATCTCAGGAGGTGCATCATGATGGATCTTATCCCAAAAAAACCGTTTTCAGAACTCAGCACCGTACGCAATGAAATGGATCGCTTGTGGAACCGGTTTCTGGATGATTGGCCATTGCCGACCGCGTTTACCAGGGGGTGGGCGCCCATGGCCGACATCTCGGAAACCAAGGACAAGTTGATTGTCAAGGCCGAGCTGCCCGGTCTTGAGCCGGAAGACATCAAACTGAGTCTTTCGGGCAATCTGTTGACCATTGAGGGGGAGAAGAAAAAAGAAAAAGAGGAAAAAGACGAGCACCATTATTATATGGAGCGGTACAGCGGCTCGTTTCAGCGTTCTTTTCGCCTGCCGGTGGAGGTGCAGGAGAACAAGATTGATGCCAAGTTCGATAAGGGCGTGCTCACCATCACCATGCCCAAGACCACAAAGAGTCAGAAAAAGGAAATCAAGATCGCCAAGGCGAAGTGACAAAAAGTGCTCGCCCGGCGTTGTTGCCCCTTGCCCGGGTGCTATTCTCGCTTTTGTTGCAGCGGAGGAGCACCCGGGGTTCTTGCTTTATTCCTGTGGTCCGTCTGCCCGTTTCAGCCCTGAAGCATTCTTGAGCTTGGCCCCTGTGAGATTGGCGTTACTCAGGTCGGCCTTGTAGAAATCAGCCTCTTCCAGATTGGCATTTTCCAGATTGGCCCCGCTCAGATTTGCGCCCTTGAGGTTTGCCCCTTCGAGATTGGCGCCACGCAGGTTCGCGCCGGAAAGATTGGTTCGCTCCAGGTGTGCTCCTTGCAGTTTTTTGCCGGAAAGATCCTGGCCGCTCAGGTCGCATTCCACGCAGCGGTTTGCTTGCAGGAGTTTTTCCAGGTCGGTAAGCTTCGGGGGCTCAGGCGGTTTCACCTCTTCCGGCGGTTTGACCGGAGCCGGAGAGGGTACAGAGGGTGGGGGAGCTATGGCTGCCGTGGTAACACTTGCGGCGGCCGGCATAATCTTTTCCGCTGGAGCTGTTTTGGCAGGCGAAGGTGCCGCGGACTGGGCGGCTGGCGCCGGGGGGATGGGAAGAGCTTCTGCCGATTTCGCCATCTCCGGGGTGATGATCGGCGCCGGGGCGGGCGGTGTTGCAGCGAGAGACTCTCCGGTTTCGGTTTTCGGAGCCGGAAGACTCTGCGCGGTCGTTGTCTCCGTGGTCGGCGGGTAGCTGGGAGCCCAAAGGTTTCCCATCCCCGCCTGCTCTTGTTCCAGGGGATCTGTTTTTTTCGATGGGGTGGGGGTTTTGTCCCGGTACTCGGTGAGGAAGGCATCGATATCCTCTTTGTTGCCTTTCTGGCGCTCTTGCTCGAGGATTGTTCCGATCAGGTATGCGCCTTCGAGGTCCGCCCCGGTCAGGATTGTCCCGCTGAGATTGGCCCTGTAAAGATCGGCTCCGGCCAGATTGGCTCCGCTGAGATTGGCCTGGCTGAGATTGGCCTCGGCAAGGTCTGCCGTTTTGAGGCTGGCGCCTTGAAGATTGGCGCCACTGAGGTTGGCCCCGCTCAGGTTTGCTCGATTCAGGTTGATCCCGACAAGGTCGGCCCCGGCGAGGTTGCAGCCGGGGCAACCGTTTTGGGCGATTAATCGATCCACTTCCGAGCTGGCTCCCGACGGCAGGGGTGCAGGTGCCGGCTTCGGTGCAGGCCGTAAAGGAGCGGGTTGCATCCCGGCGGAAGCGATGGGTTCCGGTGCTTGGCTAACAGCGCGCGGCTCGGGCAAGGCAGCTGGCGGAAGAGTTGTTGGCTTCGCCTGGGGAGTTTGTGCCGGCGGTGGGGTGGGCAACGATTCAGGGGCGGCCATGGGGGCTGGCGCTGATGGAGGCGGCGTTGGGATCGCAACAACCGGCGCGGCAACAACCGGGGCGACAACCGGAGCAGGCAGCGGGACAGGTGTCTGTGCCGCTGCCTGCTCCGGTTGGGTTATGGCTGCCTTAGGTTCGATTTTCTCTTCAAGAACAGGCGGGACGGCAACCGGCGGCGGCAAGGGTTTTTCCGGTACGGTCAGTGCGTTTTCCGGAGGGGTGTAAGTGGTGCTGCCCTCGAGGATTGCCCGCTCATAGTTGCTGCTGGTAAAGGAGGCGTTTTTGGTCTTGGCTCCCTTGAGAAAGGCTCCGGTAAGATCCGCCTTGTAAAAATCAGCCTCCTCCAGATTGGCGTCGGTCAGGTTCGCTCCGGAAAGATCAACCCCCTTGAGGTTTGCCCCTTCCAGGTCTGCCCCTTCCAGATTTGCCCTGGAGAGATTGCTCCGTTCCAGATAGGCCTGGCCAAGCTTTGTCCGGCGCAGGTCAGCACCGGCGAGATCGCATTCCACGCAGCGGTTGGTCGCCTTCAGGGTTTCCAGGTCTTTTTGGGTGTAGGCCGCCGCCTGGCGGGGTGAGGCAGCCAAGCACAGAGAGCAGAACAGCAGGGCCGCCGCAGGTGTTTTTCTTTTTGAATATGCCAACGTTTCGTGGTCCCCGGCCATCTTCCTGATGGCGCAATGTTTCCATTCTTTGCCGGACAATAGGGCACAGTCTGGAACCGTGAGCTACGCTTTGCCCCAAACCCGTATGCGAGAGCAGGGGCTCGTAGGTGCGCGCGAGAGGTCTGTGATGACGTCGTTTCGCGGTTATCCCCGATTGTGTGAGCGGGTCGATGGTAGCGCAGCGAGCGTCGCAAGAGTGCAAGCAAAAGCGGTGCACTGTACTTACTTCACCAGAATCTGATTACAACCCTGAGCCGGACTTTGTCAAGTCAAGATGAGAGCCGGACTTGTCCGTTTGCTGAATCCCGGCGGTGAATTTGTCGGCAAACGCGTATTTTTTTCCCGTTGGGCGTGAATTTTTCGAGCAATCAGAGACCATATTTGGTAGATAGGTGGTTCTTTGATATTTGAAATTTTTCACCAAAACAACGGGTTAGAGAGACGATGCTGGTTAAAGACATTCTCGAGAACAATAGGATTTCCTTTAGTTTTGAATTTTTTCCGCCCAAGGATGAGCCGGGCTGGGAAAATCTTTTTGCCAATATCTCCGACCTGATGCCCCTCAAGCCCGCCTATGTCAGCGTGACATACGGGGCGGGCGGCTCAACCCGGGACCGGACCCATAAACTGATCGTCAGGATTCAGCAGGAGACCAACCTCACCGTTGTCTCCCATCTCACCTGCGTTGGCTCAAACCGGACGGAAACAGGAGAGATCCTCCGTACCTATGCGGCAAGCGGGGTTAAGAATATTCTCGCCCTGCGTGGCGATCCTCCCAAGGGGCAGACGGATTTCGTCCAGCCCGAGGATGGCTTTGCCTATGCCGCCGATCTGGTCACTTTTATCAAAAAGAATTTCCCGCAGATGGGCGTCGGGGTGGCCGGTTTCCCGGAGGGACATCCCGCGACCCCCAACCGGCTGCTGGAAATGGACTATCTCAAGGCCAAGGTTGATGCCGGGGCGGATTATATTGTTACCCAGCTCTTTTTCGATAATCGGGATTTCTATGATTTTCGTGACCGTTGCGCCTTGGCCGGCATCACGGTCCCCATCATTGCCGGGCTCATGCCCATCACCACCAAGAGTGGCATGGTGCGGATGGCGGAGCTTGCCGCCGGGGCCAGGATTCCGGCCCCCCTGCTGCGCGCCGTGGATCGGGCCAGAAGCGATGAACAGGTGGAAAAGGTCGGTGTGCATTGGGCCAGCGAGCAGGTCCGTGATTTGATCGACAACGAGGTGCGGGGCATCCATTTTTACACCCTGAATCATTCCCGCCAGGCCTTGGATATTTACCAGTCCCTCGGCGTTGAGGATTCCATTCAATTGGGGGCGTAACAACCAGGGGGGTCACTCTTTTTCTTCCCCGGGAGTGGGTGTCCACCATTTGAAGATGCCGTACACAGAGAGCACCAGATAGACCGAGAAGAGAAAGGCCTCGGCCATCATGTCCTTTTGGAAAAAACAGACAATCCAGCCGATATTGGCGATGCTCCAGATTACCCAGCCTGCCACGCGTTTCTGTAGGTTGTATAGGGTCCCCAGGATGCTGAGCCCGGTGAGAATCCATTCGTACATGATAAGTCCTTTCCCGGCGCTGCTTTGTTGCCGCAGCGCTTCTCTTTGGCAATGATGTTGTTTGATAAGTATGTGCACGGCCCAGCTTAAAGCCAAAGACGGGCCTCGGCAAGCACCATTCTTGAAAAATGGCACGGCACCGTGGGTGGTGTGCAATAATACCCGTAATTGTATTGAGATAAAATCCCTTTCCGGGAGAAGACAAAAAGGAGAAAGATATGTCACAGGCCAAAAAAGGAGATAGCGTCAAGATCCATTATACCGGCACGCTGGAGGATGGCACTGTTTTTGATTCCTCTGCCGGGCGCGAACCTCTGGATTTTACCCTTGGTGGCGGGCAGGTAATCGTGGGTTTTGATGAAGCGGTTACGGGTATGGCCATCGGCGACAAGAAAACGGTCACGATTCCTTCCCATAAAGCATACGGCGAAAAGAAACTGGAGCTGGTCATCGAGGTGCCGCTGAGTCAGGTTCCCCCGGATCTCAACCCGGAGGTTGACCAGAAATTGCAGATGGGCGGCCCCAACGGGGAGCTGGTTGTGGTTACGGTTGTGGCGGTTACCGACGATGTTGTCATTCTGGATGCCAATCCGCCTCTGGCGGGAAAGGATCTCACCTTTGAGCTGGAGTTGGTAGCGATCTCTTAAGCCGGCAATAACTGCGTCTCACCCTGTGCCCCGGTAATTTTTTTGCCGGGGCATTTTTTTGTGCTTGATCCGGGTTCAGTCTTCTTGGCCGGCAACCCTGACCGGCCAGACAAAAAATGATTCTCCTTTTTTGTGTCCGACTCCCAAGGCGCCTTTGTGAAGATACAGAGCCCAGGCCCAGTCTGTTTCGAAAAAACTGGTGGTGGATGACCAATAGGCCTCGCGCACCTGCAAAAACGGGTGATCAGTTGGCAGGGCGGGTTCTGCCTGCGAACAGTCCACCAGAGATTCAAGAGCATTTATGTCGGGAAGTCGCCACTCATTGCTCCCGTGCAGGCCGCGGCTGTTTATTTCGCTTATGAGATCCAGGGCACCGGACCAGCTCATGGTCTTTCCACCTGCATCGGCATTCTTGAGCCAGATAAGTTTGGTCAGGTTGTCGAGGACCGTCTCGCCGAGATCTGTAAAGCGCGGCTGGGGCCAGGCGAAGCCCCGTTGCTGTTCTCCGTCCTGCCCTGTGCCCTGGCAGGGAATCTCCCGGCCAAAGGGATCATGGCAAATTTTCTGCCCGGTTTTTGGCAAAAGGTCATATCCTGTGCCGCGAACCGGCCAGAGTAGAGAGTTCTGATCTTTTCGCCCGTAAAACATGCGGGCGCCTTCGAGATGAATCCACCAGGCATAGGCCGGGTGGATCGCGGCCGTGGTGGAGCTCCAGTACCAGCCCAAGAAAATGTTGGTGAACGGATGGTTCTCCGGCAGCGAGGGGTTTTTGGTCTGGTAGCTCATAAGAGAACGGAGTTCCCGGCGGTTGGGCAGCCGCCAGTCATCAAAGCCGGACCATTTTCGGCGATTCATTTCGGCGATGAAATCGAGGGCTTCCTGCCAGGTCATGGGAAACTCGCCGAGATTGGCATCCCTGGGCCAGGTGAATCCAGTGAGATGGTCAAAAACCACTTGGGATCTCAGGGAAAATCGTGGTGTCGGCCATGGCAGGCCGAGGCGGAATTCGCCGTCCTGACTGCTGTCCTGGCAGGGGATAACGGTTCCCGTTCCGTCGTAGCAAAAAAGTTGTCCTGTGTGTAATAATCCTGTTTTCATCAAATCTTCTTGGGTAGTAGGGTGGAGTGTGGTGGTTTTTTGCGCGGATGTTGCCTCCGTCAGGGTTCAATCTGTCCGGTGAACGGGACAAAGGCGACGGAGAGAATGCTCCGGGTGCTGATCTTGCTGTCGAATTTTTCCACCAGCATGAGATCCTGCGGCATATGCGGACGCCCCACCGGAATGACCAGCCTGCCGAAAGGCGCCAGCTGCTCGAGCAAGGGTTCGGGGATTCGCGGGGCGGCGGCGGTGACGATGATTCCGTCATAGGGGGCGTGTTCCGGTAGCCCGGAAGAGCCGTCGGAGGCAAGGACTTCCACCGTATCATACCCCAGTTGCCGCAAGCGCTTGGCCGCCTGTTGCGCCAGCGCGGGAACGATCTCCAGGCTGTACACCTGTTTGACCAGTTGGGACAAAACGGCGGCCTGATAGCCGGAGCCGGTGCCGATTTCCAGGATAACGTCCTCCGGGTCCGGCTCCAGCAGGTCGGTCATCAGTGCGACGATAAAAGGCTGGGAGATGGTCTGGCCGTTGCCGATGGGCAGGGGGGTGTTGTCGTAAGCGTAGGGCTTGAATTCGTCCGGAACGAAATCCTCGCGCCGTACCGCGGCTATGGCGTCAAAGACTTGTTGGCGCAGGGTGTAGCGGCCGGTGAGGCCGCCGGTAAAGCGACATTCCTCTTCAATGGTGCGGAGCATGGCCTGAAGCATTTCCGTGCTCATGATCACCTCCGATCCAAACAGGATGGGGATTGACTGGACAAGAACAGCGCCTGTTTTTATGATTGCTCATTCCGCCGGCCGAAGTCAAAGATTTTGTTGGCCGGGGATCCGGCAGGGGGATGACCCTGGTCTGGGAGAGGGAGGTGTTCACTAAAAGCTTGTGTCGCTTAAAAATTCAGATTAGTTAAAAATATAGAGAGAAATTATCCCTTTTTCCACAAGGCGGAGACGGACAGTGATAGAATTTTTCATGATACGGGCTGGCTTTCTTTTCGATTGGATCGAGCTGCATGTGGAAAGCAAGCAGGGGTTGAAATTTTTCGCCACGGTGCTGGTGAGTTTCTTTGTTGCGGCCATTATTCTCATCGAATTGAATCGGCGGCATTTTCTCCCTGAGCCGTTTGCCTCGCATTTTTCCCTTTCCCACCTTGCCGCCATTGAACAGGCTTTCAATCTGCTGCTGGCCCTGGAGGTGGTGAGCCTTATTTTCAGCCTTTCCCATTCGGTGACCAAGTCGGTGGGCAAGCAGTTTGAGATCCTTTCTCTTATTCTTCTGCGGGATACCTTCAAGGAATTTGCCCATTTCAGCGAGCCGCTGGTCTGGGCGGAAATTTACCCCTCTCTGGGCAGCATTGTCGCCTCTGCCGTGGGAGCGTTGCTTATTTTTGTGGTCCTGGGTTTTTTTTACAAGGCGCAGCGCTCCCACCCCATCACTGCCGATGAGAAAATCCGCAGTCATTTTATTTTGGCCAAAAAAATGATCGCCCTGCTGCTGCTTTTTTCTTTTGTCGGTATCTGTGTGGTGGATCTCTGGGGGTATTTCGCCCTGGGATTGCCGGAAAATGCCTTTTCTTCCTTCTACACCCTGCTTGTTTTCAGTGACGTCCTGGTGGTACTTATTTCGCTTCGCTACAGCGCAGAATACCAGGTGTCCTTCCGTAATTCCGGCTATGCAGTGGCCACGGTTCTTATCAGGCTGGCCCTGATTGCGCCAATTGTTCTCGGTGCCGTAATTGGGGTGGGTACCACCATTTTTGCCCTGGGGATCAGCCTGGCGTACAATGCCTTTGCTCCCAAGCCGGAATCGCTTAGAGACGTCAACTGAAAAAAGTTGCGCAAAGGCGCTGGTCGACGGCCGTGACGCGGACGATGGTTTTGCACGATTTTCTCCCCCCGCTGTGCTTATCGTAAGTTTTTTCTTGTCGCAAATTTTACAGCGATAAATTTTCGACTACGGTATATAACCAGGGAATATAATGTGATTTTTTCTTGTTCCTCTGACCTGAAAGGGGAGAGCTATGGGTATCTGTCGTATAGTGCTTGCTGATGATCATGCCCTGATTCGGCATGGGGTCAAAAAAATGATCGAAGAGGATCCCGGTCTCAAGGTTGTCGGCGAAGCAGGTGATGGCCTGGAACTCATCGAACTCTTAAAAACCACCCCTGCCGATCTTGCCATCCTCGATATCTCCATGCCGAACCTCCGCGGAATTGAAGCAATCAGAGAGGTCCGCAAGATCTGTCCGCAGATCAAGGTACTCATGCTGACCATGCACAAGGGCGAACAATATCTTTGTTCCTCCTTTGCTTCCGGGGCGGACGGCTATCTGCTCAAGGAGGACTCCGATACCGAGCTGTTGCCGGCCATCGCCAAGGTCCGCCAGGGCGAATTTTACATCTCCCCCAATCTCTCCCGGGAATTCCCGGAAGATATCATCGCCTCCTGCACCCGCTGGCGTGATGGGGAGGGGGAGATCCTGACCCCGCGGGAAAAACAGATCCTGCAGCTGGTGGCTGAAGGGGTGACCAGCCGGGATATCGCCGAAAAACTCGATATCAGCAAACGGACCGTTGAACACCACCGGGCCAATATGATGAAAAAACTCAATATCAAACGCGTTGCCGACCTTATCAAGTATGCCATTGGCAGGGGGCTTTCCGACACGCCCCCTGAATAAGGGCTCCGCCCCGCTTCTTTTGTTTTAAGATCCCGAAAAATTGTTGCCATAATGATGTTCTGGCGTATGCGCCACAGGAGAAAGAATATGAAAAAAATCGTCGGTTTTCTTTGTTTGTTGCTGTCTGTTTTTTTCTGGGCGGCACCGAGCTGGGCCCTCGATGCGCTTGAGGTGCAGGCTTTGCGCCAGAAAGCACAGGTGAGCTTCCAGCCCATGGAGGAGGGCAAGGTGCTGGTTTCCGTTCAGGATAAGGGCGGGGAGGCGATCCTGAACTTGAAGAAAGAGGATTTTTCCATCAAGCAAGGCATTAAAACAGCGAAGATCCTCTCGGTGGAAGATGTCCAGGAGCAACGGAACATCGGCCTCAATATCGTGCTGGTGGTGGATAACTCCTATTCCATGGAGCAGCGCAAGGCGGTGGAACCCCTGCTGGCCGCCATGAACAGCTTCCTTACCCTTGTCCGGCCCATCGATAATGTCCATGTGGTCACCTTTGTCGATCCGGGTTCGAAAGAGCCCCGCGTTTCCACCCGGACCTTTCAGGCCAACGAGGTATCGGCCTTGGGGCAAGCGCTTCGAAGCAGTTTTTTCCCTGCCACCACCGACGGTACCTATCTCTATGACAGCATGCAGAAGGGGTTGGAGATCATCGGCCAAATGCCTGCGGACAGCCAGAAGTTCATGCTCGTTTTTTCCGACGGGGAAGACATCAACAGTCAGGTAAAAGGAGCGGAGGTCGCCCTGGCAGCCAAGGGCGTGCAAAACTTTTCCGCCTTTGCCGTGGATTATATGGATAAACCCGGCCTGGATCCCTTTCTGACCACCTTTGCCCAGGGCCATAACGGCATGATCCGCAAGGCCACCTCGGCCAGCGATTTCCTGCCCATTCTCAAGAAGTTTTCCACCACCATCTTTCATCGTTACGTGGTCACCTACCGCTTTCTCAACCCACCAGCCGGTACCCTGGTGAGCGTTCCTCCTGTCGTGAACATCGAGGAGATCACGGTGGTGGACAGCTCGCCCATGCTGAATCATGTCTATTTTGATACGGGCAAAAGCCGCATCCCCGAGCGATACGTGGCCTTGTCCGGTCCGGAAGCCACTGCGGGTTTTGCCGAGGAGAAACTCAAAGACACCATGGAGAAACATCACCAGGTCTTGAATGTGATCGGCAAGCGGTTGCTGGCCAAGCCGGAGGCCCGGATAACCCTGGTGGGCTGCAATTCCAATACCGGCGTGGAACGGGGGAAGGTTGGGTTGGCAAAGAGTAGGGCCGAGGCGGTTGCTGCCTACCTCAAGGGGATCTGGGGCATTGACCCGTCCCGGATGGAAATCAAGGCGCGGAATCTTCCTCTGGTGCCCAGCTCCAGCCGGGTGCCGGAAGGTATTGTGGAAAATCAACGGGTGGAGATCCTCGCCAGTGATCCCGCCATCCTGGACACCATCAAGAGTAGTTACGTGCAGGAGCAAAGCGACACCAAGGAACTTCGGCTCACCCCCTCTCTGCAGGCCGAGGTCGGAATCGAGCATTGGCAGCTCAAGCTGCTGGGTGCGGAGAAGGTCCTCGGTACCCAAGAAGGAACGGGGGATCTGCCGGCAGAGGTGGTCTTTGCCTTGGCACCGCTGGGGCTGCACAACCTTGCCCAACTGGGCCAGCTCAGGGCGGATTTGTCAGTGAAAGATAAGGAGGGTAATACCTTCAGCACCACCACCCCGATCGCCATCAATTTTCTCCGGCGGGAGGAGCGCAGTGCGCAGAAAACCGGGAATAAGGTGATCGAAAAATATGGTCTGATCCTCTTTGATTTCGACCGGGCGGAGGTGAAGGATCGCAATCAGGTCATCGTCAACCGGGTGCTTGCCAGGGTGGCAGAGCTCAAGGGGGTTGCCATGGATATCGCCGGGCACACCGACAGCATCGGCAAGGAAAAATACAATATCGACCTGTCCGGCCGGCGGGCAAAGGCGGTGTATGATACCACGCTCAAGAGTGGGATCGCCGCTGCCGCCCAGATAAATCATGTGGGCAACGGGCCCAACAACCCACCCTATGACAACAGCCTGCCCGAGGGGAGATCGCTCAACCGGACAGTAATCATCAATCTTCAGTATACGGAGTAGCCTTCCGGCAGCATTTTCCGGGTGGCTACCGGCAAGCGGCTCTCCGCCGTGCGCTGGGGGGGCCGAGCACGGTCATGGCCTGGGGCATGACCGTGCCTGCTGCCGGTTTGGTCGCGGTCTTTCTTCGGAGCTGCACATGGCCATGGGGCTTGGGAAATTGTAAGGAGCCGTTCTCCGCTTATCCCGGCCGTTCCATTCGTCACAGCATGATTTATTGTTTTTCGTTTCTCTCCTCTTGCAGCCTGGCCACGGCAAGCTCTCGCATCTTGTACTTCTGGAGCTTGCCGGTGACGGTCATGGGGAACTCCTCCACCAACCAGATATAGCGCGGGATCTTGTAATGGGCGATCTTGCCCCGGCAGAAGCTGCGGATCTCCTCTTCGCCGAGCGTTTCTCCGCTCCGGGGTTTGAGCCAGGCCATGATCTCCTCGCCGTAATAATCGTCCGGCACTCCGAATACAGCAACCCCGGCGACTTTAGGGTGGGTGAAGAGGTAATCCTCGATCTCTCGGGGGTAGATGTTCTCCCCGCCCCGGATAATCATCTCCTTGAGTCTGCCGGTGATCTGTAAGTATCCGTCCTTGTCCATCCTGCCCAGGTCGCCGGAGTGGAGCCAGCCCTCCTGATCAATGGCCTTGTCCGTCGCTGTCGGGTCGTGATAATACCCCGCCATGATATGGTAGCCGCGAAAGCAGATTTCTCCCACCTCACCCAAGGGCAGGGTGTGGCCGAAGGTGAGATCCACCACCTTCACCTCCTGGTGGGGGAGATTTCTGCCCACCGTGTTGATCCGCCGTTCCAGACTGTCTTCCCGGGTGGTAAGGTGGGTCAGGGGCGAGGCTTCGGTCTCGCCATAGCCGATGAGGATCTCGTGGCAGTGCAGGTCACGCATCACCCGCTGCATGAGGGCGGGCGGGCAAGGGGCCCCGGCCATGATCCCGGTGCGCAGGCTGGAGAGATCCAGTTTGCCAAAGCTGGGATGCTCCAGTTCGGCAATGAACATGGTGGGTACCCCGTGGATGGCGGTGCATTGCTCCGCCGCCACCGCCTCTAGGACCTGGCCGGGGTCGAAATGCTCACAGGCGATGACAAGGCAGCCGCCCACCGAGAGGCAGAGCAGGTTGGCCAGCACCATGCCGAAGCAGTGGTAAAAGGGCACCGGCACGCAGAGCCGGTCCTGTTCGGTAAAATGCATGGCCAGGGCGGAGAAATAGGCATTGTTGAGGATGTTGCGGTGGCTCAGGACCACGGCCTTGGGAAAGCCGGTGGTGCCGGAGGTGTATTGGATGTTGATGGGTTCGTGCTGATCGAGGGAGGCGGTGCGTGCGGCCAGCTCTGTTTCGCTTATTGCCGTTGCATTGTCCAGAATTTCTCGCCAGAGGGTGAAGCCCGGGGCCGGCCGGTCGATATGCAGCGGGTCTCCCGGATTGTAGAGCACCACCCGGCGGAGAAAGGGAAAGGCCTTGCTGGCCAAGGCATTGGGCGGGCAGTTTTCAAGTTCGGGGACCAGCTCGCTCAACATGGCGACGTAATTGCTGCTTTTGAAGGAGGGGATCAGGAAGAGTCCTTGCACCTCCGAGCGTTGCAGGGCAAAGGCCAGTTCTTTGCAGCGGTAGGCGGGGTTGATGTTTACCAGGATGGCGCCGATCTGTGCGGTGGCAAGCTGCACCAGAAGCCACTCGATGTTGTTGGTGGACCAGATGCCGATCCGCTCCCCCTTTTTAAAGCCAGCTCCCATCAGCCCCCGTGCCAGTTGTTTGATTCCCTCGCTGAGCTCCCGGTAAGTTAAGCGCCTCCCTTGGGTGCGGGAAACCACCGCCTCCTGGGCGGGAAAGCGGGCCGCGATTTCGGTGAAGCGGGCCGGGATCGTCTGTTCCAGCAGGGGCGGGGTACCATCGGTGCGGAAGTAGCTGAGATTATCGCCCATGATCTTCCTTGCGCAGAGGGTGGTTTATAACACTTCCTGCCAATAGCGGTCTACCCGGGCCTGAATCTCCGCGATCAATCCCCTGTTTTCCCGAGGGGCGAAGAGATGGTGGAACCGGCCCTGCGCCTTGAGGTATTCTCGCACCGGCAGCCTGGGGTGCGGGATCTTGGTGTGGGTCACCTTTCCGTCCACATACTCCTTGAGCGGCCAGATGCCGGTTTGCACGGCGAGCTTGCCGATCTCCACCGTAGCGCTTGGTTCATACTCCCAGCCGGTGGGGCAGGGAGACAGGGCCAAGATCAACCGGGGGCCGGACAGCTTTCCGGCAGCTTCAATCTTTCTGGCAAGGTCCAGGGGCTCGGCTGCCACCACGGTGGCCACATAGCTTGGACGGTGCGCCGCCCAGATCGCAAAGAGATCCTTCTTGTAGCCGGGGTAGCCCAGAGATCCCTTGCTGGTGGCGGTGCGGGCCGCGTGCGGGGTGGCGGCGGAAAACTGCTGGCCGGTGTTGCCGTACCCTTCGTTATCGTAACAGAGGTAAAGGAAATCCAGCTCGCGGTCCATGGCTCCGGATGTGGCGGAAAGCCCCATGCCGTATGCAGAGCCGTCGCCGGTGAGCACCACCACCTCTAGGTCTTCCTCTTGGCTTAATCTCCCCTTCTTTTTCAGAATATCGAGCCCGTCCCGCACCCCTTGAGCGCCGGCGGGGGCACAGGCCATGGCGGTATAGAGCCAGGAGCCGCGAAAAGGGGTGCAGGGGTAGACGGAGAGCAGGGTCATGCAGCCGGCGGCATTGACGATCACGCATTTTTCGCCCAGGATATCGTAGACCTCGTGCAGGGTGGCGAGGCCGCCGCACCCCGCGCACATGGGGGTGCCGGTGCCGAGGATGTGGTAGGCGGGCAGATCTTTGAGTCGCTGGTAGGTCGTCTCGCTCATGCTCCCCCTCCCCGATTGGTTTTGGCGGCCCGGGCCACGCTCTGCATCTTGCGCAAGGCGCGCAGCTCCTCATCGGTATAGAGCAGCTGCGGGGCTGGGCACACTCCGGTCGCCACTCCCCGTTGCACCACCTTGTGGATCTCAAAAAATTCTTCGTTGCTGATATTCCTGCCGCCCAACCCCCCGACAAAACCGGCGAGAATGGGGGGCGCCCCTGGGATCCCATACAGAGCGGAAGAGAGCTCCGTCAGCAGGATGCCGCCCTTGCCCAGGGAAAGGTTCTGGTCTATCACCGCTACGCCCTTTTTTCCTGCCAGAGCGGTACGTAAGGCCGAAACCGGGAAGGGCCGGAGCAACCGGGGGCGCACCAACCCCACCTTTGCCCCGGCCTCGCGCAGCCGGTCCACCGCCTCCTTCCCCTTGGTGGCAAAGGAGCCGATCATCACAAAGACGATCTCGGCATCCTCGCTCCGGTAACACTCCAGCGTGGTGTACTGCCTGCCGAACAGCTCTCCAAACTCCAGCCCCAGCTCCTCATAGACCGCCAGCCCTTGCAGGGAGGCAAGATGCGCCTCATAACGGAAATAGGAGTAGGCCGAGCCCTCCAGTACCGCCACCCCTTCGCTCAAGGACTCGCCACCCCGGAAGCGGATCGAACCGGCGCTGAAGGGAGGGAGAAAGCGGTCCACTTCAGCCTGGCTGGGGATCTGCACCGGTTCCCGGGTAAAGGAGAGGTAGAAGCCGTCCAGGTTGACCAGGACCGGCAGCCGTATCAGGGGATGTTCCGCCAGCCGGTAGGCGATGAGCATGTTGTCCAGTACCTCCTGGCAGGTGGCGCAATGGAGCTGGAGAAAGCCGCAATCCCGCATGGCCAGCACGTCGTTATGGTCGGGTTCCAGGGTGATGGGCGAGGAGATCCCCCGGGAGACATTGACCAGGACCAGGGGCACCCGCCAGCCGGCCACGGTGTAGAGCATCTCCGTGGCATAGAGCAATCCTTGGCTTGAGGTGGCGGTGAAGACCCTGACCCCGGTCACCGCTGCAGCCCCGGCGGCGGTGAGCATGGAATGCTCGGACTCCATGGTGACCATCCGGCATTCCAACGCATCATTGTCGATCCAGTTTCCGATGGTTTCGATGATCTCGGTCTGGGGAGTGATGGGAAAGGCGGGCAGATAGTCGATGCGGGCCAGCCGCGCTCCCCAGGCCGCAGCCCCGTTGCCGGTGAGCAGTTTGCGGTTCATGGTGACTCCCCCTGTGCAGCGGCTTCTTCTTCTGGTATGGCCGTAATGGCATGGGTCGGGCACTGGGCCAGGCAGACCATGCATCCCTTGCAGTGGGCATAATCGATGTGCGGCCGCCGTGCTGCATCCACCTGGATGGCGCCTTCCGGGCAGAAGGTGGAACAGATCCACCAACAGCGGTTGCAGCGGGAGGTGTCGATCAGTGGGTGTTCGCTGCGCCAGAGTCCGGTTTGCGTTAGTTCGCTGGTGGCTGGGGCATGGATGGCCGGGGCGCTCAACAGGGGCGCATCGCAGGGGAGGGTCAGCCAATTAGGCGGGGTGTACTCTGTGGCGGAAACCGGCCCACCCTCGTGCGCCGCTCCGCGATGCTCGACCAGGGCATTGTAGGCAGCGCGGGCAATGGTACAATTGGCTTCGACCAGCACCGAACCCAGGGGAGCGAGCTCCTCCTGTACCGCCTCGACAAGCAGATCTATATTCAACTCTTCAAGCAGGGCCGCGGCACCACCGGCGCAAGCCGCGCCACGAAAACGCAGTTCGGAGTCGGTTAAGACCGGCAGGGTGAAGACCTGGCCTTGCAGGTTGAGGCGTTCCTTCCAAAGTGCCGCTTTTTCGTTGCTGTGGATGAGGAAGACCGTCTGCTCCCCGGCGCCGACAAGCACGCCTGCGCCGGGGATGGCCGGGAGATGATCGTCGGCGACAATGATCAGGTCGGGACGGGTGATGATGCCGCGTTCGAAGATGGGGGTTTTGCTTGCGCGGACATAGGCAAAGATCGGCGCGCCCCGGCGTTCCGCGCCGTAACGCGGCGCATCCTGCACCTCAAAGCCGGCGAGAAAAAAGGTAGAGCCGAGGATGCGGCCGGCGGTCTTCATCCCCTGGCCGCCGCGGCCGTGAAAGCGGATGCGATACATGGGCGCCTCCTTTCTGCCTGAAAAATGGTCGTGCTGCTGAATCCCTGCTAGAAAATCCCCCACCGTTTAAAGGTCATGGCCCGCTCAACCCGGCGGGTGGCCAGATTGATGGCGGCCTGTCGGGGCAGGATTCCATCCTGGTTGGCTTCCACCAGGACCTGCTGGGTGTTGTCGCGGATTTTTTCGGCAATGGTGCGGAAGGCCTCGGTTTGGCTGGAGCCGTGATACTCCATGGCCGCACAGATTACCCCGCCGGCATTGGCGATGAAATCCGGCAGGCAGAGAACGCCTTTGCTGTGGAGATACTGTTCCGCCCCGAGGGTCAGGGGGATATTGGCCCCCTGGGCCACCAGTTTGGTGCGCAAGCGGTGGACGTTGTCTTCATGCAAGACATCGGGCCGGGCAGCCGGCACCCAGATCTCGCACTCCAGATCGATGGCCGCATCCCGGTCTGCTTTGTTGCCGGTGGGATAATCAAGAACCGAGCCGCCTTGATTCTTGATGCGGATCAACTCCTCAACCTTGATTCCGGCCGGATCATGGAGGGTGCCGCGCGAATCGGAAGCGCCCACCAGGGTCACCCCCCGTTCCGCAAGAAAGCGGGCGGTATGCTTGCCCACCGCTCCGAAGCCTTGCACCACCAAGCGGGCGCCGGTGAGGGCAAAATCGCAATAGGGAATGGCCATCGCCACCGCCTGGCTTAAACCCCAGCCGGTGGCGCCGAGGTGGTCCAGGGGGATGCCGCCTACCTCGCAGGGCAAGCCGACCGAGCGGCCGATCTCATCCTTGACCCAGGCCATGCACTCTTCGTTGGTCCCCATGTCCGGTCCGAAGATATAATCCTCTTCCCGGCGCAGGGCGAAGGCAAAGGCGCGGATCAGCTCTTCCTTGTCGGCCGGAGCCATCTTCGGGTCGCCATAGAGCACGGATTTGCCGCCGCCGTGCGGCAGACCTGCGGCCGCGTTCTTCAGCGTCATGGCCCGGGCCAGGCGGGCGCACTCGGCGGTGCTTACGTCTTCGGCCATGCGCAAGCCGCCGATGGCGGGACCGCAGGCCACGTTGTCCACCACCAGCACGCCTTGTAGACCGAGTTGGGGCTGGGAGACATGAATCACCTTGGCCGGGCCCAGCGTATCCCCGAGAGCAAAAATATCTTCCATGCCTCTTTCTCCTTAAATGATGCCGGATTACGGTATTTTGCCGGCAGCGCCCATGTCCGAAAGCAAAGTCTCTTTTCTTTCAGTACAGCACAAGGGGGGAAGCATTGTCAAATCCAATCATCGGCCGCTAAGACCCACCTGTTTTTGCTTTGAGACGGGGGGATATTTTGATAGGATAAATCGTTTGCATCGGGCGGATGATGCGAGGTGAAAGCAGGCGAAGCGCGGCTTACGTTTTACGAAAAGCTATATCGGGGGGATCATGGCGGACGGCAGTGAAAAACGGGAAGCCCATCGGGCTCTGTTGGGGACCAAGGTCAGCTGGACCGCGGACAATCTCCATTGGCAGGAGGACAACTCTCAGGATGTCAGCTCCACCGGGATGATGCTCCGCACCGCGCAGCAGATCGAGCCGGGGACCATGCTCACGCTTGCCTTCAAGCTGCCCAATCGGAAATTCCTTGAGCCCATTACGGCCGAGGCCGAGGTGATGCGGGCGGTCCGCCGTCAGGAACGGCAGATCGGGGTGGGCTTACGCTTTATCGTCCTCCGGTCCCATGACTCCCGAGTGGTGCAGGAGTTCGTTTGCCGGATCATCGGGTTGCCCCTGGACGATGTTATCGATTCGCTGGGGGATGCCGAGGATGACGGCTATTCGTATCAGATGGATCGTCTGCTTTGCGAGGCGGACGAGAGGAATGCGCGCCTTGCCGATCAGCAGCTGATCAAGGATAATGCCCGACTCCGGAAGGATTCGTTCCGTACCTGGCGCGAACGGGGCAAAAGAATCGCCCTGCTCGCGCTGTTTATCTTCCTCGCCTTCAAGGTGAAGGAGTCACTGGTGGGGCTGAATATTCTGCTGCCTGGGCGTTGAGCGATGATCATCACCTTTTGGGGAAACCTGAAAGCGCTGGTGCGGCCGCAATTTCGTACCCTGGAGAGCATTCACTACGAACTCACCCGGGCGGCTTCGCTCAAGGATATTGTCGAGGCCCTGGGAGTTCCCCATACCGAGGTGGGGCGGTTGACCGTTGCTGGGAAGGAGATCTCTTTTGCTGCTCCCGGCGCCAATAATGACAGGTTGGACGTGTACCCTCTCTGCCCCCCGGTGGATGTCTCGATCCCAACCCTGCTTCGGCCAGTACCCTTGCCCTCCGTCGCCTTTGCGGTGGATATGAATGTCGGCAAGCTTGCCACCCTCCTGCGCATGGCAGGGTTTGACACCTTTTACCATAATGATATCGCTGATCCCGATCTGGTCGCGCTTGCCCTGCGGGAACAGCGCATCCTGCTCAGCAAGGATACCGATCTTTTAAAACGCAAAGAGGTGGTCTTCGGCTATCTTGTGCGGGAAATCTATCCGGAAGATCAGTTGGCTGAGGTTGTGCATCTTTTCGGCCTTAAAGATCAATTAAAGCCGTTGAGCCGATGCTTGCGCTGCAACGGGATGTTGCAGCCCGTGGCGAAGCAGCAGATCATTGCGCAACTGGAACCACTCACCAAGAAATATTATGATTCATTCCGCCAGTGCCAGGGGTGCAGCAAGATCTATTGGCCCGGAAGCCATCGGGACAGGATGCTGCTGGGGCTAAAGAAGTACGCTGATTATCACGATCCCGCCTGACTGCAATGGTTGCCAGTATTGCCCAGCGAATTGGTGCCACCTGATTGATAATTCGTAATTAAGTGTGGTGCCTCCCCGCAAGTTGAAGTATGGTGCTCCCCCTCATCCTGTTGTCTGCCCGAAGTTCCTTGTGAAAAAATGGAGAATGATACGTTTGATTGAAAATCGCAACGTGGCTATAAGCCCTAAGGATTTCGGAGCCGATACCCCAATTGGTCCGCAAGAGACCTTCGTCAAAGGCGTGTACTCTTTAGTGGATGAAGCAATTGCCTGCGAACTGGATCGGCTGCGCCGCGAAGAGGGAATCGTGCCAAGTTGTCAACCGGGCTGCTGTCACTGTTGCCGGTATCATATCCTGACAAACAGTGCCGAGGCCCACACCCTGGCGCAATACATCCGGCGGGAATTTTCCGCCGAACAGCTCAACGACCTGCGATTGCGTACTCTGCAATGGCATGCCTGGGATAATTCCAGGCCGGGCAGGCATCCGGCCTCCACCATGGTCGTAGCGGGTGATCTTTCCCTCTACGAGCATTCCTGCCCCCTTGATGTGAATGGCGTATGCTGCGTTTACCCCGTGCGACCGGTGGTGTGCCGGGCGCATTTCGTCTCTTCGCCGCCCCGCTTCTGCTTCACCGCAAACGATCCGGAATCCGCGGAAGACGCGCCGCAGGTGCTCAATTCCGTTGTCGAGGCGGTAAGTCCGTTTTCCCTGGTCATCCGGGAGCAGATCGAGGCTACAGGCCAGGATTTTTCCCGCTCGCAGATGCTTCTCCCGCAGTGGCTGGCGATTGAGATGGGCTGGGATTTTCCCATATCAGCCTAAGTTGCTCAGCTGAACTTTGCCAAGGCCTTCTTGGCCGAAGCGCGTAATTCTTCCCATGCCTTATCGACCCCCTGCTTGGTGATCTTCCAGGCGTCTTCGCTTGCCGTCGCAAGTCCATGGGCGTTTTTCGTCAGGGACTCAATCTTCTGCTCAAGCTTATGGATTTCGGCGAGCGCCTCTGCCTTGCCGGCGCCCATGGTTTTCTGCGATTTCTTTTTCAGGTCTGTCAGCTTGTCGGTGAGGGTTTTCAGCTCTCCCTTTATTTTTTTGAGATAGAGATTCTTGGTCTGTTCGTATTTCTTTTCAAGTCCCTTTGCCGGCAAACAAGCATCCCGCCAAGCACAGGATAATTGATTGCAGTAATCCTTTGCCGTTTCAAAACAGGGGAAATTCCCTTCCTTGCTCTGAATGGCGCGGATCAAATCCACCTTCTTCATCTTGCTGGCCTGGATGCCCATTTGTTTCGCTTTTTCTTTGATTTCCGTCATGTTCATTGTCGTTCCTCCATAAAAAAAAGAGTTGTCTCTCCTGAAATTATAATCCGACATTGTTAGGTGGAATGTCAAGTGGAGCTTTTTTCGGAAAAATGGGGGGATACCGCAGATGGGCTCTGTTGGGTATGGCTGCGCGGGAGGGGTGGAAAAAAAATCATTTGCCCCTTGTGTTTCACCCGCCACCTGGATGTATAATTTAAACATGGGGAGTGGCCATGATCGTAAAAAAGGACTGAGCACTCCGCCCTTATCGAAAGTGACGCTGCCAGAAGGTGAATCGTACATAACTAGGAGAGAAACCTCATGGACAAAGGCCAATATGGAAGAAGGGACAGGTTGATTCAGGAAAAGCGGCATGACACCTATCATGAGCGGCGCAAGTTGCCCGAGCCCACAATGTGCAGCGAATGCAATGCCGTGTTTTTGGAAGGCCGCTGGGCGTGGTGGGAACCGGCGGTCAACGCCCATGCCATCGTCTGCCCAGCCTGTCAGCGGATCAAGGATAATTTCCCGGCCGGCACTCTGGAAATCCGGGGCACATTTTTCGCAACCCACCGCGAGGAGATCACCAACCTGATCCGCAACCTTGATGAGCAGGAGAAAAAAGCGCATCCCATGGAGCGGCTCATGGCTATTTCCGAGGAAAAGGACTGCACCCTCATAACGACAACCGGCATCCATCTGGCCCGGCGGATTGGCGAGGCCTTGCACAGCGCCTACCAGGGCGAACTCGATTTCACCTATGGGGACGGGGAAAAAAGTATCCGCCTGAACTGGGTTCGGGAATAAGCGGAAGGTGTTTCGTTAAAATGACTCGGGAGACACCTGTCTGATTGTTTTGGATGCGGGAGGTGTTTCCCGAGATGCCAGCTTTATCTCTCCGGTGCCATTTTCAGGAGCAGTGATGAAAAAGATATCCGGAATTATTGTTGATCCCGTGGCCCGCCGACAATTTCCTGGCACCTTGATCATCGATCAGGGTCGGGTGTTTGATATTCTCCCCGACTCTGGGGTAAGCGGCCCCTTCATCCTGCCGGGGCTGATCGATTCCCATATCCATATCGAAAGCTCCATGCTGACTCCGGCCGCCTTTGGAGCAAAAGCGGTGTGCCACGGCACTGTGGCGGTGGTGGCCGACCCCCATGAGATCGCCAATGTCCTCGGTGTTGCCGGGATCGATTTTATGATCGGAAGCGGCAAACAGGTGCCATTGAAGTTTTATTTCGGCGCTCCCTCCTGCGTGCCGGCCACCGGTTTTGAAAACAGTGGTGCCACCCTTAATGCCCGGGAGGTGGAAGCATTGCTCCGGCGGGACGATATCTTCTTTCTCGCCGAGATGATGAATTTCCCCGGGGTCATCGGTAGGGACCCGGAGGTCATGGCCAAACTTGCTGCCGCCGCGAAGATGGGGAAAAGGGTGGACGGCCACGCCCCGGGCTTGCGTGGGGCAGAGCTGGCAGCCTACGTGCAGGCGGGGATCTCCACCGACCATGAATCGGGCACTCTGGACGAGTGTTACGAGAAGTTGGCGCTGGGGATGCAGATTATGCTGCGTCAAGGCTCAAGCGCCCGTGATTTTGAGGTGTTGCATCCGCTCATCAGCAGCCATCCCGGACAATGCATGCTCTGCAGTGATGATTTGAAACCGGCGGACCTGGCCCGCGGCCACATCAACCTGCTGGTCAAACAGGCTCTCAGCCTGGGCCATGATCTCTTTGATATCCTGCAATGCGCCTGCGTCAATCCGGTGCGTCATTACCAGCTCGAGGTCGGGCTGCTGCAAAAGGGAGATCCCGCCGATTTCATCATGGTTGACGATTTGGCGCAGATGCAGGTCCGCAGTACCTGGATCGGCGGCGAGCTGGTCAGCGAGAAAGGGAAAGCACTTTTTGAGGTTGCCCGGCCTCGGGCGATCAACCAGTTCAACGCTGCCCCGCTTACGGCCGAGCAACTGCAGGTGAAGGTGAGGGGCTCGCAGATAAAAGTGATTGCGGTGTCGGACGGACAGCTTGTCACCGGTGCCGGGTCTCACCCCGTACCGGCAAACAGCGTTATGGTTGAGGCGAATCCGGAGACGGACCTTTTGAAGATCCTGGTCCAGAACCGCTATGCGCCGGCGCCTCCGGCCATCGCTTTTGTCCGCGGCTTTGGTCTCAAGCGCGGGGCCATGGCCTCCTCCATCGCCCACGATTCCCACAATCTCATTGCTGTTGGCACCAACGACACGGACCTGGCCCGGGCCGTGAACCTGCTTGAAGAAAGCAGCGGCGGGATCTGTTTCGTTTGCGGGGATGAGGAGAAACGGATGGCGCTGCCGGTGGCTGGTCTCATGGGGCTGGGCAGCTGTGAAGAGATGGCGCAAAGCTACAGGGCAATTGAGCAGCGGGTCAAGGAGAACGGCTGCCAGCTGCAGACGCCCTTTATGACCATGGCTTTTTTGGCCCTGCCCGTGATTCCAACGCTTAAAATCACCGATCTGGGCCTTTTTGACGTGGAGAAATTCGTTCTGACCGATCTCTTTGTTTAGGGGGGGATGCGCGGGGAACGCTTTTTCTGGGGACGATTTCTCCAGACGACCCGTTTAGGAAGGAAGGTCAATTTCAGGGGAAGCGGCGGCTTTTCTTTGCCCCTTCCCCTGAAAATTTGTCGCGGACCAAGCGCATGGCAAAAATGGAGACAAAGTCCTTCACCACCGCTCCTGTCCAAAGTTCGTGATAGGTGTGCAGCAAAAACGGTCTGATAATTTCCGGCTCCACCTGCAGTTGCCTGGCCAGATCGCCGACAATGCGCTCCTGGATTTTTGCGTCAGGATCTTGCGTGCTATTTTGCTTGTCCATCCTTTCCCCTTCGGCCATGATTTGCTTACGAGAGCGAGAGCAGCAGGGGAACCAGCAGCTTGGGCTCACAGTAAGGGGTACTTTCCTCACTGACCAGCGGACAGTCAAGCAACTGAATTCCCATGTCCATAAGCCTGTTTGGATCGACTTCCCCGGAGTAGCCACCATTTTTTGAGTCAACCAGGACACAGTTCAGGACCTGATGGGTGGGAATTTTGGGATTGTTTTTCTTCAGATAGCGCAGCAGGGTTTCGATTTGCTCCATGAGACTCAGGCCAACAGTCTCCGGGTCTTGGCCCATGCTGGGAATATATATTTTCGGGCAGACGTTTTTTTGAATAGCCTCGGTTACTCCCTCCGGCAACAGGCTGGCAATAACGCTGGAGTAAAAGCTGCCCATGGGGTAGCAGATCAGTTGGGCGGAGTTGATCAGCTTGGTGAGCTTGTTGCGGACCCTTGGCCAAACTTCGCCCTTGGAGGTGGGTGAGGTGGTCATGGTCAGAAAAAGGTGGCGGATCTTGTTCTGCAGGGGAGGGACCTCCTTGCCGGTCAGCAGGTGCTGTCCCACCACAACCTGGCCGTTGTCAAGTAGCGCCCCTAGGTGGAGATACCGGTTGAGTACCGGTCGGACCGTGCCCCTGGCCTCAACCAGTTTCGAAAAGAGGAAAATCACCGAATCAAGGTGGTGACCGTTGTCCAGATACCCGGCGGTGAGCACCAGATTGCCGATACTGGCCCCGAGCAGGTTAAAGCCTTGCGGCATGCGGGCAAGGAAGATCTTCAGGTATTGGCGGACAATCTTGCGCAAGGGATCGGGGATGGCCGATACCAACCGATGCCGACCCGCCGCCATGGTTTGCAGCTCCGCGAGAAGCGTTTCGTTTTTCGCCTCCGTCGGAAAACGGTAGACAAAGAGCCGATACATTTCCGGGTTGCCCTGCACGCTCTGATCGGCCAGGTCCATGAGCCGAGCTCGGATGTCGCCGATGGAGGGCATGGAAAACGCTTGCCTGAGGGTGGCTGAGCTGCCGCCGGAGTCGACTGCGGTCATGATGTGGCAGGAGTTGTGGGTGTAGTGGATCAGTTCCCGGCTCACCCCGCGCAGGGCACTGCCGCCGCTGAAGAAGAGCAGGCGCGGTCCCAGCTCCGGGGTGCGTCGGTAAAGTTCCACCCTGACCGGGTCGGGCAGGGTTATCTCTCTTTCTACCTTGATTTTCATCCGGTGAACTCAGGTCCAGCCTTCAGTGGTCGCTGGCTTCGCTCAGGATACCGAGACAGGCATCACAGGCCCGGTCGAAATCGACTCCGCCACTGACTTCAAATACCCGCGTTTTTTCGAGGCGGTTCAGATACGCTTCTTCGGAATGGTCTATCTCCTCACCATCTTCCGGCAGGAAAAAAAGGCCGGTGGATTTCATGAAGGCGGGCAAGAGATCCCGTCGCTGGCGGATGTCCACCTCACGAACCACCGTGGTCGCCTGGCCTCGCTGCCAGTTAAGGATCACCAACCCTTCCATGGGTGCGGCCAGGGCGAATCGACCAAGGCCAAAGCAGTGGTCGAGGAAGACATCGTACTTATGCTCCAGGCTCCAAAGCTCTTCCGGGCTGAGGTTGCGGAAACGTTCCCGCTCCTGCGGCGCAATCACTTCGATCAGGTCCGGGTTATTGAGTGCCGTGCCGGGGTTGATGCGAGGAAGTTTGGCCACCCCGTACATGAAAAGTCCCGGGCCATCCTCCCGGATCATCACCCGGTCATTGCTGATAAAGTCCGTCCCCCGGCTCATCAGGTGCAAGGCCAGAGTGGATTTGCCCATGCCTGAAAAACCGGCCAGGGCAAGGCCCCGGCCATGCAGGACAACACCGGCGGCATGGCCCAGCAGGCAACCCTGGCGGAGCTTCCAGCTGATGAAGCGATTGTTGATGAAGTTGATCACCTGGTTGGTGTTGGCCAGACAGGGTCCGACGGCCAGGCTGTCGTCGCCGCCGAAGGCGAAGACCATGCCGGTGAGGCGTTTGCGCACCAGGCGGCCGTCGGCCAGATCGACAAACTCCTCCTTGATCTTGCTCTTGCCCGGGTCCGGCTCCTTGCTCATGAAGATATGCGGGAGCTCAGGCGGCGGGGCTTCATGGGCGGTGAGCAGCATGTCCACCGTGGTGTCCTCCGAGAGAAAATCACTGAAGTATTCGCGCAGGTTGTAGGCCAGTTCGGGTGAATTGGTCTGCACCCCGATCCGGCAGTCATCAAAAGCGAGAATCAACTGGGCAACAGAAGGAAAAGCAGCGCGGATGCGCCGTACCAGTTGTTGGCGGTTCATGAGCATCGTGTTCATGCCATTATCCTCCCGCAGACATAGTCCGCATAATGTCGGGCCGCATTGATGCCGCAGGCCTCTTGAATGCCGCGGAAACCCCCGAAGGCGGAGACCTCGAACACCATCGGTCCGTCGGCTGTTTCCACCACATCGACGCAGGTGAAATCCAGGCCAAAGGGGGCCTGGGCCTTGTGGGCCAGAGCGATGATCTCTTGCGACGGTTCGTGGGGCTGATACTTGCCCCCGGAGGCGGTGGTGGTGTTCCAGGCATCGTTGCGGACGGTGCGGGCGTAGGTGGTGAGGTATTGACCACCCAGGAATACCACGCCGAGGTCGCGGCCATTCAGTTCGATCTTTTTTTGGATGTACATGATCCGATGTTCGGCTTTATGTCGTTCGATAATTGCTCGGGCCTCAGGGCCGGGCTGCAATACGAACATTCCCCGTGCCTTGGTGGAGTAAAGCGGCTTGAAGACCGCTTCGCCATAGGTCGTAACTGCGTCCAAGGCTGCATCGACATCCTCGGTGATGGTCAGCGGCGGCATGGGAATTCCGGTGAGCTGCAGGGTGATGGTGCAGGAGAGCCGGTCCAGCACCCGGATAATGCTCATGGGTTTGGAAAAGATCGGCATTCCCTGTTCGGCGAGAAAGCGGAAAACCTCCAAGCGGTCGAGCAGGTCTGGTGAGTAGCTCCTGCCGATTTTTTTGATGATCAGGCCGTCCAGAGAGTTGAGTTCAACCTCGCCGAACATGGCCCGGCCCGAGGGGAGGTCAAGTCGTACCGAGCTCGGGTCCACCAGTAAGCGGAAGCCGGTGCGTTCCGCCACCGAATCGGCGAGTTTCTCCGATGACCAGCCGCCAGGAATGCCAATTACGCCAATTTTTTTCAAGGAAACCCCTCTTTTTAAAAATATCAGTAGTACATGATGCCCGAAGGCAGAGAAAAGGTCTGCCATGGTTTGTCCTGATGCGCCAGAACCTTTTCCAGGAGAAAATGGGAGCGCAGGAACATCTCGTTGGCAAAATCGTTGTTCAGCTCAAAACGGGTGGAGGTGTAAAATGAGCGGGCCAGGGCAAGAGCCATACGCAACTCGAAGGTTTCATCGCCCTGCTCAACGGCGAAGTTCTTTGCCATCTGGTACATGCCCTTGGTGAACCAGTTGAGTCTTTCGCGCAGGTGCTCCTGAAATACCGGTTGTCTGAAGTTAGAGGCAATAAACACCGAAACATCCTGGATGTAGTCTGCCTCGCGGGAGCGGTAGAGATCGATAAACTGGATGCGCTCGCGCTCGGCATTGTAAATGATATTGTTGACATTAAAATCGCCGTGAATGAAGACGGAGAAGGGGGCTGCCAGTTCCTCTTCGATCTTGCGGCACTTTGCCAGCAGCTCGTCGGTGGCCATGACCTCCGAGGAACCGATGTCCTGGCTGGCCCGATGGAAGTCGGGATGCACACTGAGCACGCTGTGCATTCTGGCCATGATTTGCGGGATGAAGTTGGCCTTGATCGGGGTCGTTTTTTTGGTCCGGGTCCATATCTCCAGAACGGTGGCGTGCAGCAGCATGCAGACGGTGTGCAGTTCGTCGGGGTCACCCTTGAGGATAATGGCTTCGAGGGTTCGTCCGGGGAGAAACTCCACCAGCAGGGAGGCGGTCTCCTCCGATTCCTGATAGCTGAACAGCCTGGGGGTCAGGTCGGGGAAGATCTCGTTCCACCGCTCCAGGTTCTTCTTCTCGGTCAGAATCTTTTCCCGATTGCCCTCCTTGAAGATGCTGCTCTGCGTCTGAGGGGCGAGAAAGGGCAGGCCGCCATTCCCCTGAACCTTACTGATGCGGCAGCCGGAGCGGCTACCCAGGATGGAGGAAAACTCCACCTCGGCAAGGCTGGTGCGCAGTCCCGATTTGCTGAGGGTTTCCTCAAGGGCCTGGAACTGTTCGATTTTGATCTTCTCGCCCAGGATGGAAAGGAGCAGTGCCTCGCCGATATTGAGCAACGAATCGCCCATCCGCTCCAGGTACCGGAAGATGAACAGCACCGTGATCAGGTTTTCAATCTCCTTGCCCCTCCGCAGCTCCTCCATGATCTTGTCAAAGTTTTCCTTGTAGATGACATCGATCTGGTTCTCGGCCCGGCAAATGGCAAGGGCCTGGCCCATGTCCCCCTTTTCGAGGACCGGGATGACCACCTGCAGGTGTTCGGCAAGAATATCGAAAATCTGCTGATAATCGAAGTGCTGGAGAATCGCATGTTTGTTGAGGTAGTGGAGTTGATCCGCAGCGCTGACGCAGAAGTCGCCGATGCGTTCCAGGTTGACGCAGATGGTGTGGGTTGCCTGAATGCGGTCCCTCTCCCGTTGGCTGATGGTCTTGGCCTCGCCCAAGGTGGTGAAGCAACGGTTTTCGATCACCGTTTTCAGGTTGTCGATGTAGTCGTCCCGGCTGTTGATCTGCTGGAAAGCGGCTGCATCGCCGTTTTGCAGGAAATCGAGGGTGTCGTCGAGCTGACGGGCAACCTCAACAACCATAAAACTGAGATTTTCTTTGAGTGCGGCGGTCAGCATGGTTCAGGTGCCATCATGACTCGATGCTCATGGTGGAGGAGCGCTGGTCTTTGATGACAGGCTTGATCTCCGACCATGATAATTTGATGGAAAGTTTGTTGATCCCATCCTTCTTCTTTGCCTGGACCGAAAATTTCATCAGATCATCCACCCGCATAACCATCTTCTCGCCGTTGGACTTGAGGATGATGCGCCCCTTTTCGATGGAGTCGGTCAAGGAGACGAGATAGGTCTTGATGGAATCTGCGTCCTGCAGTGATTCGTAATCAAATTTTTTCGTGGACATGCTCATACCTCGAATGATTTAGTGGTCCGGTAAAATTCTCAACAGTTACAAGTACAAGCGCAGGTCAACCCGCCAATCTCGCCCTGTATTCTTGCATCACGTCGCGTTTGTCCATGTGGGCCACCACCAGTTTTTTGCGGATGGCCAGGTCGCTCCAGGGTGGCTGCACCCCGATCTCCCGGTTAACCTTGAGGTGGTTTCGCTCGTGGGGCGGCCGGGTCTTCTCGCTCATGTGGGTGTCATCCCCCATGAAAACCAGCAGCCGCTTCTGTGACAGACTAGCCTCACGATTCTTCCGGTTGAGCACGGTGATGAGAAAATCAGTGTACTCCCAGGACTGCGGGTTCCAGACCTCATAGCCATCCACGTCATAGTCGGCCAGGAGAATGGGCCAAAACTGCTCCGGATGGGGGATAACCACTCCTGCCCCCAGACCGCGGGCTTCCTCGATGATCTCCGAGGTGCGATAGAAAAATTTGGGGGAAAAATTCCGCTTGACGATCTCCTTGACCGCCTTCAGAAAGGCTTGGGCACGGTTGATGGCCGTATCACCGTATTCCGGGCGCAGGGTGTTGAAGAAGTCGCGCAGCAGTTTGTTCTTGATGCTGTCCTGCGGCACCTGATCCAGGTGCTGCTCCAGCAATTTATTGAGCTTTTTCACATAGATGCGGACAAATCCGACCAGCTCCGCATCGGCTCCGGTTTCTCCGGCGGCCTCATCGAGCCGCTCTTCCACCGGGTTGATGATGGTGTGGATAAAGTCAAAAAGCTGGGAAGAGCGGTAATTCCGGGTATGGGCCAGCTGCGCCTTGAGAACCCCGGCCCGCTCAAGCCTGCTCGTTTCGAGGTGAAGCAGCAACTGCACCTTGCGGTTGAATCCCCGGGAGTAGCAGTCCACCTCGACCCCGCTGTAATCACCGTAGCTCATTAAAATATTGTGCTGGGTAGGGATGATCAGCTCATCCTTCCGGTTTGGGAAGGTGGCGCTGATACGTTGCTCAATCAGCTCCATGGGTACGAATTCGGGATGCCAATGGAGGGCCATGATCCCCTGCTGCCGGGGATAGACCGTTTCCGGGGTCAGAACCTGCCGGATCTGTTCGGGGGTCAGTTCGGTCGATGTAATGGCAAAAAACCGCTGCTCATCGCTCTCGGTGATCTCTTCCGGAATCAAATCCGGCAGGTCGTGGGGAACCATTTCCGATCTATGTTTTGGCTTGACCAGTTTCATGGATGATGCCTGCTCCGTGGCTTGGGCTGTACCGAAACCGCAAAAAAAATCCACGGCGCCGGCTGGTATCACCTGCAAAATTATACCAAAGACCCGTTATTGGAATTATTTGTGCTGATCATGGCAGAGTTTCTTCATGGCCTTGAGCTCGGCGTATTTTTCCTGCATGGCCACAAGGTCACTATTCTCGCAGGTCACGTTGAGCTGGACACAGAGCTTGGCGTATTGGTCATAGTGCTCGTCGCCGTGGCCCGGGTAAGCCACCATGAGCTCCGAATCGGCAATGAACAAATCGATCTCACCTTTCTCGGGCATGATGCCCTGCTTGAGTGCATCGCCCATGGACTTAAAACACTTGTCCATCCGCTTCTTCACCGTTTTGTACTTGGGCTTGCAGTCGGGTTCCGTCTCTTCGCAGGATCCCTCGCCGCAACCTGTCCCGGCCACGACAGTCTTCACCTTGGCCTTCATGTGGACCTGGTCGCCCTCTCGCTTCAGTTCAAGCTTCATCTTTTTGAAGTCATCGAAGGCAAGGTCAAATTCCTTTAACTCATCCATGTTGCCGTGTTCGATCTCTTGGGCCAGGGCGCGAAGGAAATCTGCAGCATTTTTGGAGGACATCACTTTCTCGAATTTCAGCTCTTTGCCGGACATGATTTGTTCCCCTTATTGTGAGTGGATGATGGCGAGGCGCTTAATGCGCTGAATTTTCTAGGATACTATCCGGCTGATGCGAGGAATCGGTTAGGTGTGCGTTAGTTTTTCGTTGAGAAGGAGAGGATAAGCGGAAGGACAGGAATAGGGGATGAGCATTAAAAAGGGGGCAGCAAGGCACGACTTTTTGAGAAAAAACTTTGGGGCCAGAATGAAGAGGATTTCTTATGGCAGATACACAAAAAATAACCTGCGCGAGAACCACCTTTGGCCATAATTTTCAACAGAGCTCAGGGTCGTGAAGATGTGCAACCCCTTGGGTGGGCGCGGGTTAGCATGGACAAAAATACAGAGCGTATTAGCGTAAAATCAGAGCTCGAAAGAAATCTTTCTGGTTTTTCTGGTCAGCTGTCTGTGGAGAGAAGAGGACGGTCTTTCGGCTTGGCAGGGCAGGTCTATCAAGATGAGGCGACGGGAGGTACCTCTGGATATGGTTGGACGGATTCAACAAAAAGAAATTGCCGCAGCCGTCACCCGGAAGCAACAGCCCTGAATTGCCTTTAGGGTCACTTTACCCTTGCATCCGGTAGCCGATGCCGCGCACGGTTTCGATGTATTTGCCTGCCTCGCCCAGTTTTTTTCTCAGTCCGAAGACCTGCACGTCCACGGCCCGGGGAGTGATGACATAGTCATAGCCTCTGACCCCGTCGATGATCTGCTGGCGGTTGAAGACCCAGCCCGGCCGTCTGGCCAGGAGTTCCAAGATGGAAAATTCGGTAACCGTCAGGGCGATGGCCTCCTCCCCCACCAGAACCTCATAGCGGTTAGGATCGATGGTGATTCCGTGGATGGCAAGGGGGCCGTTTTTCTTGGCTCCCCCACTCTCCTCGCTCAGGCCTTCCTTGCGGCGCAGGGCAGCCTTGATCCGGGAGATGAGGATCTTCGGGCTGAAGGGCTTGGTGATATAATCGTCCGCCCCGAGATCGAGGCCCGCGGCCATGTCGTTTTCTTCGCTTTTGGCGGTCAGCATGACAATGGGCAGGTTCTTGGTCTTCGGGTCCTTGCGTACCAGCTTGCAGACCTCAAAGCCGCTCAAGCCCGGGAGCATGAGGTCCAGCACGATCAGCTCCGGCTTTTCCCGCTTGATGACGCTGAGTGCCTGTTCGCCGTTGTCGGCATAGACCACGTGGAATCCGGCCTTGGCCAGGTTGTAGCCCACCAGCTGCTGGATGTTTTCATCGTCTTCCACGACAAGGATGGTTTCTCTCGCCATTATCTCTCTCCTGACAGTTCGCGTGGGGCTATCGTGTTATATGATGGCGGACAATCTTGCCCTGCGCCATATAAATAATGTCTTCGCAGATATTGGTGCAGTGATCGGCGATGCGTTCGAGGCTTCTGGCCACGCTGATCAGCTTGGCCAGATAGACGTGCTGGCTGGGATCGCGCATGATGATCTCCTCCATCTGGGTGCGGATCGCGCCTTTTTCCCGATCCACCTCGTCATCCTCCAGGCAGACCCGGTAGGCGAGATCGGTGTCTTCGTTGACAAAGGCATCCATGGTATTGTGAAACATCCAGACGGTTTTTTCAAACATGGCGTTGAACATCTCCGGAATCTGCATGGCGTCTGAGGCAAACTTGACCGGATCGATGGCATGGAGCAGGAGCACCTTGTCGGCGATCTTGGCCGCCAGGTCGCCGATGCGTTCCAGGTCGTTGTTGATTTTGAGCACCGTGACGATGAAGCGCAGGTCTCCGGCCACGGGTTGATGCAGGGCGAGGAGACGCAGGCAATCCTCCTCAACATTGATCTCGAAGGTGTCGATTTCATCCTTGTCCCGTTCAATAACCTCACGGGCCATATCGGGATCTTTTCCCCACAGCGCTTTGACGGATTTCTGCATGTTTTCCTGCACCGCCGTGCCGAGATAGACGATCTGATTCTTAAGTTTTTCGATTTCTGTCTGAATATTTTTAGCCATGAAGTTTCTCCTTATTATTCCTTGATGTGGCCTCAGGCCGTCACTTTGTTTCCGCGCTTTTCGTAACCGTAGTGCCGCAGATGCGCGAAAGAGGCCTGTCCGCCATACACCCTGTTATGCGGACCATGCCGATGACAGCTAAGCGAGCACAGCGAGACTGCGAAGCAGATGCGGTGCTACTGGATGGTTCAGTGGTTCAACCGAACCGGCCGGTGATATAATCCTCGGTTTCTTTTTTCTCGGGCATGGTGAACAGGGTCTGGGTCGGCCCGTATTCGATGAGCTCCCCGAGATACATGTATGCCGTGTAGTCGGAGATCCGCGCCGCCTGCTGCATGTTGTGGGTGACGATGATAATGGTGTATTCCCCCCGCAATTCGCGGATGAGATCCTCGATCCGGGAGGTGGAGCGCGGGTCCAGGGCCGAGCAGGGCTCATCCATGAGAATGATCTCCGGGCTTACGGCAATGGCCCTGGCGATGCAAAGCCGCTGCATCTGGCCGCCGGAAAGGCCCATGGCAGACTGGTGCAGCCGGTCCTTGACCTCGTCCCAGAGGGCCGCTTTTTTCAGGCATTTTTCCGCAGCCTCGTCGAGCAGGGTGCGGTCCTGAATGCCGGCGATCCGCAAGCCGTAAACGATGTTCTCGTAAATGGACTTGGGGAAGGGGTTCCATTTCTGGAAGACCATCCCGACCTTGCGCCGCAGCTCGATCACATCAAGGGAGGGATCGTTGATGTTTTCCCCGTTGATTTTGATGGATCCCTCAAGATGCAAGCCGTCGACCAGATCGTTCATCCGGTTGATGCAGCGGATCAGGGTGGATTTGCCGCAGCCGGAGGGGCCGATCAGGGCGGTGACCTGCTGGCCTGGAATCCCGAAGCTCAGATCCTTGAGCGCCTGGCTCGTGCCATAATAGAGGTTCAGGTTTTCGACCTCGACCTGGGGATTGTCGATACGGATTATGGCGGTGTCATTTGTTTGCATTGTTTCTCCTTATCACACATCAACCACGGAGTGGCGTTGTCGCATTTTGTTGCGCAGATAGATGGCCGTGCTGGTCATGGCCAACACGATCAGGATCAGCAGCAGGGTGGTGACATACACCATGGGCTTGGCCGCTTCCACGTTGGGGGACTGGAAGCCGATGTCGTAGATGTGAAATCCCAAATGCATGAATTTCCGGTCCAGATGCAGATAGGGAAATACTCCGTCCAGGGGCAGAGCCGGGGCGAGTTTGACCACCCCGGTGATCATCAGGGGTGCAACCTCGCCGGCGGCCCGGGCCATGGCCAGGATAAAGCCGGTGAGGATGCCGGGCGAGGCCATGGGCAGCAAAATTCGGGTCAGGGTCTGGAGTTTGGTGGCGGCCAGGGCCTGAGAACCTTCCCGGATGCCGGGGGGAATCGAGCCCAAGGCCTCTTCCGTCGCGACGATAACCACCGGCACGGTGAGCAGCCCCAGGGTGAGGCTGGTCCAGAGGATGCCGCCGGTGCCGAAAGTCGGGGTGGGCAGCCGTTCGGGGAAAAACAGCTGGTCAATGCCGCCGCCGATCCCGTAGATGAAAAAACCCAGGCCGAAGATGCCGTAAACGATGGAGGGGATGCCGGCCAGGTTGTTGACGGCGATGCGGACCATCTTCACCAGCCAGCCCTCCCTGGCGTATTCGCGCAGATAGATACCGGCCAGCACCCCCAGCGGAAAGGAGAGGATACTCATGAGAAAGATCAGCATGATGGTGCCGAAGATCGCCGGAAACAAACCGCCCTCGGTGTTTGACTCCCGCGGGTCGTCGAAGAAGAGTTCCCGCAGCCGCTCCAGGTAATAGGTGCATTTGGCGAGAAACGACATGGAGTTTGGCTGGTAGCTGCGGACAATGTTCACCAGGGCGATGGTCTGTGGCCGACCATTGGCATCGGTGAAGATCGCCTGGTTGGTGGAAAGGGCCCTGGCTTTATCGCTGAGAATGGAGACCAGTTCCTCAAACTCGGTTTTGAGTCCGTGCTTTTCGCCTTTCAGGGCGGCCAGGGCCGGGGTGTTTTCTTCCTTGTTATAGCGGGCCTTGGCCAACCGGTGGTCAATCAGTTCTACCCGCCGGTTGAGGTTGGCTATTTTCTTGCCCAGGAGGTTGACCTCTTTCTTCCGAGAATCCAGGGCAGCAATGGTTTGTCCCAAACTGTTCGAACCTGTGGCGGGGGGCGCGATGCCGTGGACTTCGAATTCGCTGAGGTATCCGTAAAAATTGCCGAATTCCAACCGTTCCAGGACATAGATATTTTCCGGATAGCTGAGGCTGGTAATCTCGCTGGAATCAACCCATTTGAAGTCAAGGCCGTACAGGTCCCTGTTGCCGATCTTGAACTGAAGCCGCTTCTTTTCCGTGTGGGGAATGATTTCTTCCTGGACAATCTCTCCGAGGAGATGGCGGCCGTCGCTCAACGTTGCCAGGGCGACTTTTTTCGGCCAGAAAACCGCAAGGCCGTTGGCCAGCACCACATAGAAGAGCAGCAGGGTCAAGAAAAGGATCAGGGAAAGGGCAAGGCCAGTGGCCCAGACAAATGGCTCTCCCTGCCGCCAGAATTTTTTGTTCATGGTCTTTGCTCCAAAATATTAATAGCGGCCGTATTTTTTACGGAGTCGTTCGCGGATAAGCTCCGCCCCGGTGTTTACCAGAAAGGTCAGGGCGAAAAGCATGGAGGCGCAGAGGAAAAGCACCCGGTACAGGGTGCCGCCCATGGGCGCTTCCGGGATTTCCACCGCAATGTTGGCGGAGAGCGTCCGCATGCCGTTGAAGATGGACCAGTCCAGAATGGGCGTGTTGCCGGTGGCCATGAGCACAATCATGGTTTCCCCCACCGCCCGGCCAAAGCCGATCATGATTGCGGCAAAGATCCCGGGGCTGGCCGAGGGCAGCACCACCCGCCAGATCGTCTGCCAGCGGCTGGCCCCCAAGGCCAGGGAGGCGGCGGTCAGGCTGGGGGGGATGTTGGAAATGGCGTCCTCGGTGATGGAAAAGATAATGGGGATTACGGCGATGCCGAGGCCGAAGGCAATGATGATGCAGTTGCGCTGGTCATAGCGCATACCCAAATCGTTATACAGCCATTGCTTGAAGTTGCCGGCAAAGAGCAGCGGCTCAACGGTGGGGGCGATCCCCATGGCCAGGGCTGTTGCCAGGAGGATGACCGGCGCCAACATCAGAAATTCATACCCGTTGCAGAAGTTCTGTAGGGTCGGGGTTTTGTAAAAAGGTCTGAGTGCGGCCATGATTCCCACGAAGATCAGGGGCAGGAGAATCACGGTCAGGATCACCGAGAGGATGGCTTTTTCCACGATGGGCGCCAGCCAGAGGGCGATGAGGAAGCCGATGACCACCGAGGGGATCGAGGCCATGATCTCCACCACCGGCTTGACGGTCTTTTTGAAGGTGGCGGTGCTGAACTGGCTGGTGTAGACCGCACCGAAGATGGCGAGCGGCACGGCAAAGATCATGGCGTACAAGGTTCCCTTGATGGTGCCGAAAAGCAACGGCACCAAGCTGAATTTTGCTTCAAAATCATCGGAGCCGGATGAGGATTGCCAGACATATTCCGGCTTGTCGTAGCTTTCGTACCAAACCTTGCCGAACAGGGTTTTCAGGCTGATCTCCGGGTGGGGGGCATCGATTTGCCAAACGGTAAGGGAGTTGTCCGGCCCGAGGCCGATCAGGCCGTTGCCCTGGCCGGAAATGCCCACCATAAGCATGGGGGGGGCAAGGTCCAGCAGATGGTTTTCGCTGGTCATATGGTCAAAATGGGTTTTGCCGTCGGCTCCGACGCTGACCAGGGACTTGGAGCGGCGGCTTGGGATGATGCGTTCCACTGGCGATTGATGTCCGGTCAGGGTATGGGTTTTGCGGAGTCTTTGTGTCCGGTCCTTTCCTGTCCCGGTCCAGATCTGACTCCAGGTGACCAGGCCGCCTTCGGCGTCGCCCACGGCCACGGAGATATCGCCAAAGACCATGGCCAGGGCGGTGACGGCCTTATTGTCCGGCACGGCCACCACATTGTCGGTGCGGGTGGCGGTTGCATTTTCCCGGAGGTCCCAGCGCAAGAGGCTGCCGGTGTCGGTGCCGGCAAACAGGGTGGCGCCTTTTTCATCGACGGTGAAGGCGGTGATCTTGCCCGGCATCTCCTCCGCGATGAGAAAAGAAAAATTCTCTTTCGTTTCATTGTCCAGCAAATCGGTGGTGACAACTTCCTGATCTATCTGGAATCGGTTGTCGGCCAGAAGGGCCACTTCAGTCAGGCGTCCTTCGTGGACGCGGATCGCTACGCTCTTGACCTGAGCCGGATAGGTTCGGGCCGGATACTCTCCGAGCTGGCTGATCTCGGGCTGGATGGTTCTTTGCCCGTTTGCGGCATAGAGCGAGCGGAAATCGACCCTTGAAACGCTTACGCTGTTGTCCTCCCAAAGGAGGGCAAAAATGTTGTTCTTGGTGTCCTCGATGGAAAGCACCTTCGCCGTACGGGTTGAGGCGGGAAGGGTGCTAAAAGTTTTTCCGGAGGCGAGGTCGTAAAAGGAAAACATGCCGGTATCGTTAAGGGTGAATCCCACCTCCTGGGTATTGTCCATGCCCACGGCAAGAACCGGGGCGAGGGCTGAGCCGACTTGGAGGCGGTGCGTAATCTTGGCGCTGGCCGGCTGGAAAAGCGGCAGGGTCACCCGGACGATCAGAACCAGAATGGCGATGACGCTGGCAATGACCAGCAACCCGCCAAGGGTGATGGCTCGCGTGGCAAGACGGTCTTGCCTGCGGACTTTTTTGATGAACTGTTTGTCGAGCTTCTGCATGGGGTGGTCCTTGAAGTCCTGGGGGCGTGCCGCGGGAAGGTTCTACCGAGAAGCCCCCGGGAAGGCGCCAGCTTGCAAGCTTGGCCTTGCCGGGGGTGGGAGGTAAACTGTCCCGGCCAAGGCCGGGGAGGAGTTACTTGAGCTTTGCCAGCTCTTTTTCGAGGACACTGTCGGGCAGGGGCAGGAATCCGTCTTTTATCACGATCTCCTGGCCGGCCTTGGAAAGGATATACTTGAGGAACTCGGCGGTCTGGGTGGGCAAAGGCTTGTTCGGCGCTTTGGCCACATAGATGAACAGAGTCCTGGAGAGCGGATAACTGCCGCTCAAGACGTTCTCGTAATTGGCCTCCTGGGCTTTTTCCCCGGTTTTCTTGCTCAGGGCGATGGCCTTAACCCCGGAGGTCTTATAGCCGATGCCGGAGTAGCCGATGCCGTTGCGATCCTCGGTGATCCCCATGACCACCGAAGCGGAGCCGGGCTGTTCCTTGACGGTATCCTTATAGTCGCCTTTGAACAGGGCATGTTCCTTGAAATATCCGTAGGTGCCGGAGGCGGAGTTACGGCCGTAGATGCTGATCGGCGACTGCTGCCAAGGGCCGGTAAGGCCAAGCTGCCCCCAGGTGGTGATCTCTTCGGCCATCCCGCCCTTGCGGTTTTTGGAGAAGACCGCATCAACCTGTTGCAGGCTCATTTCCTTGATCGGGTTGTCCTTATTGACAAAGACCGCCAAGGAGTCGAAGGCCACGCCGATCTTGGTCGGAGCGTAGCCGTATTTCTTGGTGAAGGCATCAATCTCTTCGGACTTCATGGGCCGGGACATGGGGCCGAGCTGGGAGGTGCCGGAAATGAGGGCCGGGGGAGCAGTGCTTGAGCCCTTGCCTTCGATCTGGATGCGGACATTGGGATATTCCTTGCGGAAGCCTTCTGCCCAATAGGTCATCAGATTGTTCAAGGTGTCTGAACCGATACTGTCGAGATTGCCGGAAACCCCGCTTACTTTTTTATAGACCGGGGTTTTCGGATCCACGGTAATGGGATTGGCAAAAGCGGCTGTGGCGGCTACTGCGACCAGACAGCCTGCCAGGGCAGCCTTGGTAAGTGATCTGGTCAAAAAACCTTTTTGCATCGTCATGTTTGTCTCTCCTTAAAGTGAAGTTACAGATGGCTTATGCCTGTTTGTGACATGCTCGGTGAATCTGTCCCACAATATGCCGCCCAATTGTTAGTTTTTTATTAGGGTTTTATTAGGAGATGAACAGAAGATGATTCTTGGCAAAGCCGAGTTTTCAGCACTTTTTCTCTAATCTTCTTTTAACCCGCTTTTAATCAAATGATGATTCCCCTCTAATATTTCCCCGTTAGGCTCTCCGTAACATTTGGATGCGGCGATGGTTGGACTTTTGTTTCCTTCCATTTCCCTATGTTAGGGAACAATCTTTATAAACAGTACGGAGAAAGGAGAAACACCATGAGGAAGGTATTATCAGCGGCAGCAGCACTGGGCGTTTGTCTTGCCCTGCCCGCGGCGGCAATGGCGGGCGCAGGCGTAACCGATGAGCAGATCTTGAAGGATTTGGAGTACCTGCGTAACAAGGTCGCCGCTCAACAGGAGCACATCGAGGCTCTGGAAGGCAAGCAGGATTCGAAAGGCAAGGTTGCCCTGGCCAATGAGTTTATCGATCAGTTGACCCTCAAAGGCGACCTGCGGGTGCGGTATGAGAAGCGCGATAAGGATTATAAAGATGGGCAGGGCAGCGATGCTTCCCGTGACCGTTGGCGGACCCGTTTTCGCCTGGGCGGCATTTGGGACAACAAGGCCGAGAACTGGCAGGTCGGCGCCGGGCTGGCCACTGGCAGTGATGATCCGACCAGCACCAACGACACCTGGAGCGAATCCAAAACATTTGAAACCGGCGATATCCGTCTGGATTACGCCTATGCCAAGCACAAGTGGAACGATTTTGCCTTCACCCTTGGCCAGGCTGAAAACCCCTACAAGAGTTCCTGGGTTTTCTGGGACGGCGATGTGCGTCTCTCCGGTCTGACCGCTCAGTACGGTCAGAAGGATGGCATCTTCGCCACCCTGGGCGGCTACGGCGCCAAGCTGGTGAACGACGACAACACCGCCACCCTGGTGGCCGGGCAGGCCGGGTACAAGGGCAAGGTAGGTAGTGCCAAGTATACCCTGGCCGCGGGCTACCAGACCTACAGCAAATCCCTGATCAACGAAGGCAACGCTGCTTTTGAACTGGATAGGGTCGATGAGGACAAGTATGAACTCAACATCGGCGACCTGTACGGCGATGTCTCCTTCCCGGTCGGCGATGTCAAGCTCAAGCTTTACGGTCAGATCTGGCAGAACTTCGGCGCGGACGGAGAGATCGGCGAGAGTCAGGCCGAGGATTTTACCAAGAAGCCGGGCGATGCCGACATGGGCTGGGTATTCGGCGCCGATGCCAAATATAACTCCTTCAAGCTCGGCTACGCCTATTCGGTGGTCGAGGCCGATTCGCTCTTCGGCTACCTTTCCGACTCCGATTTCGGCGACGGCCTGAATGCCTCCAAGACCAACAAGAAGGGGCACCGGGTACAGCTTGGCTACGATATCAGCAAGAATTGGGGCACAAGCCTTACCTGGTTGAGCTTTGAGCCCAACGAGGAGAGTGTCAACTATACGGTTGACCAGGTGGATATCTATCAGTTCGACGTAAGCTATAAGTTCTAAAGGGATTCTGCTCCTCCCCGAAGCGGTGTAACCCGCCCTGCCTCTCCTCCCAGGGGCAGGGCGGTCTTACCCCGAAAATAACGGAGCTGTATCGGAAAACGAAAGACTCTGCAGTACCTGTATCACATCTCATCTCCTTGGCCCCCCTGTCGATGCTCTGGCAGGGGGGCGCTTTTTTTGAAGCGGAAAATAATCTCCCTGTAATCATCTCCTAATAAATGGGCGGTAGTGTGTCCGCGAGAGAGCCAAGATCCCCACAACCGCATATGGAGGTTATCGCCATGTCCTGCAAACATCTTCTTCGCTACAGTCACAGCCGGCAAATCTGGTCCGTTGCCAGCTGTTCCGCCAAAAACAGTCCCTACGTTCCCAGTTTGCAAGAGCTGGAACGGTATTGCCAGTGCGGGAACCACATTGTTTGCCCCGCCTATCTTTTTTCTTTCGATGCGGGGTGTCTGGGAACCGCAAGGTCACTGCCGTCCGGGACCGGCAGCAGACAAAGCAATCGACAAAAAAGTGCATAACATAACCATTCAGCATAGGGGGGAGACATCGTGCGCTGGAATTTGAAAAATAAACTTGGTTTTTTCTTTGTCTTTATCATGTTGGCGGCCGGTGCCGGGATGAGCGTATTGTATATGATATCGGTAAGCACCCAGGAACAGCTCATCTCCGGAGCGAGCCAGGCCAATGAGGATATCCAGATTTCCGGAGAGGATGGCATCGACAATGTCCTCTTGGTCCGTGAGCTGCAAGCCTCTCTTTTGAACCAAATGCTGCAGTGGAAAAATTTTCTGGTGCGCGGCCAGTTTCAGGACATGCGGAAAAAGTATGAGCTGGAGCTGGAAAAAGGGGATACCCGGATCTCCGCCATGCTGGGCGCAGCCCAACGAGCGTTTGCCAACGATGCGGCAAGCCTGGAACAGATAGGGAAGATCGCCGCGGAGTATGACGGATTCAAGCGGCAGATGGGTACCGCCCGGGGGATGATGGAGTTCCATGACACCTATTCCGAAGGGATCCGGGCTGCGGATCAGTACACCGGCGACAAGGGGTCTGAGGCCATCACCATGACCCGCGCTCTTGCTGAGCAGATTGCCAAACAGACCGGGGTGCGGACCGGCGAGGCCATTGTTGCGGTACGGACCGATCATAATTCCTTGTTCCGGCAGGCGAAAACCCGCTCTGCCCTGGTGACCATCGGTTCCGGCCTGGGGGTGCTCGTCGTGCTTGTCTTTATCTTGTGGTACCTGAGCCGCAAGGTTATTCAACCCATGATGCAGATCAAGGAAAGATTGCAGGGTGTGGTGGAACAGGTCTATGAGGAATCGACCCTGCTTTCCGCTTCCAGTCTGAGTCTGGCGGAAGGGGCTGGGCGTCAGGCCGCAGGGGTGGAAGAGACGGGCGCTTCCATCGAACAGCTCCTCGGGCAGACCCAGGCAAACAATGAAAGTGCCCGGTATGCCGGCGAGCTTTCCAAGGGCATGCAAGAGGTAGTACGGGAAGGCGGGGCGCAGATGACCAGAATGTTGCAGGCCATGCAGGAGATGGAAGGCCAATCTTCCGAGGTCATGAAGATCATCAAAAATATCAACGATATCGCTTTTCAGACCAACCTGCTGGCGCTTAATGCGGCGGTGGAGGCGGCCCGGGCTGGCGAGGCCGGCGCAGGTTTTGGCGTGGTTGCCGATGAAATCCGCAGGCTGGCTCATAATGTGGCCTCTTCTGCCAAGGAAACCGGCGACATCATCCAGAATAATATCGAGAAGGTAAAACAAGGCAGCATTCTCTGCGAACGGTTGGACAAGGCGTTTGTCGAGATTCACCAAGGTATTGCCAAGGTGGACGAGCAGGTGCAGAACATCGCCCAGGCCAGTGACGAACAGGTCCTCGGCATCAGGCAAGTAAGCGCGGCCATGGGCGAAATTGATACGGTGAGTCTGGCTGCTTCCGCCGAGGCGGAAGAGGCGGCCCGGACTGCGGCCGAATTGAAAACGCAGGCGGTGGAGCTCCGGTTCATCTCGGGATCGCTGATTACCCTGATCAACGGAGAGAAGGAAGCGGAGGAGGAAGATGGGTTGGTTGATGAATCCAGGCAACTCCTTCCCCGGCTGGTAGCGGCATGAGTCATTCGGCGGAGATCGTTATGCTGGAAAAAGAGACAGGAGCGAAGGGATCTCAGCCGAGCAGGATCTCGCGGGGCGAGATCCTGGATCTCCTTGATAATAACGGACTCACCGCCTGGTTTCAGCCGGTCTTTTCCAGGCGCACCGGGGAGATCTTCGGGTATGAGGCCTTGGCCAGGCTGCGGAAACCACGGACTCCTTCTCTCGATATCGGGGAACTTTTTCAACGGGCTCAGGCCGAAGGTATTATTTCAAGCCTCGACATGGTCTGCCGGGAAAATTCTTTCTGCCGTGCGGGGGAGCTGGGGTTTGCCGAAAAAAACGCCTACCTCTATGTGAATATCTGTCCGGCCACCCTTATGCATCCCGATCACCGAGGGGGGGCAACAGATCGGCTGGCCGACGAATGCGGCATCCCCAAGGAGCGGATTATTCTGGAGATTACCGAGCAGGAGGCGATCCGCAACTATGACCTTTTTAAAAAATCGGTGGAGTACTACCGGAGAAGGGGATACAAGATTGCCATCGATGATTTTGGCGTCGGTTACGGCGGCTTGAAGATGCTTTCGGTCATCGAGCCGGATTATCTGAAGGTCGATCGGCATTTCATCACCAATATCGACAAGGATCCCTTCAAGCATAATCTGGTGGACGCCATTGCCACGGTGTGCCACAAGCTCGGCATCACCGTCATTGCGGAGGGGATTGAGCGTCAGGAAGAGCTCGAAACCATTGCAAAGTTTGATATCGATTTGCTCCAAGGCTATTTGCTGGAACACCCCGGTCCGGATCTTTCCCGGCAACGCTTCACTCCTGTCGTGGTGCGGGATGATAGCGGCTATTGCCCGGAAGCTCCCGGGGAAGCCTGCACCATCGGCGCCACGGTCAAATACATCGAGCCGCTTTTTCCGCAGCAATCCCTGATGACCGCCCACCAGCGTTTCATGGATGATGTCAAACTGCAGGGCATCCCGGTCGTCGATGACCAACGGGTGTTGGGCATGTTGAACCGGATGCACTTTCTGGAAAAACAGATGGTCGGGCCCCATGGGTACGGCTTTGCCCTCTCCGCCCACCGGGCGGTCAAGGACGTTTTGGGGGATGATTTCCTCCTGGTTGAGGCGGCAACGCCCATGGAGGAGGTGGTGCGGCGGATCAAGGCCCGCCGCGGCAGGCATCTCTATGACGATATCTGCGTGGCCAGAAATGGAAAATACTTGGGAACAGTAGCGATCAATGCTCTGCTCGAGGCCATCACCCAGAAAAGCATCCAGTTGGCCAAGGGGGCAAACCCTCTGTCCGGGCTGCCGGGCAACGAGTTTATTCAGCGCACCGTGGCCACCTTTTTGCAGCGCAAAGTTCATTTTGACGTCTGTTATATCGATATCGACGATTTCAAGCCCTACAATGATTATTACGGCTTTGAAAAGGGGGACATGGTGATTCGGGAGATCGGTCGTCTCATTGTCGATATCGTCCAACCCGGGGTCAACGATCGTTTTCGTTTTGTCGGTCATATCGGAGGAGATGATTTCATCGTTATCACCCGGCCCCATGCCTCGCAGCAGATTTGTCAGCAGATCATCGATGGTCTGCAGGGGCTTTTGCCGGAGTTCCATGGCGCGCAGGAGTGTAGCGAGGGGCATTATTATGCCCGTGATCGTCAGGGGGAACATCGCAGGTTTGCCTTGCTTTCCCTTTCCATCGGCATCGTCAGCACCGAGGAGTGCCCGGTAAATTCCTATGCGGAGCTGGCCTTTCTTGCCTCCGGGGTCAAGCGGGCTGCCAAGCAGGAAACGGGGTCGGCCATTGTCCGCAACCGGCGGGAGGAAGTCCGCTCGGAGTTGGTTCTGGAGGAAGGCGGTCAAGCCGCATGAGCGTAAAAAACATAAGATGAGGGCGTCCAGAATGTACGCATTGCAATATCGCGAGAGTAAGATTCAGCAGGAACCCGGCTTGGTCCTCGTTGTCGAGGATGATGAGGATATCGCTTATTTGCTTTGTTATGCCTTGCGAAAAAACAAGGTGCCCGTTGCCGTCGCCCATGACGGGATGACGGCCATTACCATTGTTGAACAGATGCGACCTTCTCTCGTTTTGCTTGATGTCATGCTGCCCCGTCTGGACGGGCATGAGGTGTGCCGGCTGATCCGCTCCCACCCGGACCGGGAGCTGGCCGGAACCCCGGTGGTCATGCTCTCCGCGCTGGGCGCGCCCGAGGATATAGAAAAGGGGCTGGGGCTGGGCGCCAATGCCTATTTCAGCAAGCCCTATTCGGTGAAAGATGTGGTTGCGGCCACCATGGAGTGGTTGGGAGCCGGCGAGGGGGAAGCAGGGGAGTAGGGTAGAAAACAGGCTCAAGATGAGGGGGGCCCCTTTCACCTTGAGCCTGGCCTTATTCAGATCTTTTCCTCACGCACATGGAAGGTGAGCCTGGCGCCGGTCACCGAGCTGAAGCCCGTATAGATGAAGAGCAGCAGCCAGAGGGCTTGAAAAAAGAGGAGGGCGGCCGGACTCCAGAGCGAGGCGAGCCCGGCATTCAGATCGGTCCGGCTGCCTGCGCCGCTGTTGGCATACAGGGCCAGCAGCGTGCAGTAGCCCATGCCCCACAGAGCCATTTGCTGGTAGGCGGAAAATTTACCCTCACCCCGGTAGTCGGCGCGGAAATATTCGGAAAGTATCCGCCAGCCGAGGGCGAAGAGGGCTGCGAGCAGAAAGGCACTGCGGAAGTATCCCTCCAGAAAGAGATACATGGCCGCCAGGCCGATGGTCACCGAAAGCAATGAGGTGATGGCCTGGATCGGCACCACCCCGACCCCGGCCAGGCCCGAGGCGTAGGCAATCTTCTTGGTGGGTCCATGGAAGGTTGCGGCAAATGGCGTGAAGAACCGGCGTGTTCTCGGCCCCAGCTCGGACAAGGGCTTGCCGTAGCAGCAGCCGAAACTGAGACAGGCAAGCCGGCCGATCCCCTCACCCAACAGATAGGCAGCCGATAGGGCCGCCATCACCGGGATAAGGGCGAGCGGCGGTGCGGCCCAGGCCGGGGCCAGGGAATTATAGACAGCCACTGCCGGCGGCATGCTGAGAAGACCGATGATGGCGGCGCCGCCCACGGTGAAGGTGTTTTGTTTCTTCTCCACCGCCACGGCAAGCAGCTTGGCCGCAGCCACCGAGCACCCCATCACTCCGAGAATCAGGGCAAGGATCGCCCACATGGGTATGCTCAGGGCGCCCAGGAGCAGAAAGAAGGCCATCGCCCCGAAAAGGGAACCGCTGGCCAGCAGCGCCCCGTAATAGGTGAGGTTGGTGCCGTGCCAGCAGCCGTCCGCCTCACCCTTTTTGGTCGGGATCGCGGCGATGATCTGCCATTTTTCCCGGGGCAACACGGTGTAGGCCCACAGCAGCAGGGGAAGCAGCGTCAGGCCCAGGATCAGGATGAAAAGGGAGTTGCTCATCTCGTTGCTCCTTGGTTGGAGTTTGTCTCAGTCTCGTCCGATTAAAGGATTGCAGAATGCAGAAAAGTCCCCTCTCCCCTCTGCGGGAGAGGGATAGGGTGAGGGGGAAGGTGCCGGCGTTGATGCCATTGGCAATTTCACCCACCCCCCTGCCCCCTCCCGTCAGCAGTGTCAACGGCGAGGGAGGGGGAGCCAATGGGCTCCTGATTTTTCGCCATGGCGAGGAGCGAGCGCGCCTGGACCTCGATCTCTACCAGGGGCTGGCCGAAGCCGAGGCTGAAGCGGCTCTGCACCCCGGGCTGTCTCCCTTTTTCCAGGAGATCCCCGGCAAAACGGATCCGGTCTTTTTCAAAGAGCAGGATGTCGGTGCTGCTTCCGGGGCGGTACAGGCTCTTGGGCTGTCCTTTGCGGAGAAACATGCCGGGGTGGATCCGTAGCGGGCGGTCATACCCCGTATCGCTATAGCATTGCACGATGTCGCCGATCATCATCGCCACCACCTCCACCATGGCCACACAGCCAACGCCGGTGCCGCCGGCCACATCGGTGTCGATGATGGTGACCACCCGTTTGTTTTTGGAGTAGGGGGTGATCACTTCCACCACCGCGCCGGGATTGCAGGAGTGATAGACGCCGCCCAGAGAGTAGTGGTCCACCACCAGGCCGGAGACCGGGCTGTGGTTGTAATGGTATTTGTCCGGAGTCAGCCGGAAGAGTGCGTAGTCTCCATGGGCAAAGCGCTCAAGCCAGCGGGGGTGCTCAGTGCCCAGCAGCTCCTCAAAGGAGAAAAACTTATCCTTGAGAAAAAGCGGCGAGTCCGGGGCCAGAGCTCCCAGGGTGACACGGGCGTCGGCGGGGGAAACCACCGCCGTTTCATTGTGCGGCATGGGCCGGCACTGCCAATAGCGGATCTGCCGCTCGAAGATCTTGCGCGGGGTGGTGAAATATTCGGGTGGGTCCAGGCATTCCCCAAGATCGACGCCGCAGCGTGCCAGGAACCGTGCGTTGCCGCGGATGCGCTCCGCCAGGGCCAGATCGAAATGGTAGAGGCCAAGCAGGCTCGACATCCGGGCCGAGGTAGCCAGGCGAAAGAGGAAGGGGGCTTTCTCCCGCGCCCGGGAATAGAGGAAGCGCACAATCCGGTCGCCGAAGAGTTTCTCGGTCATGACCGTGCCGTGCAGCCGCTCGACATATTGATGCATGCTGTTCTCCTAAAGGGTCAGTTTCTGCCGCTTGCTGTCAAGATCCTCGGCAATGATCATGAGTTGGAGCAGTTGGGTCGCGGTGGTCTGGGAGAGAGAATCACTCAGGAGTTCTTCCTGGGTCCGGCGGAGGAAGGGCTCGACGTCCTGGCTGCCAAGGATACACTGCACTTCGCCCCGCACCTCCAGGGCAAGGGGGACCTCGCCGGCCCCCATGGTTTTGATATCCTCGACGACATGCTGCCAGCCCTCCTTGATCTGCTCCTGCCGCAGCTCCTCCCGGTAATAGCGCTCCGCCGCCAGATTGAAATCCCTGGCCGGCATCTCGAAAGGGGAATCGGCCCCCTCGCTGGCGAGAATCCCCTTGGTCAGCCTCCCCAAGGCCCCATGGCGGTCGGGTTCGCGCAACCGCAGCTCAAGGTCGGCGAGCAGTTCGCTGAAGCCGAAACCCTCCACCAGTTCTGCTCCCTCATTGCGAATAAACTGCAGCAGGGCGAGGCGGTAGTCTTGATGCAGTACCCTTTGGTAACCGCTGTAGCGGCGGCTGCTCCGGGTGTTCTTGGTTCTTTTCAGGATGTTCCGCAGAAAACGGTTGGGCGTTTCCTTGCGCACGAAAAAGGTGGGGATGCCGATGGCCGTGCCGAACAGAATCTGGCGGCGCTCGCTTTCGACAAAGGGGGTGTCGGGGATATGCTGATGGCTGCAGGTGCCATTGGCAATGAGCTTGAAGGCCAGGGCGTTGAGCAGCATCTGCAGGTCGGTGGCCCGGCCCAGATCGCCATCAAATTGCTCGAAAAGGGAATATTGGCGTGCCTCGAAGCCGGAAAAACCCATGACCTCGAATTCGCGCAGTTTGTAAGGCAGGTACACCGACATCCTTTTGTCAAAGATACCGAGCATGTCCAGGTCTTCCTTGAGGCGGCGGTCATTGTGGAGTCGGCCGTCCTGGCTACCGCTTTGTTCCGTGGAAAGCAAGGCCACGGGGTAATCGATGAGTCGGAAATCGGGGACGAAATCCCCCTTGCAGCGACAGGCCCCGCCGATGATCTGATCGAGACGCTGCGGCCCGAAGGGCGTAAGCGCCTGCCCGCAGAACTTGTTGCGGGCCTTTTTCCGCCAGCGCCGCCAGAGCATGCGCAGGTGGGTATAGTCCAGTTGGTGCGGGAGAAAGCCCAGGGCCTGTTCGGGATGAAAATCCTCGAAGCCGAGCCGGTAGGGGGCGGCGCTGTATGTGGAGACAAAGAGGGGCAGGAAATGCTCCATGATCTTGGCCACCAGGTCGCCCAGGTATTTTTCGTGGCGGACGGTGAACCCGGAGCCGGGGTCGCGCAGCAATCGGCTCAATTTCAGGCTGCCCATGCTGACATGGGTGCCGTTGTTGGCCAGACTGATGTTGGAGGTCTGGGGCATCATCACCAGGTTGGTGGTGATGATGCCTGCCTCGCGCATCTTCATCACCGCGTTGAGATGGCTGCGGCTCAAGACCTGATGGCAGAGGATCATATACTGGTGCTTGGCCTCGCCTTCGTCCCAGCCGGAAAGGCAGGGGCTCATGAAGAGCTTGCGGTAGAAAGCGTCGGAGATGCATTCGTTCAAGGCCCGCTGCCGTACCGGCGGATGCGGGGAGAAAAAGAGGGTCGCCTTCTGCCCCCGCCGGAGAAGTTCGAATTTTTCGTTGGCATACATGATCAGCAGCTGGGTAAAGAGGAAGCGCTTGGCGGTTTCCCGGGCCAGCGCATTGCCATAGCCGGTGTGGGCATGCATGGCGGTGACATGAAAGGAAAAGGTTTCCGGCGAGGTGTTGTCGCTCAACAGGTGGGTGAGCATCCGGCTCCCGGTTTTCCGCACCGTTTCATGGCTGCCCGCTTCGCCGAGGAGATCGGCCAGGGCCAATTTGAGCAGATAACTGATGGGTATGTGCAGCAGTCTTTCCCCGCCCTCCTCCACAAAGAAACGGGCGGCGTCGCTGCGCTCGCCGCCCCCTGGGTTCTGCTTGTCTGCCTTGAGGTCGGCGGCCAGGATATTCATGGCGTGTGGGTGCAGGCTGGCGAGAGGGAAACGGACCCAACTGTTTTCCCAGACCTGTCCGAGGTTGTCGTCGAGGTAGCGCTCCAGATTCCGCCGGGCCCGGGGTGAGGTTTCGCCGCGGTCGGCCCGCTTGATGATGTTGGCGTAGTAGCTCGATTGCTCGATGGCCCGGGGCAGATCCACATCCTCGCGGCGGCCGGTCACTGCGACCTGCAGTTCGTTTTCGCAGCCGGTGGTGGCATCGGACCCGTAAAAAGGCAGGCTTTCCGGGCGATGGGCGTCCAAAGCGAGCAGGGCGATACACTCGCGTTCCGTGGGTCTTTGGTCTTGCCCCACCCCGGCAAGCGACAGCGAAAGGTCTGCGAAAGAAAGTCTGCTCACCGTTGCACCCCTTGGTTGAGTCTTTGCACTCTGGCATTATCCTCTTTTCCGAATAACCATAAGGGGTTTCCGTCAGAGGAATGTTAGATTTGCAATAGGGTTTGATTCGGAAGGGAGGGGCGGATAGGGAGGAAATGATCGGGGCGGGAGCGGAAATGGGCAGACGGTCTTCAGGACTTGGCCTGGTCGAGGAAGAACCGCACCCAGCATTCCCAGGCCATGGTCTCCAGGGTGCAGTCGCTGGGGCAGGGATGCTGCAAAGCCGCATGGGGGCAAAGCCCGCACCGGGTGGTGCAGATGTGTTTGGCGGCCTTTTCCAGGGCGGTGTAGAGGGTGGAGGTGTCAGGCGGGGGTGCTGTTTTCATGGCCTTTCTCCTTGCGCAACTGGATGGTAAAGGTCGTGCCCTTGCCGACTTCGCTTATGACATCCACCTCGCCGCCATGGGCCTGGACAATGTGTTTGACGATGGCCAGCCCGAGGCCGGTGCCGCCGACCTTGCGGTTGCGGGCGGCATCGCTCCGGTAGAAGCGCTCGAAGAGACGGGGCAGGTGCTGGGCTGCAACCCCGGCACCGAAATCCTGAACCTCAATGGCGATGGTCTCACCTTCGCGTTCTTGGGCCCGGACCAACACCCTGCTGCCTTCGTCGCTGTACTTGATAGCATTGACGATGAGGTTGGTCACTGCCTGTTCCAGCAGGGGGCTGTTGAGTTTGGCGGTGAGATTATCCGCGGCATTCAGTTCGATACTGATTTTTTTTTCGGCGGCCTTGAGACTACAGGTCTCAATGGCCCTGCGCAACGGGGTGACGATCTTTTCCTCCGCCAGCAGCAGCTCGGTCTGTTCATCTTCCTGTTCCAGCCGGGAGAGGGCGAGGAGATCTTCGATGATGGCGTGCAGCCGTTTTGACTGTTTGGCGATGATTTCCACAAATCGCCGGGCGTCCTTCGGGCTCTCCAGCGCCCCGTCCAGCAGGGTTTCGGCAAACCCTTCGATGGAGGTGATCGGGGTTTTCAGTTCATGGGAAACATTGGCCACGAAGTCGCGGCGCATGTTTTCCAAGCGCCGGAGGTTGGTGACATCATTGATAACGATGATCGCGCCGCTGGTCATCTCCGCGGCGTCCTGGAAGCGGGTGCCGTGGGCGTAAAAGTATTTTTCCTGCCCATCCCGATCGGTCAGGTCGATTTCCCCTTCGATGGGGGTGGCGGAGGCAAGGGCCTGACTGACAAACTGTTGCAGGGCCAGATTGCGTACCGCCACCAGGGCCTTTTTGCCCCGCAGCTTCTCCGGAGGGATGTTCAACAGGTTTGCTCCGGCCTGGTTGATGTCAAGGATCCTCTCCTCGGTGTCCACCGTAATGACCCCCTCAACCATGCTGGAAAAGACCGCCTCCAGCTGGCTGTGTTGCCGGGCAATGGTTTTGATCCGTCCGTCGAGCTGATCGGCCATGGCATTCATGGCTCTGGCCAGGCTCGCCACCTCTTCAGCCCCTTCTTCCCGCAGTTTGCCGGTAAAAGCGCCGTTGGCAAAACGTTCGGCCCCTAAACGCATCTCTTCCAGCGGCCTGCTGATCCGGCGGGAGATGAACCAGGCGACCAGGGCCACGAGCAGGGCGACAATCAGGCATCCCCAGGCAATTTTTAAAAAGATTTCCTTGAGTGCGCTGTTAATGAAGGTGACCGGGAGGGCGGTGCGCAGGATCCCTTTGCTTTTTCCCTCTTGCATTAAGGGGATCGCGACGTACATCATGTTTTCCTGGAGGGTATGGCTGAAGCGCAGGGAGGGGGTGAGTTTGCCATCAAGGGCGGCCATGATCTCCGGCCGGTCCCCGTGGTTTTCCATCCGGCCCGGATCTTCATCCGAGTCGGCGAGAACCACGCCATCGGGGGTGGTCACGGTCAATCGGGTGCCGGAATCTTTTCCGGCGGTTGTGAAGAAGGATTGCAGTCCGGGCAGGTCGTTTTTCACCAGCAGGGTAAGAACATATTCCTGGCTCAGACGGGCGCGGGCCTCAAGGTCGACAGCGGTCTGGGAGAGCTGAAAGACGCGCAGCGAGTAAGCCCCATAGCCGGCGGCGACCAGAAGGGCGACAATGGTGATAAGGAGCTGGCTTGGGTACAGCTGCCAGATAAGGCGTTTATGGCGCATACGAATCCCTGGGGCGGTTGGAGTGAATAGGGGTAACTCCAACAGAATAGCACGGGATTGTTAGAATGCGATCAGGATATTGTAAGGATATCTCTCTTGGGGAGTAAATATTTCTGCGGCAAGAGTCTTGTGCGTGCGGATTTACTGGCAGCAGGGCGTGGGGGAAATTAGCGGTTCCCCCTCCCGTGTTGGGAGAGGGAAGCGATGGAAGGAGGCGGATCAATTTATTCGGAATAAGGTTTCTTCTTTCCTCTTCTGGGAACACCGGCACTCGGGGGTCTGGAGGAGGTCGCCGGTTTGCTCGAGGTTGCAGGCCGAGCCGAGGGATATGGTTTGGCTGCGCCTGCAGGCCGGGCCGAGGAATACGGTTTGGCGGAGCTGGAAGGCCTGGACGAGCTGGAGGGCTTAAACGATTTCGGCCCCTTGGAGCTGCGGCCGGGATACCCGCCGGTTGGTTTGCCGGGCCGTCCTTTCGGGGCGTCCAGGGTTTTCACCTCGACGTCCCTGCCGTTGACCTTGAGCCCCTGGAACACCTCAATGATTTTTTGGGCGAAGCGGCTGTCCGCTTCGAGCATGGCGGTGTTGTCCAGGATCTCGATTCGGCCGATTTTGATGGAGGCCGAGCCGCTGGCATCATTGATCTGGCCGATGAGCCGGGCCGGGTAGAGGCCGTCTTTCTGGCCGATATTGAGGTAAAAGCGGCTGAAATTCACGCGTTCGCCACGGTCTTCCTGGCGGGCGAGGGCGAATTTGCTGTCCGGGCGGTCCGGCTTGGCGTATCGGCTGTCCGGGCGGTCCGATCGGGCGAATCTGCTTTCCGAACGGTTGTAGCCTTCATCGCGGCCGCGGCCTTTGTCCGAAACATTGATGTCCGGGGCATTCTGGTAATGGGCCAAGACGTTGTCGAACTCCTGGGAAACAAAACGCAGGATCAGTTCGTCCCGGTCGAGATCGGCCAGGGCCTCGGTGATGGTCTCCATGAAGGGGGCGAGCCGGCTGGTGTTGACCTCGATGTTTTTGATGATCTCGATCTTGTGGAGGAGCTGTTTTTTGCAGACCTCATGGCCGGATGGAACCTTGCCCAGTTCGAACTGACGTTTCATCTTGCTCTCGATTTCCTTGATGCGGAACTGTTCGCGCATATGGATGATGGAAATGGAGATGCCGGTCTTGCCGGCCCGTCCGGTACGCCCGCTGCGATGGGTGTAGTTGGCGCTGTCATCGGGCAGGTTGTAGTTGATCACGTGGGTAAGGTCGGTGACGTCAAGGCCGCGGGCCGCCACATCGGTGGCCACCAGCAGCTGCACCGATTTGCTGCGAAAACGCTGCATCACATAATCGCGCTGGCTTTGGGAGAGTTCGCCATGGAGGGGGTCGGCGTTGTAGCCGTCCTTGGAGAGTTTGTCCGCGACATCGTTTACCTCCTGGCGGGTGCGGCAGAAGATGATGGCGTACATATCCGGGTTCATGTCCACCAGCCGGCGCAGGGCCAGGTAGCGGTCCTTGGCGTGGACCATATAGTACATGTGGCGGATGTTTTCCGAGCCGGCATTACGGGTGCCCACCGTGATCTCCAGGGGGTTTTTCATGTATTTCCGGGAAATGGAGGCCACGCTTTGGGGCATGGTGGCGGAAAACAACAGGGTGTGTTTGTCGGCCGGGGTTTGGGCGAGGATGGCGTTCAGCTCGTCTTGAAATCCCATCTGCAGCATCTCGTCGGCTTCGTCCAGCACCACCAGGCGAATCTCGGAAAGATCGATCACCTGGCGGCGCATCAAGTCGTGCAGCCGCCCGGGGGTGGCCACGATGATCGGCGCCCCCTGCCGCAAGGAGCGGATCTGGTTGTCGATGCTGGCACCGCCATAAACGGCGCAGACCCGGATGGCGGGAAGATTTTTGGCAAAGGCATTGAGATCGCGGGCCACCTGCATGCACAGCTCTCGGGTCGGGCAGAGTACCAGGGCCTGGGTCTTGCGGCTGTCCGGCGAGCAAAGCTGCACCAGGGGGATGCCGAAGGCTGCGGTTTTGCCGGTGCCGGTCTGGGCCAGGCCGACGATATCCACCGGTTTTTCAAGGAGGAGCGGGATGATCTGCTCCTGAACCGGGGTGGGAGCAGTGAAGCCCAGGGCTTCGAGGCCGGAGATGATGTCGGGATGGATGCCAAGGTCAGCAAAGGTGGTCATGATGGTGTTCCTTATTGAAGGGCGTGTGGGGGAAGGGTTGCTGTGCAGGAAAAAAGAAATCCTTGCGGCCCAACGCCCCATAAACAAAAAAACCGCACGCCCTCGGCAGAGGCTTTGTGCGGTGCGCTTTTGTTCGTATAGCGATTACAGGCAGAGGCAACACAATGAATTTCCCTTTTTACCATGATCCGCCAGGGAACGCAAGGAATATATTTAGTTGAATTGGGGGGTCTTTCCTGGTCCCTATGACATGGGGGCAGGCAGGTTACAGGTGGTTAGCGGCCAGATCGTCGGGCAGGGTGGTCAGGTAATCCCGGATAGCGTCGCGGACAGCGCGGTAATGGTCGAGAGCCTCTTCTTCGTTGGTCGCTGTCCGGGCGAGACGCGGCGGATCTGGGAATTCCCGGTGCAGCTTGACCGCCTTGCCTGCAAAAAATGGGCATTGCTCGTTGGCATGGTCGCAGACCGTGATCACGTAGTCAAAGGTAATGGACGCCAGTTCGGAGAGCAGTTTCGAATGGTGGCTGCTGATGTCGACCCCGGCCTCAGCCATGACCCGGACAGCCAAGGGGTTGAGGCCGTGGGTTTCGATCCCGGCCGAGAAAAATTCATAGCGCTCCGGGTAGAGATGTCTTCCCCAGCCCTCGGCCATCTGGCTGCGGCAGGAGTTGCCGGTGCAGAGAAAAAGAATTTTTATTTTGTGCATGGGAAAGGATCCTTTGGTGATTTTACGGTCAGCAGCAGCCGGCCACCCTGCAAATCGCTTCCCTGATAAATTCCCGGGGAATGGCCTCATGTACCTGGCCGTGTCTGATGATGCTCCGGCAGGATTCCTCCTGGCCCGTGAGCTCGCCGCAAGAGCAGCAACTGCTTTTCGAGACCGTCGTCCGGGGGAGGACCGTCTCAATCGGTTTGCCGTTGATGAGAATGAGGTTCGATTGGTCGATCTGCGCCTCGCTCAGTTTGGTTTCAGTGAACAGGATCTCCACCCCCTTCGCTCTGCATTCGACCTGTAACCGTTGTACTGTTTCCGCGATACCCTGTCCCGTCTCGGCACAACGATCGCAGGTTTTGCCCTCTTTGTCCAGATGGCACCATTCCACCGTGATTTTTTTCATTCTAATCCCCTAAATAATCATATTGAAAAGATAGCCCACCAGCAGGATGCCGCTGCCGACCACGCCGATAAAGGTGGCGATGAGCGCGGGTTTCAAGACCCTGCGGAGGATGACTATTTCCGGCAGGGAGAGAGCGACGACGCTCATCATGAAGGCCAGGGCCGTGCCCAGCGCCGCTCCTTTGCCAAGCAGGGCTTGGAGGACCGGCACGATGCCGGCGGCGTTGGCATACATGGGGATGCCGATGACCACGGCCATGGGCACCGACCACCAGGCGGATTTGCCCATGATCGAGGCCATGAATCCTTCGGGCACGTAGCCGTGGATCCCCGCGCCCACCCCAATACCGAGGATGACATAGGGCCAGACCTTCCCCATGATGTCTTGCACAGCTTGGCGTCCATATCGCACCCGTTCCTGGAGATTGCAGGGCATCACGGTGTCAGTACCGCTGGCCAGCACATGCTTGACCCATTCCTCAACGTAGTGCTCCATGTGGAGCCGACCAATGGTCCAGCCTGCGATAATGGCAATGGCAAGGCCGGTGGTGAGATAGAGAAGTGCCACCTTCCAGCCCAGCAAGCCATAGAGCAGAACCAGGGCAACCTCGTTGACCATGGGCGCGGCAATGAGAAAGGAGAAGGTGACGCCCAGCGGGATCCCGGCCGTTACAAAGCCGATGAACAGGGGGACGGCCGAGCAGGAGCAGAATGGGGTGGCGATACCCAGCAGGGCGGCCAGAACATTGCCCACGGATTCGCGTTTGCCTGCGAGGATTTTTCGGGTTCGTTCCGGAGTGAAGAAGGAACGGAGAATGCCCACTGCGAATACCACCAAGGCCAGGAGCATCAGCACCTTGGGCGTGTCATAGAGGAAGAACTGGGTGGCCTTGCCCAATCGGCTGTCCGGGGAGAGATTGAGCAGGGTAAAGGTGATGAAGTCGGCAAGGGGGGAAAGCTGTTTGTAGACAGTAAACCAGACAACCAGGGAGAAGAGGCCGGTCGCGAGATAGCGTCTGGTGGCACCAGGGGAAAGCGGCGGCACCTTTGACGGCTTTGGTTGTGGTGCGAGGTTGTTCAATTTGATGGGTTGCATGGGCTTGTTTGTCCTTGTCTTGATTCCCCGCTGAAAAGCGCGGGGGCGCTCCCATAATTATCATATAGCTAAATTACTATATAGCTATGTTTTGTTGTTGTCAATACGGGTCGGGCCAAGAAAAAGGATCTGGCGGATTTCTGGCCGGAATTTGGTTGCGGGACTATATGGGGGCGGCGAAGGGGCGAGGGTGTGTCGGCTATCTGTAAAAAGCGGGTTCAGCCGGTGAGCAGTTGATTGGAAAGTTCATTGGTGTCATCGGCTTTGATGGGGAAATGACTGGCCAAGATAGCGCCCACCGCTTCAATCTGCCGGCACAAGGCAGTGCACCCCTCTCCTTGCTTTATGCCGGTGGCAATGTCGTTGGCGTAGGTCAGCAGGGTTTCCTGGGAGATTTTCGCATAGATGCCCGTATCTGCCAGAATCCAGACCTTGTGCTCAAGCAGGGAGATGAAAAAGAGCACCCCGGTGTTGTCGCGGGTGGTGTGGAGTTTTTTTTCGTAAAAGGAGCGGAGTGCCCGTTGGGCGACCCTGGTTTCCAGCCGGCTTGCAGGGATGAACAGCCGGAGCAGCGGGGGGCAGAGCCGGGTAAGAGCGGTAACGAGCATGGCCCCGCAAAGAGCAAGGGGGAGGAAGTATCCCAGGCTGTCTCCCAAAAAAAGGTCGGTGATAATGAGCGCGGTCAGACCGCCGATACTGAACCCGGCCAGGAGCCTTGCTTCAGGATAGGTGTCGCTCTCCGCCACCACCATGGCGACAACTTCGCCGGAGGTTTTTTGCTCCACCCCGGAGATGGTTGCAGCAATCTGCTCTTTTTCCGCCTCTGTAAAAAAAGTCTCTGCTTGGATCATCTACCAGCCCCCCGAGGCGCCGCCGCCTCCGAAACCACCGCCGCCGAAGCCGCCAAAGCTATCGCCTCCGCCGCCGCCGCCAAAACCGCCGCCGCCCAAGTACATCCCCCCCCCCCCGGCATTGGCGAAAAAGAGCGGGAGCAGGAGGCCCAGCAGGGCGCCGCCCGGGATCAGGAGGAGCAGGATCAGCCAGCCCAGGGGCGAAGAGATTCCGAGAAAGGCAAAGAGAGGCAGGAGTGCCGCCCCCGCAAGCGCCCCGACCGGCTTGCTCAGCCGCCCGAGAAAACCGACCAGGATGGCAAAAAAGATCAGATAGTTGAAGAGCGAGGATTGGCTCCCCTTGCGCGCTCCTCGGCGGGAGCTGCCGGTACCCTTGTATTCGCCTCGCGTGGCGCTGATGATCGTGGTGATCCCGGCCTCAAAGCCTTGGTCCAGCTGGCCGGACTTAAAACGCGGGGAGATGATCTGGTCAACGATGCGGCCGGCAAGCAGGTCGGTCAGCACCCCTTCCAGGCCGCGGCCAACCTCGATCCGGATCTTGCGGTCGCCCTTGCTGACCAAAAGCAGCACCCCGTTGTCCTTGCCCTTCTGGCCGATCTTCCAGGCATCCACCGTGCGGATGCTGAAATCCTCCAGCGAATCGCCTTCAAGCGACGGGATGGTCAGCACCGCGATCTGGGTGGAATCGGATTGTTCAAAGGCGAGCAGCATCTGCTCGAGCTTTTGCCGCTCCCCAGGGGAAATCATCCCGGCCAAGTCGGTGACATACCCCTGGTATTGCGGAACCTCCAGCGCCTTGGCTGATTTGGGTCCCGCAACAAGGAGGAGGCAGAGGGTCAGCAGACAAAAGAGATAAAACGGTTTGCCGGTCCGGGATGGGGTATGCTGCTCGCCTTGTGACATCGGTTAGAACTTGACCTTCGGGGCCGCGGCCGCACCTTCTTCCGCCTTGAATGCTTCGCGGCGGGGCAGATGGAGCAGCAGGTTGTTGGTCAGGTTGTTGGGGAAGGTGCGGATGGAGGTGTTGAAGATCCGCACCGCCTCGTTGTAACGGACCCGGGCCACGTTGATCCGGTTTTCCGTACCTTCGAGCTGGTGTTGAAAATCGAGGAAGTTCTGGTTTGCCTTGAGGTCCGGATAGCGTTCCACCACCACCATCAGGCGGGAAAGGGCGGAGGAAAGCCCGCTCTGCGCTTCCTGGAATTTGGCAAAGGCCTGGGGGTTGTTCACCACTTCGGCGCCTGCCTGAATGGTGCCGACCTTGGCCCTGGCCTCGGTAACGGCGGTGAGCGTATCTTTCTCGTGGGCCGCGTAGGCCTTTACCGCTTCAACCAGGTTGGGGATGAGGTCGGCGCGCCGTTGGTAAGAGGCTTCAACATCGCCCCAGGCGGCGATCACGCCCTCGTCGTTCTGCTGGATGGCATTGTAGCCGCAACCGCTCAAACCGACAGCGAGAAGCACGAAACTGACAAGTACGAGGAATCTCTGCATGGTGGTTCTCCTTAAAAGGGTATCGGTAAAGTGCAATCCTGCGCCACCTCCGAGTATTTGACGCGGGCAGGCGGAACAGGGGGGATGTCTGGGGGGCGATGGTGCCCTCGGCACGAATTGAACGTGCGACCTACCGCTTAGGAGGCGGTTGCTCTATCCACTGAGCTACGAGGGCAGTTACAGTACTTTTTTAATCCAAAACAAGGGGAGTACTATACCATCGGCAGGTCAATGCGCAATATCTTTCTTGGCTGGAAGCGCTTGTGGTACGGGCCTTGGCCTTATCCGGACCTGGGTTGCTCACCTTTCCTGCCTGTGACAACAGAACCGCAGGAAAATCTGTGGAAAAAATTGGTTCCCCTGCCGGGATGTGCTAGAATGACGCAGTATCTATCGTTTTTTTGCCGGGAAACAAGTTGTCGGTGAGCGTGCGCATGCGATTGAGAACCATAACGTTTCTGGTCTTTTTCATTATCGGACTGTTTCCCCTTGCCTCCTCCGTTGTTTTTAACCTCCCCTCGCTTCTCGCAACCCTTGAACAGGCAGTACAAGAGCAACGTCTTGCCCGCTTGCAGGATGAGTTTATTGCTCTGGGGCGCAAGGTCGAGCAGGGACGGGAAACCCTGCGTGTTTTCGGAATGCTTTCTGAGACCGTGGATCTGGTGGGGTGGCCGGAGCCAGGGATTCCCCTTGATCAGCTGCGCACGCGTCTCTCCGATGTGGTCGCTAAACGCTGGTTCAAGAATCGGCCCGAGGTTCTCTCGGTGTCTGTTGTTGATGGGTTGGGACAGGAACAGTTCCATGTGAGCCGGCAGGAAAACGGCGAACTCGGACTCAGTTCCGCCATGTCTCAAAACAGTATGGAAGAAGCGATGTCTCGGAAGGCAAGGAGCTTTTTGCCGGGCACGACCTTTGTCGGCGCCATTCAGGGGGTTGTCAGCCCGGATAAGGAAGGGCGGTTGGAGCAGCTCATCGTCTATTTTGGGGTTCCGGTGCAGAATGAGGCGTACGGAACCTCGGGAATCGCAGTGCTGGTCCTGGATCTGCGCCGCCTCATCAAGAAATTGGAAAAATATGATCTGGTCAGCCAGGATGGCTCCTATCTGGCCACGGCGGTTCATGATCGGCACAGGCGGCATGGCTCCGGGCCGAACCATGCCTTTGTAGAGTTTCCCCAGTTGCGGCAGGCGATGCACGATGGAAAGCCGGTTATCCTGAAGGATCTGCACGGCGAGGCCAACGCCTGGTTGCCCCTTATCAGCGAGGCCGAGGGGACGCACAGTCTCTGGGTGGGGCAACCGGTGGACAGAAGCGTCATCGAGGTCTGGCTGCAACATTTTAAGGAAAATCTTGTCATTATTGTTTCTGTTTTGTTGCTCTTGCTTGTAGGGGTGGCGGTGGCCATGGCGCATTATGCAAATCTCCTGCAAGGCCAGCTCATGGGCGGCATTGCCTCGATTCTTGGCGGGAGCAAGAAGCCGCAGCTGAACTGGCGGTGGCCACAAGAGCTTGCCCGGCTCGCCTCGGATCTTGACGCGCTGGCCGAGAACCATCTGGCGGACAAGGCGGCCCGGGTTGGGGCGGAAGAAGAGGTGCGGCGGGAAAAAGAGTCTGCCCTGGTTACTTTGCGCTCCATTGGCGATGGGGTGATCGCCACCGATAACGGGGGGCTGGTGACCCGGATGAATGTGGTGGCCGAACAGCTGACCGGCTGGCCTCAGGCCGAAGCCCTTGGCCGGAAGCTCGACGAGGTCTTTGCTATTATTGATGCCGGCACAGGGGAAAAATCCGTCAATCCGGTGGCCCGGGTTCTTGCGACCGGCAAGATAGTCGGCTTGGGCAACCATACGGTGCTTATTGCCCGCGATGGCAGGAAATACCAGATTTCGGACAGTGCCGCTCCTATCCTGGAACAGGATGGAATCTGTCTTGGGGTTGTCCTTGTTTTCCGCGATGTGACCGAGGAGTATGCCCTGCAGGAGGAACTGGCCCACGAGCTCACGGTAAAACAGGCCCTGGCCGATCTGGCAGGACAACTGGTGGGGTCGGGGCAAAACGTGGCCGGGATTGCCGGGACAATTCTTGCCGCGGCCCGGGAGCTTACCGCGAGCCCGCACGGCTTTGTGGGCATTATTGATGCGCAGTCCGGCGTTCTGGTCTGTCATGCCTTTACGGAGATGATGCCCGGCGGAGAGCAGGGGCGCGAGGAGACCCGGGAACTGGCGTGCTCCCCCGGCCCGGATGGACGGTATCCCGGATTGTGGGGACAGGCGCTCAATAAGAGGCAGGGCTTTTATGCCAATAATCCGGGTGGCCCTCCTGCGGCATCCCGCTGCCCGGAGGGGCATGTCGCGGTGGAACGGTTCCTTGCCGTGCCGGTGCTCCTCGATGGGCAACTGGTTGGTGAGATCGCGGTGGCCAATAGTGGGCGGGAATATACGGAAAAGGATCTTGATCTGCTGGGTCGGGTGGCGAGACCTTGCGCCCAGGCCATTAAGGGGGTGCGAGTCAGCGAAGAGCGTGAGAGTCTCATGGCGGCTCTGCGGCAGTCCCAGAAGATGGAAGCTGTTGGTACCCTGGCCGGCGGGGTGGCCCATGATTTCAACAACATGCTCACCCCTATTCTCGGTTACACCGATCTGGTCATGGCCAGGCTGCCACGCGGTGACATCTTGCGCCAGGATCTGGAAGAGGTGAAGCGGGCGGCGCTGCGGGCAAAAAATCTGGTGCGGCAGATTCTTTCTTTTAGCCGGCAGAAAGGGCCGGAACTTGTCTGTATGGCCTTGCCGCCGATGTTGGGTGAGTGCCTGGAGATGTTGCGGTCCACCCTTCCTTCCACCATTGTTTTTCATGAGGATATTGCCAGGGATTGCGGGCAGATTATGGCAGATCCTACTCAGATCCAGCAGATTCTTATCAATCTCTGCACCAATGGGGCTCATGCCATGGAAGAAAGTGGGGGTACCCTGAAGGTCACTCTTCGAGAGGTCCAGGTGGCTCCGGGAGAGACGGTTGCCGGCCAGGATCTCCGGCCCGGAAAATATTTGCGTCTGGCGGTCGGTGACACCGGCTGCGGTATGGACAAGGCCACGCAGGAGCGGATATTTGAACCGTATTTCACCACCAAGGAGCAGGGCAAGGGTACAGGCATCGGCCTTGCCCTGGTACAAGGTATTGTTAAGGGGCATGGCGGGTATCTTTCCGTTTCCAGCATGCCGGGGCAAGGAACAACCTTTTCCCTCTATTTCCCGGTTTGTTGTGATGTTGCCGGGCAATCGCCCAGGGCACTGGAGACCTCTATCCCCAGGGGTTCCGAAAGGATACTGCTGGTGGATGACGAAGAAAATGTCTTGGGCTTGCTCAAGGAAATGAGCGAATACCTCGGCTACCGGGTGACAGCCGTTTCGGACAGTACCGAGGCCGAGGTCCTGTTCCGCACCAGGCCGGATGATTTTGATTTGGTTGTCACCGACCAGACCATGCCCGGCTTGACCGGTATCGTCCTGGCCCAGAAAATTTTTACCCTGAAACCCAAAATGCCGATCATTATCTGCACGGGGTTCAGCGAGGCATTGAGTGAAGAAAAGGCCAAGGAAATTGGTTTTGCCGGTTATATCTTGAAGCCGGTGATGATAGGCGACTTTGCCCGGGTTGTTCGCCGGGCGCTTGAGGGAGGGGAGGGATGAAGATTGCCACTGCGGAACAGATGCTGCTCTGCGACAGATTGACCAGCGCGGAATATGGTATTTCAGGGTTGGAATTGATGGAAAATGCCGGACGCGGGACGGTGGCGGCGATGAGCCGCCATTTTGGCTCGCTGGTCGAACGCAAGGTCCTCATTTTTGTCGGGCCCGGCAATAACGGGGGCGATGGCTTGGTGATCGCCCGTCTGCTGCTGGCGCAGGGTGCCCAGCCCCAGGTGGTGAGTCTGGTGGCTCTCGAAAAAATGCAGGGGGATGCGGCGAGAAATCTTGAGCGGGTCAAGCAGCTGGCCATGCCGCTCTATACCTGCCTTGCAGAAGAGGAGTTGTCCTGGGTGGAACGGCTGGTGGCGGAGAGCGATTTTCTGGTCGATGCTCTTTTCGGCACGGGATTGCGCAGTAGGGTCTCCGGGGTTTTTGCCGCGGTGATCAAATGCCTCAATGCCAGCCCGGTGCCGGTGGTGGCGGTGGATATTCCCTCCGGGCTTGCCAGCGACACCGGCATTCCCCAGGGCACCAGTGTTCGGGCGCACCTTACCTGCACCTACGGCTTGCCCAAGTTTGCCCAGGTTGAGCCGCCGGGCAAGGAGTATGTCGGGGAGCTTGAGGTGATTGATATCGGCATTCCGGTCGAGGTTGTCGAGCGGATCGGGGTTGCGGTTGAATGGCTGGATCATTCTTGGGTCAAGGGCTTGATTCCGGCCCGCGGCCTTGCTGCCCATAAGGGAACCTTCGGCCATCTCCTGGCCCTGGCAGGCTCGCTGGGCAAGGGAGGCGCGGCAGTGCTCTGCGGCTTGGGCGGCCTGCGGTCCGGGGCAGGGCTGGTGACCATCGCTACGCCAAAGGCGCTCAATGGGTTGGTGCAGGGGGCATTACCCGAGGCCATGACCGAAGTGCTCTCCTTTTCGCAGCACTGTCTTTCCGAGCCCGATTATGAGCAGCTATTGGCAGCGTGCCATGGTAAGGGGGCGGTGGCCGTTGGCCCCGGTCTGGGAACCGCGGAAGAAACCGGCCAGGTGGTGCGCAAGCTCTATCGGGAATTGCGGCAGCCCATGGTGGTCGATGCAGACGGCCTCAACCTGCTGGCCGGCGAGGTTGCCGTGCTCGCCGCCGGGCCCAGGGTCTTGACCCCCCATCCCGGAGAAATGTCGCGGCTGGCCGGGATTTCAACCCTGGAAATCCAGGGCAAGCGGCGGGAGGTGGCTGCGGATTTTGCCAAACGGCATGGCGTAGTCCTGCTTCTGAAGGGGGCTTCCACGGTCATTGCCGCCCCGGATGGGAGGGTGGCCATAAACTCCACCGGCAATCCGGGCATGGCTGCGGGCGGCATGGGGGATGTCCTCACCGGTCTCATCGGCGGTCTGCTGGCCCAAGGCGTACCCCCTTGGGAGGCTGCCTGTCTGGGGGCCTATGTCCATGGTCTGGCCGCAGATCGGATTGTCAGGGCAGGGCGGCCGTTTGGTTTTCTGGCCAGTGAGTTGGCTGCGGAGATTCCCGGGGCCTTTCAGGAGGTTCTGCAATCCGGTGGTGCAGTATAGGATGGAGCTGGCAACGATATCTCTTGCAAGGGTTTTTTTTGCGCAGGTATCAGGCGGTGTTGGCTATAGCGTTGTGACGAGTTCAATAACCCCAGAACGGGAGAAAGCGGATGCGGATTGCTAAAGAGATTATGGCGAAAAAGGTTGTTTCGGTAAAGGCGGATCTGCCGGTGGAGAAACTGGCGGGCATTCTCTGGTCCCATCGTATCAACGGGGCGCCGGTGGTTGACGACGACGGGCAGTTGATCGGGGTGGTGACGGAAAGTGATCTGGTGGATCAGAACAAGAAGTTCCATATTCCCACCGCCATCTCTATCCTGGACTCGGTGATCTTTCTGGACCGCGCCAAGACAGTGGAGAAGGAGATCAGCAAGATGACCGGTGCCACGGTGGGGGATATCTGTTCCCGGGAACCGGTGACCATCCGGGAGGATACCCCGCTGGATGAGATCGCCACCATCATGTCCGAGAAAAAGGTGCATACCCTGCCGGTGCTCAAAAACGGCACTCTGGTCGGCGTGGTGGGTAAGGCGGATATCATCCGGACCCTGGCCCGGGGGTAATTCAGGCCAAGCGTACCTGGACCAGGCCGCGCACCGAGTTGCCCACGAAAATTGCCTCTGCCTGCTCAAGATCACGGCGGCTCAGGATGGATTCCCGTACCGCCAGCGGTGCGTGTGCAAGCAGATATCGGCGGAAAACCCCGGGCAGAAGCCCGCACTCCATGGGGGGAGTCAAGAGTGTGTCTTGTCGCTGGATAAAGATATTGGTGATGCTTCCCTCCGTCACCTCTCCCCTGGTGTTTGTAAAAAGCACCTCATAAAAATCTCCGGCCAAGGCCCGTTGCCGTTCGGTGTCATACAACTCCCGCAGGGTGGTTTTGTGAAAGAGCCAGGGAGATCCGGGGTCGGTGGCGTGGGAGGAGAAGGTAACCCGTGGTAATTGGGATTGTTCCATCTGCGGTCTCGGCCAGGTGAGGGTGGTCGGGGCTGGGCAGGGGCTGGCGCTCAGCGCAATCTCGCCGCTTTTTGCCAGGGTCAGCCGCACCCGCATGGGAGAGGCGGCAAAATCCAAGGTCAGCCTTTCGAGCCGGGTCAGGATCTCCTGCTTGTTGCAGGAATATTGGAAATAGGCGGCGGAAGCGGCCAGCCGCTCAAGGTGTTCGGGGAGGAGCCAGTAGCCGGAGCCCGGTTGCCAGAGGAGTGTTTCAATAAGGCTGAACGTTGGGGCCGGGTCGCTCAGAAAACGCCCCTTGAGCAGGCATTCCCGCCATTCCTGTTCCGGGTCGGAATCATGGATGATCCCGGAACCGATGCCCATTTCCCCTGTGGACCCGTTGAGCTCGATGGTCCGGATGGGCACATTGAAGGTTGCGTCCCCGGAGGGGGCGATAAAGCCGATGGCTCCGGTGTAAACGCCGCGCGGCCAGTTTTCCAGTTCGTGGATGATCTCCATGGTCCGGATCTTGGGGGCGCCGGTGACGGAGCCGCACGGGAACAGGGCACGGAACAAGGTCTCGATTGTTGTCTCTTTGGGCAGATGACCGGTGATGGTGGAGGTCATCTGGTGCAGGGTCTCGTAGGTTTCGATGTCGAAAAGGGATTGGGTTCTCACTGTTCCCGGGGTACAGACGCGGCCCAGGTCATTGCGCAGCAGATCGACGATCATCACGTTTTCGCTGCGATTTTTCTCGTCACCTTGTAAAAACTCCATCAGCCGTGCGTCTTCGGCGAGATACGGGCCGCGTTGCATGGTCCCCTTCATGGGGCGGACCAGGCAGTGCTCACCGCTTCGCTTGAAAAACAGCTCCGGGGAAAACGAGAGGATGTGTTGGGCGCCGGAGTGGAGATAAGCGCCGAAGGAAACACTCTGGTTGCGGCGCAACGCCTGATACAATCCTTCTGGAGCGCCGTCGAAGTCAAAGAGCAGCTTCAGGGTAAAGTTGACCTGGTAGGTGTCGCCGCTCTCGATATACCCCTTGATTTTGGCAAGGGCTGCGGTGTAGTCGGCTTGTGAGAGGTTGGGGCGCAAATCGGCGAGACGGTAGGATGTGGAGATCTCCGGCAACGGCGGCGTGGGCCAGGAACCGCTGAGCAACGCCCCTGTTTCGTGCGAGAAAATCAAGGGGGCGCGGAATACGCCCAAATGTGCCAAGGGTTTCTCTTGATCGGGCTGGATGCGTTTGGCCAGTGAGGGTTCGAGCAGATAGCCGAATTCATATCCCAGCCAACCGGCCAGATAGAAACCCTCCGCCAGAAACTCTTCCGCCTGCTGGAAAAATCGGGCAGGATCGTCATGGGGTTGGCAGACAAGATGTGCCACCGGTCTGTGGAAAAAATAGGTGTGGGCTTCCTCCGCGGTTACCCTGCTGGTCTCAAGGAAAACGCAGTCTTCTCTGGCCGCTGTGGCCATGATTCGGGCTAAGGTCTCGTCTGGGAGTGGGCAAGGCATGCAGTTGTTTTCGCGATGTTTTTGCTAATTGTGAAGAGGGTGGCCATCTGGGAAGTATCCTTATGTGAAACTTACTCCTTTACCGATTCGTGGGAAGTTAAGCAAGGTAAAAAAAAGAGGCATGGCCAGGGAGTTGCGGCTTTCTTTGTGATTTTTTGGCAACAGGCGCACTTCGTCTTGCGGGAACAATAGGAATATTTTATAAAAACAGATACCGGGTATCGACCGGCATGTTTCTAATGTGGACAAGAATTGCTCTTTGCGGAGCTTGGTTAGACAATTTCTATGGAGGGTTGTACGTTATGCTGATTAAAGACTGGATGGCAAAAGACGTCCTGACCGTGGATGAGAATACATCTCTGATGCGTGCCACCAGGATTCTGAAGGAAAACAGTATCCGTCGTCTGCCGGTTGTTTCCCATGGGAAATTGATCGGAATCGTAACGGATCGGGATGTGAAAGACGCCTCGCCTTCCAAGACAACCTCCTTGGATATTCATGAGCTTTATTATCTGCTCTCGGAAATGAAGGTAAAGGACGTGATGACCTCCAATCCGCTTACCCTGCGCGAGGATGAGACCTTGGAAAAGGCGGCGCTGGTCATGCTGGAGGACAAGATCTCCGGGCTGCCCGTTGTAGACGAGCTGGGGCATCTCGTCGGGCTGCTGAGCGAAACCGATGTTCTGCGGGGCTTTATTCACAGCACCGGCATCAAGGACGGTGCCATTCAATTTGTTTTTGACCTGCCGGATGCTCCCGGTTCCGTGACCAAGGTTATCGAGAGCCTGCGTAAATTCGATGTCAGGGTCATCAGTATCCTCACCTCGTTTGAGGATGCCCCGGAAGGGAAAAAACGGGTGGCCATCCGCGTGATGATCAGTGATGCCGGGCAAGAAGAGGCGATGGCCAAGGAGTTGCGTGAGACCTTTACCGTGGTCTACCATGGCAAGGACGAATTGAAAAATATGCCGCGGAAACGGGCTGTTTGATCATTCAGGAATAGGGAGTCGAACCTGGCTGGCATGCTGTGTCGCCGCCAGATTGTGCAAGAATAAAACAAGGCGTATTGTAAGCCGTGTTCCGTGGGTTGCCCGGAATACGGCTTTTTTTATGGTTTTTATGGGATGGGGAGTTCGCTGGCCGGAGGTGGGGGCGGTTCTTGGGGCCAGGCAGGGATGTCTTCCCTGAAGGCTTCCATGCTGACACCGGCACCGCCTGCGATGCCGGGTTTGCCGGTGGCGTTGTCCAGGGGGAGCATGACAATACCGGGTGGCAGGGGAAAGCCACCGGTCGGAGGATATGTCGCCTTTGCCTGGTTCATGAAATCAAGCCAGATCGGGGCTGCGGCCAGTCCACCTGTTTCCATGCGTCCCAAGGAAATATTCTGGTCATGTCCTATCCAGACGCAGGTTGTCAGGTCCGGGGTGTAGCCGACAAACCATGCATCCACGTTCTGGTCGGTGGTTCCGGTCTTGCCTGCGGCAGGAGCGCCGAAACTGCTGATGCCCCTGGCCGTGCCATCGGAAATGACCGCCTCCATGATGTGGGTCATCTGGTAGGCAACCCGAGGATCAAGGGCATCGCTGAAGGACGAATGTTGTTCTTCCAGGACCTTGCCATGGCTGTCCACAATCTTTTCGATGAAGACGGCCTGGGGCATGCGGCCGCTGTTGGCAAAGGCAGCGTATGCCCTGGTCAGTTCGAGGGGGGAGACCCCGGAGGTTCCCAGGGCCAGGGAGAGATCCTTCACCAGTGGCGAGCTGATGCCCAATCTCCTGGCCAGGTCAATGGTTTTGGTTGCTCCGATCTGTTGCAGGATCTTGATGGTGGGAATGTTTCGAGAATGGACCAGCGCATTTCTAAAGGTGGTGGGGCCCTCAAATTTATTGTTGTAATTCTTGGGCTCCCAATACTGCATCGCGGTGGCGCCGCGAAAGTGAATCGGTTCGTCAACAATCATGGTGGCCGGGGTCATCCCGTTTTCAAGACCGGCGGCGTAAATGAAGGGCTTGAAGGCGGAACCTGGCTGACGCCTGGCCTGGGTGGCTCGGTTGAATTGGCTTTTGTCAAAATCCGTACCGCCCACCATTGCCCGAACATATCCGGTCTTCACCTCCATGGAGATTAAGGCGGCCTGGGGCAGGGTGTCGGCGTTTTTGCTCTGGCGGATGGCCCATTTGGCGGTGCCGCGTTTAATGGCCATGTTGGCCGCTTTCTGCAGGTTCTGGTCGAGGGTGGTGTAGATGCGGAGCCCCCCGGTCAAAAGAGCCTCGCTCCCATATTTGCTTTCGACATAAGCCTTTACATATTCGATAAAATAATTGTTCTCCAGCGGGCCTTCCTTGGCCGGATTCCAGAGCAGTGTTTTCTCATACGCTTTTTTTGCGGCGGTTGGGGTGATATAGCCTTCTTCGGCCATGCGATTCAAGACATAGAGCTGTCTGTTTTTCGCCAGTTTGAAATTGCGAAATGGGGAATAGCGGCTGGGTGCTTGCGGCAACCCGGCCAGAAGAGCGACTTCAGCCAGATTCAGGTCCTGAACCCGTTTGTCAAAATAGATCTGGGCTGCGGCCTCGACCCCATAGGCGCCGCTGCCGAGATATATCTGGTTGAGATAGATATGGAGGATTTCTTCTTTGCTCAGGGCGTTATCGATCCGGTAGGCGAGAATTGCTTCCTTGATTTTGCGGGTATAGGTTTTTTCCGGGGTGAGCAGGAGCGCCCTGGCAACCTGCTGGGTGATGGTGCTTCCCCCTTGGCCCCGTTCCCCCGAGCGAATATTGTGGATAAGCGCCCGAATGATCGACCAGGTATCAACCCCGCTGTGTTGGTAAAACCTGGAGTCTTCCGCGGAGACAAAGGCCTGGGGAAGTAATTCCGGCATCGCGGAGAGAGGGACAAGAGTTCTGTTTTCCTTTGATACATGCGTGATCGGTTGTTGGGCAGAGTCGTAGATGATGGAGGTGGTGGCTGGCTGGTAATGTTTCAGTGAGCCGATTGCCGGAATATCAAGAGAGATAAAGAGATATAAGGCCGCGCCCAAGCCAATGGTCAGGGTGAGGCCGATGGTGAGCAGGAAGAGGGTGAGCTGGACATGGGTCCAGGTCCTGGTTGTGGGCTGGGTCTTGTTATGCACGGCAGACACTGGAAAATGTATTCTTTATGGAGCGGCAGGGAGCGAAGCCGGTTCCGCTACGTTTTATCAGCGACAGATAATACAGGGTTCGTCCGGCCAGGTCACTACATTTCTTGGGGTAGGTTCTTTTGGGGGGTGGGCAGGGAAAGAACAAAGGCTCCTCGGCCGCCACCGAGGAGCCTTTGCAAAGAAGGGGCTGATTGAGTCCGCTTTTGCGGAAAGACAGAAGGTCGTTTGTCTTTTTTCTCACATGATCGAAAAATCATGTTGTCCCTAGTTTTGTATGAAGCAATGTGCGTGCCATTGCTCTAATCCCTTGGCTTTTGTTGTCGTCTGAACATTTTAATGTGCTGTTATTTTGGCAGGTTGGATAATGAAAAATAATATATTTTTGGGGTTGTTTGAATTTTTACGTGCGGATAAAGTTGGATGCGCTTGGCTTATTTTGATTCCATGCGCGGAGTATGTCGGATCATTTTTCTCCATATTGAGATGGCTTCACCGTTTTGACGCGATAGGTTTTTTCACGGAGGCGTCTTGTCTATCGTGGTATTTTTTTGTTCTGTTTTTGTTTTGATCTTTTTGTTTTATCGAACTATTTTGTTTGCCCATGCTTGCGTGTTTATGTTGTCAAGGAATGGGATATTGCGCCTTTCGGTTTCGTGGTAATTAGAAAATGGGCTAAATGTGCACGAAAAAAATACCAAAAATGGGAATATTAAAAGAATAAAAACTTGACAATGGCTTTTTCCATTATGTAATTTGAAATTAATAGCATTGGACTTGGGTGGTTTCCGTTTAAAGCCTCCCTGGAGTTTTTTTACAGATAATAAAGCGCAAAGGAGGGCCACGGAGAAGGGGAAGATAGTCTGGTACGTCGCTGGAGTGATTCGTTCGGAGCCGCCATTCCTTTCGGATCAACGATGAACCAAAAGCCTGTGCGATCAGGTCGTTTGATTGAGGAGAAAAAAATGGAAGGTCTACTGTTTTTACTTTTCTGGATTGGAGGTGCAACACTTCATACCGTATTTGATCTCAAGATCAAACCGTTGATCCAAGCCAATGAGGAAACATTGCGATGAAGCTTGCTGGGTTCGATTGGAAGGTAAGGTTTTCGTCATGTAGGATCAGAGATTAAAACGATTCATTTACGCAAAAGGAGTGTTGTCCCATGAATAATTTTCTAGCTGATGTGTTGCCGCAAGAGGGTGGCTTGGTTGCCAGCCCCTCGCGTTCCTACAATGTAACTATTGCCATCGGCGGCCTGCTTGCTGCTCTTGGCCTTGCCGCCGGCCTGCATTCCATGTATGCCGGACATGAACATACCTTCGGGGTCACCCGGGATGTTCCCTGGGGATTGCTCATCGCCACCTATGTTTTTTTCGTGGTCAGTTCAACCGGGTTGTGCCTGGTTTCTTCCATCGGCCATGTTTTTGGCGTTGAGGCATTCAAGCCTATTGCCAAACGTTCCGTATTCATGGCAATCGTTACCATTGTCGCCGGTTTTTTCGTGATCGGGTTCGAGATCGAAAATCCCTGGCGGATGCCGATCTACAATATGTTATCCCCGAATCCCACTTCCAATATCTGGTGGATGGGAACGCTGTACGGTGCCTACCTCTTCTTTATGGTGGTTGAGTTTGCCCTTTTGCAGATGGGCAAGCACAAGACCGCCGGGACTTTGGGTCTCTTGGGGGTCATTTCCGGTATTGCCGCACACAGTAATCTCGGCGCGGTTTTTGGCCTGCTCGGTGGGCGGGAATTTTGGCATGGCCCGTATATGCCGATTTATTTCATCACCTCTGCCATGATGTCCGGCTGTGCTGCGGTAATCTTCTTTCACTATCTTGGCTACCGTGCCAATGGCTGGAAAATGAGCGAGAAGCTTGAGTCCTCTCTTGTGGCTACGGCAAAATTAGGGGCAACCCTGATTGCGGTGATCATGTTCTTTACCACCTGGAAGATGATCTCCGGGATCAGTGGGCAGCCGCCAGGAAAGTATGAGGCCATGATGGCTTTGGTAAGCGGCCCCTATGCCCTGAATTTCTGGCTTGGCGAGGTGATGCTTGGCATGGTCATTCCTTTTGCCATGATCCTTGCCGCCCGCGCTAAGAATATGCCCATTCTCTTCTGGGCTTCTGTCTCCGGGATCGTCGGTATCTTCTTCATGCGTTACGACCTGGTGGTCGTGGGGCAGATCGTTCCATGGTACCATGAGCTTGGGGTCGTTGATATGCCCCATCTGTTCACCTATACTCCTTCCCTGCATGAGATCGTCATCACTGCCGGGGCCATGGGCCTCTGTGTCATGGGCTTTTTTATGGGTGAAAAGCTTTTCAGGGGGCATCTGTCCGAGGATCACTAAGCACGCAGAGGAGAACGACTATGGTGGCCAAGAAAAAAACGGCCATCCAGCCTTTGCGGCCAGATTTGCCGATTTACCCCATAGGGGTGGCAGCAAAGCTGTTGGATGTTCATCCGAGAACACTTCGTATCTACGAGGCAGAAGGGCTGGTTCATCCCCAGCATACAGGATCCCGACGGCTCTATTCTTTGAATGATATTAAGTGGGTGTCGTGTGTGCGGTCCATGATTCACGATCAAGGAATCAGTATTCCTGGGCTGAAAAGGTTGTTGACCCTTGCCCCATGCTGGGAGATTGCAGAATGCCCCAGTGAGGTGCACGAAACATGTGAATGTCTTTTTGACAAGGCTGTGCCGCGATCACTGCGTGTCGCGGGCGATGAGGTGGCCGAAAAAAAAGCCAAGGCGGCCGACCGAGCCAAGAAAAATGCCGGTTCAGGCCGCAAGAAGCAGGTAGGGCGCAGTTGATACAATTGGTAGTCAATAGTTAATAAAAAAAGGCCGAAGAGCGTTCTCTTCGGCCTTTTTTTATGTTTGGATCGCCACGGCGGAGGTCTAGTCGAGCTCTTCCTCAAGGGGATTTATCAGGCCATACCGCTCTATCTTCCGGCGGAGGGTGTCTTTGGATATCTTCAGTTCGCGACAGGTAATCATCCGCCGCCAGTGATTCCGTTCCAGGGCCTGGAGAATCGCCTGTTTTTCAACTTCCTCCAGAGGGAGGGGTTTGTGGAGGGGAATGGCGCCGGGCTGATGGTTGTCCTGTGATTTAGGGGCAAAGGGTTCGGGTAGATGTTCCGGTCTGATAAGACCTCCGTGGCAAAGGATGAAGGAGTATTCGATGATGTTTTCCAGTTCACGGATGTTGCCGGGGAAGTTGTAGCGCATGAGAATGCTCAAGGCTTCATCGGAGATGCCGACGATATCCTTGCCCTGCTGGGTGCCGAATTGTTTGATAAAGTGTTCGGTAAGCATGGGAACGTCTTCCATGCGATCCCGTAAGGGGGGAAGCATGATTTTTACCACGTTCAGGCGGTAGAAGAGATCTTCCCGGAAGAGCCCTTCCTGAACAAGGGACTGCAAGTTGCGGTTGGTGGCGGCGATGATCCGCACATCGGACTTTACCGGTTTGTTGGATCCTAAAGGCTCGTATACCTTTTCTTGGAGAACGCGCAGAAGCTTGACCTGGAGCGAAGCAGGGATGTCGCCGATTTCGTCGAGAAAAAGAGTGCCTTTTTCGGCGCTGGCAAAGCGACCCGGTCTGTCGTGCTTGGCATCGGTGAAGGCGCCGGCCTTGTAGCCGAAAAGTTCCGATTCGAGCAGGGTTTCGGGAAGGGCTCCGCAGTTGACCGCCATAAAAGGGCCTTTGTTGCGTCGGCTCGAGGTGTGAATGGCGCGGGCGACCAGTTCCTTACCGGTGCCTGACTCTCCGAGAACAAGAACATTGCTCTCGCTATGGGCGATTTCCGGCAGGATGCTGAAGATGCGCTGCATGGAAACGCTCTTGCTGAGGATTTCGCCAAAAGTGTAGCGCCGGGAAAGCTGCTTGCGGAGTTCCGTGACCACGCTGAGGTCCCGGAAGGTTTCCACTCCGCCGATAACGTTGCCTTCATGGTCAAGGAGTGGTGCGGCACTGATGCTCAAGGGGATCTGTTTGCCATCGATGTTTTTGACAAAGATGGAGCGATTTGTCACGGGCTTGCCGCTATAAAGGCTCTGGGCAATGGCGCAGTTGTCGCCGCAGATACTGGAATGGAACACGTCGCTGCACGATTTGCCGATGGCATCCTGGCGTTTCCAGCCGGTGATCAATTCGGCCGCCCGGTTGAAGGAGGTGATCTTCCAGCTGCGGTTTACGGTGAATACCCCATCGGCGATACTCTCCAGCACCAGATCCTTGGTCATGACTGAGGTCAGGTCGCGGAAGGTTTCCACCCCGCCGATAACGTCGCCATCCGGGTCGGTGAGGGGGGCGGCGCTGATGCTGATCGGGATGGTCTCCCCGTCCTTGCCCTTGATAAAGATGGAGCGGTTGCCGATGGGCATGCCGCTTTCAACGCTTTGGGCCAGAATGCAGTTGTCGCCGCAGACGCTGGAGTGAAAAATAGTGTTGCAGGGGTTGCCGAGGACCTCTTCCTTGTGCCAGCCGGTGATGTGTTCGGCCGCCTTGTTGAAGGAGGTCAGGTTCCAGTTTCGGTCCACGGTGAAAACGCCGTCGGCAATGCTGTCCAGGATGAGATCCTGTTGCAGGCTGGAGGTGACATCCCGGAAGGTCTCGACCCCGCCGATAACCTGACCTTCCGGGTCCAGAAGCGGTGAGGCGCTGATGCTGATGGGAATGGTCCGGCCATTCTTTCCCTTGATATAGATGGAGCGATTGACGATGGACTTCCCTTCATTAATGCTCTGGGCCAGGATGCAGTCAGCCCCGCAGATGTTGGAATGAAAGATGTCGCGACACGGGGAGCCGACCACTTCTTGGGATGTCCAGCCGGAAATCTGCTCGGCCGCCTTGTTAAAGGAGGTGATACGGAAGAGTTTGTCCACGGTGAAGACGCCGTCCGCAATGCTGTCTAGGACCAGCGGATATATCTGGCCAGGATCGTTGGCATCGCGGAGGGTGACGATTGCCCCGGAGAGTTTGCCGTTTTTGTCGGGAATCGGGATTGCCGTGACCAGGAGAATGACAGATTCATTGCTCTCCGGTTTGTTCATTACCACGCGCAGTCCGTGCATGGCAAGACCAGAGGCCAGCGGGCCATAAAGGCTGCATAGGGATTCGAACCTGCCGGTGCCGCTGAAAACGTCCTGGCAGCTCTTGCCGATGGTCTCCCCATGCTTGAGGCCCATAAGTTTTTCGGCGGCCTCGTTGAAGGAGGTGATCTGCCAGGTTTCATTGACGGTGAAAACCGCTTCCTGCACGGCCGGAGAAGAAGGAGGGGTGTTTTTGGAGTCCATGGTCATGAAATAGTATTTCTATTGAATTTGAGGTGATTATTAAGAATCATTATTGAATCATATTAAAGATATAGCAAAAAAAATCGAAGTATGCTTGCGGAAAGGCGAGTGGCAGCGTGTTTTTTTCTTGTCGCAAGGAGAAAGTTGTAAAAACAGAGAACCTGTCGGTTGTGAGTGGAGAGGAAAGTTTGCCCTGAAATCGTTAAAATTATCTTGACATGCGGGTTTGTCAAATTACAATGACCTGAATTTATCCATCGGCAATTAATCCAACGATTAACTGCTTAAGTACCTTCTGGATTATCCGATTCCTGAGGGGTGGAAGAGGCCGAGCACCCTTCTGAAATACATTGAGGAGATGTGAGAATGAAGATAAATGATCTTGAAAAACTCAAGAATGAGGGGGCAGATGCCCTTCCTTCTGAGGAGCGGCGCCGGTTTCTTCGCTTTGGTTTGGCGGTAACCGGTGTATTTGTGGGCGGTTCCGTGCTTTCCCTGACCTCCGCGCGTAACGCCGAGAGTGCCATGGGCCCGGTGCCCGCTGCCGGAAGTTTCCCCTACAGCCCTCACTACACCATGGTTATGCGCCAGAATCGCTGTATCGATTGTGAGCGGTGCATGGAAGCCTGTGTGAAGACCAACAGCGTTCCCTCGTATGGGTATCGTACCACCATTCTCCAGCAGGAGCGGGAGATCGGCAAGGGTGAGAAAGAGCGGGTGTTCATGCCGGTGCTCTGCAACCATTGCAACCGACCGCCCTGTGTTCGGGTTTGCCCGACTACTGCAACCTATAAGGACAAGAAAAACGGTATTGTCATGATGGATTACAAGCGCTGTATCGGCTGTAAGACCTGTATGGCCGCTTGTCCCTATAATGCCCGTTATTTTAAGGAAGAGAATCGGGCTGTTGACAAGTGTAATTTCTGCTTTGATACCCGGTTGTCAAAAGGTGAGAGCAAAACGGCTTGTGCTGCTGCCTGCCCGGCCGGCGTTCGTATATTCGGTGATCTCACCGATTATAACAGTGAGGCGTATAAGTTGATCCACAAGCCTGAAAAGGTTGTTTGGGTTCTTCGGCCTGAGACCGGCGCCATGCCCAACGTGTTTTACATGAATGATTAACCAAACAGCGGAGAGGGCCGTAATGAAACGCAATAATAAGAGCGTAATGAATATGGTGGGCTTGGTGGCGGTTGTTGGCCTCCTTGTTTTTTCCAGCCTGTCTTTTGGTGAGGAAGCCTACGATGAGGAGGCCTATGGGCCGAAGGCTCCCATTGTCTGGGCAAAGCCGGTGAAGGGTGTTGCCTTTGTCCATAAAACCCACACCATGGATGCCGGTCTTTCTTGTGAGGATTGCCATGACAAGATTTTTGAAATGGCTGCCGGGACTGCCGAAGGGAATGCGGATTTTACCATGGCCTCCCTGTATAAAGGGAAATACTGCGGAGCGTGTCATGACGGGCAGATGGCTTTTGCCTCCAACACCCGCTGCGCAACCTGTCATGTCGGGGTAAAAGGGTATAATCGTCTGACCGGCCCCGCACCCCAGGGTAAGGACGCCGGAAAGAAGCATTGATCTTTTTTTGAGAGGTTGATCTCCGTCCGTTTTTGCGATAAGCGATACGGTGGAGAGGATTGGATGCCTTCTGATTTGTTGAAGCGGTAAGCCTTGGTGTTACAAGGCTTACCGCTTTTTTTGTTTATTTCCGCTCCTTTTTTTGTCCCCCTCTTTCCTTGGGGCTTCCTGCCCACAAGGTGTCTTTGTCGCTTCCAGCGGCCTCGGGTTGTTCGGGCATACTTGTAACTCATGTTGTCAAATAATAGGTGAGTCATTGCTTTAACTACTGGCGAAACCTTTTCTTCTGGTCGCTTCCGCTCGTTTTTTTTATGAAGCTTTGCCGAAAAACCTCTGTATCTCGCTGGATTCTCACTTCTTTTTGCTGGCTGCGTTCAATCGGGTTTCCTTGAAAGGGATTTCTGGTGGATCTGCGGTGGTCATGTCTGCTGGTCGTTTTGGCGTCTAACCATGGCGTATGTTGCGCCGATTATTGTTAAATGACTGATTTTAAACGTGAAAACTTCATCTGGTACTCCCAGACTGAGAGGGGGTGACAGGGGTGCCTGGTTGGAGCCTTCGAAGTCGTTTGTGTCTTATCTCATTGAAAATAGAGTTCTATTGAGTGGTTTTGGTGTGGCAATCTGCTGCTGTCGGTTGGGATTATTATGCGTCCATGTTCTGGTGGTTGTAGGATCATAAATAGCCCTTAGCGGCAAATAAGTTGTAATGATATATGTTCTTTATATCTATGAAATTGATTGTTGCACAACTCTAACTGCCTGCTTCTCTATGGAAAATATATAACGTGTAAGAAAAGAACGTGTGTCGGGGCGGTGTGGCACGCACTTTGCTCTGTACTAGGAATGTCATGGGGTGTTGTGTGAAAAGCCCATTGTCGAATAAGCGTATGCACAGAAAAGGAGGTGTCCGGGGAGAGTTAAAAAAGGTTCTGGAAGGGAAAACTCCTCAATCAACGGGTGGCGGCCCGGAAAGTCGACCCTGCTTTAATAAGAACCAACAACTGTTTTGGGTACAAGCTGAAATCGGAAATTGAAAGAAGCTTACAAAAAATAACTCCCTGGCCGGGAGTGGGTTGAAAACTAACTGTACATGTGTAGGTAAAAATTTTAGGGAGGAAAAATCATGTTGAACACATTCTCACTTGCTGAGGTGGCAGAGGAAAAGGTTGCTACCCCGACCGTGACCAAAGCCATCATTCTGTGCGCGGTCCTGGCGGCTGTTGGTGTCGGCGCCGGCCTGTATGCACAGGTTGTCGGTCATGAACATGCCTTTAACAACACCCGGGAGATGCCTTGGGGTATCCTGATCGCGAACTACGCCTATTTCGCCATCATCTCCACCGGCCTGTGCCTGCTTGCTGTTCTGAGCCACATCTTCGGGCACAATCGTCTGACCCCGCTTGCCAACCGCATGGTATATCTCTCCATCGTGGTCATCTTCGGCGGCTTTACCATTATTGGTCTTGAGCTTGAAAATCCGCACCGCATGCTCCTCTATAATGTGCTTTCCCCGAATCTGACCTCGAATATCTGGTGGATGGGAACCTTGTACAGCATGGCCGTGGGCTTCATGTTTGTTGAGTTTTACCTGATCCTTACCAAGAAATACTCTCTCGCCGTTACCCTTGGCGTTCTCGGCGCCCTGGCTGAGCTTGCGGCAAACACCAACCTGGGTGCGGTGTTCGCGACCCTTTCTTCGCGTCCTTTCTGGTACGGTTCACAGCTGCCCATCTATTTTCTTGCTTCCGCAGTGATGACCGGTTCCGCCGCAATCATCCTTTTCAGTAACTGGGCCTATAAGATGCGCGGTGAGGAGATGAGTCAGTCCACCCGTGAAGGTCTTCAGGGCGCCGGTAAGGTAATGTTCAGTACACTCGTGCTTCTTGTTGTTGCCACTGCCTGGAAGTTCATTGCCGCCTTTGCCGGTGGTACCGAGGAGGCTCGTCTTGCCGCCTTGAGTCTGATCCAGGGTCCGCTCTCCATGAACTTTTGGGTTTTTGAGACCGTGGTCGGTATGCTTGCCCCCATCGTGATCATGACCCTCTCCCGGATGAAGAGCCAGCAGGCGCTCTCTGCCGCTGCCCTTATGGTTTTGGTCGGTGCATACTTCCAGCGTTATGACATCGTCGTAGCCGGCCAGATCGTGCCGATCTACAACGGTTGGGATGAGCTGCCGACCTATCTCTCCTATGTCCCCTCCGTCTCCGAGTTCCTGATTGCTCTGGGTGGTTTCGGTATTGTCGGTCTTGGGTTCCTTCTTGGCGAGCGCTTTTTCGGCAAGGCCTTCCGTCACACCGGTCATCATTGATCACTGGCCCCACTCGAGGCTGAGTAAAGACAACTGACCTCCCGCGGGCAGAAAATCCTGCCCGCGGGAAGCTCAAACCGGAGTAGAGACAATGATATCTGATAACAAGGCAATCTTTACCATAGGAACCGCGGCGAAAATGCTGGAAGTGCATCCGCGGACCCTGAGGATCTACGAAAGGGAAAATCTGGTCAAGCCTTTACGGAAGGGGCAGTGGCGTTACTACACCATGGATGACATCAAGTGGATTCAGTGCCTGCGGGACATGATCCATGAGCATGGAATCAGCATTGCGGCCATCAAGAAGCTGCTGCAGTACACCCCCTGCTGGAACATTGCCGATTGTCCTTTTGAGAAAAGAAAGCAGTGCACCGCCTTTATGTCCAGTGGGCTTGTTCCCCGGAAAATCAATGTTGAGCAGAGATCAGGGGATGTTGCCGCCTGAGGAGTGCGGCGGCTATTTTTAAGCAAGGAGAACAGCAATGACTACTATCACGCAGTGTCTGGATAAAAAAAATATTGGTGTCTTGGGTGTGGAAGAGGGAACAAAAAAGGTTTCGGTCAGGGTTTCATTTCAGCAGTTGAGCGAGGCTTTATGGGGTATTGCGGCTTTTGCCCTTTTTCTTCTCCTGGGTCCGTTTTCTGCCGTTGCCGCCATCTTCAGTGTGATTTCCCTGGCAAAGCAGGGGGAAGGATCCGAGCCTGAGGCGATGTGCTGAGGTTAGACGAACGCAATGGATGTGTCCCCTGCTATGAGTATGGCTATGATTTCTGTGATCAGGAGTGAGCGACCAGTTGCGACAAAAGCAACTGATGGTTGACCCTTGGTTGCAGGGATGCATAAGCATAAAAAAGGCGGCTCAACTGAGCCGCCTTTTTTATGCTGTGAAACAAGCCGGTTTATTTATTCGTGACAGGCGTTATTGCATTTGGTCGGGCCTTCATTTCTGGCTTTGTGGCAGCTCAAGCAGAGGCCATGTCCTTGCTTGAGGCTCCATTTCTTATCCGTCGGGAAGTTGGCGTTCTTGTGGCACGTATCGCAGTCGAATTTGGCTTGGTGTTTCGCGTGGGGGAGCATTGCCGGTTTTTTGCCTGTCTCGGTTTTCAAGGTGATCTCGGCCGGGCCGACAGGGGGCGAATGTTGGTCAATCTCTTTTTTTAAGGGACTTCCCGTGCCGTGGGCCGGCGAGCCAAGAGCAGTCATCAGCATGCATGCGAGTGCGAGTGTGGGGTATTTCATAGTCAGCCAAGCGAGGAATAGATTTATGTGAGGGAAGGGCGGCTTGTGTCTCCTGCGTACCATGTCGGTTCACAAGAGAGGCAAAAAAAAGGCTACTCATTCGAGTAGCCTTTTTTTTTGCATTAAAATTGGAGCAAAGAATTACTTCTTGTGACACTCGTTGCACTTGGTCGGGCCAGACATCTTGGCATGGCAATCTTTGCAGAGAGCCTTGTGCGCGAGGTCTTTGCTCATGGCGATTTTGGCCGGGGTGCCTTCGTGGCATTTTTTGCAATCGCCAAGTTTGGTCCCGTGGGCTTTGTGGTTGAATGTAACCTTGCTGCCACCCATCGCTTTGGCAGTGTCGTAAACGACAACGTCGCCAGCAAATGCAGATACTGTTGCAAAGCCGAAGACCAGCGCGAAGGCTGCGGAACAGATAACGGTTTTCTTCATTGTCCTTCTCCCTTGATACGGTTGGTTTATAAATTGGGTTTATGAATCCCCATTCACTTACAAATATTGCTTTTATAAACCCACTTGCCAAGCCTTGTCAAGCAGGAAGAATGGTTCGACGCCATTCCGGATTTTCCATAAGGCTCGGCAGATTAACTGCCCCCGTAACTGTGCAGGCCGGAAAGCAGGAAGTTGACACCATAATAAGTAAATATTACGGAGAGAAAGCCGATGATCGCCAGCCAGGCGATGCGCCGCCCCCCCCATCCCCTGGTGAATCTGGCATGGAGGGTTGCCGCATAGACAAACCAGGTGATCAGCGACCAGGTCTCCTTGGGGTCCCAGCTCCAGTAAGTACCCCATGCGGCGTTGGCCCAGACGGCGCCGGTAATAATGCCGGCGGAAAGCCAGAGAAAACCGAACACCAGTGTTTTGTGGATGATGTCGTCGATTACCTTGAGTTCGGGCAGAGAAGCGAGGAGGGAGCCGGCGTCATCCGGCGTCTTCCGGTCTTTGATCAGATACATAATCCCCATGCCACTGGCCACCGCAAAGGCGGCATAGCCGACAAAACAGGTGATGACATGGGCGATGAGCCAGTTGCTTTGCAATGCCGGGATCAGCGGTTTGATTTCCTTGCCGAATTGGGGGGAAAGCGAGGCATAGGCCATACTCAGGCAGGCAAATGGCATGGAGAAAGCGCCGAGCACCCGGTTCTTGTACTTGAACTCAAGGCCAAGGTAGAAGATGGCAATGGCCCAGGCAAAGAAAACCAGGGACTCGTACATGTTCGAAAGGGGCGCGTAGCCGATCCCCGCCTGATACGATTCGTACCAGCGCAGACCTATGCCTGCGGTATTGATCAGGAAGGCGCAGATGGTGACCAGTGTGGCGATGAGGTCGATTTTTTTGGCCCGAAAAACAAAGATTGCGATGTAGAGCATCGCGGAGAGAAGATAGGCAAGGGTGGTAATGCCCAGGAGTTGTGAACTGTTCATGGCAAATCCTTAAGCGTTTTGAAACGTGGTATCGTGAGTGAAACTCTCGACAAGGGCGGTAAACTCATTTTCAAAGGCGAGCTTGTTTTTGTTGCTGCTGCCACAAACCAGGATCCGGCATCGGTTCGCAGTCTCTTCCCGTACAATATATACCCAAACTCTCCGGTGGGAAAGAAAGAAGGCAACGTAAAGGCCAATCAGCATAAGGGCGCATCCGGCATAGACGGTCCAGACCCCGGGATCCTTCGCCACTTGAAGGCCGGTGGCGTATACCTGGTTTGCTTGGAATTCGTATGTCCCTGTCGGGGTGGTGATGGCCTGGGTGGTGTCGTTATCCATCCAAAAAATGCTGGGTTCGCCAGTGCCATCGGAAAACCACACCTTCAGCTTTTGCACATCACCCATGCGGCTGCGAACCTCCTGGTTGATAACCCCGAAGTCGATGCCGCCTTCGCTCCAGCTGATTTTCTGACCAAAGGGGATCTGGAAGAACTGACTGACCTTGGTGTTCTTGTTGGTGATGAGGACATTGAAGCCCTGCATGGGTTCGTAGCTGGACTGATAGAAGGTGATCCCCTTATAGTCCAAGGGGTCGTTGACGATGATGGGCCGCTTGTCAATTGCGAGCTTCCCGTTTTCCAGGACGGAGAGATCGGAGCGAAATTCCTTAGGGGTTGTGCCGTCGGCGTAAAATGTAACGTTGAAGTCGTCGCATTGTAGGGTGAAACCAAGGGGGATAGGTTTTCCGGTCCCGGTTTCATAAACGGTGTCGGTGGTGCTCCCCTCCGGAATCATCACGCCTGCCTTGAACCCGAGCAGGGAGCCGATGATGGCTCCGGCAAAGATAATGAGGATGCTCAAGTGCACAGCATAGACGCCTAGACGGCTCCAAGCATTTTTCTGAGAAAAGAGAAGTATGCCTGTAGGTTTATTGTCACTCTGTGATTTCCAGCCGTTTTTAGCGAGAAGGGCGGTGGTGGTTTCCGCAAGGGCGGCACCATCTCCGGCCCCATAAAACAGATGGCGGTGCGGCATCTTCTCCAGCCGTTCCGGCTCGGTGTCCAGGTTGTTCAGCACCACCATCTGCCAGACATTGGGCAGACGGTCGATGGTGCAGACCACGAGGTTGATGCTGAACAGGAGAAGCAGGGCAAGAAACCACCAGGAGTTGTACATGTCGGGCACATCGAGCATCTGGAAGAACTGCGCGGTGCGTTGACCAAAGGCCTCGATGTAGAAATCGGCGGGGTTCTTTTGGGGAATAAGCGTGCCGATGATGGAGGTCGTGGCCAGGATCAGCAGGCTAAAGAGGGCAAGCCTGACGGAGGCGAAAAACCGCCAAACCATATTATCTGTTTTTTTCATAGGACCCTTGTGACGAGGTGTTTTTTAAAGGGGAAAAGATTGGCTGGGAAAGGCAGATAGCCCTGTCTTGGTGGCAGTATAACGAATAAGATAATTGTCTGTAATCTCTACCTGTGTTTGCTGTGCGCTGTCAATAAAAAACTCCCGAGAAGGCGGCGAGGTCAGTCTGCGCCGTGTCGTGTTGGGGAGAGTCGAAAAGACAGGCATGGTATCCTTAGTTTGTAACAAGACAGCGCCCCTCTCGGTTTGTTCCGGTCTTTTTATTGGTCCCGCGATTTTTCCGGGGTTGATAAAAAAAGAGAACAAAACACTTGTCAAGCGCAGGGAGAAGGTGTATACATTTTCCTCTTTGAAAAGGGATCAGCCCGGCAGAATTCAGGCTCTCTCTGTATAGTGATTTCAAGATACCCGCTGGCGCGGTTTGTTAAAGGAGTTTTGTCATGTCAAAAAAATGTGCGATTTGTGGAAAAGGCCCCAATACCGGCAATAATGTGAGCCATGCCAATAATAAGAACAGAAGGCGTTGGCTGCCGAATTTGCAGCGTGTAAGAATGGCTACCTCCGGTGGCAATGGCATGCATATTCGTGTTTGCACCCGTTGTATCCGTTCCGGTGCCGTGGTTAAGCCTGCCTGAACAATCTCCGAAATCGGTTATTGACAGCCCCATGCTTCCTGTCGTGAAGTCGGGGCTTTTTTTTGTGCGCAATGCGCCGGCAGGGGATCTGGGGCTGTCGGCACCGATTCCTCGTTATAGGTTTTCTCCTCCCGAGCGAGGGCCTGTGTAAACAGGCCCTTAGGTTCTTCTCGCCTCCAAGACACCATCAAGCTGTTGTACATGCTGTAGCAGACGGAACAGATGGTCCCTGCTGTTTATTTCAAGGATTATAGAGATTTTGGCTATTCCGCCGCTTGAGGTGGTGGCTTCGAGGGTGAGGATATTGGCGTCGTCGTGGCTGATCGCATTGCTCAGGGTGGCCAATAGCCCTTTCTGGTCTCGGGCGATTACCTGAATCTGAGCCCGGTGGGTGGCCTTGATGTTCTCGGCCCAATTGACGGCGATAAGCCGTTGTTGGTCCGAAGCCGAGAGATTTGGGCAGGACGCCTTGTGCACGGAAATACCCCTGCCGGAGGTGATGAAGCCCACGATCTCGTCTCCGGGTACCGGCATGCAGCAATGGCTGATCTTGGTGAGGACATTATCCGCGCCGCTCACCAGGATAATGTTGTCCCGGTCTTGCTTTCTGCCACCCCTGGGGTGGGCTGCTTCCTGAACAATATCCTCGGGCAGGGTTTCGCGGATTTCCTCGGGCTGCAGCTCCTTGATGAGCGCTTGCACCATCATCTTGCCCGAGCCGATGCGGCGCATGAGGTCGTCAAGGGAGTTGCAGGCAATGTTCTTAAGCAGTTCCTTGAGATGCCCGGTCTTGATCAGTTTTTTCAGACTGATGTTGTGCCGTTTCAGCTCACGCTCGCAGATTTCCCGGCCAACATGCAAGGTTCTTTCCCGTTCTTCCTGATTGAGCCATTGCCGGATCCGGCTTTTGGCCCGGGCTGTTTTGACAAGGCCCAGCCAGGAGCGGTTCGGTTTTTGTTTGGGCGAGGTGTGGATTTCGACCAGGTCGCCGTTTTTGAGCTGGGTTTTGAGTTGGGCAATAATTCCGTTGATCTTCGCGCCGGTGCAGTGATTGCCAACCTCGGTATGGATGCTGTAGGCAAAGTCAATGGGGGTGCTGCCCTTGGGGAATTCCTTGACCTCGCCGGTGGGGGTCAGGACGAAGATTTCCTCCTCGTAGAGTTCCCCCTTGATCGCATCGAGAAATTCCTTGGGATCTTCCAATTCCTGAAGGGTGTAGACCAGCTGCTTGAGCCATTTGAAAAGCTTGGCGTCCTTTGTGGTGATGGCCTTGCCTTCCTTATAGGCCCAGTGGGCGGCAATGCCTTCCTTGGCGATCTGATCCATCTCCTCGGTGCGGATCTGGACCTCCATGAATTCCCCGCGCAACCCGACAACCGAGGTATGCAGCGACTGATACATATTCCCTTTCGGGGTACTGATGAAATCCTTGAATCGCCCGTCCACCGGCGGCCACAGCGAATGGATGATGCCCAACGCTTCGTAGCACTCCTTGACCGAGGGAACGATGATCCTGAAGGCAACCTTGTCGTACACCCGTTCGAAGGGAATATTCTGGGCCACGAGCTTTTTGTAGATGCTGTACAGATGTTTGGGCCGGCCCAGCACCCGGAACTGCTTGAGGCCATGTTCGCTGAGTTTCTGGTTGAGCAGCGCCTTGACCTCATCGACATAGGTTTCCCGATCGGCGAGGGAGGTGTGGACCTTGGCGGCGAGATCCTCGTATTCCTCGGGATGGAGATTTGCGAAAGCGAGGTCTTCCAGCTCCCGTTTGAGCCAGTCGATTCCGAGGCGGCTGGCCAGGGGGGCATAGAGCTCCATGGTCTCCTGGGCGAATTCCAGCTGTTTCTCGCGCCCCACATGTTGCAGAGAGTGCATATCGTGCAGACGGTCGGCAAGTTTGACCAGGAGAACCCGGATGTCGGAGGACATGGCCAGCAGCAGCTTCCGGATATTTTCCGCCTGGTAGGCAAGATGGCTGTTGAACTGGACATCGGTGATCTTGGTGGCACCCTTGACGATGTTGGTGACATCGTCGCCAAAGGTCTCGCGCAGAGTCTTTTCCGTCTCTTTGAGGTTTTCGGCTTTTTTGAGCACCCCGTGCAGGAGGCCGGCGCATAAGGTGGGCACATCAAGGCGCATGGTTGCCAGGATGTCGGTAACCATGAGGGCGTGGTACAGATAAGGCCGACCGGAAAGGCGATGCTTGCCCGAATAAAATTCATCGGCAAAGGCATGGGCCTTGGTGAGCAGGGCGAGGTCTTCCTCGGGCATGTAGCCCCTGGCCCGTTCGCTTATGGATTCTATAGTAACCATGCGATTGCAGGCGGAGATTATGGTTGTTGCGCCGCGTTCATTGCGGCGGGGCCAGGGCGTCGTGAACCAGGGCAACGAGTTTTGCTCCGGCCTCGGCCAGGGGGAGGTTCAGGGTGGTGCCGGTGGCCCGGTCTTTGATCTCCACCTCGCCCTTTTCGCTGAAGGATTTGCCGACCATGACCCGATAGGGGATGCCGAGGAGGTCAGCGTCCTTGAACTTGCTCCCCGGCCGTTCATCGCGGTCGTCCAGGATCACTTCTATGCCGCTCTTGTTCAGCTGATCATACAGTTGGCTGCTTGCCGCGCTGATCGCCTCATCCTTGGGTGAGAGATTCAGGAGGATAACCTGGAAGGGCGCGATGGGCAGCGGAAAGATCATCCCGTCCTTGTCGTGGTTCTGCTCGATGGCCGCGGCCACGGTGCGGCTGACCCCGATGCCGTAACACCCCATGATGAAGGGTTGCTCGGCACCCTGGTTGTCCAAAAAGGTTGCCTTGAGTGCCTCGCTGTATTTGGTGCCCAGCTTGAAGATATGCCCGACTTCGATGCCGCGGGTCAACTCCAGGCCACCGCCGCAGGTGGGGCAAAGGTCTTCGCTGGTGATCTGGCGCAGGTCGGTGATGGTCTGCACCGTAAAATCGCGATGAAGATTGGCGTTGAGCAGATGGAAGTTCTTTTCGTTGGCCCCGATGGCGAAGTTGTGCATCCGGCCCAGTTCGTTGTCCGCCAGCACCGGGATGGTCAGGCCGATGGGGCCGAGGTAGCCGCTGGGTGTGCCCGTGGTGTCGAAGATCTCTTTGTCTTCGGCCAAGCGCAGGTTGTCGGTGTTCACCCCCAGAGCATTGGCGAGTTTGACCGTCTGCACCTCGTGGTCCCCGCGGAGCAGTACCGCCACCGGTTTGTCTTCTGCCATATAGACCAGGGTCTTGACCAGCTCCTTGGCTGAAATGTTGAGGAATTCCGTGACCGCAGCCACCTTCTTTTTGCCCGGGGTTTCGATCTTGGTGAGGGCGAGCAGGGGTGGTGGCGATATGGCAGGCGGTTCCAGGCAGCGGGCCTTTTCCATATTGGCTGCGTATTCACATTTGCTGCAGATCACCACGGTGTCTTCGCCGGTGTCGGCCAGGACCATGAACTCGTGGGAGAAACTGCCGCCGATGGTGCCGGTGTCCGCTTCCACCGCCCGGAAGGCCAGGCCGCAACGGCTGAAGATCCGGTGGTAGGCTTCGTGCATCTTCCGGTAGGTGGCGTCCGCCCCTTCTTCGCTGGCGTCAAAGCTGTAGCCGTCCTTCATGATGAACTCGCGGCCGCGCATCAGGCCGAAACGGGGCCGGATCTCGTCCCGGAACTTGGTCTGGATCTGGTAGAGATTCAGGGGGAGTTCCTTGTAGGAATGCACGTTGAGCCGAATCAGGTCGGTGATCACCTCTTCATGGGTGGGGCCGAGGCAGCTTTTCCGCCCGTGCCGGTCGGTAAAACGGAGCAACTCGGGGCCATACTTTTCCCAGCGGCCCGATTCCTTCCAGAGATCGCCGGGCTGGACCATGGGCAGCAACAGTTCCTGGGCCCCGGCCCGGTTCATCTCCTCGCGGACAATGCGTTCGACCTTGCGGATGGCGGCAAGGCCCAGGGGCAGGTAGGAGTATATCCCGGAGGAAAGCTTTCGGATAAATCCGGCGCGGAGCAGCAACTGGTGGCTGACCACCTCGGCCTCGGAGGGGGTTTCTTTCAGGGTGGGGATGAGAAGCTGGGAAAAACGCATGGGGCACCTGGGTAAGCAGTTAAGGATTATGGTGAATCGTTCACTGGGAACGAAAAATGTGTCTCAATTTCTAAAATGCAAACGTTTATGGCTTGTGTGCGTTCTGCCGCGCCTCTTCAATCATGGCGTCGATCTCGGCCAGGAAAACGGCCAGGAGCTTGTCCTCGGCCACCTTTTTGTACAGTTGGCCCTTCTTGAAAATAATCCCGACTCCGTGGCCGCCCGCCACGCCGATATCGGCCTCCTTCGCCTCGCCCGGGCCATTGACCACACAGCCCATGACCGCGATCTTCAGCGGGGTTTCGATGTTCTGGATATGGCGCTCCACCTGTTCGGCCAGGGAAAAGAGGTTCACCTGACAGCGGCCGCAGGTGGGGCAGGAGATCAGCTCCGGCCCCCGTTCGCGGATGTGCAGGCTCCTCAGCAGTTCGTAGCCGACCCGAATTTCCTCCACCGGGTCGCGGGTCAGCGAAATGCGGAAGGTGTCGCCGATGCCTTCGTAGAGCAAAATGCCCAGGGCCACGCTGGATTTGACCGTGCCGGCAATGAGGCCGCCCGCTTCGGTGACCCCGAGATGCAGGGGGTAATCGCATTGGCTGGACAAGAGCCGGTATGCTTCCAGGGTGTTGAGTGCGTCCGAGGACTTGAGGGAGATCTTGATTTGGTCAAAATCAAGTGCCTCCAGCAATTGGACATTGCGCAGAGCGCTTTCCACCAGGGCTTCCGGTGTAGGGTGGCCAAATTTTTGTAGGATATCTTTTTCCACCGAGCCGGAGTTGACCCCGACCCGGATGGGCACCCGGTGCTGTTTTGCCGCAGCCACAACCCGGGCCAGCTTGTCCGGGCCGCCCAGGTTGCCGGGATTGATCCGGATCCCCTGGGCGCCGTGCTCCATGCTGGCGATTGCCAGGCGCGCGTCAAAATGGATATCGGCGATGAGCGGGATGGTGATCTGCTCCCGGATCCGGGTGATGGCCGCAGCCGCCTCCAGGTCCAGGACCGCAACCCGGATGATCTCGCAGCCCGCCTCGGAAAGGCGTTCGATCTGGGCCACAGTCGCAGCCACATCCCGGGTATCGGTATTGGTCATGGACTGCACGGCAATGGGGGCGTCGCCACCCACCGGGACGTTGCCAACCTTGATTTGTCGTGTTTTTTTACGGGTGATCATGGTGCGAGAGTATACACTTTTGCTTTTCTTCCTGCATCCTTCTTTTGCCGGTGCGTAATGCATCGGAATATGTCCAGTAGATTGTTTCAATTCGGGGAGTTCTGGTTCATGTATCCTGGTATTGAAAAAACGGCGGTCAACTGGTAGGGTGCGGCCATGAAACTTTTTGTCACCGTGCTTGGTCTTATCTTTGTCCTGGAAGCGATTCCCTATGTCCTTTTTCCCGAGGGCATGCAGCGGTGGCTTGCCCGGATCGGTCAGATGCCTGCTGGGGCCTTGCGGGCCACGGGCCTCTTTGCCCTTGCTCTTGGGCTGCTCCTCTGCTATCTCACCCAGCGGACCGGGCTTTTTCCCTGACGGGCGGGCCTTGTGTCCGTTTTTTCCCCATTTCCCCGCACCTTTTCTCTGTGAATGGAATCCATGGCCAGCAACGCTGATTTTTTTCTCGCCTCCTATCAGTTCGTGCTGCCCGAGGAGAATATCGCCCAGCGCCCCCTGAGTCGCCGGGATTCCTCCCGGCTGCTGGTGGTGGATTGCCTGGCCGGAGAGACCAGGGATCGGAAATTTGCCGACATCTGTGACTATCTTGCCCCCGGGGATCTTCTGGTGGTGAACAACACCCGGGTTTTCCCCGCCCGCCTGCTTGGCAGAAAGGAAACCGGCGGCAAGGCGGAGCTGTTGATTCTGGAATATCCGGTGGGGGAAGCAGATTCTTATAATGGGGATCTGGAGGGGTGGCAGCAGGCCGAGGTGCTAGGGCTGGTGAAAAGCGCCAAGCGGCCGCAGCCCGGAGGACAACTGCTTTTTTCCGAGAATCTGGTGGGGACGGTGCGGGAGATACTTGGTGACGGTAAGGTGCGGGTTACCTTGCGCTATCGGGGAGATTTGGCGCGCCTTTTGGAAGCGCACGGGCAACTGCCCCTGCCCCCATATATTCGTCGGGAAGAAGGGCAGAGCGAGGAAGACCGGCAACGGTACCAGACGGTGTATGCTGAAAATCCCGGGGCGGTGGCCGCGCCTACCGCCGGGCTCCATTTTACCCCCGAGCTTCTGGTAAGGATTCAGGCGAAAGGGGTACGCATTGCCCAGGTCACCCTGCATGTCGGGTATGGAACCTTTGCCCCGGTGCGGGTTGAGGATATCCGCGAGCATGCGATCCACGCCGAATATCTCAAGGTTTCCGAAGAAACCGCCGCGCTGGTCAACGAAACCCGGGCTGCAGGCGGGAGAATTTGGGCGGTGGGGACCACTTCCGTACGGGCTCTGGAGTTTGCCGCCGAGCCGATGGGGCAGGTCTTGGCCCGCAGCGGCTTCTGTGATCTCTATATCTATCCGGGCTATCAGTTCAGGGTGGTGGACAACCTGATCACCAACTTCCATCTGCCGCAATCATCCCTGTTGTTTTTGGTCAGCGCCCTGGCTGGCAGGGCACGGATTCTTGCGGCGTACGGGGAGGCGGTGGAGAAGGGGTACAGGTTTTACAGCTACGGGGACGCCATGGTCTTGATCACCAAGCATCCCCAAGGGTGATGGTGTTCAGTCGCACTTGCAGGCGCAACCTTCCTTGGCCGGGCAAGCCGGAGCTGCCTCGGAGCTTGCCGTCTGGCAGGATGTGGTTGTCTTGCCGGTGTTGCTGTAACCATCGGAGTACCATCCCCCGCCCTTCAGCTGGAAGGAGCTGCGGGAGATAAGTTTCTTGAGCGTGCCGGTGCAGGCAGGGCAGGTGGTCAGTGGTTTTTCGGCCAGGCTCTGCTGTGCTTCGATGATATCCTGGCAGGCCTCACACTGGTATTCGTAAATCGGCATTTCTGGTCCCTCCGTTTTGAGTCCAGTACGGTGATATGTTAAAAAAAAGCACCGGAAACAGATTTTTTGCTTGTTTCCAGCGAAACATCTGTAAAATTGCTATACTTTACAGTATGGCCATTCTTAGAAATGGGCTATAATTTAATGCCGGTTGCCTGATCTGTCAATGTTAGAGGACGGATTCCCTGTCGGGACGCGGGAAATGGCTTGTCCCAGGAAAAAAACAAAGAGGAACAGGCGTGCAGAGAATACTGATAGGCCAAGCTGGCCCGGGAATGGTTCTGGGCAAGGAAATTCTTAATCCCGAGGGGATGGTGCTCTGCGGGGCGGGAACACCGTTGACCCCGGCCCTGATCGAGCGCTTGATCAACATGGACGTTGTTGATATCACGGTGGAAGGGCATCCCGTGATCCTGGGGGACGAAAAGACCCTGCAGGAGGAATTGCATGAGATCGATCTGCGTTTTCAGCGGGTTGAAGACATTGCCCCGCTCATGTATCTCAAAAAGCGGATCCAGGCAAAGCTGGCGGCCTCGCGGAAGTTGGGAGCCGGGACAGAATAATTTGTCCGATTCTGTCCGTTCTTTTGTGGCTTCTCCTGTCGTTTTGTTCAGACGTAATGTTCCAGTTGTTTTAATTATTTTTTAGCGCTTGCGATGAAATAACCAAGATATTTTTTTCACTGTCGGTACGGTTTTTGTGCCGTTTGCGATGGTGCAATGGTCCACATTCTGAATGGCGGTTTATGATGGATGAGCAAAAGCGTGCCCAGTTTAAAAAGGTGTTGCGGGAGATAAAAAATCTGCCGACCCTGCCCGGAATTGTAGCCAAACTTGGCAAGATGGCGGAGAACCCGGATACTACCACGGAACAGATGGGCAGGGTGATCAGCAAGGATCATATCCTGGCCAGTAAGCTGCTCAAGCTGGTCAATTCTGCATTTTACGGCTTTCCCCAGCGGATCAGCTCCTTGAACAGTGCCATCATTCTTCTGGGTTTTAATGTTATCAAGAGTCTGATCATCAGTGCCTCCATTTTTGAGGTCATGGAGTCGCAGGATGTGGAGCTTTGGGAGCATTCCCTGGGCTGTGCCGTGGTCTGTAACGTTTTGGCGCGGCATCTGGGGGTAAAGGATCCGGAAGAGATCAGCACCGCCGGGCTTATCCATGATCTTGGCAAGGTTGCCATTAAGATGGAGTTGCCTCGGGAGTACGCCCAGATTACCGAACTCTCCCAGGAGAAAAAAATCTCCCGGCTTGAGGCGGAACGGGAGATCCTGGGCCTGGACCATGCCGAGGTGGGAAGCTGGCTTGCCAAGAGCTGGAATCTGCCAAACAAGCTGGTCGAGCCCATCGCCTGCCATCATGATCCGCAGCTGGCCAAGCAAGAGCAGCAGGCCAGCGCCATTGTTCATTTCGCCAATATCATGATCCGGGGCCTTGGCTATGGTCATGCCGGAGATATCTGGGTGCCGCCCTTGAACAACAAGGCGTGGAAGCTGCTGGCTCTTGCCCCCGCAGATATTGACCCGTTGCTGCAGGAGATTGAGGAAAAATTGTGGGACGTCAAGGGGTTCAGTCTCGATATTCAGACCGGTCCGGAAGGCGCGGCATGAGGGCTTTCCCTGTTCTCCGAGCCCAGATGATGGAGCAGCGCTCATGTCCCGGATCCTGATTGCGGGCAGCGAATCGCTGATCATGCCGGAATGTCGTCTGCTCCTCGACGCCAAGGGGTTTACCCTGAAGCATTGCTCCAATCTGCATGATGCCTTGGCGTTGGTGCTGGAAGATCCGCCGGATCTGTTGATTACGGAAAAGGGTTTTTCCGGAAAAAACGGTGATGTCGAATTGATTCGGGCTGTGAAGGCCTGTCTGCAAAAGGCCAATATTCCTATTTTTCTGGTCGTGGACGAGGACCAGCTTCAGGTTGAGCTGGATTGGGATAATTATCCGGTGGATGATATCATCACCCGGCCTTTTACCCCCGAGGTCTTGCTCACCCGGATCCGCCTTGCCGAATCCAGGATGATTCGGGCCTTTGACAATAACCCCCTCAGTCGGCTTCCCGGCAACACCTCGATTATCCGTGCTATCCAGCGGGTGCTCGGGGAGCCGGACGGGTATGCGGTCTGCTATGTGGATATCGATAATTTTAAGCCCTATAACGATCGCTATGGGTTTTCTCGGGGTGATGAAGTGATCCTTATGGTGGCCCGGGTCATGGTCAATGTTGTGGACGAGTTGGCCCGGAAAGGCAGCTTCGTCGGTCATATCGGCGGGGATGATTTTGTGTTCATCGTTCGGGAAGAGATGGTGGAGCCGGTCTGCAAAAAGATCCTGGCCAATTTTGATCTGGTGCGGAACATGTTCCTGAGTGCGGAAGACATCGCGGTTGGTGAGTTTGTCGGCCGTGATCGGCAGGACCGCGAGACCCGCTTCGGGCTATTGAGCCTTTCCATTGCGGCGGTGACTACCGGTGGCGGCAAATTCACCCATTATGGCGAGGTTTCTTCGGTTGCCTCTCAGCTTAAGCATTGCGTGAAAAAACTGGATGGCAGTAATTATCTGATTGATCGGCGGGACACATAACAGTCGCTTTGCTGGCTGCAGTAAAATGGCGGCAGTTCGGTGGGAAACACAATAAAACGTGCAGCACTTGTTCCTGTTTTGGCGGCAAGTGCTTTTTTTTGTCCTGATCATTGTTTCTTGGTGATGTAGGGAATGAGTGGCGGAAAATGACTGTGTAATGAAAAAGCATTGTCTGTTCGTCTGTTGATCCTCTTTGATCTTGTTTTGGAAAAAACTTGCTTTGGATTTTGTTTTGCGATACCTATAAGTCTGTATGTTGTTCACGGGTAACGATCAATAGCGGAGGGAATAAGAATGGGTAAATCGCTTGTCGAAATGGCGGCTGATCTGGTTCAGTCGCAGTGTGCTTCAAAGGCAATGAATACTGAGGAAATAACCCTGGCCTTGCAATCTACTTTTAATGCCTTGCAGATGTTGCAGGCAGGCGAAGCAAAATTGCAGGCTGGAACTTCAGAAGGAGCTGGTGTGGTGGGAACTGCACCAGGTATGGCCCCGGAAAAATCCATCCAGAAAAATAAAATAGTCTGCCTGGAATGTGGTCAAGAATTCAAGATGCTGTCGCCAAAGCATCTGCGCTCCCATGGCCTGACCGGCAGAGAATATCGGGAAAAATGGGGATTTCCCTTGCGCCAGCCTCTTTGTGCAAAGGCCCTCTCCGAAAGGCGCAAGAAAGCGGGCAAGGACCGTGGTCTGCCGGAGAATTTACGTAAGGCCATTGCCAAGCGGAAGAAAAGCGGCCAGGCCAAGAAGGCGGGCAACGATAAAAAATAGTCCCTGGCAGGTGGTGCGCCAAGTTGTCCTTCAAGGAGGGCCTCTGACCGGATGGTCGGGGCCCTCCTTTTTTTGTTATGGCGCGGGCTTCTCTCCTGTGGGGCTGTGCCGGTTCCGGGAGGGGATGGATATTGACTTTTCCCTGAATCCGCAGCATAGTGCCCCACTTTTACATCTTGTCATGGCTGGTGTATAATCAAGATGTTTTGGCTGAGACCGGCATGGGTGTCACTCCTGCAGAACATTGCGCTGACAATGCCCGCCGCTTTGCCGTTTTATTCTGTTGCTTCAAGGGCCGGGCCCTTTGTGTTTTTGACTTTTATGGTGAGATTTCCATGATTGGTATTTTTGATTCGGGCGTGGGCGGGATGACGGTGGCCAGGGCGGTTGAGCAGCTCCTGCCGCAATACCGCATTGCCTATTTCGGCGATCTGGCCCGGACCCCTTATGGTTCGAAAAGCCCGGAAACCATTATCGCCTATGCCCGGCAGAATACCGAGTTTCTTCTCGGGCAGGGGGCGAAGATCATCATTGTCGCCTGCAATACTGCCGCCAGCGTAGCCTCCGAGATCCTCCAGCAGGAGTTTGCCGAACCCATCTTCGAGGTCATCAGTCCGGCGGTCACTAAGGCGGTTGCTGCCAGCCGCTCCGGCCGGATCGGCGTTATCGGCACCCGGGCCACCATTAAGAGCGGGGTGTATGAAAAAAAGATTCTGGACGAGCAGCCTGAATACACCGTGTATTCCCAGGCCTGTCCCCTTCTGGTTCCCCTGGTTGAGGAGGGCTGGCTGAACAAACGGGAAACCAAGATGATTCTCCGCCGGTATCTGCAGCCGCTCCGGCTCAGGCAGGTGGACACCTTTGTCCTGGGTTGTACCCACTATCCGCTGTTGAAGGAGCTGATCCAGCCGCGCATCGGCAAGCGGGTGACGATCATTGATTCCTCCGAGGTGGTGGCGGAAAGTGTGGCCCTTTTTCTGGAAAATAATCCGGCAATCGCGCAGCAGCTCGAACGCAACGGGGAAAGCCATTATTATGTGTCCGATGTAACCGATGCGGCTGTTGATATTGCCAGAAAGGTCTTTGGCCGCCCCATTACCCTGGAAAAGGTTGCCTCTGACATCTTTAACAGGAGTCATTTGTCATGAATTGTAAAGTCCTGCTTGTTCTGTTGGGTGCCCTCATGTCCCTGGCGGTTTTGCCCCGCGCCGGCCAGTGTGCCACTTTCACCCCCCTAGAGTTAGCGCAAAAACTCCAGGCCCGCTATGAAGAGACCAAAACCATGACCGCCGATTTTAAGCAGTCGACATCGGTGCCTATGACCACCCGCAAGCGGCTTGGCGCCGGGACGTTGGTCATCTTCAAGCCCGGGCGTATCCGCTGGGATTACCAGACTCCGGAGCGGCAGGTGTTGATCAGCGACAGCAAGAAGGTTTCCTTATATATGGCCGATTCCGCCCAGATGATAGTGCAGCCGGTTTCGCAATATATCAATTCCGATGTCACCTATGCCTTCTTTGTCGGTACCGGAAATATTGTTCGCGATTTCAAGGTGCTGCCGCCTGAGAGGCAGGGGGATGCGAGTCTGAAGGTGATCAAGCTCGTGCCCAAGACCGCGCATCCGCAGGTGGATTATCTCCATGTCTGGATTGATGAGAATTTCATGGTTCGCCGTCTTGAGATTGTCGATCATTTCGGCAGCATAACCGATTTGACCTTTTTAAATATCAGACGCAACGCAGCGGTCTCGCCGGAAACCTTCGTCTTCGTCCCGCCGCTGGGCACGGAAATCATCGAGCAGTAAAAAAATCTTAGCAACACCGCATCTGCGTTGTCATCGGTCTACTCGTGTGCACTAGCACACTTCGCAAACCTCTTCCGCGCATCTGCAGCACTGCTGAGATTTTTTATTCTGGGGGCGAAATATTGTCTCTAATGACTAAGAGTACTAGGAATGGCTGAGAACACAGTTAAGCCGCGTCCCCCATTTCGTCTGGGGGTGATCTCCATGCCCTGGGCCCTTTTCAATCGCCCTTCTATCCAGTTGGGCGCGCTTCAGGGCTATTTGTCCCAGGCCGAGCCGGAGATGCAGGTTGCCTGTCTGCATCCCTATCTGGGGTTGACCAAGAGCCTCGGTCTTGAACTCTATCGGGAAATTTCTCAGGATGTTTGGCTCTGTGAGGGCCTCTATGCCGGGCTGCTCTTTCCGGAACAGCGCCCAGTGCTGCGTGGCTTTCTCGCGAAAAGGCTCAAGCAGTGCGATTCGGCTGGCGTCAACACGATAGATATCCTCTGGGCAAAGGTCGAAACGCATCTCCACCAGTGGCTCGCCGGGCAGGATTGGGGTCAGTTCGAGCTGGTGGGGTTTTCCGTCTGCTTCAACCAATTGTTGGCCTCGCTTCTGGCGGCCAAACAGCTCAAGGCGCTGCAGCCACAACTGCCCATCGTCTTTGGCGGCTCTTCCTGTGTGGCGGAAATGGGCAGCTCATTGCTCGAGGTTTTTCCCTGGCTTGATTATGTAGTGCATGGCGAGGGGGAGATCCCGCTAGCAAATCTCTGCCGGGTATTGGCAGGGAGGGAGATCGCGCTGCTTCCCCAGGTTATGGCGCGAACGGGGCAGACAACCGGTGAGCCCTTTGTCGGTTGCCAGCTCAAGGGGCTTTCCGAGCTGCCAACTCCCGACTATGACGGATATTTTCAGGAACTGCGCCGGGAATTTTCCGGAGAGCCCTTTGTGCCGGAACTGCCGGTGGAGTTTTCCCGAGGCTGCTGGTGGGGGAAATGCACTTTCTGTAATCTTAATCTCCAGTGGCACGGCTATCGCGGCAAGAGTGCGGAACAAATGGAGCGGGAGGTGCTGCATCTTTCTGGGCGTCATGGCTGTCTTGACTTCAGCTTTACGGACAATGTTTTGCCCGGGCGGGAAGCGCCTGATTTTTTTGCCAGGATGGACGCCAGCAAAAAGGATTTTCGTTTTTTTGCTGAAATTAGGGTCAACCAGCGGGGCGATATCCTCAAGCAGTACCGGCAGGGGGGACTGGTGGCGGTGCAGGCCGGAATCGAATCCCTCAGTCAGGGGCTTCTTGAGAGGATGCGCAAAGGGGCCACGGTCATGGAGAATCTGGCCTTGATGAAGGAGAGCGTTGCCTTGGGGATCCGCTTGGATGGAAACCTGATCACTGGCTTTCCTGGCTCCACCGAGACGGAGGTGCAGGAAACTTTGATGAACCTCGATTTTGTCCTGCCCTTTACCCCCCTGACCGCAGCTTCTTTTTTTCTCGGCCATGGCTGCGAGGTTGCCTGCAAGCCCCAAGATTACGGGATCCGGGCCATTGTGCAGCATCCGCATAACCGCAAGCTCTTTCCGTCGCAGATGCTTCAGGGGTTGACCCTGCTGATCAACGACTATCGCGGGGATCGGGCAAAGCAGCGCAGGCTTTGGCAGCCGGTGGTCGAAAAGATCCGGGCCTGGCAACGGTTCCATGCGGCAAGGCGTTGCCCGGCCCATCTGGTCCCCCTGCTTTCCTACCGTGATGCGGGGAATATCCTGATTATCCGCCAGGAATTGCCCGACCAGGCGACCCTGCATCACCGGTTGCGCGGGACCTCCCGGGCTCTCTACCTCGCCTGTGAAACAATCGTCGAGTTCGAGGCCCTGGCCCGCCAGTTTCCCAAGCTTGGCAGGGCGCAGCTGGCAACTTTTCTTACCGAACTTACGGCAAAACGGTTGCTCTTTTCCCAGGGAACAAGGTACCTTGCCCTGGCAGTACACACCGCTTCAGGTACGGAGTTATGACGCAGACACAAGCGCCCGGGCAGCTGCCCATGAAAAAACTGGTGCTCGGCGGTTGCCGGAGCGGCAAGAGCCGGTACGCCGAGCAATGGGTTGGCGAAAATTTTTCGGACAAGGTTTTTGTCGCAACCCTTGAATCCCGCGATGACGCGGAGATGGAGCAGCGTATTGCCCTGCACCGGCAGAGCCGCGGGGGTGGCTGGCTGACCTTGGAAGAGCCGCTGGATCTGGTCGGGGTGTTGGCTAAAAATGAGATCGGGACCGAGGTCTTCCTGGTGGATTGTCTGACCATGTGGCTTACCAATATGATGATGCAGGACTGGAGCGACGAGAAGATTGAAGGGGAGGTTGCCCGCTTATCTGAGAGCGTGGCGGCTCTTTCGGTCTCGGTGGTTCTGGTTGCCAACGAGGTCGGTCTGGGGATCGTGCCGGAGTCACCCTTGGGACGACGCTTTCGCGACCTGGCCGGCTGGACCAATCAGCAGATGGCTGGTGTCTGCCGGCAGGTGGTGCTGGTGACCGCCGGTCTGCCCCTGCGGCTCAAGGGTTAAGATGGAGACCATCAGCATCAGCGCCCAGGGCGCCCACGGCGGGGATATTCTCTCCATGGCCAGACGGCTGGGCTGTGGGGTTGGCGAACTCGTCGATCTGAGCAGCAATCTCAGCCCGCTGGGCATGGTGCCGGGTCTGCGGGAAGTGCTGGTCGAAAGACTGCCCGAGATCGGCTTTCTCCCTGAAAGCGGCAGCGAAACCCTGGTCAACCTCTTTGCCGGCAAATACGGCTGCCGGCCTGAGCAGGTTTTGGCGGGCAACGGCACCACCGAATTTATCTATGCCGTGCCGGCAAGTGCTGGGTGCAGGCGTGCCCTGATTGTTGCCCCCACCTATGGGGATTACCGGCCGGCCTGCGAGTGGGCCGGGATCGTGGTTGATTTCTTCACCCTCACCGCAGAGGATGATTTCTCCCTTGATTTCAATCGCCTCTCCGCCCGTCTGGCCGGGGGAGAGCTGGTCTTTCTCTGCAACCCCAATAATCCCACCGGCAGGGTGGTGGCAAGCCGCGAACTGTTCGACTTCATTCTTGCCCATCCTGCCTCGGAATTTCTCATCGACGAATCGTACCTGCCCTTTGTCAACGAGCCTTCTCTTGCCGGGTTTCCTCTGCCTGCCAATCTCTTTCTCCTCTGTTCCTCTTCGAAGATCTACGGCATCCCCGGTCTGCGCCTCGGTTTTCTTGTGGCCAACGAAGAGAAGATGGCCAGGTTCGCGGTGCACCGCAAGCCCTGGGGGGTGAACCGCATGGCCCAGGTGGCAGGGGAGTATCTTCTTACCCATGGTGATTCTTATGTGCAGTCGGTCCGCGATTTTATTGGCCGGGTTCGCCCGGATTTTGTCGCCCGGCTTTCGGCTCTGCCCGGGGTGCGGGTGATTCCAGGGGCGGCGAATTTTATCCTCTGCCGCTTGACCGGGTCCATGACCGCCCCCCAGTTGCGGGAGGCGATGCTTCTTTGGCGCATTATGATCCGGGATTGCAGCAACTTCAGCGGGCTGGACGACCATTATTTTCGGGTTTCCCTGCAAGAACCCGAGCGCAATGCGCGCTGTCTGGCCGCGCTTGCCGAGATTTTGGGGAACAAGCCATGAGAATCGCCATAATTTCCGATACCCACGATCACATCCTCAACCTGCGGGGGGCGGTGAAATACTGCAATGCTTTCAGCGTGAGCATGATTATCCATTGCGGCGATCTGATTTCCCCGTTCATGCTTGACGAACTTGCCCGGTTCAGCGGGGCGGTGCATCTGATCTACGGCAATAATGTCGGCGACCAGCATGTCATCTCCCAATCCTGTGGGCTCCGTTTTCCCACCATCAGCCATCACGGGATTCTGGGCGCAGTGGAGGCGGGGGGGCTCAAGATCGCCTTTACCCATTATCCGCAGATGGCCAGGGGGATCGCCTGTCAGGGGATGTTCGATGTGGTATGCTGCGGACATAACCACCGCTATCTGGTGGAAAAGGTCGGCGACTCTCTGCTGATCAATCCCGGGGAGTTGCTCGGTAAAGACGGGCAGCCGGGATTTTGTATCCTGCAGTGCGAAACCAAAGAGGTGGAACGGGTGGAGATCGGTTCCGCCATTGGCGATGATTGAAGTGAAACGAGAGAAAATCCACATTTTGTGGTTCAGAATCATGAAAAAAACAAGGTTCAGGTGAGTGTGATGACAATGACCGATGACAATAAAAGCTTCGCCGAAATGTTCCAGGAAACAGCCTCCGGCCCCAAGGAACGTCTGCGTCCGGGCCAGAAGATCGAAGCCACCGTGGTGCGGATTGCCAAGGAATGGATCTTTCTCGATCTGGGAGCCAAAAGCGAAGGGGCGGTGGCCAAAAACGAATTCACCGATGCGGAGGGCAACCTCACCGTTGCTGAAGGCGACCGGGTGCAGGTCTATTTTCTTTCCGAGAAGAATAACGAACGGTTGTTTACCTCCAAGGTAAGTGGCGGGGCGTTGGCCGGTCATCTGGACGAGGCATGTCAGAGCGGGATCCCGGTAGAGGGCACGGTGACCAGCGAGATCAAGGGCGGCTTTGAGGTGCGGTTTTCCGGGAGCGTCCGGGCGTTTTGCCCTTTTTCCCAGATGGATATTCGCCGGATTGAAAACAATGAGGAGTATATCGGCAATAAATTCGTCTTCAAAGTCACAAAATTCAGCGAACACGGCAAGAATATCGTTGTTTCCCGCCGGGCCCTGCTTGAGGAGGAACGGGCCCAGCAGAAGGAGGGGTTGCGCGACTCCTTGGCCATTGGCCAGACCGTCAAGGGGGTCATTACTTCCATTCGTGATTTCGGCGCTTTTGTCGATATCGGCGGCATTGAGGGGTTGATTCCGGTTTCCGAGATCGCCTGGGGGAGGATCGAGGATATTCACGAGCGGATCAGTGTGGGCCAGGAGGTGACCGTCACCGTGCTCAAGCTCGATTGGGATCAGGACCGCTTCTCCTTCAGTCTGAAGGACTCCCTGCCCGACCCCTGGGATGGGATCAGCGGGATGTTTTCCGAGGGCAGCGTCGTCACGGGCAAGGTTGTTCGCCTTACGGAATTCGGCGCCTTTGTTGCTCTCGCGCCCGGCATCGACGGCCTGGTGCATATCTCCAAGCTGGGCGCCGGTCGGCGTATCAGCCATCCCCGCGAGGTCGTCCAAGTGGGCGATGCCCTTGAGGTGAAGATCGACAGTGTGGACCCGGAGAAAAAACGGTTGTCCCTCTCCTTGCCCCTGCCTGCCAAGGCGGAAGGGGCGGCGCAGACCGGGAAAGCAGGGGGGAAAAAGGAGAGGGGAGGGGGTGAAGGCGAAAATCAGGGAGATTTCCGTCAGTACATCGCGGAAAAGAAGAAGGAGTCCAAGCCCATGGGCACCTTTGCCGATCTTTTCAGCAAGGGGCAGACAAAATAGGCCCCTTGTTGGGCTGTTGCCTGTTTTTCTCCCGAACCGGGAGAGCGTGTCTTAGCGTCAGCAGCTGTCGGTAGTGTCCAGGCTGTTTGACGCCCAACGGTACAGATAGTCGTTGAGCTTCAATTGCTGTTCAAGGGTGATGGAGTCCCAGGCGCCTTGTTTGGCGCATTTCGCGGAGCGGGTTTCAAAGACCCGGTTCCAGCCAGCCGAGCTTTTTGATTCTGCCCAGAGAAAGGGGGCGCCCTTGTCGTTGTTGCGGGTGTGGCAGCTCTTGCAGTTATTCGCAAAGAGTTTGCCGCCCTCGCCCCAAGGGCGGCTTTCCCACTCCAGTGGTCCATCGCTTAGAACCCGGCAGGTTTTGGTGGTCGCGTCATAGCGGGTTTTGGGGGCACCATGTGCCTGATTGACGAAGGCGGGCACGAGAAGCAGGGCGGCGAGGGACAAGGCGAAACGGTTCATGGGCGGCCTCATGATTTTTTTGTACCAAACGATACAATATAAATATAAAATATAATCCTGTTTTGAAGGGTGTCAATCGATTTTCTTGATCGAACGGTAAAGGAAGTATCGGGGGGATCCGTGGCCAGGACAAAGGGATTTGATGAGAACCAGGCACTTGAAGCGGCCATGCGCCTTTTTTGGCAAAAGGGCTATGCTGCGACCTCGTTGCACGATCTGGAATTAGGAACAGGGCTGAAGCGGGCCAGCATCTACAACGCCTTTGGCAACAAACGCAGCCTGTTCAAGCGGTGCCTCTCCCTCTATATCGGCCAGGTGGAGGCAATGCTTGACACCGTCACTGGCGCGGCGGCGTCATCCCGGGAGGCGATTAAGAAGTGGCTGGCCTTTGTCATTGATTTTCATTTCAATCCGGAAACACCGGGCGGCTGCCTGGCGGTTCTTTCCGCGCTTGAGCGGCATCAGCATGATCGGGAAACCAAGGAGATGGTCGCGGCATTGTTTCGCCGCGAGCGGAAAGTGGTGGAGAAGGTGCTTGGGGAAGGGGTGCAACGGGGAGAGTTTCCCCCGGGCTTTGATTGCGCCGGAGTGGCTGCCGCGATCACCGCGACCACCTCAGGCATGGTTGTTCTGGCCATGGCCGATGCTCCGGTGAGCGCGCTCCAAGAGGTTGCCGGGGCAGTTGTCCGGCTGCTCGACGGGAAGTGAGCCTGGTCTGGGAGCTCAGTGGCTGCCCTGCCGCTGGCGGACGATCTCAAAAAGGATGACCCCTGCCGCCACCGAGGCGTTCAGGGAGTTGAGGCTGCCGGCCATGGGGATGGCGACCAGCTCATCGCAATGCTCGCGCACCAAGGGCCGCATCCCCTTATCCTCGCCGCCGATCACCAGACAGACGGGGCCGGCAAATTTCGTTTCAAACACGGTCCGTTTCGCCTCGCCCGCCGCACCATAGACCCAGAATCCTTTCTCTTTCACGCTTTGCAGGCTGGTGACCAGATTGGTGACCAGGCAGAGTTTCAGGTGGGCCATGGCCCCGGCCGCCGATTTGGCGGCGGTGGCGTTGAGCGGGGCCGAACGGTCCTTGGGCAGGATGATGCCGGTTGCTCCGGCTGCCGCGGCGGTGCGGATGATGGCCCCCAAATTGTGCGGGTCCTGAATGGAGTCCAGCGCCACGATGAGCGGCTGCTCCTCATCTTTTGCCGCCTTCAATAACTCGTGCAGGCTGCAGGTGGAGACCGGCGCTGTTTTCGCCAATACTCCCTGATGGGTTTTGTCCGGAGAGCTGGGAAAGCGCTGACCCGGTAAAAAGCGGACCTTGACCCCTTGTTCCTGGGCCAGGGTGATGATTTCCTGGATCTTGTTGCCTGCCTTGCCCTGCTGGATCACCACCTCCCGTACCTTTTTGGGCTGAAGCCGTAACAGCTCAAGGATGGGATGGATGCCCCAGAGGATGTCATCGTTGTCAGGCAGGTTACTCATGGCGTCTCCATACAAAGATGACCGAGGTTATTGTGCGGCGAGGCCCATGGCCACGAGGTCGAGGGGGGTGCCGTTCGGATTGCGGCGCCCTTTGCAGCGTTCGGCGATGACCACTGCACGGAGGGTATCCACGGCCTCGTCCAGACGGTCGTTGATCACCAGATAGTCGTAGCTCTCGGCCTCAGCCATCTCCTTTCGGGCATTGTGCAAGCGTAGCTGCACGGTTTCCTCCGGGTCTGTGCCTCTCCCCCGTAACCGTTTTTCCAGCTCAGCCCACGAGGGCGGGGCAATGAAGAGGAAGATGGCGCCCGGGTGTCCGCAATCCCGGAGCTGTTTGGCCCCCTGCACATCAATGTCGAGAAAAACGTCAAGCCCTTGTGCCTGTTGTGCCTCAATGGCCGCCCGACTGGTGCCGTAAAGATTGCCATGCACCTCGGCCCATTCGAGAAAGGCCTGCTCATCGCGCATCCCTTCAAAGGTGGCCCGATCGACAAAGTGGTACTCCCGGCCGTCGCACTCGCCGGTCCGAGGGGCTCGGGTGGTGTGCGACACCGAAAAGGCAAGATTGGCTACCGTGGTCAGTAATTTTTTGAGGATGGTGGACTTGCCTGCCCCCGAGGGGGCGGAGATGACGAAAAGATTGCCGCGCATCATTTGCCCGCCTTTTCCGGCTGCTCTTCCTCGTGCCTGTCGTAGGAGGTCATGAAGCGCAGGGTGATGGTTTCCGGCTGCACCGAGGAGAGGATCACGTGGTTGCTGTCCAGGATGATGATGGAACGGGTTCGGCGGCCTTCGGTCACATCGATGAGCCGTTTCTGTTCCTTGGCGTCTTCCCGGAGTTTTTTCATGGGCGAGGATTTAGGGTTCACCACCGCCAGCACCCTGCCGGCGAGAACGGAATTGCCGAAGCCCACGTTGATCATTCTCTGGTCCATGCTCTTTCCTTACTCAAGGTTCTGAATCTGTTCGCGGAGTTTTTCCACCTCGGTTTTCAACTCCACGCTGAGATGGGCGGTGGGCGCATCGCTGATCTTTGAGGCCAGGGTATTGATCTCCCGCAGGAATTCCTGAAGGAGGAAATCAAGCCTGCGGCCCACGGGCTCGTCCGCCTCAAGAAAGCCGGAAAACTGACTGATATGGCTGCGAAGCCGCACCACCTCTTCGGTGACATCGGCTTTGTCGGCCATGATCGCCACCTCCTGGGCCAAGCGGAGCGGGTCAAGATCGACCCCCTGCAGGAGATTGGCCAAGCGTTCCTTGAGCTTCTCCGTCCTCCGTTGGACAATGGAGGGGATATCCTGGGCAATGCCCTCCACGGTCTTGGCAAACTCTTGCAAACGCTGGTCTAGTTCGGCCTTGAGCGATGCGCCTTCCTGCTCCCGCATACCCTGCGCCATGGTCAGCGCCAGGGTTAGGGCCTGGGATACCTCGGGCCAGACCGCCTCAAGGTCTTCCTCCTCCTCGTGGGCAACGATAATCTCCTTGTAATTCTGGATCATGGCCAGGGTCGGTCCGTCGGGCAGGGAGAGATCCTGGCGGATCTCCTCCAGGCACTGGTAATAATTGCGGGCCAGGGGCAGATTGGCGGCCAGCCGGATGGTGTCGCCCGCCTCTGCGCCGGGATTGACATAGACGTCAACATGACCCCGGTTATAGTAACTGGAGATCTCTTTTTTGATCCGGTCTTCAAGGCCGAGATACTTGCGGGGGATCTTGATGCTCAGATCAAGAAACTTGTGGTTCACCGAGCGGACCTCCACGGTCCAGCTTTTCGCCCCGGTCACTTCGCCTCGGCCGTAGCCGGTCATGCTCAACGGTCTGTTCATCCGATTGCCTCAAGAAGTTCCGCAGTGGAGGCCGTGGCCGTGCCCACCTTGCCGACGACGATGCCGGCGGCGAAATTGGCGATGGTGGCGGCATCGGCGGGGGAAAGGCCAACGGCCAAGCCCAGGGCCAGGGTAGCGATCACCGTGTCGCCTGCACCCGTGACATCGTACACCTCCTTGGCCATGGTGGGGATAGTGAAGAGAGGATGGCCTTTTTCGTACAAGGCCATGCCCGCCTCGCCCCGGGTGATAAGGACCGCGTCGCTCGCCAGTTTTTTCTGCAAAATATGGGCTGCGGTCTGCAGGTCTTCCTCGGTCTTGATGACCATGTCGGCCATGCGCTCGGCCTCGTGCAGGTTGGGGGTGATGATGGTGGCGCCGAGGAAGCGTTCCGGGTGCTGGGGCTTGGGGTCGATGATCACCGGGATCTTCCGTTTCTTGGCCCTGCTCCGCAGGTGTTCCATCAGGGGCAGGTTGATCATTCCCTTATTATAGTCGGAGACGATGATCGCGTCAAAGCTCTCCAGATGATCGTCGATGAAGCGGCAGATCTCCGCCAGCCGTTCCGGGCTTGGCTCCCCGGTTTTTTCCCGGTCGAAGCGGACCACCTGCTGGTGCTGGGCTACGATCCGGGTTTTGAGGGTGGTGGGGCGGTTGCCGGTGCGGACAATCCCCCCGGTTGGGGAGCCGAGCTCCGCCAGCAGTCCCAAAAGATGATCGCCCATGGCGTCGTTGCCGATCAGGCCGCAAAGGGAACCCCGGCTGTTCTGGGCGTAAATGTTGTGCAGGACGTTGGCCGCCCCGCCGAGGAGCAGGTTCTCGTGGGTGACGTCGACCACCGGCACCGGCGCTTCCGGGGAGATCCGGGAAACAGAGCCCCAGATGAAGTGATCGACAATGATGTCGCCGAGCACCAGGATATTGGCCGAGCTGAACTTGCCAACCGCGGCGCGCAGTTGTTTTTTCTTTGTGCTGGACAGGGTCACGGACCGGCTCCTGGGTCATATTGCTAAGAGGGCAGGGTTGTAGAGATGAGGCGCAACCTGCCATTATGAAACGAGAAAAGCAATTATAGACCGCTTGGGGGGGTTGGGCAAGTAAAGAATGTTGCCTGGTCCGGATGAAAAAAGGCCCTGCCGGAGATGGTTCCGGCAGGGCCTGGCCCAGCAAAACAGCTGCGGGAGGGCAGCTATTTCTTAAGGAGCAACGGGGTTATTCGCTGATCTCACACTTGCCCTGTTCGCATTCAACATCGGCAATGAGAAAACGGCTTTTGAGACCTGCTTTGTCCAGGGCATTTTTGGCCATTTCGGCCCGGGCCCCGGTGGTGCAATGGATCAGCATCTCTTTGCCCTTGGGCAATTCGCCGACGCGTTTTTCAATCTGGTCCAAGGGGATGGCGATGGAATTTTTGAAGGCACCGGTTTGTACCTCATCCTTGGTGCGGACATCGAGGATGACCTGATTGGTGGTGCCATCCATGGCTTTTTTGAATTCAGCCACCCCGACCTCGCCCTTGCCCATCTGCCGAACCCATTTAATGGCGCCAGGAGTTGGGCCACTGGCCAGTTTTTTGCCGGAGGCTGTCCAGGATTTGTCCCCGCCCGGCCAGATGGAGACGGTTTTTGCGCCCCACTTCTTGATCATGTTATAGCCCTTCTGTGCCTCAACAAAGGAGTTGGCGTAGACCACGATCGGGGCTTTGAGCGGGAGGTTGTCTTCTTGCGCGGCCAAAGAAGCCATGGGGATGCTGTGTGCCCTTGGGATGTGGCCCGCTTCATACTCTTCCTTGGTGCGTAAATCCACCAGGACGATGTTGCCTGTTTGGACAAATTTTTCGGAGGCGGTTACGCTTTTTCCCGCTTTTTTCCAACCGGGAATGCCTTCGAGCATGACATGTACGTTGGTGTAACCCATTTTTTTCGCCAGACCGGCGGAATGAGGACTCATGCCTCAGGTGTAGCCCCCGCAGTAAAAAATGAGTTGCAGGTCTTTCAGTTTGGCATCCCCGGGCAGGTAGGCAGCGCCGGTTTCACTCATCACGTTATCAGGGATGGAAATGGCCGTGGGAAGATGGCCTTCATGGTAACGCGGTGCCGGCCGGGAGTCGATCAGCACGTACTTGCCCTCATCCGGACCCATGGCAATGAGTTTGGCCACCTCATCGGACTTCATTTCCTTCACGCCTTCGGGCAGGCTGGCCAGCTTTGGTTTGATGGTGGTGGCATATTTTTCATCCCCCCGCATTTCAAACTGAATGACCGCGGCTTCGCCTTCGTCCGCATGCTCAAGCCCGGTGGTTTTGTCATCGAACTTCAGGAATTCTGTTTTGCCCTTCACCTCAATGGAGATGGTTTTGGCCTTGTTGGATTTCCCGCTAACCTTACCGGCAAGGCTGTTGGTCTTCTGGGCGGCTTGCGGGGCAGGATCCGCGGCAAAAGCAGGGGGGCCGGTGAGGCTCGGGCCGCTTACCAGAAGCCCCGTAACGAGAAGAAACGGAAGCCATTTTCGTAACTGCTTGTTTTGCATGATTGTTCTCCTTGCAGATGTGATGGTTGCTCTTTTATGGCGCTTTTCGTGTTCGGTTGTAGTGGTTTTCTTTCTGGGGGGAGCCTCTCTTGTGAAGAGAGTTGCTCCAGGGCATTGTGTACGCTCCGGAGCAGGGTTTGCGGTTCAAAAGGTTTGGTTATGCAACCCAGGCAGCCGTGATTTTTGAAGGCGTCGAGCGTTTTATCGCAGAGCTCTTCCGCCAGGACCAGATAGGGGGTTGTAATATCGTTGGCAGACAGGCTCTGCATGAAGAGGCGGCACACTTCTTCCGTGCCCGTATCGAGATCTGCGATGAACAGATCGATGGACAAAGGGGTATTGTGCAACCCTTTGAGCATGGTCAATGCTTCTTCCGTGGTATCGGTAAGCTGGACACGGTAATCGGCCTGTTTGAGCATCAGGCCGAGGCTGTGTTGCAGGTTGGGTTTGCGTTCGGCGAGAAGGATGTGTCGTGTTCTCATGCGCTCGGTGGTGTAAAGTTATTTTGCGGTGAAACTCCGTTGTTTATGCTGTTCTGTTTATAAAGCAAGATGGATGCCAAGGGCGATCATGTGTGAGTAACTGTCTGTAATGTTATGGGAAAGTTCTTGGTGTGGGGGGGTGGTGTTTCAGCTAGGGGTGCAAGGAGGTTTGCGGAAGGAGGGGCGATGCTGGGGGGCTGACTGTTTTCTGCTCGGCGTTTAGATCTCCCGATCCGCCTGTTTGAGCCGCCAGTTGAGAGCCTGCCGGGTGATGCCGAGCATTTCCGCGGCAATGGTTTGATTGCCGTTGGCCCGGTTCAGCGCCTCCAGGACCAGAAGATAGCTCGCCTCCTTGATGGAAGGGAGCTGGGGAAGATCGCTGAATGGGGTCTGGGTTTGCGGAACTTTTTTGACTTCCCCGTCCAGATGGGGTCGCCTGAGGCGAAGGTAATCCTTAAAGGAGTCCATGGACAGAGTGCGATTCTTGTGGGTGCTCACGGCGTCAAAAATCATGTTTTGCAGTTCCCGAATATTGCCGGGAAAATCATAGGTGCCCAGCAGGGAGATGAGTTCCTTGGGAAAGGCAGGTTTTTTCTTATTGAGCCGGGCTGCCCCCTCTTCGAAGAAAAGATCGACCAGCAGGGGAAGGTCATCGAGTCTTTCCCGTAGGGGGGGAATATGGATGCGGTGGGCGTGGAGCCGGTAGTAGAGATCCTTACGAAAGGTTCCCTCTGTCTGCATCTCCTGGAGATTTTGGTGGGTGGCGAAGATCATTCGACAGTCGGTGCGTTTGGGAAGGTCCGAGCCCAAAGGCAGGTATTCCCTTTCCTGAAGAAGACGGAGCAGTTTTGTTTGCGAGAGCAGGGAGAGGTCGCCGATTTCGTCGAGAAACAGGGTGCCGCCCGTTGCCTGTTCGATGAGTCCTCGCCGGGTTTGATCGGCCCCGGTGAAAGCCCCCTTCTTGTGGCCGAACAGGGTGTCGGCGAACATGGTGTCGTCAAGACCCGCCGCGTTGAGCGGGACAAATTCGCCCTTCCGCTTGCTGAGCGCATGCAGGGCTTGGGCGATGAGCTCCTTGCCCACCCCGGTTTCCCCGGAGATCAGTACCGGTTCGCTGGTGTTGGCGATGGATTCCATGTACTGGAAGATTGAGCGCATCCCCTTATTGTGGGTGGCGATCCGGCTGAACGCCTCGGGATGATCGAGTTTGTCTTTGAGAAAATGCTCCTTGAGCAGGTCGTTTTCCTGGCGCAATCGGCTTAAATCAACGGCCCGTTGTACCCCGGCGATGAGGCGGGTCTCCTCGCTGACCTTGGTGTAGTAATCGAAGGCCCCGAGTTTCATGCATTGCACAGCGGTATCCACCAGATCGAGGCCGGTGATGATGATCACCGGAATCTGCGGATGTTCGCGGACGATTTCCGGCAGCAGCGTTTCCCCGGAGAGGTGGGGCATGGTAAGGTCAAGAACGATTACCCCCACCTCCTCGCTGGCGAGAATCTCCATTACCTTGCGGCTGTCGGCGCAGCAGCGGATATTGCTTAAGCCCACGGAGCGCAGGGTTAGGCTGAAGCTGTGCAGCCAGGCCTCCTCATCATCGACCAACAGGATGGGGCTCACCGGGGAAAGCTGTTTATCCATGAAAAAAGCTCCTATAATTTCAGGCTGGCGCGGGGCAAAGCTGAGTCGGTGCCTAGCCTACCTTGCCTGAGTGATTTTGTCACCCATCTCTTCCCGCCAGGCGGGGAAGGAGAGGGTGGCGGTGGTGCCCGCCGCCGGGGATGAACTGAAGGACAGTCGCCCCTGATGTTCCTTGATGATTCCGGCCGAAACGGAGAGCCCCAGGCCGGTGCCGCCGTAAGAACGCTTGGTGGTGAAAAACGGATCTGTGATCTGGTTGATGATTTGCGGAGGAATTCCCGTGCCTTCATCGTGAACGCACACCTCTACTTCATCGCTGTTTGCATTATAATGCGAGGTGATGGTGATGGCGCCCTCCGGGCTGGTCAGGGCTTCGCAGCTATTCTGGATCAGGTTAATCAGCACCTGTTCCAGCCGTTGTCGGTTCCCCCGGATGGGAGGCAAGTCCGGAGCAAGTTCGGTGCTGAAATTCCGGGTGGCGTTCTTGATTTTGTTGTGGTTGAGGCGTATCGCCGCCTTGGCGATCGTGTTGATCTCCACCGGTTCCATGTGGCGGGTGGTGTCCTGCCGGGCATAATCCTTGAGGTCATGGACGATATTTTTGATGCGCCTGGCGCTTTCTTCCAACTCGAGAAAAAGGCGGGGGATTTGTTCGCACATCTCGCTGTACTGAAGGCCGGCAATAAGAAAGTCGCCATTTTCCTGGTAGTATTCATCGAGGATGGGCTTGGCGCTTTCCCAGGCCTTAAAGAGCATGGAGGTGTTCAGCATGGCGATGCTGTTGGGGTTGTTGATCTCATGGGCCACGCCGGAGATGAGCACGCCCAGCGAGATCATCTTGTCCGCCTGGACCAGTTGCTGTTGCTGGAGCTTGGTTTCGTCCTCTGCCCGCCTGCGTTCGGTGATGTCCCGGATGATCCAGATGGAGTTCCACCGGTCCTTGACCCGCGCCTCGGAGAGCGAAAGCTCAATGGGCAGTTCCGTGCCGTCCTTGCGTTTGGTGATCAGCTCGATGGTCTCGCGGATGGGGCCGTCGCTCACCGGTTTTTCTTCCATCGCGCCCCGTTGCCCGGATTCGGAAAGGCGGGGGGAGATCAGGGTGTGGATCGGATTGCCCAGGGCTTCGCTGGCGGAAAAACCGAAGATCTCGGCAGCGGCTTCGTTCCAGTAGGAGATATTGCCGCGGTGGTCCATCATGGCGATGGCGTCCTGGGCCGAGGCGGTGAGGTTTCTGAATTTGTCCTCGCTTTGCCGCAGGTCGGCCTCCGCCTCCTGTTGCTTGGTCCTGGTGATCGCATAATGGCGGGCCAGGGTGGTGAGCTCTTCCGCTAGATTGACCACCTCGCGGGGGCCGGTCCAGCTGAATTGCACGTTCTCCTCTCCCTTGTTTAAAATGGAGTCCAGCCCGGTGAGGATCGCATCCTTGATCCGGTCGATCTTTTTGGCCATGGCATTGGCAATGAGCGAAACGACTATGGCGATGCAGAGCACGATGCCGGCAATGTTGTAGATCAGGGAAAGCTTCCATTCCCTGGCCGCGCTGCGGTCCACCGGAGAGCCGAGCCACAAGGGTGGAGGGAGATGATCATTGAAAATGAGCGGCAGCCAAGTAAGGCTGAGGCCGGTACTGTTCTCCCAGACAAAGGGGAGGTTCTCCGCCATCAGGGGGGCAAGAGCGGGGATGAGTCCAAGGATATTGGCGCCCGAGGCAATGGGATGGTCAGGGTCCAGTTGCGGGAAGGAGGCGGGGGCATGGATAATGGCGCCGCTTGGGGTTGCCCAGCAGGCATTGCCATGGGTGTCGAGGAACAAAGCTGGGGAGATCTCCATGACCACCACGCCCGCTACAGCGCCATCCCTGTCGGGGATCGGGGTTGCCAGGCTGAGGAGGCTGGCCCCGGGATAGCGTTGATCCTCGCTCAGGAGGGCATCGACCTCGGAAACCTTGAGCCTCAGCCCCTTCTGGAACAGGGGTGGAGGGGGGGGGGCATCCGCCCCTTCGGCAGTGGCTGCTTCCAGCAGGGAGTCTGCGACCGGCGGCAGTGAGTCTGCGACCGGCGGCAGGGAGCTGGTCTTGCGGCGGAGGTGGACCCGTTGCTTGCCCGAGCCATCAAATAGGCGAACCCCGAGGATCATCTTTTCTGTTTGCATCTGGCCGATAAGTAGCCCCGCCAGTCGCTGGCAATCGGCAGAATCCAAGGAGGCTGGGTCGAGGCCGGCGCTTGCCGGGGTGGCTGCGGCCTGGAGCAGGCTTTTTTTGATACATTTTACCCTGGCATTGAGGGAGACAAAGCTGCTTTCCGCTCCGGCGGCGGTCCGTTTTTTCTCCACCGTTTCATGCTGGTTGATGTGCGAGCGGAGATTGACCCCGACCAGGGTGAGGATGGGCAGGATGCCAAGGGCAAGGAGGATGATGAAAATGATGGTCCGCAGTTTCATGGGATGCCTTGGCTGATGTTCTTGTTGCCTAAAGGACGCTGCTCTGTTTTTCTGGTGAAGTAAGAGTTCTTCAACGGAGGGATAGTAGCATGAAAGACATTTTGATTGCAATCACCGGGATGGATCTGGATTTTGCCACGGCCAGAAATATGGCCAAAATCATCGCCCAACAAGAGAATGGCGAAACCGATTGCCTCGCTTGGTTGGATGCCCGCCGCAATAGCCATTCACCTGGCAGCGCGCAGTGCGAGATCAAGGGGCGGCCGGGGTGGGAGGTGTACGGCGAGAGCCACGGCGGCAGGGTGAAGATTAGCTTTAACCTTGGGGAGTATGTTTTCATCCAAAGCTGAGAGGCTATTCCCCTGCACCCATTCTCTCGCTGAGCGCCCGGCGAAAGAGGATCCGTTTCGCCTCCCAGGGGGCTTCGCAAAACGGGATTTTTCTGCCGGGTGTGCTGCCTTGTACCCGGTAGCACCAGAAGCCGTTGGCAACCCGCATCACCCGGCTGACGCTGTGCGGGGGCAAACGGGCAAGCTCCCGGTCCTGAGGGTTGAGCGGGTCGAGAAAGCGGGGGGCAAGCAGGCCGCCCATGCTTTTGCTGCTGTCCTGGGAGATCTCTCGGGCCACCGTGGCCAGTTCTTCCCCAGCCAACAGCCGCTGGCATCCCTTTTCGCAGAGTTTTTCCTGTTCTTGCCGGCGGGCTGGGCTGTCCAAGGGGCTGGCATAGCGGAAGATTCCCCCCAGGTCAAGGTTCTCCGGCAGAGTGATTGCCCAGGTTTTGAGCAGTTTGAGCGTTTGGGGGATGGCCTGCTCTCTGGCTTGCGCATATTCCTCTAACCGGAGGGCGAGTTTGGCTTCCAGATCTCTCGGTGGGCCAGCTCCGCCCAGCCCCTTGCGGACGATGGCCTGCAGGCTTTGCAGGTTCGGAGGCGCGAATGTGGGCGGCGCGGTGCGGAGCGGTTTCTCCCGGTCGTGTTCAGCTCTTGCCGTGTTCCGTCGGGGAGCGCGCACCGATTCCACCCAGGGTGCCGCGGTTGATTTTTTCAGGATATGTCCCAGGCTGAAGAGGGCGACCCCGTCATAGCCGTATTCTCCGGCGATCCGCGCTTCATCGCCGAGTCCTTCCTTTCCCTTGCTTAAAGCGCCCAGCCCGGCCCAGAGGGCAACCTTGGGGGGGCGGGGAGTGTTTAGGGTAATCTCCCGGAGCTGATTGGCCACCCGGTCGCTCTCCCCGAAATAGGCCATGGGGTACAGGGCGTCAACAAGCCCTTCTCCTGCCCAGGCCTGCCATTCCTGACCGTTTTCCAGGTAGGCCCCGGAGGGTTCGGGAAAGACGGCGGCTGACAGGGAAATGGTTGTATCGCCGTGCTGGTCGAGCGCGTGGCGGACCTCTCGGAGCAGCTGCGTTACTTGCCCTGCCCGAAACTCGTTCCAGAAAAGGGCGGCCATGGTCAGGATCCGGTCTGCCGGCGGTTGTGTTCCGGCAAGCCAGGCGTTTATGGACTCGGTATTGAGGTGCTCCGGCAGCAGCCTGGGGTCAACCCCCCAGACCCGGGCAAATTTGTCGGCCAGCGCGTCGCTTTTTCCATAGCCAGCGCCGGGGTAGCGGATGAAGTCCAGATGGATCCCCGCCACCGGATAGCGGGTCAACAGTTCCTTGACCGCTTGGATAAAAAGGGCGCGGTATTCCGCGGAGGCCGGATCGGCATAGCTGCCTTCGATCCAGCCCAGCCGTTTTTCCTGTTCGGAGTAGCTGGATACCGGCCTCCCGGTGTTGTCGGTGAGGATCCACGGCTGGCTCGGGTGGCCGGGATGCTCGGCACTGTCCGGCGGGGTGGTGTCGCCCCAGAGATAATAGGTGTTGAGCCAGGCATGGAGGGGCAGGGGTGCGCAGTCTCCGAGCAGCTGTCCGAGCGGGTCGAAATCGGCCGGGGCCTGGGCCAGGTTTTCGGCCCGGGGCGCGATTTCACTTTGGTACATGGCGTCACCCCTCCCCCGGACCTGTACCAGCAGCTGGTCAAATCCCGCTTGCTTCGCCTCGCTGCACACCGAGGCCGCCTTTTCCGGGGTGTCCAGATCGAAGCGGGTGACCCAGGCCGAGGTTTGCAGCCGTGGGGCACAGGCTGCGACCAGAAGCAGGAGGGCCAGGGATGGGAGCAGGGCGCGCGGGAAACAGAACGGTTTTCGGCTGGGCATGCGCGTTTCTCTTCTTGGCATCCTGGTTGACCTTTTGGCACCGGGATGGTACTTTGCTCGATCGTTTTTATACTCTATGGCAAGGGCATGGTTTCTCCGTATTGTTACAGCCCAGCCTTCAGATTGCACCAGGAAAAAGATGATGACCGATCAGAAAAAATTTCCCGAAGGTATGCAGCCCCTTGGCGACTCCTTGTTTCCGTTTGCCTGTCATCCCGAGGTTCCCTGTTTTACCCGCTGCTGCCGCAAGCTCACCCTTTTTCTCTACCCCTACGATATTATCCGTTTGAAAAAAAGGCTGGGCATCACCTCGGAGGAGTTTCTCAATACCTATGGTGGGGTGGTCCAGGGGAGCAATCCGCTTTTTCCCTCCGTTGTCATGCGGATGCGGGAGGACGAGGAAGGCAGCTGTCCTTTTCTCGACCCCGAGCGGGGCTGTCTTGTGTATGAGGATCGACCCTCCGCCTGTCGTAGCTACCCCCTGGAGCGGGCCGTTGACCGCAACCCCGAGCGCGGCCAGCCCCGGGCTTATTATTTCATCACCAATCATTCTTATTGCCTGGGCCATAAGGAGCAGAAGGAGTGGACGGTCAAGGAATGGCTCCGCGACCAGAATCTGGTCTATTACAACGCCATGGACGACCAATGGGCCGAGATGGACACCCTTTTTGCCTCAAACCCATGGCAGGGCGAGGGCGCGGCCGGACCCAAGCAGCAGTTGGCCTTCATGGTCTGCTACAATCTCGACCGCTTCCGGCAGTATGTGGCCGAGCATAATATGCTCAATGTCTACCGGCTGGATAAGGCGCGCAAACGGCTGATCGAAACCGATGACGAGGCGTTGCTCACCTTCGGCTACGACTGGCTCAAGCTGGTGCTTGTTAACAAGCCCACCCTCCAGTTGAAGCGTTAGGCCCCCCCTCTCTTTCCCTTGCCTTCCTGCGGGACACCTCCGTGCATAGCAGACTTGCCAACCTCCGCGCCTATCTTCCCGCCCTTGCATTTTTCGGCGGTTTTCTGTGGGATGCGCTCACCATCGGCCGTTCGGTGGGGCCAACGGATCTCTGGATCCTCTCCGGCTATCTTGTCGGCGCGGCCGCCATCCTCTGGTGGCTGGGGCATCGGCATCACGCCCAAGCAATGGCCGTCTCCGAAGGCGACGCCGCTCCGGCCTCTGGTCGCTCCATCTGGTGGGAACGCGCCCCGCTCCTGCTGCTGCAGTTCCTCTTCGGGGGGCTGTTCAGCGCGCTGTTTATCCTCTACTTCAAGAGCTCCAGCCACCTGACCGCCATGCTGTGGTCCTTGGGCCTCGGCGGCTTGCTGGTTGCCAACGAATTTATTGACGACAAGTACCACCGATTCACCCTCACCTGGGCTCTGTTCGGGTTGTGTTCCATGTTGTTGTTCAACTTTGTCCTGCCTTTTATGGTCGGCAGCATCAGTATGGTCTGGTTTTATCTCAGCACCCTGGCCGGGGCCGGGCTCACCCATTGGCTGCGCAAAAATACCCGGGGCTGCCCCGGGCGGGCGGCGCCGATCTGGATCATCGCCGGGATGCTGGCTGTGGCCTATCCCCTGGATCTTATCCCGCCGGTCCCTTTGGTGAAGCGCGATATCGAGGTGGGGCGAAATTTTGCGCGTGTGGGGGATGAGTATCGTCTCACCCTGGAAAAGGCTTCCTGGTGGGTGTTCTGGCGGGAGTTGTCCGGCGAGGTCCATCTTGCCCCGGGCGAGCGGCTGTACTGTGTCTCCTCGGTCTTCGCCCCGGGCGGCTTGAGCACCCGTCTCTATCACCGCTGGGAGCATTACGAACCCATCCGCGGTTGGGTCACCGTTTCCCGCAAGGGGTTTGGCCTGTTCGGTGGCCGCAACGGCGGCTTTCGCGGCTACACCTATAAGCAGGAGGTGCCGTCCGGGCAATGGCGGGTGGCGGTGGAAACCGAGAATGGCCGCACGGTGGTTGTCCATGCCTTTACCGTGGTGACCGATGTGCCGGTTGAGCCGGAGAGCGAGACGGTGCGGGGGTTGTGAACCTGCTTTTTTTCCGGTCGCTACAGTTGCATCTAACAATCTCAAATGCCATTGCCCCCTCTTGCTCTCCCAAGCACATGTAAAGACACACCTGTGAAGATCATTACGCCCACCTAACAATTTAGTGCCCCCCCCCTGCTGGCGATATGGTTTTGAATGGTAGCAAAATTCGCCCGCCCTACTCTTTAATCTCGACGATCATACATAGTGCTACGTATCTATTTGAAAATTCAGATAAATATTTTTCACGAATGATTTTTTGTCTTGACAATGAACTGGATTTTCCCGCATCCTAGCAAAGCTAAATCCTAACTATAAAAATACATTTGTATTCCGGATAAATTAATATAAAGAGGGGGGTCTCTTTGTTTAACTTACGGTTTTTACGGTGAGTATTGTCCTGCGGAATAATCCGCTCCGCCTAAAAAAAACGAATCTGACTTGCTCTGATAATTTGTTAGTAAAGCCATCGTTCGGTCAAATCGAAAAATTTTCCATTCCTTCTCTTTTGGATAAAAAAAGAAAGTTCTTTTTGCACAGGCTTGTCCCTCAGAATGTGAATTTTTTTTGTTATCATGCTGGGCGTGTAAAGTGCTTCCTGTTTGGTTTCGTAAAACCCCAGATAGTCAGGCAGGCATTACGCTGCATACTGCTGATATTTGTCATTGCCTCAATGTCGGCGGAAGAGACTTGGTCACAAACAGTTTCGCCAACAGACGCGGCCAATCAGGAATTCCTGCGCCAGCAAGAACGTGAGCGTGTCTTGCGCCAGCAACTGGAGCAACGTCCTGATGTGCGATTACCTATTCCAATCGTTCCTGATTTAAATCGACTGCCTCTGGATGAATCGCCCTGCTTCGCAATTCAGCAAATTGTGTTGGAGGGGGATGCCTCCGAAAAATTTCAGTGGGCGTTGGCCGCAGCAAACAAAACAGAAGATAATCAGGATGATGTCGCCTTTGGCCGCTGTTTGGGTACGCGCGGCATCAATCTGGTGATGCGCCGGGTGCAAAATGCCTTGGTAAATCGTGGGTATGTTACTGCCCGAGTTTTGGCTGAACCACAAAACCTGAGTCTCGGCACGCTCAAACTGACCCTGATTCCAGGCCGTCTTCGTAGTATCCGTTTTGCGCCAGGGACCAGTGCACGGGCCACACAATGGAATGCAGTACCTGCCAGTCCGGGTGATTTGCTCAATCTGCGCGATATCGAACAAGCGTTGGAGAATTTCAAACGGGTGCCAACCGCTGAAGCGGACATTGAGATCACACCCGCCGAGGGGCCGGATGCGCAACCGGGTGAGAGCGATCTGGTCATCCAATGGAAACAAGGCGTTCCCCTGCGCTTGAGTGTTTTTGCCGACGACTCCGGGGCCAAGGCAACGGGGAAATACCAAGGCGGAACGACGCTCTCCTTTGATCATTTGTTGACATTGAATGACCAAGCCTACCTGAGTTTCAATCATGATCTGGAGGGTGACGGTTCCGACCCGCAGGGTACGCACGGGTTTACCGCCTACTACTCACTGCCCTTCGGCTATTGGCTGCTCGGCTTCACCACCAGCAGCAATCGCTATTACCAAACAGTGGTGGGTGTCAATCAAGATTATGTCTACAGCGGCGAAAGCCGCAATAGCGACATCAAGCTGTCGCGTCTCGTTTACCGCGATGCCGTACGTAAAACCACGCTTTCTTTGAGTGGTTGGAAGCGCTCCTCCCAAAACTATATCGACGACACTGAAGTGGAAGTGCAACGTCGGCGCATGGCCGGGTGGGAAGCTGGTATTGCGCATCGGGAATTCATCGGTGCTGCCACCCTCGATTTGAACGCCAAATATCGCCGGGGTACGGGCGCCTTGAATGCTTTGCCCGCACCGGAAGAACCCTTCGACGAAGGTACATCCCGGCCTAAAATCGTCATGGCCGATGCGCAGTTGAATGTCCCCTTTGTTGTTGGTGCGCAACACCTCCGCTACACCGGCACTTGGCGTGCGCAGTGGAATCATACGCCCTTGGTGCCGCAAGACCGGTTTGCCATCGGCGGGCGCTACACCGTGCGTGGGTTTGATGGGGAAAATTTGCTTTCAGCCGACCGGGGTTGGTTGATTCGCAATGACCTGGGATTGGCGCTGTGGGAAACGGGTCAAGATCTGTATCTAGGGATTGATTACGGAGAAGTGGCTGGACCGAGTAGCGAGTACTTGATCGGCACCCGTTTGACTGGAGGAATATTGGGCCTGCGGGGTGGTTACAAGGGGCTGGCCTATGACATGTTTATCGGGCAGCCGCTGAACAAACCCGATGGCTTCAGTTCGGTTGCCGGTGTTGTAGGCTTCAATGTCAATTGGTCCTTTTAAAGGAGAAGCTATGCGTTTCAACACACCTACCCCTTTGGATATTATCGCTCCCGGCTTGATTGAGGAAAGTTGGACTGAGGCAGAGGTGTTCGGCAGTGCTGTTTGGTTGTGGATGCACTCTTCGTCCCATCGTGAACGGCCCCTGCATACCCTGTCGGCAGTGTTGTTGCCTGCTCTCAAACAGAGGCAGTTCATCCTGGCTTCCGAAGCAGGCAGGCCGGTGTTTTATCTGGCCTGGGCCAACTTGAGCCCGGAAGCGGAGCAGCGTTATTTGCAACAGCATCCCGTTTGCATGCCGGAGAGCGATTGGAACAGCGGCGAACGCATGTGGATACTAGACTGGGTCGCGCCCTTCGGACATACCCGAATCATGCACCGATTGCTCAAACGGCAATTGTTTGCCGATCGTTGTGCTCGCTCCCTCGACCACCGTGGAGATGAACGAGGTTTGAAGATCAAAACCTTTCGTGGCATGTCTGTTCCGCGCGAAGAAGCGCAAGCCCGGTTGCAACAACCTTTTGTGCATTCCCTGTGATGGTTGATTCCATCATTTTTCATTCATCTTTCTATTGAGGACACTGTATGAAACCCGCATTCCGTTCTTTCGTGACCTGTAGTGTTGTAATGCTGTTGTTGGGTGCCGGCGCAACTGTGCAAGCAGAAGAGACCAGCTTTACCGGGGCATCGCTTGCCCTCGGGCTTGGCTCGGTACGAAACCAAGTCGATTACGGGGGATATTTGGCCGGGCAAACCAGTAAGGACACCGATACCGTCGGTATAATCGATGCCTCCTACGGTATCAATCTCGCGCCGCAATGTCTTGTTACGCTTGGGGCGACCTATGATCTGAATAAAACTGATTTCGGCACCGTAAGCTACGTCGATGGTGGCAATACCTATAGCGTCGATGGCCAACTTAAAAATCATTTCTCGTTTTATGTGGCTCCGGGATACCGGCTGTCGCCCAACTGGCTTGTCTATGCCAAGCTTGGCTGGCACCACGCCAAGGGCGAATTTAACGACAGCCAGCTTGGCTCGGGAGAGACCACCCATAACGGGGTGGGATATGGTCTGGGTTTCAGTACTGTGCTGGCTAAGCAAATAGAGGCGCGCCTTGAAGTGCAGCATATCGATTACAACCGCGAGTCGGCCAATCAGTCGGACGGCAAGCCCGAAACGAATCAAGCCGTTGTCTATCTGGGCTACCGTTTCTGATTTTTAGCATTTGCGTTGCATAAAGGGGGGGGCGAATGAATAAGCATTGTTACCGTATGGTCTTTAACAAAGCTCGCGGCATTCTCATGGCCGTTGCTGAAATCGCGGTCAGTCACACCAAGTCCAGTGGCGAAACATCGGGAAAGACTGTTGTGCCAAGGGCTGTGCGGGGCAGTGCTTTTCGTGCCGTTACCTATAGTGCTTGGGCAACACTCGTCGTTAATACTGCTGGGTTCATCATTTGGCCGGCCATCGGGCAGGCGCAAATCGTGGCCGATCCGAGTGCCCCGGCCACCCAACGTCCGACTATTCTGAGTGCACCGAATGGGGTGCCGCTGGTTAATATTCAGACCCCCAGCGCTGCCGGGGTATCACGGAACACCTATCGCCAGTTCGATGTCCAGCAACAAGGGGCGATTCTCAACAATGCGCGCACCAACGCGCAAACCCAATTGGGTGGATGGGTGCAAGCCAATCCCTGGCTTGCCACCGGCAGCGCGCGCGTTATTCTCAATGAAGTCAACTCCAGCAATCCGAGCCTGCTGCAAGGGTATGTCGAAGTTGCCGGTAGCCGTGCCCAAGTGGTCATAGCCAACCCGGCCGGCGTTACTTGCGAAGGTTGTGGTTTTATCAACTCAAACCGTGCCACCTTGACGACAGGCACTCCCATCTTCAGTGGTGGCAATCTCGAAGGGTACCGCGTGCAGGGCGGGGTCATCAATATCGCCGGTGCAGGGCTCGACACCAGCACCGCCGACTATACCGATCTGATTGCCCGCTCGGTGCAAGTCAATGCGGGTATCTGGGCGAATCAACTTAAAGTGACGGCGGGTGCCAACCGGATTGACGCGGAGCACACCGTGGCGACCCCGATTGCTGGAACCGGTGCGCCACCTGCTTTTGCCATTGATGTTGCTCAGCTCGGCGGGATGTATGCAGGCAAAATCATCCTGGTCGGTACTGAAACAGGGGTGGGTGTGCGCAACGCAGGCAATATCGGCGCCAGCGTTGGGGAAGTGATTGTCACCGCCGAAGGTCGGCTGGAAAACGCGGGATGCATTATCAGTACCAATCATATGCAGATTGATACCCGCAGTGGCATCCGGAACAGCGGCAATATGATCAGTAATGGGACAGCCAGCCTGAATACCATAGGCGATCTGGATAATCAGGGAGGGCAAATCCAGGCCTTTGAAGAGGCGAATATCAACCTCGGCGGCACGCTGAACAACACGGCCAGTCTGGTGCGCTCCGGCCAATCCCTGAGCATTGCCGCAGGCGATATCGTGAATGCCGACACCCAAGGCGACAATCAAGGGTTGGAAGGTCGGTCGCTCAGTCTCACTGCGCAACAAATCGACAACCGGCAGGGCGCTGTACGCGCTGATGATGCCTTGGTTGTAAGCAGTGGCAACAGTATCGATAATACGCAAGGGGTGATTTCTTCAGGCAAGAGCGTCAGGCTACAGGACGCCAACCTCGCCGATAAGACCTTGTCCATCACCAACACCGACGGCATCGTAATTGCCGGGCAACAGCTCGACGTTGACAGCGTCGGCTTGACCGGAGACGGCAAGATGCTGAGTCTCGGCGACCTCAGCATCAAGCTCACGCAAAACTATACCCATTACGGCGAGTTGCAAGCCAATGGTACTGCCAGTATTGAGACCACCGGAACTTTTACCAATCAGTCCACTTTTCTGGCCGGGACGGCGCTCAATCTCAAAGCTGCCAGTATCGATAACCAGGCCACTGGCCAGATCAGTGCCAATCAAGTCAAACTTAAAGCCACCGACAACCAGACCCTAACTAACCGTGGACTGATCGAAGGCCAAGACACGATTATCGAAGCGACTACCCTGAATAACCTTGGTACCGGTCGCATCTATGGCGACCACATCGCGATCGCCGCGACCACCGTGACCAACGATGCCGAAAATGGTGTCGCCCCGGTGATCGGTGCCCGCAATCGACTGGACATAGGCGCACAAGCAATCACCAACCGTGAACACGCACTCCTTTTCAGCGCAGGGGATATGGCCATCGGCGGCAGCCTTGATGCCGACAACCATGCCACCGGTCAGGCCACCACCCTGAATAACAACAGCGCCACCATCGAAGCGCTGGGCAGTGTCGATCTCGTCGCCCGGCAGATCAATAATACCAACGTGCATTTCAGCACCACCGTGCAATCTCTGGGCACGGAGCATATCGTGGAATACCAAGGCAGCGGCTCACCGAATCGTTATACGCCCGGCACACCCGGGGTGTACCTATACGTTGACGAGTCTCTCCAGCTTCACACGCCCCAAGGAAATTACGAAAGTTGGTTGAGCTACAACTATAATCGATCGGTCACCGAAACAAAGGTGTTGAGTTCCGACCCGGCGCAGATTCTTTCCGGTACGGACATGCGTATCAGCGCCGACACACTACTCAATGATAAAAGCGAAATCATCGCCGGCGGTGAGTTGACCGCTGCAACTGCCACCCTTAATAATACCGAAGTTGCCGGCAGGCGGACCATCGCCGATTCCGGCACGGTCACCTCATTCTGGCGAGATAACCAAAAAGGGCGCGATTCCACCGGCAGCAGCATCGCTGGTTACAATCCTGCTACGGTTATTCAGGCGATTTCGTTAACCCCTACAGTCTATCGGCAAAACACTGCCCCTACGGGGACCGGTACTCAGATTGCTACCCTGTACCCTGCCAGCGCCAGTCAAACGCCGAGTGGTGCCCATGCAGTCAGTGTCCCCAATAACAGCCTGTTCAGTTTGAATTCCAGCCCGACTTCGGGATATCTGGTCGAAACCGATTTGCGGTTTGCCAATTATCGCAACTGGTTGAGTTCCGACTACCTGTTGAACGCCTTGTCCATGGACCCTGCCACCAGCCAAAAGCGCTTGGGAGATGGATTTTACGAGCAAAAACTCATCCGTGAACAGGTGGCGCAGCTCACCGGTCGCCGCTTTCTTGATGGTTATGCCAATGATGAAGTGCAGTACCAGGTGCTGATGGGTAACGCCAGCACCTTTGCCCAAGCCTATCAGTTACGCCCGGGGGTGGCCTTGTCAGCCGAACAAATGGCGCAACTCACCAGCGATATCGTCTGGTTGGTCGAAAAAGAGATCATCCTGCCGGACGGCCAAATGACCAAGGCTCTGGTTCCGCAACTGTATGTAGCTGTTAAAGACGGCGATCTCCAAGATTCTGGAGCCCTGATTGCCGGGAACAACGTCAATCTTAATCTCAGCAGTGATCTGAACAATAGCGGCACCATCGCCGGGCGCAACGTCGTCGCGCTCACGGCCGAGAATGTGCGCAATCTCGGCGGGCGCATTACCGGTAACGATGTCGGTGTCGCTGCCAGTAACGATCTGAACAATATTGGTGGCACAATCGATGCCGTCAATAGTCTCACCGCCACTGCCGGACGCGATCTTAACGTTATCTCCACCACCAGCACCCAGACCAATGCCCAAGGGAGCCGCACCAATATCAACCGTGTCGCGGGCCTATATGTCACAGGCAGTAGCGGGACCCTGCTGGCCGCCGCCGGGCGTGACATTAATTTTGATTCCGCCACCATCCTCAATGCTGCACCGCCTGCGGCAGAGCAACCCGCAGGCGCCACCATGATTGTGGCTGGAAACAACCTCAATCTTGGCACTGTCACGGAAAGCTCAAACAACAGTATTGCCTGGGACGGTAAGAACTATCGGAAAGACAGCAGTCGCACCGAAGTCGGCACCACCATCCAAACCCAGGGCGAGATTCGCCTGCAAGCGGGTAACGATCTTAATGCCAAGGCTGCCAACGTCAGCAGCGACCAGGGTACGCTCTTGGCCACGGCCGGGGGCAACGTTAATCTGATAGCGGGTGAAGCGACACGCAGCCTTGATGAAGCCCATCAGCACACCAGCAAAGGCTTCCTCTCCAGTAAGACCACCACTACCCGTGATTCTCTAAACGAGACCACCGCTCAAGCCAGCACTCTGTCGGGCAATGCCACCACCGTTTTGGCGAATCAAGATATCAATGTTAAAGGCAGCAATGTGGTGGGCACCAATGATGTAACGCTCACGGCCTTAAACAACGTCAAGATAGAAGCCGCCACCAACACCCTGCAAGAAAGCCATTTCCGGGAAGAGAAAAAGAGCGGCTTACTCAGTTCGGGCGGCATCGGCTTTACTATTGGTAGCCAGCAACAAAGCACGGATGCCAAAGGCACCAGCACCATGGCTGTCGCCTCCACGGTGGGCAGTACGGCAGGTAATGTGACGATTGAGGCTGGCAACGACTACAAGCAGGTGGGCAGTAATGTGGTTGCGCCTCAGGGCGATATCGAGGTCAGTGCCAAAAAAATCGACATCATCGAAGCCCTAAACACCAGCATAAACACTACGGAAACCAAGTTCAAGCAAAGCGGTCTGACGTTGGCGCTTAGCAGCCCGGTGATCTCCGCGATCCAGACCGCGCAGCATATGACCGAGGCGGTAGGCCAGACAAAGGATGTCCGGATGCAGGCCCTGGCCGGGGCCACCACGGCACTTGCCGGCTACGACGCCTACAACAAGGTCCAGGCTGGGCAAGCTGTCAAGGATGGCAATTTGGCCGATAAGGTCGGCGGTATCAACCTCAGCATCAGCCTGGGGAGTAGCAGCAGCCAAAGCAACAGCACCCAAAGCAGCAGTACCGCGCAAGGCTCGACAGTAGCGGCGGGCAACAATGTCAACCTCTCTGCGACAGGAGTCGGCAAGGAGAGCGATCTCACCGTGCAGGGCAGCCAGATCACGGCTGGAAACAATATCACACTGAAGGCAGACGACAAGATTAATCTGCTTGCCGCCCAAAGCACCGCCGAGCAACACAGCACCAACCAGTCAAGCAGCGGCTCTATCGGGGTGAGTTTTGGCAGTCAAACCGGTGTCACCCTGGCTGCCAGCCAAGGCCGGGGCAATGCCGACGGCAGCGATGTGGCCTGGACGAATACCCACGTCGAGGCGGGTAATGTGCTGGCCATGCAATCCGGCGGCGATACCACGCTCAAGGGTGCGGTGGTGAACGGCAAGCAGGTAGTTGCGGATGTGGGCGGCAATCTCAATGTCGAAAGCCTGCAAGATACCAGCCAGTACGACAGCAAGCAAAAAAGCATGGGCGGCTCTGTTACCTTTGGGTCCAGTCCATCGGCTAGCATCAACGCCAGTAAGAGCAAGGTCAACAGTAATTATGCCAGTGTGATAGAGCAATCGGGGGTCAAGGCTGGGGATGAGGGATTTCAGGTCGAGGTGGCAGGGAATACCGATCTGAAAGGTGCGGTGATTGCTAGCACCGATAAGGCTATTGAGGATGACAAGAATACTTTGATCACGGCTACGCTCACTAGCCGTGATATCGCTAACTACGCCGAAGCTAGCGCTAAGTCGAGCGGGATCAACATCGATAGTAGTATGGTTACCCAAGGTAAGTATGGGATTGCAAAGGGGGTTATAGGAAATGCGCTGAACAACGCCAGTGACTCGGGCAGTTCTAGTGGGCAAACCCGCAGCGCTGTGAGTGAAGGAACGGTGGTCGTCACCGATGAAGCCGGGCAACTGCAACGTACTGCTCAAACCGCAGAACAAACCGTGGCCGGCCTGAACCGTGACACCGCCACTGCACAGACTGCGGCGCAGAAGCAAGACGTGCAGGCGATGGAACAGAGGGTGGCAGCGGAGCGGGCGATCAAGGAGGAGGCAATCAAGATCGTCACCACCTTCACTGACGAGGCGTACCGTTCTAAGTTTCTAGAAACTCCGAAATCCTTTAAGGTGGAGTGCCCCGTAGGTGCCAACTGTGTGGCCGATCCGAGCCAACTCAAGCGAACACCAGCCACTCCTCAAGAGGTCGCCGCCAACGCTAGCCCGGACACGGTGCTGGCCGTCAACGGCATCTTGAACGACGAACAGCGGGCCATGGAGCTGGCGTATCAGAATGCTGAACCCATCATCAACCCAGAGACAGGACTGAAAGACCTCAAACCTACCACCATTTATCTGATGTACATCAAACCGGCCAACAACACCATTTCGGAACTGATGGGCGTGGCCTATGAGAAAGCCATTGACTCCATGAGCTATGGGCTGGCTAATTTCTTTGGTTATACTAATGCGGCAGAGGTTTACGCCAGCGAACTGGCCAGCCGGGGAGATAAGGCCACCAACTCGCTGGGCCACAGCCGGGCCACACTGGTGCAAAAGAGTTCATTCACGATTTTGGCCAACAGACCGGATGAAAATGGCAACACCTATACCAACCAGAACCTGACTGTGCGCGGCGTAGGTGGGGCGGCCGATGCGCAGAGTTACACGGAGGCGGCGGTAAAAATAACAGGGGAAGTCGGAAGGAAAAATATTACCTACAGTTACTTCAGCAACGACCCGGTATCGGTATCCACACTTTCTGGCGGCAATTCAGGGGTGTGGACCCTTAAGGACTTGTGGCAGGTGCTTGACACCAACAACAGCATGCATAGCAGCCTTGGCACCGGGGCTCTCGGTAGCACGCAGGTGGAATTCCCGGTGCCCGGCGGGCCGCAGGGGACGCCGGATGGTAATGCCAAGCTGATTCGCTATGTAGGCGGTCAACAAGTTGATGCCCAAGGCAACCCCATACAACAAACAGAATAAGGTATACGATGAAGAAGAATATATTGTTGTTGAGTTGCCTGGGACTGTTTTGGTGTTTGACCGGTTGCGGTTTCATGGCCGAACAACTGGCCGATAAGGTGCGTGAAGAGCAACTACTGAAGCCAGGTGCATTAGACCCAGCAATGCCCGTGAATCCTTACTACATTAAGCATAGCTTTACGTTTTTTGGGAAATATCGGGTTAGTCATGAATGGATTAACCTTGGCGGAACATGTGAATATGGAAGCTACTTTGGAAAACCTAAAGGTGTACCGCTGAGAATTTTTGACAGCCTTGGTTCAATATATGAAGAAGGCGGCAAGGTGTGGTGGCAGTCGGATAAGAGTTATGCAACGGTAGATAAAAATGGCAAAGTTGATCGGAAAGATTTCGATCGTTACGTTCGCAGCGTTAAAGTCATGAACCCGGTGTATGGGACTCCGACCAAAGAGGAATTGCAGGCTTCAGAAAAAGCGCAGCGGGAGCGCATTGAGCGCGCCAGGAGAACTGGGAGATACGAGAGCGATACTCCTGACATTGTCAAACCCATTGGTTACAAAGAAATTGAGACGGGGTTGCAGACAATGTGCCATCAGTCCTGGTACGCGACTCAGCACGGATTAACGGTGTTGTTGCGTAAATGGTCGGTTGACCAATATCTAGCGTGGCTAAAAAAGAATTCCCAGCAACAAGGCCGCGTTAGTCATCAACGTATTGGCACAAACGATTGGACGGTTCTTGAATTCAACCTTGAACCGCAATCTACAGATGGTGCTTCAAGCGGCCCCTATCAATTTTGGATGCTGCCCATAGGCGATACTGGTTACACTTTTTTGTTTAGGCTTGGAGCTAACCTTGAATCGCTCAAGGACCCCGACGCCCATGAACGATTCAAGGCTACGTTTCGTCACTTGATTGAATCAGTTAATATCGAGCCGTTGCAGCCTTGATATTGCTCTATCTGGGGAGAGCTACGGCTACGGGGTCATACGAGGCGGAAAAGAGGCGGAAAAGGGGACGTTGTTTAATTGTTGAATTGAATGTCTACTTGTGTCAGGATATTGGTATGCCACGAAAAGCACGACTTGACATACCCGGCCTGTTGCAACACGTAATCGTCCGTGGGATTGAGCGGCGGAAGATTTTCCTTGATGATAATGACCGTGATGTGTTCCTCAGGCGTTTATCGGTATTGCTAGAGGAAACTGAGACCGACTGTTTTGCCTGGGCGCTGATACCTAATCATTTCCATCTGTTACTTCGTCCGAACAGAATCGAATTAAAACAGTTCATGCGTCGCTTGCTGACCGGGTATGCGATAAATTTCAACTTGCTTCATCGTAGATCAGGTCATGTTTTCCAGAATCGATATAAATCAATTGCTTGCGAAGAAGAAACGTACCTGCTGGAATTGATTCGTTATATCCACCTCAACCCTCTTAGGGCAAAATTGGTTTCTGATTACAATGAATTAACCAATTATCCCTGGTGCGGTCATTCGGTCATAATGGGCAAGAGACAACTTCCTGGGCAAGCAGTTGAGCCGGTTCTGTCGCATTTTGGAGAAAACCTGAAGAGAAGGCGGCAGAAGTATCGTGATTTTGTGCAAGACGGTATTGCTCAGGGGAAACGAGATGAACTGGTTGGGGGAGGATTGCGAAGAAGCCTTAAGAATCAAGCAGTGCCTGAGGCTGGGCTGTACGACGAACGTGTTTTGGGTAGTGACGTATTTGTCAGAGCCCTTCGAAAAGAGCAGGAGTTACATGAGAAACTGATGGCCGGGATGTTGTTGCCCGAACTGAGGTCTCTGGTTGCTCGATATTATGACCTTGAAAAGAGGGGTATAGAACAACGGTCTCAGGACGAGATGGTGAAGGCTGCGCGGGATATCTTTTGTTATATTGCGGTGCGATTTTTGGGGCATAGCGGAACCGAGGTCGGCAAAGTGCTTCGTGTTAAGCGTTCTGCTGTAAGCCATGCGGTCCGACGGGGAGAACTCATATCCAGCAATGAACCAGAATTGGTTGGAAGCATAATTGACCAAGATTAAACAATTAAACAACGTCCCTTTGTCCTTCTTAAGAAAAAAACAAAAAATATTGCTGATACAAATCCTCTATCACCATGATTTTGCCAGCGAAAAGCATGGATTAAGCGTTGAAAACACCTATTCTTGGGAAGATTGTGCTGAGATATCAAGCAAGTAGCTTGGCCCGACCCCAGTTACAGTTACATACGAGAACTCATATCCAGCAATGAACCAGAATTGGTTGGAAGCATAATTGGCCAAGATTAAACAATTAAAAAACGTCCCTTTGTCCTTCGCCGGTGGTTGTCCATGCCTTTACCGTGGTGACCGATGTGCCGGTGGAACCGGAGAGCGAGACGATGCGGGGGTTGTGAGTGGGAAAAGCTTGTTGCCCCTGGGAGTACGGTGTTGTTTTGCCTCTGATCCATCGCGGATTAGCGCAGGGTATTTTGGGGTTGTTCCGGAGAGGCGAGTTCTTTTTTCGAGACTTCTGTATCGTGCTATTTTATGATGATGTAATTATTCTTCCCTTATTTGACAGGCAACTCCAGTTGTCAGGTTGAATGCGCGGCGGTTATCAGAAGGAGTCTTCTTGAGAAAAGACGGCAAAGGGCTTCTGACCTTGAGTGCGATGGTCATTTGGGTTTTCCTTTTGGCCGGCTTTGCTTATTGGGTTGCGCTTGATACCCGGCGGGAGGAGTACCATCGCGCGTTGACCACTGCCAATGCCTTTTTTCAGCAAGTTTTGGTCAGCCGTCAGTGGAATGCCTCTCACGGCGGGGTTTATGTGCCCATCACCAGTACAACCCAACCCAACCCATATCTGCCGGTGCAAGGCCGGGACCTGATTGCCGACAACGGTCTCAGGCTTACCAAGCTCAATCCTTCTTATATGACCAGGCAGATTGCGGAATTGGCGGAAAAGAGTGCGAGCGGCATTCAGTTCCACATTACCAGTCTTACGCCGATCAGGCCGGAGAATAAGGCGACGGAGTGGGAGGAGCGGTGGCTCAAGTCTTTCGCCCAGGGGGTCAAGGAGCAGGGCGAGTTTGTCGAGGAAGGGAACATTTCCTGGTTTCGCTACATGGCGCCTCTCCTTACCGGGCCCGAGTGTCTCAAGTGCCATGCCCGGCAGGGATACAAGGAGGGTGATATCCGGGGAGGGATCAGTGTCTCTTTGCCTTATCCCACTCACACCTACTTTTTTCTCATTGCCGGCTATGGCTCGGTGGCGGTCATCGGTCTTATCTTCATTTTCATCGGCGGGACTATTTTGGGGCGGAAACAGCGGCTTTTTGACGCCACCTTCAACAGCCCGGTTCCGACCAGTGTGACCGATAAAAATCATACTATTCTGATGGCCAATGAATCGTATTGGGAAACGTTCGGTCCTCTTTCTGAAGGGCAAAAAATGATCAGGTGCTATGACCACCGGCCGGGGGAATCGTGTCGTACCGAAAATTGTCCCCTTACCAAGATCATGGAAGGGGCGGGCACCTACACCTACGAATCGGTCAAGGAAAAGGACGGGGTCTCTCGGCATTTCATCATCAACGCCAAGCCGCTTCTCGATGCCAAGGGCAAGGTGGTGGGAAGCGTCGAAAGTTTTCAGGAGATAACCGCGCGTAAGCGCGCGGAGCAGGCGTTGGAAAGATCCAACCGCAAGCTGGAGGCCCTGAGCAATACGGATGGCTTGACGGGTGTTGCCAACCGGAGACGTTTTGATCAGGTGCTGGCGAGGGAGTATGCCAGGCATGTGCGCTCGGGGGCGAAGCTGTCGTTGGTCATGCTGGACATCGACCAATTCAAGGCGTTCAACGATTGTTACGGCCATATCAGCGGCGACGAGTGCCTGCAGGAGGTTGCTCGGGTGATGAGCGATTGTGCAACCCGTCCCGCCGATCTGGTGGCCCGTTATGGCGGGGAAGAATTTTCCTGCATCTTGCCGGAAACAGGGAGCCGCGGGGCGGTGATCATCGCCGAGAAGATCCGTCGGGGGATCATGGCTCTTGGTATTCCCCATACAGGGTCGAGCGTGGCACCGTGTGTTACCGCCAGTCTGGGGGTGGTGACCGTGGAGTGCACTGCCGATGGATCGGCCATGGATATCCTGGCTCAGGTGGATGCGCTGTTGTACCGGGCCAAAGCCTCCGGCCGCAACCGGGTGGAGTTTGTCGCTGCCCGCGAAGTCGGGGAAGAAATCAAGGCCAATCTGGTGCACCTGGCCTGGCAAGATTCTTTCTGCTGCGGCAACCAACTGCTCGACATGCAACACCAGACCCTCTTGCGTATCTCCAACGAGTTGCTCGATGCGGTTCTTTTGACTCGCCCCGCCCCGGAGATTTCCGCAATCATTAGCCGACTGCTTGCCGAGGCCGCTCAGCACTTTCGTGATGAAGAAAGTATCCTTGAGGAAATTGGGTACCCCGGCCGGAGTCACCATGTCGAGGAGCACACCAAGTTACTGGCGAAGGGGATGGAGTTGAGCGAGGGGTTCAAGGCCTCCACGCTTACGATGGGGGATGTTTTTCAGTTTTTGGTTTATGAGGTGGTGATGCGGCATATGCTTGAGGCGGACCGGGAGTTTTTCCCCTTCCTCAATGGGTCGGATGCGGCTGATTCCTGAACCGGACAGGAGGCAACACATTACTGCCGACGCATGTCGGCGCATTTCCCTCAGGTTTTGATATTGACGATAATCCCGGCTTCATGCTCAAGATTGTCGAGCACCGTCAACAGGTTGTTGAGATCAATCGGTACCTCTTGCTCCACCTCGCACACTGCGTCATCGGCACAATCGTAGATGTCCAGGGCAAACCCCTCCTCGTTTTTGATAAGGACCAATTGTAGAGGCACTCCGCTGGCGGTCAAATCTTCATTGGCTTGCCGTACCAAATCCCGGATGGCTTTTTCCGCTAGCGGAGGTCGAGATTCGGTTTCTTCCGCCTGTCCGGTTTCTTTGCGTTTGGTCTTTTTTCTCTTTTCCCATTCCTGTCTGAGCACCATTGGGTCAACGGGCCGCACCCTGCCGATGGGCAACGGCGGATGGAGGTCTTTTCGTGTCGGCAAAGGGTCCGCTGGGGGAGGGGTTGGATTTCTGACCTCATACACCGCGAAGGCATTTTGATACGGAATCGCTTGGGCTGCAGCCTGTTGGGCGGTTGTCAGCCCAGTGCCTGCAGTTGTTGATTCCGTAGTGGGGGTGGTAGTCGCCGGTGGCGTGGCCGCAGTGCTCGCTGGGGTTACTGCGGTTGTCGCAGCTCCGGGAGGTGTCCCCGCGGTTGTTTCCCCTGGGCCAGGGGCCGGAGTTTGTCCGGCAATCCCGGGGGTCGCGGTGGTGATGGGAGCTTCTGCCTGGCTCAGAGGGGCGGTGAGGGTTTGCGTTGCTTGGCTAGCCGCCAAGGCAGCCTGTTGGGCGGGGGGCAGGTTTTGGGTCTCAAGTGCGGTTTGCACCGTTTCGTTTACCGCCAAGGCTGCTTGTTGGGCCGGGCTCAATCCTGGCGACTCAGTAATCGTTGTGAGGTCGGGAGTCGTCCCCGTGGCTAGCAGGGGGTCGGCTGGGGAAGTCGGTTCGAGGTTCAAGGTCTGCACCGCCGTACTGCCCAGCAGTGATGTCTGTTGGGCCGGGGTCAGATTTTCGGTCGCAGTAGTGGCTACGGCAACAGGATTCTTGACGAGGTTGAGCGGAGAGGTGGCAAGGGGGACGGAGGTTTGTGTCCGACCTTGCAAGGCTGCGGGTAAGACGGGATTGGTAGTGTTAATGTCGTCAACCGGCATGTCTTCTCTCCATTGAGGGGAGGTTGTCCTCCCTTTTTGCGGAGCAGACGCAGGCGCCCGAGACTCTTTCGCGCCATGTAATAACAATAAACAGAAATGGCGGGACCGTCAATTACAACAAGGGGAATCGCCTGCGCCAATGGGCAATGCGCCGTCAACCCCCTGGTCTGACAAGAGGAATGCTTGCGCAGGCGGGGCTAGATGATCAGCCTGACTCCGCCAAGTTCGGCAACCCGGTAGGGAAAGTGATCGCCGGGAGAGCCGATGAACATGAAGTTGACCGGAATGTTCCACTCTTTCGACAGTTCCTGGATCAGCCCCGGTCCGAAAACTCCATTGATGCAAACATATTCTATCTTGATCTCTGGATATTCCCGATCTAGGAATTCGATATCCGAGGCAAGATTTTCGGACACCTCTTCGCCTGCACTGGGCTTTACGGTAACGATCTTGATCTTGCGGGTATGTTCATTTTCCTGGATATAGAGCAGGACCTTGTTCAGGTTGGAGAGGTTGTCGCCCCTGGTGAAAAAAACGAATTCCTGGTCCTGGATCTTGTCGATGGTGAGCTGGATGCCTTCGTTGGTTTTGGTGACCAGCTTGAGGATGGGAACAAAAAGATATTCAATGAACTGCATCAGGCTATCCAGCAGGGCGATGCGGTTGAGCATGATGGTGACAAAAATCATGGCCGGGACGAAATATTCGGCAAAAATGAAAAGGTTGGAGTTTTCGCCGGGAGGCGGCTCTTGCAGGATGTTGCCCCACAGAGCACAAAGTACTGCGATAATCGCCAGCAACACGGCGCTCCAGGAAGCCCTTTCCGGCCTTGGCAGCTTGGCCCGTTTCACCTTGAGAAGAATGTTGCCGACCCCGAAGAGCCCCATGACCAGAAGAAAGGAGATGGTATAGACGCCGGCCAGGGCCGAAACCGCACCGTTGGTGATCAGCAGGATGGAAACGCTTAAAAGAAAGAAGACAATGCTGATCCGATAGGAACTGCCCCATTTGTTCTTTTTTAGCAGATAGAGGGGCAGGATCCGGTCCAGGGTCATGCGCTCGAGCAACCCGGTGACGCCAATATAGGCGGTAAGCACGGCACCGCTCAAGACAACAACCGCATCGATGGAAACCATGGTGGCCAGCCAGCCGCCGCCGGTTATCTGGCCCATGTGGGAGAGGAGATTTGTCGCATGGGCACTCACTTCCGGGATCGGCACGATTGCCAGGGCCAGAAAGGCCATCAGGGGATTGCAGATACTCACCACGATCCACATATTGCGCAGGGTCTTGGGGAAGACCCCGTCCTGTTGCTCCTCGACGAAGTTCGATGAACTCTCAAAACCGGAGATCCCCAGCATGGCGGCGGCAAAGCCCCAGAAGATGGCCATGGTGATACTGCCTTGCGGGAGTGGCAGCGCATTGTTGGCATAGAAAACATCCATGCCGTTTTGGAACAGGTACAGGGTGATCGCCCCGGAAAGAAAGATCAGGGAGAAAAGATGAAACAGGAAGATGATCTGGGCGACGATGGAAGACTCGCCGATGCCCATGATGGTGATGCCCAGGAAGATGGCGAGCAGGAGCACCGTGGCACCGATGATCGGCAGACCAGGGATGATTCCGTGCAGATAATGCATGGCCTCGGAGGCGGAGATCACCGCGGTGGCCATATAGGAGAGCAGGGTCAGGGTGGCGGCCAGGGAGGCCATGGATTTGCTGGTCGTGTTCAGCAAGGCGTTGTAGGCCCCGCCGTTTAAAGGCAAAGCGCCGACGACCTCTCCGTAAATCTTGCGGAAGAGGTAGAGGACCCCGGCCACGATCAAAAGGGTGATCCAGGCATACTGGCCGGCGGCAATAATCGCCAGGGCGGAAACGTAGAGGACCGACGAGGAGATATCGTTGCCGCAGATTGCGGTGGCCGGCAGTTCCGACAGCTTGGTGGGTTTGGCTGGGGTGAGCTGTTGGGTCATGGGTTTTCCGTTTTTTTTGTTTCCCCCTGTTGTTTGAGCGGGGAGCTTGCATGAAGAGTATTGCTCTTGATGTTTTCATAACGAGGATATGAAGATGGTATCCGGGCAACCGGCGCTCCGAAATCCAACGTGTGGTGGCGTTTTTTCAGGCAATGCTTGCTCATTGGCCGGCTTGAAATTTTCGCATGAAGCGACGGTCGATGTAATCCTTGAGCCAGAAAGCCAGGCGGCCGCCGAAGATCAGCCCCCGTTTTCGTAGGATGCCGGTGTCATCCCCCAGATTGTAGATGAGGAGATAATCGCCGCCGGGCTCGAATTTTTCAAGCGGCTTCCCCTCCAGGCTCGCCAGGAGATTATGCAGGAGCACCAGGTTCTGTCGGACCGCATAGACCCCGACCTTGTCCAGAGGCTGGGGCATAAAGTGGATGCAGTCGCCGCCGCCGAAGATCTCCGGGTATTGCGGGCATTGCAGGTACTCGTTTACCAAGAGGCCGCCGTCCGGGCCGATGGCCAGCTCTGAGTCGGCAAAAAGTGGGGAGGGCTTAATGCCCAGGGCGAGAAAGATCAGATCCGCCCCGTGGCTGGAGCCGGAATCGAGGACGACTTGGCCATCCCTGATCTCCCGCACCCGGGCAGGGGAGATTATTTCTATGCCGCGGCGGGCAAGCGAACGCTGCGCCCGGCTCCGGATGGAATCCGGCTGCTTGGGCATGAGTCTGGAGCCGGCAAAAACCGTGATCCGCGGCGGGGCGACCTTGGCATCGTGGAGCAGACGCCAGACGTTGCCGGCCACCTCCACCGCCGACGGGCCACCGCCGATGATGGCGACGCTGATCTGTTTTTGGCCTGCCAGGGCAAGAAGGTGCGCCTGGGCCTCCATCAGCCTTTCGATGGGCTTGACCGAAAAGAGCTCCTTGGCCGTTTCCATCCCAGGCAGGGTCTGCGGCACAGCGCTGCCGGCGTTGCAGGAGAGCACGTCATAGGGTAGAGCCTGACCGTCGGCAAGATGCACGGCCTTGGCCCGGGCATCGATGCGGACCGCCTTGCCGAGCACAAACGTGGCGCCCTGTTTTTCCACCATCTGTTGGGTGTTAAAACGGATCTCTTCCGGCCGGTAGACCTTGGCCAGCATCCCCGGCCCCATCCCGGAATAGTAATGATGGGGTGAAGGTCCGATCACCGTAGCGTCGTAGCCCTTGGCGAGAAAAAGATGCAGGTTGGCCAGGGTCGTCATGTGGGCATGGCCGCCGCCGATCAGGACAAGTTGTTTCTTCATGAATATTTTTTCTCATTTGTGACACGGAAAAACCAGAGGAAAACTCTGGGACGCGCCCATATTTTTGTCGAATGCAGAGTTGCTCACCCCGCTTTTTTGACAAATTGGGTCAGAATTATAATCCGCTGCCCGTTCACCCTGGCCTCGATATGTTCGGGGTTTTCCGCAATCAGCGAGATTCCGCGCACGAGGGTGCCGCGCTTGGCTGTAAAGTTTGCCCCTTTCACATCCAAATCCTTGATCAGGGTGACCGAGTCTCCGGCAGTCAGGGTTGCGCCGTTGCTGTCAACATGTTTGGCGCCCGGTTCATGGTTCTTTTCGTCATCTGCAGCCTGTGCCCAGGCCAGGGTTGCTTCATCCAGATAAAGCATGTCGAGCAATCCCTGCGCCCACCCTTCACCGCTCAGCCGATGGAGCATCCGCCAGGCCATCACCTGTACCGGGGGCACCTGACTCCACATGCTGTCATTGAGGCAACGCCAGTGATGCACGTCGATCGTCTCCGGAGTTTCAATCTGTCCCCGGCAGGTCGGGCAGAGGAGCACGCACTGATCCGCACCGCCATCTGAGCTCGGAGGAACTGCATACACGCTCAAGCCTTCGGATACACTACATAATTCACATTTGGATTCGCTGCGGTCATGCAGGGTTTTTTCGGTGCTCATTGGGTTGCTTTTCCTCGAAAGGTGGAGAGGGTATAGGGTTTGCCAAGCCTAAAGGGGGCGCGTCTTGTTTTTGTTCGAGATGTCACATGTCCCAATGACGGGCGCAACACCATGCTGCAGGATGGTTGGGATGCTGGAAAGTTAATGGACTTCGGCATTTCTTTTTGACACGGACTGCCGGAAAACAGAATCTTGCTACATGCGCTTAAGCCGCCCTGCTTCCCATCACCACCTTGGTCAGCTCGTCGACCACCGCTTCCAGTTCGTCGGCCTGAGCGGACAGCTCTTCCGAGGCGGTGGTCGATTCCTCGGAGGAGGCGGCGACCCGTTGGGTGGCGCTGCTCAAGGAATTGGTGGCTTCCTGCATCTGGCGGATCTGTTCGGCCAGACTGCGGCTGGCCTTGGTGATGGCGGTGTTCTTGTCGCCGATACCGGTGGCTGACTCGATAATCCCCTCAAAGTCGGTGTTCACGCTTTTCAGGGCGCTGGTGCTCTGGCTGAGGCGCTGCATGGTGCCTTCCAGGAGATGCTGGGTGTCGTTGGCCGCCGTGGCCGTGCGCATGGCCAGGTTTTTGACCTCGGTGGCCACCACTGCGAAACCGGCGCCGGCTTCGCCGGCCCTGGCCGCTTCCACCGCTGCGTTCAGGGCCAGCAGGTTGGTCTGAAAGGCGATGCTGCCGATGGTGGTGATGATATGGCCGATCTTGTCGCTGTCCTGTTCGATCAAGCCCATGTTGCGGGTGAGATCCACCAGGGCGCGGAGGGATTGGCCGGATTTCTCGATGTTTTCATTCATCAGCTTTTCGCTGCCTGCGGTCAGCTCCGCGGTCTGTCGGCTTCCTTCGGTCATGGAGGCCAGGGAGGCTGCGGTTTCTTCCGCCACCGCAGCTTGTTCCGAGGCATCCTCAGCCAGGGCGTTGCTGGTAAGGGAGATTTTTTCTGCGGTGGCGGCCACCTGGTGGGAATTGTCGCGGATGGTATCGGTGATGCGGGAAAGTAGCCGGCTCAAACCGGAAGCGGTAAGGAAGGAGAGCAGCATGCCCACGGCCACCGAAACGACGGTGAGGCCGGCAACGCTGTATTTGGTGGCCGTGGCGGCGGTGAGCATGGCTTCGTCGGTGGGCACGTTTTTCTTGGCCGTGGTCCGAATTTCTTTCAGCAGCCGTTGCACCTCACTCAGGGCCGGCAGGGTTTGGGTGAGAAAGATCCCCTTGGCTGGGGTGCGGTCCTCGGGACGAAACTGTTCCTTGATGGCAATGGCGGTCTGATGCAGGTCGTGGTGCGGTTTTTCAATGCTCAGCAGGAGCGGCGCCAGGGCCGGAAATTGTTTCTCGGCCTGTTTGCGGCCCTCGCCGTAGAGCCAGGTGCCGAAACCGCATTTGTGGTCATCGGTTTCCGCCTGCAGGGTGGTGACACGGTCATCAACGATCAGGGCGTTGAGCTGGTTGACCCAGTTCAGATGATCCACCTCGCGCTGGGCCAGGATCCCGTCCAGTTTGGTGCTGGCAATGACCTCTCCGGCGCCGTTGATGATGCGGTTGACGCCCAGGTAGGTTATCACGCCGGTGATAATAAACAGCGCCAGAATGCAGCCGAAGCCGATGGTGATTTTTTGGTTGACGCTCAGCTTGTTCCAGCCCATGCCGTGCTCCTGTTGGGAAGGGGTGTTGTTTCCGTGTCCGGGGGTTATCTTCCGGTACTAATGGAAAAGAGGGTGTCCAGCCGCAGCTCGGTGAAAAGGTCATGGATGGGCTGTGGCACTCTGACCAGGCGGATGACGCCTTTGTGGGCCGCCATGTTTTTGTAGAACAGAAGCAGCTTGCCGATACCGGAACTGCCTATGTGGCTGACATCGGCTAGATCGATAATAAGTTCCTTGACCTGGGCGTGCGGGAGGGTGCTGAACTGCTGCTTGAGGGCTGCGGCGCCTTCTTCGTCGATGGTCCCGGACAAGGCGAAGCATACCGTCTCTCCCTGTGTCGTGGTGTCGCATTTCATGGGCATGGTCAATTTCCTCCGTTCCGGCTGCCTGCCTTGGCGACAGGGATGCGGGAGAGATCCAGCAAAGAAAAATAGGGGGGTTGCAAAAAAAAATGGGGAATGTAGCGCAACAGAACTAATGAACCATAAACTCCACTAGTTGTGAAGGATTATCTTTCTCGTTTCCTTGCTCTCAGGGAGAAACGGTGAACAAACCTGATGACCGCATGGAAAAGGAGAATAGTGTAAACACTTTTTCGGATAATTCTTTTGATAGTATCATGAAAATATTATGGGTCTGTCGGGTGACTTTCCTTAGTGACGGGGATTTCTGCCGAAGGAGACAATCAGATGGCGCCCTTGATCCCGCCAGGAGACCTGGTCTGTCAGATATTTGATGATGGCGATGCCCCGTCCGCAGAGTTTGCCGACATTTTTTTCGGCCCGCGGATCGCAGGGTGCTCGAAAATCGAATCCCCCCCCCTCATCCATCACCTCAAGGACAATATCCTCGTTGATGCGCCAGCGGACAGTAACGGTCTTGTTCGGGTCTTTTCGGTTGCCGTGTTGCCAAGCATTGACTACGGCCTCGTGCAAGGCCATGGTGATGCGGAATTCCGGATTGACGAAGCCCTGTTTTTTGAGAGCGGGTTCCATCGCGGCAAAGACCTCGGCGACAAAACAATCGATAGCTCCGCTGTCCGCCGTGCGGATTGAATGCTCCCGGGAGAGGAGGGGCGAGGCGGAGGGCGATTCCTGTGGCGGAGTCATGGCGTTACCTGAAGGAGAGTGTCGCAGGGAAGGAGGGTCATGGCTCGGTGGGAAACCGGACACCCAGCATGGTCAGATCGTCCGGGAGGCGGATTCCGTTTGAAAAGAGCAGTATCTTTTCGGCAAGCTGGAGCATTTTTTCTTCGCTGTCCGGGAAACCGTGCGCATGCACCAGGTTTGCCAGGCCGTCGCTGCCGAGCATGGTGCCGCGGGAGTCGGCGATTTCGATGGCGCCGTCGGTGAAAAAGAGCAGGCCGTCGCCGGGGCAAAAGGAGATGCGGCTCGCTTCGTATTCGGTGTCCGGCATCATGCCCAGCGGCAGGCCGGTCGTCTTGATCTGCCGTATTTCTTTTTCCCGCGCCAGCAAAAGGGGAGGGCTGCCCGCGCCGCAGAGGGCCACGGTCCTTGTCTCCAGATCGATGAGGCCGAACAGGCAGGTGGCAAAGGACTCTCCGTCCCGGACTAGCTGGCAGAGGTTGCGGTTCAGGGCGGCCATGAATATGGCGGGCTGTTCCAGCAATCCGCGGTTGCTTTCCCACAGGGAATGCAGGTGCATGGCATACAGGGCCGCCGCCACCCCGTGCCCCATGACATCGGCGATCAGGAAGGCATAGCGGTCCCGGTCAAGCCGTTCCACCGAGGAGTAATCACCGCCCACGATGTCGTGGGGCGCATAATGGAAGGCCCAGCGCAAGCGCGGATCGTCGTTGGCCGGCATGGTCATGGAAAGGGCTTGGATTTGCCGAGCCCTTTCCAGGTCGCGCATCCGGTGGGAAAGATCCTGAAAGACCTCCACCCCGCCGATGACCGTGCCCAGCCCGTTGAAGATGGGCGAAACGCTCACCTGCACCGGCAATCGTCCACCCTCCCTTTTGCGGGCGAACACCAGGGAAGGGGCAATCGAGCCGCTGCCGGTGACCATGGCCCGGTACAGGGGGCAGGATTCCTTGCCGCACAGCTCCCTTCCTTCCTTGTCCGTGTGGCGGAGGATGTTGTCCTTGCACGATCTGCCCAGCACTTCCGCAGCCCGCCAGCCGGTGATCTTTTCCGCGGCTTCGTTCCAGTAGACGATCCGTCGCTCCAGGTCCGTGACATAGACGCCGTGGCTGACGCCCGCCAGAATCTGGTCCGCGGTGTAGGGCATATTCAGTGGTTGCGGATTCATGCTCCGGTCATCCATGTTTTTTGTCCATCCACAGAAACAAAGATGAAACGATCTCTGGCTGATTCTTTGTCCGGTTCAACAGGACAATTGCTGGTTCCGTCATCTCAACTCGTCCCATTCTGCCGCCAGCGTCCGCCCTTGCCCCCGTTCCGTGGCTGGATCTCCGCCTTGGTTTTCAGGTACATCACCGCGCTATACCCCAGCAATCCTTCCACCGCAGTATCGAATTCCTTGCAAGGCCTCACGGTAAAATCCGAGGGCGGCTCGATATCCACCTCGCCCCGCCCGGCAAAATTGAGGGTCAGGGAAACCGGGCAGGTGCCGTGGAACTCGCGCACCTTGTTTTTCAGGCTTTCCAGCTTCTGCCTGCTCACCTGATCGGACTTGAGTAGGATGCGGGCTCCGTTGGTGTATTTGCTCCGGGCCTCGGACAGGCTGTCCACCGATTCGGCGATGATCTTGGCCCCCTGTTCTTCTTGTTTGACCGTGCCCAGGATGATGAGCGGCTCATCGGTGGTGAGGAGATGGCCGCATTTGGCAAAGGCATCGGGGAAAACCACCACCTCGACGGCTCCGGCCCTGTCTTCTAAAACGATGAAGGCCATGCGGTCGCCTTTTTTGCTGCGGTGATCCTTGTATTCCCGGACCAAGCCGCCCACCCGCACCGGCTGGTTGTCGCCCCAGTCGCCAAGATTGGTGAGTTCAGTGTCGGCCACGGCCATGATCTCCTTGTAAAAATTGTCCAGGGGATGGCCGGTGAGATAAAAACCCACGGTCTCTTTTTCAAAGGCGAGCCGTTCTTTTTCGCTCCATTCCGCGATGTCGGGCAAATCGATGGTGTTGGCCTTGTTTCCCTCAGCCTGGGGCATGGCCGAGAAGAGTGAGATCTGGCCGCTTAACCGGTCCCGTTGGGCGGATTGCGCCTGTTCCATGGCAATATCCAGGATGGCGAAGAGCTGGGAGCGCTTGGCCCCCAAAGAATCGAAGGCCCCGGCCTTGATCAGGCTTTCAATGACCCGCCGGTTCACCTTGCGCGAATCCACCCGGTCGCAAAAATCCTCCAGCCCGCCATAGGGTCCGTCCGCGGCCCGCACCTCCATGATGGAGTCCAGGGCTTGCCCGCCCACGTTCTTGACCGCGGCCAGACCGAAGCGGATGCGGTCGTTGACCACGGCAAAGTCCTTGTCCGACTCGTTGATGTCCGGGGGGAGTACCTCGATCTCATGGTCGCGGCATTCGATGATGTAGCGCACCACCTTGTCGGTGTTGCTCACGTCGCAGGAAAGCAGGGCGGCCATGAACTGGGCGGGATAATGCGCTTTCAGCCAGGCGGTCTGGTAGGCGATCAGGGCGTAGGCCGCGCTGTGGCTCTTGTTGAAGCCGTAGCCGGCGAACTTGGCCATCAGGTCGAAAACATATTCGGCCTTGTCGGCGGGGATGGAGTTCTTCTTGGCCCCAGCCATGAATTTTTCCTTCTCAGCGGCCATGACCTCTTCTTTTTTCTTGCCCATGGCCCGCCGGAGGTTGTCGGCATCGCCCAGGGAGTAGCCGGCCAGAACGTTGGCGATCTTCATGACCTGTTCCTGGTAGACGATGACCCCGTAGGTCTCCTTGAGGATAGGCTCCAGTTGGGGCAGCGGGTAGATGGCCTGCATTCTGCCGTGCTTGGTGTCGACGAACTGATCCACCATGCCGGATTCCAGCGGCCCCGGGCGGTAGAGGGCCACCAGGGCGATGAGGTCGGAGAAGACCTCGGGTTTCATTTTCATCAGCAGCCCGCGCATGCCGGAGCTTTCCAGCTGGAAAACCCCCAAGGCATCGCCCTTGGTCAGCAGGTCGTAGGTCTTGGTGTCGTCCAGGGGGATGCGGTTGATGTCGGGCTTATGGCCGATATCCGCGGCGATTAGCTTGAGGGCCCGGTCGATAACGGTGAGGGTCTTAAGGCCCAAGAAATCGAACTTGATCAACCCGGTCATCTCGGTGTGGATCATGTCGTACTGGGTGAGGACCTCGCCCTTGGGGCCCTTGCAGACCGGCAGGTATTCCACCATGGGCCTGGGCGAGATCACGACCCCGGCGGCATGGATGGAGGTGTGGCGGTTGAGCCCCTCCAGGGTCTGGGCGATGTGCAGGAGCTCCTCTACCTGGGGGTCGCGTTTCATCAGCTCCTGGAGGCGGGGCTCGGCATCGATCGCCTTCTTGATCGTGATCTTGAGCTCTTCCGGGATCAGTTTGGCGATGCGGTCCACATCGCCATAGGCAACGCCAAGAGCGCGGCCCACGTCGCGGATAACGGCGCGGGCCTTCATGGAGCCGTAGGTGACGATCTGGGCGACATGCGCCTCGCCGCCGTAGCGTTGCTGCACGTATTCGATGACCTCGCCGCGGCGCTCCTGGCAGAAATCCACGTCAAAGTCGGGCATGGACTTGCGCTCGATGTTGAGAAACCGCTCGAAGATCAACCCGTATGGAATAGGGTCGATGTCTGTGATCCGCATGGAGTAGGCGGCAAGACTGCCGGCGCCGGAGCCGCGGCCCGGGCCTACCGGGATCTCATGGTCCTTGGCCCAGTTGATAAAATCGGCGACAATGAGAAAATAGCCGGGAAAGCCCATCTTGATGATGACGTCGATCTCGTGGGCCAGCCGCTCCCGGTAGGTTTTTTCAATCTCCGGGGTGAGCTGATCGATCTCCCGCATGTCACCAAAACGATCCTCAAGCCCGGCCAGGGCGGCTTTCTCGAACAGGGAGTCAAGGGTTTCGCCCTCGGGCACCGGGAAGATCGGGAAGTGTGATTCGCCGAAGCTCAGCTCGACATTGCAGCGCTCTGCCAAGCGGACGGTTTCGGCGATGGATTCGGGCGAATGGGCAAAGGCTTTTTTCATCTCCTCGGGTGATTTGAAGAAGAGTTCGTCGGTGGAAAAGCGGAACCGGTTGGCATCGTGCATGGTTTTGCCGGTCTGGATGCAGAGTAGCACCTCGTGGGCCTGGGCTTCATTCCGGTTGAGGTAATGGCAGTCGTTGGTGGCGACCAGCGGGATGCCCAGCTCTTTGGAGAGCGCCTTGAGCCCCTGATTGACCACTGCCTGTTCGGGGATATTGTTCTCCTGCATCTCGAGATACAGGCGGTCGCCGAACAGGGCCATGAGCTGGCGCGCCTCTTCCCGGGCACCCTCCATGTCGCCGGCGGTGATGCGCTGGGGAATGCCGCCGTGCAGGCAGGCGGTGAGGGCGATGAGCCCCTCGGCATGGGCGGCCAATGCTTCCAGGTCGATACGCGGCTTATAGTGGAACCCTTCCAGCTGGGCCAGGCTGGCCAGCTTGAGCAGGTTCTGGTAGCCGGTGTTGTTCATGGCCAGGAGGACGAGATGGAAGGCGGCCTTGCCGGCGCTTTTTGCCGATTTGTCGAAACGGTGGCTGGGAGAGACATAGAACTCGCAGCCGATGATGGGCTTGATCCCTGCCTTTTTGGCCTGCACGTAAAATTCCAGGGCCCCGAACATGGAGCCGTGATCGGTGATGGCCACGGAGTCCATCCTGTATTCCTTGCACTTGGCCAGCAGGTCGCCGACTCGGATGGCGCCGTCGAGCAGGCTGTATTGGGTGTGGACATGGAGGTGGACGAAATTGGCTGGCGGGGCTTCCGGCATGGGTTAGTTCCAAATAGTTTTAAAAGGTTCAGGCAAAGGTGCAAAGAATAACGGCAAGAGGAAGAGCAACGGTTTAATTCACAGTGATCAAACTATTCCGTACTAAAAAAGCGCATCCGGTCCAGGGCGTCCAGGCTTGCCCACAGGTCATCTTCGGTGTGGGGTTCCAAGGTGACCAAGGGGTGCAGGTGCTGTTCCTTAAGATAGCCGAACAGGCCGGAAAAATCAAAGCTGCCCCGACCCGGTGCAAGGTGGGCGTCGCGATCGCCGTTATTATCGTGGAGATGGATATGGCCGAGCCAGGGGGCAAGGGCAGGCAGCCAGTCCTGCCAGGTGTTTTTGGCAAAGGAGGCAACGTGACCTACATCCAGGCAGAACCTCGCCAGAGGCGAGTTCAGGGCGGTGAGCATTTTTACGTGCTGCTCCGGCCCAGTTTCATAGGTGTTTTCCAGCATCAGGGGTACTTGGTGGAGAGCGGCTTTTGCCAGCAATTCCTGCCAGGTTGCCAGAGCGGCACTGAACCAGGCCGATTCCTTGTAGCCGTGCTTGTTCGCTTCGTAGTTCAGGTGGCAGACCACCGCGGCCGGCTGAAACAGTTCGATGAGGTCAAAACCCTTGCCCAGTTTGTTGCGGGTGGCGGCCAGGATATGCTCATCCAGAGCGCCCGGGGCGAGATCGAAAAAAGGGGCGTGCAAGGTGCAGCCAAGCCCGGCTTGTGCCAGGGTCTCGGCAACCTCCCGGAATTCGGCAGCGGTGGCGGTGTACAGCGTATCGCCTTCCAGGCTGATTTCCGGCTGAAAGCGGTGGGCGAGAACAAGATCCATCTCCTGCTGGAGCCGGCGAAAGGGGAAATTGATAAAACAGCGCGAGGTGATGTGCTGGTAGGTCATTTTTTCACCCGTCGGCGTGAATCAGTCATCCAGTTTTTTGGCCTCGTCGATGAGCATGATGGGGATGTCTTCACGGATCTCGTAGAGAAGCCGGCAGCTCTCGCAAACCAGACCGTCTTTTTTTTCGGTGAGCTTCACCTCGCCTTTGCATTTGGGGCAGGCAAGGATATCAAGCAGTTCTGGGCTGATCATGGCAGGGCTCCGGCTGATGGTAAAAGGCGGCAGATGGGGTTGTTTTTGCGGCAAACAACACAGGCGTCTGGACTATCTAAACACTTTCTATTTATTGCAAAATGGGCTAGGATAACGGACCTTTCAGGTGGTCGGATTGTACTGGCTAAATCCTGTTTGAAGATAAAATGACCCGCCAAGAAAAGCAAGCCTTTCCGTGGACGCGGTCTTTGTTTGGGAGAAGAGCGAAAGTGAAAGGAATAATCCTGGCAGGTGGCTCCGGCACGCGGTTATATCCGTTGACCCGTTCGGTGAGCAAGCAGTTGCTCCCGGTCTACGATAAGCCCATGATCTATTATCCTCTTTCGACCCTCATGTTGGCGGGGATTCGGGAGGTTTTGCTCATCACCACCCCGGAGGATCAGGGGCAGTTCATGCAGCTCTTGGGCGATGGCAGCCAGTGGGGCATCAGCCTGGAATATGCGGTGCAGCCCAAGCCCGAGGGGATTGCCCAGGCCTTTGTGATCGGGGAGAAATTTATCGGCAACGCGCCGGTCTGTCTCATTCTCGGGGATAACATCTTCTATGGACCAGGTCTGGCTCAGACCATTCAGGATAAAGGGGCCGATCCTCAAGGCGGGATGGTCTTCGGCTACTACGTGCGTGATCCGGAGCGTTATGGGGTGATCTCCTTTGCTCCAGACCGGACCGTCCTTGATATTGAAGAGAAACCGGCCAAACCGAAATCCCGGTATGCTGTGACAGGTCTTTATTTCTATGACAGTCAAGTAGTTGAGATTGCCAGAAATCTTAAGCCTTCCGCCCGCGGGGAGCTTGAGATAACCGATGTTAATAAGGCGTATCTCGCCAAGGGACAGCTTCAGGTCGAACTCCTGGGGCGGGGCACGGCCTGGCTTGACACCGGCACCCACAATTCTCTGCTGGACGCGGCCAACTTCATCAAAGTCGTGGAAGACAGGCAGGGGTTGAAGATCGCCTGTCTCGAGGAGATCGCCTTCCGGATGGGCTATATTGATCGGGCGCAGCTGGTGCGGCTAGCCGAACCCCTGCGGAAGAACGGCTACGGCCAGTATCTGCTGCAGATTCTCGAGGAGGATCAGGGATTATGAGGTTTCTGCCCTCTGAGATTCCCGAGGTGTTGCTCATTGAGCCCCAGGTTTTTGGGGATAGTCGCGGTTTCTTTATGGAGACCTGGCACGCTGAAAAATTCGCCGCCGCCGGTTTGGATCTTGATTTTGTCCAGGACAACCACAGCATGTCGGTGCAGGGCACCCTGCGCGGGCTGCATTATCAGATCAGAAAGCCCCAGGGCAAGCTGGTGCGGGTGATCAGCGGCGAGGTGTTTGACGTGGCCGTTGACCTGCGAAAAAGCTCCCCCTTCTTTGGCAGATGGGTTGGAGAGATCCTTTCTGCGGAAAACAAGAAGATGCTCTGGGTGCCGCCGGGTTTTGCGCACGGCTTTTACGTGCTGAGTCCCGAGGCTGAATTTGTCTACAAGTGCACAGAGCTCTATGCCCCGGAGCATGAGTGCTGCATCCGCTGGGATGATCCCCAACTCGGCATCGTCTGGCCGTTGTTGGCCCAGGCGCCCTTGCTTTCGGCCAAGGATCTGGCCGGACTCTCGCTGGCCGAGGCGGAGTTGTATCCATGAGGGTATTGCTCGTCGGCGGTAGCGGCCAGCTGGGCAGGGAGTTGCAGCATTGCAAACCGGCCGATATGGAGCTGCAGGCTTTGGGCTCTTCTGTGATGGATCTTCGGGAGCAGGAAGAGGTGACAGCCAGGGTGAACGGATTTCAGCCCCAGGTGGTCATCAATGCTGCTGCCTATACCGCAGTGGACCGGGCGGAAAGCGAGCGGGAGGCCGCCTTTGCTGTAAACGGCCTGGGCGCGGCAAACCTTGCCCAGGCGGCCCGCACGGTGGGCGCTTATTGTTTGCAGGTGTCCACGGATTTTGTCTTTGACGGAGAGCAATCCCGCCCCTATCTTCCCATGGACCGGACAAATCCCCTGGGCGTTTACGGGGCAAGCAAGCTGGCCGGGGAGCAACTGGCGCTTGCCGCTTATCCTGAGGGAGTGGCCATCGTCCGCACAGCCTGGCTCTATTCCGTCTTTGGCAATAATTTTGTCACCACCATGCTGTGGCTCATGGCTGAGCGGGAAAGCCTCGGGGTGGTGGCGGATCAGGTCGGGACCCCGACCTGGGGTCGTGGTCTGGCCGAGGCTCTCTGGCAGATGTGTCGGGCGCAGCCAAAGGGCATCCACCACTGGACCGATGCCGGGGTGGCCAGCTGGTATGATTTTGCCGTGGCCATCCAGGAAGAGGGGTTTGGTTGCGGACTGCTTGCCCGGGAGATTCCCATCCGTCCCATTACTACTGCAGAGTATCCGACCCCGGCCAGGCGGCCAGCCTACAGTGTGTTGGACAAGAGCGAGACCTGGGCAGCTCTGGGGATAACACCGTCTCACTGGCGGGTTGCCCTGCGGCAGATGTTGCTTGAATATAAGGAGAACCGTGGTGCATAAGCTTCTTGTTACCGGCGGGGCCGGTTTTATCGGGGCCAATTTCGTCCATTACTGGTTGTCGCATTATCCCCAGGATCGGGTGGTGGTACTCGATGCCCTGACCTATGCCGGGAACATGGCCAGTCTTGCCGGGTGTCTGGAACAGGAGAACTTCCGCTTTGTCCACGGCGACATCGGGGATCAGGACCTGGTTGAGACCCTGCTGGCAGAAGAAGGGCTTGACACCGTGGTCAACTTTGCCGCCGAATCCCATGTGGATCGCTCCATTCACGGTCCGGACCCCTTCGTGACCACCAACGTGGTCGGCACCCACAGCCTGCTCAAGGCCGCGAAAAAGGTCTGGCTGGATGGGGGCGGGCAACCGCACCGGTTCCATCACGTTTCCACCGATGAGGTCTATGGCTCGCTCACCTCGGAGGAACCGCCCTTCACGGAAACCTCTGCCTATGCCCCCAACTCGCCCTATTCGGCGAGCAAGGCGGCCTCGGACCATCTGGTGCGGGCGTATCATCACACCTACGGGTTGGAGGTTACCACCAGCAACTGTTCCAACAACTATGGCCCCTACCAGTTTCCGGAAAAGCTGATCCCGCTCATCATCCTCAACATCCTGGAAGCCAAACCGCTGCCCATCTACGGCGATGGCCTGAACATCCGCGATTGGCTCTATGTGGAGGATCATTGCCGGGGCATCGACCTGGTCCTGCACAAGGGCAGGGTCGGCGAGGTGTACAATATCGGGGGCAACAACGAGTGGCGCAATATCGAGATCGTCCGGCTGGTCTGCAGTCTGGTGGACGAGGGGATCGCCGCCTCCGAGAGTCTGCGGCAGCGCTTTCCGCATTCTCCGGTCTGCCTGGGGCACACGGCGGAATCCCTCATCACCTTTGTCAAAGACCGGCCCGGCCATGATCGGCGCTATGCCATCGATGCCGTGAAAAGCCGGAGCGAGCTGGGATATGCGCCCCAGGAATCCTTTGAAACCGGGATCCGAAAGACCATTGACTGGTACCTGGCCAACGAGGCCTGGTGGCGGGGGGTGATGAACGGCAGCTACCGGGATTGGTTGAAAAAACAGTATGAGTACTGAAAAACTGCCACTATCCGTGGCCATCATCACCAAGGATGAGGAGGATCGTTTGGCCGAGTGTCTGGCCAGCGTTGCCTTTGCCGCAGAGGTGGTGGTGGTGGATTCGGACAGCACGGACAGGACCGTGGAGATCGCCCGCGAATTTGGCGCGGTGGTGCATGTCGAGCCTTGGCAGGGGTTTGGCCGCCAAAAGCAGTTGGCCATTGACCGTTGCCGCCACGACTGGGTGCTGGTGCTGGATGCCGATGAGCGGGTCAGCCCGGAGGCCCAGGTGGAGATTGGGGAGGTGTTGGCTGCGGGTTCAAGTGTCGCCTACAGTTTTCCCCGGAAGAACTATTTTTGCGGCCGGTGGCTGAAGCATGCCGGTTGGTGGCCGGATCGGGTTGTCCGGTTGTTCCGCAAGGATTCCGCTCGGATGTCCGAACGGGCGGTGCATGAGTCCTTGGAGGTGCATGGCCCGGTTGGGGAGTTGCGTCAGCCGCTGATCCATTACGCCAATAAAGGGTTGGCGCAGACCTTGAGCAAGGTGAATCACTATTCCTCCGCCGGTGCTGAGGAGCTTTTTGCCCAAGGGAAAAGCGCTTCCGTTGTTAAGGCCCTGCTGCGGGCGGCCTGGTCTTTTCTGCACGGCTATGTCCTCCGGGGCGGTTTCCTCGACCGGGGTGAAGGTTTTATCATGGCTGTTTCCGATTTTATGAACGTATTTTTCAAGTATGCCAAGCTGCGTGAGCTGCAGAGGCAAAAAGAAAAAGACACGCTGTCCTGAACCGGGTTCCGTGAATATTCTCATCGTTAAAACCAGCGCCATCGGCGACGTTATCCATACCTTGCCCGCCCTGAATGCCTTGCGCCGCAAATATCCGGAGGCGCGGATCGATTGGCTGGTGGAAGAGGCGGCGGCCGATCTGGTCATCGGCCATGTGGCCCTTGATACCGTGCTGGTTTCCCGACGCAAGGCCTGGATCCGGGACTTGAAGCAGGGCAAGGTGCTGGCAGCCTGGGGGGGGGTCAGTGATTTTGTCAAAGAGCTGCGGAGTACGGAGTACGACTTGCTCCTCGATTTTCAAGGGCTACTGAAAAGCGGGATCTTTGTCGGCTTGGCCCGGGCCAAAAGAAAGGTCGGATTCGGTAAGGGAATGGAACATGCCGAAGGCAGCTACCTTTTTCTCAATGAGCCCATCCCGCCGGTGAACATGGACCAGCATGCGGCCATCCGGGAATTGATGCTTCTCAAGGCGATTGGGGTTGAGAGCAGTGAGGTTGTTTTTGACCTGCCGGTTGGCAAAGAACAGCGGGAGAAGGTCGGACAATTGCTGGCGGCGGAGGGGGTCGATTTGGCCAAGGTTCTGGTGGCGATCAACCCCATGACCACCTGGGAAACCAAACATTGGCGCAATGAGCGGTTCGCCCGGGTTGCAGATCATCTGCTCAACAGGGGCATGGCGGTTGTCTTCAGCGGCGGCCCGCAGGACGTGCAGTCCATAGAGGGGATCCGGGCTGCCATGACCGGTAAAGCCGTGAGTCTGGCAGGGAAGACAACCTTGAAAGAATTGGCCGCGCTCTATGAAAGGGTGGCCCTTCTCATTACCACCGATACCGGCCCCATGCATCTCGCGGCCGCCGCGGGTACCCCGGTGGTCGCCCTCTTCGGGCCGACGGCACCCTGGCGGACCGGGCCTTTCGGCTCGGGGCATAAAATCCTGCGGGCGGAAGTTGCCTGCAGCCCTTGCCTGAAAAAGCAGTGCGACCGCGAGCATCAGTGTATGACGCAGATTACCGTGGACCAAGTTGTGCAGGCGGCGCTGGATGTGCTCAAGGGCAGTGGGTGATCGAATGGACATCTCAATCGTCATCGTTAACTGGAACACCCGGGTGTTGCTCCTGAATTGCCTGGCCTCGGTCTATGCCATGGTCAAGGAGCTGCGTTTTGAGGTGTTCCTTGTGGACAACGCCTCAGGCGATGGCAGCGTTGAGGCGGTGCGGGCACAGTATCCGCAGGTCAGAGTCATCCAGAATGAAGAAAATCTGGGCTTTGCCGCAGCCAACAACAAGGCCTTGCGGGTTATGCAGGGAAAGTATGCGCTCCTGCTCAACACCGATGCCATTGTAACCGAAGGGGCGATCGCCCGGCTGTTTCGCTATATGGAAGGGCATGACGATGTGGCCATGGCCTGCGGTCAGTTGCTCAATGCGGACGGCACGAAGCAGAATTCCATGGCTAATTTCCCCTCCCTCTTGACCCTGCTTGCCAACGAAACCCTGCTTCGGACCTTGATGCCGAAAAGGTTTCCCAGTAAACGGCGGGAGTATGCGGCACCGATCCCGGTGGAATCTTGTATCGGTGCCTGTCTGATGGTGCGGAAAGAGGCTATGGATGCGGTTGGGCTGCTGGATGAGCGGTACTTCTTCTTCATGGAAGAAACGGATTGGGCCTTTGCCATGCACCGGGCCGGTTGGAAGTCCTGTTTTATCCCTGAAGCCCGCATCTACCATCTGCAAGGCCAGAGCGCCGGGCATAATGTTCGGGCCAGGATCATGTTTTATCGGTCGCGGTATCAATATTTCCGCAAGTGGTTCCCGCAACTCTGGCCGCTACATGGCGTGCTGCTGGTGGTGCGTCTGGTGATCAATGTCCTCTTGAACAGCCTGGGCCTGATCGTGACTCTGGGGTTGCATGCGGGGATCCGGGGGAGGTTGGGGCTTTATCTGCAACTCCTTGCCTGGCATCTACGGGGTTGCCCCTGATGCCATTTGTGAACCCGCCCTTGATAACAGGTAAAAAAACAATCCCAGGTTCACCGCGCAGTATTCTGCTTATTCAGCTGGGCGATATCGGCGATGTTGTCCTGACTCTTCCATGTGCCAGAGCCTTGCGGGATACCTACCCGCAGGCCCGGATTGTCATGGCAGTATGGGATAAGGCGGCTGAATTGCTGGAGGATTGCTCCTGGCTTGATCAGGTTGTGGCGGTGACAAAGCGATCTCGGTCGCGGTGGGATGCCCTACGATTCCAAGTTGATTTTTTCCGAACCCTGCGGAGCTCCCATTGCGATTTGGCCATTGATCTGCGAAGCGGAACGCGCAGTGCCATCCTGGCATTTTTATCGGGGGCATCGCAAAGAATCGGGTTTTATGCCGCGGACGGCAAGTTGTGGCGGAATCGCCTCTTTACCTCGCTGGTGCACCATGATTACACCCCCGACCAGCATGTGATCGATTATTTGCTTGCGCTGCTCGAAGCGTTTGGGATTACAACCAATCAGCGAAGTCCGGAGCTTGCTGTTGCGGCGACTAAGCAGGAAGCAATCAGGGGGCTTCTTGAAGAAGCCGGGGTTTCGCAGGAGAAAAAACTCGTTGCCGTACAGCCCTTTTCCCTCTGGCACTATAAGGAGTGGGGCGAGGAGAAATATATCTCTCTCATTCGCTGGCTGGTGGCGGAATACGGGGTGGCGGTGCTTGTCACCGGTTCTGCCGTGGAAAGGGAGCGGGCCGAGGAAATTGTCCGACGTTGTGGCGCGGGTTGCTATAATCTTGCAGGCAAGACCTCGCTTGCCACCTATGCGGCGTTGCTGCAGAAATGTCACTTTTTCGTAGGCGTCGACAGCGCCGGCCTGCATATCGCCGCAGCGGTGGGAACCGTAACGCTTGGGATATTCGGGCCCTCGTCGCCGGAGTCTTGGGCGCCGAAGGGAGGGCCGCATCGTATCGTGCAGAAAAAGATGGACTGTGTACCGTGTCGACAAAAAGGATGTGATAATAGCGAGAAGAGCCGCTGTTTGGATGAGCTGACCCAGGATGAAGTCCGAAGCATGATTGCAGCCCAACAGGGGGGTAATTCGGCGAAAGGGGTGTCGTGATAATAGGTTCATAAATCAGTGAACTTATGGTATACGGGTTCTTGGCTGGCGTGCCGGAGGAGGGAGCTGTTTTTGTGGCAATCCGAGACCTCAAGGTTGGGGGAATGCGTCTTTGAGGCATCTCCTGGCTGTCCGTAAACCAATCGCTTTTTTAGTTATTTTTTTGATGTGCAAGTTCTGCGGGGGGCTTATCGGTTGATGCTATTGCAAAAAATAAAATCATTACTGATCAATATCGTGCTGGTGGTTTTTTCCTTGGGGGTAGCCCTTGGAATCATGGAGCTTGTTTTGCCGTATCTCAAGGTATTCTCCATAGAAGAGGCCGTGTATCAGGTGAAACGACCTGTGGTGCAGTATCTCTATGGTGCATTTCATCCGGAGTTGCATTATACCCTTGATAAGAACTTGCAGAATGTGCGGCTGTACTATCCGGGAAAGCTCGATTATACCGTGGAAACAAACAGTGCGGGGTTCCGGGGAGGGGAGTGGGATCTCTCCCCCGGGCGGCGGAATATCGTTGTGTTGGGTGATTCCTTTGCCTTTGGTTGGGGAGTGCAGTTTGAAGAGAGTGTGGGGAAGCGGCTTGAAGGGGCGCTGCAGAAAATTGATCCGCGCTTTCAGGTGATCAACCTCGCCCAGTCGGGATATTCCGTGAAGGAGATCGTGCGCAGCTTTGAAATTTTCAAGGCGATGCTGAAACCCGAGGCGGTTGTGTACATCTTCTGTCCAAATGACACGGAAAGTATGACCAGCGAGGATGCGCAGGGTGACTACACCATCGAATATCAGCCTCCGCCGGGAGAGGCAGAAGCCTTTGCGACCATGCGGGAGAGAAATCAACCGGGCTATTGGACTTGGGAGAAATTCCGCAAGGGGTCCTATCTCCATGCCTTTTATGCCAGATTCGTGCGCCCGGTTATCAGTAAAAGAATTCGCGCCTCGTTGCACATTGACTCCCCGCCGCAAGGCTATGATTTTCCTCCGCCCATGACGGAAAGGCCCACTCCGCCCGATCTGCCGGAGGCGCGTTTTTTGACCTACTGTTTGAAGCGGCTGGCACAGCAGGTGGATGGCACGCTCTATCTCCTGCCAACCTCGGATAAATCAATTTTGTATCGTAAGGATGATGAGCGGAACCTGCGGTGGGTTCTTGCCAATTTTAGCAAGATGAATCACAAGGCGCACTTCCTCGATTTTGAATCTTCGGTGCGGCTTATTCCTGATGGCAAGAAATATTATTTCTTGTTCGATGATCATTGGTCTGCCGCAGGGCATGAGTTTGCCGCCCAGATGCTCTTTGGGGAGATGCGTAAGGAGCTTGCCGGCAGGCAAGAAGAGTCCCAGCGCCAAGAATTGTGAAAACTGCGAAGAGAGGTGGAATGTTGCAGGATAATTCAAAAGAGCAGGCAAAGGATACCGGTCTTGCCATTATACTTATCTGCTTGCTCTTAATGCATTTTGCTCAATATGATTTTTTGTTGCTGCCCGCCATCGTGGTCTTGGTAGTGACCATGACTTGTCCAGGGATTCTCGCCCCTATCGCCAGAATGTGGTTTGGTTTTTCCTACCTGTTGGGTAGCGTCATGTCCAAGGTTTTGCTGGGGGTGATCTTTTTTGTTGTGGCAACGCCAATCGGCCTTCTACGGCGGGTTTTCGGCGCAGACCCCATGTTGATGCAGAGCTGGAAAAAAGGAACGCAATCGGTGTTTAAAGACCGGGATCATACCTTTGCCAAGGGCGACCTTGAAAAGCCTTATTGATTATCAGGAGAGTTGTGATGGATTTTTTAACAGATCTGTGGGGTTTTTTGAAAGAACGTAAAAAGTTTTGGTTGCTGCCGATCATCCTCACCCTGCTTTTGTTCGGTGTTTTGATCGTTTTGACGAGTGGCTCGGCCATCGCCCCCTTTATTTATACCCTCTTCTAGCGCGCCGCGATGAAAGCTGTTTTAGGAATCTCAGCCTTTTATCATGATAGCGCAGCCGCGCTTCTGATTGACGGGGAAATAATCGCCGCTGCTCAGGAGGAGCGCTTTAGTCGGAAAAAGCATGATGCCGCTTTTCCGGTAAACGCTGTCCGTTATGTTCTCGAGGAAGCTGGTCTTCAGCTGGAAGACATTACCGTCATCGCCTTTTATGACAAACCCTACCTGAAGTTTGAAAGGCTTCTTGAAACCTACCATGCCTTTGCTCCTCGCGGTCTGAAGAGCTTTCTCTCGGCCATGCCGGTATGGATCAAGGAAAAATTGTTCATGCGGAAGATGGTGTGGGATGCTTTGGAGGAGATCAACGGCAAAAAACTGTCTGTCCGGCCACAGCTCCTTTTTCCTGAGCACCATCTTTCCCACGCGGCCAGTGCTTTTTATCCTTCGCCCTTTCAGGATGCGGCTATCTTGACCATCGATGGCGTCGGCGAATGGGCGACCACTACCATCGGCAAGGGAAGCGGCCATGAAATCTCCATGCTGCGGGAGCTTGATTTCCCGCACTCCGTGGGCTTGCTTTACTCTGCTTTCACCTATTACTGCGGATTTAAGGTCAACAGCGGCGAGTACAAGCTCATGGGGCTTGCCCCCTATGGGAACGAGACGGGGGAGCGCGTCTCCCGTCTGAAAGAACTTATTTTCGCGGAACTCGTGGATCTTCGGGCAGACGGCTCTCTTTTGCTGAATATGGCTTATTTTGATTATGCCACCGGGCTGAAGATGTGCAGGGATGATCGCTGGCATGCTCTCTTTGGTATCCCCAAAAGGGAGCCGGAAAGCGAGCTGGGTCAGGAATATATGGACATGGCTCTGGCGGTGCAGCAGGTCACCGAGGAGGTGGTTCTGCGTCTGGCGCGGACCGCCCGAGAGATTAGCGGCTGTAAAAATCTGGTGATGGCCGGCGGGGTAGCCTTGAACTGTGTGGCCAATGGCAAGCTGCAGCGGTCGGGGATTTTTGATGCAATCTGGATTCAGCCTGCTGCCGGTGATGCCGGCGGGGCTCTTGGTGCAGCCTATGCGGCCCAATATATCTGGGCTCAACAGTCCCGCGTCCTTCCGGGGCACGATGCTGACGCCATGCGCGGCACGTACCTCGGGCCGGAGTTCAGCAACAGAGAAATTGCCCGAATGTGCCGGAAATACCAGGCTGTTTCCCGTCATCTTGAGGAGGAGCAAATGCTCTATGCCAAGGTGGCTGGGCTTTTGGCCGAGGGGCAGATCGTGGGCTGGTTTCAGGGGAGGATGGAATATGGGCCCCGGGCTCTAGGTAATCGAAGTATTCTAGGAGATCCTCGGCATCCGGAGATGCAAAAAAAATTAAATCTGAAGATCAAATACAGGGAAGGCTTTCGTCCTTTCGCCCCCTCGGTGTTAGCCGAGGATGTTCAGGATTATTTCGATCTGCAGGGGACCTCCCCTTATATGTTGCTCATCGACGCGGTAAAGAACCAACGATGCAAGCCTCTTCCCGACGGGTACGATGGTATGGAAATGTATGCGCGGCTGTACCACCCCCGTTCCGATATCCCGGCGGTGACCCATGTTGATTATACGGCAAGAATTCAGACGGTGCATAAGGAGACCAACCCACGCTACTGGGGCCTTATTAACGCCTTTAAGGAAAAAACCGGCTACGGACTTGTGGTGAATACAAGTTTTAATGTCCGGGGGGAGCCGATTGTCTGCACCCCGGCGGATGCTTACCGTTGTTTTATGCGGACTGAGATGGACTGGCTTGTCATTAATGATTTTCTTTTTAAGAAAGAAGAGCAACCCTGCTGGAGAGAAACGGAATCGTGGAGGGATGTCTATGCCTTGGATTGAGTTAAGACCGCTCCAGAGGGTGCTCTAAGGCAATGCTTTTCAATTCCTACGGGTTTATTCTATTCTTTTTGCCTGCATGCTTGCTGGGCTATTTTGTCTTGGGCCGGAGCGGTGGTTCGCGTTTGGCCTTTGGTTGGCTGGTTGGCTGTTCGCTCTTGTTTTATGGGGCATGGAATGTAGCCTATCCCTTTGTTTTACTGGGGTCAGTCGCCTTCAATTTTTTCATGGGGCAACGGCTTGCGAAAAAGAGCGCAGGCCCATTTTCGCCCAAGATGCTCCTCCGCCTGGGGGTGGGGGGAAACCTCCTCCTGCTGGGATATTGCAAGTACGCAAATTTTTTTATTGAGAGTATCTCCTCTTTCTGGACTCCCGGTTTTTCCTCGCTGCAGGTCCTGCTGCCGCTGGCCGTCTCTTTTTTCACCTTTCAGCAAATTGCATATCTCGTTGATTCCGCTCAGGGCAAGACAGAGGTGCACAGCTTTCTTGACTATCTGCTCTTCGTTTCATTTTTTCCCAAGCTTACGGCCGGTCCCATTGTCACCTACGGCGAGATGTTTCCTCAACTCAGGCATCCGGATATTTGCCGCTTTCGTCCTGAAAATCTCGCTGTTGGTGTTACCATCTTTAGTTTGGGGCTTTTTAAAAAGGTTATTGTCGCCGAGCAGGCCGCGCGTTACGCTAATCCATTGTTTGGTGCGGCCTTCAGCGGGGTTCACTGTTCTTTTTTTGAGGCCTGGGGCGGGGTTTTGGCGTACTCCTTTCAAATCTATTTTGATTTTTCAGGGTACAGCGACATGGCGATAGGCCTTGCGCGGATGTTCGGCTTTGTTTTGCCGGAAAATTTTAATTCCCCCTACAAGTCACGAAGCATTACCGAATTTTGGCGGTGCTGGCATATCTCCCTGTCAAATTTTTTAAAACGATATATCTACATCCCCTTGGGGGGAAACCGCCAGGGGAGCATCCGGAAAGATCTGAACCTCATGGCGACCATGTTGCTTGCCGGGGCCTGGCATGGGGCGGGCTGGGCCTTTGTGGTCTGGGGTGGCGCGCATGGAGCATTCCTGGTGATCAACAATATCTGGCATGGCTGGCATGCGTCTCTGGCAAAGAGATGGTCATTGCTCCGGGGGGGCCGGACGTACGATCGTTTTGCCTGTCTGGTTACTTTTCTGACCGTGAGTATAGCGTGGGTTTTTTTCCGTGCCGAAAATATGGAAACTGCATTCTCTGTGCTGGGAAGCTTGTTTGGAACGCATGGTTTTGCGATGCCCTATGATTTTCAAGGTAAATTGAACACCTTTTGTAACGCCGGAGATCTGCTCGCGGCCATGGGCATCCCTTTTACCTCGGCAAATGATCTGTTGGAAAAAAAGCAGCTTGTGCTTCTGGCTTTGATGGGACTGGGTGTCGGGTTCTTGCCCAACACCCAGCAAATCATGGAATTGTCCAAACCATGCCTGAATGTCACGGCCTCACCGTTATCTTCTCGGCTGGGCTTTTTGCGCTGGTGGCCAAATACTCCTTTTTTATGCATTACCCTCATTGTCTTCCTGATAGGTTTTTTGGCAATAACCCAGAAAAGCGAATTTATTTATTTTCGTTTTTAGTAAAGAGGAGCATCTTTCTTTCAAAATGACAGATCGTGCACACCGGACATATTTTTTCCGTTTTATCCTCTTCGGGACATGTCTTGTCATGTCGCTCGGGGTCTTCAATTTGGTGGTGGATCCGTTTGATATCTTCCGCGTAATTTCTATCTCCGGGGTGAATACGAATAAAATAATGGCCTCAAAAAATATGCGGATGCACAAGGCCTATGCCGTTGTTCGCAAGAAGCCCCGATCCATCATTCTTGGAAATTCTACGGCCGAAGCCGCGCTCGCTCCTGAACACGCAGGTTTCACAAATGGTCCGGTTTATAATCTTGCGATTCCCGGGGCCACTATGTATGAAATTTTAAGGAATTTCGAGCATGCGCAGGCAACGCGGCGCTTGCATACCGTGCTGTTATCCTTGGATTTTTCCTCTTTTGAAATCTATCCTGTACAGCAACAGGGCGATTTTAATGAAGAGCGGCTGACTACAAGTGATGATGCTTTCTCCCCTTGGATTTCCCTCTATAAAACAGATTTGCTTTCCTCCCTTTTTTCTCTTGAGGCGACCAAAATGAGCCTGGCCACTTTGAGAAGACAGTCCGAGCCTGATGATTGTCTGGATAATGGCATGCGGGACTGGAATATTCTCCTGAAGGGCATGATCAATGAAAAAGGGATCGGTGCAAGTTTTACAGACACAGAGGAATTTTTGGCGAGAGGGATTGCGGCACTGCCCGTGGAGAAGAGAGAGAGGGAAAGCCAGGAAAGGGTATATGGATACCTGCAAGAATTGATCACGATTTGTTACCGGGATGACATCAGATTGATTGTGCTGATCCCTCCTAATCATGTTCGCCGCAATGTTTTGCTTAATTTGACCGGGATGGGAGAAATTTGGAATGCCTGGAAAAGAAAGGTTGTTGCCATGAATCAAGTGCTGGCCGTGAAGTATGGGAAAGAACCGTTTCCGGTTTGGGATTTCAGCGGCCCAAGCAGCTATACCACAGAGTTGCTCCCCCGCGAGGGAGGAAAGGTTGGGGAGATGCAATGGCAGTGGGAGAGTGCGCACTATAAACGTGCCCTCGGCGACTTGGTTCTGGCGCGTGTATTGCCTGCTGGGCATGCGTTACCGGAAGGTGCGGCTGATTTTGGCGAAGTTCTTACCTCCGCGAATATTGAGGCCGTTTTTCGCAAGCAGGCTGTTGCCTTGCAAAAATATATCGAAAGTCACCCGCAGGATGTTGCTGAACTTGAGCAGATTAGAAAACGGTATCGTTATCAGCATTGAAGGTGAGGTGTGGTGAGTGTCTCCTGTGAAAAAGATTGCCTTAGCCCTGGAAAATTTTAGCCGTTACGGCGGCGGCGCAGAATCCTATGCGGTTTCGCTTGCCGACCGCCTCATGCGCAATGGCTGGGAAGTGCATTTTTTTGGCGAGCGGTGGGATGGGGAGCCTGGCGGGGCAATTTTTCACCGGATCAGCATTCCTGCCTTTTTACCCGCATGGGCCAAACTTCTCCTTTTTGCCCTGAAACATAAGCGCATGGTGGCGGACCGAGATTTTGATGTTATCCTTGGTTTTGGCAACACCATCGTCATGAATGTCTATCAAAGCCACGGTGGGGTGCATTGGCTCACGACCTACCGCAAGGTCTATTCCGAAATCAATCCGGCCGTACGTTTCATCAAGCGTCTCTTGATCCCTTTGACGCTTAAACATTATGTGCGGCACTGGATTGAATCCGCACCGTTTCGCATGGCTCGCTTGCCGAGGATTGTCGCTATTTCCGAGATGGTTCGCGATGACTACGTTGCCTATTACGGCGTTTCTCCTGAGCAGGTCGATCTGGTGTATAACGGTGTTGACCCGGAGCGATTTACCGCGCAGAGAACAAGTGGAGAACGGAATTTGTTTCGTGCTGCTTTCGGGATTCAAGAGAGCGAGGTTGTTTTTCTTTTTGTCTCCTATGACCTGGAAAAGAAGGGGATTATCCCTCTGCTTCACGCCGTGGCGCAATTGCGCAAGCAGGGAGGGGATGGTTTTCGACTGATGGTGGTGGGGGGGCTTCCTTCCAGCCGCATAGAGCGTTTGGTTGCCAAACTGGGTGTGCAAGAGTTTGTCTGTTTTGCTGGGCCGAAAAAGGACGTGCACCATGTCTTTGCGGCAAGTGATGTGTTGGTCCTGCCGACATATTATGATACCTGTTCGTTGGTCGTATTTGAGGCGATGATGTCTGGGTTACCCGTCATTACCACGTTTTATAACGGGGCGGCAGGAATAATCGATAATGGGAAGGATGGGTTTGTTGTTTCTCATCCTCCGGACAGTGCGGAAATCGCCTCGAAGATGGCGTTGCTGTTGGATAAAGAATTCCGAAACCACATGGCTGTTTTGGCAGTGCAAAAAGGAAACGAATATCCTTTGGCGAAAAACCATGAACAACTCATTGGAATCTTCGATGAAGTTGCGGAAAAGCACCGGTGAACATGTTTACACGAAAGAAAAAAATTCCGTATACGAAAGATCTTTTGCGGGGAGACTGTTTCCAAATCGGCGAGTATACCTATGGAAATCCGGAAGTCCTTGCTCAGTCGCAAGGGGCAACTCTCAAAATCGGGAGGTTCTGTTCCATTGCTGGTGGGGTGAAGATCATCTTGGGGGATAATCATCGGATGGATTGGGCAACCACCTTCCCCTTCCCGGCTTTTCCAGAGGAATGGCCCGAAGTCGCCGATAACAAGGAGTATTGGTTTACCAAGGGGGATGTCAGTATCGGCAATGATGTGTGGATCGGTGAGGATGCGCTGATTTTGTCCGGGGTGACTGTCGGGGATGGCGCGGTGATCGGCGCCCGTAGTGTTGTTGCCAAAGATGTCGAGCCTTATGGTGTAGTGGTAGGGAACCCGGCCCGGATGAAAAAAAAGCGATTCAGTGATGAAATTATTGCCCAATTATTGGCTCTTGCTTGGTGGGATTGGCCAAAAGAAAAAATCAGAGAACATCTTGATGTATTGTTGAGCCCGGATATTGAGGCGATGTTGCGCTTGCACCTCTAAGGAGTTTGTGTGGGTTGAGCTTGTCGATGTGTTTAATAGGAGGGAGAAATGGAACGCGCCCCTGAGTGTTGTCTTGTGTGTGGAGCAAAAGAAAAAGAGCCATTGATCACAATTAACGAGTGGCAGGTTGTGCGTTGCTCGGCTTGCGGCATGGGAAGCCTCGATCCGCGCCCATCTGTTGCCGATCTGGCAGAGATGTATGACAAACAATATTGCAAAGAACGGTTCTGTGAGGCGGAGGGCGATACCTCGATGACCTTGCAGAAAAGGCTCAGTCTTGAGTCATCCCGGCTGCGATTTATTAAGAAATTCAAGACAACGGGGAAGGTACTGGATATTGGCTGCGGCTTTGGTTATTTTTTGGCAGCCTGCAGGGAGAAAGGGTATCTCGTCCATGGCGTGGATTTTTCCGGCTATGCAGTGGAACATGCGCAGAATCGTTTGAAGATCCCTGTGACAGTCGGGCCTCTCGACTCAGTGCAACTGGAAGGGGATAAGTTTGATGTGGTCACAATGTGGCATTCGCTGGAGCATACCCCAGACCCGAGTTCTGCTTTGGAAAAAGCCAAAGGCTGGCTGAAAAAAGATGGGGTGCTGGTTGTGGATGTCCCGAATTATTTGGGAACAGATGCGGCCAAATATGGGCGGGAGTGGACCGGCTGGGATCCGCCCTATCATTTGTGGCACTTTACTCCGGAAACGTTGACCAGGCTTCTTGCCAAACATGGTTTTGAAGTGCAAACGAAAAAAACGTATCATTCGGAGTACATTAAAGAACAACTTGAAAAATATCTGCTGCTCAAGCCTGTTGCCCGGATGATAGCGCAACTGTACTCTGGACACAGTGTCGCGGTGGTTGCGCGGCTGGCCGCCGTTTAGCCGGGACTCCTCGCGATAGGGAAGTTATGAGAGCAGGGTCGTAAAATATTTTTTCGACTTACGGAATTTTTTCCGCCAGTTTTTTTCGCGCTCTTTGTCCCATTTTCTGCCATCAAAATTCTTGCCTTGATGGGTGCTGCACCAGTTGTGGTGGACGATGCTTTTTCCGCAAAATCCTGCCTTCCAGCTGGGTTGATGTGCATCAGACCGAGGTATTGTTCCCGTTGCCGGGAAAACCCCTCCGACTCGTAAGAAATATTCCAGATCTTCCGAGACCCCGATGGGCCAAAAATCTTCATCAAAAAAACCTAAGTCTTCGATCATCTCTGGGCGCACCATGAAACAGACCGCTGAACGCACCTCTTTTGTGAAGGGAATGAAGAGGGGGAGTTTGTCTGCTATGCGCTGGCAAAAGGCGGCATGCCCCCCCCACTCGGCATAGATAGAGGTGATACTGTCATGGATAGCGGCCGTATCAAAGGGCTTGCTCGGATCAACCCGATATTGTTTTGAAATGGTATGCGCTTCAATAAGTTCAGCAAGTATTGGCGAGCCGTTTTCCAAAGAAGATATCCAGCCGATTCCTTTATCATCATCCATTGCCTGCACCATGGGCTGAAGCCAATTGGGGCAGACCAAGGCATCATTATTGGCAATGACGTAGTACTGGTAAGAAAAAGCGGACGGTGGAATCGGCGCGGAAGAAAAACGCAAGATTTGGTTCCAGGCAACGGCAACCCCCATGTTGTATGGGTTCCTCCGGTAGTGAATCGGTATTTTTGTGTTATTGAATTCGTGCAGCAGTAACCCGGCAATATCCTCGGAAGAGCCATTGTCGATGATTACTATTTCAACCTGCAATGCGTTCTGCTCAACGTCGGTATGTGCCAGCATTTTTTGCAGGCACGCCCTAGTCATTTCCAGATTGTTAAGTACCGGAATACCTATAAGGATTTTTTTCATGGGAAATGAAAACCTCTTATTGCACTTTGTAAAGGACGAGTGGGCCTAAATTTTCATGATGCCATTCACCGAGGCATAGTCCCAAAGCTGTTAATTGCTGCCGGTCCACGGGATGATCCGGTCCGGGAGGGGCTGGAGCCAGTAAAACGTAGTTGATGCTGTGTTTGGCAAGTGTTTCTGATAGCGTTGCCGGGGAGTTGAGGTCTGCTTCGCTTAACATGAGATTGTCCGAGGGGCAGATTGCTGTGGGTTTATTCAGGTTGGCGTAAAAAGAGACGAGATACAGTGGTGCCTTGGTGGATGCCGAGCCGGCAAGGTGAATGGCGCTTTCGTGTGAATCTTTTTCTATTGTCGTGGCAATTTCTTTATAGGATGCATTGGCTGTGCTGGGATAACTCATATTTTTAGCAAGTCCGAAGAGCAATAAAAAGCTACAGATCGCTACTATTGATGTTCTGCGCGTCATTTTGAATCTTTCTTGCAGAAAGATATCTGTTTTTTGAATACCAAATCCGGCAAAAATCGTTGCGGTAAGGATCATCCCTCCAAGCCAACGCGGCTCTAACACCCATGTCCGGAGTGTTTGGAGGTAAATGATAAGAAAGGCTATGGACGTGATCCACAGCAGATAACGGATCTTTTTGTCGTGAGTCCAGAGGCCCTTTGAGCAAAATCCGATAAGGAAAAAAATGGCAAAGGGATGAAGTATTGCTTCACATGTACGGGTTGCGATCATGCCGAGTCCAACAAGCCATGCAAGATTTGCGGCTTCAGGCAGGAAATTTTGCAGACTTGCTCCGCTTGGTGGGTAGGTCGCTGCTAATGCATTAAGTTGTTCCTTAAGAGTTGTATAGGCATTCCCGATTTGCTCTGTTGCTTGAGGAGCAAACGCCCCGGGGGTACGGATATGTCCCGGGGGGACTCCAAAAAAATCCAAGTTGCCAAAGGCTAAAAGGGAAAGCGGGAGAAGCGGGGTCAGGAAAAGCAGGAGATAGCGGATTCGATGTTTTTCCTGCGAAATGAGGAGGAAAATGGCGGTGGCGAAATAGAGCAGAAAAAACTCGGCTCTTGCCCAACCCGCACCTAGCAATAAGATGCTGCAGAGGAGAAGATCTCTGCGGGAGTTTTTTTCCATGAAACGGATAAAGCAGAGAAGGCCCCAGGAGAAGAGAACCCATGCGACAGGATCTTTTATTATTTCGACGGAGGAGTTTACAAAAACAGGAATAAGACTGAGCAGTAAAAGGATTGCGACAGAGATTCTTTCCTCAAAAAAACGCCTGTTAATGAGATAAATCGGGATAATGGTGCCAACCCCGCACACAAAAGAAAGTGTTTTGGCCGCCACAATCCAATTTTGGGTTACAAAGTATAAGGGAACAAGCAGTAACGAGTTGAGAGGAAGGAAATTGAGCCCGCAGAAGAGTTCTTGCCACTGGCCAAAATATAAGGCTTTGGCCTGGTTGATATACAGGGTTCCGTCGATATTGATGGTAGGGGCAACGCTGGTGCCATAGAGTCTGACTGCAACTGCCAGGAGTAAGACCAGAATGACTGGCTTGGGAAATGTAGCGCGGTTCATCACTATTGGTTTCCCCGAAGCATTTGGTAGATGCTGTCTTCTTTTGCGCTCAGTGAGGTGTGATCCCCTTCTTCGACTATTTCCCCATTCTGGATTACAAGAATCCTGTCTGCATTTTTGATGGTGGAAAGTCTGTGCGCGATCACAAAGGTGGTGCGATTTTTCATCAGGTTTTCCAGGGCCTTTTGCACCTCTCGTTCCGATTCGCTGTCCAGGGCAGAGGTGGCTTCATCCAAAATGAGGATCGGCGCGTTTTTCAGGAGTGCCCGGGCAATGGAGATTCTCTGTTGTTGTCCGCCTGAGAGTCTCGCCCCGGATTCTCCGATTATCGTATCAAATCCTTCCGGCATTTCGTTGATAAAATCAAGGGCATGGGCGGCCTTGGCGGCGGCGATGATCTCGTCCATGGAGCGGTTTGTGTCGCCGTAAGCGATGTTGTTTTTGATGGTGTCGTTGAATAGGATGGTTTGTTGCGAGACCATGGCTATTTGGTCCCGCAGTGATTTCATGGTGACATCGCGCAAGTCGTGGCTATCAATGGTGATGCTGCCCGAGGTGGTATCGAAGAAACGCGGGATCAGGTTGACGAGGGTTGTCTTGCCCCCCCCACTGGTCCCAACCAATGCCAGCACTTCGCCGGCAGGTACGGTGAGGTTGATGTTTTTCAGGGCATCGGTTTTGCCGTCATAACTGAAGGAAAGATCGTTGAATTGAATGTTTTTTTGGAATGGCGGCAGGGGAATTGCGCCTGCTTTGTCACAAATGGAGGATTTGGTATCCAGCAGGGAAAAAATACGGGTGGTCGCAGCCAGTCCCTGCTGCAGGGCACTGTTGATATTGCTGACGCCCTTGATTGGATTGTAGATCATAATAATTGAGGTAAGAAAAGCGAAAAAAATGCCTGGGGTTGAGTTGCCGTTGATTACCTGATGGCCCCCATACCAGATAATTGCCGTGATGCTGATTCCGCCCAACAGTTCCATGATGGGGCTTTGCAGACTGTTGTTTTTTATGTCTTTTACAATAACGCTGAAGAGACGGTCCACGGTGTCTGAGAAGCGTTTTGTTTCATATTGTTCCATACTGAAGGCTTTTACAATTTTATGCCCGGTAATTGTTTCATGCAGGATGTTGGATATCTGGGCAACGGTTTGCTGATTGGTGGTACTCAGTTTTCTGAATTTCCGGCCGAAATAGGCAACGGGTAGAACGGCAATGGGGAGAAAGACAAGTCCTATGACGGCAAGCTTCCAGTTGAGATACACGACAACGAAGACCAAGCCGAAAACCTGGAAGAGATCCTTGAATACACCGGCTAAGGCCCGGGAGACCGCCTGCTGAACCAGGGCGGAGTCATTGATGACCCGGGCGATAAGTTCTCCGGTGGGAGTGTTGTGGAAAAAAGATATGGGCAGAGAATGGATGTGGGAAAAGATGTTTTTTCGCAGATCTCTGATGATGGTCTGGCCAAGCGTATCAAGAAGCGAGTTTGAGAAGTAGCTGAAAACGCCTTTTGTCAGGAAAATCAGAATAAGCACGAAAGGGATGACGTTCAGCATCCAGCGATCTTTATTGACAAAGATTTCGTCAAGCAAAGGCTTGACCATATAGGCCTGCGCTGAGGTTAAGCCGGAGCCCGCTGCCATGCACAGAATGGCAGCGGTAATTTTCATCTTATGCGGCTTCAGGAAGACGAGAAGCCGTTTGACAAGAACTTTTTCGTGCATGTTAATTCATTAGACCGGTTTTTTCCCACTTGTAGGCGGTTTTGCAGATCTGGCGGATATCCTGTAATGTCGGTTGCCAGGCGAAGAGTTCTTTGAGGCGGTGCGGGTCAGAGGTAAGTGCTGGCGGATCGCCCAATCGTCGTTCCGTTTCAATGATACTAAAGTTTACGCCGCTTACCTCTTTGACGGCAGCAAGAATCTCCCGGACGCTGAATCCTGTGCCGTAGCCGCAGTTGAGTATCTCGGAAGATCCGCCCGCAAAAAGGTGCGCCAGGGCCAAAAGGTGGGCCTGGGCCAGATCATCGACATGGATATAGTCACGAATGCAGGTCCCGTCGGGGGTCGGATAATCCGTGCCAAAGATGGCAACGCTTTCGCGTCTGCCGCATGCCGCTTCGCAGGCAACCTTAATAAGGTGAGAGGCGTTGGGGGTGGCTTGACCCAACAAGCCGTCCTGACTTGCGCCGGCAACATTAAAATAGCGCAATGCGACATAACGGAATCGGTCTTGCGGTTGAGTGGCGACTTCGGGTACTGAGATGAAACTGTTGGCTGTGTCCTCCAACATCCATTCGGTCATCAGCTTTGATCTCCCATAAGGATTTATGGGAGAGGTGGGAGCCGTTTCCGCTACTGGGATTGTGGAGGGAATACCATATACTGCCGCAGATGATGAGAAGACGAAATTGTGAACCCCGCTGCGTGTGCACGCAGCGATGAGGTTGAGGGAGCAGCAGGTGTTGTTTCGGTGATACTTGAGAGGGTCAGTAACGGATTCCGGGACAACAATATGTCCGGCAAAGTGGACTACGGCCTCTATGTGATGCTCGGATAGCAGGCTGGCGATGAGTTCAAGGTCTCCCGCATCTCCTTCAATGAGGAGTGCCTCTTTCGGGACAGCCCAACGGTGGCCGGAATAAAAATTGTCAACGACAACCACATTGCAGCCGGCATTTACCAGTTGTCTGCTTGTATGTGACCCGATATAGCCGGCTCCTCCGGTGACGAGGATGTTTCGATTTTTTAAAAGGCTTAAGGAAGGCATGAGGTTTCTTAGCGGAAGAATGGGGGCCAGATCCCTCTGAGGTGCGTTATGGAGGGGGCTATTATAATTAAAGATACCAGCGGAATAACTATATGATCCACGACAGTTTGTCAAACAAATGTTGGCAAAAAGGCTGAGTTTAAAGCGTTCTCACCAGTTCGGTGCTCAAATATCTCTCCCCGGTGTCGCAGAGCGGAAAGACGATCTGTTTGCCACGATTTTCTGCTCTGGCACCGATCTGCAGAGCGGCCCAGGCGTTCGCGCCCGAGGAAATACCGCAGAGAATGCCCTCTTCCTTGGCGATTCTGCGGGCGGTTTCGATGGCTTGTTCGTTGGTCACCGTGATGATTTCATCGATGATCTCCCGGTTGAGTATCTTGGGGACAAAGCCTGCGCCGATGCCTTGAATTTTGTGGGGGCCTGGGGTGCCTCCGGATAAAACCGGCGAGTCTGCGGGTTCCACCGCCACCACATACAGGGATGGCTTGTGCTCTTTGATCATTTCCGAGACCCCGGTGATGGTGCCGCCGGTGCCGACCCCGGCCACAAAAATATCGATGGTGCCGGCGGTGTCCTCCCAAATTTCCCGGGCCGTGGTCCGGCGATGGGTCTCCGGGTTTGCCGGGTTGGTAAACTGGTTGGGCATAAAGCTGTCCGGGATCTTGGCGAGGAGAGATTCCGCCTTGGCGATTGCGCCCTTCATTCCTTCGCCGCCCGGGGTGAGAACCAGTTCGGCACCCAGATGCTTGAGCAATGTTCGCCGCTCCATGCTCATGGTCTCCGGCATGGTCAGGACAAGGCGGTATTTCCTGGCGGCGCAGACAAAGGCCAGGGCGATTCCGGTATTACCGCTGGTTGGTTCGACAATGGTGGTTGTTGGCGTAAGAAGCCCCTGCTCCTCGGCGGCGCGGATCATGGCCAGACCGATGCGGTCCTTGATGCTTCCCAATGGGTTTTGGAATTCCAGCTTGGCAAGCAGTGAGGCCTGGAGCCCCGCCCCAAGTCGGGACAGTCGAACTATGGGCGTTTTACCTATGATGGCGGTAATGTCCGGGTAAATTCGTGGCATGGAGCGTCCTCCTTGGGGAAGAGATTGGTTGGGAGGTTGCAGTATACGGCAAGAGCTTGTTGCCAAAAGGATTGGGGGAAGATGAGAGCAATGCCCTGATTAACCTGGCCTCCTGGTGATATTCTTTTTCCTTTTCAGGGACTCTGGCCCATATTCCGCTCCGATGGTGTCGTTGATGCGCCAGGATAATTTGTTGGTCTGAAGTTCCTCGGCCAGGCATTATTTCCTGCTTGCTGCGGTATTTTTTGTCTCCTGGCAATAAGAGATTTCCGCTTTTTCTGCTGCTGGCGGAAGCGCATTGGGAACCCAGCCGTTTGACCTGGGGGGAGAGAGGGTGCTTCCTTTTCAGTTCACACGAATCCAGCGGCCGGAAGGGTCTTTGGTGACAGCGATCTGACTGGAGCGGCCTTTCTGGATCTTGGTCAGGCCGTCGCGCATGGCTGCTGAGTAATTTTCACATACTCCGAGGCTTCTATCCACCAGGGTAAGGGCTTCCTCCTGACCGAGTTCGAAGATGCCGCCGAATTTGTAGATGAGATCGGCAAGCTCAACCTTGGTTCCGTTGAAAAAAGCAGCGGTCAAATTGTTGCTGAAAACAACCAGGTTTTGGAGCAAGAGAAAAGCGTCTTTGTTCTTCTCGGGTTTTGCCGGTTCTGTTTCCATGCAATCGACGATTCTTTTGGAGAAATTCCAGAAGGTCGAGATTTCTCGGCCAATCTGGCTGTAGGTCAGGTCTTTGAGGACAAGGCGGGTTGAACGTTCCTCTGAGTACCCCTTTTGCATTTGCTGTTCAATGGCCTGATACTGGGCCGGCAGATAGACCAGGATAACCAGCTTTCCCAGTTTGTGCAGCAGGGTGCAAACGTATGCCTCTTCCGGAGAGATGCGGCTCTTTTTTAGCTCACAGTAGATCCTGCTCTGGGTGGCGCTGATCAGCGACATGGTAAAAAGCCCGGCAATTTCATCTTTTTCGGTGCCGGTCCGCACGAATTCATCAAATAATGCCATGGTGGCGGCCATTTGGCGCAGGGTGTCGAAGCCAACTACGGTGATGGCCCGTGATATGGTGCTGACCGGGGTTCCTCGAGAATAGTAGGCGGAATTGACCACCTGGAGAATCCTGGTGGTGAGCGAATAATCCTTGAGGATGGTGTTGGCCACTTCTTGGGCCGTGGCCCGACTGCTGCCCAGCAACGAGATGAGTTCCGTCACATGTTCCGACATGGCAGGGAGAGAGTCCATGTTGACCAGGGAAAAAATTTCCAGCAACCGTTGGCGGGTTTTATTTTCTTGTGTATTGCTCATGTGGATTCTGTGCTGGCTTGAATAAGGTGAATTTTCCGATCCTTAATATCTTCTTTAAACCTAAAGTGTTTTCTTGGCTTGTGCAAGTATATTAAGGCTTCATTTGGCATCGCGGGGATGTGGGACGAACGGCCGTACGTTACTGATTTGGTAAGCGCCGGTATTGAATGGCCTCGGCCAGGTGGCTGGCCTGAATGTTCGTGCTTGCTTCCAGGTCGGCAATGGTTCGGGCGATCTTGAGAATGCGATGATATGCTCGGGCGGAAAGGCCCAGCCTGGTCGTGGCCTGAACCAGGAGTTCCTGTCCGTGGGGGTCAAGGGAGCAATGGCGCTTGAGATCCTTTGCCCCCATCTGGCTGTTGAAGTAGATTGCCGTTTTGTCTCCAAACCGCTCCTGTTGAATGGTATGCGCCTTGCTCACCCTGGCCTTGATTGCTGCCGAGGTCTCACCGGCCTGCGTGGTGGTGAGTTCCTCTATCTTGACGGCAGGGACCTCGAGGTGGATGTCAATCCTGTCCAACAGGGGGCCGGAGAGTCTGCTGCGGTAGCGCTGGATTTGCGGAGGGGTGCAAAGACACTCCTTGTCAGAGCCTAGAAAACTGCAGGGGCAGGGATTCATCGCCGAAACGAGCATGAAGTCCGCGGGAAAGCGGAGTGATTGCGAGGCCCGGGCAATGGTAACCTGACCGTCTTCCAAGGGTTGCCGGAGAACTTCCAGAACATTGCGTTTGAATTCCGGCAGCTCATCAAGAAAGAGGACGCCATTGTGGGCCAGCGAGACCTCGCCCGGCCTGGGGATCTGTCCGCCCCCGATCATGCCCGCATCGGAAATGGTATGGTGCGGCGAACGGAAAGGCCTGGTGGTGATGAGGCTTTTTTCTTTGGGGATGAGTCCCATGGTGGAATAGATCTTGGTGGTTTCCAGGGCCTCGGCAAAAGAAAGATCGGGCAGGATTGAGGGGAGTCTGCGGGCCAGCATGGTCTTTCCGGAGCCAGGCGGACCTGAGAGCAGGATGTTATGGCGCCCGGCCGCGGCAACCTCCAGCGCCCGTTTTACATGGGCGTGACCTTTGACCTCGGAAAAATCGTTTTCCGGGGCTTCGCTCTGGCGGAACAGGTCGGCATGGCAGATGGATATTGGCGAGAGCTCCTTTGTCCCTGCCAGGAGTTCCACTGCCTCTGGCAGGGTGGCGACGCTCAGGGTGTTGATTCCATCCACCACACTTCCTTCCGCTCCATTGGCTTCGGGGACCAGGTAGTTGGCAAACCCTGCATTTCTGGCGGTCAGGGCGATGGGAAGAATGCCCGGTGTAGGGCGCAGGCTGCCGTCCAAGGAAAGCTCGCCGGTAACGCAGGTTCGGGCGAGTATTTCCGGGTTGATTAGGCCCGCGGAAGCCAGGATGCCGAGAGCGATGGGCAGGTCAAAGCCGGAACCAGATTTTTTGAGATCGGCCGGGGCGAGGTTGACGGTGATGCGGCGGTTGGGGAAATCATAGCCGCAGTTCTTGATGGCTGCCTTGACCCGGTCCTTGCTTTCCCGCACTGCACCTTCGGCCAGACCTACAATGGTGAAGGTCGGCAAGCCCATGGCAATATCAACCTCTACGTCAACGAGATGTCCGTCAACCCCCAACACTGTTCCACTGATTACCTTGGCAAGCATGGTCGGCTCCGGGCAGACTTGTCTGTGTGCTCGGCGGGTGCGCCGAGTTTTTGTCTGGTATGGACTGGCAGGATGGAAAAAACGTGTAGTTAAGAATACACAATTGGTCAGGCTTTTCCAAGAAACATCTTTTGTCAGGGGGCAGGGCGACTACCCCTCGTAAAAGATATAACCGGAGGTGTTTGCTTTCTTGGCCTGATACATCGCTCTGTCTGCCTTTTGGAGCAGGGAGTCAATCTGTTTGTCATCGTCGGGATAGATGCTGATGCCAACGCTGGCCATGACCATGAGGTGGGTTTCGTGAAAGAGGATGGGTTCGGCGATGGTGTCGATAATCTTTTTTGCCACATTTTTTATTGCGGTTTTGCTCCCAATATCATGGAGAATCACCACGAATTCATCGCCGCCCATGCGGGCAACTGTGTCGGAGTCGCGCAACAGCCCTTGCAGTCTGGCGGCGATCTCTTTGAGGACGGCGTCTCCCGCCAGATGTCCGTGTGCATCGTTGATCTGCTTGAATTTGTCCAGATCCACATAGAGCAGGGCGATTTTTTTGCGGTGACGCTGGCTCAGTATCATGGCCTGGGCCAGCCGGTCCGGAAAAAGGTGTCTGTTGATCAGGCCGGTGAGGGGGTCGTGATGGGCCAGGTGGGCAATATGGTCCTGCGCTTGTTGTTTTTGTGCGGCCAGGGCGAACAGAGAGGCGAATTGTTCAACGGTGTCGAGATTCCTTTTTTCGTAATTGCGGGGGTTGTCGGCCACGGCGATGATGCCCAGGAGTTCGTTGTTGAACAAGGCCGGAACCACCAGGAGGCAGGCAGGGGATTCCGGGCCGAGGGAATTCCCCTGTACTCTGTAGTCGGTGAGCGGCGAGTTTGAGAGGAGGGAGGTTTTGTTTTCGAGAACCCAGTTGATCAGGCCGTGGGGGGAGTGCACAAAGGTCCCATTTTCCTCCTGCACGGCGCACAGTTCCCCGATCTTTTGGGAAAACGCCATGGCCAGCAGCTTATTTGTCTTCGTATCCACCAGGTCGATAATTCCGTGCTTGCTGCCGGTGAGAACCAGGAGCTCTTCCAGCAGGGCCGAGGAAATATCCTTCAGGGAATCCGAGGAGATGATCATCCTGGAAATTCTGGCCACGGCCCCGTTCATGGCCGATTCAATGGCCAGATTGTTTTCCGCCTGTTTCCTTGCGGTAACATCCTCAAAGATGGCGACCACTTCGCCGGAGGGCAGTTTGTAGAGGTAGTTTTCCCGCCAGCCGCGCAAGCGGTTGTCGGTATAGAGGGAAAGTGGATGGTGTTCCGGCCTGCCGGTCTGCCAGACCCGTTGCAGCACGGCAAGAAGACCGAATTCTCTTGCTCCGGGAAAAACTTCGAGAAGTGACCTGCCGATTACCTGATCCTTGCGTATTTTTTCGATGCGTTCCGCGGCTTGGTTAAAATCGACAAAAATAAAATCGCTGGCGTCGAGATCTTTTGCCTCGTAGACCGCAACCCCGGAACTCATGTTATTGAAGAGCTCCCGGAAGCGTGTTTCATTGGCCAGCAAGACCTGTTCCGCCTCATGCCGTTCACTGATGTCCTTGGCGATGAGGATTATGGTGGGTTGGTCGTCCTGGCGGAGTTCCAGAAAATGGAGGGAGACATGTTTGCCGTTGAAAAGTGTGGGAGGATTGTCTTCGAGGAGTTGGGGTAAACGTTCCGGGTGGGCTAGCAGGCTGGAAATATTCTGGCGATCATCCTCGGCAAACAGAGCGACAAGGTTCGTGGCCAGCAGCTTTTCCTCAGTCAGGCTGCACAGGTGCAGAGCGGCCAGATTGACAAAGATTATGGTGCCTTCCGGGGTTAGTTCAAAAACCGCCTCGGACATGTTGTTGATGATGGCTTCAAAATGATTTTTTGAGGAAAGCAGTTCCCTGGTGATGGTCCGGTACTGGACGTCTTCAAGGTTGGCCACCGGCTCAAGGCTGCTCAGGGAGTGATTCGCCAGATGGTGGATGACGTCAAGAACGTGTTTTTGAATGGCTTTGATCGAACTCTTGGCGATGCAGGCATTGGCGCCGATTTTTTGGTAATCGACGTCATCCTCCGCGGCAATGGCGGAAAGAATGACGATGAAAAGATCGGCAAAGCGTGGGATGCTGCGGATGATTCGGCAGAGCTTGTCGCCGCCGATGTTGGGCATGACCAGGTCGACAAAAACGATGTCCGGCGTGTAGACCTCCAATACGCTGAGGGCTGCCAGGCCATCGCTGGCCGTCATTACCTCGTGGCCTTCCTTTTCCAGGAAATTGGCCAGGAGTTTGAGGATCATCGGGTGATTGTCCACCACAAGAACTTTTAAGGACATGAGACCCCCAGCCTTGGATTATCAGAGGTAACTCTCTGTTTTGTATTTGCAAATGTCTCGGCTGTCAACGGCTATTGTCCGAGGCTCAGCCGATAATCCAGACCGCTACCTCTTCGGCCATGAGCAGCACCCGGTCCGAGACCCCTCGAAAGATGCCCTTGCTGACCTCCTCGCCCCGGCGGCCCATGACGATGGTGCCGAAATCATCGATCAGGGCCTGGCGAAGAATTTGGCGGCTGGGATCAATGCCCATGAAGGTTTCCAGCCAGAAGATGCGCTCCGGAGGGAACCCCCCGTCAATGAGGAGTTGTTTCGGGGCATGGAAAAGGCTGTCCGGTCTGCGCAGGTGCTCTTCGCACCACGCCTCGCCCCAAAGGGTATGGAAATCCTTGGGCTCGATTACGGGATGGCTGCCAAGCAGGGCTTTTGAGTAAAAAAGGGTCACTTCGGCGCAGGGGTTGTCGGCAAGGATAAAGGCCAGATGGTCAATGGCCTTCAGGGAATGGGAGGTGCCGTCCACCGGAACCAGAAATTTGCAGGAGTTTACCTGCCCATCGATGATCCAGAGAGGGACATCATGGCATTTATCCAGAATGGTTGCCGAAACGCTGCCCATGATCATCTCTTCCAGTTTGCCGATGCCCCTCCGGCCGATGAGCAGGGCGTCGTACTTGCCTTGCCGGGCCTCATGGATGATGTCGTGGGGGACACTCCGCTGGGAAAGTTTGACCGAGGTATGCACCTGTTCCTCGGCAATGCCGAGTCGCTTGAGGGTGTCCGTGGCCTGTTGCATGTATTTTTTTTGGGCTACCAGCAGGTTGCGGGTTGCCGAGCTGACGGTATTGAGCAGCTCCGCTTCGGTCAGCCAATCTTTTGCGGCTGAGCCGGTGCTGCTTGTCGGGACAACGGAAAGTAGATGGAAATGGATGTCGGGAAGGTCGTGGAATAGCTGGCCGAGATAGCGGAGGCAATTGGTGCTGTATGGCGAGCCGTCAACGGCAATGAGGATTTTTTTTTGCATGCGTGGCCTCCTTGTGCCATGGTCCTGGATAAAGGGTATCAAACCTGGCCGGGAGAGGCAATCGTTCGGGATAAAAAAAGGAGAAATAGGCCCCCTTCATTCAAGATCGTTGTGGTAGCTGCAGGGGGCTCCGAGATAATTGGTCAGGGTGACGCTCTTGCCCAGGCTGATGAGATAGTTGGGGCTCAGCGGAATCTTGCCCCCTCCGCCCGGCGCGTCGAGAGCGAAGGTCGGCACGGCCATCCCGGAGGTGTACCCGATCATGGCTTGCATGATCTCAAGGCCTGTTTCCACCTTGGTTCTGAAGTGATTGGTGCCCCGGGTCATGTCTGCCTGAAAAAGATAATAGGGCTTCACCCGGATCATGAGCAGCCCGTGCATGAGTTTGGTGATGGTTGCGGCGTTGTCGTTGACCCCTTTGAGCAAGACGGTCTGGTTGCCCAGGGGGATTCCGGCCCCGGCCAGACGGGCGCATGCCTTGGCCGCCTCGGGTGTTATTTCGTCGGGGTGGTTGAAATGGGTGTTGATGTAGAGCGGGTGATACCGTTTGAGGATCCCGGCCAACCGGGTGGTGATCCGCATGGGCAGGGTGCAGGGCACCCGGCTGCCGATGCGGATGATCTGGATCGAAGGGATGGCCCGCAGGTTGTCCAGCAACCAGACCAGGGTTTCGTCGCTTAAAAGAAGCGGGTCTCCGCCGGAAATGAGGACATCTCGGATCTCTTTGTTTTTGCGAAGATAGCTAAAGGCTTCCCGCATAGTTTCCCGGGTGACCAGCATGCGGCTGGTGCCCACCTTTCTTTTTCTGGTGCAGAACCGGCAGTACATGGCGCATTGGCTGGAGACCAGAAAGAGGACCCGGTCCGGGTAGGTGTGGACCAGATTCTCCACCGGCGAGCGGTTTTCTTCGTCCAGGGGGTCGACAAGGCAGATATCGTCATCCAGTTCCTGCGGGTCGGGTACGGCCTGCCGCCAGAGAGGGTCTCCCGGGGTTTTGATCAGCCCGAGATAGTAGGGGTTGATCCGCATGGGAAACTGTTTGTACACGGGATTCAAGGCAGAAACATCGAAGTCGAAATGGCGGCCCAGCTGTTCTGGGGTGGTGATGCTGCGGGCCAGCAGGTTTTTCCAGTGTGTCATTATTGAAACCCGGTAAAAAAGAGAAAGAGACAGAAAACCCAAGCTTACTCAAGATCGTAAGGTGCTGCAATGGCCCTTTCCCTCAAAGAGCTGATCAATTCGAGATATTTTGTCTCTGCCTCAAGCCGGTATGAGCAAAAAATAATCGGAAAGATAAAAGTACTGGTCAGGGTAGAGGAAGAAATGGTAAGAAAATAAGTTGGTTTTGCCGCCGGAAAAAGACGGGTAACGTGATTGACGGCAATGCATCCAAATCTCAGCGCAGGTAGTGCGTCCATGCCGCAAAACAGCTTTGGTTTTCAGTACGATCCCTATGGCAACACCAAGGCGATCGAGGTCTTCAGCCGCTGGCTCGGAGTGTATGACAACCAGTTCACCAATAAAGGCACTGCCTTTACCCGGGATGAACGGGAACAACTTCAGCTGGAAGGCACCCTTCCGCCCAGCGTCCGGACCCTCACCCAGCAGATGGACAATTGCCTGGAAATCCTGGCGCGGAAAAGCAGCGATCTGGAGCAGTTTGTCTACCTGCGCTCTCTCTATGACCGGAATGTGACCCTGGCCCATGCCGTTATCGCCAGCGACATTGAGCGATTCATGCGGATCATCTACACGCCCACCGTGGGCGAGGCCTGCCGCCAGTATTCTTCCATGTTCCGCAAGGCAAACGGGCTGCATTTTTTCCCCGGCAATATCGACAAGGCCGAGGAGATCCTGCGCCGCTTCAAGTCCAGACAGATCAGGGTGGCGGTTGTTACCGACAATCAGGGCATCCTCGGCATGGGCGACCAAGGGGTGGGTGGGATCTCCATCTGTCTTGGCAAACTCATGCTCTACACCCAGGGCGCCGGGGTGGCGCCTTGGCATTGTCTGCCCATTTCCCTGGACGTCGGCACGGACAACGCCGCGCTCTTGAATGATCCGAATTATCTCGGCTGGTGGCATCCCCGATTGGTCGGGGATGAGTATCTTGATTTTGTCCGGCGTTTTGCCAAGGCGTTTAAGGCGGTGTTTCCCCATGCCCTCTGCCAGTGGGAGGATTTTTCCAAGCAGAAGGCCTTTGCCATCCGGGATGCCTATCTCCATGATCTTGTTTCGTTCAATGATGATATCCAGGGGACCGGGGCGGTGACCCTGGCGGCACTGATCTCCGCCATGAAGATCAAGAAGGAGTTGCTGACCAAGCAGGTGTATCTGATTTATGGCGCGGGTGCCGGCGGGGTTGGCATTGCCGAACAGATCGAAACTGCGCTCATTGAGGGGGGGCTTGGTCCGGAAGAGGCGAGAGCCCGGATCTTCGCGGTGGACAGCAAAGGGTTGGTGACCACCGAGCGGGAGCTTGAGCCATATAAGCAGAAGTTTGCCAAGGATCCGGCCGCCCTGGATTGGTATTCTGCAAAAACGGACGGCAACCTGTTGAACGTGATCCAGAAAGCCCGGGTTACGGTGTTGATCGGCACTTCCGGTCAACCCGGGGCTTTTAGCCGCTATATTGTTCAGGCCATGCAGGGCAACAGCCGTCGGCCGGTTATTCTGCCGCTCAGCAATCCCACCGCCCAGGCCGAGGCGTTGCCCGCGGACATCCATAAATGGACCTCCGGCAGTGCTCTGGTTGCTACGGGCAGTCCGTTTGAACCGATAACCATCGGTGGGTTGCCGATCAGGGTCGGGCAGTGCAATAATGTTTTTATCTTTCCGGGCGTGGGCTTGGGAGTCATGGCCTCAGGCGCACAGGAGGTGCTGCCTGCGTTTTTCACCGCTGCGGCCCAGGCGGTGGCAGAGCAGGTGTCGGGGGCGGATCTCAAGAAGGGGATCCTCCTGCCATCGGTGGCCACTTTGCGCGAGGTGAGTCTGGCTGTGGCGTTAGCCGTGGGTGAAACGGCGATCAGCCGGGGTGTGGCTCACCCCTGTGTTTACAGCACCTATCAGCATGATTACAAGCGGGAACGGTTGCAGCGTTTGGTGGAGATGATGGGCTGGCAGCCCCGGTATCTGCCGATTGTTCCCAGGTGAGACGGGTTGACAATAAGAGCTGTTTTTTGAGGCCTCCTGTTAGAGGAGGCCTTTTTCTTTCCAGAACTTGACGGCTCCGGGATGCATGGGGATGATGATGTCCTTGGCCCCGGAGCGCGTGCTCATATCCTTCAGGGCACGATTCTGTTTTCTCATGTAGCGCAACCCTTTTTTGCTGTAAATGGTGGAAAGCAGGCGGTACACCACCTCGTCCGGCACTTCGGCATTGGCCACCCAGAGGGTGGAGTCCTGAAAGGAAGGGGTGTGGTGCTTTACCCCGCGATAGGTGCCGGGAGGTAGGGTTCGGGCGGTGAAGTAGGGATATTTCTTGTAGAAGCCGCTGGCCCGGGCCTCGGCATCGAGATCGAGGAGGTCGATCTTGCCGGTTTTCGCCGCCATGGTGACGGCGCTGCTTGGGAAGCTGGTAAAGAGCCAGAAGGCGTCGAGCTGTTTGTTGGCAAAGGCCATGGCCACTTCATTGTAGCCGATATGGATGGGGATGATGGCGTCCCAGAGCCCCAGATGTTTGAAAAAAAGCTCGCAGTTGGCAAAGGCCCCTGAACCGGGACTGCCGACCCCCACCTTTTTTCCCTTGAGATCCTTGAGACTGTGTATCCCCGAGCCTTTCCGGACCACAAGCTGGGCCGGCGCCCCATACATGGAGGCCACGGCCAGGACCTTGTCATAGGTGTTGCTGTCGTCTGGGAGCAGACCGTTGCGCCCAAGATAGGCATGGCCGGAATAGACCAGGCTAAAATCGGCCTGACCGGCATTGACCTGGGACAGATTTTCCAAAGAGCCTGCCGAAGGCTGGGTTGTTAGACTCATGCTCGGAAGGGCTCTGATTCCCGGGTAGGCCTCAATGGCGTTGGCCACCAACTGGAAGGTTCCTCCTGCTGGACCGCCCCGGAATATCAGTTTTTTGTTGAGGGCAAGAGCAGGGGATGTATGGGAAAGAGTCAGGAGAAGTACTGTGCTGATGATCAAGGCGAGGCGAAGAGGGTTTTTTTTCATGGGAAAAGTCTCTATTGAGAGGGAAATGGGTCGGCTGGCCGTATTGGCCGGTCTGAGTCGACAACTGGGTGCGCCGACGTGCCGGTCCTGTAATCCTCATAAAAATAGTACAGCTCTTTTACGACCGATGCAATATTGTTGACCGGTATCTTCGTTGTGTTTTTGCTATATTTCCCGGAGGGAAAGGCGTTAAACCGCCGGAATCAGATTGGGGAACACTATGAGTATTTTTGAGATTGTGATGCTGGTTTGTTTTGGGGCGGCCTGGCCGTTTTCTCTGTATCAGTCTTACCGCTCCAGAACCAACGCCGGTAAGAGCCTCTTTTTTCTGGGAGTGGTTCTTCTCGGGTATCTTTCCGGCATCCTGCACAAGATATTTTTCAGTCCTGATCCGGTGATCGGCCTCTATATCCTGAACGGGATCATGGTGGTTGGAGATATCGTCCTGTACTTCCGTAACCGGAAGCTTGACGTCCTTACAGGATGAATCGAGGGGCAGGGGGGGCACTGCAGTAGCTGAAGTTACAGCTCGAGCTGGACACCAACCTCGATGACCTGATCTGAGGGGATGTCGAAAAACGCTGCGGCATCCATGGCGTTGCGCGCCAGAAAGAGAAAAAGTTGTGAGCGCCAGCGCCACATTTCCGGGTGTTCGCCGATGGAGAGCTTTTCCCGGCCAAGAAAAAAACTGGCCTCTTTCATGTCCAAATTCAGCCCCTTGCTGCTGGCCAGGGCGAAAATGGTGTCGATCTTTGGCTCTTCCATGAAGCCGTAGTGGGCAATGATCCGATACAGTCCGGCGCCCAGCTTTTCGGCTTCGATTTTCTCGAAATTCGGGACTCGGGGGATTTCTTCGGTGCGGATATTGAGAAAAACCACCTCGGAGTGCAGAATCTTGTTGTGCTTCAGATTGTGCATCAGCGCCGCAGGCACGATATCATGGCCTCGGGTCAGGAATACGGCCTGACCGTTGATCCGCTGCGGCGGAGTGCTTATCAGCATTTCTTTGAATTCTTCCAGTTTCGGGGTGAGACTGCGCATCCTGTTGCCAAGAATTTCCCGACCCTGTTCCCAGGTCAGCATCATCAGGAAAAAGAAGCCGCCGATGGCCAGAGCGAACCAGGCGCCATGGAAGATCTTGCTCATGTTTGCCCCGAGGAAGGGGAGATCCACCATGAAGAAAAGGCCGGCAAGCAGTCCGGCTGTCAAGCGGCTCCAGCCCCAGCGTTTGCTGGCGACCACAAAAAAGAGGGTGGAGGTGATCAACATGGTGGCGCTCACCGCCACGCCATAGGCGGCGGCCAGTTTGCTTGACGATTGAAAACCCAGGACCAGGCCGATGGTGCACAGCATCAGCGCCCAGTTTACCGGGCCCACATAGATCTGACCTATATGGGAGGATGAAGTGTGGGTGATCCGCAGCCGGGGCAGGTAGCCCAGTTGAATCGCCTGACGGGTGAGGGAAAAAGAACCGGTGATTACAGCCTGGGAGGCGATGATGGTGGCCATGGTGGCCAAGAGGACCATGGGAATCATCGCCCAGTCCGGGACCATGGCGTAGAAGGGGTGATACGCTTCTTCCGGTCTGACAAGCAGCAGGGCGCCCTGGCCAAAATAGTTCAAGACCAACGCTGGGAAGGCAATCAGGAACCAAACCAGTTGGATGGGGCGTTTGCCGAAGTGGCCCATGTCGGCATAGATTGCCTCGGCCCCGGTCACCACAAGAAAAACCGCGCCCAATACGATAAAGCCGTGGATTCGGTTTTCGAGAAGAAAACTGATGCCGTGCCAGGGAAAGACGGCAACAAGAATCCGTGGGCAGCTGACAATCTGGGCAATGCCGAGGGCGGCAAGCATGCAGAACCAGAGGAGCATGATCGGCCCGAACAGGCGACCCACCCTGGCGGTTCCCTTCTTCTGGATCAAAAAAAGCCCGGAGAGAATGAGTATGGTGGCAGGAATAATATAGGGTTCAAAGAACGGAGTAATGTTTTTCACCCCTTCCACGGCGCTTAACACCGAGATGGCCGGGGTGATCATGCCGTCGCCATACATCAGGCAGGCGGCAAAGAGGCCAATGCACACCAGAACCCATTGCGGGGTGTGCCGTTTGAGATTTTTGGGTTTGATCAGGGCGGTCAGGGCCAGAACTCCGCCCTCGCCTTCGTTATCTGCCCGGAGGATGAAGCCGAGATATTTGATGCTGACGATAAGCAGCAAAGCCCAGAAGATGAGGGACAATACGCCGAGGACATTGGCGGAAGTAACCGCGATGCCATACTCGCCGTGAAAACATTCCCGCATGGCATAGAGCGGACTGGTGCCGATATCCCCAAATACAACCCCGAGGGCAGCCAGTGAGAGGGCGCTTAATTGTTTGCCGGACATTTCTGTGGCGGGAGCATTCATTCGGGTATCTTCCTTGGATTTCAATCAGGGCCACTATTTGCGATTATCTAAAAAAGAGCAACAAAAAAACACGGCTTTGCCCCTTCCGCGCTTCTCCGCTGCGGTATTCAATGCTAGTATAATTATGGTGGGTTGTTCACCAGTCGATGTCGGTTTTTTGATTTGGTTGCAGTGGAGTGAAATAGAGGAGCTCATGTCATGTTTGATGGATATACCGCTATCTTAGCGCTTTTTTCTCTTGTGGCAATTGTCAGCTTTTTTCTGCTCAGGGTGAGTAGATCCATGGATCTACGGGAAAAAGAGAATGATGACTGCAAGATGGTTTTTTTTTGGCGGTTTCGTCGCCAGGATGATTTTTTTGTCGTCGATGCAACCGGTAAGACCATCCTCATGCAGGCGGTTGCTCAGGGGTTTGCGGAGGGTATTGATCATGTCCTGGTCAAGGCCAGTGTTGAGGCTGTCAATTCTGCCACGGATGACGGTACCACTGCCCTCCACTGTGCCATTGCCCCCGGCAATCCGGCCATTGTCGCCAGATTGTTGGATTTTGGGGCACAGCCCAATGCCGCTGACCATGACGGCAGAACCCCGCTCTGGCTTGCGGCCCATAAGGAGGATGGTCGGATCGCCGCTCTCCTTCTCGATTACAAGGCGGATCCGAATTGTCGGGTGGGGAAAAACCGTTTGACCCCGCTTATGGTGGCGGCAAAAAATGGCCGGATCGAGGTGGCTAATCTCCTTCTTGATCGTGGCGCGAACCCGCGGCTTGTTTCCGGGGACGGACGGACTGCGGCCCACTTTGCCAGGGAATATTTCAAAGAGAATATGGGTGGCCAGGGCGCGCACAATCAGAAACTCGCGAGAATGGTGTTGCGGCTTGAAGCTGGCCTGAAAAAAAAGGGTTGAAGGCTACGCCTTTTCAGTCGGAGCTCGATTGATATACATACTTGAGCCTCCCTATTTTCGTAAAACGTCTGTTCCGACTTTTTATCTTAAAGCAAAAAAACTTACTCCTCTTCTTTGATAGTTTTTTCTGGTAATCTTTCTGTAACGTTCATAAAAAGCATTGCGCAATGTGCTGATTTTTCAACTATTATTAAATATACATTTGTATTTGTGCCGGTGCGTTGTCTGTGGCCGGAGTATTTCTCCTTGATAAAAGGTGTTTTTTTTGTTATCCGCCTAGTAAATTTATTAATTGTATTCTTAAGCTTTTGCCGTTGGCATTGCCTGGGGCTTCTGTAGCTAATAGAGTAAGATTTACGGCCCATGGTCCGAAAGGTGGTGGGAATGAAAGAACAGAAGCATCGTAAATATTTCCAGTTGGTCCTTGCGCCGCTCGTGCCGCTCGTCGTGATTGGTGGATATTTTTGGCCGTATCTTGGATACATTGGCGTTGTCATGCTGTTGTTCATGCTGACCCTCGCCCTGTTTCGTGGCCGTTATTATTGTGGTTGGTATTGTGCCATGGGCTCTTTTCATGAGCGGATTCTTTCTCTGATCAGTTGCAAAAAGAAGATGCTGCCTGTTTTTAAGGCGCAATGGTTCAGGTGGATTGTTTTTATCCTGATGATGGGGTTGCTGGCCACGAGGCTGATTCTGTCAGGGGGAGATCCGAGAAAGATCGGCGCCACTTTTGTTATGATGTGGAGTATCGCCACCGGTTTGGCCATTGGCATCGGTCTTGTTTGGAAGCCGCGCTCTTGGTGCAGCATCTGTCCCATGGGCATGTTTCAGGGGCTTATTGGCTTGCGGGCCTATCGGTTACAGGTCGGTGAAGGTTGCCGTGAGTGTGGCTTATGTGAGAAGGTCTGTCCCATTGAGACCAATCCCGGCAGCATGCGGGAGCTTGGAATCATCAAAAGTGCCGATTGCCTGCGTTGCGGCAATTGCGTGGTGAATTGTCCTGCCAAGGTCCTTTCATTTACAGCCCGCCCTGCGAGCACCAGTGAGGAGCCGCTTTCCGACAAGGAAAAGGGGGATTGTTGAGCAAGTCTTGATGAACCAGGCGAAAACCCTTGTGTTTTGCGAGTGTTTTTAAAAGAAAACCCGAATCTTTTGTTGACGATTCGGGTTTTTTTTTTAGAGGTGAAATCCAGAAACAAAGGATTACCCCTGGAGAAGGCTCAGGACGTTCTGTTTGTTCATGTTCTTGGCCTGCGCCAGGGCAAAGGTCTTCGCCTCGGTCAGAACCTTCATGGTGGTGAAATTAATGGCTTCTTCCGCCATATTCACATCGGCGGTGGTCGAAGCCGCGGACAACAGGTTGCTGCCTGTGGTCGCCAGATTATTGATGGTGGAGGCAAGCTGTTGCTGGGCGGAGCCGATGTCGCCCCGTGAGGCACCGATCTGATTCAGAGCCGCATCGGCGATCTTGATGGCGGCCTGGGCGTTTTCCCGGCTCAGGACATTCACCTCGGAAAGATTGCCCAGGATTGGACTGCCGAGTTTGTCCGGTGTTGCCGAGGCGATGGACAGCTTGATGGTCTCGCCGCTGTTTGCGCCGGTTTGCACCTCTTTCCCGGTAAAGGAGCCGGAAAGCAATTGTTGCCCGTTGTAGGTGGTATCTTGGGCGATTTTGTTGAGTTGAACCAGGGAATTATTGATGTCGTTCTGCAGGGCCTGGCGGGTTGCCGTGGTCTGGCTGGCGTTTGCGGCCTGCATCGCTTTTTCGCGAATGGATTGTACCAGCGCCGTTGACTGTCCCAGGGCGCTGTCTGCTACTTGTGCCATGGAGATGGCATCGTTGGCATTGCGCAATGCTTGCCCAGTTGCGCGCGTCTGACTGAGCAGGCTGTCGGCGATGGTCATTCCTGCCACATCGTCGGCTGCCTTGTTGATGCGCCGCGCGGAAGCGATCCTTTCCAAGGATGAGGCGAGGTTTTTCTGGCTCCGTCCCAGTTGGTTTACGGCGGAAGAGCTGCTGTCGCTGTTGATCGTGATAGCCATGGGAGACCTCCTTGGTATACCCCTATATTATGCGGATCTGCCGCTGAAAGTCAAGGGCGGATGTCGAAATACATTCGTGAACTTGGGGGGATACGTGTTGTCTGTGTCGCCAGTCGGCCGCAGAGCGTGATGGCGCCACCATGACAGGCTCAATCAGCGGCGGTATCCGAAGACTGCTCTGTCTCGGCCTCTGATGGGAGCTCCTTTTTTTCCAGTAAACTCTGCTTCTTTTCTTCTTTCTTTTTTTTCTTTGCCAACTCTCGCTGCCGTTTTTCGTATTGGTAGTTTGGTTTTGCCAACTTGACACCATTTTTTGAGAAAGGGTTGATCTGTCCTGACTATGAGGGGGCCGTTGCCCGGAGAAACACCCGCAAGGGGGCCGGGTATCCTTCCACGGTCAGGTTTGGGTTATGTGGGTCGAGAAAATCCTCGTAGGATTCAAAGGCCATCCAGGCTGTTTTTCGCTGTTCCTCGCTGCTCATGGGGTGGCTGCAAAAAATCTCCACCTCGCCAAAGCCGGTGCGGAGGAGCCAGTTACGGAGGCAGCTTGCCGTGGGCACGAAATAGGTGCCCGGCACCTTAGCGTAGCGTGCTTCCGGGAAAAGGGCCACCGGATTCTCGCCCGGAATGGCCTGGGATTCTAAAATCAGCACTCCGCCCGGTCGCATGGCTGCCCGGATTTCCCGCAACATCTCAACCGGAGAAATGCGGTGGTAGATGATGCCCATCAGAAACACCACGTCAAAGCAGGAGGGAAAAAGGGGGATATCCTCAACTCCCATCAGCTCGATGAACAGCTCCTCGGCGCCGGCCAGATGGCGAAGCGTTTTAAAACAATAATAATGCTGAAGAAACGGCTCCAGGCCGACAACGCAGCGCGGCTTGTGCGGCAGCATGCGAAACATATAGTAGCCGTTGTTGCAGCCGATGTCGGCAACCACCTTGCCGGTGAGGTCGGGCAGGGCGGGTAGCAATCGGTTCCATTTACGCCAACTCTGCCATTCCGCATCGATTTCAACCCCGAACACATCAAAAGGTCCCTTGCGCCAAGGCATGAAGGCCCGCATGGCGTCGTGCACCAAGTGGCGGTCCGCCTCGCTCAGCTCAGTACCCCGGCCGATGGTTACGGCGTCCTTGCTGAAATCGGTGAATTGCGCCTGCAGATGGTGCAAGGCCTCATAAGGCTCGCGGAAGCGCAGAAACCCCTTCTTGGTCTGGGCCAGGCGGTTGGCGGTTTCTGCTCGCCGGGTAAGGATGGCATCCTTGTCGGCGGTTTTCAGAAGATCAAGATACTCTCTCATGGCCGGGTCTGAAACGATAATTATTTGCCCTTCGGCATTTTGATTTTCTTATCATCCTTGAGCTCTTTGTTCTCGCGAAAGAGCAGGAAGGTTTTGCCGATGATCTGGGCAATTCGGCTTCTGGTTTTCTTGGCCAGCAGTTCGGCCGCCTCTTCCCTGGCATAGGGGCAGCCGTCCTGTATCTTGACCTTGACCAATTCGTGTGCGGCAAGCACTGCTTCCAGCGCGGCGGTGAGATTGTCGGTTACGCCATCCTTACCGATCATGACAAGGGGGGAAAGATGGTGTCCCAGGCCGCGCAGATGACGGGCTTCTTTGCCCAACAGGTAGAGAGATTTGCTCATGGTGTTTTCCTAAGCAGTTGTAATTAATATGATATCGTCGTCCGGATACCGGAGACGGCTTAAGGGGGCGTAACGAATGCTCAATATTGGAGATCTTTTCTCGTAACGGCTCCTAAAAGAGGTTGGAGATAATTTTGGAGCCGCCGACCCACATGCCGGCCACCGCGCCAATGCTTGGCAGCATAAAGGCGAGAAAGAGACGCAACAGCCGGTTGCGCCACCAGCCGCTGAAGCTTGTCATGTCCTGGAGTACCGTTTCAAACTCGATAACCAGCGGCGGCTGGACCATGACCTGGATAAAGGCCGTGAGATGTCCCACGCCGAGCACCGGCAAGAGGGTGGTGATGGGGGCTCCGACAAAAGCGCCAAGGATGGTTAAGGGATGAGCCAATGCCAGGATGGCGCCTATGGCGGCGGGAAGGCCGGTGGCGATAATCCAGAAGAGCACATTGTCGCCGGCCACAGCCGCGCCTTTGGTAAAGGCGATCAAGACCATTGCTGCCACGATGATGGCGGGAATGGCCCAGCCCACCACCTTCCAGATCGGGGATACCGGCGGGATCCGGTTGATCCCTTCCATCCGGTCGCTGCGGTCCTCGCCCAGCGCTTCTTTGATTCCGGCCACATGTCCCGCCCCAACAACGGCGACCAGGCGCTTGCCTTCGGCTTCCTTGATCTTTTCGGCCAGGTAGGTGTCCCGTTCGTCAATGAGCACCCGCTTGAGCTCCGGCATGGCCTGGCCCAGTTCGTTGAGCAGTTCGGAAAGAACATCGGTCTCTTTCAGCTCGCGCAGCTTATCCTCGGTGATTTCGGTCTCTTCAAACATGCTGGTGAGAATGGTCGCCAGCAGATAGTTCTTGCGCCAGAACGAGGTGGAATTCCAGGCCCGGCGCAGGGTGACCCGCACGTCCCGGTCACAAAGGGCCACGGCGATCCCGTATTTCTCCGCCTCCTGCACAGCCTCCAGCAATTCGGTGCCGGGTTTGACCCCCATTTGGTCCCCGAGCCTTTTCTGGTATGAGGCCAGGATCATGTTGATCAGCAGGGTGGCGAGCTGTTTCTTGCGGATGATCTCCCGCAGATCGAGAAGCTCCCAAGTCTTACGTTTAGCCAGGGCCTCGTAGCGTTTCTCGTCGAGCTCCACGCAGACGCAGTCCGGCTGTTCCGCGGCAATGACCCGGCGGACCAGTTCCACGGATTCCTTGGAGATATGGGCCGTGCCGATCAGGAATATTTCCCGGTCGCCCAGCCTGAGGCAATGGACGTCCGGGGGATAATTGGGGGCGGAAGCCGCCGTGGGTTCAGTCATGGTTTATGGTCACATTAGAAGCGGTATTGCAGCCCGACATTGAGCAGGTGGGCCGCGGAATTATCGAAGGAGCCGTTGGGTTTCGGCGCTGCATTGGCAACGGTTCGGCTCTCTTTGTCATCATAGAGATAGGCTGCGCCAATCTGGAGCTTGTCGTTGAGCTGGTAACGCGCTCCAATGGAGTAGATTTTTGCGTCGGAGTCGGGCAGCTCGAAGCCGAGGGTCTGGTCGGGGACCGGGTTCTGGTCGATGGCAAACCCAAACATGGCGGTGAGTTTGTCGGTGCATTTATGGGTCACACCAATGCGGTACGCGTTGCTGTTACTCCAGTTTTTTGCCCCGGGGGCATCGAAAAGAGCATAAAGGGTACCATTGATGGTTTGCAACGAGACATCGTAATTAAAATCCAGTTTGTCGTAGGTATTCCAGAATGTTTTGTCGTAGGTGAATTCCACGGTGGTTTTTTCAAAGCTATAGGCGGCCGCCAAGGAGAGGACTGCCGGGGCCGGAACCATGACTTCTGCATAACGGTTGTTGTAAGCCGTGACACCGCCAATGGAGAGTGTAGCATCGCCTTCAATTTCCAGCTCAACCTTAGAGCGATAGGTTGCCGCAAGAGAGAGGTTGGTGACTGGCTTGTAGGTAACGGCAAGGTTGTAGCCGTAGTCAGTGCCGGTGCCTTCGAGATCTCTGGCTGCATAACCGACTGCCGGCATGGTATCGGTGCTTTTTACTTTGCCTTCGCTGTAAATTGCGCGAACCCCGGCGGCAACGGAAAGCTTGTTGTTCACCTGATAGGAAAGACTGGGGTTGAGCTCGTAGGTCTTCAGGGTGAATTCTTCGGCCGATACGCGGGGAAAGGGGGCATCCCACCGTTTCGACAGTCCGTATGGATAGATCAAGGAGAGGCCCAGGCGAAAGTTGTTATAGCGGGGAGAAACAAGGTGGAATTCCGGCAGGACAAAGTTCTCTGTTCTGGAACTGCCGCTTTGCGTAACGGAATTGTTGTCGGTATAGTCAATGCTCGCCAGATTGATGTACGTGAGGCTGAATTCGGAATGCCACCCATCCTCAAGCCAGCTCATGTTGGCGGGATTGAAATAGCTGGCGTCTGCCCCAGGGGTGTTCGCCACATAAGCGTTACTCAGGGCCACCGAGTTTGTGGACTGCTCAGGGATCCGATAGCCCGAGGCAAAGGCGGGGCCAGCGGCCAGTATTCCGCTCAGGGCGACAACGGCGATTTTCTTTTTCATCTCCTCTCTCCTTTTTTCCTGCGCATCAGATCTGGGGGGTGCTGGTGTAGAGATAGCGTTTTATTTTATGGGTCGCGGTTTTGGTGAATGCTTCGCGGTGTTCTCTTACTTGGGCAAGCTGGGCATACTGGGGGAGCTGTTGGTTCACCTGCCTTTTGACCTCCGCCAGAATCTCGGCGATATGGGCCAGTTGCCGGGCTTGGTTCTTGCCTTGGGTTTCTTTGTCGATCAGCTCGTAATCAAGATAGACTAAGGCTTCCAATCGGTTGTTGCGCTCGCGCACCAGCGATTCCACCACATGCTGGTAGGCGTTGATCTTTTCTTCGATGGCTTCAGGGTAGATATTTTCCCCGTGGGAAAGGACAATCACGCTTTTGGATCGGCCCTTGATGACCAGATTGCCCTGCGGGTCCAGAAAGCCGAGATCGCCGGTGGCCAACCAACCATCAGGGCCAAGGACTTCTTTGGTTGCCTCCGGATTGTCGCGGTACCCCCGCATCACGTTGGGGCCCTTGATTTGGATTTCGCCCAAGCCCGTTTCGGGGTGGGGATTACTGATCCTGACCTTTACATCTTGCACCGGTTTTCCTGACGATCCTAAGGCAATGCTTGGATCGCCGTATGGTCCGGCACTGACCAACGGTGATGCTTCGGTCAGACCGTAGCCGACCAAGTATGGAAAGTCTGCCTCGGCAAGGAATCGTTCCACCTCAAGGTTGAGGGCGGCTCCGCCGATGGCGACAAACTTCAGCTTGCCCCCGAAAAATATTCCCAGTTTCCGGCCGATGTTTTGCAGGATCTTTTGGCGGACGAGAGGCAGCTTCATGGCTGCCCGCATGAAAACATTGGCGCTGATGGCAGGGAGTACCTTTTTTTTGTAAATCTTTTCCATGACCATGGGTACCATGCACATGATGGATGGGTGTTCATGTTTGCAAATTCTTTCAAGGACGGTCGGGGTCGGAGTTTTGCCTGCGTAGACGATACGGCAGCCCGTGGCCAGAGGCACCAGGAAACTGATGGTGAACTCATAGGCATGGGACATGGGCAGGATCGAGAGAAAGGTCCAGCCCTGCACCGGTTCGTCGGGAAAGATGGACAAGGTGGAACGAACATTGCTGATAAAGTTTTTATGGCTCAGCATCACTGCCTTGGCGTGGCCCGAGGTGCCGGAGGTGTAGATGATAGAGGCGATGTCTTCTGGGGCGGCCAGGTCCGTTGCAAGGGCTTTTTGCTTTTCCGGAAGCTCCTTGGCTTGGAGGAGAAATCGGTTGAAGGGAAGGGTGAGCAAGAGGTTGTTCGGGTCTACCGTATCATCCAGGGTGATTACGGTTTTGAGCTTGTTGCCGGAAAGTTCATAGAGCTTTTCCATCTGCCGCTGGGTGGTGAAAAGGATTGTTGCCCCGACCTCATTTAAGATGTGCTTGACGTCGGCTTCTGGGAAGTCTGGGAGAATCGGGACAGCGATTGCTCCAAGGCGGATAATGCCAAAATACGCCATGCCCCACTGGGGGGAATTGTCGGCAAGAATCGCCACCCGGTCGCCTTTTTTGATGCCGCGCTCTTTGAGCAGCGCAGCGACGTCCAGAGCTATATTGTGGAACTCCCCGTAAAGCGTGGGCGGTTGGAAGGCGAAACCAGCCGCAGGCAGATCGCGGAAGGCTTGGGAGCTTTCTTCAAAGAGCAGGTTTAAGGTTGTTATGGTGGTTGAGATCATAGTCGCACGGCAGTAAATTTTTCCAGAGTCTGATACAGGCGCTGTATCTCTACAGGTTTGCTCAGATATTCGTCCATGCCGGCTTCAAGGCATTTTTCTCGGTCACCCTTGATGGCGTTGGCGGTGAGGGCGATAATAGGCAGGTCAAGGTGCAGGGTCTGGCGGATGGCTCTGGTCGCAGCGAGACCGTCCATTTTTGGCATCATGACATCCATCAACACTGCGTCATAGGTTTTGCCTTGCAGGGCGATAAGCGCCTCATGACCGTTGCCCGCTATATCAACTAGAATGCCGGCTCTTGTCAAGAGTTGACTTGTCACCATCTGGTTTACCGGGTCGTCCTCGACAACCAGCACCTGTTTGCCGACCAGGGTTTCGAACTGTTTTTTGTCCTTTTTCGCAGCAAGAGAAAGAGCACTGGCAGGAATGGTGTTTTTTGTTGTCCCGAGGCAGGAGATAACTGCTTCGTAGAGGTAGGATTGTTTGAGCGGCTTGCTCAGGAGGATAACTCCGGGAGAGGTTTTGCTGTTTTCCAGGGTGCTTTCCGTGTCGGCTTCGGTTTGAGCCAGGATTATGACTGGAGTCAGCCGATCGCTCGCTTGGTTGGCCGCACGATCTGCCAGGAAATGGGGCAGGTCGAGGCCGGTCAGGGAGCTGTCGAGTACAAGGAGTGCATGTTCTTCATGGAGCAGTCCAGCAATGGCAAGAGGGAAGGCGTTGGCTTCCGAAGGCGGCAGGGTCTCAGCCAGACAGCCAAAGCCGGCAAGTGTCTCCAGTAAGGTTTCCCGCAGGGCCGGATGCTCTGTCGCCACCAGAACTTTAGGGGGGAAAGGCGAGGCAGGAAGGATGAGGGGATGTTGTGTCTCGGGAGGTTGCAACTGCACTTTGATGGTGAAATAAAATATGCTGCCTTTTCCCGGCTCGCTTTCGGCGTTGATTTCTCCTCCCATGAGGGTAACAAGCTGTCTGCTGATGGCAAGGCCAAGGCCGGTGCCTCCGTAAAGTCTGGAGGTTGAACTGTCTGCCTGGGTATATTCGCTGAAGAGTTTTCTTATTTGGTCATGGTTAATCCCGCTTCCTGTATCCCGTACGGAAAAATAGAGAACGGCATCGTTATGATGCTGTTGTTCACAGAGCGCCGTGATGGCGACCTCGCCTTTATCCGTAAACTTGATAGCATTGTTGACAAGGTTGATCAGGATTTGCCGCAGGCGGAGGGGGTCTCCCATCATGGCGCAGGGTATGTCGGTATGCACGTTGATCAGCAATTCAAGGCCCTTGTCTGCGGCCTGCTTGCCGAACAGGTCGGTAAGGCTTTCCACCGTTTCCCGGAGATCAAAATTGGTGCACTCGAGATCCAGGCGCCCGGCTTCAATTTTTGAAAAATCAAGGATGTCGTTGATCAGGGTAATAAGCGATTTGCCGGAGTCCTGAATAATGGTGAGATACTGGCGCATTTTTGTTGTTTCGGCATTTTTGGCCGCCATGTTTGCCATGCCGAGAATGGCGTTCATCGGGGTGCGGATCTCATGGCTCATGGAGGCGAGAAACTGGGACTTTGCCTTGCTGGCAGCTTCTGCACGTGCTTCTGCTTTTTGGCGTTCCCGGGCTTCTCTGGCGAGGTGTTCGTTGACCCTGCTCAAATCCGCAGTGCGTTCGTCAACCAGCACCTCCAGCGATTGTTTAAACAGCTCCAGATCCCGGAAGGATTTTTCCAGTTCGCCATGGGCCTCTTCGAGCTCTCTGGCGTAGACGGTCTGGAGTTGTTCCTTTTCCTGTTTCATCAGCTGGAAACGATCGGCAAGGCCCATGGATAAAAGGGTGACCTCCCATGCCGACCCAAGCTGGATGCCCCAATGGGTAATGAAGATGTGGGGCAAGATGCCAAAACTTTTCAGGGCATATACCGTTACCCCCAACATGGAAACGGACCAGGCAAGGAAATAATAGCGGGCCGGGCGATAGCCTTTGATCATGCAGATAAACCCCGTAATGATCAGGACAACGACGGTGAGGCTCATCAGGGTAGCCAGGCGGATGCTCAGATTGTAACCGACCCAAAAGGCCAGAATGCAGCCGAGGAGGGAAAGGAAAAGACCTATCTTGAGCGTGGTGTCAAGGCGGGGGACATTTTTTGCAGTGTCGAGAATGTTGCGGGTGAACTGGATGGCGAAGATGTAGGTGAGGAAGATGAACAGGGGCGTGCAGTTATTGGCCCACCAGATCTGGTTGGGCCAAAAATATTGGAACGCCATGCCATTGAGGCTCAACTGGAACAACATGTAAGTAAAGACAAAAAGGACGTAGTAGAGATAGGTGTTGTCCTTGAGGCCAAGATAGAGGAAAAAATTGTAGATCATCATGACCAGCAGGATGCCGTAATAGATGCCGAGCAGGGTCTGTTCCATGCTGATTTCCTCGGCCAGGCAGGCAGAGGAATGCAGTTCGAGCGGGAGGTTCAGGGAGCTTGTTGTCTCACAGCGGAGGTACAGGGTTTTCTCTTCGTCGGCGGCAAGCCTGATCGGGAAAATGTTGTTTTTATGCTGGATGCTCCGGTGTTTGAAGGGAAAGCTGTCGCCGCCTTTGAGAACGGTGAAGTTGCCCGAGCCAGTGGGGGTGTATAGATCGATATGGTCAAGGAGGGGGTATTTTACCTCGAGAAAGTAGTCCGCGGAATCCTGGCGGGAGTTTTTCAAGGTAAAACGCGCCCAAACAGCCGAGGTGGTAAAGCCGAAACTGGGAGTGACTGCGGCGGAAGGGGTAAACCGAGTCTCGGTGTGTCGGGTAATGATGTCGGCGATGGTAAGATTTCTGCTGGGATCTTCCAGGAGTTCTATATGTTTTGCCAGGGAAAATGAGGCATGTTCGGGAGAAAGAATCACCGGCACCGGCATAGCCCGGACCATGGTCGGGATTGCGATAAGGCAAAAAAAAGCGAAACCTTGGAGGCCGCGTCTTACTATTGCTCCGGCGTGCATCAATGGATTAAATCCCTGCATGACAGCATAATTATTGATCTTGTATTTCTTCGATCCAAGAGAGAGAATAGTAAATACATTCAGTATAAACATGAAAAACAAGGCGAAAACAATATCTTTGTCTTGTTTTATCAGTTGGTTGATGAAGATCAATCTCTCCGGAATCGGGAGGGAATGGTGATATCCTTAGGAATCAGCTTACGGTCAAAGGGGAATTGATCCGCAGGGAGTCGGCTGGAGAGGGATGAAATAATTGTAACTGTATTGTGCTGCAAAGTGCGAGGGCTTTGCTCAGCGGTAAGGCTTTTGTTTAGGATAAGGTGCTTTAAGGGGTAAGTCGATGCGCAAGGCGCATCGACTGTTGTCCGGTTTAAGTCCAAGGCAGGAGGTGAAATAATGGGAAAAAAGATCGCAGTCGTTGCCGTAGTGGCGGTATTTTTGGCATTGCTCTCACAGGGGCTGGTATTTGCCGGAGAGACAACCTACCGTTTTGATCCGCAGAGCCAGTCCAGTCGAGCCATGGAGTATAAAAATACCTGGGCGGGGTATAAGTTGTATCAAAGTAGTTGCAAAAGTTGCCACTACAGGGGGAATGATAAGGGCGCCTCGTTCCTGGAGACAGACTCGCGGACCATGCAGGGCTGGAATAAGGTCTTTTACAAGAAAAATGTGCCATGCGCCAAGGATGGCTCCTGGGCCAAGTTATCCCCGGAAGATTTAGTGGTTATTAACGACTATCTGTATACCAAGGCATATGATACCTGGGATCCCAGGTCCAATAAAAGCTGTGGCTGATAAGCCCTGGCTGCTCCCGGTCCGGGAGCAATAAGAATTAGATCCTGGTAAAGTTCCAGCGCAGCGGCTGGCCGTTTTTGTATGGAAGATGGCCATGGAAGATGCGGGGGTCGGAGTCAAAAACCAGAGGCAGGAAATACCGGTCCCCTTCCCACATCGGCAGGAGATCCAGTTGAGCAATGGGGTGCCAGGCGAGCACCCCTTCTTCATTTTCAGTAAAGGGTGTGCCGTGGAAGCGGTCGATCCGGAAGATAAACCCGAGCCAGTCCTCCCCGTGCGGACCAAAACCGGTCCAGTTGATGGTTCCGCGCAGCAGGGTTTCTTCACAATCGATTCCCGCTTCTTCCTTGATTTCTCGGGTGAGGCAGGTGAGAACATCCTCGTCCGGGTGCATTTTCCCGCCCAGGCCGTTGTACTTGCCCAGGTGGGTATCCGCCGCACGGGCATTGCGATGGACAAGAAGGGTCTGGGTTCGGTCTGGAGAAAGAATGTAGCCAAGGGTTCCGATGATGGGAGTGTAGGGCATGTCCGTCCTGTTGTCGGGAATAGTGCGAAGTATTGAAAAAATATTTCACCCTTTCAAAATCAGGCATGATTCTATACCATGATTCCATGTAGGGAAAGAGGTGCGGAGCCGTGGTACAGTCCACAGCTCTTGCCTTAAAATATCGGGGCGAAAATGGCAATCCTTATTGTTGATGATATTCCGGTAAACCTGATGCTGCTTGAGGAGATGCTCCAGCAGGAGGGGTATGCGGATATTTATTGTCTCAGAAGCGGGCAGGAAGCCCTGGAGATGCTGGCGACAACCGAGACATCGGGTGCGGAGGAGAAAAGAATCGATCTCATCCTCATGGACGTCATGATGCCGGGCATGGACGGGATAGAGACCTGTAAACGGATCAAGGCGCAGGATGGGCTGCGGGATATCCCGGTGATCATGGTCACGGTCCGAGATGATGATGAGGCCCTAGCCCAGGCGTTCGCCATGGGCGCCACCGATTATATCATCAAGCCGGTCAAGGAACTCGAGCTGCTGGCCAGGGTGCGCGCCGCGCTTAAGTTGAAGCATGAAACCGATCGACGCAAGGCGCGGGAACAGGAGCTGGTCGAGCTTACCCGCCAGCTGGATACGATGAACCGTCGTTTGATGCACATGGTGCCGAGAGACAGCCTGACCGAGGTGGGCAACCGTCGTTATTTTGATGAAATCCTGGGCCGGGAATGGAATCGGGCCAGGCGGGAGTCGGTTCCTCTTTCGCTCTTCATCGTGGACCTGGACGATTTTAAGCGGTTTAACGAAACCCATGGCCGGGAGAAGGGTGATGCCTGCCTGCGGAAGGTGGCTGATGGCCTGAGCTCTGTCCTCAAGCGGGCCGGGGACACCGTGGTTCGCTATGGCGGAGAGGAGTTTGCCGCTATTTTACCCAATACCCCGAATGGTGGCGCCCAGACCGTGGCTCTCGAGTTCATGGAGTATATGGCCACCCTGAACAGCAGGGATGCCGGAGCGGAAACACCCGGGGAACCCCTGACGCTGAGTATCGGCCTGGCAACCGCCGAGCCTTGTCGCGGGTCGGATGTGCAGAGTTTGATAGCTGCCGCGGAAGGAGCATTGTATCTGGCCAAAGGTGATGGGGGCAACCGGATCAAGGTGGCCTTTGATTGCCAGTAATCCATAATAACTGTTGGTGTGAGTGAGGAGGATGAACATGAAACAATGCAGCCTGAATGATTTTATGGAAGAACTGAAACCCTGGCTCGATAAGAGCCACATTCGAAGCGCCGAGTTGAGTGGTGGAGATCAGTTGACCATCTATTTCTTGGATGGGATGAAAAACGTGTATCAGATTGATGATTGTAATGAAAAACAGATCAGGGAAGTTGTCAGCGATTTGAAGAAGAAAGGGATAACGGTACAGGAATAATTTTTGAGGAAGACCTGGCTCAGGGATTCAGCCGTACTCCTGTTCTTTGGGCAAAGTTTAAATATGCGGTAGGGGCAGCATCGGACAAAAGTTTCATGGTCCATGATCTGGTGGGGATATGACTGAGGAAACGGCGGCAGAGACGCAGAAGCAGTTTCTCATTCTCAAGAACGCGGTTGAAAATACCAACGAGGCTTTTGTCACCATTGATGAAAACTCCACGGTGATCTTTTTCAACAGGGCGGCAGAGAGGATGTTCGGGTATGAGCGGGCGGAGATTGTCGGCCACGATCTGGGTAAAATCCTGACCGATATGTGTAGGGCAGGGCATGAGCTGGCCGTGGCCAAATATATCCGAACCGGTCGGGCAACCTTGATCGGGCACGAGACCGAACTGGTGGTGGCCCGGAAAAACGGCGAAACCTTTCCTGCTACCATCTCTTTTTCCGTGGCGGATATCGAGGGTGCGCTTTATTTTACCGGTCTGGTCAGGGATCTCTCCGATACCAAGATCCTGGAGGACCGTCTGGCTCAGAACGAGCGGCTCGCCGCGTTGGGGCAAACAGTCGCCGAGATCAATCATGAAATAAAAAATCCCCTCATTATGATTGGCGGGTTTGCCCGGCAGCTCTTGAAAAAAGCAACGGTGGAGAACGATCGGGCGAAGCTGACCATCATCGTTGATGAAGTCACCCGCCTGGAACATCTCCTTGCCGGGCTAAAAGAACTGTATCGGCCCCCGCAACTCAATCTTGCCGGCATCTCCCTCAATGAGCTGCTGGCCGAGGTCGTTGATCTGGCGCATTCTTATTCCGGCGGCAAGGGGATTGATATTCGGCTTGCGGTCAGCGACGATGTTGTCGTCGAGGTGGACCGGGAGAAGATAAAGCAGGTGCTCCTGAACCTGGTGAAGAATGGGATTGAAGCGACACCGCCGGGGGGAGAGATTGTGGTCAGCACCAGGGTGCAGGAGCTTCTGGTGGAGGTTGAGGTCACGGACACCGGGGAGGGGATTTCCGAGGAAATTAAGAAAAGGATATTCCTGCCTTTTTTCACCACCAAAGAACAGGGGACCGGCTTAGGCCTTTGTATCTCCAAAAGGATTATCGAGGATCACCCCGGTTGTTCCTTCCAGTTGGACAGTGAGGAAGGCAAGGGCACTGTCGCCACCATCGGTTTCCGTCGCAGCAAGGGTTGAAGGTCGATTCAGGCCGGTAGCCCCTTGAGGATCAATTCGCGTTCCCGCTCGCGGATGTACCGCGCCAATTCATCTTCTTCCCTGCCTTTGCTTCGGAAGGCAACCCCGTAACAGACCATGCCCAGCTGCCGGTCATGGAAGGTCCGGACAATGTCTCCTTGAGAAATTTTTTTCTGTTGCCAACCCGTCAGAATATCTTTTCCTTCCCCGGCCGGAATTGACAGAGCTATGTCCTGGATGTCGGTTTGCGGTAATACCATCGGTCTTTTGGAAAAAAAGAGCATGCCGGTAGCGCTGATATTTTTCAGGGTCAGGCCGGTGTGCAGATTGTTGTTGCTCCGAAAGGAAACATGGCAGCCAGAGGGAACATCGACCCGGTAACGGGCCCGGCGCTGCAAGCGGAAAATCTCTCCAGGCAGGGAGGATTGTAAGGTGTCCGCAGATTCAGACAGGATGTGTACATCAAAATGGTTGGCAAGCTTTGCCTTGTCTTTAAAACTAAGACGGATCTTTTGGCAAGATTGCCAGTCGCGCGGTTTATCGATGAGCAACCCCTGATCGTTGGTGCCGATCAGGATGGCGGGTCCGGACTGATACCCCTTGCCGGCAAGAAAGATCGGCACATGTCCGGCCACGAGCCGTGCGATGGTTCGGTCGATAAGTTCGCTTGAGATGGAGGATTCATAATCTGCGCCAATATCGAGCCAGCCCGGAACGGGGAGTGTTTTTTTCATGATCTCGGAACGAGTCCCTTGAACGAATTAATATGCAAAAGACCTTACGCCGAACGGTACAGGCAGGCAATAAGGGGGGCTCTGTATTTTTTTACGAAGGGAGTCAGGGTGCGATGCCAACGCGGTTTCGGCCGGCTTTCTTGGCTTCGAGCATTGCGGCATCGGCTTGGTTGATAATAACGGACCGATCAGGTTGGGGAACGGTGGTCTCGGGTGAGTAGCACGCCACGCCAAAGGTGGCAGTGATCCGGATCTGCGGGTGGTCGGCAATGCTGGTTTGGTGCTCGATGGCTTGCCGCAACCGCTCCGCCAGGGCGGTCGCCTGTTCTCGTTCGGTTTCCGGTAAAATCATGAGAAATTCTTCCCCGCCGTAACGGCCAAGAATGTCGGTCAGGCGGCATTGCCCTTGCGCGGTGGTGCTGATGGTTTTGAGGACCTCATCGCCTGCTTCATGGCCATACGTGTCATTTATTTCTTTGAAGTGGTCTGCATCAAAAAAGATACAGGAAAGGGGATGGCGGTAACGGGTGGCGCGTTCGATTTCCTCTGCGAGCCGATTGAGCAGAAAACGGCGGTTTTTCAGTTTGGTCAGTTCGTCGGTTGTCGCCATCTCCCGGATAGTTTCTTCCGCAGCAGCCAGTTTTTTCTTGAGAGAGCCAACCAGGCTGAAAACGATTCCCAGTAAAGAAGCAAGCGTTACCGTGAACAGCAGGGCAAGAAGCAATTTATTCAGCACCAAGGCCCGTTCCATCTTCTCAATATTGAAGCGGATGCTGATGCCGCCACGGACATCGCCAATTCGGTATCCTTGGTCAGCATGGCAGGAAAGGCATGATTCTTCAACGAAGAGCGGTGCCATATACCTGTAATAGGTGGCGTTCCCGTTCTTTTCCTTGAGGATCGTCTCGGATTTCCCTTGGGCAAAACTCAGGAGCGCTTGGCGCTCAAAGGTGTCCGGCGCATTGCCGGGATTGAGTGGCCTGAGGCTGGTGATGTGGAACTGGAACGCGCCTTCTTTGTCGGCGATTTCCGAGATCTCCCGGGTCATCAGGGCGGGGTTTTTCTTGGTATAGGTCTTGCCGTTACTGGCGGTGATATCGGGGCTCTGGAGGTAGGGGTTGGACACCATGCCCGGTGTTTTTTCGACAAAGACACCGCCGTGCAGGGCATTCCATTTCCGGGTGATGATAATGCTGTTGAAAAGCGCCTGCGCCCGCCCCTTGAGCTCTTGATCGAGGGCCTTCTGGTGATTGAGGTAGATACCGGTGAAAAGTGCGGAAATAAACAGCAGGATGACCATGCTGATATTGACGGCAAACCGTTTCAGATGGGCACGATGATCTGATTTGGATGGGAGCATAGTGTGTCTGTATATCCGAGAAAGAGACAGGGGGGCAATAAGGAGTACTCTGTATTTTCTTCTCAGTCAGGGAGCTGGACAGCGCAAACTTGTAGCGTGTCGAGGATCGCATGGGCTTGCTCTTTAAGTCGGATTTGCGGTCAAGATGGCAGTATGCTTCCGGAGGATTCGCCTGCGGGAAGCTCGGAGTAAGCGGTCACCTTGTTGCGGCCTGCTTCCTTGGCCCGATACAGGGCTTGGTCGGCAAAGGTCAGCAGCTCTTCCGGCTTTTTCGGGGAGTGGGCCCGGTTCGAGGCCAGACCAATACTGATGGTGACCCGCATGGCAAGCCCCTTGTCTTGATGGGTATATTCTTGGGCTCGGGCGCGGATCCGTTCGGCAATGCGGGTGGCGCCTTCCAGGTCGGTGTTGGGCAGGAGGATGGCAAACTCTTCTCCACCATAGCGGGCTACGATATCTGTGGTGCGGGCCTCGTGGAGGATCTGTTCCGCAGTGCCTTTCAGGACCAGATCGCCGAAGGGGTGGCCGCAGGTATCGTTGACCTCCTTGAAAAGGTCGAGGTCGAGCATCATACAGGACAACTCCGTCCGGTACCGTTGGGAGAGAAGGAATTCATGGCGGAGCATTTCTTGGAAGTACCGGTGATTGTAGAGCCCGGTCAGGCTGTCGCGGCTGGACTGTTCGCGGAGGGTTTTGTTGAGGAGGCTGAGCTCATGGGCGACCTTGGTCATGCGATTGGCGTGGGAAATGAGCAGGCTGAGCAGGAGGGCGGTGATGGTCGCGGTTAGCCCGCCCACCAGGAGATGTTCCGGGTCAAAATAGGGGATTTCCGGGTGCAGAAAAGAATCGATGACCGGACTGATGTTGGCCATGAGCAGGATAATGGCCAGATAGATCAGGGCTCGGATCATCTGTTGGCGCATGCTTTTTCTCCCGTTTCCTGAAAGATTCAAAACCTGTCGTCGGCTGAATTTGCTGTGCATCTTAGTGTAGCAAGGAAGAACAGGAAAGTACAGCGGTTGCGGTTTTTTATAATTCCCCAGCGAGGCGGTTGATTAAGCTGCGATGGGGAGCGGGAAAAGCGAAATTTTCAAGTTCCTCCGGGGCTGCCCAACGGTATTCCTGAGCGGCCTTGAGAATCGGTTCTGTCTTGCTGGTTTGTAGGTGGCAATGATAACAATGGAGTGTAACCCGGTATCTGGTGAAGCTGTGTCGGATGGCGGCGATTTTTTCTAAGCGGTGGATGGTAAAGCCTGTTTCTTCATAATACTCGCGAACCAGCGCCTCTTCCGGCGTCTCCCCTTCTTTAATCCGTCCGCCGGGAAATTCCCAGAGATTGGGCCAGACATCATCGGCCAGACGTTTTTGGATGTAGATCTTGTCTTGGTGGTGGAGTATGCCGGTTGCCATACTGATTTTGATGATCTCCTTTGGTTTGCCGGTAACCGGCCTCTCGGACACAACACCCATGGCAAAGGCTTCGCAGTGGTCGCGAAGCGGACAAAGATCGCAGCGGGGGGAACGGGGTTGACAGATCAAGGCGCCAAGCTCCATGAGGGCTTGGTTGAAAAAACGTGCCTTGCCCTTGGGGATAAGCTTGGCTGCCATCTGCCAGATGAAAGCGTGGGTCTGCTTTTCCTTGACCGGAGCCGCCAGATTGAAGAGCCGCGAGAAAAGGCGTTCCACATTGGCGTCCACGATGGGGTGGTTTCGGTTGAAGGCCAGACTCATGATGGCCCCGGCGGTGTAGCGGCCAATACCGGGAAGCTGAAGCAGGGCGGTATGGTCTTCCGGCAGTCCGCCACCATGGTTGCCGCTGAGCAGCCCGGCTGTCTTGAGGATATTTTTGGCTCGGGAGTAATAGCCCAACCCTTCCCACAAACGGAGGACCTCCTCTTCCTTGGCCTTTGCCAGGCTGGCAATGTCGGGGAAAGATTCGAGCCAGCGGTTGAAGTAGACAACGACCCGATCCATCTGGGTCTGCTGCAACATGATCTCTGAAATCCAAATGTGGTACGGGAGGTAGGTGCGGCGCCAGGGAAGGTCGCGGCCATTATTGGCGAACCAGTGGAGCAGTCCATCCTGGAGGGTAAGCGGCGGCATGGTCAAACCTGTTCAAGCTTCCTTCAACAGACGCAAGAGGTCTGCGGGATTCATGGCGTGGCTGATATCGGTTCCTTCCAGCAGGCTGTCCGCCAAGGCTCTTTTTTCATGGTGGAGATGGACGATTTTTTCCTCGATGCTGTTTTTTGCCACCAGGCGGTAAATGGTTACCGGGTGTTTCTGGCCGATGCGATGGGCCCGGTCCGAGGCCTGATCTTCCACGGCGGGATTCCACCAGGGATCCATGTGGATCACGTAGTCGGCGGCAGTGAGGTTGAGGCCAACCCCGCCGGCCTTGAGACTGATCAAAAACAGGTCGCCATTGCCCGCTTGAAATTCCTGGACCTGGCGCTGGCGCTCCTTGGAGGGGGTGCTGCCGTCCAGATATCTGTAGGAAATCCCTTCTTTGTCGAGATGCTCCCGGACAAGGCTTAAATGATCGACAAACTGGCTGAAGACCAGGGCCTTGTGGCCATTTTCCCGCAATTCGTCGACAAGCTTGGCAAAGAGGGTGAGCTTGGAGCTGGGGATGTCCGTATCCGGCAGTACCAGGCGCGGGTTGCAGCAGGCCCGGCGCAGTTTCATGATCTCGGCCAGAATCTGCAGCGAGCGTTTCCCCGGCGGTCCGCCTGTCTGGCGCAGGTTTTCCAGGGCCCGCTGCCGGAGGGCGGTATAGAGCGCGGCCTCCCTTTCTTCCATCTCCACCTGCAGGAGGATCTCGGTGCGTTCGGGCAACTCCTCGAGAACCTGTGATTTGAGGCGGCGCAGGATAAAGGGGCTGATCAGTTTCTTGAGTTTTTTCCGGGCCTCCGGGTCGTTGCCCCGTTCAATGGGGATGGCAAAGCGCTGGTTGAATTGATTCAGGGAGCCGAGGAGCCCTGGGTTGATGAATTGAAACAGGTTCCAGAGCTCGGTGAGGTGATTTTCAATGGGGGTGCCGGTGGTGACCATCTTGAATCGGCCTTGCAGCAGCATGGCAGCCCGCGAGCGTTTGGTGATGAAATTCTTGATGGCCTGGGCCTCGTCCAGGATGATGGTTTCCCAGTTCTGGGTGGCAAGGAGTGCGGATTCTTGCTGGAGCAGGCCGTAGCTGCAGATGAGCAGATCGAAGGGGCCAAGTTCCGAGAGCATTTTTTTCCGCTGGCGTCCGCCAAAAAGAACCACCCTGAAGGTCGGGGCAAAGCGGTTTGCCTCCTCTTCCCAATTGGGGCACACCGAGGTAGGGGCCACCACCAGGGTCGGCCCCTGCACCGCGCGGTCAAGGGCCAGGGCCAGGGCCTGAACGGTTTTGCCAAGCCCCATGTCGTCCGCCAGGCAGGCGCCCACCCCCCAGTTGGCCAAGCGGGCCAACCAGTTGAACCCTTCCAGCTGATAATCGCGCAGTACGGCCTTGAAGGTGGATGGTATCTTGGGCTCGTACTCCTGGGCCTCTTTGAGACGGTTCTGCTGCTCTTGCCACCGCTCGTCCGTGTGGAGTTCTCCCACCCCGTTGGTGAAATCCTCCAGGGCCAGGGCGGCAAGAGGGTGCAAGCGGACCGTGCTTTTCTTGAGTTCGGCAAAGGCGGCGATTTCGTCCAGCCGTTTGCGCAGCTCCCGGGACAGGGAGAGGAAATGGCCATGCCCCAAGGGGATGAAGCGGCTGCTGTTTGTCTGGGCCAGTTCGAGCAGGGTGCGCATGTCGAGCACCAGGGATTCGTTGAGCTTCAAGGTTCCGCTCATCTCAAACCAATTGTTGCGTTCTTTTACGGTGAGGAGAAATTGGTTGAGCTCAGCCGGCGGGCTCACCGTCAGCCGTTCCCCTTCGGGCCATTCTATGATGACATTATCCGGCAGGCTTTGCAGCTCTAGGAGGAGCTGCAGGCATTCTTCCGGGTCCTGTAACAACCATTCCCGCTCAAGATCCGTCCCCTTTGCCAGCATGGGGCAGGATTCTTCGACAAGGCGTCCGTTTTTTTCTTCCAGTTCCAGGTCGCGCTTTGTCTGCGTCCGTTTGCCGCCGCTATGGGCGATGATGGTTTTGGGCCCTTCTCCCGGCCTTTGGTACGGGCCGTCCGGTTGTAACGGTCTGACGAGCATGGCCAGTCTGAACCCCGGGCCGTAAGGCAGGAGCTGCATGTGGATGCGCGAATCCGGCTGCACCTCGGCAACTCCCACGGATTTGCCTTCGATGGTTGAGTGGACGGTCATGAAGGAAGAGATGTTGCCCAAGGTGGCAAAAAGTTCGTCCTTGCCGCCCAAGGGAACACTCAAACCATTGGGCCCGATAATCTCCGCCACCCGGCGATGGTCCATGGTGATGGGGTAAATTTTGAAACGGGCCGGGGTTTCCCGGAGGACTATTGCGTCGGTATTGTCGGGCCATGGCGAGAACTGGATCAGCAGTGATTCGCCCTGCTGATCAACCCGCAACTCCGGTTCGCCCTGCAGAATCTCAACCGGGGTTTTGGGCGAGTCGGCAAGGAAGGCATGGGGGTGACCGATGAGGACCACCAGGGCATCGGGCATGGTAAAGCGGAAAAAAACGCCCCGGCTGTCTTTGCTTTCCGTAATGGTTTCACACGCGAGAAGATCCTGCGGGCTTAAATAGGAAGGTTTGTTTTTGCGATACAGCTTTCTGAGTGCCACCGATCTGCCCTTGGTCCATTGGCCACGGGCGGTAAGATTCTGAATCTTCGGCGCCAGGGAGATGAGGCCATCCTGGCTGCGGTAATCAATCATCCAGGCCAGTCGCGAGGAGGTCGTGGGCGGGGGGAGGTTCAGGGCTGGAGCCGAGCTGAAATTGAGGGCACGCAGGGCGCGTTGCCATTGCTCTTCCGGGGTAATGGCCGTGACAAGCGAACAGACTTCCGGAGGTTCGGGCGTGATGGCCGGGGGAGTTGATTTTTCTCCGGCCAGACGCAACAGGGAAGCATATTCGCAGGCAAGCCACAGATAGCCATGGGCCGCGGCTTTTTTCTGGTAGGCCTTGAGGTAAGGGAGGCAGACCGGGCTGGGCCTTCCTTCAATCCAGTAAGTGACCAGGCCCAGAAAAAGTGTGGTGATGCTGTGCGGTTTGGGCAGGATGCTCACGGCGGTGAGTCGGTCGCGGGCCAGATCAAGGCGGTTTTCCTTGGCTTCCACCAGGGCGAGGAGAAGGAAGTAGGAGGGCAGAAAAGGGTTGTGGGGTTGAATAGCCTCAAGGTCGCTAATAATGTCCCGGATCTGCTGGTGCGCGGTGTAATCCCCATTTTGCAGCAGGGCCATCAAGTAGAAGAGCCCCTCGACTCCGGTAAAATAAGCCTGTGCGTTCTGGTTGGCCTTTCTGATCTTGGCGAGATCTTCTTCGTAGCAGTGAATCGCTGCCGTGGTATCTCCGGCCAGCAACTGTTGCCAACCCTGTATGCCCAACGGCGGGAGCTGTTGCTGGCTTGCCTTGAGCCAGGTGGAGGCTGCCCGGGTTTCTCCCCGGATAAGCAGATGGGAGGTGAGCAGGTAAGAGAATGGCTCACGGTTCTTGGCGGGAAGTCCCTTGAGGAACCGCTTGTCTTGCAAGTATTCGAGAGGCAGGATGATTTCCGTCAGGTGGAGCAGTCCGCTGAGAAATATTTGGTGCAGGGCGTAGAGTTGGATATGCAGGGGGAGTCCGGCAAACCAGAGCGGGTCAAAAGAGTTGCCACAGAGCGTGACCAGAGGGTTTTCCTGGAAACGCTCGGGGAATGTCTCCTGGAGTTCAAGAAGGGTAAGGAGATTGTGAGTATATTCGGTTTCGTCCCCAGCAAGGAGCGCAAGGCGAAGATCGCGCAGGACGCGATGCCACAGGGTGTCCGGGTCGGGGTTTTCTTCCGGGCGTGGGGTTGGCCAGGCATGTTGGATGGCGGAGGCAAGTCTCGGGAAGTATTTCTGTTTCCGGCAATCCCGCGCCACGATTTCGGCCATCTCTGCGGAGCAGACCCCTTTTTTTAAGAGATTTGCCTCTGCGAGTTCAGCGAGGGCGGCCAGGAGTTCTTCTTCGGTGGCCGTCGGCCACATTTGCCTTGGAGCCGAGGGGAAGAGGCAGGCAGTCAGGGCGGTTTTCCGAAGTGGTTCTCCGGCCAGAGCGCAAGCCTGCAAGGCGAAACGGGCTTTGGCTGGCAGGGATTGGTATATGTTCCAAAATGGGTTCTGAACTTTTTGCGAGATGTGTAATGGCAATGGGTACGTCCTAGGTTCGGAGGAAATTGTCGAGTTTGGCGATAAGAGCGCCCTCGGGCAAGGCCCCGACAATCTGGTCGACAACCTGGCCGTTTTTAAGGAAAAGAAGGGTTGGGACCCCTCGGATTCCGTATCGTCCGGCGCTGAGATGGTTTGTGCTGGTGTCGATCTTGGCGATGATCGCTCGTCCGAAAAATTGCTGCGCCAGTTTTTCAATAACCGGAGCCAGCATCCGGCAGGGACCGCAACTCGGCGAATAGAAGTCGAGGAGCATGGGCAGGTCCGCCTCGGCGATCACCTGCGCAGCCTCCTGATCGGTAAGTTCAACCGGCGTGGCGTAAGCGGCCATGGGAAGCGGGGTCTGGCACTTGCCGCAACGCGGCTTGCGGTGTTGTTTGCTGGCCATCATTTTATTTTTGCTCTTGCAGCTTGGACATGCAACAATCAGGGTATTCATGGTATGCTGTCGATCAAGTGAGATAAAAGAATAAAAAGGTCGCTGTGCATGAAAGTCCATTTCTTGGGGGTTGGCGAAGCCTGTGACCCGGAACACTGTAACACCTCGCTTCTGGTTTTAAGCGGGAGCAAAAATCATTATATCCTACTTGACTGCGGATTTACCACCCCCCATCGATATTTTAAAGATTGTTCCGATCCGGAGCAGCTTGAGGCCCTGTGGATTTCGCATTTTCACGGCGATCATTTTTTCGGGGTTCCCTTGCTGCTCCTTCGCTTTTGGGAGATGGGGCGGACCCGTCCGCTGCTGCTTGTCGGGCCCTCTGGCTTGCAGGAGAAAGTTGAAATGGCCCTTGACTTGGCGTATCCTGGATTTGGTAGAAAATTGCGTTATGCCGTGCAATATCTGGTGGTAGCCGAGGGGGACTCTTTTACGGCGGCAGGCTTTGCCTGGCAGACCGCGGCAATGGACCACTCCCAGCCTTGCCTTGCCGTCAGGCTGACAAGCGAAGGGAAGTCATTGTTGTACAGTGGTGACGGCCGGTGTACCGGCCCGGTGGCTGACTTGGCGCGGGGATGTGATTTAATTATTCAGGAGACGTACCGTGTTTCCGGGGAGACTCCCGGGCATGGGAGCGTTGCCGGGAGCCTTGCTCTTGCCAGGCAGGCCGGCTGTCTTAAGCTGGCGCTGGTGCATATCGGGCGTCTTGAGCGGGAAGGGGCGGCGGAAAAACTGCGGAAGCTGTGTCCACAGGGAGAAGTGTTGGCGGTGTTGCTGCCGGAAGCGGGTGAGACCTTAGTGTTGTAATATCGGGATGGATACAATCAGGAGTGGGTAAATGGAGCAGATGGAACAGATGGAGCCGGAAGCGCAGAAGGCTGCAGTGCGAAGGTATGGCCCCCAGGAGATTGCTGCCTGGCTGGTGATCGTGGTGCTGGTTACCCTCATCGTGAAAACCCTTTCTTTTATTTTTATTCCCCTGAGTGTGGCGGTTCTCGTTTTTTTTGCGGTGGGCATGCCCATGGAGTTTCTTCGGCGGTTTGGGGTGCCCGGCTGGCTTCGCATCCTGCTGGTCGTTTCTTTCATCCTTGATGCATTGTACTGGGTTGGCGGGTTGTTGCAGGCGAATATCATGGAGTTTGTCGGTCAGCTCCCTGTCTTTACGCAGAAGCTGTCCGAGTATGCCGCCATTGAATTGCAATCGTATGGGGTAACCGCCGAGCAGGGAAAGGAGATTCTGGATGCTTTTGTCGGCAATATGGATGGGAAGAAGATGGAGCCGTTGGGTTCGTTTCTTCATGCTGCCGGCGGTTCTTTTTTTCAGTTTATCGGCAATCTTGTTTGGGTGGTGCTGTTCCTTATTTTTATGTTGGCCGAAAGGGATGGCATGGAAAATCGGCTGCACAATGCCTTTGGCCAGAGGCGCGCTGAAAAGATCATCAAGGTCGGGGGGAGGATCAGTCAGTCAATCGAAGAGTATCTTGGCCTGAAAACCTTGATCAGTCTCCTTGCCGGGGTGCTTACCTCTCTGGCGCTTTGGTTGTTTGGTGTCCAGTTCGCGTTGCTTTGGGGGGTTCTTGCTTTCCTGTTGAACTTTATACCCAATGTCGGGGCGCTCCTCGCCACGGTCCCTCCGGTGCTTATGGCCCTGTTCCAGTCCGGCTCCCCAGGCTTCGCCCTACTCGCGGCCAGCGTCCTTGTCGCCATTCATTTTGTCGTGGGAAATTATCTGGAACCAAAGATCATGGGACGTGGTCTTAATCTCAGTCCCCTGGTGGTACTCTTCGCCCTTATTTTCTGGGGCTGGATGTGGGGCGGGGTCGGCATGCTGCTGGCGGTTCCCTTAACCGCGGCGTTTAATATCGCCATGGAAGAGTATGATCCGTCCATGCCCCTGGCGAAAATGATCAGCGCGGAATAATGACTTTTTGGGGGAGAATGCTTAAACGTTTTAAACGTCTGTCTCGAACTTTCAATTTTTAGAGCAAGGAGAAATTATGTACAGCAGTGACAATGGCAGAACAATGGTTATTGATCAGTCCCGCTCCCAGGCGGCAACCCTTTTCCTGGCCAAGGTTTTCAATTGGATGGCCATTGGCCTGGCTCTTACCGGGGTTACCGCCTTGGTGGTCGCCAGTACTCCGGCCCTGCAGCAGGCCATTCTCGGGAACAAGATCGTGTTTTACGGCTTGATTTTCGGGGAACTTGGCATGGTAATCTATCTCTCCGCCAGGATCGAACAGATGTCGGCCCGCATGGCGACCAATCTTTTTCTCGGCTATTCCATCTTGAACGGGGCGACCATTTCCGCCATCCTCCTCCTCTATACTGGCGCTTCTGTTGCCACCACTTTCTTTGTCGCGGGCGGGATGTTCGTTACCATGGCGGTCTACGGCACGGTGACCAAAAAAGATCTTACCAGCATGGGGTCCTTTCTCTTCATGGGACTGGTGGGGATGATCATCGCCTCGGTGGTGAATATCTTTCTCGGCAGTTCCATGGTTTCCTGGGTGGTGTCCGCCATCGGCGTGATTGTTTTTACCGGCCTCACCGCCTATGACGTACAGAAAATCACCCGGATCGGTTCCGGCGGGATCATGGAAAACGGTCAGGCGGCGATCCAGAAGGGTGCAATCATGGGGGCTTTGGCCCTGTATCTTGATTTCGTGAATCTCTTTCTCATGCTGTTGAGGTTCCTGGGAGATCGCCGCTAACTCCGGCGTTGCATCCTGCGATAGGAAAAAGCGATTGTCCGGGGCGACAATCGCTTTTTTTTTCGATTTGAATCTCTCCCCCGTTCTGCGGTACATTAATAATCCGATTGCCTGTGGCTTGGGCTTGCACAGAACAAGAAGGAAATTACTTTTACCCGAGAGGAGAATATTTATGCGGAATGGAACAAATATATGGTCGCGCGGGGTGAAAATAGCCACCGTGCTGGTATGCGTGGCAGTATTTATGGGCGCCGTGGGTTGCGCGAGTCAGACCGGGGAGACAGCCCCCAAGAAACCCGGGGGCGGCTGCCTCAGCTTTTTGCAGTTGTTTTCATAATCACACTTTCCTGACCTCGGGAAGACAAAAAAATCCGGCCGGAGAGTTCCGCGCCGGATTTTTTTATGCGCTTCGCCAAAAAAAGAACAGGTTTATTGTGTGGAGACAGTCGCGGCGTTCTTCGCTCCGTACCGGGCAAGGTATTTGTCCCGCAGCAGGATGAGGCGGGCCAGATAGGTGTCCCGTCCGGTGAGGTTGGAGGTGTTTTTCATCTCGTCGAGCAGGGAATCCACCGAGGGTCTGATGTCGATGCCGTGGCGGTTCAGGGAGGCGTCGTTGGCCCGGTCAAGGACCAGGATCGAATAATATTTTCCCAGCAGCCGCACCCGAGAATCCCGCCGGTACAGATAGGACTGCCCGCCAAGGGTGTTGAGAAAAAAGCCCGCATATTCGTAGAGCCCGCGGAGGGGTAGGCGAATCGCGGTCTTGGAAGGCTCGCATTTGGGAGCAAGCTCAGACCAGCGATAGAACAGGGCCATGGCGGATTCCACCGAATCGTTTTCCTGGGTGAGAATTTCCTTGATGAGCGCGACATCATTTTTTCCAAGGACGCGGTAGAGGTGGGCGGTGTTGCGGAGAATGGAAGTGAGGCTTTCCCGCTCCCTTGCGACCACCGGCGGTTTAGCCATGAGTTTGTCGATGCGCAGGGTGAAATACCTTTGGCTGCCGTCCTTGAGCTGTCGGGCGCCGATATAATCCGCATTATCCAGGGAACTGAAAAACGAGGCGATTTCTTCCTCTGTCTGTTCACAGGCGGAGGCAGTGTTCGTCTGGGGCTCAGTCGGTCCCTGCGTCTGGTTCGAAGGCGTGTCTTTGGTTGTATGGGGCTCAGCAACGGGTGGGGTGGCCGGGGGCGTGACTGCTGTGGTGGAAGGCAGATCAGTCATTGGCGCTGCGGGCTTAGGGGGAGGTGTTTGCTCCGGTCCCCTGAAGAAATACCAGCCGGCGGAAAGACCGAGAACCGCAAGGATTATAATGGTGATGCTGAGTGGGGAAACAGCTTTTTTGGGGGCACCAGGCTTATTCGGTTGGCTCATGTTGTCTCGCTACCAGGATATGTTGCGGCAAGGGAACGCCAAGAAAATTTAAGTCTATCGCAGGGAGGTTGCGAGGTCAAATAAAAATCGGGAGGTTGCCGGCCGGAGGCTTATCAGTAGAGCCAGTGAAAATGTAGGTTTGTCAGGAGGTAAGCCCACGGTAGATCTCGGGAATGCGGCTGGGGAGTTTCTTGACCTCGTCGATGCAGATATAATTCACCTCCCCGTACATGTGGGGGAGATAGGCGTGCGCCTGTTTGTCAATGGTGATGCAGAATGGATGCACCCCCTGCGCCTTGGCTTCAATTAAGGCATGGCGGGTATCTTCAATGGCGTAATCCCCTTTGTAGTCATCATAATCCTCGGGCTTGCCATCGGAAAGGGTGATAAGGAGTCGGATTCTGGCGTCGTCCTTGGCGAGGAGAGTGGTGAGATGCCTGATGGGCGGTCCCATCCGGGTATATTCCTGGGGAGCGATGGCGGCGATCCTTCCCTTCACCTCTTCACTGTAGGGTTCGGCAAGATCCTTGATCTGAAAGAGTTCGGAGCGCGTACGGCGCATGCCGGAGAATCCGTAGATGCCGTAAGTGTCCCCCAAGACTTGAAGGGCTTCGCACATCAGGATCAATGATTCTTTGATGGCGGTATTCACCCAGCCTTCGGTCGAGGAGGACATGTCGACGAGGAAGAGGACGCTGATGTTGCGTTTGTCGCGGCAGAGCCGGATAAAAAGTTCCTCCGAGGGGGAAAGGCCTGCCTTGATGTCGGCAAGGGTTTCGATGAGGGCGTCAATATCGATTTCGTCCCCGTCTTTCTGGCGTCGGACAAAGCGTTCCTGATTCCGCATCATTTCGAACTGTCGTTTGAGCTGGGCCAGGTGGCCTCGGTACTTCTCCAGGGTGTTGCCGACAAAGGTGCCCGTGACCGGGATAATTTTTTTGACAAGAAGAGAGCACCAGTTTTTGCGGAATCCGGAGCGTCGGTAGTCCCATTCGTCATAGATGAAGAGGTCTGTCCCGCTGAGCGGATCACCCTCTTGCGGAGGGGGGGAGTTTCCCTGGGCCAGCGCCTTGCCCGCCGACTGCATGGCGCTCGAGATGTACTGGCTCGGGATCTGGCCGAGATCATCGACGATTTCCCTGGCCATTTTCCTGAGTTCGTCGGGGAGTTCGATGTGGCTATCGTTGATGGTGATGAAGTCAAGGGTTTCCTCTCCTTGCCGCTCGCTCTCCATCGTTGCTTTTCCTGTTTTCTCAGGCAGGATGATCGCTGCGTTCTGGCCATCAAGCTCGGGAAAAACAGTGTCCGGCACCTCGTTCCCCTCGTTTTCGGCAGGGATGTCTTGGTTCGTCTGTGCCGCAATGATGGCGGCAAGTGCCGCGACGAATTGCTCCTTGGCTGCCGCTCTTTTCTTCTGCTTGGCCGCCATCACCTCTGCCGGCCGCAGTATTCCCTGAAAGATGATGGGCAGGCAGGGCTTTTCTGCCTGGGCATAGAACGCGTCATAGGCGTTGCTGACAAAAAAAGCGGAGTCGCGGCTGGTCGTGTCCTCTTGGAATAAGGCGCTAAAAAGGTCGGTTATGGCTGGTGGCGCAGCAAGTGAGGGGGCGTGGCTCTGTTGGGCGGCATGGTGGAGAATGGTTCTTTGCAGCTCTTCCGTGGAGCATCCGGCGGTGAGGGGGATTTTTTGGGCAAGGGCCTGGAAGAGGGGCCCGCTTTCCCGCATAAGCCCGGGAAGTCTCTTTGCGAGAAAGGCGGTGGCCCGGGCTGTCTCGCCAAGGTGAAAAAGATGGGAGGCAAGGGGCGGGGCCGGGAAGCGATTGAGGAACTCGCTCAGGCTTTCAAGTGGGGGCAAGCCGGTATGGTACTGTTGAGGCGCGGAGGATATCTCCGGGCGGGACTCTGGAAGATGGAGCGAAAAGGTGCCAATGGCGGTAAACGCCCATTGAAAGGAGACCATGAGTTTGTAAAGCAGGAAATTGTCGCTCCGCTTCGGAAAAACGGCGATTCTGGGGGGGAGATAGATTGATGCGGTGTCCGTGTATAACTCGGCTCCTGTGAGCAGTTCGAGAGGGTGTCCGGCCAGTCCGGTTGCATAGGGCTGCAACCTGCCGGTAATCTCGGGAAAGCTGATGCCGGTTTCGCCGCGAACCGTGCAAAGAAATGTTTCCTCCACCCGCTCCAGGAGCGGCCTGGCCTGATGGAGTCCTCCGGACTCATAGGCAGCGAGAATGGCCTTGGCCCAATCGCTAAGCTGGGAGTGGGGCAGGCAGGTCAAGGCATGCGGGACCGCATGGAGAAAGTTGTTGCACAGGGCATGGCTCACCGGCCAGATAACGGTAATCTGCCGGAAGATTTCGTTCAGCGCTCCATCGGGCAGGCCGTGTAAGGGCTCAATAATCTCTTCGATTTCCCAGTCGTTCAGAATATCCGGCAGGACCGCTTGGGCAAACCTGAGTGTGAGTCCGTGTGTGTCCAGAACAATCACCTTGGCTTCAAAAGAGAGAGTTAGACATCTCCTCGAGGGCTGCCAGCATTTCGTGGTCATCGGTCAGGGTTTCCGTGATCGCGGCCTTGCAGGCAGTGCGCGGGGGGATGTTGCTTTTGATGAGTTTCCCGGCATGGATCAAGAGCCGGGTGCTGGCCCCCTCCTGCAGGCCTGAGTCTTTCAGGCTTCTGGTCATGGCGGCCAACCGGACAAGTTTCAAGGCAAGCTGGTGCTCGATGCCGGATTCTTCTTGGACAATACTTGCCTCAAGCTCCGGCGTTGGGTAGTTGAATTCAAAGGAAACGAAACGCTGCCGGGTGGACTGCTTGAGGTCCTTGAGCACACTCTGGTAGCCAGGGTTATACGAGATGGCCAGCATGAATTCAGGCGGTGCGCTGAGGGTTTCCCCGAGTTTCTCAATGGGCAGTTCCCGGCGGTCATCGGCAAGGGGATGGATGACCACGGTGGTGTCTTTCCGGGCTTCCACGATTTCGTCAAGATAGCAGATGGCGCCGGCCCGTATAGCCGTGGTGAGGGGGCCATCCATCCAGACCGCTTCTCCACCCTTGATGAGAAAACGACCGACAAGGTCACTGGTGGAAAGATCGTCATGGCAGGAAACGGTGATGAGCGGGCGCGCAAGTTCCCAGGCCAGTCGTTGCATGAACCGGGTTTTGCCGCAGCCGGTAGGGCCTTTTAGCAGTATCGGCAGACGGTTATGGTATGCGGTCTTGGCGATGAGCAGTTCATTCGCCTGTTCCAGGTAGAATGGTTTTTCGGTAATCATATGCTCTGTCATAGCGATGTGTTTCATCGTTCTGTTCCTCCTTGATAAAAAAAAGAATAAGGACGGTTCGCGCTGCAAGCAAATGAAAATCCGGCGTCAGGACAAAATAACTTGCCGCTGGCAGCCGGCAAGGGTAGGAATGACAAATACACTCGTGATATCCCCATGGGGAATCAAACAAAGATTCTTTTTTTTTCTGAGTTGGGGTAGGACGGGAAATATGGTCACAGGAGCAGGGGAAACGGTAGTGAAAAAACGGAAATGGTATGAGAAATACCTGCCATTTGTGGCCAGAAGTCCGGAGATGCAATTGCGCTGGCTTGAATCTGCTTTTAGGAAAGGGGTTCTGACTCCCAATGAAATTACCCCATACATCAAGCTGTTTATGGCGCCGGACGGGGAAGGAAATCTGGCAAGGGTGCGCGGTCTGCTGCACTCATTGAACGGCAGCGGGATTGAGAAAATGTTGGGGGCTGCTGATATCTATGACGTGCCAGATCTTTTCCGATGTATTGCCGAGCCCACGGTTTTTCAGGCGGTTGTCGCCATCAGCAAGGTGCCCCCGCCCTATGAAAAAGCGCCGCAGTTGGTGGTAGATAAGGTTTTTCAGGCGGTGTATGACTGCTCCGAAGAACTTTTGGCTCAGGCGGCGGCGAGGGTGGCGGAAAATGCGGAAAGGCCCGCCCATTTTCAGGAGGCCTATGAGCGATTCAAGGAGATCAAGGAGGACGAGAAGTTGTTGAGTGCTCTGTATCCCAAAGCAATACTGTAATTGCACTCTATTTGCTTCTGCGCAATCCACAAAAAAAGGCCTTTCCGGATACGGAAAGGCCTTTTAAGTTTTGTAATGAAAGAAAGTTATTTCTTTTTGCCAGCCGTGGCTGCGCGTTTTGATGCCTTCAAGGGGTTGATCTTGAGGGTGGAGACGCTGATCTCATGTTTCACATGGGTTGCAAAATTGCAAAGCCCCAGACGCCATTTGGCTTCCGGCATAGTGTAGGTTGAGCAATATTTTGCTGACTCGACCTCAACCATGCGCTCGCAACCTTCACATTTGTCGATGATCTGCTGAAACTTGCCAGTGGTGTATTTGCTGGTCATATCTTTGGGAGCCGCTTTTGCCATTGTCATCCTCCGAATGAAACCCATATCGGGAATCGCGTTCATCCCTGGTCGGGGTGCTGTTGGTTGGGGGTAGTCAGGATGGTGCCGCAAACCAAGGCAACATCTCAGTAATGAATCAGCTTATTTAAAGTATCCCACCTGGTGTGTCAATAAAAAAAGCAGCAGGAAGCACGAGCACGAGATGGGTTCTCTTGATGAAAAATAGAGAACAAAGGGGATTTTTAGGTGTAAATAAACGCTATCTATCTATTGTTTTTGAGAAAATCTTACGATATAAGAGAGAGGTGGCGGTTTAATTTCTTACAAGAGAGGGAAAGGGATATGCCGTTTTATATCTGGAAGGGGGTCAACTCCTATGGGGAAAAACGCAAGGGCAAGATAGAGATGCCCAATGAGGCCATGGCACAATCGCATCTGAAAAAGATGCGGATAACAGTGTCCATGCTCAAAGAAGCCCCCAAGGACATGTTTGAAAATATTGAGTTTTTAAAACCGAAGGTGACCGGCAAGGATGTGGTTATCTTTACCCGCCAGTTATCCACCATGATCGACGCAGGGTTGCCTTTGGTGCAAAGTCTGGAGATTCTCGGGGAGCAGATGGAAAATCCCACCTTCAAGAAGGTGTTGCGGGCAATCAGATCGGATGTCGAGACCGGCACCACCTTTGCCGATGCCATGAAGAAGCATCCCAGCTGTTTTGATACTCTGTACTGTAACATGGTTGAGGCCGGTGAGGTCGGCGGTATCCTGGATACCATCTTGAACCGGCTGGCATCTTTCATGGAAAAAAACATGGCGCTCAAGAAAAAGGTCAAGGGCGCCATGACCTATCCTGTTATCTGTATCTGCATTTCCTTTGTGGTCATGGCCGTGATGCTTGTTTTTGTTGTTCCGGTTTTTGAGAAGATGTTTGCGGATTTTGGCGGCGCTTTGCCAGCGCCGACTCAGATGGTTGTTGATATGAGTGCGTTTGCCCAAAAGAATTTTCTTCTTATCATCGGGGCGATGTTTGGCGCGGTGTTTTTGGTGAAAAAGATCTACAAAACGGAGAAGGGTCGTATTGAGATGGACCGAATGCTGTTGAATATGCCCATTATCGGACCACTTTTGCGCAGGGTGGCGGTGGCCAAGTTTACCCGGACCCTTGGCACCATGCTGCAAAGCGGTGTGCCTATCCTGGAATCCTTAAATGTTGTCGCAAGAACCGCCGGGAACAAGATTATTGAAATGGCGGTGTTTCGGGTAACGGACAGTATCAGCGAAGGACGGGCCATTGCCGAGCCTCTTGAAGAGACGGGGGTGTTTCCGGGAATGGTGGTGCAGATGATCAATGTCGGTGAAGCCACCGGCGCCCTTGATGTCATGCTGACCAAGATTGCTGATTTTTATGATGAAGAGGTCGACCAGGCCGTTGAGAATCTGACTGCGGCAATTGAACCGTTGATGATGGTTTTTCTGGGCGGCATGATCGGCGGATTGGTTATTGCCATGTACCTGCCCATCTTCAGTATGGCCGGGGCTGTTGGCGGTTGATTTTCAGGGTATATCCTGTATCGGTTTTTTAATAAGATTTGGAGGAAGCAATGGGAGAGATTATCGGTGTGTTGGGGCGAGAGGTTCTGGATTCACGGGGCAACCCTACGGTTGAAGTTGAGGTGTTTCTTGACTCCGGGGTGGTCGGGCGGGCTCTGGTGCCATCCGGCGCCTCCACCGGCACCCGTGAGGCCTTGGAGCTTCGCGACACGAAGAAGAAACGGTATCTCGGCAAGGGGGTGCTCACGGCGGTGGCCAATGTGAACGAAAAGATCGGTCCCGGTATCATTGGTCTTGATTCCACCCAGCAGGTGATTGTCGATCAGGCCATGTTGCTGCTCGACGGCACCGAGAACAAGAAAAATCTGGGTGCCAACGCCATCCTCGGGGTTTCCATGGCGGTGGCCAAGGCCTCGGCCGAGGAGGTCGGGCTGCCCCTCTATACCTATTTGGGCGGGGTGAATGGCAAGGTACTGCCCGTGCCGATGATGAATGTGTTGAACGGTGGGGCGCACGCCGACAACAATGTGGATATCCAGGAATTCATGGTCATGCCGGCGGGGGCCAGTTCTTTTTCCGAGGCACTGCGTATGGGGGTTGAAACCTTTCACAGCCTTAAGGCTGTTCTGAAAAAAGCTGGGCTGCAGACCGCCGTGGGCGATGAGGGCGGTTTTGCTCCCAATCTTCGTTCCAACGAGGAGGCTATGGAATTTTTGCTGGAGGCCATTGTCAAGGCCGGCTACAAACCGGGTAAGGATATTTTCATCGCCCTTGATGTTGCGGCCAGCGAACTTTATGACCCGAAGAAGAAATGTTATGTGCTTGCCGCGGAGAAAAAAGCCAATAAATCCGTGGATGAATTGATCGCCTTTTATGAAAGTTGGGTGAAAAAGTATCCCCTGGTCTCCATCGAAGACGGACTGGCCGAGGCCGACTGGGCGGGGTGGAAAAAGCTCAGCAAAAAACTGGCGGGTAAGGTGCAACTGGTGGGGGACGATATCTTTGTTACCAATACCAAGATCTTGGCCAAGGGTATCAAGGAAGAGGTGGCCAACTCCATTCTGATCAAACTCAACCAGATCGGGACGGTCACGGAAACCCTGGATGCCGTGGAAATGGCGCACCGGGCAGGATATACCTCGATTATCTCCCATCGCTCCGGCGAGACAGAGGACACCACCATTGCCGATCTCAGTGTGGCCTTGAACACCGGACAGATCAAAACCGGGGCGCCTTCCCGTACCGATCGGGTCGCCAAATACAATCAGCTGCTGCGGATTGAGGACGAACTTGGGGCCGCAGGCAGGTATGCCGGCAAGGGTGCGTTGAAATATATTTCTTGACAATTATCAGTTGGTTGAACATGTTATAGGCCAATAAAGGAGGGTGCCCCATGACCCTGACAAAGGCGGATCTCGTCCAAAAGGTTTACCAAAATCACAACTTCACCAAGGCTCAGGCTGCCGAGGCCGTTGAGGCCTTTCTGCGCATTGCCAAAAAATGCCTGAATACCGGGGAGGATCTCTTGATCAGTGGTTTCGGCAAGTTTAACGTGAAAAAGAAAAATGCCCGGCGGGGGAGAAATCCTCAGACAGGTGATGAGTTGATTCTTGATGCCAGAAAGGTTGTAACCTTTAAGCCGTCCGGCCTTCTGCGTTCCAGAATCAACGGAGAATAGCGGCGTATAGCCGGCCGTGTATTTTCAACGCTGACACGTTTATCAAGACGGGTTGTGTTTCCCTTGCCAGCAAGGAAGCAACCCGTCTTTTTTTTTAGGAGCCGGTAACACTGTTGCGGTTCCTTGCGCCGCTTTGCTGCTGTCGACCGTGGTGTTTTAATGTCGCAGTTGCTTGTGAACACGGTGAACTTTTTTTCTTATGCTTCGGGATGTTGCAGTCCATCCGACAGAGAGCGAGAGGGAGAGGCTATGGCTGGGAAGAAGATACGTCTTGCGGAACTGGTTGTATTGGTTCAGGGAGAATTGGTCGGTGATCCTGAGCTGCTCATTTCCGGCGTTGCGGATTTTGACAGTGCTGGCGAGGGCGAGATAACCTTTGTCGCAGATCTTAAGCGCGGGGCTCGGCTTGACGAATGCAAGGGTTCGGCGATTATTGTTCCTCTCGCGGTCACCGAGATCAGCGGATCGGCGATTCGAGTAAAAAACCCTTATCTGGCCGTGGCCCGCATCCATGCCCTGTTTGTCGAAGAGCCGTTTGTTGCCACCGGTGTCGATGCTCGGGCGGTTGTCGGCGATGATTGTCATATCCCCGCCGAGGTTGCCATCAGTCCCTTGGTTTTTATTGGCAACCGGGTCCATCTTGGGCAGCGGGTTACCCTGCACCCCGGGGTGGTTGTCTACGATGACGCGGTTATCGGGGACGATGTGGTGCTGTACGCCAATGTAACCATTGGCCGTGGCTGCCGGATCGGGAACCGGGTTATTATCCACAGCGGTGCGGTGATCGGCAGTGACGGCTTTGGCTATGCCACCGATGGAAACGGGCATCACCTTAAACGGCCGCAGGTTGGTGTGGTTCAGATTGATGACGATGTTGAGATTGGGGCCAATACCTGTATTGACCGGGCTACCTTCGGCAGAACCTGGGTCAAGCGAGGAACAAAGATTGATAACCTCGTGCAGTTGGGGCATAATGTGGTGATTGGCGAGGACGCATTGCTTGTTGCCCAGGTGGGCATGGCAGGCAGTACGACCACCGGCAACAATGTAGTCATCGGTGGGCAGGTCGGTCTCGGCGGGCATATCCATCTTGGGGACCGAGTAATGATTGCGGCCAAATCCGGGGTGCATAACAATCTGGAGCCTGGCTCCATTGTGGCCGGTATTCCGGCGATTCCCCATAAGAATTGGCTGCGTGCCAGTGCTGCCTATGCGAAACTCCCGGATATGGTGCGGGAGATGCGGGAGTTGAAAAAGAAGGTTGCCGAGCTGTCCCGGGCAATGACCCCGGGCAGAGATGACAGCCCCGGCAACGATGCGTGAATAGCCGGACTGATTGCTGGGGAAAATATGGCTTGGCCGCGTCGGCTCAGTGAAAAGAGAGGAGAATGGGATGAGTATTGATCTGCAACAGCTTGATATTATGGAAATACTGAAAATATTGCCGCACCGGTATCCCTTTTTGATGGTGGATCGAATTCTTGAAATGCACCTTGGTGAGTCCATCCGGGGCTATAAAAATGTGACCATGAATGAGAATTTTTTTCAGGGCCATTTTCCCGCGCAGCCGGTGATGCCCGGGGTCTTGATCCTCGAGGGCATGGCCCAGGTAGGCGCGATCCTTGCCTATGTCACGGACCCCGATGGCGTTGCCAGTAAACTCGTTTATTTTGCCGGGCTTGACGGGGTGAAATTCCGGCAAAAGGTTGTGCCCGGCGATCAGCTCCATTACGAACTGTCGGTTAACAAGCGGAAGTCCAGATTCTGGAAGATGGACGGCAAGGCCTATGTCGATGGCAAGCTCGTGGCCGAAGCGGAGCTCATGGCTACTTTTGCTTGAACCGTTTCCCTCTCGCATCATTTTCGATTGTGATCTCCTCCCTAATCAAACCCAAGCGAAGGCGCAATGAATATACATCCTACCGCAGTTATTGATCCCGAGGCGCAGGTCCATGCCTCCACCACGGTTGGTCCCTATGCCGTTATTGAGAAAGGGGTGGTGATCGGCCCTGATTGCGTGGTCTGTCCCCATGCCGTGGTCACCGGTTTGACCACCATCGGTGCCCGCAACACCATCGGTTCTTTTACCAATATCGGCGGGCCGCCCCAGGATTTGAAATACAATAACGAGCCCACCCGTTTGGTCATCGGCGACGATAATCAGATCCGCGAATACGTTTCCATCCACCGCGGAACCCCGGGCGGCCATGGAGTGACCACCGTGGGCAGCGGCAACCTGTTGATGGCCTATACCCATATCGCCCATGACTGCGTGGTTGGCGATCATGTCATCATGGCCAATGCCGCCACCTTGGGCGGCCATGTCGAGGTTGCCGACCGGGTGATCATCGGGGGGCTCACCGCCGTGCACCAGTTTGTCCGGATCGGCGAATATGCCTATATCGGCGGGATGTCCGGGCTCAGCAAAGATGTGCCCCCCTATGTGATCATGGCCGGGATTCGCAACCAGATGCGGGTAACCGGCATTAACCGGATTGGCTTGCGCCGTTCCGGCTTTACGGCGGACGATATCAAAAAGCTGGGGCAGGCCTACAAAATTATTTTTCGGAGCCCGGAATTACTGCTCCAGGAAGCACTTGCCAAGACCCTGGCGGAGATCCCCGACTGTGAGCCGGTTGCCAAACTGGTGAATTTCTTCGCCACCTCGAAACGTGGGGCGGTACGCATGGCCGGTGATGACGAAGAATAGGATCGGCATCATCGCCGGCTCCGGTCAGTTTCCGAAACTCTTTGCCGAGGCGGCCAAAAAGGCGGGGCGCGAGGTGGTAATCGTTGCGCACCAGGGGGAGTCCTGGCCTGAGCTTGAAAGCATCGCCGATAGGTTCTGCTGGGTAAAGCTCGGCCAGCTTGGCAAGATCATCGGCTTTTTCCGGGAACATGGCGTGACGGAAACGGTTTTCCTCGGGGCGATTACCAAAACAAAAATTTTCAAGGATGTCTGGCCGGACCTCAAGGGGCTGACCCTGTGGAATAAAATAGACGCCCGGCAGGACGACGCGATCTTACGGGCGGTGGCAGAGGCCCTGGAAAAAGAGGGCATTCACGTTCTCGAATCCACCCTCTACCTCAAGGATCTGCTCTTTCCCAAGGGGGTTCTGACCAAAAAGAAGCCCTCTGCCGAGCAATTGGATGATATCCGCTTCGGCTGGCAGGCCGCCAGGGCCATCGGCGCCCTTGATATCGGCCAATGTGTTGTGGTCCGCGACCGCACCGTCCTGGCCGTTGAGGCAATCGAGGGAACGGATGCCGCCATCATGCGGGGCGGCACCCTGGGGAAAGAGAAAACCGTGGTCGTCAAGGTGAAAAAGCCCAAGCAGGATTTCCGCTTCGACCTCCCGGCCATCGGCGTAAAAACCATCGAGACCATGTCCGAGGTCAAGGGTGCTGTACTGGCGGTGGAAACCGGTCAGGCCCTGCTTTTTGACCGGGAGGCCGTGATCGAAGCCGCGAACCGGGCCGGCATTGTCGTGGTTGGGGTGGAGGAACTGCCGGACTCCACCCTGTCTTTATAAGTCTTCTGTTTTTCGTTATCCATACTCAGTCATCAGGATGTATTTGCTATGAAAGCCATGGTTCTGGCCGCAGGATTCGGGACACGCCTGCGACCCTACACCCTGAAGCGTCCCAAGCCACTCTTCCCGGTGCTGGACACCCCGATTTTGCTCCATACCCTGACCCAGCTTCGGCGAAATGGGGTTGAGGGGATTGTGGTCAATGCCCACCATCTCCGGGAGCAGGTCAAAGTCCTGCTCCATGACCACGAAGACGTTCAGGTTCAGATGGAGGATGTCGAGCTGGGTACCGGCGGCGGTCTGCGTCTCGCACAACCCTATTTTGCGGAAGCACCCTTTCTTGCGGTGAATGGGGATATCGTCCACGACTTTGATCTGGCTGCGCTCTATCAGGCCCATTGCGCCTCCGACGCGGAGGTGACTATGCTGTTGCATGATTGCCCGCGTTTTAACAATGTGCGGGTGGATGGCGAGGGCAGGATCGTCGGGTTTACCGGTCCAGCTGGCGAGGGGGAGCGTCTCCTCGCTTTTACCGGGGTGCAGGTCCTCAATCCGGCTGTGCTTAACCCGATCCCCGCGGGTGTTTTTTATAACAGCATTGACTGTTATGCCGAGGTGATCAAAAGCGGGGGACGCATTCAATCCTTGATTGTTTCTGGTCATTTTTGGACCGATATGGGCACTCCCGCTGATTACCTGAAGCTCCACGAGGATATTTTGCTCAAGAAGCTTCCCGGATTTTCCTCCGGAAACGCTGACACCCCTTTTTATCTTGGCAAAGACCTTGTGCTCGGAGCCGGGGTAAGCATGCAGGATTGGGTTTCCATCGGGCACGGTGCAACGATCGGCGAGGGGGCGAGCCTGACGCGGGTTGTGGTCTGGGATGGGGCTCGGGTTGCCCCAGGCAGTATTCTGGTGGACAGCATCATCACGGAGGGCGAGTAAGGTGTTTACCGAGGAGCACAGGCAGGCGCTGGGGAGATTGTTGGCCGCGCAGGGTCTTTCCCCGGATATTCCGGTGGCGGACAGGATGGCCGGGGATGGTTCTGATCGGCAGTTTTTCCGGTTTTCTGTAGGCGATCTTTCCCTACTGGCTGTTTTGCCAAGCCCTACTCTGCCATTGGGCATGGCCGAAGCACGGGCCGCCCATGCAATAGGGCTTCATTTTTCCACGCATGGGGCAGCGGTCCCGAGAATCTACGGTTTTGCCGAGGAGTGCGGCCTCATTCTCTTTGAGGACCTGGGCGATACCAAGCTCCATGATCTGGTTCTCCTGTATGGCGCAGAATCGCCGGAGGTAGACCTCTTCTACCGAGAGGCTCTTGCGGCCTTGGCCCATTTGCAGACCGAGGCGTCCCAGGATTTTCAGCCGGCGTGGTGTTGGGATACCCCTCGTTATGACCGCGAACTTATGCTGACCAGGGAGTCCGGATATTTTCAGAAGGCCCTGTGCGAGGATTTTTTGGGGATGAACAACCTGCCCCGAGGGCTGATCCAGGAGTTTGTTTTTCTGGCGGACCGGGCTCTGCAGGAGCCGGCTGATTTTATTTTGCATCGTGATTTTCAGTCGCGCAACCTCATGGTCCATAAGGGGAAAGTCAGGATCATTGATTTTCAGGGTGCCAGAATGGGGCCGTTGGGGTATGATCTTGCCTCCCTGCTCATCGATCCCTATGCCGGTTTGTCTCTAGACCGGCAGCAGGCCCTCCTTGGATGCTACCTGGATGCGCTCGCCTCTCATATTCCCCTTGACCGGGGCCGATTTATTGAGGGATATTATTACATGGCTCTGCAGCGTAACCTGCAGATTCTTGGCGCGTTTGCTTTTCTCTCGAAGATTCGCGGAAAACAGTTTTTTCGGCAGTTTATCAAACCTGCGGCCCGTACCCTTCATGAACACCTGGCTGCGCCGCAGGGGCGGGATTTCCCCACTCTGCGCGCTGTGGTTCAGCAGGTGAGAAATTTACTGGAAGCCCATGACCAGGAATAGCAGTGTTGCTCATGTTGCTGGAAACGGCAGCAGTGTAGACTTCGATACTTCTTTCGCAACCGCACCTCAACCCAACACGGAAATTCAAAAATAACATGCAAACCCGATATCCCATCGTTGCTCTGGTTGGCCGACCCAATGTCGGCAAGTCGAGCCTTTTCAACAGATTCTCCAAGCATCGCAAGGCCATTGTTGATCCCACTCCCGGTGTAACCCGTGACCGGCATTATGAGCAGGTGACCATTGAGGAACGGACTTTTATCCTTGTTGACACCGGAGGTATCGAGGGCGACGGCCGGGAAATGATGGCTGGCTTGATCCGCGAGCAGACCATGCAGGCCATGCGGGAAGCGGACGTGATTCTTTTCTTGCTTGACGGCAAGGAGGGGGTGCTGCCGGAAGATTTTGAGGTGGCCGATTACCTGCGGCGCACGGAAAAACCGGTGCATTTCCTGGTCAATAAGGTGGACAGCCCCGAGCTTGAGCAACGCTTGATACCCCCCTTTTATGAATTGGGGGTGGATACGCTCTGGCCTGTTTCCGCCGCGCATGGGTACGGGGTAAAGCCGTTTTTTGAAGCCTTGCTCGAAACCCTGCCGGTTTTTCCGGAATCAGAAGACATTCCGCCGGATACCATAAGCCTGGCTTGTCTGGGTCGACCCAATGTGGGGAAGTCTTCCTTGATCAACCGCTTGCTGGGGGAAGAGCGTATGGTGGTCTCCGATGTGCCGGGCACCACCAGGGATTCGGTGGACACCCTGCTCACCGTGGGCAAGCAGCCGTATCTGCTCATTGACACCGCAGGGATCAGGCGCAAGGGCAAGGTGCAGGAAAAACTGGAGAAGTTCAGCGTGCTCCAGGCTTTGGGCGCACTGGAACGTTGTGATGTGGTGCTGATCCTCATCGACGCCGGAGAAGGGATTACCGAACAGGATACCAAGGTGCTGGGCTATGCCTTTGAGCGCGGCCGGGCCTGCATGATCCTGGTCAACAAATGGGATCTGCTCCACGGGGATGCGAAGCGGCAGAAACAGTTGATGGAGGAGATTGCCCGGGCAACGAGTTTTGTTGAGTATGCCCCGGTGCTTAAGATCTCCGCTCTTACCGGTGCGGGGGTGAAGCAGTTGCTGCCCACGGTGGCAAAGATTTACAAGCAGTATTGCGGCTCCTTCTCAACCGGCAAGCTCAACCGGATTTTACAGGATGCGCTGGAGGGCCATAACCCGACCATGCATCAGGGGCGTCGTCTCAAGTTCTACTACACGACCCAGATTTCCACGAAGCCGCCCACCTTTATCATCTTTACCAACTACCCGAAGGGGGTTCATTTTTCCTACCTCCGCTACCTGCTGAACCAGTTCCGGGCCGGGCTCAAGCTCGATTCCATTCCCATCAAGATTATTCTTAAGGAACGGCAACGAAAAGAATATGGCTAAAGGCAAGCTGCTGGGTAAGAATCTTGGATTGTTGCTTAACGATGGTCAAGGGCTGCGTGAAGCCTTTGCCCATGAAGTGCAACAGACCGGATACGCCCAGTATTTTGCCTTGCAGGAGGATGGTTGGCGCCTTTTTGTCTCCCGTTTGACGGAGGGGCTTGCTGATTTTCTTCAGGCACCGGCGCTAGCGGGGAAAGAGGGTTCCAAAGCCCCAGGGCAGGGCAGCCCTGATTGCGCCAACGCTCTTACCCTGGATATCCCCACCGCGCTTGCCCGTGAAGCAGTGCAGCTTTTTCGGCAGGATGGTTTGCCCTTTGCCGTCTTTTTTTCTTTGCTTAAATGCCTCCACCGGACCGTGCTCAACGATCCGACTTTGCCTCCCCTTCCTCAGTCTCACAGTGTCTTGTTTTTTGACCTCCTGGAAACAGCTGCCGCCGACTGCTGGCTCAAGGAGGAGGGGCTTGCCGCCCAGCGCCGGCTGCGGGAGGCGAAGCATTTTATTCTGAATGAAAAAAGACGCTATGCCACGATATTTCATCGAATGGCGGAGCCTGCTTGTATTGTTGATCAGCAGGGATGTCTGCTTGATGTCAATGCTGCCTTTGCGGAATTTTTTAAGGAGGGGGGCGAGAGACTGCTTGGCAAGTCGTGCCTTCAGCTTTTCGGGGTACAAGCCTGTAAGGCCTGTTTGCTTGAAAAGAATCTGGCTGAACATGGTTCCTTTGCCAACATTGAAGTGAATCTTCCGGTAGCAGATGAGATCCGGACGGTCTTGATCAGCGGTGCGTCTTTGGGTCGGGTGCGCGGGGTGCCGGGGGGCATTGTCATTTTGCAGGATATCAGCGCACAAAGACAGACAGCGCAGGCCTTGCAGGAAAGCGAGGAACAGTTCCGCAGCCTGGTGGAAAATGTGCCGGATGTCACCTGGCAGGCGGATGCAGAGGGGACTCTGCTCTATCTCAGTCCCAATATTAAAAGAATCTGTGGCTTCACCCCTACTGAACTGCTTGGCCGAAGCAGGTTGGACCGCGTGCATCCCGAGGATGTTGAAGAGGTCCGGAAGCGGTATCACCGTCTTTTTGCCAAAGGCAGGGATTTTTCCTTCCGCTACCGTTTTCGGCATAAAAACGGAAAATGGCTCTGGGTTCATGACCGGGCCCGGGTTGCGGGTACGTATGCCACCGGGGTTTTTTCCGATGTCACCAAGCTGCGGAAGATGGAAGATGAGCTGAAGGAATACCGTGCTTGGCTGGAGGACATGGTTGAGGAACGAACCCAGGAGGCCGAGGCAGTGAATCGGCAGCTGCTGCTGGAGGTTGCCGAACGCCAGCAGGCGCAGCAGCAGTTGGAACTGTTGGCGGCCAGTCTCAAGCGTTCCAACGCCGAGTTGGAGCAGTTCGCCCATGTGGCCTCCCACGATATGAAAGAGCCGCTCCTCCTTATTGTCGCCTTTGTCGAGCGTTTGCAGGCTAGATGGCCGGAAAAATTTGACGGCAAGGCGGGTGAATACCTCGCGCGGATCCTCAGGGCCGCCCGGCAATTGCAGGAATTGGTGGATGATATCCTGCATCTCTCCAAGGTGCGTACCTGTGACCGCCCTTTCGGGGTGGTGGAATTGGATGATCTTTTGCGGGAGGTGCTGGGTGATTTTGAAGAAAGGATCAGCCAGGTGGAGGGCAATGTCTGTGTGGATGGCTTGGTGGCCGTTGTGGGAGACAAAACCCAGCTTCGGCAGTTGTTTCAGAATCTTATTGCCAACGCCCTGAAATACCGGCAGAAAAATCTCTCCCCGGTCATTGCGGTGAAGGGCAGAACGCTGCCCGGTAAAATCTACGAAATCACGGTGCAGGACAACGGCATTGGCTTTGAGGAAAAGCACGCGGAGCGAATTTTCCAGCCCTTTGTCCGCTTGCATGGCCGCAATGAGTATGAGGGGACCGGGATCGGCCTGGCAACCTGCGAAAAAATTGTCGCCCGGCATCGTGGGAAAATAACGGCCAAAAGCACCCCCGGCGAGGGCTCGATTTTTATTATCCAGCTGCCTCTTGGCCCATCATAGCGGCAGTAAAGTTCCGGATCCTGTGTTGGCCTAAGTGCCGACAACCGAGTTTCGTTCGCTTGATCTTGTCTAACCGTTGAATGGTGCAAATGGCTTGCCCGCCTCCTGTAACAGGGCGCAGTTCCTTCATTTTTTCCTCCCCTTTTTTTATCTGAAAAAGTGCTTCCTTCCCGGCCCCTCTTTGGGTATGCTGTACCATATATTGTGGTGGTATATGCTGCAGATGTGCCATATCGTGTTTTGTCCCGCGATAATCAAGATGGACGTGTAAAAAGAGAAAAAGGCCACAGGTCCATAACGCAGGGAAACAAGCCTGTGAGATATAGAAATCAAAGAGTTGCCAAACAATCACCGTTGTAATCGAGGCTTTTTGAAGTTTGCGGTTGCAACAATCATGACATTTACCCGAGGGGTGCCCGATGGAGTTACCAATCAGTTTTGATGAAGCGCTGAAGGAGTGGGAGCGTTTTGAAGAGTATCTGGTCCAGGCCAGGTATGCTGTCCGCAATAATAAGACCGGGCTGCCCATGGAAAAAGACATGAGCCAGGTGTTGTTGCGCATCAGTAAGCAGTTCAAGCACCCTGCGGTGGCCAAGGCCCTGGTCCACGGAACCATTATTACAGCGACGCCTTTTCTGATGAACGGCGGCAACCCCTATACCCGGCGGGCGGGTTATTATTCCTGTTATCCCTTGGGCGATGTGGAAGATTCCACCGATGCGATCTTTGATATGGAGCGGGATCTGGTCAGCATCTTCCAGCATGCCGGCGGCGGTGGCATCGATGTGACCAAGATCCGGCCCAAGGGAACCATTGTGGACAACGGCCAGGGGCTTGCCTCCGGTCCGGTTTCCTTTGCCAAGGGGTTTTCCCACCTTTCCGAGCGCATCAGCCAGGGGGGTAAACGTCGGGGCGCCCTGATGATTCAAGCGGACTGGGATATCAAGGACGTCAAGGAATTCGTCACCTTTAAGGGGGATAATCCTGGCCGCTACACCGGCTGTAATATCTCGCTCAATGTCACCGACGAGAAGTTTTGGAAGGATGAAGAGCTCACCAATCTGGTGGCCGAATACATCTGGAAGTCCGGTGATCCCGGCCTGCTGTTTACCCAGAAGAGCATGGCCAATACCCCGGTGCTGGCCAAATACAATCCGGTTTTTTCCAACCCGTGCGGCGAATATCTTTCCACCAAGGATACTGCCTGCAACCTGCTTACGGTCAACCTGTCAAAGTGCCTTGAAGAGGAGCAGGAGAAGTTTTTTGACCGCGTTTTCGAGGCAGCCAGGCTCGCGGCCGTGGCCGGCAATGAGATCCTCGATCTGGGGGGCTTTCCGCCCATTGAGCGGATCAAGGCCAACACCCTCAAGTTCCGTCCCATCGGTATAGGCTTTACCGGGTTGCACCATGCCATGAACCATTTTGGGGTTTCCTATGCCGATGAGCATGAGGCCCCGCTCTTTGCCAAGGCGACTCAGTTGGTCCTGATGCTGGGCTCCATGCAGGGCAGTCTCGACTACGCCGAGTTCATTAAGAAGGAGGGCAAGCAGAAGAAGCTCACTCCCCAGGAATGGAACATGACCTATGTCGATAAGATCGACAGCGAGGCCGCGGCCTTCATCGAGTCGGATATGCCCAACAAAGCGCAGTGGCACAAGCGTGCGGGCGATATATTTACTACCCTGCGCAAGCTCGGCGGTCTGTATAACTCGGTGACCACCTCGCAAGCCCCCACCGGTTCCATCTCCCAGTTGATGCGGGTGGCCTGTACCGGGGTGGAGCCCTATTTCTCCATGATCCAGCGCCGCAAGGTCAAGGATGTGGATGATTCCTGGAAGGAGTTCATTCTCGTGCCCCTGGAGTTTTACCAGTACGAGGAGGAGAAGTTGGAATGGGTTGCCGAACAGACCGCGCACAAGATCGAGCCGTATCAGCAGATCCGGATTCTCGAGGCGTGCCAAGCTTTCAATCATACCGCAGTTTCGAAAACCATCAACCTGCCCGCCGACACCACGGTGGAGGATATCAAGAAGATCCTCCAGTATGCCCGGAAAAGCAATCTCAAGGGCATCACCATGTTCCGCGATTCCTCCATGGAGGGGGTGTTGAGCGATCATGGCGGCAAGCTGGCGGAGACCTGCGAATTCTGCGATATGGACGTGCGCAGCGGCAGCACCTACAAGTTCCGGGGGCCTGCGCCGTTGTATATCACGGCGAACAAGGGCGGACAGGGGCATGTGCGCGAGATTTTCCTCAACACCACCAAGTCCGGTTCGACTCTGCATGGGATGAGCGAGGCCCTGGGCCGGGTTATTTCCGTGGCGCTCCAGCACGACTACCGGCTGGTGGGTAAGATTGCCAGGACCTTGGAGGATATCTCCTCCGACGGTGCCTGGATCAGCGCCTCGCTGGGCAGGGTCTATTCCATCCCCGCGGCCCTGGCCAAGGTTCTTGATAAGAATGCGGAGAATGAGGTGGAGGGCGATCCGGAACCCTATGTCGAGCCTTCCTCCTATGCTTCCTGCCCGGCGTGCGGCAAGTTGAGCCTGCGGCGAAGCGGCGGCTGCAACCAGTGCGTGAGTTGCGGGTATTCCTCCTGTTGAACGGATAGGAGCGGATTGGCATGCAATCAGGCCCGCAACAAGGCAGATATAACAAGGCGGTCATGGCTTTCATGGCCGTCTTGTTTTTTTTTATGGCCTTGGGTGATTTCATCATTGCCCACCACCAGCGGGATTTTTTGTATTCTCGGGCGGAAAATCAGGCCCGTCGCGATCTGCAGTTGATGGCGGCCAATTTCATTGAGCCTCTGATCAAGTATGATTACGAATCGATAACCCGATTCATCCTGCGTTGGGGCGAAGAACATCCGGAGGTTGTTCGCCTGGCTGCGGTGGGTCCCGCAGGGCGAGATTTGATCACCTTCAGCCGCCCGAAAGAAGAGGGGAAGTTTTTTCTGGTAGAGGAGAAGGTCCGTTTTCAGGGCAAAGGACTCTTAATCCTCCAGATGGTCTCTTCTTCCACCGAGGTGGATGGGCTTCTGCGCAAGCTGCATTGGCAGTTGGGGCTTGCCTCGTTTCTCATGACGGCCATAGCGGGAATCGTCCTGTGGTTAACCCTGAGGCGTATCGCCCTCGCCCCTCTGGAAATGGAAATCGGCCTGCGTTTGGAGACGGAGCAGAAGCTGGCCTCGGCGCACCAACAGCTTGAGGAGCGGGTCCGAGAGCGGACCGTCGATTTAGAAGGAGCCAATCTTCTCTTGCAGAAAGAGATTGCGGTGCGTCATGCCGCGGAAGAGCAGTTTGCCAGATTGCATCGGGAGTATGAGCTGATCTTGAAATCCGCCGGCGAGGGGATCTATGGCTTGGACACCCAGGGACGACTTACCTTTATCAACTTGGCTGGCTTGCAGATCCTTGGTTTCGAGGAAGTGGAATTGATCGGCAGACATCTCCATGATTTTCACCATCACGTGCGTTGGGATGGTGACCCCTATGGCCGTGAAGATTGTCCGGTGTGTGCTGCCTATGGTGAGGGAAGGAAAAACCGGGGAGGAGAAAGCTACTTCGGCAGAAAAGACGGTACTGTCTTTCCGGTGGAGTTTGTCTGTACCCCCCTGGTGGAAGGGGAGAAGGTTCTGGGTACGGTGGTGGTCTTTGAAGACATCACCGTGCGCAAGCAGGCCGAACATGATCTGCTTGCCCTGACCGATACCCTGGAGCGGCGGGTCATGGAGCGTACCGCCCGCATGGACGCCGCCAATCTTGAATTGCGGGAAACTCTGGGGCAGTTGGAACAGACCCAGGCCCAACTCGTGCAATCGGGAAAGATGGCGGCCCTGGGTGATCTGGTGGCAGGCGTTGCCCATGAAATCAACACCCCGGTGGGCGTGGGCGTAACAGCGGCCTCGCACCTGGAAAACAAAACCCGTGAGATTGTGGCGCTCTATGCGGAAGGGCGTATGAGCCGCAGCGATCTTGATCGGTATCTTGCCCTCTGTCAGGAAGCGGCGAATCTTATTTTCTCCAATCTCAACCGGGCAGCGGAGCTTATCCGCAGCTTCAAACAGGTGGCGGTGGATCAATCCGGGGAAGGGCGCAGGCCTTTTCGGGTTAAGGAGTACCTGGCCGAGGTCTGCCTGAGCCTCAGGCCGGTTTTAAAGAATACCGGCCATCGCCTGGAGATCTCCTGTCCCGAGGATTTGGAGTTGAACAGCTACCCCGGTGCCTTTTCCCAGATCGTTACCAACTTCATCACCAACTCGTTGACCCATGCCTATGATGAGGATCAGGCCGGCTTTCTGCATGTGGAGATCGGGCTGGAGGGAGGCAATGTCCGGTTTGCATACAGCGACGACGGAAAGGGTATGACCGCCGATCTGGTCAGCCATGCCTTTGATCCCTTTTTTACGACAAATAGGGAAAAAGGGGGGAGCGGTTTAGGGCTGCATATCGTATATAATCTTGTAACCCAGAAATTACTGGGGACAATTATCTGCGAAAGCATGCCAGGAAAGGGGACATCCTTTGTCCTGTTTTTCCCGGCTGTCATACCTGGGGGGGTATCGCATGGTTGAATCACCTGAGGCGGTTTTTTTTGCCGATGAACCGGAGGGGAGTGTGTCACCCCGACAACAGGCTGTGGGTAAAGGTGCCTGGAAGGTGCTGGTGGTTGACGACGAAGAAGAGGTGCATGCCGTCACCAAGCTGGTTCTCGCGGATTTTTCTTATGAGAATAAAGGGCTGCTTTTTCTCCATGCCTATTCCGGCAAGGAGGCCAGGGCTCTTATTGCCGAGCATCCCGATACCGCCATTATTTTTCTCGACGTGGTCATGGAGAAAAACGATGCCGGGCTTGAAGTGGTTCGCCATATCCGGGAGGAGCTGAAAAATTCCTTTGTCCGGATCATTCTGCGCACCGGCCAGCCTGGCCAGGCGCCTGCGGAAAAAGTAATCATCGAGTATGACATCAATGATTACAAGGAAAAGACCGAACTCACCGCCCAGAAACTTTTCACCACCATGGTTGCTTCCCTTCGTTCCTATCGGGACATCCTCACCATCGATGCCAACCGAAAGGGACTGGAGAAGATTATCGATGCGGCCACCTATATCTGCCGCCTCCGCTCGATCAAAAATCTGGCCAGCGGAGTCTTGACCCAGCTGGTTTCCATCCTGCATCTCAGCGAAAATGCCCTCTATTGTCAGACCTCGGGGATCGCGGTGGCTAATTTACAGGGTAATTTTAAGATGCTGGCCGCCACCGGGGCTTATGAGCCGTATATCGATGCCGAGACCAAGGGGGACTTGCCTGACAATGTTCTTGATTGTGTCCAGCAGGTGACGACGCTCAAGAAATCTATTTGTCTGGATAATCGGTATATCGGTTATTTTTGCAGTGAGCGTGGAGAAGAAACGGTTATTTATCTTGAGGGATGGCGGGACCTCAGCGTCCTTGACCGGCGGATGATCGAGGTTTTTTGCAGCAACGTGCAGGTGGCCTATGAAAATGTGCTCCTGAATCAGGAGATAGAAGGAACCCAGAAGGAGATCATCTATACTCTGGGCCAGCTTGCCGAGATGCGGTCCCTTGAAACCGGCAATCATGTCCATCGGGTGGCCGAATACAGTCGGTTGCTTGCGGAGAAACATGGCTTAAGCCAGCGGGAGGTGGAGGTGATCCGTCTGGCTTCTTCCATGCATGATGTGGGCAAGGTCGCCATCCCGGATGCCATCCTCAATAAAACCGGGCCGTTGAGCCCCGCTGAGTTTGAGGTCATGAAGACCCATACCATCCGGGCTCAGGAGATGCTGGGCCTTTCCGATCGGGAGATTGTCAAGGCCGCCATTGTCATTGCCATGCAGCACCACGAAAAGTTTGACGGCAGCGGCTACCCCAAAGGGTTGAAGGGGGAGGAGATCCACATCAGTGCGAGAATCACGGCCATAGCCGATGTGTTTGATGCCTTGGGTAGTGACCGTTCGTATCGCCAGGCCTGGGAGATGGAGGCCATCCTCGATCTTATCCGGACGGAACGGGGCGCGCATTTCGACCCGGTTCTGGTGGATCTCTTTTTTGAAAATATCGAGGCGATCCTGGCCATCAAAATCACCCTGGCCGAGTAGCGCCTATTCCGGCTTCAAGGCAGTAGCGATGAGCGGCCAGGCCCTGTGCAGTGCTTCCCGGTTGGCAAAGGGGATGGCAAGCTGTACCTGATCCTGTTCAAAAGAGGGCGAGTGGTTCAAGGTGATACCCCCCGGCAGCTTGAGGGTGGCAACGAAGGTGCGGAATTCCTCTTCCGCCTCCCCGAGCCTCGGGAAACGCTGTTCGGTGAGCCACTGCATGAGGCGGGCGGTTTTTTGCGGGATGTTGGTTTCTTTGGGGTCAAGGATTTCCCGTACCTCGGGCTGGCTGAGGAGGGCCATGATCGAGGTCTGGTTTCTGGCTGCCAGCTCCCGACTGATGACGGTGATTTTTTTCTGGTTGCTGACGCTGAGGCTGAGCATTTCCATGACCTCGTACAGGGAGAGGCGGTCGGTGAAATTCAGGGCCAGTAATTCCCTGGCCACTCCATCGTGCAGCCTCCCTTCATGGAGCGCCGTGAGCAGATGATCTTCAAGCCCGAGGAGCTGCAGCAGGCTGTGCAGGTGATGGCGGTGCGGTTCCAGACCCAGGGCGGGAAGAAATCGCTGGGCCGCCTCGTTTTCTTCCAGATGTTCGAGGATTTTTTCGAAAAAGATTGCCTGCTCCACCACGGTGATATTGCCCCGGAGGATGGTGTCTTCCAGGTTGATGGCCAGGGCTTCCGCCCGCGGGGTATCCGCCGGTAAAACCAGGCAGATGGTTGAGACGCTGTCCCGAGCTTCCGCAGCCGCCATCAAACGTCTGCGGCCGCTGACGATCTCCATGGTGGTCCGGCCCTGTTCCCTGAGGATGGGAGGATGGAGGATTCCGCTTCGGGCAACGGAGGCCAGCAGCTCCGCGCTTGGCTGCGGTGCTTCTTCCGGGCTCAGGCTGTTGCTGAAGTCCTGAAAGTTGATGTGGTGCAGATTGACGAGACTTGAGCGGAAGGCATGGGGCATTGGCGTTCTCATGGACTGTTGAGGTTCGTGGATGCTTGACTCTATGGGAAAAAACCCCCAGCTTGTCAATGAAATTTACAGGCTTTTTTTGCAATCATCCGTCGGGCTTCTGGCATTTGTCGCCGGGACGGTTGGGAGGGGGCGGTATGAAAGTAATCATCATAGCGGCCAGCACCATTTGCGGGCGCATCGGTCCCGGCCTTACCGGCAGCTCGGTTGATCGTGGGTTTCTTGAAAATATGCGGGCGCTCACCGATGTCAGCCTGCTGGGGGCGGAAACTCTGCGCCAGGGGGATCCGGAGATGCGGGGCCCTGGCGGGCATCTTTTGCCGAATCGGATCAGGGGGGTCGTCAGCCAGTCCGGAGATATCCCGCTGGCAGGGAAAAAAATATTTCAGGAAGGGGCGGGGCCACTTATTTTTACCGGGGTGGCGGCGGCAATTGGGTTGCAGCACAAGCTGGGTGGCTTGGCTCAGGTCGTGCCCCTTCCGACGTATATCAGCGGAGGGCTTTCCTTGGCAGCGGCCCTTGCCCATCTGGCAGAACTTGGCGTTTCTTCGGTGCTGGTCGAAGGCGGAGGCAGGTTGAACTACGCTTTCCTGCAACAAGGGGTTGTTGATGAGATTCTTCTCACCCTGACCCCGCAACTTTCCGGAGACCTGCAGGCACCCTCCTTGTGCGGCGGCCCTGGTCCGTTGGGTGATCCCTTTCTGCCGCTGGACCTGGTCTCGTGCGAGACAGCCAATACTGGGGAACTGTTCTTGAAATATCGCGTAATCAAGGGGGCGTGACCATGCAGCAGGAACTGGCGATCTTGTATTCCGGAGGAACTGACTCCCTCGCCCTCTATGCCTTGGCCAGCGCCGGCCATCATCCCGGCCTGGTTCGGCCGGTGCGCATCCATCTGCTCCACATGCTCAACGGCATGGGCCGCTTTGTTGATTTTCCCAGGAACCGCTTTCTGGCTGCGAAAAAGATTCTCCTGGCCAATGCCGCCGAGCCCAGCAAAATACCGGAAGCGGAGATGGTGGAGTTGGACATGGGCCGACTCTTTCAAGGGTTGTGGTTGGACCGGTATGAAGAATACATGCCGCTCTATGGCGGGAAAAATCTCGTCTGCGTGGCCTGTAAACTCGCGATGCATGCCCGGGCCATCATTTATTGTCACGAGCATTTCGTCCCCCATTTCGTGGCCGGCTACACCAAAAAACAGGGGCATTACCCCGAGCAGACCCCGGTCTTCATGGAAAAGATCGCTGAGCTCTCCGCCCGGTTCGGGATCACCGCCACCTTCCCTGTGTACGAGGATTTTGACGACCAGATGATCACCCGGCATGTGCTGGAGGATTTCGGCCTGCCCTCCACGGGCGGGGGGGAAAGAAAATGTCTGTTCTGTCAGACCCTGACCACGGCAACGGAGAAGGAGATCGGTCAGTACCTTGATGCTATGCTGCCACGGGTTGGCGAATATATTGAACACCGGTTGGCCGGTCGGATTCGGCAGGCTGCGCTCTGTTTTCCTCCCGGGAATCAAAGGGTGTAGGATTGCGGCTGTAACGGGCGCAAGATATTTTGCGCCCTTGCGGTGTTTCTTCTTGTTTTTTTGTTGTTATTTTAATATGTCACTCTTCTTTTGCTCCTTTGTCGTCAAAATTAATTGCCCCCCTTTTCTTCGGGAATCTCTCCGCAATATTTGTTTTGTGTCGTGAAATCATCCCCTTGTCTGTTTCTTCCTACACTGGCACTTAATTTGCTTTGCCTACCCTTGAGAACAGCTGTGTGCTGTTGTTGGCTTTTTTGTCTTCGTTCTGAGGTCGGAAAAGGAGGGAAGTGTGATGGCTCATTTTTTTAAGGAGAAGAGGGGCGCTATGAAAAAATACGGTGTGTTTTCTGCATTAGTGGTTGTTTCTGCTATTGCCGCGGGAGGGTCGGCTTATGGTGGGGAGGCGCATAAGGGTATTACCGGTCCTTTTGCCACGCCCATGGATGTTACCAAGAAATGTCTGGAGTGCCATGCGGATGCGGCAACGGACATCATGAAGACCAGCCATTGGACTTGGTCTACTGAGCAGGATATCGAGGGCAAGGGCAAGGTGATGCTCGGCAAGAAAAATGCCGTCAATAATTTCTGTATCTCCATTGATTCCAACTGGCCCCGTTGCACCAGCTGCCATATCAGCTACGGCTGGAAGGATGCCAAGTTTGATTTCAACGACAAAAACCGGGTCGATTGTCTGGTCTGCCATGACGGATCAGGAACCTATAAAAAGGCGCCTCCGGCAGCCGGGATGCCCTTTGGCTTTACCGGCAACCCCGAGTTGGATGCCAAACCGATTGACTTGGTGGCGGTAGCGCAAAGCGTGGGCAAGCCCGCTAAGAAAAACTGTGTCTCTTGCCATGGTTTCGGCGGCGGCGGCAACAACGTCAAACACGGCGATATCGATTCCTCCATGGTTAACCCCACCAAGGCTATTGATGTGCACATGGGATCCGACAGCCTGAACTTTCAATGCACCGAATGCCATACCACCCAGAAGCACAACATCAAGGGCAACGCCATGATCGTTACCCCTGGCGGCAAGAATCAGCTGGAGTGCACCCAGTGCCATGATGCCAAGCCCCACAAGAATGCCAAGCTGAACACGCACACAGCCACCGTGGCCTGTCAGACCTGCCATATCCCCACCTTTGCTAAGGCCATGCCCACCAAGGTGGAGTGGGATTGGTCCACAGCCGGTCAGGACATTAAGCCGGAAGAGCAGGTGTTCGGTTCGGAGAAGCGGGACAGCTATGATAAAAAGAAAGGGAATTTCAAGTGGGCGAAAGATGTGGTCCCTGCCTACAAATGGTACAATGGCAAGGCCACCGTCTATCTGCGCGGTGAGAAGATCGATCCTGCCAAGGTCACTGAGCTGAACGCGCCGGTGGGCAGCATCAAGGATAAAAGCGCCAAAATCTATCCCTTTAAGATCCATAGCGGCAAGCAGATCTATGACAAGGAGAACAAGTATTTCCTGACCCCCAAGGTCTGGCCGACCAACAAGGAAGACAAGGAAGCCTACTGGAAGAATTTTGATTGGGACAAGGCGGTCAAGGCAGGGAGCGAGGCCTCCGGTCTTGCATACAGCGGCAGCTTTGATTTTGCCCCCACGGTCATGTACTGGCGGATCAACCACATGGTTGCTCCGGCTGCCGAGGCCTTAAAGTGCAACGACTGCCACGCCAAGAACGGCCGTCTTGACTGGAAGGCCCTCGGCTACAAGGGCGATCCCATGAAAACAAAAGGCGCTGCCAGGATGAAGAAGTAACCTTCCTGGTTTCCGCACCCTCCCTTAAGCCCCCTTCTTCTTTGAGGAAGGGGGCTTTTTTTGTATAAACGCCAAGCAGCACAGCATTTGCGTGGTCTCGCGCTGCTTGCTGAGCTGTCTTCGGTGTGCATCTGCGGCGCTGCTGATTGGTTACGGTTGGGACTTTAGGGGATTCAGAAGTGGAAGAGAGGGTTGACTGGCGGTGGGTTTCTGCGTAAAGCACAAAAGACGCCGTGCTGGTTTATCACAAGGTTTTCCGGTGGCGGCGCGTCAGAAAGATATATCCGTAGATAGTCAGGTTTATAAAGACAAGGCCTAATCCAAGGAGATAACGCAATTCAATGGTGAGATTCTCGGGGTAGAGCAGCAGGGAAACGTAATGGTCGATAAACCCGCCCGCATACCCCGCCTCGCCGCCTTGTACCCGCAAAGCGTTTTCCAGCGGCGTAAGCGGACAGATCCAGTCAGCCCATTCGATCACAACTCCCCAGAGAACGGCGGCGAGATGCACCCAGAGAAGGGAGGGGCGGCGCAACACCAGCAAGCCTCCAAGAACAGTGAAAAGAGTGAAGGTGAGGTGCAGCAGGAGGATGGTGTCGGCCCCGATGCGGTAGATCATTTTCCGATCTTGAGGCCAAACATCCCCTGGAGCGCTGCGGGCAGATCGGCAGGCAGGACCACGGTCTTGGCGTTTCCGGAAAGACCCAGTTCCTGCAAGGCGCCAATATATTTCTCGCCCAGCAGGTAGAGGGCCGGCAACTGCTCGTTGCCGATTCCTTGTTGCACCAAGGCCAGGGCATCCTTGGTGGCTTGCGCCAGAACGATGCGGGCTTCGGCTTCCCTTCGCGATGCTTCCAGGCCGCCCTCCGCCTCCAGGATGGCTTTCTGCTTCTGGCCTTCCGCCGTCAGAATGGCAGCCTGTTTTTCGCCTTCGGCCTCGGTGATGGCCGCCCTGCGGATCCGTTCCGCCGCGGCCTGCCGTTCCATGGAGGCCTGCATGGTGCTCGATGGCTTGATGTCCTGAATCTCGATACTCTTGACCGTCAAGCCCCAATCCTCCAGATCATTGGCAATGGCCTGGATAAGTTTCACCTTGATCTGCTCCCGGGAGCTGAGGGCGTCATCCAGGTCCATCTGGCCGATGATGGCCCGCAGGTTGGTCATGATCAGATTCTTGGTGGCATGTTCGTAGAAATCGATGCCGAAAATGGCTTTGTGCGGGGTGTGGATGTTGATAAAGGCGATGGCGTTGGTGATGATCACCGCATTGTCCCGGGTGATGACCTCCTGGCTGGGGATATCCAGGGAGATATCCTTTCTGGTTACCTTGGCGGCAATGGTGTCGATATACGGGATGATCAGGTTCAGGCCCGGCGTCAGCGTCGTATGGTATTTGCCGAGCCGCATGATGACAAACTCATACCCCTGCGGCACGATCTTGACCCCGTTGGCAATGGTCACAAACACAAGAACCAGAATGGCAACGACGATAATGAGTCCCACATCCATATACTATTCCTCCAGGTGAAGATTAAACTCCGTTACAGCACTTTTTTCACTTTAAGAATCCGCTCTCCCTGGTCTGAAACGAGAACCGCGATAACCCGAACCCGGTTGCCTGTTTCAATGGGTTCGTCCGCCAGATACATCCACGATTCCTCTCCCAGCACCGGGACGGAAAACGCCACCCGGCCATGCTCTCCCGGAACCAGGGCCCGGGTGGCGGCAATTCCCATCTGGCCGATGGCTGCCTGGTCATCAGCCAGCAGGGTTTTGGTTTTTTTTCGTGGCACGAAGAAACGGAACCAGAAAAAGGTGAACCCGAGACTGGACGCGGAAAATACCAGTAACTGCCACTTGAGCGAAACGTCCGGGAGCGCGGCCAGCAGTAGGCCGGTCACCACCGCCCCCAGGCCGAACCAGAAAATAGTGAACGACGGCACCACGATTTCCATGAGTATTAGAATGATTCCCAGGACAATCCAGTGCCACCAGAGGATGTTTTCCATTGCCCTTCCTTGTTGTAGATTTTTGAAAAATTCGAGCCTATTATGTGGGGATACTACTCATTACGGTTTGGTTTTGAGACAAATAGGTATTGTGTCTCGGATATCGAACTTGGTAGTTCTTGAGGCTCATTGATCCGATGTCCGGTCAATCCAATACTCGGGCTTGCGGTGCTGGTGGGCTATCGCAATGAGGTAGATCTGATCGTTTTCAACCGAGTACAGCAACTTGTAGGGGAACCGGCTCAAGGTCAGGCGTCGGATATCTCCTTGCTCGACCGGGCAAGACAAAGGCCAAGTCTGGACGCGCGGCAAGGCCTCCTTGATTTCTGTCCGGAATTCGTTGCCAAGACGGGGTGCTTGGCGATTGTCGTAGCGCTCGGCCTCCTCGAACTCGCGCCGCGCTTCGGGTGAGAAGATTACGCGCATCATTATTCGCCGAGGATTTCCTCTGCGGGGATGCCTTGTACCTTGCCGGCGCGGTAGGCCGCCAGGCGGCGTTCCGCTTCGTCAAGCCAGAGGCGGTCGATTTCCGGATCGGGTTTGTCGAGACAGTGCAACACTTGGTCAACCAGGTCGAAACGCTCCGCCGGATCGAGCTTCAAGGCCATTGCCACCAGTTCCTGCGTGCCCATGTGCATCTCCTTTTCAATGGGGTTATTAGGGAAACACAAAAAAAGAAGCCCCCATTTTTTCGTTGGTTCCAACAGTTAGTGATTCTATGTGGCACGGGATTGAAAGGCAAGGAGAAAATCGGTCGAGACCCTGCCCGCCTCCCGTCTTGTTCAGACAGGCATGTCGAATCCATCCCCTTGGAGCAGTCCAGTTTTATGTGTTATGCTGGAGACTGGGCAGCATGCCTTCCTGCCCGGTACAGCGTACCCTCGTCAGACAGAGCAAAAGGAACCATCACGACGACCATGCGGATCAGTTGCGTAATCCCCACCAGAAACCGGCCGGAGATGACCTGCCGGGCCATTGCCAGCGTGGCCGCTCAGGATACTCCGGTGAGCGAGATCATTGTCGTGGACGACGGCTCGACGGATCACACCGCTGCCCTGGTTGCCGCGCGGTTTCCCGGGGTGCGGCTGCTGCACCGCTCCGGCCTTGGGCCTGGTCTGGCGAGAAACGCCGGGGTTGTCGAGGCCTGCGGCGAGGTGGTTATGTTTCTTGATTCCGACGATGTCTGGCTGGAGGGCCATGTCGCACGCTTGGTGCGGACAATGGCCCGCGGCTTTCCGGTGGCCTATGGCGTGACCAGGAACTGCGATCAGGTCGGCGGCGGGGAATTTTGCCTCCCCGAGCCGGGCATGACCTTGGAAGGGCATTGCCTGGCCGCGTTGTCCCGCTGGTGTTTTCTGGTCCCCTCGGCAATGGCGGTGGAGAAAGAGGCCTGTGTTGCGGTGGGGGGCTTCGGTCCCGGAGAGTTGGGTGAGGATTGGTCGTTTTTTATCCGGTTGGCCCAACGTTTCCCCTTTGGCTTTTGCGGGGAGGAACCCATCACCCTGCGGTATCTCCATCATGGCAGTCTGTGCAATGGCGCGAACAGCGAACGGCTGGAGACCCTGCTGGCCACGGTCTTCTGTGCCCTGGCGGAAACCGGGGCCGCAGCCGAGAATCTTGTCCGGTTTCAGGCCCTGGCCGACTGGACCAGGCAACAGGGGGATTGGCAGACGATTCAGCAGTGGTATATTTCCTTGAAACAGGAGGAGCTTCTTTGAAACCATCCATATCCCCCCAAGACCATGCCCGGGTGCTGGCGGAAGGGGTTGACATTCCCCAGCAGCATCCTGCCTTTGGGCTGCCCCTGCCGGAGGTCGGCATCTGCGGAAAAACCGTCTGGGTCCGGCTGCCCGAAGGGCTGATTCCTTTTGCGGCCCGGCTGGAGGTGAACCTGGCCGCGGAGGTCCGCGGCATCCATATGTCCCGCATGGAGGAGGTGGTCGCCGGTCTGTACGATCGGGAGTTTTCCGATCTCCGCGACTACGGCTTGCAGATCGGCAGGGAGATGATGGCGCGCCAGGGTGCGAATCGCGGCAGGGTGCGGCTTACCGGCCAGTTGCCGCTCATCCGCACGGCCAAGGTCAGCGGCAGGCAATCGGTGGATTCCATTGCCGTGTCCCTTGACCTGAAGCTGGCCGGGCAGGGGGATACTCTGCAGAGTGTGGCGGTGTTCGGTGTGGGTGTGGCCCACATTACGGCCTGTCCTTGCACCCAGGCGTATAACCAGACCCTGTTTCGCAAGGAGGGTGAGGAGTGCCCCATGCCCACCCATTCGCAGCGCTCCCAGACCACCCTTTCCCTTCAGTCGGCAGGACTTTCCCCATCTATTGCTGAACTGTTGGCTTGCCTGGAAGAGGCCCTGCATGTGACCCAGGACCTGTTGAAAAGAACCGATGAGGCGCAACTGGTCTACACCTCGCACACCCAGCCGCAGTTTGCTGAGGATGCGGTGCGGGAAGTGGCCCGGCGGGCCGGGGAGCGGTTCGGCAAGGTGTTGCCGCCGGAAACCTCGGTGATTATCGAGTCCTTGAGCCTGGAGAGCATCCATATCCACGACGTTTGTTGTCGGCTGGAAACCACCCTGGCGGAAATCGTCAGGCATCTGTAAGGGACGACATGGCAGCAGTGTTAGCGGCGAGGCAATTGAGCCAGGATTGGCTGCAAACGTATCCCGAGGAGCTTCGGTCTGTCCTGGGCCAGATTGCACAGCACAGCGGACAGCCCATGTATGTGGCGGGCGGGCCGGTGCGGGACTGGCTGCTTGGGGTGGTGGCCAAGGATCTTGATCTTGCCGTACCGAAGGGCGCTGTGGCTTGCGCCCGCGAGGTCAGTGCTCTGCTGGGAGGCACCTTTGTCCTGCTTGATGCAGCTGAAGACGTGGCCAGGGTTGTCTGGCAGGGGTTTACCCTTGATTTTTCCGGTTTCAGAAATCACACCACCAGTATTGAGGACGATCTCGGCCAGCGGGATTTTACCATCAACGCCATGGCCGTTCCCATTGCTCCTGGCACCGGCGCCCTTGGCGAGCTCACGGTTATTGATCCTTTCGGCGGCGTGGCCGATCTTGCCCAAAAACGCATCCGGACTCCGGCCCTAGCCAATCTCCTGGCCGATCCCCTTAGGTTGTTGCGGGCCTACCGTTTCGCGGCCACTCTGGATTTCAGTATCGAATCTGCGACCGAGGCGGCCATTGTCGCCCATGGCGAGCTGCTGGTCGAGTCGGCCATGGAGCGGGTGGCCTATGAACTGGGTCTGATCATCGGTTCTCCCCGTGCCTGGGAGACGGTGCGTGCCATGGCGGCAAGCGGGCTCCTCTGGGTTGTTTTTCCGGAGCTTGTTGCGGGTTGCGGTCTGGTCCAGCCTTCCAGCCATCATCTCGATGTGTTCGGCCATAGTCTGGAGGCCTTGCGCTGTGTGGAGGCAATCATCTCGAAGCCCGAAGCATATTTTCCTGATCAGGGCGATCAGTTCCGGAAGGCGGTCCAAGAAAAACGGGGCGTATTGCTGAAATGGGCAGCCCTGTTTCATGATCTGGGCAAACCGGAGACCCACAGACTGATTGAGGAAAAGATCACCTTTTATAACCACGATCAGGCCGGAGCCGCTATCTTTGAGGGGATCGCCGAACGGTTGCACTGGCCCAAAGATGACCGTAATCGGGTGGCCCGGCTCATTAGTCTGCACATGTGGCCATTTCATCTCAGCAACGCCCGGCTGCACACCGGAATCAGCCGCAAGGCGTGTCTGCGTTTGGTCAAAGCGGTTGGTGACGATCTGCCCCTTCTTTTTCTGCTGACCATGGCGGATAGCCTTGCCGGGCAGGGTCCCGGCAAGCCCGAGGAGATGGAGGAGAATCTGGCCGCGCTTTGGGCGGAGGTGCATGAGGTACACGTAGAGTACATCCAGCCGGTCTTTACCAGCCCGCCGCTGCTCACGGGGCATGATCTCATCACCATCTTTGCCCTTGAGCCAGGTCCGCTTTTCAAGGAGATCCTTGAGGGGTTGGAGGGTGCGCAGGTGGAGGGTGTGGTTGCGGACCGGGAACAGGCTCTGGCCTGGGTGAAAATGTTTCTTGAGTCAGGGTCAGTAACGCCGCTATAACGGCATAAGGGTCCGTAATTCTACGGGGCAAAAAAAAGGTTATTCCATGACGGCCCCTAAATAAGTTTGACTGTTTTTTTTGCCCCATTGTACCCTGTGGGGAGCAACGATTGCTATTGAGGATGGGGGGATTGGTTTTAATTCAGGTCAACCTTAAGGATGCAGACCACAACTATGAATGACAAGATCCCGCAAGGCCCGTATTGTGCCGTTTTTAAATCGCTCACCAAGAAGGATTTTCTCAGCACGATCAACCACCACATGCTGAGTTTTCTCGGCCGTGACCCGCAACGGGCCGGAAGCAGGGATCTCTACAAGGCCCTGGCCTACACCATCCGTGATTTTTTGGTCGAGCGCTGGATTGCAACGCAAAAGGGGTATTACGCCAAGGGCAAGAAGCGGGTCTACTATCTCTCCCTGGAGTTTCTTATCGGCCGGTCGTTGGGCAACAGCCTGATCAACCTCGGCTTTTATGATGAGATGGCCGGCGTTTTGCAAGAAATGGGCTACGATCTTGAGGAAATCCGGGAGGAGGAGGACGATGCCGCCCTCGGTAACGGCGGCCTCGGCCGGCTGGCCGCCTGTTTTCTCGATTCCCTGGCAACCTTGGGCATTCCGGCCTACGGATATGGCATCCGCTATGAGTACGGCCTTTTTTATCAGCGCATCGTGGACGGTTTCCAGATGGAATATCCCGACAACTGGCTGCGCTACGGTACCCCCTGGGAGTTTGAAAGGCCCCAAAATCTGTATCCGGTCAAATATTACGGCCGGGTGCAGCGCTACCGCAACAACAAGGGGGAATTGCGGACCGAGTGGATCGAGACGAAAGAGATTATGGCCATGGCCTGTGATGTCCTGGTGCCCGGCTTTAACAATGACAATGTCATCAATATGCGTCTCTGGACCGCCAAGGCCTCTCGTGAGATCGATCTCGGCTCCTTCAATCGGGGCAACTACATCTCGGCCGTGCAGGAAAAGGTGCAGTCGGAAACGATTTCCAAGGTGCTCTATCCCTCGGACGATATCCGGGAGGGGCAGGAACTGCGCCTCAAGCAGCAATACTTTTTCGTAGCCGCCACCTTTCAGGATATCCTCCGCCGGCATAAAAAAAAGCACGAGGGGTTCGATTCGTTTGCCGATGAGATCGCCGTCCAGCTCAACGATACCCATCCGGCCATCGCCATCCCGGAATTCATGCGGATCCTGGTGGACGAGGAGTCGGTTCCCTGGGATAAGGCGTGGCAGATCTGTGTCGGCACCTTTGGCTACACCAATCATACCCTGATGCCGGAGGCCCTGGAGACCTGGCCCGTGGAGTTACTGGGCAGGGTGCTGCCCCGGCACCTTGAGATCATCTACGAGATCAATCGCCGGTTCCTTGAGTTGGTTGCGGCCCGGTATCCGGGCCGGGACGATTTGCTGCGGGAGATGTCCATCATCGAGGAAAGCCCGGTGAAAAGGGTGCGCATGGCGTATCTGGCCATCGTGGGCAGCCATTCGGTCAATGGGGTGGCAGAGCTCCACACCCATCTTCTCAAGACCAGGCTTTTTAAGAATTTTCACGACTTTTATCCCGGCCGCTTTAATTGCAAGACCAACGGCATAACCCAGCGGCGCTGGCTGCTCAAATGCAATCCCGGCCTGGCCGGCTTGATCACCGACACCATCGGCGGCGAATGGGTCACCAATCTTGATTACCTGCGCAACCTTGAGCCCTATGCCGAGCAGGCGAAGTTTCGCCAGAAATGGGCCAAGGTGAAAACGGAGAACAAAAAAAGGCTGGCCGCCCTTATCAAACAGGAGTGCGGGGTGGTGGTCAATCCCAATACCATGTTCGACGTCCAGGTGAAGCGGATCCACGAGTACAAACGGCAGCTGCTCAATGTCCTGCATGTTATCACCCTCTACCACCGGATCGCCAACGGCGAGGATACGGATTCTCCCCCCCGCACCGTTGTGTTTGGGGGCAAGGCCGCGCCCTCCTATTTTAAGGCAAAATTGATCATCAAGTTGATCAATTCGGTGGCCGAGGTGATCAACAACGATTCCCGGGTGGGCGATCGCCTTAAAGTGGCGTTCATCCCCAATTATGGTGTGTCGGTTGCCGAAAAGATCTTTCCGGCCTCAGACCTTTCCGAGCAGATCTCCACCGCGGGCACGGAGGCCTCCGGCACCGGAAATATGAAATTTTCCTTGAATGGCGCCCTGACCATCGGCACCCTGGACGGGGCCAATATCGAGATCCTCGAGGAGGTGGGGGCAGAGAATATCTTCATCTTTGGCATGACCACGGAAGAGGTCGAGGCGGCCCGCCAGAATCCAGACCACAACGCCTTTACTGTCTATCGCGACAATCCGGAGGTGAAACGTACCCTGGACAGCATTGGCAACGGCTCTTTCAGTCGGGGCGATACCGCCCTGTTTGCTCCCATCGTCGAGGGGTTGCTCAATAGCAATGATCCCTATCTGCTGCTGCTCGACCTGGAGGATTATCTCCGCTGCCAGAAAGAGGTGGGCGCGCTGTATCTTGATCAGCCGAACTGGATCCGTAAATCCATTCTCAATGTGGCCCGGATGGGCAAATTTTCCAGCGATCGGACCATCCGGGAATATGCCCGTGAGATATGGGGAGTTCCGGTGGATTAAGAGGATTTCACCCTCAGGCACAACACCGCTTTCCCCCAAAAGACATTGACTTTTCGCCCTATTGTTGATAGCTAGCAGGATGTTAAAAAAAGCTCTTCTCCGCTTTTTTTAACATCCTGATTTGTGTTAGGGCGCATGTCTGCCGCGCCATCGCCGTAAATAGCAGCGCAAGCGCAGCAGGATAGCGGCGTTGCTCCCGATATTGGAATAAAGCTATGACTCAAGATAATATTTCCTCGCGATTTCAGGCAAATGGCCTGGCGACCCTCATCGGCAGCCTGCCGGTTACAGACCTTACGGAAGCGTTTGCTTTGATCTTTGCGCATACCCCCGACATTCCGCTGTGGCCGCAAATGCCGAGCAACCCCAAGGAGGGGATGCTCAGTCAGTTCAGCGAAGGGATGCCCGGCATAGTCGAAGAGGCGGACCGCACCTATTTTGATATCCAGACCGAGACCTTTGCTGAGGAGATGCTGCACTACTTCGAGCAGTATCTGGCTGCGGTGGAAGACCCGGCCCTGTTGCCGGATTCCCCTTTTGCCGTATCGAGGGAGAGAGCCCAGGGCCTTTTCGCCCTGCAGGAGGCAATCGCTGCTGCTGACGGTAAAAATGTGGCCGCCGTCAAGGGGCAGATGACCGGGCCGTTTACCCTGCTCACCGGCCTCCATGACCGGGAAGGGAGGGCCGCCTATTATGAGCCGACCATTCGGGAAATGGTGGTGAAGGGGCTGTCCCTCAAGGGTGCATGGCAGGTCAAGCTTCTCGCGCAGGTGCAGGTTCCGGTCATTCTCTTTATCGACGAACCTGCCCTGGCCGGTCTTGGCTCCTCCGCCTTCCTCACCGTTTCTCTGGACGAGTTGGGGGAGGATCTCAATGAGATTATCGGTGCGGCCCAGGCAGCGGGCGGCCTGGTGGGCGTCCATGTGTGCGCCAATACGGATTGGGAATTTCTCTTGTCCACCCAGTTGGACATTGTCAGCTTTGACGCCTACGGTTTTTTCGATAAGCTTGTCGCCTGCAAGGAGGCGTTGTTCTCCTTTCTGGAACGGGGCGGTATTGTTGCCTGGGGGATCGTGCCCACCTCGGAGAAGGAATATATCGAACAGGAAACGGCTGAGTCGCTTCTTGCCCGTTGGGAGTCTCAGGCCGAGCAGTTGGTGGGCAGTGGCAACGGCAATGGCTCCTGGGATTATCAATCCCTGCTCCGTCAGACCCTGATAACCCCAAGCTGCGGCACCGGTTCGCTGTCATTGCCACATGCCCAAAAGGTGCTGGCTCTGACCCGGGATCTTTCCAAGCTCTTGCGTGACAAATATCTCTAGATACCGGCATTGGCCGGCGTTTCTTGTATCCAACCATTTTAAAAAAGTTTGAGTATTGACCATGGAAGAACTGAATCAGGTTTTGAAGCAACGTCGTCAAAAGGCTCAGGAGCTAGCAGATCTGGGCGTGAATCTCTATGCCAACGATTTTCGGCCTGCGCATCGGATCAGTGAGGTTCTGGCGAAAAACGATAACCCGGATGCGCCGCTGGAAGAAGGGATCAAGTCGGTTGCCGGCCGGATCATGGCCCTGCGCAAGTTCGGCAAGGCAGCCTTCCTCCATATCCAGGACGAATCGGGCCGGATCCAGGTGTATGTCAAACGGGACGAGGTTGGGGTGGATGCCTACCAGATCTTCAAGAAGCTCGATGTCGGCGATATCGCCGGTTTTGGCGGCACCCTGTTCCGCACCCAGACCGGAGAGCTGACCATCGAAGCGGCAAGTGTCAAGCCGATCACCAAATCCCTGCGTCCCTTGCCGGAGAAGTTTCACGGCCTCACCGATGTGGAAACCCGCTACCGTCAGCGTTATGTCGACCTGATCATGAACCCGGAGGTGCGCGACACCTTTCGCAAGCGGGTGGAGATCATCCGTTTGATCCGTGATTTTCTGACCAATCGGGGTTTCATGGAGGTCGAGACCCCCATGATGCAGGCCATTGCCGGCGGGGCCACGGCCAAGCCTTTCAAGACCCATCATAATGCCCTGGGCATGGATCTCTATCTGCGTATTGCTCCGGAGCTCTATCTGAAGCGGCTGCTGGTGGGTGGCTTTGAAAAGGTCTTCGAGATCAACCGCAATTTCAGAAACGAAGGGCTTTCCACCCGGCATAATCCGGAATTCACCATGCTTGAATTCTACCAGGCCTTTGCCACCTACGAAGATCTCATGGATCTCACCGAGGAGATGGTTTCCTACATCGCCGCCGAGGTCACCGGCTCCATGGTCGTGAGTTACCAGGGGCAGGAGGTGGATCTTTCCCCGCCCTGGAAGCGCTACACCATGGACGAGGCGATCATCGAGGTGGGCGGGGTTGACAAGGATATTCTCGCCGATCCGGCCCGCACCCGGCAGTTGCTTCTGGACAAGGGCATTACCCTTGAGCCGCTGGCAGGACACGGCAAGGCCAAGACCGAGCTCTTTGAACTGCTGGTGGAAGAAAGACTGGTCAATCCTACCTTCGTGACCCAGTATCCCACCGAGGTCTCGCCCCTGGCCCGCCGCAACGAGAATAATCCCGAGGTCACCGACCGTTTCGAGCTTTTCATGACCGGGCGGGAAATAGCCAATGCCTTCAGCGAGCTCAATGACCCCATTGATCAGAAACAACGGCTGCAAAAGCAGATTGATGAGCGGGGCAATGACGAGGAGATCTTTCCCGTGATGGACGAGGATTTTGTCCGCGCCCTGGAATACGGCATGCCCCCCGCGGCAGGGGAGGGAATCGGGATCGACCGGTTGGTGATGCTGCTGACCGACTCGCCCTCGATCCGCGACGTTATCCTCTTCCCGCATCTGCGGGCGGAGAACAAGTAAGCCGCAATCGTTTCAGCAAGTGAGGGATATTGTGCAATTTGAATGGTTTGTCTGCCTGCGATATCTTAAAGCCAAGCGCAAGCACGGCTTCATCTCGCTTATTTCGCTGATTTCCATTGCCGGGGTTATGGTCGGGGTTATGGCCCTTATCGTGGTGCTTGCCGTGATGACCGGTTTTACTTCCGAATTTCGCGACAAGATCCTCGGCATCAACTCCCATGTGGTGGTCCAGGATTATACCGGCAATATCCGGGGTTACGAGGAGGTTGCGGCAAAGATTCGCGCGGTGGAGGGGGTAAGCGGGGTCACCCCTTATCTCTACAGCCAGGCCATGATCACCAGCGGCGAGGGCGGAACCGGCGCGGTGTTGCGCGGTCTTGATCCTGCCACAGCCCCCGGCGTACTCAGTCTGGCAAAACATCTGCGGAGCGGTTCAATCGCCGCCTTGTCGCCGGTCCAGACGGAGGGGAGAGCATTGCCCGGGATCATCCTTGGCAAGGAGCTTGCCGCCCAGTTGCATGTCTCGACCCATGACCGGGTCAGGCTGATCTCGGCCTCAGGTCCTTTGACGCCCATGGGGGTAATCCCCAAGGTTTCCACCTGTCAGGTTGTTGGGGTTTTTGAAACAGGCATGTACGAGTATGATTCCGCCCTGGCCTATGTCTCCCTGGAAACGGCGCAACGTTTTTTTGGCCTGCCCGGCGCGGTGCATGGCTTGGAGGTGAAAACTGTTGATCTCAATGCGGCGGATCAGGTTGCCAAGCGGATCGAACATGCCCTGGGCCCAAATTTTTATGCCAAGGACTGGATGCGGATGAATCGGAACATCTTTTCCGCCCTTGCTCTGGAAAAAACAGCCCTCTCGGTGATCATGGCCCTGGTGGTGATGGTGGCCGCCTTCAATATCGTCAGCACCCTGATCATGGTGGTCATGGAAAAGAACAAGGACATCGCCATCCTGAAATCCATGGGCGCCACCTCCGGAAGCATCATGCGGATTTTTATCTACGAGGGTCTGGTTATCGGCCTTGTCGGCACTACGCTCGGGGTGCTGGGCGGCCTTGGTCTCTGCGCGATTCTCAGCCGGTATCAGTTTATCAAGCTGCCCGATGTGTATCCGATTTCCACCCTGCCGGTGCTGGTCCTGCCTTCGGATGTTCTTCTCATCGCCCTTTCCGCCACGGTTATTACTCTGCTGGCCACCCTGTATCCGTCCTGGCAGGCGGCCAAGATCGATCCTGCCGTGGCCCTGCGCTATGAATAGGGGCGGGGGGGGTATGCAAGACACCGCACCGGAAGCACCCTGTTTTTTTGAAGCGCGGGATATTTACAAGGAATATCGTAACCACGGTAATCTGCAGGTCCTTGCCGGGGTTAATCTGCGGTTGGTCACCGGGGAAATGGTCGCGGTGGTCGGCGCTTCCGGCACCGGAAAAACAACCCTACTGCATATTCTCGGGGCCCTCGATCAGCCCAGCCAGGGGCAGCTTTTTTACCGGGGCGAAAATGTTTTTGAGAAAACCGATGACCAACTGGCCCAATTCCGCAATCAGGTTATTGGGTTTGTCTTTCAGTTTCATCATTTGCTGCCGGAGTTCGACGCCCTGGAAAACGTTCTGCTCCCTGGGCTCATCGCCGGGCAGAAACGGTCCGCCCTCGTCGGGTATGCGGAATATCTTCTCGATCGGGTTGGTGTCTTGAATCGTGCCAGCCACAAGGTGGGGGAGCTTTCCGGCGGTGAGCAGCAGCGGGTTGCGCTGGCCCGGGCCTTGGTCATGAAGCCTGCGGTTCTTCTTGCGGACGAGCCCACCGGGAACCTTGATCCGAAAAGCGGCCTCAAGGTTTTTGAGCTCATTCGGGAGTTGAGCGAGACCCTTTCGCTGGCAACGGTCATGGTGACGCATAACCTTGAGCTGTCCCGGCGGATGAGCCGTTGTCTCACCTTGCGAGACGGGGGCTTGTTCGAAACCCGGGATGAGAGCAAAGATTCTTGACAGGCGGCGCAATGCCTGATAATTCTGATAAACTTATTAATAGATCGTCAGCACGTCCGCATATCTTGGGGCGGTCACTCCGGTCCTTTCACAGCGAAATCGAGAGTATGAAACAAGACAACTCAGTCCGATACCTGGTGTCCTCCCGCGGTTTTTTGGGGGGCATGAAGATTGTTGTTCTCGCCCTTGCTCTTTTTGTAAGCCTGGGTTTTCTGCCTTTGGCAGGAGCGGCCGTTGCTGCGGGGCTCGAGCCGAATACCGTTATGATCCCCCCCCGGATCAATGCCCAGGCCGGAGTTGAGCAGCTGCTTGCCCTGAGTGACAAGACTCTGAAGGAGGTAGTGCAGAGTAAGGGATTGGCAATGCTTTCCAGGGAGGAAGTACAGGCGAAACTCGGTTATGAGCATTGGCCCCCCAAGGTTGAGGCCGTCAAGCCCTTGATTGCCTCTCCTGCCGTCAACTATGTGGCGGTTGGCAGTATTACCAAGCTTGGGGAACAGCTCAGCCTGGACTATGTCGTCTATGACATCTTCGGCAACAATCCACCCAAATTTTATTATCAGGTCAGCAACAACGAGGCCGAGCTGCAGAAATCTTTTAACCAGATGGTTAACGATATTCTCTCGCACACCGGGCAATATTTTCTTGTGCAGTCCATTGCCATTGCCGGGAATACCCGGGTGGATTCCGGGGCCATTTTGCGTCAGGTGAAAAGCCAGGCAGGGGATCGCTATGCTCCGGAACTGTTGCGGGCGGATTTGAAAAACATCTTTCAGATGGGTTACTTTGACGATGTGCAGATCCTAGTGACCGATACGGAAAAAGGCAAGGAGATCACCTTTCAGGTCACGGAAAAAGCGGTAATCGGCCAGGTGCTCGTTAATGGAGAAAATGAGCTTGAGGAGAAAGAGGTGAAAGAGGTGGTGAGTGTTTCGCCCAACACCATCATCAACACCAAGGAGGTGCAGACCTCCGTTGAAAACATCCGCAAGCTTTATAAAGACAAGGGGTTTTATCGGACCAACGTTGCCGCCAAGCTCAACTATGTTGCTGATGACAAGGTGAATGTTACCTTTGATATCGAAGAAGGCGTCAAGATGTATATCAAGGGCATCCGTTTTGTCGGCAACAAGGCCTTCACTGAAAAGGAATTGCGCAAGGAGATGACCACCTCGGAAAAAGGGTTGCTCTCCTGGTTTACCGAGTCGGGCAAGCTGAAGCGTGATCTGCTTGAGCAGGATCGTTCCCGGATCGGCGCAATGTATCATAACAGCGGCTATATCGAAGCCAAGATCAGCGAACCGGAGATCAGCGATGAAGGCGACTGGCTGTATGTTACCTTTGATATCCAGGAAGGCGATCGCTACCGGGTCGGCACCATTGAAATCGAGGGGGATATCGTTGGCGAGAAAAACGATCTGTTCAGCCTGCTTGAGTTGAGCAAGGAGAAGTTCTTCAGCCGCAAGATTCTGCGGGAGGATGTCCTGCGCTTGACGGACCGTTACGCGGAAAGTGGCTATGCCTTTGCCGAGGTTGACCCCAAGCTGAGCAAGAATGAGGAAGACAAACGCATGGATTTGTCGCTCAAGGTTGCCCAGGGAACTCTGGTGCACATTAACCGGATCAACATCAAGGGGAACACCCGGACCAGGGACAAGGTCATCCGGAGGGAAATGCAGGTCAAGGAGGGCGGCCTTCTTGATGCAAGCGCGGTCAGAAAGAGCAGCGAGCGGCTGCAGCGGCTTGAATTTTTCGAAGAGGTGAATGTCACCCCGGAGCCGACCGTGCAGGAGGATCTCATGGATGTTGTGGTCGAGGTCAAGGAAAAGGCCACCGGCACCTTCAGTGTCGGAGCCGGCTACAGCTCGGTGGATAACATGATGTTCATGGGCGAGGTCAGCGAGAAAAACTTCCTCGGCAAGGGCCAGCACCTCTCCTTGCAGGCCAACGTGAGCTCCCGCAGCAGCCGTTATAACTTCAGCTTTACCGAGCCCCACCTCAACGATACCAAGCTGTTGTTCGGCTATGATATCTATAACTGGTCCCGGGAATACGATGATTATACCAAGGATTCCACCGGCGGTGCCCTGCGTTTTGGCTATCCGATCTGGAACAAATGGATGCTGGGCTGGGCCTATGGCTATGATGATACCAAGATGACCGATGTGTTGCTGGACAATGTCTCGCAATCTATCCTTGATTCCTTGGACATCGAGACTACAAGCTTTTTTCGGATCGGTGTGAGCAAGGATACCCGGAATAAATTCACGGATGCCTCAACGGGCTGGCTTACCAGCTATTCCATCAAGCAGGCGGGCGGCCCCTTGGGCGGGGACAGTGCCTTTACCAAGTACGAGGCCACTTCCGGCTGGTATTATCCCCTGTGGTGGGATACAACCTTCCATGTCAAAGGCTCCATCGGCTATGTCACAGAAAATGAGGATAAGAAACTGCCGGTGTTTGAAAAATTCTATCTGGGCGGACTCAATACCATCCGCGGATTTGACAGCGGCAAGATCAGCCCTCTTGAGTTAAATCCGGATGGCACGACCTATTCCAAGGTCGGCGGTGAAAAGATGTGGTATGGCAATGTGGAGTATATCTTTCCCCTGGTCTCTGAGATTGGCCTGAAAGGTTTGGTGTTTTTTGACCTGGGCAACGTCTACACCGATTCGGACACCTGGGATGTCGCCGATCTTCGCTACAGCACCGGTGTTGGCTTTCGCTGGCTCTCGCCCATGGGGCCGCTGCGCCTTGAATGGGGCTACAATCTCGATCCGAAAGAAGGTGAGAAGCAGGGGGTTTGGGATTTCAGCATCGGCGGGGCCTTTTAGCAAATGTCCGTCACCCGGAATAATTTGACTATCTTTGGCGTTTCTGCCGCCCCCCAGATAAGAAATGGACAATAGACTGGCGGCCCTCTTCACCGAGGGCCGCTCCGTTAATATCATCGGCCTGCGGGGAAGTGCCGCCGCTTTGTATATCGGCCGCACATCTCTGCTTGCCCGCCGGCCCATCCTCTGTCTTACCCCGAGTGAGACTGCGGCCCAGCACCTTGTTCAGGATCTTTCCCTGTTCAGCGACACTCCCGTTCATTTTTTTCCCGGTCATGAAATTCCTCCCTATACCCCCTTGTCACCGGACAGTCGAACTGTGGCCGATCGTCTCGCCACCCTGTTTCAGGTACACAGCGCCGATAAGCCGTTTATCCTGGTCATGTCCATTGAGGCCCTGCTGAGAAAGGTTTTGCCCCGTGCTTCCCTGGCAAATCTCGCCGAATTGGTTATGCGGGGTGAGGATACCGACCTTGAGGGATTGATCGCGTCGCTTACCGCCTGTGGCTATGATGCGGCGGCTCTCGTGCAATCCGTTGGCGAGTTCAGTCTGCGCGGTGGTATTCTGGACATTTTCCCCACGGGCTTCGAGATGCCTGTCCGGCTCGATTTTTGTGGCGACACCGTTGAGTCTATTCGCAAGTTTGATCCCATCAGTCAACGCTCGGTTGAAGACCTGGAAGAGGTCGTCCTTCTGCCGGTCAGTGATATTCTCTTTCCTGATGCTGAGCAAGAAGTGCAGCAACTGGTCGCTCGTTTTCAGGGCGTTGCCGAGGATCTTGGCTGGGACAGTGAACGGGTCAGGGTCGTGGAGGATTGCCTGCAAAATCGCCAGCGTTTTCCCGGTATTGAGTTTCTGCTCCCCTTTTTTTATGAAAACCCTGCCACCGTGCTTGATTATCTAGCTGAGGATACCCTTATCTTTTTTTCCTCTCCGACCGCGATCGACGACAGTCTGGCTCTTTGTCGGGAAAGGATTCAGGCGAATTTTGCCGAGGCCTCCGCTGCTGGTCTGCCTGTCTTGGTGCCTGAACAAATATTTCTCTTGGAAGAGGAGTGGCATGAGCGGGTGGCTCGTTTCCAGCGAGGGCGATTCTACGACTTTATCCATCCGGATATGGCAGAGGGGGAAACCCTGGAGATCCCTTGCGGCAATCATGTCCTTCTTCGGCAGCAGCTCGAGTTGCAGCGGAAAAATCAAGGGATGCTGCCGGAGCTTGCCAGGCAGCTGCACGTCTGGCTTGGGGGGGGAGATACGGTCTTTTTTGCTTGCCGGACTATGCGCCATGCCGAACATATGGCGGAACTGCTCCGCCAATACGAGCTGCCGGTTGTCATAGCCGAAGCCCCGGTGCTTGCGCCGGCAACTGTTGGGCGACAGATTTTCCTGGTGGATTCGCCGCTTGCCGCTGGCTTTGATCTGCCGGTGGCACGGCAGCATTGGGTTTCGGAAAGCGAACTTTTCGGCGAGCTCCGGTTGGGAACGGGCAAAAAGAAAGGGGTCCAGCGGCACCGACCCGCGATAAGCTTTGAAGAGCTCAAGGTCGGCGATGTTGTGGTCCATACGGCCCATGGCCTTGGCAGATACGAAGGGTTGATCAACATTGAGCTCGGCGGCATCGCCAACGATTTTTTCCAGCTCGTATACCGCGACGAAGACAAGCTCTACGTGCCGGTTGACCAGCTCAAGGTGATCAGCAAATATCAGGGGCTTTCCGACACCGAACCGAAGCTCGACAAGTTGGGCGGCAAGGTCTGGCAGGCCCGGCAGGCAAAGGTCAAGGAAGAGGTCTGGAAGGTGGCCCAGGATCTGCTTGGCCTGTATGCCCGGCGCGCCATGGTGGAGGGGCATGCCTTTTCGCCGCCCGACGAGTTGTACCATGAGATGGAGGAGTCCTTCCCCTTTGATGAAACCGCCGGCCAGCTCAAGGCGATCAACGAGGTACTTGACGATTTGAGCGCCCCCAGGCCCATGGATCGGCTGGTCTGCGGGGATGTGGGCTACGGGAAGACCGAGGTTGCCATCCGGGCGGCTTTCAAGGTGGTGGGCGATAATTTTCAGGTCGCGATTCTGGTCCCGACCACGGTACTGGCCGAGCAGCATGCCGCCACTTTTCGGGAACGGCTGCAGGGGTTTCCCGTCCGAGTGGAAAGCCTCACCCGTTTCCGCAGTCCGGCAGAACAGAAGCAGATTGTTCAGGAAGTGCGTGCGGGGAGAATTGATATCGTGATCGGCACCCATCGCTTGCTCTCACAGGATGTCGTTTTCAGGCGTCTCGGTCTCCTGATCATCGACGAAGAGCACCGTTTTGGCGTTTCTCATAAGGAAAAACTTAAAAAACTCAAAAGTCAGGTGGATGTCCTTACCCTTACCGCCACCCCGATTCCCAGGACTCTGCAGCTCTCGCTGCTCAGTATCCGCGACCTTTCCGTGATCAGTTCGCCGCCCGAGTTTCGCCGGCCGGTGAAAACCTTTGTGGCCCGTGATGACGAGTTGGTGATCAAGGAGGCCGTGGTTCGGGAGATGCAACGTGGGGGGCAGGTTTTTCTTGTTCATAATCGGGTCCACTCCATCCAGGAAATGGCCTCCAGGGTGCAGAAGCTCGTGCCGGAAGCACGCTTGGCTGTAGCCCATGGTCAGATGCCGGGAAAGGCCCTTGAAGAAATAATGGTCCGCTTTGTCAAGCGGGAGATTGATGTGCTTGTCTGCACCACTATTATTGAGTCCGGCCTTGATATCCCCAACGCCAATACCATAGTCATCACCAGGGCGGACCGGCTCGGCTTGGCGGAAATCTATCAGCTTCGCGGCAGAGTTGGGCGGGGACGGGAGCAGGCCTATGCGTATCTGCTGGTTCCCTCCCTGGACGGGTTGTCCAAGGATGCCCAGCAACGTTTGCGGGCGCTCATGGACTACAACGAGCTGGGCGGCGGTTTCAAGCTGGCAATGAGTGATCTGCAAATCCGGGGCGGAGGCAACATCCTTGGGATCTCGCAAAGTGGCAATATTGCCGCGGTGGGCTATGATCTCTATCTTGAACTGCTGCAGCAGACCGTGCTCGATTTAAAGCGAAAAGGGGCTGGAGTGGAACATCCCCTTGAGCAGATCGAGCCGGAAATCAACCTCAAGATCTCGGCGTTTCTGCCGGAACGGTACATTCCCGCCACGGAACAGCGCTATATCGCCTACCGCCGCCTGACCAACGCGGAGCAGGTCGAAGAGCTGATGGACCTGCGGGATGAATTTGCCGACCGTTACGGGCAACTTCCCCCGGAGGCCATTACTCTGTTTGAGGTGATGGCGCTGAAAACCATGCTCCGGCGTCTGTGGGTCAGCAAGTTGGAGCAAGGGGTGGGGAATCTTGTTTTTTCCTTCCATGAAAAAACCCCGGTGACCCCGGAGAAGATCATGCACCTGCTTGAAAAATACAAGGATCGGGCGCGTTTTACCCCGGAGGGCAGGCTGATTGTCAAAACAGAGGTCGGTCTTTTGCCGGAACAAATCCTTGAGAATGCGCAAAAAATTCTTGCTTTGCTCGTGGGAGATGACATTTGAAAATGACTGTGGTAGAATTTGCCGGCTAAGATGTCTTACAAGATTAAAAACAATATTTTTATACTGTTATGAGTGGATCAGTGAAATTTTCCTTACATGTCTTATGCGCAGCCCTGTCTCTTTTCGGTTTTTTCCATCCCCCTGTCGCCCGGGCGGAAATGGTGGACCGGATCATCGCCATTGTCAACGATGATGTCATTACCTTTTCCGACCTCAATCGGGAAGGGGCGTCCGTCTTTCGGAGGATCACGCAGGAGGCTCCGCCGGAACAGGTTGAGCGGACCTTGCTGAAGGCAAGGGAGGATATTCTTTCCAGCTTGATTGATAAGCTCATTGTTGCCCAGCGGGCCAAGAAGGTTGGGATTTCGGTGGCTGATTCGGAGTTGGACAATTCCATCAGTCGAATCGTCGAACGCAACAAGACCACTCCGGAAAAGTTTTGGCAGCAGATAGTGCTCATGGGCTCGAACGAACATGACTACCGTGAACTCATTAGAAGCCAGATCCTGCAAGAAAGATTGATCGACTACGAAATCCGTTCCCGGGTGGTGGTGAATGAGGAGCGGATACGTGAATATTATGACAAGAATTATGCCCAGAAAATCAAGGAGGATGCCTATCATGTTCTGCAGATGGGGTTCGCCTGGCAGGAAAACACCCCGGCCGCCAAAGCTGATGCCCTGCGGCGGGCTGAAGCATCTCGGCAGCAAGCTCTTGCCGGCCAGGATTTTCGCACACTGGCGCGGCAATCTTCCGATCTGCCTTCGGCCAAGGATGGGGGTGATATCGGGGTTTTTAAGAAATCGGAAATGGCAGACTACATGAGCGCAAGCATTAGCGGTCTGCGGGCGGGACAGATAGGCACCATTCAAGAGACTCCGGGCGGGTATCAGTTTTTTAAGCTTCTTTCCGACCGGGGCGATATAGGCCTTCAGGCTTCCTACGAAGCGGTGAAAGAGCAGATCAGGAAGCAGTTGTATGAGGAAGCGATGAACAGCCAGTTTCAGAAATGGGTCAAAGAGCTTCGCGATCAGGCGTATATTAAAAAGATACTTTAGGCGCTGGGATACGGATAGGCACTGCTGTTAACAGGAGTGTAAGCAGCGGAGCTACCCTTTCAATTCATGGAAACGGTTTAGTCTCGTTTATCCCCATAACCTCTGGAAAAGGGATGTTTCTCATGACCAAGGATTCACTAACTGCTGATGATGCAATTGAGCAGCCGAGGGCTTTATCACGAGCCGATGAAACCCTTGGCAGTTTTCTAAAAAGACATCGACAAAGTCAGGGAAAAGAACTCGAGGAAATCGCGCAAAAGACCCGCATCCATGCCTCAACGCTTCGGGCCATCGAGGAGGACAATCCCAAGGCTTTGCCGGCGGATGTCTTTACCCGGGGTTTTGTGAAAAATTATGCGCAGTATCTTGGCCTTGATCCAAACGAGGCATTGGCTTGGTATATCGAGCAGAACGATGGGGAGGCCAGGCCTACGGGAAAAATTAATGTTCAGGAGGTTCTCGCCGGCGAAGCCATGGCCGAGGAGCGGACCTTCCCCTTTGGGCGCCTCATCGGGTTTTTCATTGTCGTGGGCGCACTTTTCTTTGCCGTATATCTGGTCTTAAATTTTTTAGATTCGACCGCCCCTCCAGTCAGTGTTTCCATGCACGAGGCTACTCCTCCTCCCTTGGTGGAACCCCCTTCGCCGCTGTCCGTACCCTTGCCCGCTGAGTCCGGTGCTGATCCCTCCCTCGGTATGGTGGCAACTGAGCAGGGTGGTTTGCCTGTGACGCAGGGTGGAGTTGAGGTGGCTGCGCCTCCCGTTTCCGGTCCTGGAAAAACAGGGCCAGACATAAAGGCGGCTGTATCCGTGCCCGAAAAGGCTGGGCCGGAGATACAAGCCCAGAAGGTGGAGACTCCGCAGGAGCCAGGGGCCCAAAGCAAGACAGTTGATGGTAAGCCTGTGATTCTGCCGCGGGCCACCAAAGAAAAACCGGTCCAGGTCCCGGCGCCTCAGGAGGTGGTCAAGCCTGCTCCGGTATCGGCAGTTTCCCCCCCGCCTTCCACGGTAAAAGCTCCGGGGATGAATTATGTTCTGGAGGCGAAATTTACCCAGGAGACCTGGCTCTCCGTGCAGGTGGACAAAGAAAAGAAGAAGTCCGGCGTATATAAGCCTGGAGACCATTTGGTCTGGCAGGCAGAAAAAAAGATTTCCCTTTTTGTCGGGAACGCCGGGGGGATCATCCTTACCCTGAACGGGAAAAAGGTCCCTCCCCTTGGCAAGGTAATGGAAAGTACCCGGGTTTCCTTTCCGGCTGAATAGGTATAGCGAGAGCAGATGTCCTTGCGGCAAAGCCTGGGGATTGTACTCCAGGTTAAAGATTATGGTGATTCCGACAAGATTGTCACCCTTTATACCCTGGAACACGGCAAAATTGTGTTGATCGCCAAAGGCGCCAAGCGCAGTAAGATCCGTTTTGTCAACAAGCTTGAGCTTTTTTCCCTCCTCTCCGTCCTCTTTGCCCCAAATCGTCACAGTTCGCTGATGCGCCTGGATCAGGCCGAGTTGCTGGATTCCTTCCCCCGGCTGCGAGAGAACTATGCGCTGTACGCCGCAGCCTCCCTGCTGTGTGAGCTTGTCCTGCACTGGACCAGGGAGCATGATAGTGATGCAGAGCTTTTTCGTTTACTTGGCTGGGGTATCGAGGGACTGGCTTTGGCAGAAGGGGCGGTGCACCGGAGGATTATTTTTTTTCACGTCAAGATGCTGGAGATCCTTGGCTATCGGCCTGACCTGACTGGGTGTCTTGATTGCGGTCTTTTGGGCGGTCCCGGGATATTGTATCGTTTCAGCTCCTTACGCAACGGTTTGGTGTGCAGCCGTTGCCAACCCCAGGCTACAGGCAATAACTCTTCACCCCTTTCCATCCAGACCATCCAGCTGTTGCGTAAGGTGCAGGATATGGAGCAAGACAAACTGGCGCGGCTCCATTTTTCCCCGGCGGCCCTCAGGGAGGCCATCGATTTGTTGAAACGGCATGACAACCATCTCTTGCAGCGTGAAGTGCAGTCCTGGAATTTCTTGGGCTGATAGGTTATTCAGCCTTGATTTTCTGAAGGACCCAGGCCATGTTGCGTCCCAGGTCGCGCATGGTTTTCATGCCTTCCTCGTCCTTGGTCACCTCGCCCGGCTCCCTGCCAATGCCGATGTTCCAGTAAGAGGAGCCCACCACGATCATTTGGCCGATCAGGAAAAAGGCGTTGAGGGAATTGAATACCTGATAGGCCCCGGCCCGACGGGCCGCAACCACTCCGGCCCCGGCTTTGCGCTTGAACAGATCGCCGTTGGCCCGGGAAACCATGCCGCACCGTTCGATCAGGGCTTTCATCCCCGCGGAAACATCGGCGAAGTAGGTGGGGGAGCCGAGAAGGATGCCATCGGCTGCGATCATCTTCTCAAGACAATCATTGATGATGTCATTTCCCACGGCGCAGCGATTGTCCTTGTTCTTGAAACACTGATAGCAGGCGATGCAGCCTGAAATCGGCTGGCCTGATAACTCCACCAGCTCTGTGTCGATTCCCTGTATGGACAATTCGTTCAGGGCGGTATTCAGCAATGTTGCGGTATTTCCACCCTTGCGGGCGCTTCCGCTAAAAGCGACGACTTTCATGGTATGCTCCTCGGACGTTATGCTGCGTTTAGGGGGTACCATGATAGTGTAATCGAGATTGAAAAAGAGAGGAAATGATTTTGAAAAAAACCAGTCGGGGAAGAGCCCCGACCGGTTTCAATAAGACAAGGTTACTTCCAGCAGTAGGATATTTCTGTCTCACTCTGCCAGCTGTCCCAGAGATAGGCCTCCTCCCGTTGTTGGGCAATGGTCCGGAAGGCATAGCGAACCTGCTCCTCAAAGAAGCTGCAGTAGGGGCTTGGCGCATTGATGTCGCCGGACACCTTGTAGATCTCAGCCGGGCAAGGAGCCCCGCAGAAATGCCGGATGGCGCATCCTGCGCAGGGGAGAATCTTTTCCACCTTCCGGTTCGTCACCTCTTGAAAGGGCTTGCTGGCCAGAATATCAACAGGGTCATCACGGAAGATGTTTCCGCCGGAGAACTCGTTCATGCCGATGAATTCACTGCACGGCACGACCTCGCCGTCAGCGGAAACGGCAAAAAAGCAACGGCCGCCGCCGCAGGGAGAGATGTCGCACATCAACCTGCGTCCGGTCGGGCCGATAACTCCCGCCAGGACATTGGCGAAGTTGGCGATGACAAGTTTTCTCCCGGTTTGTTCAAAAAGCTTAAAGGAGTGGTCCAGCGCCTTGAAAAAAGCCTCGGCCAGGACATGGTTGTCCGGTTTCAGGTCCATGCCGCCTTGGCGGGTGCAGCGCACCGGATTGAGCATGACAACCCGTACCCCAAGGTCGTGGTAGAAGTCCACCATTTCGGTCAGGGTGTGCACGTTTGCTTGCGTAACCGTGGTTATGACATTGAGGGCAGGATAATCGACGAGTTTTTTGATCACCGAAACAACGGTGTCGAAGTATCCGTTGCCCTGCCAGTTTTTCCTGGTGCTGTTGGCGATCTCTGCCGTGGGGGCATCCAGGGAAAGACCGATGCCGACCCCGTGATCTCTTAAAAAGCTGATTGCGCTATCATCGAGCAGGGTGGCATTGGTCTGGATGCCGAAATGGAACTCGTCTTTATATTTGGCAATTGCGGCAAACACGGCATCTCTTGCAACCATGGGCTCGCTGCCGTGAAAGATAAGCTGCGGCTTTACCCCCTCCGGCAAAACCTTCCGGAAGTGTTGCAGTAAACGCTCAAGAGCGAGCATCAGCTTTTCCTCTCCCATGTCGATGCCGTTTTTACGCATCTCTTCCGGGAGGTAGCAGTAGCTGCAGTTCAGGTTGCAGCGTTCGGTGGGATTCACATACGCGGCGGAGAGCTTCAAGCCCGAGCGCAGGTGGTCCATTTCCGTGTGGAATTCCGACTCACGGGCCATGAAATCGTGGGCCATGGAGCCGGCCAAGGCCTGGGGCAGGTCATCCCTGTCAACCAGAGCCCAGTATGCCGTGTCCGCCTCGACAACCGCAACTCGGTCGGGATCGCCGATCTCCAGCACGGAAAAATTCGGGCCATGGCCGGTGTTGGCGAAAATGGTTGCTGCTGTCTGTGTGTCTGCGTGTTTCATTACTTGCCGTTCGCCTCTGGTTTTGTTTCCGCAGTGGGGGCGAGGAGGATGTAATGGGAAAGTCCGGTCCCCTGGCCGATTAGATTGCAGCGTCGACGGTACGAGATAATCTCTTTCTGTGTTTTCATGGTGTTCTCCTTTTTTATTGTTGAACTGTGAGCATAAAAAAACCCGGAGAAACCCCCATGGGAGCTTCTCCGGGTTCTGTTTCCATAGGAATACCCAGACGAACAGCATAATACATACAGCAAAAACATTCGCATCAGGTCTTCTGGCTTTCGGATCGTCTGCTGGCCTGCGGCCTTCCCCCCAAGTAGAGCCTCTGGGAGTGACCGGGAAATTCCCTGTGCTGACCAGCATCCCCGATTACAGCGGCGGGACCGCCACGGATTTACACCGTGTTCCGGGATGATGCAATGTTCACTATTTTTTTCTATAAACCATTTTTGCCCGGTGGTTGTCAAGTGTGGCAGTGGATAATTTTGAAATAGAGAGGGGCAACCAATTTGCGGCTAATATGGTTTGGACATTAGGCCCACGGAGAAGAAATGGTTTCTCGGTATGTTTTTTCGGGGATTGGTTGGCGTTAAATCGGGCCAAGATCGTAAGCCGTCCTTGACTGTGACCCCAAAGTTGGTTATTTTTCCATGTTCAAGCGAGAGTGGCGGAATTGGTAGACGCACTGGTCTTAGGAACCAGCGCCTTTGGTATGGGGGTTCGACTCCCCCCTCTCGCACCATAAGAAAACAGCTCTGACGTCAAGGTCGGAGTGTCGGTAGATATTTTATTCATCCCGTGAGGAGGAACCCGCGAAGATGTTCCTGCACTGGATGACTGTGTTGTCGAAAATGTTTGAAACAAGGAAGGTGTTGCATGCAGATCAATGTTGAAGACGTGAGTGCGCTTACCAAAAAAATGACCATAACTCTGCCGGAAGCGCAGGTTGCCCAGGAACTTGAGTCCACCTATAGAAAACTGAACTCAGAAGTCTCATTGAAAGGGTTCCGTAAGGGCAAAATACCCCGGCAAGTGCTGGAAAAAAATTATGGACCGAAGGTTGAGTATGACGTGGCTGAAAAGTTGATTCAGGAATCATATTTTGATGCCCTGGAGAAAAGCAAGATCGATGCGGTTGTCCACCCTGACATCCGTGAACAGAAGTTTGCCGAGAATGGTACTTTTGTTTACATCGCAGAGGTTGATGTCCGGCCCCAGTTCGAACTGGGCGAGTATAAGGGGCTCGAGATCGAGCAGGCCGCCCTTGAGGTGACCGACGAGGAGATAGCCCAGGAGCTTGAGGCCCTGCAGAAGCAGATGGCTCCCCTGCAAAGCGTTGAAGACCGAGCCATTGAGCTGGGGCATCTGGCTGTGGTTGATTTCCAGGGCTACCACAACGGCAATCCCATCAAGCAGGTGGTTGGCGAAAATTATTCCGTTGATGTCGGTTCCGGTCAGTATGGCAAGGAGTTTGAAGAGAAGCTTCTTGGCTTGAAAAAAGGCGAGGAAGCTTCGCAGGAAATAGATTTTCCGGCAAATTTTGCCAATCCGATTCTGGCCAGCAAGAAGGTAGAGTTTAAAATCAATGTCAAGGATGTGAAGGAGCGGGTGCTCCCTCCCCTTGATGACGAATTTGCCAAGGAGGTCGGGGAGGAATTTGCCACCCTTGAGGCGCTCAAGGGTCATATTCGGGAGAAGAAGCTGCTTGCCAAGAAGGATGCCCAGCGGGGCGATCTTACCGACAAGTTGATGAAGGCGCTGATCGAAGCCCATGAATTTGAGATTCCGCCTCGGCTGGTGGCCTATGAAATCGAGTCAATGATTAAAGAACTGGAAAGCAACCTGGAGCGGCAGGGGATGACCCTGGAAGCCGCCGGGTTCAACCGGGATGCCTTGGTCGAACAGTATAAGCTTGCGGCGCAGTCACGGGTCAAGGGTGATTTCCTTTTGAAAAAGGTCGCGGAAAAGGAAGGGCTTAAGCTGGAAAATGAAGACATCGATAAAGGGTTTCAGCGCATCTCCGAGCAGTACAACATGCCGGTCAGCGAAGTGAAGAAATATTTTTCCAGCAGGGATGACCTGCTCCCCTTCATGGCAGAGCTGTTGAACGAAAAAATATTGAGTTTCCTGCTTGATGCAGCCAAGATGAAAATCGTCCCGGCTGCTGCCTAGGGTGTGAGCGATCCACTAACTTCTAGAAGGAGCATGTTTATGAATCTCGTCCCCATGGTTGTTGAACAGAGTCCCCGCGGTGAGCGGGCCTATGATATCTATTCCCGGCTCTTGAAAGAGCGGATCATTTTTTTGGGTTCGGCCATAAATGACGAGATAGCCAATATAATCATCGCCCAGATACTTTTTCTTGAGGCCGATGATCCGGACAAGGATATTACTTTTTATATCAACTCCCCCGGTGGCGTTGTGACGGCCGGTATGGCTATCTATGACACAATGCACTACGTGAAATGTGACATCGCTACCCTGTGCATGGGGCAGGCGGCAAGCATGGGCGCGGTACTCCTTGCCGCAGGCACCGAGGGAAAACGGTATGCCTTGCCGAATGCGCGGATTATGCTGCACCAACCCATGGGTGGTTTTCAGGGGCAGGCCTCCGATATTGACATCCACGCCAAGGAGATCTTGCGGATGCGGCAGTCCCTGAACACCATTCTGGCGCATCATACCAAGCAAAAGCTCAAGAAGATTCAGGTTGATACAGACCGGGATTTTTTCATGGGAGCCGAGGAAGCCAAGGCCTATGGCGTAATTGACAAGGTGCTGCTGAAACGGGCAAATCCTGAAGAGGAGAATAGTCATGGCAAAAGATCATAACGGAGAAGTAGAAGTCACCTGTTCCTTTTGCGGCAAAAGTCAGGAGGAGGTCAAGAAGCTGATCGCCGGGCCGACGGTGTATATCTGCAACGAATGCATTGATCTGTGCAATGAGATCGTCAGTGAGGATCGCCAGCAGGCCTTGGAGTCTCAGTTGGAGGCGTCGACCCTTAAGCCTTATGACATCAAGGCCCATCTTGACGAGTATGTTATCGGGCAAGAACATGCCAAAAAGGTTCTCGCCGTCGCGGTACATAATCATTACAAGCGCATCGAGGCCCAAGGAAGCAACGACGGCAGCGATGTCGAATTGCAGAAAAGCAATATTCTCCTGGTCGGCCCGACCGGTAGCGGTAAGACGCTTCTGGCCCAAACCCTGGCTAAGATTCTCAATGTTCCTTTTGCCATGGCCGATGCCACGACCCTGACCGAGGCGGGTTATGTCGGCGAAGATGTGGAGAATATTCTCGTCAATCTTCTGCAGGCAGCGGACCATGATATCCAGCGGGCCAGCCGCGGGATCATCTATATCGATGAAATCGACAAGATCGCCCGGAAATCAGACAGTGCCTCCATCACCCGAGATGTCTCCGGGGAAGGGGTGCAGCAGGCCTTGCTGAAGATTATCGAGGGGACGGTGGCCAGTGTGCCTCCCAAAGGCGGGCGCAAGCATCCGCAGCAGGAATATATCAAGATTGATACCACCAATATTTTGTTTATCTGCGGCGGGGCCTTTGTCGGCCTTGATAGTGTGATCAAGCAGCGGACCGGCACCAAATCCATGGGGTTTGGCGCCAAGGTTGTCGGCAAGCCGAAGAAGACGGTGGGAGAGATCCTTGCCCGGGTCCAGGCGGAGGATCTCCTCCGTTTTGGTCTGATTCCGGAACTCGTTGGCCGCCTGCCCGTGGTGGCGACCATGGAGGAGTTGGATGAGGAGGATATGGTTCGTGTTCTACGGGTGCCGAAGAACGCCTTGACCAAGCAGTATGAGCGCCTTTTTGCCTTTGACAATATCCGTCTTCGTTTTACCGAGGGCGCGCTCAAGGCCATTGCCCAGCAGGCGATCAAGAGAAAATCCGGAGCCCGCGGCTTGAGAACGGTCATGGAGCAGGCGATGCTTGATATCATGTACGAATTGCCCTCCAAGGAAAACGTGCGGGAATGCGTGATCAGTGAGCAGGTGGTTCTGAATGGCGATTATCCGGTGATCTTGTACGATAACGATGTGGAAGCGAAGAAAAGTGCTTGAGTTGGCGAGCAGACCGTTAACCCCTCTAGGGTGAATTAAACATTATGGCTGAGTTTGATCCTGAGCAGAATGTTGCCTATCCGATGATGCCCCTGCGGGATATCGTGATCTTTCCCTATATGGTGGCACCGTTGGTGGTTGGCAGGGAGCGGTCTATAAAGGCTCTTGAGGAGGCGATGGCCAAGCGTTCCGAGATTTTTTTGGTCACCCAGAAAGATGCTGCCGAGGATGATCCCAGCGAAGAAAGCGTGCATATGGTGGGAACCGTTGCCACGGTTATGCAACTGCTCCGTCTCCCCGATGGGACGATAAAAGCCCTGGTTGAAGGTAAGAGAAGGGGCAGGATTATTAAGCACCTGCCCAATCCGGACTACTTTGTCGTGCAGCTTGAGAGCGACGAGTCCGAGGAGGAATCCGGTCTTGAAGCCATCGCCTATGTGCGTGAGATCCAGACAAGTTTCAAGGAGTATGTCAAATACAACAAGAAGGTGCCGGCCGAGGTGATCAAGTCCCTTGCCCGCATTGAGAGTCCGGCAAAATTTGTGGATGTTCTGGCCGCGCATCTGCCCCTGAATGTGCAGGAAAAACAGGAGATCCTCGAGAATTTTTCGGTTGTCGACCGGCTGGAACAGGTTTTGGCCCTTATCCATAAGGAAATTGAGATCGCTGAGCTTGAGGAGGTTATCCGGGCTCGGGTGAAGAAAAAAATGGATAAGACCCAAAAGGATTATTTCCTTGCGGAGCAACTCCGTGCCATCCAGAAAGAGATGGGGGGCAGCGAGGATGGGTCTTCCGAGCTTGAGGGGCTGGACAAGGCGATACAGGAAAAAAATCTTCCCGAGGCGGCTCGCGCCAAGCTGGAGCAGGAATTCAAGAAGCTGAAGATGATGCCGGCCATGTCCGCCGAGGCGACGGTGGTGCGGAACTATATCGACTGTATACTGAGCCTGCCCTGGCAGGAAAAAACCGAAGAAAAAATCGATATCCTGGAGGCGGAGAAAGTCCTGGCTCAGGACCATCATGGCCTTTTAAAGCCTAAGGAGCGGATCCTTGAATATCTAGCGGTGCAGGCCCAGGTTGAGAAAATCAAGGGGCCGATTCTTTGTCTTGTCGGCCCGCCCGGCGTAGGGAAAACCTCTTTGTGCAAGTCGCTGGCCCGCGCCATGGGCCGCAAGTTCGTTCGTCTCTCTCTTGGTGGGGTTCGTGACGAGGCCGAGATCCGAGGGCATCGCCGCACTTATATTGGGGCCTTGCCGGGGAAGATTATCCAGTCCATGCAGAAGGCCAAGGTTGTGAATCCGGTTGTCTGTCTCGATGAGGTGGACAAGATGAGTATGGATTTTCGGGGGGATCCTTCCTCCGCCCTCCTTGAGGTGCTGGACCCGGAACAAAATTTCGCTTTTAATGATCATTATCTTGATCTCGACTATGACCTTTCCGGGGTTTTTTTCGTGACCACCGCCAACAATCTCCATTCAATCCCGGCCCCGCTTCAGGACCGGATGGAGGTGATCAAACTCAATGGCTATACGGAAGAGGACAAGCTGAACATCGCCCAGGGTTTTCTGGTGCCGAAACAGCTGGAGGCCAACGGTTTCGGCCGCGAGGATATCACCTTCAACGATGGGGCGATTCTTGAGATTATCCGGAGATACACCCGGGAAGCCGGGGTGCGGAACCTCGAACGCAACATTGCCTCGGTGTGCCGCAAAGTGGCCCGGGACCGACAAAAGAAAAAGACGGAGAAGCGGTACCGGCTGAACGACACTGCCATTGCCAAGTATTTGGGCGGGGTCAGGTACCGTTTCGGTCTGGCAGAGGAGCGGGACAAGATTGGCCTCACCACCGGCCTGGCCTGGACTGAGGTGGGAGGTGAGTTGCTGCAGATCGAAACGGCGCTGATGCCTGGGAAGGGCAAGCTGACCGTAACCGGAAAGCTTGGCGATGTCATGCAGGAATCGGCCCAGGCTGCCTTGAGCTATGTGCGGACCCGGGCCTTGCAACTCGGTCTGTTGCCGGATTTTTATCAGAAACTTGATATCCATATCCATGTGCCGGAAGGGGCCATCCCTAAGGATGGGCCATCGGCCGGGATTACCATGGCGACCTCGATGGTTTCCGCTTTGCTGAAGCTTCCTGTCCGGCGGGATATTGCCATGACCGGTGAAATTACGCTGCGCGGCAGAATCTTACCCATTGGTGGGCTCACCGAAAAACTCCTTGCCGCGCGACGGGGGAATATCAAGCATGTCCTGATCCCTCGGGAGAATGCAGCTGACCTGAACGAAATTCCAGCCAAGATACTCAAGGATCTCACCGTGGAACTGGTTGATCATGTCGACGAAGTTCTGGTAAAGGCCTTGGTGCTGCAGGATGGGGAGCCCCTTTTTAAGGAGATTCCTTTTGGCCACTTGGGCGTAGAAGGGGTGCTTCCCGCAAACGATGTGGCGCATTAATGGTGGTATGATCGTTGCCGTCAGGCAGAGGAGGCCGGAGGCAGTATCGTCTCTGGCTTTTATTTTTGGTCTGCGGTAAGTTTTTTCCTTGACGGATCATGGGGTGCAAGGGTATATCTTGCCACACTTCATGTGGGCGAATAGCTCAGCTGGGAGAGCATCGGCCTTACAAGCCGAGGGTCACAGGTTCGATCCCTGTTTCGCCCACCACAAGAGGAGTGGTAGTTCAGTTGGTTAGAATACCGGCCTGTCACGCCGGGGGTCGCGGGTTCGAGCCCCGTCCACTCCGCCATAAAAAAAATAAAGGGATTAGCCATTACAGCTAATCCCTTTTTTTTTAACCAAATTTTTGGTGTTTTTTTTGTCTTTCATTGGCGCAAGTGCTTGACACCTCCCGTCTCCCGTGAGTAACATAAAAAACTTTTTGGATGGTGCAAGCCGATAATCGGCCAAGGCATGGTGATTGCCGCAATCGTTTGTTGCCAAACGTTTTGCTGCGCCTCGCATGCAAGAGGACCCTATGATCCGTTATCTGGAAAAAATTGGAAATAATACCGTGTGGATCCTTGAGGATCTGGGGCGCATGGGTTTTTTTCTGATGCGGGGTCTTGGCGGTGTATTCAAAAGGCCGTTTCGTTTTTCCGCCATGATACGGCAGGTTCGCCTCATCGGCGCCAATTCCTTCTGGGTCATCTTTTTTATCGCAGGTTTTACCGGCATGGTCCTTGGTTTGCAAGGTTACTATACCTTGCGTAAGTTTGGCTCGGAAGGCGCGTTGGGATCGGCGGTTTCGCTCTCCTTGATCCGTGAGCTTGGCCCTGTCTTGACCGCGTTGATGGTTACCGGGCGTGCAGGTTCGGCAATGTGCGCTGAAATCGGCATCATGCGCAACAGCGAGCAGCTCGACGCCTTGGAGTGCATGGCCGTTGACCCTTTCCGTTATCTCATCACCCCGAAGTTCCTCGCCACGATTATCTCTGTTCCGATTCTCACCCTTTTTTTTAATGTTGTCGGCATTTTCGGCGGCTTTCTGGCCGGATGCGGCTTGCTCGGTGTTAATCCCGGGGCATATTGGTCCGGGATGGAGCAGAGCGTTGTGAATCAGGATATAAACATGGGCATCATAAAGTCCTTTGTCTTTGCCCTGTTGATCGTCTGGGTGTGTGCGGGAAGGGGGTATTATGTTCACGTTATCCGTGGGGCAGGTTTCGGGGCTGAGGGAGTGAGTAAGGTTACAACGCAGGCGGTTGTCCTCTCTTCAATCGCGATTCTTATCTGGGATTATCTGCTTACGGCGATACTATTATGAGTCAGGCAGCTATTCAGTTCAAAGATGTGGTGAAATCATTCGGACGGCAGATCATTCTTGACAGTGTGAATCTGACGATTAAGGCTGGTAAGACCACGGTTATTGCCGGGCCCAGTGGCCAGGGGAAAAGCGTTACCATGAAGCTCATCCTGGGGCTCTTGCGACCTGATTCCGGTCAGATTCTCATTGGCGGGCAAGACATTTCCAGGATGCGCGGCAAGGCGCTGAACGGGATTCGGACTAAATTCGGGGTCCTGTTTCAGGGATCAGCGTTGCTTGATTCGTTGAGTGTTTTTGCCAATGTTGCCTTGCCGCTGGAAGAGCGGACAAAGTTGGGCCGCGAGGAAATCCGGGAGCGGGTCCTTACCACCTTGGCACAACTTGGTCTTACGGGGCACGAGGACAAATATCCGGCTCAGTTGAGCGGTGGCATGAGAAAACGGGTGGGGTTAGCCAGGGCGTTGATGTTGCACCCGGAAATAATGCTTTTTGATGAACCGACGACGGGGCTGGATCCCGAAAACTCCTTGGAGATTTACAAACTTTTTCTGGAGACCCAGAAAAAATTCGGATATACCTCAATTATTGTAAGTCATGATATTCCCAAGGTATTTAATTTGGCGGATCAGGTTATTCTGGTCAATAAGGGCAAGTTCACCACCTTTGCCAGCCCTGAAGATATTCAACAGAGTGAACTTCCCGATATTCAGGCCTTTGTGCAGTACACTATGGGGAAGATTTATTTAAGCAGGGAGATTGAATAAAGGGTTATGAAGAAAATAAATTTTGATGCGATGGTTGGCCTCTTTGTCCTGGCCGGATTTCTGGCTTTTGTGTACATGTCTCTGCAATTGGGGGAGTTTTCTGTTTTTTCCATGGAAAAAACATACTCTGTGCAGGCGACATTTGAGAATGTCTCCGGCTTGAAGCGTGGTGCTCTTGTTGAAATGGCCGGGGTTAACGTGGGTAAGGTAAGCACTATCGCATTGGGTGAAAATGATCGGGCCCAAGTACATCTTCAAATCAACAACGGTGTTAAGATTACCGATGATGCCATCGCCTCCATTAAAACCCAGGGTATTATTGGGGATAAATATATCAAGATCAGTCAGGGTGGTTCGGAAGATGTGTTGGTCGATGGCGGTGTTATCTCGGAAACGGAATCCGCGCTTGATCTTGAAGAATTGGTGAGTAAGTACATTTTTGGTAAAGTTGAGTAGTGATGGTGCCTCGCATTGCGTGTGAGGTCTTAGATTTTTTAGGAACAAAACAGTTGGCTGGGCTGGTATAGTATTTCTACTGTTTTGCTCGGGGATATCATAGACGTTCCAATTGCTTTACTTTAGTTGAGGATGAATGATCTCTTCGTCTGGGTGTATGCAAATTTTGGGGACAGAGGACGACCATGAAAAATCGTGATTGTTTTGCGCCACAACTGTGCCGGGTATGTTTCTGTTGTCTGGCCATCTGGTTTTGTTCTTTCAGCATGGCCTTGGGTCAGGAATTTACCCTTGACGATGAATCGGCCTTGGGAAATGGGCAGGATATCGCTTTGGCCTCGGATCCTTTGGAGCCCATGAACCGTGTCTTCTTTCATTTTAACGATAAGCTGTATTTTTGGGTGCTTAAGCCTGCATCCCAAGGATATGCCTATATTCTTGCTGAAGACGTCCGGATGTGTGTGCGGAGTTTTTTTAAAAATCTTCTTGCTCCGGTTCGGATTGTGAACAACCTCCTTCAGGGAAAAGTTGCGGACTCTGGCGTCGAAACCGCTCGGTTTATTTTAAACTCCACTCTTGGTATTGCCGGTTTGGCCGATACTGCAAAAAATGAGTTCGGTCTTTCGCCCAAAGATGAAGATCTGGGTCAAACCATGGGGGTGTATGGTATTGGCGAAGGCATCTATATCTGTTGGCCTGTGTTTGGGCCGTCGAATGTGCGGGACACTCTCGGGCTAGCCGGGGACTTTTTCCTGAGTCCGATCTCCTATCTTGCCATGTCGGACACTGGGGCTGGGGTGGCTGTAAATACCGGGAGGGAGGTAAATAATACCTCCCTTACTATCGGGGATTACGAAGATTTCAAGGAATCCGCCATTGATCCGTATATAGCCTTGCGGGATGCTTACCGTCAGTATCGGAACAAGAAGATCAGTGATATTGCTGTGGGGGGCGACTCTGTCTATATTTCTTCCTTGGCTAAGACAGAAAAAACATATGTCCAAGTGATGCCCGGCCCGATAGAGTCAGACGTGGAATCGGTGCCGGTTGCATCGGATGATTTTTTTGTTCAGGTTGGTACTTCGGTTGACGCGGAGCAGGTTCTGGCAATGCGGCAAACCTTGCTCGCCATGAACGAAGAGCCGGTTGTCACGGTGTATGATCGGGGAGACTATAACTTTTATGCTCTGCAGGTGCCTGCTGGGAAAAAGTTTGAGTTCGCCAAGCAGGAGGAGCAAAAACTCTGCGCTGTTGGGTTCAGCGAAGCAAGGGTTGTGCAATAATTTACGGATCCCATGGAATTGATGGTAGAGGCAGAAATGAAAAAGAGTACTCGTTGGTATCTGAAGTTTTTTCCGGTGTTTTTTTTGGCAATCGCAATCCCGGTTTTGCTTAAGGGGGCATCCTCTGCTGCGGCAACCGATCCAGTTGTTTTTATGAAGGATGCGGTTGACGAAATTATATCTATTCTTCAGGATGAAAAGCTTGCCGTGCCGGCTCGTAAGGCGGAACGAAAAAACCGTGTGGTCACTATTGTCGAAAAGAAATTTGATTTTCGCGAGATGTCCATGCGTGCCTTGGCGAGGCATTGGCGGGACAGGACTCCTGCTGAACAGGACCGTTTTGTTTTTTTGTTTAAGACGCTTCTTGAAAACACATATATAGCCAAGATAGAGACTTATTCCGGGGAGAAGGTTGTTTTTAAGAAAACAACCGTCCAAGGGAACAAGGCCATTGTTTATAGTGATCTCATTCGCAAAAATATAGAGACCCCTGTTAATTACAAGCTGAAAAGCAATGATAACAGCTGGATGGTCTATGACGTGGAAGTCGAGGGCGTGAGCCTGGTGAACAATTACCGGACGCAGTTTGCCAGTATCCTCAGCAAGGAGAATTTTGCCGGACTTATTGCCAAGCTCGAAGAGAAGGTCAATAAGGGGGCTGCTGAGTAAACACCAATGGGGATTGCTGGAGAAATGCTTTTTGGGAGATACAGGCCCGAGGAGCTCACTGATATATTTTCTTTTTTATCCGCTGAAGAGATGGGGGAATTCTTCGCCTATCTTGAGTTGAGAGAGTGGCAGTCGGCTGAAATTGTGATGAAAAGTGGGGAGTCCGGTGATTTTATGGGCTTTCTGGTCGAAGGGAAGCTTGCGGTGAAGATGGAGGCAATATTCCACGGGAAGTTCATCCTGGTTGCCGTGCTTGAACGGGGAAGTTTGGTCGGGGAAACTTCTGTTGTCGAAGAAGGGTATCGACACGCAACCGTTGTCGCTACGGAGCAGAGTCGAGTTCTGATTCTTTCTCGTGAAAACATGGAGCGGATGCTTGGGGAGGCCCCAGCCCTTGGCTTGAAACTTTTACGACGGATTATCCATGTGCTTGGGCATCGCCTGGGCAAGGCGAGCGATCGTCTCTCCAAGTTGCTCTAATTTCATGTAGCAACGCCTTTTTGTCCCATTTGTTGTCCATTGCTTGAGAAGATCCCGTTGGGCGAGGGTATCAGTCAAAAAAGTTTTGGCGGTGAATTCTCTTGACAAATGACCGTGTTTCTTTATATTGATCTGTTTCGTTTTTTGCATTCTGAATAGGTGATGTGTGCAGATCAGGTGGGATGAAATACCGGCTGAAGGGATTTTTTTTCGCATTGAGGACGGGGGGTGGGTTCCTCGCGACGAGGTTGTCTGTCAAGCGCCGCCCCTATGCACCGTTTCTCTGAAAAAAGAAGCGGGGCGGGTTTTGTTTGCGGGCACCTTGCATCTTTCCGTTGTTCTGGATTGTGATCGGTGTCTTGATTCTTTTGTCTATGCCTTGGCTGAGGAGTTTGAGGTCGTTTTTGAGATGCTTGCCAAAGAAGAAGAGGCAGGGATCGCTGCGGAGCACTGTTGCAAGAGCAGTGAACTGGATGTCGTGTTTCTTGCCGAGCCGGTAGTGGATGTTTTTTCTGTGCTTGTGCAGCAGTTGTATCTGGCTTTGCCCGAGAAAAGGCTGTGCAGTGACAAATGCTTGGGGTTGTGCCCTGAGTGCGGGGTAAACTTGAATCGTTGTCCGTGTGATTGTACTCAAGGGACGGGGGCATCCCCTTTTCAGATTTTGGCAAAATTAAAGGTTCAGTAGTATTTTTTTGATGCCAATCAGGGGATTGTTTCCAATTATTTCCCTCTGCGGAGGAGAAACCGTTTCCTTTTTGCTGAACCTGTTGAATTTTTTTGAAAAACCCGTTACAGACAACAAGCTGTAACCGAGATCTTTCCAATTGGAGGAAAAGTAATGGCCTTACCGAAAAGAAGACATTCCCATTGTCGTACCAGAATTCGTCGTTCCCACGATGCTCTTTGCGGTGTCACTGTTGCCACCTGTGCTGCCTGTGGCGAGCCGAAGCTGCCGCATCGTCTTTGTCCTAGCTGCGGGGCATACAAGGGGCGTACTGTTGTCAAGCTGACTGAAGAGTAGTAGAGCTTCCCATGGCGTTGCATATTGCCCTGGATGCCATGGGCGGGGACCGAGGCCCTGAAGAACTGGTTTCCGGGGCAGTCATGGCTGCCCGCGAGTATGACCTTGAGCTCAGTTTGATTGGAGATCAGGGTCAGCTCGGGGCCATTTTGGCTCGCCTTGACAAACCTTCCACCCGGATTCATCTGGTGCACGCCTCCCAGGTTGTTGGCATGGATGAATCCCCCTTTGACGCCATCCGTAGAAAAAAAGACTCCTCCATCATGAAGGCTTTTGCTCTCCACAAAGAGGGCAAGGTTGACGCTGTCGTCAGTGCCGGTAATTCTGGCGCTACCCTGGCTGCGGCCATCAAGTTGCTTGGGCGGCTGGAGCACGTTTCTCGCCCGGGAATCGCGGGTATTTTTCCCACCTTGAAAGGTCCGGTTGTGATGATGGATGTCGGGGCAAACGTTGATTGCCGTTCCCTGCACCTTTTTCAGTTCGGGGTCATGGCCGCCGCTTTCTCGCAAGTGCTGTTCGGTTTGGATCGTCCCCGTGTCGGTCTGCTCAGTATCGGCGAAGAGGGCGGCAAGGGCAATGTCCTGGTAAAAAAATCCCACGAACTGTTTCAGCAAAGCTCCTTGAATTACATTGGCAATGTCGAGGGGAGGGATACCTTTCAGGGAGATGTTGACGTCATGGTTTGTGACGGATTTGTCGGCAATGTCTGCCTGAAGCTCAGCGAGGGGTTGGCCGAGGCGGTCATGGGGATGCTGGGTGAGGAGATTGCCAAGAGCTTCAAGGCAAAGCTCGGGTATCTGCTCGCCAGGGACGCCTTTGTTTCCTTTAAAAAACGGGTTGATTATGCCGAGTATGGCGGGGCGCCCTTGCTCGGCATCCGGGGCAACGCCATTATCTGTCATGGGCGTTCCAGTGCCGTGGCAATAAAGAATGCTATTCGGGTTGCCTCGGAAATGGTCCGCAATAAGGTCAATGACCGAATTGTCGAGCTCCTTTCCCTGCATCAACCCCTGGTGCAAGAGGATGACACTCTCATGGCGAAAGCTACTGTTTCCGAGGTAATTCCATGAGTCGTGCGATGATCATCGGGACAGGCTCCTGCCTGCCGGAAAGGATCCTTACCAACGAGGATCTGGAAAAGATGGTCGATACCTCCGATGAGTGGATCACCACTCGAACCGGCATCAAAACCCGGCATATTGCCGGAGCCGGGGAGGAAACCTCCAAGCTGGCCAGCGTGGCGGCCCGACGCGCCCTGGACATGGCCGGGGTTACCCCGGCAGAGGTTGACATGATCGTCGTCGGGACGATTTCCTGTGAAAAGGCCATGCCTTCCTGTGCCTGTCTGGTTCAGAAAGAGCTGGAAGCGGTCAACGCCTTTGCTTTTGACATCAATGCCGCCTGTTCGGGCTTTCTCTACGGGCTTGATCTCGCCGACAAATATATTCGTGCCACTCCGGACATGAAAATCCTGGTAATCGGGGCGGAAAATCTTTCCTCCCGGACCAACTGGCAGGACCGCAATACCTGTGTGCTTTTCGGTGATGGTGCCGGGGCGTGCCTGGTAACCGGAAGCGATCAGGAGCGGGGCATTTTGGCGAGTAAGCTGTATGCCGACGGCCGTTTGTGGGAGTTGCTCCATATGGACAGCGCCCCCAGCCTGAATCCTGATCTGTGCGGCCAGCCAAGCGATGGCCCCTTTATCAAGATGGTGGGGAAGGATGTCTTTCGTTACGCGGTCCGGGCCATGGCGGACGCCATCACCGCAGTTCTTGAAAAAGAAGATCTTGCCATCGAGGACATCTCCCTCGTTGTTCCGCATCAGGCCAATATCCGTATCTTGAAAAGCCTGGCCGATCACCTCCGTGTCCCGCTCGAAAAAATCTATATTAATGTGCATAAATATGGTAATACATCGGCGGCTACCGTGCCGATTGCCATGGACGAAGCGAACCGGGAAGGCCGATTGCAGCAGGGGGATCTGCTTCTCATCTGCACTTTTGGCGGCGGCTTTACGTGGGGCGCAGCCCTGGTGAGGTGGTAGGCCGTTAGGTGTGCCATTAGCAGGCGCATAAAAAAGTAATTGAGGATAAGGGGGCAGAGTGGATTATTTCTTGAGCGAAGAGCAGCAGATGATCGTTGATGTTGCTCGGCAGATTACCGATGAAATGATTATTCCGCAAAGGTCGGAATTGGATGAAACCGAAGAATATCCCCGGGATATCCTGACCGCCATCGCCAAGGCCGATTTGTATGGCCTCTATATCCCTGAAGAATATGGTGGCCTTGGTGGGGGGTGTTTTGATATTGTCCTCGCCCTTGAGCAGTTTGCCCGCGGTTGTACCGGGGTGGCCACCGCTTTTGCCGCCAGCGCCTTGGGCGCATACCCGATTCTTATTTCCGGCAGCGAAGAGTTGAAGCAGAAATACATGCCTCTCATCGCCAGCGGTGAGAAATTGGCAGCCTTTGCCCTTACCGAAGCCAATGCGGGCAGCGATGCCTCCGGCATCCAGACCACCGCAGTGCTCGACGGCGACGAATGGGTCCTAAACGGCACCAAGCAGTGGATCACCAATGCCGGCGAGGCCCAGATCTATACGGTTATCGCCATCACCGACAAAAGCAAGGGGCCCCGCGGCGCCACCATGTTTGTGGTCGAGGATACCGACCCTGGGTTTTCTTACGGAGTCAAGGAAAAGAAGCTGGGTATCCGTTGCTCTTCCACCCGGGAGCTGATCTTTAAGGACTGTCGCATTCCCAAGGACCGGGTGATCGGTCGGATCGGCATGGGCTTTATCACCGTGATGAAGACCCTGGATCAGTCCCGTCCTGGCATTGCCATCCTCGGCGTTGGCCTGGGGCAGGGTGCTCTGGACGAGGCGGTGACCTATGCCAAGCAGCGGGTGCAGTTCGGCAAGCCCATTATTTCCTTTCAGGCGGTGCAGCATATTCTCGCCGATATGGCCATCCAAGTCGAGGCGGGTCGGGCTCTGGTGTACTCCGCGGCCAAGCATATCGACGCCCATAAAAATGACATGTCCAAAGCCTCCTCCATGTGCAAGGTGTTTGCCACCGACATGGCGATGAAGGTCACCATCGATGCCGTCCAGGTCCTTGCCGGCTATGGCTATATGCGTGATTACCCGGTGGAGAAGATGATGCGTGACGCCAAGATCCTCCAGATCTACGAAGGCACCAATCAGATTCAGCGGAATGTTATTGGTCAGGAACTCAACAAGGAGTATATGAGGTCCGCATGAAGATCATCGTTTGCGTAAAGCAGGTCCCGGATGCCAAGGATGTCCGCTTGGACCCCAAGACCAACACCCTCTCCAGGGAAGGGGTGCAAGCCATTATGAACCCCTTTGACCGGCATGCCCTTGAGGAGGCGGTTCGTCTGAAGGAACTCCACGGCGGCACGGTAACCGTGATCAGCATGGGTCCTCCCCAGGCGGAAGAGATGCTGCGTGAAGCGGTGTCCTGCGGGGCGGATGAGGCGGTGCTTGTTTCGGATCGCGCCTTTGCCGGGGCGGATACCTGGGCGACCACCTATACCCTGTCCCAAGCCATCAAAAAGATCGATGATTTTGATCTCATCCTCTGCGGCAAACAGGCCATTGATGGGGATACCGCCCAGGTGGGTCCCGGATTGGCAGAGCGTCTTGATATCCCCTTTGTCGCCTATGTGCGCAAGATCAATGACTGTACCGCGAATACCATCCGGGCAGAGCGTTTGATGGATGACGGTTACGATCTGGTGGAGGTCCCGCTGCCCGCGTTGTTTACCGTGGTCAAAGAGATCAATGAACCCAGGATTCCTTCCCTCAAGGGAAAGATGAAGGCGAAAAAGATCGATATCACCAAGATGAGCGCGGCGGATATCGAGGCAGACCCGGAGCAGTTGGGGCTTAAAGGTTCTACTACCCAGGTGGTTAAAGTCTTTTCTCCTGAACTGAAAGGGGCGCGGGCCATGCTGGCCGGTACGGCAAGTGAGCAGGTTGCTCAGCTGTATGAGAAATTGTCGCCCCTTCTGTAGACTTAGGAGCCGTTACGAAATAATGTTTAGATTTTAACTGTTTCGTTACGGCCCTTTATGCCGGGATTATGGCTTTTTAATGTTACGGCTTCGTAAATGACGGCCTTAGACGAACGGAATTCTCTATGCTACAGATTGATATAGAAGCCTGTATTGGTTGCGGTGTCTGTGAAAGTACCTGTACCTTCGGGGCCATCAAGGTTGAAGGCGGGGTCGCCGTCGTCGGTGAGACCTGTACCCTGTGCGGCAGTTGCGTGGATGTCTGCGAGGTCGGCGCGCTTTCCATCGAGCGAGAGGAAAAGGCAATTCAGGGTAACTTGGCCGATTGGTCCGGCGTCTGGGTCTATGCGGAATGCCGTCATGGCAGGCTCGCCCCCGTTGCCACGGAACTGCTCGGGGCCGGGCGTAAGCTGGCCGAAAAAAGAGGGGTTTCCCTTTCCGCTGTTCTCTTGGGTTCACAAATCGACGGCATGGCCGAAGAGCTCATCGCCTACGGCGCCGACAAGGTGTTTGTCGTTGATGATCCGGCCCTGGCCTCTTTTACCGATGACGCCTATGGCAACGCCTTGAGTGCCCTGGCCAAAAAACATAAGCCCGAGATTATTCTCGCAGGCGCCACGGCCATTGGTCGATCCTTTATCCCCCGGGTGGCCACCACCCTGGCCACCGGCCTTACCGCCGATTGCACGGATCTGGCAATCCGCGATGAGGATGGGGCACTGCTCCAGACCCGTCCGGCCTTTGGCGGCAACATCATGGCCACCATTGTCTGCCCGCATACCCGCCCGCAGATTTCCACGGTTCGACCGTTGGTGATGAAGCCCCTTATCAGGGATGCAGCCCGCAAGGGTGAAATCATTGCAGTGAATCTGGACCCGGCCACCCTGAAACCCCGCATCAAGGTGCTTGAATCGGTGGTTGAAGATCTGGACCGGGTGAACCTTTCCGAGGCCGATATCGTCGTGGCTGGCGGCCGGGGGTTGGAAAATGAGAAGGGCTTTGCCATGATCCGCGAGTTGGCTGATGTGCTGGGCGGGGCGGTAGCCGCCTCCAGGGCTGCGGTGGACAGCGGCTGGATTCCTTATCCCCATCAGGTTGGGCAAACCGGTAAGACCGTGGCTCCCAAAATCTATATTGCCTGCGGGATCTCCGGCGCCATCCAGCATCTGGTCGGGATGCAGTCCGCCGACACCATTATCGCGATCAATCGTGATGCCGATGCCCCGATCTTTGACGTGGCAACCTACGGCATTGTCGGAGATGTGTTCGAGATTGTGCCCAAGCTTATTGAGAAATTCAAGGAAAGGAAGAACTCATGAGTCTGAATGGGAAAGTTGCTGTAGTAACCGGGGGCAGCAGAGGCATTGGTCGGGCCATCTGTCAGCGCCTGGCGTCTCTCGGCGCCACGGTCATCGTCAACTTTGTGAGCAACCCGGCGGCGGCGGAAGAGACGGTGCAGAGTATCCGGACTGCCGGCGGCAAGGCCGAAGCGAGCCAGTTTAATGTAGCGGTCCCGGCTGAGATTGAAGCGGCTTTCAAGACGATTATCGATACCCATGGCCGGGTGGATATCCTGGTGAACAATGCCGGGATCACCCGGGACGGACTGCTCATGAAGATGAAGGATGAGCAGTGGGACGAGGTGCTCAACACCAATCTCAAGGGCGTTTTCCTCTGCACCAAGGCGGTGAGCCGGGGGATGATGAAGCAGCGCTGGGGCCGGATCATCAATATCACCTCGGTGATCGGTTTTGCCGGCAACGCCGGGCAGGCCAACTACGCCGCCGCCAAGGCAGGGATTGTCGGTTTTACCAAATCCGTAGCCAAGGAACTCGCCTCCCGCGGAATCACGGTGAACGGGGTGGCACCGGGCTATATTGTTACCGATATGACCCGGGATCTTTCCGAAGAGGTCACCAATACGATCAAGGGGGAGATCCCCATGGGGGTGTTGGGCGAGCCGGAGGATATTGCCGGAGCTGTTGCCTATCTGGCGTCTGACGATGCGCGCTATGTGACTGGACAGTTTATCCATGTCAATGGCGGCATGTTTATGTAATATATTGTAAAAGAAATTTTGCTGTTTTCGTAAAAAGGGAACGATGACACTGGTCCGTAACATAAATTGAATGGTTACAAGGTGACCACTGTTGTGATCGTGGCTTTTCGAAGTTTTCGTTTATCCGCGATTTCAACAAATCTTGGTAAGATGTTACCGTAAACAAGGAAGGAGAAAAAACATGTCTGTACAGGAAAAACTCATTGATATCATTGCCGAGCAGCTGAGTGTTGATAAAGACAAGGTTGTGCCGGGTGCCTCTTTTATTGATGATCTGGGCGCTGACTCCCTTGACCTGGTTGAGTTGATCATGGCCATGGAAGAGGCGTTTGATATTGAGATTGCCGATGATGTTGCGGAAAAAATCACCACCGTGCAGAACGCCATCGACCATATCAGCAAGGTTACCGGCTGATCCGAACAGTTTTTTCGGAACGAGGTGTTTCGCGGTAACAATTGAGGACTGACCTTGGTGGGTTCGTTGCCTGCCAAGGCTGTTCTTTCTCTGCAAACAGATGGTGAGGATCAACGTGGGCAGAAGAGTCGTGGTTACAGGAGTTGGCTTGGTTACTCCCCTGGGAACAGGCGTGGAGAAAACCTGGAGCGCTCTGTGCGCAGGCAAGAGCGGCATCGGCCCGATTACCCGGTTCGACGCCAGTGAGGTCGGGGTGAATATCGCCGCCGAGGTCAAGGATTTTCAGGTTGAAGACCATATCGACAAAAAGGTCGCCAAGCATCTGGACCTCTTTGTCCAGTATGCTGTCGCCGCAGCCGGAGAAGCCTTGCGCAATGCCGACCTGCAGATTACCGAGGAAAATGCGCCCCGGATCGGCAGTATCATGGGCTGCGGACTCGGCGGCTTGCCCACCATAGAAAAGTACCATCAGGTGGCCATGGAAAAGGGAACGAAACGGATCACCCCCTTTTTTATACCAATGGTAATCCCCAATATGGGTGCCGGGCAGATCTCCATTATCTACGGCACCAGGGGACCGAACCTGTGTCTCACCACCGCCTGTGCCGCGGGAACCCACGCGGTGGGCGAAGCCTTTCGCTCCATCGTCAATGATGAATGCGATGTGGCCATTACCGGCGGCAGCGAATCGGTGATCTGTCCCTTGGCGGTTGGCGGTTTTCACGCAATGAAAGCGCTTTCCACCCGCAATGACCAGCCGGAAAAAGCCTCCCGCCCCTTCGACCGGGACCGGGACGGCTTTATTATCTCCGAAGGGGCCGGTGTGCTCATTCTCGAAGAATTGGAGCATGCCCTGGCGCGCGGGGCCAAGATCTATGCCGAGGTGGCCGGGTACGGCCTGAGCAGCGATGGTTACCATATGGCTGCCCCGCCTGAGGATGGCAACGGAGCCTCCCGCTGCATGGAGATGGCTCTCAAGGATGCGGGGATGCAGCCGGAAGACCTTGACTACATCAACGCCCATGGCACCTCGACCCCGCTGAACGATGTGGTGGAAACCCGGGCCATTAAGACGGCCTTCGGCGACCATGCGTACAAGCTGGCCATCAGTTCGACCAAGTCCATGACCGGCCATATGCTGGGGGGGGCAGGGGGCATCGAAGCGGTTTTCACCGCTCTGGCCATCAAGCATCAGATCGCCCCGCCGACCATGAATCTGGAAAATCCCAGCCCTGAGTGCGACTTGGATTATGTTCCCAATCAGGCCCGCAGCATGAAGATCCGGGCCGCCATGTCCAATTCCTTCGGCTTCGGCGGAACCAATGCGGTTCTGATCATGAAGCAGTACGAGGCGAAACCGTGAAGATTGCCATCGGTTGCGATCATGGGGGGATCAGCCTGAAGGGAGAAATCGTCCCGCTTCTTCAGGAGCTGGGGCATGTGGTTGATGACAAGGGCTGCTTTGCCACCGAGTCTGTTGATTACCCGGATTTTGCCAAGGCTGTCTGCGCGCAGGTGCAGAACGGCAGTTGTGAGCGTGGGATTCTGATTTGCGGCACCGGGGTCGGGATGTCCATGGTGGCCAACCGTTTCGAGGGGATTCGCGCGGCTCTCTGTAATGAGCTGTTTACCGCCCGGATGAGCAGGGAGCACAACGACGCGAATGTGCTCTGCATGGGGGCCAGGGTCGTTGGCCCCGGTCTGGCCGTGGAAATAGTTCGGGAGTGGGTCAGCACGGAATTTGCCGGGGGCAGGCATCAGCGTCGGATTGACATGTTCTAGGAAAATGGCTCGCCCTGTTGCGGGCCCATGCACGCTGTTACATTGCGCGGCCGGAATTACCTGGAGTAATTTTTCGGCCGTGATTATTTTGTCTCAATATTGCGGGCGCGATTTTCAACCCATAACTAACCAGGAAGGATACTGCAGTGTCGTACTTGAAAGAGAGTGATCCAGATGTGTACCGTTCCATCCGCCATGAGCTGGCACGACAGAGTAATCAGCTGGAACTGATTGCTTCGGAGAACATTGTCAGCGAGGCGGTTCTCGAGGCCCAGGGCTCCATTTTCACCAACAAGTACGCCGAGGGGTATCCTGGGAAGCGGTACTATGGCGGCTGCGAATATGCCGACCAGATCGAATCCCTGGCCATCGAACGGGCCCTGAAGATCTTCGGTGCCGAATACGCCAATGTGCAGCCCCATTCCGGCAGCCAGGCCAATATGGCGGTCTATTTTGCTTCGCTGCAGCCGGGAGATACGGTGCTGGGTATGGATCTGGCCCACGGCGGCCATCTCACCCACGGAGCCGGGGTGAATTTTTCCGGGCAGCTCTATAAATTTGTTTCCTACGGGGTGAGCCGGGAAACCGAGCGCATCGACATGGCTGAGGTGGAGCGCGTTGCCCTTGAGCATCGGCCGAAGATGATCGTGGCCGGGGCGAGCGCCTATCCCAGGATTATTGATTTTGCCGGCTTCCGTGCCATTGCCGACAAAATCGGCGCCCTGTTCATGGTGGACATGGCCCATATCGCCGGGCTGGTGGCGGCCGGGGTGCATCCCTCGCCGGTGCCCTATGCCGATTTTGTCACGACCACCACCCACAAGACCCTGCGGGGGCCGCGGGGCGGCCTGATCCTTGCCAAGGCAGAATTCGGCAAGAAACTCGACAGCAAGATCTTTCCCGGTATCCAGGGTGGCCCGTTGGTGCATGTCATCGCCGCCAAGGCAGTCGCCTTTAAGGAGGCCATGGGAGAGAAATTCAAGCAGGATCAGGCCCAAGTGGTCAAGAACGCCCAAGCTTTGGGGGATGGGTTGGTCCGGCACGGCTTCCGTCTTGTTTCCGGCGGCACCGATAACCACCTGCTCCTGGTCGATCTGACCAACAAGGGGGCAACCGGTAAGGATGCGGAAGTGGCCTTGGAAGAGGCAGGGCTTACCGTCAACAAAAACGCCATTCCCTTTGACCAGCAGAGCCGTTTTGTTACCAGCGGGGTGCGCATCGGTACGCCGGCTGTGACCACCCGCGGTCTTAAGGAGCCGGAGATGGCCAAGGTTGCAGATTGGATCAACCGGGCCATAGAGAATCGTCAGAACATGGAGGTCCTCAGCGGCATCAAAGCCGAGGTCCGCGCCCTGTGCGATACCTTTCCCCTCTATCCGGACATGGAACGGGACAACGGGTAAGCGATTATGACAGAGACCCGCCCTTCCTGGGACGAATATTTCATGTCCATCACCGAGATGGTGGCCCAGCGTGCCACTTGTCTCCGCCGCAAGGTGGGCGCCATTCTGGTGCGGGACAAACGCATCATTGCCACGGGCTATAACGGCGCCCCGGCCAAGGTGAGCCATTGTCTGGATATCGGCTGTCTCCGCGAGCAGCAGGGCATTCCCTCCGGGGAGCGGCATGAGCTGTGCCGGGGGTTGCACGCCGAGCAGAACGCCATTATCCAGGCGGCCCTGCACGGTTTCAGCGTCGAGGGCGCTACCCTGTACTGCACCAATATGCCCTGCGCCATCTGCAGCAAGATGCTGATCAATGCACGAATTGAAAAAATCTATTATAAAGAGGGCTATGCCGACAGCCTTTCCTCGTTGCTGTTGGCGGAAGCCAAAGTTCCGGTTGTTCAGTTGGGGTAAGTTGTACATGGCGCAAATCTTGCCCCGGCGCTAATCTCGGTAAGGCGAAGTTATGAAATGTCCGTATTGCGGTCATCTGGAAAATCGGGTTGTTGACTCCCGCCTGAACAAGGAATTTACCATCACCCGTCGTCGCCGGATGTGTGATGCCTGCAGTCGCAGGTTTACTACCTACGAGCGGCTTGAAGTGACCATGCCCATGTTGATCAAGAAGGATGGGCGGCGCGAGGCCTGGGATCGGCACAAGGTGGTGGAAGGTCTGCAGAAGGCGTGTGAAAAACGGCCGGTCAGCATGGAGCAGATCGATGAGTTTGTCGATTCCCTGGAGCGGGAGCTTCAGGATATGGGCGAACGCGAGATTCCGGTGAAGCTTGTCGGGGAGCGGGTCATGGACGGATTGCGCAAGCTCGACGGCGTGGCCTATGTCCGTTTCGCCTCGGTCTACCGGCAGTTCAAGGACTTGAGCGAGTTCATGGCCGAGTTGAAGGACATGCTCGGCGGCCCGGAAGAAATACCGGAATGAAAGACGACCGCGCCTGGATGCAGCTGGCCATCAGGGAGGCGAGAAAAGGGCTCGGCCGCACCTCGCCCAACCCTTGTGTCGGCGCGGTGGTTGTCAAAAATAACAAGCTCATTGCCACGGGGTTTCACGAAAAGGCCGGAACCCCCCATGCCGAGGTGCATGCCCTTCGGGGCGCCGGGGTACAAGCCAGGGGCGCCACCATTTATGTGACCTTGGAGCCTTGCAACCATACCGGACGGACTCCTCCTTGCACCCAGGCCATTTTGGCGAGCGGCATCAAGCGGGTGGTGGTCGGGATGCTCGACCCCAATCCGCTCGTGGCGGGGGGAGGCTGCAAGACTCTTGGTGCTCAGGGGGTTGAGGTTGTCCATGGCGTGTTGGCCGAGGAATGCCGGGGCTTGAACCGACCTTTTATGAAGCATGTCACCACCGGCTTGCCCTGGGTGCTCATGAAGGCCGGGATGAGTCTGGATGGGCGCTTGGCCCTTGCTTCCGGCCAGTGCGCTTGGATCACCAACGAGCAATCCCGGCGTCAGGTGCATCGGGTGCGGGACCGGGTGGACGCCATCCTCATCGGCAGCGAGACAGCCCTGTGCGACGATCCGGCGCTCACCACCAGATTGCCTGGCCGCCGGGGCAGAGACCCGTTGCGGGTTATTTTGGACAGTGCGCTTAGGCTGCCGGTTTCTGCCAAAATGCTGCAACAGGAGTCCTCTGCCCCCACCTGGATTTTTTGCGGGCCGGAGGCGGATGTGAAACGGGCCGAGGCCTTGATTAACGCAGGCGCGGTCATCAAGCAGGTCAGGCTCGATGAAGCAGGCCAGCTTGATCTTGGTGCAGTGCTGTGCGAGCTTGGCCGCGCGCAGCTCACCAGCGTTCTGGTCGAAGGTGGTAGCCGGGTGCATACCGCTTTTTTGCGGGCCAATCTGGTGGACGAGGTGAATATCTTTGTTGCCCCGATCTTTCTCGGCAACGACGGAGTGCCGCTGGTGGATACCTTGGGGTTGCAGCAGGTTGCGGACGCTCCCCGCTTCAGCACTACCAGGGTGCGGCGGTTTGGCAACGATGTGCTGATCGAAGGGCTGATGGAAAAATAGCTGATAGCTGGCAGCTGATAGCTGACCGCTTAGGAAAAAATATGTTTACCGGGATCATACTGGGGCAGGGCAGAATACTGGAAAAAAGACCGGTCGGTGGCGGGATGCTCTTTGCCATCGGGGCGGATTTTGCTCTGCCCGATCCCGAGGAAGGCGAATCCATTGCGGTCAACGGCGTCTGTTTGACGGCCAAAGAGATAAGTGGCCGCCGCTTTCTCGTCGATGTTTCGCCGGAAAGCCTGAACCGCACCAATCTCGGCCAGTTGTCCGTGGGAGGTGTGGTCAACCTGGAACGGGCTCTGCGCCTCACCGACCGGCTGGGCGGGCATATGGTCAGCGGCCATGTGGATGCCACGACCCCCATGCTTACCCGCAAGCCGGTTGGGGAGTTTGTCCTCTTCAGCTTCCAGGTTCCGGCGGGTTTTGGCAAGTATATCATTGAAAAAGGCTCCATCGCCATTGACGGCATCAGTTTGACCGTCAACACCATCGATGAGTCGGCTTTTTCCGTTTCCATCATCCCCCATACCCTCGGGGTTACGACCCTGGGTGCATTGCGGCCGGGGAGCGTGGTCAATATTGAAGTGGATTTGATCGGTAAGTATGTGGAAAAATTGCTCTCCGCCAAGGACGCTGACGGCGGGGGGGTGGCATCAAGAATTAATTCCGCTTTTTTGGCTGAACACGGTTTTTTGCGATAAATACACGGGCAGCCAGCAGGCGGCGAAGGCTTTGAGGTGAAGAATATGGCGGTGAGTTCCATTGAAGAGGTGATTGACGAGATCCGGGCCGGGAAGATGATCATCCTGGTTGACGACGAGGATCGCGAGAACGAAGGCGATCTGTACATGGCCGCGGAAAAGGTCACCCCCGAGGCGATCAATTTCATGGCCACCCATGGCAGGGGGCTTATCTGTCTGACCCTGACCCCGGATCATCTCGAGCAGCTGCAGATCCCGATGATGGTGCAGAACAACAAGTCTCCCTTTGAAACGGCTTTCACGGTGAGCATCGAGGCCACCACCGGGGTTACCACCGGTATCTCGGCGGCGGACCGGGCCAGGACCATTCTGGTTGCGGCCGCTCCCGATGCCAAGCCCAGCGATATCGTCAGCCCGGGGCATATCTTTCCCCTGCGCGCTCGGCGGGGCGGGGTTCTGGTCCGTACCGGCCAGACCGAGGGTTCGGTTGATCTCTCCCGCTTGGCCGGGCTGCATCCTTCCGGAGTGATCTGTGAGATCATGAAGGAAGATGGGACCATGGCCCGGATGCCCGATCTGGAGATCTTTGCCAAGGAACACGATCTCAAGATCGCCACCATTGCCGATCTCGTTGCCTACCGGACCCGGGAGGACAAGCTGGTCCATCGGGCCGCCGAGGCCAAGATCCCCACCCGCTACGGCGATTTCCGGACCATTGTCTACACCAATGATGTGGATGAGCTTGAACATGTTGCCCTGGTTAAGGGGGAGATCGATCCCAACAAAGAGATCATGGTCCGGGTGCATTCCTCCTGTCTGACCGGCGACGTCTTCGGCTCCAAGCGCTGCGACTGCGGCGGGCAATTGCACAGCGCCATGCGCATGGTCGAAAACGAGGGGGCAGGCATTGTTCTCTACATGCAGCAAGAGGGAAGGGGAATCGGGTTGATCAACAAGATCAAGGCGTATGCCCTGCAGGAAGGGGGCATGGACACGGTTGAGGCCAATGTGCATCTGGGCTTCAAGGCCGACCTGCGCGACTACGGAATCGGCGCCCAGATCCTCCGGGATCTCGGGGTCCGCAAGATGCGGCTGATCACCAACAACCCCAAGAAGATCGTCGGTCTCGAAGGGTATGGCCTCAAGGTCACGGGGAGGCAGTCCATCGAGATGGTGCCGGAACCGGAAAATATCGATTATCTGAAGGCCAAGAAGGATAAGCTTGGTCATATGCTGGATCTTTTTACCGGCTCCAAGGATACAAAATAACAGTTAAGTCTTTAGTCCACCTTTTGGAGGAAAAACGATGCCCAAATTTTTTGAAGGAAAACTGCAAGTCGAAGGGAAGAAATTCGGGATTGTTATTGCCCGTTTCAATTCGTTTATTGCCGAGCGTCTGCTGGAAGGCGCCCTGGACACCCTGATGCGTTCCGGGGTGAAGGACAAGGAGATCGAGGTGGCCAGGGTTCCCGGGGCTTTCGAGATTCCGCTGGTCGCCCAGAAGATGGTCAAATCCGGCCGCTATGACGCAGTGATCTGTCTCGGTGCGGTGATTCGCGGTTCCACCCCCCATTTCGATTTCGTGGCCAACGAGGCGACCAAGGGGATTGCCCAGGCCAGCATGGAGTCCGGGGTGCCCATTATTTTTGGGGTGCTTACCACCGACTCCATCGAGCAGGCCATTGAACGGGCCGGCTCCAAGGCCGGGAACAAGGGCTCCGAGTGCGCAGCCACCGCCATCGAGATGGTCAATCTTTTGCCGCAGCTCGCCTGATTATTCATGGGCAATCGACGCAAGGCAAGGGAACTTGCCCTCAACGCCCTGTTTCAGGGGGAGATGACCGAAACCTCGGCAGTGGAGAATTTTCCGCTGCTCTGTGAGAATTTCGAGATCAATAAAAAAGCCATCCCCTACGGTCAGGAGCTGGTAGAGGGCATCACCGACAACTGGGAGGTGATCAACGCCAAGATCGCGGAAAGCGCGGTAAACTGGCGGGTCAGCCGCATGTCGGTGCTGGATCGTAACATCATCCGGCTGGCCGCCTACGAGCTGATGTACAAGGAGGAGGTGCCGCCGCGCGTCGCCATCGACGAGGCCATTGAGCTGGCCAAGCGCTACTGCGGCGAGGATTCTCCCGGTTTTATCAACGGTATCCTTGACGCCATCCTGAAAAATATCGGCAAGGAAAAATAGCCTGTGCCTCAGGCACGCTGGCGCTCCCATTACAGGAACTGATCTGCGAGCATAATGGCAAAAGGGAACAACCAGCAGGAAAAACCAACGCTTGGGCGAGAGATACTTTCCGTATTCGGGGTGTTTGCCGCCCTTTTTCTGCTCCTCTGCTTGCTCAGCCACACCACGCCGGACCCCTCGGGTCAGATCCTTGCCTCCAACTGGGGCGGGGCGGTGGGCCAGTTTGTGGCCGGGCTGCTCATGGATCTTCTTGGAATCACCGCGTTCTGGCTCCCTTTTCTCTTGCTCTTTTTCTCCATCCGCATTTTTTCCCCTGATTTCACTCTCGAGACCCTGCCCCTGACCGTGTTCGGCTGCACCGGGATTCTCCTGGCCAGTGCGGGGCTCAGCGGGTTCACTTCGCTGGCCTCTTTTACCGTTTTTGCGCACACCTATCCGGTGGCCGGATTCTTAGGCACTCTTCTGGCCCAGTACGGTCAGCTGCTCTTCGGCGGTCCCGGTTCCTTCCTCTTGTTTCTCGTGGTGCTGCTGATCTCCCTGATGCTGATCAGCAGCTTCTCCCCCTATTCCCTTGGGAACCGCTTGCGTGCTTTTGTCCTCAGCCGCTGGACCTCCAGGCAAGCGGCTGAAGCGAACAACTCAGCCGGACAGGGCAAGAAAGGGGAGGTCGCCGCCTCTGCCGCAGCCGCAAGCCCGTCCGCAGATGATTCCATTGTGCCCAAGGTGCATGCCCCGGTTAAGCTTGAGGTCGGGGCAGAGGACGACTCCTTCCGCCTCCTGCCCGCGGCCAGCGGAGAATACCGGCTTCCGCCCTTGTCCCTGCTGGATAAGCCGGGAAACACCGAGGTGGTGGTGGACCGCGAGTACTACTATGCGGTCAGTGCCGAACTGGAAGAAAAGCTTAATGATTTCGGGGTGGTGGGAAAGGTTGTCGGCATCTCCCCCGGTCCGGTCATCACCACCTATGAATTTTCTCCGGCGCCTGGGGTCAAGATCAACAAGATCATTGCCCTGGCCGACGATCTGGCCCTGGGGCTCAAGGCCGAGAGTGTCCGCATCGTCGGCTCCATTCCCGGCAAGGCCGCGTTGGGGATCGAGATTCCCAACCCGACCCGCAATATCGTCTATGTCCGCGACATCTTCGCCCATGAAAAATTCCAGAAGGCCGCCTCCCGGCTCACCATCGGCTTGGGCATGGATGTTGTGGGCAATCCGGTGATCGCCGATCTGGCACGGATGCCCCATCTGCTCATCGCCGGGGCCACCGGCTCGGGCAAGAGCGTGGCGGTCAATACCATCATCTGTTCGATTCTCTTTCGGGCCACGCCCGAGGAGGTTCGTCTGCTGCTGGTGGATCCCAAACGGATCGAGCTCTCCTGTTACGAGGATATCCCCCACCTCCTGCACCCGGTGGTGGTGGACCCCAAACTGGCGAGTCGGGCCCTGCTCTGGGCGGTGCGGGAGATGGAGCGGCGCTACCAGCTGATGGAAGAGGCCAAGGTCAAGAGCCTGGCCAGCTACAACGCCGAGGCCGCGGAAAAGTTGCCCCTGATCGTTATCATCATCGATGAGCTGGCCGACCTGATGATGGTTTCCTCCCGCGAGGTCGAGGATTCCGTGGCCAGGCTGGCCCAGATGGCCAGGGCCGCGGGGATGCACCTCATCCTCGCCACCCAGCGCCCCTCGGTGGATGTGCTCACCGGCTTGATCAAGGCCAACTTCCCGACCAGGATGTCCTTCAAGGTCTCCTCCAAGATCGATTCCCGCACCATCCTGGACGGCAGCGGGGCCGAGCACCTGCTGGGAGCCGGCGACATGCTCTTCATGCCCCCCGGCACCAGCAAGCTGCAGCGGATCCACGGCGCCTATATCTCGGATAAGGAAACCGAGCGGATCGTGACCTTCCTCAAGGAGCAGGGCGCTGTGCGTTACGATGAAAGCGTGCTGAAGCTCGCCGAGGAAGCCGAAGCAGGAGAGGGCGACGAGGGTGGGGAGTTGGACGAGAAGTATGACGAAGCCGTGGCCTTGGTCTGCGAATCGGGCCAGGCCTCCATCTCCATGGTCCAGCGGCGGCTGCGGGTGGGGTATAACCGGGCGGCCCGGATGATCGAGCTCATGGAAAAGGAAGGGGTGGTCGGGCCTGCGGACGGCTCCAAGCCACGCGAGGTCTTGGCGAGAAAGTCATATTGATTTTTTTTGCAGGCAGCTTGTAATAATTTAATCAATGACTAAAATACAGGACAGCGATGTTCTGTTTTTTTATAGGATTTTGGTGAGGAATGCATATGAGAGTGGCTGGATCGCCCATTGATATAACCAAGGTCCGCACGGTTGTGTACCACATGCCGGACGGCCAGCAGTTTTCCATCAACATGGAAGGCATTGAGCAGTTTGTCGAGCTCGGACCGGGTCGGGTTTGCGACACCTCGGAGATCGACGGGGTGCTGCATTTTTTCCCCCGCGGCAACGCCTAATCCCAGGGTAATTCCCTTAGCCACAAAACCAATGCTGATCAACACCAAGAGCGACGGCCATGTTCACACCCGGCTCTGCCATCATGCCAGCGGCGAGATGGAGGAGTATGTCCGAGCCGCCATCTCCAAGGGGCTTGAGGAGCTGATCTTTCTCGAGCATCTGGAATGCGGCATCCATTACCCTGAAGACACCTGGCTGAGCGAAGAAGATTTTGTTGTCTACCAGCGCGAAGGTCAGCGGCTGCGGCAGGTTTATGGGGATAGGATTTTTATCGGGATCGGGGTGGAGGTAGGCTACAACCCCAAGCAGGTTCCTGCGATTCTTGATTTTCTCAAACAGTACCCCTGGGACCGGGTCGGTCTCTCCTTCCATTATTACGAGATTAAGGGGCATCACTACAATGTGGTGAGCCGCCGCAAGTTCAATCTGGAGCCCCTGGGCAAGCACGGGGTGGAGCGGGTGATCTCCGACTATTTCTCCACCCTGCTGGAAGCGGTTTCTCTTCTGCCCGCTACGGTGCTCTGTCATCTCGATGCGGTGCTTCGCCATCATCCCGAGGTGCAATTTAATGCTGCACATCAGCGGCAGATCAGGGAGATTTTTCAGGCAATGCGGGAAAAGGGCATGGCTCTGGAGGTCAATACCTCCGGGTTTTCCCATCGGGGGGAGCAGTATCCGGCGCAACCGATTCTTGAAGAGGCGATTGCCTTGGGGGTTCCGCTGGTGGCTGGGTCCGATGCGCATCGGCCCGGGGAGGTGGGGCGGTTTTTTGAGCGGTTGGGGTAGGCTCGGCATTGCCCCATAGCTATCGCTGTGCGGGTTCCATGCCGAGATGCAATCCCAGCCCGAGGGTTGCGGTGCTCAGCATTTGGATGAGGTGGAAGAGACCGTTGTGATCAAAGGGGATGAGAAGCTGGAGCGAGAGATTGCTTGCCTGCACTGCGGCTGCGGCCAGGTTGAGGAGGATTGCCAGGGCAACAATGGCGGCGCCTTTTAGGCGCTGGCTGGCGGCGAGAAAGGTGTAGATGGCCAGGGTGCTTAGCAGAATCGTCGCCGCGTAGACGATGAAGACGATGAACTTTCCGCCCAGCAGCGCGGTCAGGCCGAGAAAGGCTGCGCTTACTCCGATGGACCATGGAACAAGGCGCTTCGCTGCCAGTTTACCCCGCCAATCCGCAACACCCCCCACGAGGAAGAGAACCACGAGAATTCCCAGGCTCAGGTAGAGAGGGGCCCATAGTGCTATGCGCATGGACTTTGGCATCTCTAGGGCGTGGATCAGGGCGCCGAGGGAGGAGGCGGTTGCGAGGAGGGCAAAGGCTGAGCACCAGAGGTTGATTCGCCAGCGGTTTGTGGGTGTTGAGCGGAAGAGGAGGGCGATGATTATGGTGCACTCGATGGCGAGGAGGGCATCGGTGGCGCTGGTGGTTAGTTCGGTTGGGGAGGTGGTGAGGGGCACTGATGGCTCGTTTGGTTGGCGAATGAATGGGATTGATTGTTCATTTCTTTGCTTGCCCAAAGAAACGAACCAAAGAAAGGGCACCCTGTGTCTCTTGTCCCGCCGAAGGCGGGATGCCCTGCGTTCCTCGATGCCGCCGGGATGTTGCAAACTCGGCTACGCCTCAAACAGTGCAACCTCCCTTTTCGGCGGCCTCTCCGGTACTCGGCTGCGTGCCAATGGGAACATATGGGAAATGCAGTAGTATTTATATGTTAATTTTTCTTCTCCATGATTTTTCTGATACGTTCCAACTCTTCAACAATTGGATCGTGATTACCTTCGCTGCCCAAGTACCCCCGAAGATCTATGCAGTGTCGCTCTTCGATCTTTTTTCCTAGGTATTCGTAAGTTGCTGTGACAGTGAACTGGACGGGGCAAGCATCCATTTTTCCTTCTTTGCCAAACAGCACCCAGGCCTGTCCCAAAGCAAAGGTCAGTTCTGTGTCGGGCGGAAAGCTATCCATTGGTGTCGTGAAGGCGCTCTTATTGCGAAGGTTCTTTTCTGGGCGATCAGTCTCGCCAAATTGAAAGAAGTCTCGGTCCAATCCGAGGCAGAGATTTTCTGCGCCTGTCCTTCCAGTGTTGGCAATGCGAAGGTAAAGGAATGGTGTGTGAGGTCGAATAAAGGATGAAACCGTGACGTAAGGACGGAACATCGCCTCTGACTGATTTCGGATTGCTTCAACCGATGATTCACTTGCTTTAGTCATGCGGTGCGTCAGATATGCGTATATCGCGGTGATGAACACCAAGATTGCCGTCAAATATTCGATTACCACATCGTCTCCAAGTGAAGCCTAAGATGTAATTTTACGGGGCTACCTTTTATGCCAAGCTGATCATCAGCGGAATAACATGCAGCTTCTTGGAAACGGTCTGGGTGGTGCCGAGTTTCCAGTCGGTGCAGGTGGCTTTGTCGCCTAGGAGGGCGTCGATCTCCGCTGTCAATCCCTTGAGGTTGATGATGGGGTGGCGGCTGAATACCTCGGGCAACCCGTAGGTGAGGTTGCAGGCCAGGCATCTGCCGGGGCGTTCGTGGAGTTCGAGGCCGAAGGTGAGGATGTTTGCCGCATGTCCCTTATAGACTAAGCGGATGTCGTAGGCCCCTTCTTCGGCATCGCCGAACAGGGCGTCGAAAAAGGCGTTGGCGCGGTCTGCCGGAAAGAGGGTCTGCAGGGTTTGTTCGGTAAAAATATCCTGTACGGTGTTCATTTCTATTTCCTTGGATTTATGGAAAAAGTTGTCTTGCTGGTCTCTGATTTTTGTAACTCCTTAATCTACCAGTACGGCAGGAAAATTAAAACTTTTTTGTCGATTGCCCGCCTGTTCTTGTGTTAGAGTTGCCGCCATGCAACCCACCCTATTTCCCATGGAACCAAAGCCAAAGCCCCAGCCTGCACCTTCTGCCAGCCAGATCAGCCGCAAGGCTCTAAACGAGGCGCAATACGAGGCGGTGACCACTGTGAGTGGTCCGGTGCTGGTCATTGCCGGGGCGGGCAGCGGCAAAACCCGGACCCTGGTCTATCGCCTGGCCCATCTGGTCGAGCAGGGCGTGCCCCCGGAGCAGATCCTGCTCCTTACCTTTACCCGCAAGGCGGCCCAGGAGATGCTCCATCGGGCCAGTATGCTGCTGGACGATTCCTGTCGGCGGGTGATGGGCGGCACCTTTCATGCCACGGCCAATCTGCTGCTGCGCCGCTACTGCCGACATCTCGGCTATGAGTCGAATTTTACCATCATCGACCAGTCCGATGCCGAGGGCATCGTCAATCTCCTCAAATCCTCCCTGAATCTGGGCGGCGAGAACAAGCGTTTTCCCTCCAAGCGGGTGGTGATCTCCATCTTGAGCAAGTCGGTGAACAAGGGGATGGGGATCGAGGAGCTGGTCGAGGCCGAGTACGGCCATTTTCATGATTTTGCCGACGATCTGCAGACCATTGCCCTCCATTACAAGCGGTTCAAGCTTGAGCACAGCCTCATGGATTACGACGACCTGCTGGTGAACTGGCGTCGGGTTCTGGAGGAGTTTCCCGAGGTGCATGCCGAGCTGGCCAACCGCTTCAGCCACATCATGGTGGATGAGTACCAGGACACCAACCCCATCCAGGCGGGTATCGTCCGGCTGATGGCGGCCAAGCACAACAACGTGATGGTGGTGGGCGATGATTCCCAATCCATCTACAGCTTCCGGGGCGCGGATTTCCGCAACATCATGGAGTTCCCCTCGCTCTTTCCGGACACCCGCCTCATCCGACTGGAGGAAAACTACCGCTCCACCCAGAAGATCCTCGACCTGACCAACGCCATCATCGAGAAGGCGCAGGAAAAATATACCAAGACCCTGTTCACCAATATCACGGGCGGGGAAAAGCCCGTGGTCTACGGGGCCAGGGATGAGGCCACCCAGGCCCGTTATGTGGCGGAAAAGATCGTGGCCCTGCGCAATGCGGGCGAGCCTCTTGATGAGATGGCAGTACTCTTCCGCTCCGGTTTTCATTCCTACAAGCTGGAGCTGGAGCTCACCCATCGACAGGTCGAGTTTGAAAAACGCGGCGGCCTCAAGCTCAACGAGCTGGCCCATAACAAGGACGTCATCTCCTATCTGCGGGTGGTGGCCAATCCCCATGACCATCTCTCCTGGAACCGGCTCCTGCTGCAACTCGACAAGGTGGGGCCCAAGACGGCCCAGAACATCCTGAGTCGGGTCAAAAGCGCGGAAGACCCCCTGGCGGCCCTTAAAGAGTATCCGGCCGGCAAAACCTGGAAGGAGGGTTTGGCGGATCTGCTGGAGATGCTCGAATCGATCCGGCAGCAGGGCATGAGCATGGGCCAGATGTTCGAGCGGATCATGGACTACTATGAGCCGATCTTTGAGCGGCTGTACCACGACGATTATCCCCGCCGTCGGCGGGACCTGGACGAGTTGGGAAGGGTGATGGGCGGCTATGTCGAATTGCAATCCTTTCTCGACGACGCCTCCCTTGATCCACCCCAGGCCGGGGCGGTGGAGGAGGATGGCGGCAAGCGACTGGTGCTCTCCACCATTCATTCGGCCAAGGGGCTGGAATGGGACACGGTCTTTATCATCAACCTGGCCGAGGGGCGCTTTCCCTCGGCTCAGGCCGTGTTGCCCGCGCATAAGGAAGAGGAGCGGCGCTTGCTCTATGTGGCCGCGACCCGGGCCCGCAAACAGCTCTATCTGGTCTATCCCCAGGAGGTCATGTCCTACGATTCCTCCTCGGCGGCGGGCGGCCCTTCTCCTTTTTTGCAGGAATTGCCCCATGCCCTGACCCAGGCGCCTGTTGCTACTGCTTGGCAGCATCAGTCTGTGGCCTATGGTGCGGAGCAGGAGGAGCGGCCCGATTACAGCATCCCGCCGCTGCGGTCTTCCTATCCGCCCGGGCTGTCCAGTTCGGCGGGGGTTGCCCCGGCCCAGAAAATCAAGCTCGGCAACCGGGTGCGGCATCCGTTTTTCGGGGAGGGGGTGGTGGAAAAGGTCGTCAGCCCCAAGTCGCTGGAGGTGCTCTTTGCCCGGCACGGGCGCAAGACCCTCCATCTTGATTATGCCAAGCTGGAGTTGGTGGAATGATGCAATATCAAGAGGCGTGGACCTTCCTCGATAACCTGCAGTTTTTTAAGATCAAGCTCGGCCTTGAGAGCATGAGCCAGTTTCTTGAGTCGGTGGGCAATCCGCACCGTGCTCTGCGTTTTCTGCATGTGGCGGGCACCAACGGCAAGGGCTCCGTCTCCACCACCCTGCGGGAGATTCTGACCCGGGCGGGCTACAGGGTGGGGCTGTACACCTCGCCGCACCTGAGCTGTGTGCGGGAGCGGTTTCGCCTCGATGACCGCTTTATCTCCGAAGAGGAGTTCGCCCGCCAGGCCGGTGTGATCCGCGAGGTGCTGGGGGAGCGGCAGATTACCTATTTTGAGTTCGCCACCGCCCTGGCCCTGCTCTGGTTTGCCGAAGAGCAGGTGGATGTGGCCATTCTGGAAGTGGGCATGGGGGGCAGGCTTGACGCCACCAATGTGGTCACCCCGTTGGTCTCGGTGATCACCAATGTCAGCATGGATCATGAGCAATACCTCGGCAATACCCTGGCTGCGGTGGCCTACGAAAAGGCCGGGGTCATCAAGCCGGGCGTGCCTGTGGTTGCCGGCGTATCCGCGGATGAAAGTCTGGCGGTGGTGGAGGAGGTGTGCCGGGAGCGCAAGGCCCCCTTGTTTCTGCTGGGCAGGGAGTTTGCTACCCTTCGCGGTGAAGAGGGAGGTTGGGAATATCGAGGCATCGACTCCAGCCATTCCCTGACCGGGCTCCAGTGCCGCCTGAAAGGGGGCTACCAGATCGGCAACGCGGCTCTGGCTCTGGCTGCGCTGGAATTGGTCTCCGGGGTTTTGCCGGTGGACGGCGAGGCGATCCGGCAAGGGCTGCTCTCCGTGGCCTGGCCCGGGCGGTTGGAGTATTTCTGCCTTGCCGATGGCAAACAGGTGGAGTGTCCGGCAGAGTCCGCAACCGATCAGACGCCCACGCTGCGTCGTTATCTGCTGGATGGGGCCCATAATCCCGCCGGGGTCGAAAGCCTTCTCGATGCCCTGGTCAGCGAATTCAGTTACGTCCGGCTCATTCTCGTCTGGGGTTGCATGGCGGACAAGGATGTTGCCGCCACCCTTACGGCCATTGCCCCGCTGGCGGACCGCATCATCTTCACCCGTCCTGAAAGCGAGCGCTCGGCAACGGTGGCGCAGCTCACCGCCATCCTGCCCGAAGAGGATCGCGCCAAGGCGCAGGGCGCGGCAACGGTCGCTGAATCCTTGGCCATGGCCGCTGATCTGGCGGACAGCGGTGATCTGATCTGCGTGGCCGGCTCTCTCTATTTGGTGGGGGCAGCGCGCAAGATCCTTTTGGGCGAGGTGGCGCCATGAGTGGGGAGGAAAATTGCTACGGCGAGGGGGTGGCTGAGGAGGATATCCGCCGCGAACGTGCCAAGGCGAGGGAGATTCGAAAAAGCAGATGGTGGCAGACCAAGCTCTCGCTGGGTATCTGCTACTATTGCGGCAAAAAGACCCCGGCCAAGGAGCTCACCATGGACCACATCGTTCCCCTGGCCAGGGGAGGGACAAGCTCCAAGGGGAATCTTGCGGCCTGTTGCAAGGAGTGCAACAATCTGAAGAAAACCATGCTGCCCATTGAGTGGGATCTGTACATGGAGCGGTTGGAGAAAAGTGAAAAATGAAAAGTTAAGAGTGAAGAGTTAAAGGCAGGGCTTTAATACCTGGGCTTTTCGCTGTACATTTTTCATTTTGCATTTTTAATTTTTCACTTTCTTCAATCCCCAAGGCATATCCCGATTTCCCGGGCGGTGAGGACCTTGTCGCTGTCCAGCGGCACCTTTTTTCGGCCCTTGATCGCCTCGGCCAGGGGTACGGCGATAATATCCGTGGCGGCCAGCGCCACCATGTGATCGAAGATCTCCTGCTCGGCCAGCCGCACCGCCGCGCCGCCAAAACGCAGGGCCAGCATCCGGTCGAAGGTGGTGGGCGAGCCGCCGCGCTGCAGGTGCCCCAGCACCAGGGAACGGGTGTCCTTGCCGGTTTTTTCCCGGATCTGTTGCGCCACCCATTCGCCTACCCCACCCAGCAGCACCTCCTGCCGACCCACCGCGCATTGTTCCGTGGCCTTATGGATGACCTCGGTGTCTTTGGCCCGAGCCCCTTCGGCCACCACGACAATGGCGTAATGTTTATGGTGCAGCTCGTTGTCGTTGATCTTGTTGCAGACCGAATCGAGGTTGAAGGGAATCTCCGGGATGAGGATGACATCGGCGCAGCCTGAGATCCCGGAGTTGATGGCAATCCAGCCGGAATCTCGTCCCATGACCTCGACCACCATGACCCGGTCGTGGGATTTGGCGGTGGAATGGAGCTTGTCAAGGGCATCGGTCGCCGTAGCCACGGCGGTGTCGCAGCCGAAGGTTCTGTGGGTGGCCTGCAGGTCGTTGTCAATGGTCTTGGGCACCCCGATCACCGGCATCCCTTTTTCCGTGGCGAAACGGTGGGCGATCTCCAGGCTGCCGTCGCCGCCCACGGCAATATGGCAGGAAAAACCCATCCTGGTGAAATTCTGCATAACCCGGTCGGAAACATCGCGGAGCTGCACCTCGCCGGCCAGGTTTTCCACCGGCATGGCGAATGGGTTGCCTTTATTGGTAGAGCCGAGGATGGTGCCCCCGGTGGGGGTGATGTCCTCAACCATCTCCGGAGTGAGGCGGACAAGTTCGTCCGGGTCAAGCAGCCCTTTGTAGCCGCCGTGACTGCCATATACCTCCCAGCCCCGGTAATGGGCGGATTTGGTCACGGCGTAGATTACAGCGTTCAGGCCCGGGGCGTCGCCGCCGCCGGTGGATATGACAATTTTTTTCATCTGTTCGGCCTCGTATACCAACGGAGAAAAGAGTTCTGTTCTTTGGGGGAAATTCTTTCTTTATTTATAGCGTGAATCGCCCGGAGCGTAAAACAAAAAACCAGCCTTGACTTATGGGTCTATATTTCTTAATTTACTACATAAGAAAAAGCTGAAAATCCATTTTTCTTGCCGGCCTCCTAAAGCCGGATATTTTTTTATGAACCATTTTGACGAGGAGATCATAGGATGCTTGAAGTAACAGAGCAGGCGGTTGTCAAACTGAAAGCGTACCTGGCCGATAATAATATCGATTCTGCCGTACGTGTAGCCTTAATGCAGGGTGGCTGAGCAGGCCCCTCTTTGGGATTGGCTCTGGATGAGCCAAAAGAAAATGATGCGACGTTTGAACATGGCGGGATTAAATTCCTCCTCGACAATAATCTCAGCAATCAGTGTGGGGTCATCAAAGTAGACTTCATCGAGGCCGGACCCCGTTCCGGTTTCGGCATCTCCTCGGCCAAGCCTCTCGGCGGCGGTGGCGGTGGGAGCTGCGGCAGTTCGTGCGGCAGCGGCGGTGGTTCCTGCGGGGGCTGATTGTTTTGCTTTGTCCTTGTTTTAAAAAAACCCTGGCTCCGGCCGGGGTTTTTTATTGGGGCGGCTTGCGGTTGTCTTTGATGAAAACGGAGAGGTAGGCGATAAGATCGCGCATCTCCTCGCCGTTTTCCGGAATTGCCTCCCCGCGGAGGGCCACCTCGATGCAGAAATTGATCACCTCGGCCAGACCGGCAACGGGGTTGCCCATGACAAGATAGTGCTTCCTGCTCAGGGTCTCCGGGCTGAAATCCCTTCCGTCCCTATGACAGGTGAGGCAGCTTTTTCCCGAGGTGCCTCCCCCGAGTCCGGGGCTTTCAAAGAGCAGTTTCCCGTGCGCACCATCTGCGCCAAGGCAGCTGCCGGCGGCGAGCAAGACACTGGATGTTGCCAGAAGGGTGATGGCCATTTTCATCCGTTTCATTTTCCTTCCCCCTCCCGAATCGTGTTGTCCGTAGAACAGCGGTATGCAGAAAACTCCTATGATTTTTCCTCATTTCAAAGATACTGTATTATGAAAAGGGTGTGGGGAAAAAAGATCAAAGGAGTGGCTTATGGCACTGGATAAAGGCGCACGGGATGCAGGCCTGACGGAGGAACAGGGGAAAGCGCTACTTTGGTTGGCGCGCGAGACCATTGCCCGGCAACTTGGGAAAGAGGGGCGGGAACCGGACCCTGATATTGCGGCGTGCTTGCGGGATCAAGCCCTTCAGGAGAAGAGGGGAACCTTTGTCACCTTGAAAGAGCATGGGGAGTTGCGTGGCTGCATCGGCACCCTTGTCGGCATTGACCCTATTGTCGAGGGGGTGAAACGCAATGCCCTGCATGCCGCCTTTGACGATTCCCGCTTCAGCCCGGTTGAGGAAGAGGAGCTGGCCGCAATTGAGGTGGAGGTCAGCATCCTCACCGAGCCGACCCCCTTGATCTATGCGACTCCGGAGGAGCTGCTTGCTCGTTTGCAGGTTGGGGTTGATGGGGTCATTATCCGAAAGGGGGGGCAGGGTGCCACCTTTCTGCCCCAGGTCTGGGAGCAGCTGCCCGCGCCTGAGGATTTCTTGAGCCACCTCTGTCGGAAGGGTGGTTTGCCCGCCGAGGTCTGGCGCTCTGGAACTCTTGAGGTGTTGACCTATCGGGTGCAGTATTTTGAGGAGTAGGGTGAAACGGAGCGATAAAAACGAAACGTTCCCCGGCTGGCTTGGCGGATGGCTGTTGATTTTTGCAAGGTGATATGGTACACCGCCGTTTGATTTGAGTGCCATGCCTGGGTGGCGGAACTGGTAGACGCAAGGGACTTAAAATCCCTCGGGGGCAACCCCGTACGAGTTCGATTCTCGTCCTGGGCACCATAATCATGATAAGGGTTTTTGGGCCTTGGCCCGGAAGCCCTTTTTTTCGGTTCTCCGTTGCCCTTCGAGGAAAAATCGAATAGGAATGGACCTGGATGATGTCGTGCAGAATGCTTGCTCGAGGGCAATCTGGAATAATCTGCGCCAGGAGTTTTGGCCATTGGGGAGGAAGAATGATGAGTGAAAAACAGCCAACCATTGACATAATCGCCGAGATTTTCTGTCAGGCCGTGAAGAGAACCCTGGACAAGAGCACGCAAAAGTCCATCAAGTTTTCCAAGACGATTCAGGTTATTCCCAAGGTGAGTCTGCGGCCGGAAATCGGCTGTTTTGTCCAGTTTGCCGGGGATTATAACGGCTTGGTGGTAGTGAATTTTTCCGCCGGAGCCGCCATGGAGCTCTATCGGAGCTACATGCTTGCCATGGGGATGCCGGAGAGCGATCTGGCCCAGGATTCGACCTCCGCCGAGGTGGTTGACACCATGGGGGAGATGACCAACCAGTTCATGGGCAAGGCCATGCAGATGGTGGAAGGCAAGTTCGATCTTACCTCCTATATCGGTCAGCCCAAGGCCTTGGCTTTGAACACCGCGATTACCCTTACCCCGGATCTGGATTTCCAGGATAACCGGCGGCTGGTATTCAGTCTGGATACCCACCGATTTTATATGGAAATGGCCTTGGAGCGCACGGAATTTATTGCTCTTTGAGCGTGTGCCTCAATCAATTCATAAAAAAGGCTGCCTGCGGGCAGCCTTTTTTGTGGGCAGCCGCGAAAGGACCCCTGGCCGTCAGGGAGTGCGGGCGGGCTTTTGCCTTTCAAAACAGACGGTCTTACAGTATAAGATAAAGTTCCCCTATGAATCCGTTCATTTTTGCTTTTCTTATATACTTGGAGGTGCGTCATGTCGAAGTGCAGCAGTGGAACCTGTGGCAGTAAAAAAGCGAGTGGCTGCGGCTCCGCCGATGCGGCGGTGGCCCAGCAGAATACGGCAATCGCCGCCTCTCTGGATCGGATCAAGAATAAGATCCTGGTGATGAGCGGCAAGGGCGGGGTCGGGAAGTCCACCGTCTCGGTAAATCTGGCCTTGGGCCTTGCCGGCAAGGGATACAAGGTCGGCCTCATGGACGTTGACCTCCACGGTCCGGATATCGTCCGGATGCTCGGCATGCATGGCCGGATGGACGGCGAGCTTACCAAGGACGGCAAGATGCCTCCCCTGGAATATAACAACAAGCTCAAGGTCATCTCGCTTGAAAGCATGATGGAGAACCGGGACGATCCCATCATCTGGCGCGGTCCCCTGAAGAATCAGGCGATCCGCCAGTTTATCGCCGATGTGAACTGGGGCGATCTGGATTATTTGATCATCGATGCCCCCCCCGGCACCGGGGATGAGCCCATGACCGTGGCCCACACCATCAAGGATGCCAAGGCCCTGGTTGTGACCACCCCCCAAAATATTGCCCTGGCCGATGTGCGCAAGTCCATCAATTTTTGCAAGCACGTTTCCATGCAGATCGTCGGCATCGTCGAGAACATGAGCGGCTTTGTCTGTCCGCACTGCGACAAAACGGTGGATATCTTCAAGACCGGCGGCGGCGAGGTCTTGGCCACGGAGTTTTCCGTGCCCTTTCTCGGCCGGATTCCTGTTGACCCCAGGGTGGTTATCGCCGGGGATGACGGCAAGCCCTATCTCTCTTCCGGCGGGACGAGCCCTGCTGTTCAGGCCTTTGAAGCCTTTCTGGCCAAGGTGGAGCAGGAGCTTCCGGTCAGGACTGCGGCCGCCTCCATTCCCATGGCCAAGGCTGGATCGAGCTGCGGCTGCGGCGGGGGGCCATGCAACCCAACCACCTGTGACTGCTGAGGTTTTTGAATATGATTGTCAAACAGTTGACCGTGGGTTCCATGGCAGTCTGCTGCTATGTGGTGGGCTGCGAGGAGACAAAGAAGTGCGGGATCATTGATCCCGGCGGCAACGAGGAGAAGATTCTCGCCCTCTGTCGGGCTGAAGGGCTCAGCGTTGAAATGATTCTCTGCACCCACGGCCATCCGGATCATGTTTGCGGCAACGCTGTGATCCAGAAGGCCACCGGCGCCCCCATCCTCATGCATGCGGCGGATGCCGAGTTTTTTGCCCGGCCGGAGATCATTGACTATTTCTCCATGCTCGGCCTGCCCCCTTCGCCGCCTGCGGACCGGACCGTAACCGATGGCGAGGAAATCCTCATCGGCAAACTCACCCTGACCGTTCTCCATACCCCTGGGCATACCCCGGGCGGGATCTGTTTTTACGGGGCGCCCCATCTGTTTACCGGCGACACCCTCTTTGTCGAAGGGCTGGGGCGGACCGATTTCCCCGGCGGCGACAGCAATCAGCTGCTGACTTCCATCCACAAGAAGATCCTGGCTTTGCCCGAGGAGACCGTGGTCTGGCCGGGGCATGGCTATGGCGGCGCCAAATCCACCGTGGGCGAAGAGGCTCGCCACAACCCGTACCTGAAAGGGAACTGGTAGCAGATGCGGGAGATTGTCCTCGGCACGGCCGGCCATGTGGACCACGGCAAGACCAGCCTGGTCCGAGCCCTTACCGGCATCGACACCGACCGGCTCAAGGAAGAGAAGAAGCGGGGCATCACCATCGAGCTCGGCTTCGCCTTTCTTGATCTGCCCTGCGGCCATCGCCTCGGCATCATCGATGTGCCCGGGCACGAACGCTTTGTGAAAAACATGGTGGCCGGCGCCACCGGCATTGATCTGCTCGCCTTTGTCATTGCGGCGGACGAAGGGATCATGCCCCAGACCCGAGAGCATTTCGAGATCTGCCGTCTGCTCGGGGTGAAACGGGGGCTGGTGATCCTCACCAAGAAAGATATGGTGGATGCGGAGTGGCTGGAGCTGGTGCGGGAGGATGTCCGCCAGTTTCTGGCTGGCAGTTTCCTGGAAGACGCCCCCATGGTCGCGGTTTCCTCCACCACCGGCGAGGGACTCGACGAGGTCCGCGAGGTTCTCGACACCCTGGTGCGGGGCAGCGAGTTTTCCGAGGCCCATGGCCCGTTTCGGCTGCCGGTGGATCGGGTTTTCAGCATGAAGGGGTTCGGCGTAGTGGTTACCGGCACCTCCATCTCGGGCCGGATCGGAGTGGGCGAAGACATCACTGTCTATCCCCAAGGGCATACCGCCAAGATCCGCGGCATTCAGGTGCACGGCCAGGATGTGGAGCTGGTCGAGGCGGGCAAGCGTACCGCCATCAACATCCAGGGGTTGGACACCGAGATGATCAGTCGGGGCAACATGCTCGCTACCCCAGGAACCCTTGCCCCCTCCTTTCTTCTGGACGGAGATTTTTTCTATCTCTCCGGGAACGCCAAACCTCTCAAGAATCGAAGCAGGGTGCGGATCCACATCGGCACCGCCGAGATCATGGGTCGGGTGGTGCTCCTGGAGGATGAGGAGCTGCTCCCGGGCAATCGGGCCAACGTGCAGCTCCTGCTTGAGGAGCCCTTCGGCGCCTGGCCCGGGGACCGCTATGTGGTGCGGAGCTATTCGCCGGTGGCCACCATCGGCGGCGGCGGGATCTGGAACGGCTCCCCGCCCAAACGGCGCCGCTTTAAGGAAGCGAACAGCGAGATCTTTGCCCTGTATCAGGAAGGATCCGCCGAGGATATCTCCCTCCTGCATTTGAAGGAGGCCGGGGTTGTCGGACTCACCTTCGATGCGCTCTGCGTCAAAATGGGGCAGTTCGGCAAGCGTTTCCGTAAGCTGCTCGACGGGCCTATCTCCAGCCGGAAGATCATCATGGTCGATTCCGATCGGCAGCGCATGATCGCGGCGGAAACCTTCGAGGGGATGAGTGCAAAGTTGACCAAGATCCTGGCCGATTTTCACCGGGACAATTCGATGAAGCCGGGCCTCTCCAAGGAGGAGCTGCGTTCCAGGCTGCATCATGACCTGGATCAGAGACTTTTTCAGCTCTTGCTCAATACCCTGGTCAAGCAGGGGACCATCGCGGTCGAGGAGTCCGTGGTCAGGCTGGCGGATCATCGGGTATCGCTGAAGGCGGACGCCCAGGATATCCGTGCCGAAATGGAGTCTTTTTACGGCGAGGCGGGGCTGACACCGCCCACCGTGCGCGAGGTGCAGGAGCGTTTTGCCAAGTATCCCGGCCCCTTGGTGCGTGAGGTCCTTGAGTTGCTGGTCCGCGAGCAGGTGCTGGTCAAGATCAGTGAGGATCTCTATTTTCTGGGCCGGGCCATCACCGAACTGCAGGAAAAATTGGTGGCCTTCATCAAAAAGGAAGGCGAGATCGATGCCCCGCGCTTTAAAAATCTCACCGGCTTGACCAGGAAGTTTTCTATCCCATTGCTGGAGTATTTTGATAAAATCAAGGTAACCATTCGGGTTGGCGATCGCCGTCTGTTGAGGGAGACTCGGTCATCGGCACAATAAGCGGCAATACCGGCGGCTTGAAAACCGCCCAGCTGAAAGGGCTTGAGCGCATTGCCGGTCGTCGGGTTTCTCCGGATATGATCATCAGTCCGGAGCTGGCAAAAGAAATCTGGACCGTTGCCCTTGAGCTCGGACGGCAGATTGGCGTGTTGCTCAGCCGATCCGGGCAGGTCGAGGCGGTCATGGTCGGGGATCATCGCTCCATCATGATTCCGTCCCTGAAGCAATTCCGCTCCTCCGGCGGGCGTCTTAAGGGCTTGCGCTGTGTGCATACCCATCTTTCTGGCGAGGATCTCAGCGAAGACGACTTGATGGATCTGCTTTTCCTGCGGTTGGATATGATGAGTGTGGTGAAGATGGATCAGGGCGGGGCAACCCGGCTCTATTCCGCCCATCTGGTGCCGCAACCGGTGGCGGGCCGCAACTGGCTCTTGCTGCCGCCTGAGATTCCCAGCCAGCAGTTCCGCTGCCGGGATTTCATTACCTCGCTTGAGGATCAGTTTGCCAAGGCCAGGCCGGTGCGGGAGATTGATCTGGGGCGGGACCGGGCAATTCTGATCAGCGTGACCCCGCTTTCCAAGGGCAAGGCCCAGGAGTCCATGGACGAGCTTGTCGAGCTGGCGCGCTCCGCTGAGGTAATCGTGCTCGACACCGTGGTGCAGCGGAGGGAAAAGATCAATCCCCGCTTGATCTTGGGCAAGGGCAAGCTCGGCGAGATCATGCTGACTGCGCTACGGCTCAATGCCAATCTGCTGATCTTTGACCAGGAGCTGAATCCTTCCCAGGTGCGATCGATAACCGACCACACCGAACTGCGGGTTATCGATCGCACCCAGCTGATTCTCGATATCTTTGCCCGGCGGGCCTTGAGCCGGGAAGGCAAGCTGCAGATCGAGATGGCGCAGCTCAAATACATGTTGCCCAGACTGACCACCCGTGACGACGCCTTGTCCCGGCTTACCGGCGGCATCGGCGGACGGGGCCCAGGGGAAACCCGCCTTGAGGTGGACCGCCGCCGTATCAATGATCGGCTGGGAAAGCTGGGCAAAAAATTGAAAGAGGTCAGCCGTGAGCGGGAACAGCGGCGGAGCCGGCGCCGCAAAAAGGACTTGCCGGTTCTCTCGCTGGTCGGCTATACCAATGCCGGAAAGTCAACCCTGCTCAACACCCTGACCAAGAGCACCATTGTCGCCGAGGACAAGTTGTTTGCCACCCTGGATCCGACCAGCCGGAGGCTACGCTTCCCCGAGGACGTGGAGGTCATCATCACGGATACGGTGGGCTTTATCCGCAATCTTCCGGAGGAGCTGCTCAAGGCCTTCAAGGCGACCTTGGAGGAACTGCACGAGGCTGATGTGCTCGTGCATGTTATCGATCTTAGCAATCCGCGCTGCGGCGACCATATCCGGGTGGTGGAGGAGTTGCTGCGGGAGCTTGAGCTGGACAATCTCCCCTGCCTCAAGGTTTTTAACAAGATTGATCTGGTGGCGCCGGAGGGAGTGGCCGAGCAGCTGCGGCTCCACGAGGGGGTTGCCCTAAGTGCTCGGGATGCCAAAAGCTTTGGTCCTTTTTTGGACAGGGCCAGGAGCATGGTGCTGAAAAAATGGCAGGTGCGCAGGGAAGAAGGGGTTGGGGTTGAGGATTTAGCGGAAAGCTGAAGCATGGCTGAAGGGGTAAGCCCCCCGCATGAGGAAAAGCTGGTATGAGCCCCCTGCCTTTCCGGGGCCTTTCCGTGCTGTCTCTTCTGCTGAGCGGTCATCTCGATAACGATGATATTATGTTGCAACAACGGCTAATGGATTATGTGCACACTCTTGAGTAAACGATATCTGCGCGGTGTTGCTTCTCTGCTGCTCGCTCTGGCCATTTTCTTTGGGGGCGGGGAGTCCGCGCTTGCCCAGAATGCGACCATCGAGGAGTTGATTGTTACCAACTCCAGTACGGACCTGCTTTTGTTTCTCACGGTCAATAATGCCTTTACCAAACAGATGGAGGAGGGGATCAGAAACGGTATCCCGGTGACCTTCAGCTTTTATGTGAAGCTGGAACATAAACGGATGTGGATGAATCAGGAGTTCGTTTCCCTGCAGTTTGACCATACCCTGAGCTACGATACGCTGAAAGAGGAGTACAGTATTGTCCGTTCGGAGCTGCCGGGACAGACATTCCGCACCAAAACCCTGGGTGAGGCGAAAAAAGCCATGGCCCAGCTCAATGGCCCTCCGATATCGCCGCTGAAGCTACTGCAGCCGGAGGCGGGATACCTGCTCAGGGTGAAGGCCCGGCTGGCGGAAAAAACCCTGCCGCTCTATTTTCACCATGTGATTCCCTTCTGGAGCCTCTGGGATTTTGAAACAGAATGGTACACCGTGGAATTCAGGTATTAGCATGGATGCCACCCAGGAGGAGGTCCTCACGAAAGACCGGTTGCGCCGAAAAAAGCGCATTCGTCTGATCATCCTTTCCTGCCTCGTTCTGATCCCTCTGCTGACCTATTTTGAAACCAGGATCGTACAACTGGGAGCCATCCCCTTTCCGGTCAGCGGCAATGTTCTGATCTTCGTCCTCATCAATTTCAATATCCTCCTGCTGCTGTTAATGGTTTTTCTGGTGCTCCGCAATCTGGCCCAGCTCGTTTTTGAGCGGCGGCGCCGTTTTTTGGGGACAAAGCTTCGTTCCAAACTGGTGATCGCCTTTGTTTCCATGTCCTTTTTTCCTACCGGTCTGCTTTTTTTTATCGCCCTGCAGTTTGTTTCCACCAGCATGGATTACTGGTTCAATATCAATGTTGCCCAGTCCCTTGAAGAATCCATCTCCATCGCCAAGAATGTTTACCAGGAGGCGCAGGACCAGGTTGACCGCCAGGCGCGTCTTATCGCGGAACGGTTGGAAGCGAAGCGGTACGGCGATATTGGTGTGGAAAATCTGAGCCCTGTGCTGCAAGAGATCATGAAAAGCCATGGCCTGGCCGGAATCGAGGTGGTCTCAGGACAAAGAGAGGTCTTGGCCCGTGCCTACCGGCCGGAGATCATCAGCGAAGGTGTCCCGGAAATTCCGCTGAACATGCTGCGGAACGCGCTGGCCGACAGTAAGGAACAGTTAACCATTCAGCCGGTGGCGGCCGGGGAATTGGTGCGCGGGGTCAGCCCGGTACGGATTGGCGGTACCGATGGTCGTTCGGGGGTGCTGATTGTTTCGCTGCTCATTCCCCAGGAACGGGTCAGGCGGATGCAGACCATCTCCGCCGGGTATGAGGGCTACAAGCAGTTGATGATTCTCAAGGCCCCGATTAAAACCAGTTTGCTGGTCATGCTGCTGATTGTCACCCTGCTGATTGTCTTTTGCGCAATCTGGTTTGCCTTTTATGTGGCCGGCGGCCTGACCGGGCCCATCGGCAGATTGGCTGAGGCGACGCGGCGGGTGGCAGAAGGGGAGCTGGACTTTGTTCTGGAAAAGACCTCTGGCGACGAGATGGGAACCCTTGTTGATTCCTTCAATCGGATGACCAGCGATCTCTCCGCCAGCAAGCGGCAGCTCGAAGAGGCAAATGGTGCCCTGCGCCAGGGCAATCTTGATGCCGAGACCAGACGGCGTTACATGGAGATTGTCCTGCAGAATGTGGCGGCCGGGGTTATCTCTCTCGATGAGCACGGCCGGATCACCACGATCAACCGCTTTGCCGAGGAACTTCTCCGTATTGACCGCGGTGGTTTTGAAGGCAAGGAATATCGCACGGTACTCAGGCCGGAGCATCGGGCGGTTCTGGAAGGGTTCCTTTTCGAACTGGCCAAAAGCGGCAAGTCGTCCCTGGAAAGACCGCTGCGCCTCACGGTGGGTGATGAGACCTTTTCGCTGCGGGTGAATCTCACCCGACTGGAAGATGAAAACAATCAGCCCCTTGGCGTGGTTCTGGTGTTTGATAACCTCACCGAGCTGGAAAAGGCGCAGCGGATGGCGGCCTGGCGTGAGGTGGCGCGGCGGATCGCCCATGAGGTGAAAAACCCGCTCACTCCCATCCAGCTTTCCGCCCAGCGGCTTCGCAAGCGCTATCTTGATCGGCTGGCCGGGGATCAGGAGGTGTTTGATGTCTGCACCAAAACCATTGTCAATCAGGTTGACGAGCTGAAAAAACTGGTGAGCGAATTCTCCAGTTTTGCCCGCATGCCCGCAGTGCATAAAGCCATGGGCAATATTGCCGAGATGGCCAATGAGGCCTTCGTTCTCTATCAGGAGGCCCATAAAAACCGGCAGTTTCGCTTGCGGGTGGAGGGGCCGATTCCGCTCTTTTCCTTTGACGTCAAACAGATGAAGCGGGTGCTCGTGAATCTTCTCAACAATGCCGTGGCTGCCACCGTTGAGAACGGGGTGATCGAAATTGTTCTCGCCTGCGAGAAAGAGCGCAATGTGGTCATTCTCGAGGTGCGCGATAATGGCTCCGGGGTGAGCGATGAGGACAAGTTGCGGCTTTTTGAGCCGTATTTTTCAAGAAAAAAGACCGGCACCGGCTTGGGGCTGGCCATAGCCAGCACGGTGGTCGCGGACCATCACGGCTATATCCGGGTCAAGGACAACGAGCCCCAGGGAGCCCGGTTCATTATCGAGTTGCCCCTGGACAATGGCTAGAAAACCGTCCCCCATGCCATGCAGGGCATGGTATATTGGGCATAGCTGGCAAATTTTAGTGAAACGACAGTAGCGAAGCGACGGTAGCGAAGCGACGATGGCAAAGAAAATCCTTATCATAGACGACGAAGCAAGTATCCGTGATTCCCTGTCCGGGATTCTCACGGACGAGGGGTTCCACGCGCTCTCCGCGGAGGATGGCCAGCACGGCCTTTCCCTCTTGGAGGAGGAGCGGGTGGATCTGGTGCTTCTCGATATCTGGATGCCTGGGCTTGACGGGCTCGAGGTATTGAAACGAATCAAGGAGTCCCATGCCGAATTGCCGGTGATCATGATCTCCGGCCACGGCACCATAGAGACGGCGGTGCAGGCAACCAAGATGGGGGCCTATGATTTTATTGAAAAGCCGCCCTCCTACGACAAGATCATTCTTTCCATCAACAATGCCCTGGATCTCGCCCGCCTCAAAAAAGAGAATCTCATCCTGCGCCAGCAGAGTCAGCGCGCCACGCAGCTCACCGGCAAATCACCGGCCATGGCGGAGCTCCGGCAGTTGGTGGAGCGGGTGGCTCCCACCGAGGCCTGGGTCTTGATCCGGGGGGAGCATGGCACCGGCAAGGAGCTGGTGGCCCAGAGTATCCACCGCTTGTCGAAAAACGCGGCCAAGCCGATGATCGAACTGAACTGCGCCGCCATTCCTGAAGAGCTGATCGAGTCCGAGCTGTTCGGCCACGAGAAGGGGTCGTTTACCGGAGCCACCGCCAGTCGGCGGGGGAAGTTTGATCTGGCGGACGGCGGGACCCTCTTTCTGGATGAAATCGGCGATATGAGCCTCAAAACCCAGGCCAAGGTGCTGCGCATTCTCCAGGAACAGAAATTTGAGCGGGTGGGCGGCTCGAAAACCATCCAGGTCGAGGTTCGGGTCCTGGCCGCGACGAATAAGGATCTGGAGCAGGAAATCGAAAACGGCACGTTTCGGGCGGATCTTTTTTACCGGCTCAATGTGGTGCCCATTCAGGTGCCGCCGTTGCGGGAGCGCCGCGAGGATATTCCCCTGCTGGTCGCTGATTTTTTGGCAGACAACGCGAGGAAGGGGTTGGGGGATAAGAAGTTCAGCCCAGAGGCGCTGCAGGCCATGATGCATCACGGCTGGCCGGGCAATGTCCGCGAATTGCGCAATTTTGTCGAACGGGTCATGATCATGTGCCCGGCGGAAACGGTGGATGAGGGTATGGTCGGGCGGCTGCTCGGTATTGCGCCGGGAGAAGGTGCGCCCTTTGTTGCCGGACTTGATGTCCAGTACCAAACCGTGAGCTACAAAGAGGCCAAAAGGATTTTTGAGCGGGATTTTCTCAAGACCCGTCTTGCCGCGCATGACGGCAATATTTCCCAGACTGCGGAACAAATTGGCCTGGAGCGGAGTCATCTGCACAGGAAGATGAAATCCTTGTCCCTGGACGAAGAGTAAGTGTTGATTGTCCCGAAACCAGAGAGGATGCCATGAGCGAATACGACGCCACCCTTCCCGACCAGAAGGAGTTGGAAAAGGAAATCGGGGAGTATCTCAGCAAGAAGTACGGGCAGAAGGTGAAGATCATCTCCAGCGGTCTGCTGCCCATGTCCCAGAGCGAGGAGAGCGACTCGGGTAAGCCCAGCAAGGCTGGGGCGGCGGATTTTCATTTCGATACCAATCCGGAAGAGCTCATTGCCTATCTCGACGAATATGTGGTGCGGCAGGATGAGGCCAAGGCCATTCTTGCCACCAAGATCTGTACCCATTTCAACCGGATCAGCTACGCCCTGGCGAAACCGCGGCAGGCCAGGCGCAGCATGGGGCAGATCAAAAGCAATGTTCTGTTGATGGGGCCGACCGGGGTGGGCAAGACCTTTCTGATCAAGCTTATTGCCCGGCACCTTGGGGTGCCTTTTATCAAGGGCGACGCCACCAAGTTCAGTGAAACTGGGTATGTGGGCGGGGATGTGGAGGATCTGGTCCGCGATCTCGTTCGCGAGGCGGACGGGGATATTGATCGGGCTCAGTTCGGCATTATCTATCTGGACGAGATCGACAAGATAGCCTCAAGCCCGTACAGAATCGGGGCCGATGTTTCCCGGACCGGGGTGCAGCGCGCGCTGCTCAAACCCATGGAGGAAACCGAGGTCGAGCTCAAGGTGCCCCACGATCCGGTCTCGCAGATCGAAGCCATCGAACAGTACCGGGCTACGGGCAAGCGCGAGCGGCAGGTGGTCAATACCAAAAATATTCTTTTTATCACGAGCGGCGCCTTTGCCGGGCTTGAAGATATCATTAAGAAGCGGGTACAGCAGCAATCCATGGGCTTTGAGAGCTCCGTCTCCTCGGTGAAAACCGGTGGGCGTTTTCTCAAACAGGTCAAGGCGGAGGATCTTGTCGAGTTCGGCTTTGAAAGTGAGTTTGTCGGGCGTCTGCCTGTTATCGCCGTGCTCGATGAACTGAGTGAAGATGATTTTTACGAGATTCTGGCGAATCCTAACAGCTCCATCGTGGTTGCCAAGAAACAGGATTTCCGGGTATACGGGATCAGTCTGCAGTTTGAAGAGGAAGCACTGCATGAACTCGCCAGACTGGCCAAGCAGGAACGAACCGGAGCCCGGGGGCTGGTAAGCGTCATGGAAAAGGTTCTCCTCCATTACGAGAAAAAGCTCCCCTCCACCAGCATCCGCCATCTGGTGGTGGGTGTGGAAATGGTGCATTCTCCGGCCGCGGTACTGGAAAGGCTGCTGCGGGACGAGGGGGTGCAGGCGGAGCATCGTACCCGTTTTGAGGCGTTGCAGGCTGCGGAATTTGAGCGGTTGACCGCTTTTATTCTCAAGCGGATGGGGAGTTATCTCGAAGACCATCAGGTGCTGACCACGCCAACGCGACTGCAGCTCATGGCCAAGGAGAGTCAGGATCAGGATGTGGACCCCCGCGAGGTCTGTGACACCTTTATTCGTTTCGTTCAGGCCATCCATGATTCGGAGATGGAGATCAGCGAAAAATGCGGGGTCAAAGTGCTCTTCAGCGAAGAGGCGGTTGATCGGCTTTTGACCCGCGAACCGCGGACCCTTGAGGCCATTCAGGCCGCATGCGCCCAAATTCTGCAGGCCATGGAATATGGCCTGCGCCTCATGGGACAGAAAAAAGGGGTTGCGCAGGTGGTTGTACCCAAGGAAGGAGTCGATGCGCCGGAGCGGTATATCAATACCCTGGTGGGAGAAACCTTTAAAGTTGAATAGGAGCCGGGGGAAGATCTTCGCCGGCTGAACCAAGGAGAGCATAAACCATGATTTTTCCTGAATACCGAGCCCGCAGGCTCAGACAGAACGAAACCTTTCGGGCGCTTGTCCGTGAGACCACTATATCTCCGGCCAATCTGGTCTATCCGCTTTTTGTCATGCCCGGCAAGGGTATTCGCGAAGAAGTATCCTCCATGCCGGGGGTGTTTCGGATATCCGTTGATCAGTTGGCCAAGGAAGCCAAAGAGTGCATGGGGTTGGGGGTGAACTCGGTTCTTCTCTTCGGTCTGCCGGAGAAGAAGGATTCGAAAGGTTCAGGCGCGCACGCCAAGGACGGCATCATCCAGCGGGCCATCAGGGAGCTGAAAAACACGGCGCCTGCGCTTACGGTCTGTACGGATGTGTGTCTGTGCGAATACACCAGCCATGGCCATTGCGGGATCATTATTGATAAGGTGGTGGATAATGACTCTACTCTTGAGGTGTTGGCCAGGATTGCGCTCTCCCACGCTCAGGCCGGGGCCGACATGGTGGCGCCTTCGGACATGATGGATGGTCGGGTTGCCGAGATCAGGGGTATTCTTGATGAGAACAATTTTCACATGCTGCCGATCATGTCCTATGCCGTAAAATATGCCTCCGCATTTTACGGACCCTTCAGGGATGCGGCTGAATGCGCTCCCCAGCATGGCGACCGCAAGAGCTATCAGATGGACCCGGCAAATGTGCGGGAGGCCCTGCGGGAGGCAACTCTGGATGTGGAAGAGGGGGCGGATATCCTGATGGTTAAGCCGGCCATGGCATATCTGGACATCATCAGCCGGTTGCGTGATGAATTCGACCTGCCCATCGCCGCCTATCAAGTGAGCGGCGAGTATGCCATGATCAAGGCGGCCGCGGCCAATGGCTGGCTCGATGGGGAAAAGGTTATGCATGAAAGCCTGCTCAGCATCAGGCGGGCAGGCGCGGATATCATCATCACCTACTTTGCCAAGGAGATGGCTCGATTGCTCAACGGATAGGCCAGGGGGGCTAGAGATGTTTTTTCTGGAGCATGCCGGGGTGCATTGACTCTCGTTCTGTCCCTTACTTTGTTACCGTAATCTCGCTGCCAAGTTTTTCCACGATCTTGGGGCCGATACCTTTCACCTTGGCCAGTTCTTTTGTTGATTTGAACTGGCCATTTTTTTGTCGGTACTGGACAATGGCTTGCGCCTTGGCCGGGCCAATGCCCTGCAGGTTGGTGAGTTCCTGAGGGGTTGCTTTGTTGATATCCACGGCGCCAAAAGCGACCGTTGCCCAGCATAAACATCCGCACAGCGTTGAAAGAAAAATTTTCAGCATGGGTTTCCTCCTGAAAGAATAATGCAGAGTGCACCATGCACCCCGGCATGGTTCTGTTGTCCGCGAAGAAGACAGTTGTCGCCTAACACACGGATGCCTTATTGATGGTATCTGGATGTTAGGCGGATGTCAAGGGGGGGAGTACGGAAAAGCGTATTCCGTGGAAGAGGGCGGAATCCGCTTTTGCCCTCACTGGCAGCCCGGGGAAGGATTACTTGGTTGCGGGGGGGGTGATATTCAGGGGTGCGAGAGGAGTAAGCAGGTAGTCGGTTCGCACATTGCCAAGGCTTGCGAAGATGGTGGCTTTGAGGGCGGGGTCCTTTTCATAGAGGGGGGTGAGCCAAGTCCGGATCGTTTCCCTGCGCGAGTCCGCGGCAAGAGGACAGGGGTTGGTCACAGGGGTTATGCCCAAGCTTTGTCCAAGTTCGACGATTTGTTTTTTTCCCACCATGGCCAAGGGACGGATCAGGGCCAGCTTGCCAGCAAACAGCTCCTGCTTTGGCGCCATGGCACTGAGATTGCCGCCGTAAAACAGATTGAGGAAAAACGTCTCGATGATGTCCTCCTGATGGTGACCGAAGGCGAGTTTGTTGCAGTGATGTTCATCCGCCAGCGAGAAAAGCCGGCTGCGGCGTTGGCGGGCGCAATGATAGCAGCCGCTTTTGCCATTTTCGGCAAGGAGCGCCTTGTGCCCGAATTCGGTCCGCTCAAGCAGCATGGGCAGGTCGATGCGGCGGAGTTGTTCCTTGACCAGATCGTATTCCACGCCGCCGAAGCCCATGTCGAGATGGACCGCCAGAAGCTCATAGCGGATCGGGGCCTTGTGACGCCATTCCTTCAACAGCCAGGCAAGGACCAGACTGTCGATACCGCCGGAAACCGCAATCATCACCCTGTCGCCATCGGCCAGCATCTGGTAGAGATGCATGGCCCGGCCAACAAGGTGATTGAATTGCTTGGGGAGGGCGAACACGGGCAGGATTATTTTTTCAGATAGGGGCAGTCGGCAATTTTTTGTTTGAAGCCTTCTCGGGCAAGTTGCTCGGCACTGAGCCATTTTACGCCGCGCTTTGCCTTTTTGAAAAACTGGAACATGTCGGCAAGCAGGGGTTGCTGGGTCTCGTCGAACGCACCGGAACATAAGGTTTTTCCGGTTTCTGCCTGGATGAGTTTGTAGGTAAAGGAGACAGAGGCCGGGCTGACAATGGAATATTCAGACCCTTCCCGCTCGGTAAAGCGTTGCAGGGTGCAGAGAAGGACCGCATCAGCAACCTTGGTCTTGCAGATGGTAACGACCGCACTCGTTCGGCAACGGGCCATGTCCTTTTCAAGGGCATCGCGTTGTCCCGGCGTGAGGAGGGCGATATCTTCGCGGTTAGAGAAATATTCCGCCAGCATTGTGTCTAGGAGTATCTGTCCTTTTTCAAGTTGTTGCATCTCTTTGGCCGGACGATTGCTCTGGCCATCCATGCTGATTTCCACAGGAAGCACAACGATTGTTTTAATTGGCGCCAATTCCTCGGCCTGGATCTGAACGGTTTTTTGTGCGCAGCCGGAAAGCAGGGTGAGTACGGTCAGGCTTGCCAGAAAAACGGTATACGGTTTGCAGAGTGTCACGATGGTTTCTCCAGTGTAAAAATTATAAGGAGCCCTTGGATGAGACGGGGCCTTGGGCGCGGGGATCAATAGTCGTTGCCTCGTCAAGGGCCCGGCCCAGAGCCTTAAAGATTGCTTCGAGAATATGATGGGTATTTTCGCCATGGGCCATTTCCACATGCAGGGTCAGCCCGCCATGCAATGAAAAGGCGCGGAGAAACTCTTTGGCCAGCTGGGTGTCAAAGTCGCCGACCTTCTGTTCAAGATAGGGCACGCCATAATGAAGATGCGGCCTATTGGAGCAATCCAGGGTCACCCGGACCAGGGTTTCATCCATGGGTAGGGCACTGAAGCCGTAACGTTTGATCCCGGAAAAATCCCGCAATGCTTTTTTCAGGGCCTGTCCCAAGCAGATCCCGAGATCTTCCACAGTGTGATGTGCGTCAACCTCGGTGTCGCCGGTGGCTTGGATGGTAAGATCAAAAAAACCATGGACGGTAAAAAGGGTGAGCATGTGATCCATGAAAGGCACTCCCGAGTTGCACTGGGCTTGGCCTGTGCCGTCAAGGGCGAAAGAAAGGACTATGTCGGTTTCTTTGGTTTTGCGTTGCACTTCGCTTTGCCGGGCTCTCTGTGCTGCCATGGGGTCGCTCCTGCAAGTATCCGGCTGTTTGCACTGAAGCCGGGAACGTCAGTTAAAGAAAAGATAAGTAAAAAAAGAAGAATGATAGTATATACCAAGATGAAGCTGCTTCCGGCAATAGGAATCCCCATCTTTCTCAGGGAAAAGATTGTAATAACAAAATATTATCGATCTTTCCGGGGCTAGGGGGAGATGGTGCTGCAATGGATATATTTATCCCGGGCGTTCAGGTTTTTTGTTGACAACCTCTTCCCGCATTGTTATACATCTTGCGTTTTTCACAGTGTAAACAATGAGCGGGAATAACTCAGTGGTAGAGTGCAACCTTGCCAAGGTTGAAGTCGCGAGTTCGAATCTCGTTTCCCGCTCCACATTTTGATTGAGGCTCCTTTTTTGTGGGCCTATTTGCATTGACCGACAGCCCGTCCTGCATTTTTTCATGGCAGAGCGGGCCATTTTGACTTATATTGTTGTATTCTTTTATGGTTTTGCGAGGGCTTTGAAATGAAGACTTATTTGACCCCGGTCAAAGATATTGAGCGTAAGTGGTTGATCGTTGATGCTCAAGATAAGGTACTTGGACGTCTTGCTTCCGAGATTGCGACGCGTTTGCGCGGCAAGCACAAGGCAAATTACTGCACCTTTCAAGATGTCGGTGATTTTGTCATCGTAGTCAATGCGGACAAGGTCCGTCTGACCGGAAAGAAGTGGGATGACAAGATCTATCGTCATCACTCCGGTTTTATGGGTGGTTTGAAGGAAAAGACCGCCAAGGTCCTTCTGGAGCAAAAGCCGGAAGAACTCTTGCGCAAGGCTGTTCGTGGCATGTTGCCCAAAAACACCTTGGGGCGGCATCAATTGAAGAAATTAAAGGTATATGCCGGAACGGAGCATCCCCATACCGCCCAGCAGCCTGAGTCTCTGGAATTATAAAGCTGAGTTGAGCAGCTTGCCTGCTTAAACGAAACTTATGCCCTCTGGGTATAAAATCCTGCACTGTATACAACAGGATATTGGAGCTTGAACATGGCAGATAATAGTTTTTACGCGACCGGAAAAAGAAAGACCGCTGTGGCCAGGGTATGGTTGAGACCGGGTTCCGGTAAAGTCCAAGTCAACAAGATGACTGTGGAAGATTATTTCGGCGGTGGTTTTGACTACATGCAGAAAATTTCCAAGCCTTTGGCTTTGACCGACACCGCAGCAAAATTTGATATTCTCGCCACCTTGACCGGCGGCGGCAAGATCGCCCAGACCGAGGCCTTGCGCCATGGTATCTCCCGGGCTCTGCTGATTGTTGATCCCGAGCATCGTGCACCCTTGAAAAAAGCAGGCTTTCTGACCCGCGATCAGCGCGCGAAAGAGCGGAAAAAATACGGTCAGAAGGGGGCCAGGGCGAGGTTCCAGTTCTCCAAGCGTTAATCGTTGTCTGGTATTGGATTTTCAATATCACCGACACTATTGTGTATCTCATCAGGGGAAGGCGCTCATCGCTCTTCCCCTGATTTTTTTTGGCCTGTGTCAGGCCTCTTTTAGGTTCGAGACTGAGTGGAGAAGAAGATGCTAAAAGTCGGCATTGTCGGTGCATCCGGCTATACCGGGGCGGAACTTGCCCGGATACTGTGCAATCATCCCGAGGTGGAGCTGACGGTGGCGACCTCCCGGCAATACGCGGGAAAACCCCTTTCCCATGTGTTTCCCAGCCTGCAGGGACGGGTGGACATTCTCTGTGAAGATCTCCAGGTTGAGGCGCTTGTCGACCGGGCGGATTTTTTCTTTACCGCAGTACCCCATCAGACCGCCATGGATATCGTGCCGCAGTTGATAGCCGCAGGGAAAAAAGTTGTCGATCTCTCCGCTGATTTTCGCATCCATGACGCGCAGGTCTATGAGCAGTGGTATCAGGCCCACAGTGCCAAGGATCTGCTTGCTAGCGCGGTGTATGGCCTGCCAGAACTGCATCGGGACGCGATTTGCAAATCGCAGCTGGTTGCCAACCCCGGCTGTTACCCAACCAGCGTTATTCTGGGGCTGGCCCCGTTGCTCAAGTCCGGGCTTGTTGATCCTGAAACCATTATTATCGACTCTAAATCCGGGGTTTCCGGGGCAGGCCGGGCGGCGCAAACAGGGGCGCTCTTCTGCGAGGTGGCCGATGGCTTCAAGGCGTACAAGGTGGGCGAGCATCGCCATACCCCGGAGATCGAGCAGGAGTTGGGCGGATTGTGCGGTAAGCCGGTGACGGTATCCTTTACCCCCCATCTGGTGCCGATGTCGCGGGGCATTCTCAGCACGATCTACGCCAAGGCGGTCAAGCCGCTTTCCGGGTTGAGCGAGTTGTATCAGGATTATTACCGGGACGAGGAATTTGTCCGCGTCTGTCCAACTGGTCAGTATCCGGCGACCCAGTACATTAGGGGCAGCAACTATTGTGATATCGGGACCAAGTTTGATCCGCGCACCGGCAGGGTGATCATCCTCTCCGCCATTGATAACGTGGTCAAGGGTGCCTCCGGCCAAGCTGTGCAGAACATGAACCTCATGTGCGGCTTTCCGGAAAATACCGGGCTGAGAATTGTGCCCCTTTTTCCATAACGCAGTGCGAAACATCAAGCTTGTCCTTGCCTATGACGGGACCGGCTATGCCGGCTGGCAGAGACAGTCGGGTCAGCCCTCCATCCAGCAAACCCTGGAAGAAGCTATTGTCCGTTTGACCCAGGGTCCGGTACTGCTCCACGGGGCTGGGCGTACCGATGCCGGGGTGCATGCTGAGGGGATGGTGGCCAATTTTCAGACAGAGGCGTCTATCCCTCTCCTTGGCTTGGTGAAGGGGTTGAACAGCATGCTGCCCGAGGCAATTCGGGTGCTGAGCGCTGAAAAGGTTGCCAATGATTTTCATGCGCGCTATAACGCCACGGGCAAGGTGTATACATACACCTTTATGGCCACGGAGATCATGCCGCCGTGCTTGCGGCTCTATGCCGCTCAGGTTCGCGACCCTTTTGCCTGCGATGCCGTTCGTCTCTGTCTGCCGATGCTGGTCGGCACCCATGATTTTAGCAGCTTTGAGGCTGTCGGCTCTCGCGATCTCTCTCGCGCCGGTTGCAGAGGTGCGGTACGGACCATCTTTGCCGCTTCTTTGGCTGAGCAGGAAGAAGCCATGCCGGTCTGTCGACTGATTATCTCCGGGGATGGCTTTTTGCGGCACATGGTGCGCAACATTGTCGGCACCCTCTTTGCTGTGGGGCGTGGGCGGTTAACCCCCCTTGATTTTCAAGAGATTGTTGCGGCCCGCGATCGAAGCCTGGCCGGTCCAACAGCGCCAGCCAAGGGATTGACCTTGAAGAGGGTTTTGTACTAAGGCCGTGTTGTTTTGCCAAGTAACTTGCTTATGTTGTAACGGCTCCTAAGTTTTGTTGGCTTCGTGGGGTGACTGCCGGAGCCTTTTTTCAAACGCCATGACAAGGAACGAAAATGGAAGCGGAAATTATTACTCTTGCGGCACGAGTCAAGCAGATCAAGCCTTCGCCTACCCTTGCCGTGAACGCCAAGGCCAAGGCCTTGAAAGCGGCTGGGGCTGATATCCTCAATTTCAGCGTGGGTGAGCCGGATTTCGATACTCCGCCCCATGTCTGCGAGGCAGGGAAAAAAGCCATTGACGAAGGGTTCACCCGTTACACCGCAGTGCCGGGCATCCCGGAGCTGCGCGAGGCCATCAGCCAACGGTTGGCCCAGGACAAGGGTTGGAGCTATACGCCCGAGCAGATTCAGGTCTGTTGCGGCGGCAAGCACGGGCTTTACAATATGGCCCAGGCCCTGTTCGGTCCCGGCGATGAGGTGCTGATCCCGACCCCGTACTGGGTGTCCTATCCGCCCATTGTCTTGTTGGCAGGCGCCACCCCGGTTGAGGTGCCGCTCTCGGAGGAAAACGGTTTCGACTTGAGCGAGGAACTGCTCAGTCGCTACGCTACCCCGAAGACCAAGGCCATTATCCTCAATAGCCCTTCCAACCCCACCGGCGCTGTCTTTTCCGCCAAGGCCCTTGAGGCGGTGGCCAAGTTGGCTCTGGCCAATAAATGGCTGATCATCTCCGACGATATCTACGATACCATCGTTTATGGCGACGGTACGCTTCCCCATATCCTGGATGTGGACAAGCGTCTCGCGGCCCAGACCCTGGTGCTCAACGGCGTGTCCAAATCCTTTGCCATGACCGGCTGGCGCATCGGCTATACCGCCGGACCCAAGCACATTATCGCGGCCATGAACAAGATCCAGAGCCAGAGTACTTCCAATCCGACCTCCATCTCCCAGAAGGCGGCGTTGGCCGCGGTGAGCGGGCCTCAGGATTTTCCGATCATGATGCGGGATGCCTTTGTTCCGCGGCTTGATTTCATCATGGGGGCTTTGGCTGATATTCCAGGTGTGACCTGCGTACGGCCCAAGGGCGCATTTTACGTGTTCCCCAACATCTCCGCTTATTTGGGCCGGAGTTTCAATGGGAAGGTAATGGCGAACTCGGTTGATCTGGCGGATTATTTGCTGGATGAGGCCTTGCTGGCCACGGTGCCGGGTGCGGCATTTGGGGCGGATAATTTCATCCGTTTCTCCTTTGCCACGGCAATGGGGACCATTGAAGAAGGGATGAGGCGGTTGGCTGAGGCGTTGGGGAAACTCTCGTAGAAGACTGGTAAGGATCAGCTGGGGAGTTTTTCATCGCTGTACGGTTTTTTGTAAACTGTAGGCGATTCCACGGGGGGGCAGATGCCCCCCTGTGACGGGTTGACTCAGCCTGGGCCGTAATCATTGGGTGCTGCTTCGCTCAAGGCCCAGGTCCAGCTGTCCAGAGGGCGCTCTTTCGAGACCGCCTTTTGGCCGTTCTGGGAGTAACACTGGTAGACCCACTCCCCACCTTTATTGAAAACCCTGATAAGTCCATGATTGGCGTGTGTGAACCACCCTTCAGAATATGTTCCGTCCATGTGCCCCTCTCTCTTTCCTGATGGTTATCTCTTTATAATCCCGCCTGCCACATTTCTATTTTTCAAGACAATGGGCAATACATTCCTTGCATTTCTTCTCGGTTTTTCCGGTCTGGCAGTACTTGCTGAATCCTGAGATGAGATCGCTGCCGCCTCGTGGGCATTGTTCGATGAAGCTGACGAACTGGGTCAGCCGGTCGATGATCTCCTTGGGCGCGGCATGTTCAATCTTGCAGGCCCCTTCTTCCGCTACTTGTTCCCCAACGGCGAGGACCTTGATAAAAAAATCCTTGAGTGCCCGATGCCGGAGGATAACATCCTTGGCCATTTCCTGCCCGGCTGGGGTGAGGGTGATAACCTCATAGGGTGCATAATTGATCAGACCCTTTTGGGACAGGGAGCGAAAGGCTTCGGTCACGGAGGAACGGCTCACCTTGAGGGTGCTGGCGATCTCTTTAGCCCGGGCCACCTGCTTTTCGGCGATGATGTGGAAGATGGTCTCCAGATAGTCTTCCAGGCTGGCGCTGAGTCGTTTCGGAGTGGTCATTGGCTTTGGGCGGTTGTCCTCTGTGCGCGGAGGGGAAAAAAGGGTTTTGCAAGGTCAGGAAGCGATAAAATCCCTCTGTTCGTCTTTTGGAAATATTATTAGGACGGACTAACAGTATTAAGGACTGGAGTGGTTGTCAAGTTTTATTGGTCGAAACTGGAGGGAGTTTGGGAAAGTTCCTTAAACATTCTGGTGTGATAGCCGGCGCGTCTTTGGTCTGGTTTGAGGTGGAGGTAGATTGCGGCGAGTTCTTTATGGGGCAAGGCAAAATTGTCGTCGGCGGCAATGGATTCTTCAAATGCGGCTATCGCTGCGGGAACTTTTCTTAGTTCCCGCTCAACCAAGCCAAGGTTGTAAAGATAGACTGATTTTTTCTGGGGGTCCAGCCGGATGGCTTCGTTAAATTCCCCGCGCGCCTTGTGGTATTCTTTGAGTTTCCAATAGGCCTTGCCAAGCTGGCCGTGAGCCGCCCCGGCTATGGGTGCGACCTGTACCGCCTTGGCGAAGTACTTATGTGCATTTTGGTAGTCGCCTAAGCCGTAATAGGCAGTCCCGGTATTGAGCAGGGTAATATAGTGGTAGGGAAATTTTTCCAGCATGGTCAAGAGGTGGGGCAATGCTTCGCTGTATTGCTCCTGAGCCAGATAGGCTGGGCCGATATAGGCATGCGGAGTCACATCGTTGGGTTGATAGTGCAGGCTTTTGTTGCCGCTGGTAATGACCTCCGGCCAGTTCTCTTCCACCGTTGCCACGCAGGTCTTGAGATAAAAATGGTCCGCGGCAATAGCCTTAAGGTTGTCCACCATAATGATCGGCGCAAACACGAGTAAAATTATCCCAGCATAGGCAGCAAAACGTTTGGGGATGTGGATAGGGTTGTAGATTCTTCCTTCCTGCGCCAGGGAGGCGAGAAGCCCGAGTAAAACCATGATGGTAAAAAGCGGGATCATCCTCTCAAAGGGAAAGCAGAACAAGGCGTTGATACCGATTCCCATCAGAGACAACCCTATGGCTTGGAGTTCGAGGGATTTTGTGAGATTCCCTCTGCACTCTTGGTGGGTTCTGAAAAAAAACAAACCCAGCGATCCGATGAGTCCGGCGAAGAGGGCTAGGCCGACAAGGCCAAGTTCCGCCCAAAATTGCAGGTAATCGTTATGGGCGTCTTTGAGGTATTGGGTATAGAGAAAGAGTGACTCTTTTTGGACCGATGGAAAATGAACCTTCAGGTTTCCCAGCCCAACCCCGATGAATGGATGCTGACGGATCAGGGTGATGGTGTCTGACCAGATGGCGAAGCGGGCATGATTTCCCTGGATGGAGGCGATGGAGGCGGCCCGGAGGCCCACGGCTTCATAGCCGGGGGTGAAGCCGGCAGGGCCGATGTTCATCATGGTCAAGACAACAAGCAGGCCAGCGAGTCCGGCCCATTTTTTTTGTTTGGACCAGAAAGGGGCGAGGTTCAGCCGGGTTGTCTTGCGCAGGACAGCGAACAGCAGGCATTGGCAGATAACTGCCAGCCATCCGGCTCGGGTTTGGGTATAGATGAGATAGGTCGTAATCGGGCTGAGCATGAGGCCAAAGGCCCAGGTGGTACTATTTTTTTGCGTGGTTAGAAAAAGGAAGCCGCCCACTGGAAAGAGCAGGACAATGAAGTGTACGGCCATGTTTTTGTTGGCATAGTTTGCTGCAGGCGGAGCAAGCTGGGGGATACTAGAGAAGCCAAAGAGATATTGGCTGATGCCCAGCACCGCGACCAGGAGGGCGGCACCGAACAGGGATACCAGTACTTGGCGCCGTTGGAATGAGGAGCCAGCGACCTGTGAGATTAGGAAAAAAAAGAGAAGGCCCACCAGCCATTGGCGGCCAATTATCCAAGTCTCGTAGGAATTGTGGGCAAAGGTGGAGGTGAACAACGCCCAGCCGAGAAAGAAAAGAAGGGGCCAGGTGAAAAATGGTAGTTTGTGGAGAGAAAAGGGCTTATAGGAGGTTTGGTTGGCCAGCCAGGAAAGGGTTAGAATAAGTCCGCTGGTCTTTAAAAATAAGTGTTGAGGGAGATTGGTATAGTCACTGATGCCAGGATAAAAAGTAAGAGGTACAGTAAAAACAATGAACAGGAAAAAAAAGAAAATTTGTTTACGAAGGGAGAAAGTCATGGGGTAGTAAGCCCATTAATGATTAATACACACACAAAAAAAGCGGCTTCCATAGGGGCCGCTTTTTTTTGTGTGTAGAAATAAAGACTCAAGTTGCAGAAAAGAATTTAGTTTCCCCAAGATCCTGTTTTTTTACCAAGGATTGCTGGTGTCGGAGCAGTGGTTGTATTTTCTGGAGTTGTAATTTCAATGACGTACGTTTTGTTATTTATTGAAACTGAAACTTCTCCAACTGTTGCTGACGGGGTGGTTTCGTAATCTGTGTCAATAAGTTCCTCTAAGCGGGTTGCTCCGGCACTACTATCCAGAACTGGGGTCACAGAACCACCAGCAAGATTTTTAGCAAAATTGATGGTGGCACCACCGCGGGCTGCGCCCAGAACACCCTCTGCTGCAGCATTTGAAGCTTCAGTTGTTAGATCCTGATATTTAGGAACAGCAACTGCAGCAAGAATGCCCAAAATAACAATGACAACAATCAATTCGATCAGGGTAAAGCCTTTTTCATTTCCCACCAGATTCGTCTTCATACCGTTCTCCTTGTGAATGGTTATTGGTTTCCATTACTCTTTTTGCCTATCTCCGGTCAAATCATTTTTGTAGAAGTTTGATGCTTTCTACTGGTTTGTGCCTTACACAGCCTGAATTTGTCAGGGTCAGCCTCCTCCTCGAACCACCTTGAGCATGTCCCACATGGGTGTGAAAATGGCCAGGGCGATGAGCCCAACCATCACGCCCAAAACCAGCAGAAGGATCGGCTCGATCAGGGTGGAGAGGTTTCTGATGGTGTAATCGCTTTCCAGATCGTAATAATCGGCCACCTTCTCCATCATCTCATCGAGCTTGCCGGACTGCTCTCCAATCGCGATCATCTGCGGAACCATGGGCGGGATGGCGTGGTGTCTGGCCATGGCCTCGTGGAGGTTGACGCCCTCTTCGACCTCGCCGGTGATCTCCTCGACCATCTGGAAGAGGACCAGATTTTCCAAGGCGTTGGCCGAGAGTTGCAGGGTTTTGATGATGTTGATCCCGCTTTGGGTGAGTACGGCGAAGACCCTGCAGAATCTGGCCATGTAGATCTTGGTGGCCAGGGGGCCAAAGATCGGCACCCTCAGCAGCAGCCCGTCGCGGAAGAGGACGAAATCGCGGGAGCCCAAGGCCAGACGGTAGGCGATGAACAGGGCCAGGGCAGCGCCGACAATGCCCAGAGTATTGTCGGCAAAAAAGGTACTGACCCCCATGAGAATCCGGGTGGCCAGGGGCAGCTCAACCTTGGCTGCGGCAAAGAGCTTGGCGAATTTGGGCACCACGAAGCTCATCAGGAAAAAAACCGCGCCGGTGATGGCGAAGATGACGATCTTCGGGTAGCGGGTGGCGGACTTGATCCGTTCCTTGATGGCTTTTTCGTTTTCATAGAGCGAGGCCAGGTAGGCAAAGGCCTTGTCCAGGGAGCCGGTTTCCTCGCCCACCTTGACGATATTGTAGAATAGGACGTTAAAGGTCCTTGGCTGGCGGCTTACGGCATCGCTCAGGCTGGCGCCGCTTTCCACCTCGGCGGTCATGGAGTGAATGATATCACGGAGGATGGGGTTGCTCACCTGGAGGGCCAGGATACCGAAGGACTCGATGATGCTGACCCCTGCGGCCAGCAGGGTGGCCAGTTGCCGGCAAAAAAGGATCTTGTCTTCCAGGGTGACTCCGAAAAGCCGTTCACTGAGCGTGGGCGAGGTCGTGGCCTGGGAGGTGTTTTTTAGTCCTGCGGATTGCTGTTCGGAGAGAACCTGGATGTTGACCGGGCTCAAGCCTCCTTTTTGCAGCCAAGCTTCCACTTCCGGCATGATCTCGGCAGCATGGGTGCCGGAAACAATCCGGCCGGCGGAGTTGATGGCCTCGTAACGAAAGATCGGCACCGGTTACTCCTTCAGCTCCATGGTGACGCGGAATGCTTCGTCAACCGAGGTGTGGCCGCTGACCACCTTGGCAATGCCGGATTGACGCAGGGAGGTGAGGTCTTCTTTGAGCGCTTGTCGGAAGATATCCTGGCTGGAGGATTTCTTGAGGATAAGATCCTCGATGGCCTGGGAAATGACCATGGTTTCGTAGATGGCGATTCGTCCTTTGTAGCCGGATCCTTCGCATTTGTCGCAGCCCACCGGTTTGTAAAACCTCCGGGTCTGGTCATAGGTGAGCCCCAGGGCAAGTTGAAGTTCTTCCGGCGGGGTGAATGTTGCTTTGCAGTTGGGGCAAAGCAACCGCAGGAGCCGCTGAGCCACTACAATACCAACGGCCGAGGCGATAAGAAAGGGAGGGATGCCCATGTCGATGAGCCGGGTGATCGCCCCCGCCGCATCGTTGGTGTGCAGGGTGGAAAGCACCAGGTGGCCGGTGAGGGCAGACTGGATGGCGATCTCGGCGGTTTCCGCATCGCGGATCTCACCGATCATGATGATGTCCGGATCCTGGCGGAGGATGGAGCGCAGGGAGTTGGCAAAGGTGAGGTCGGCCCGGACATTGACCTGCACCTGATTGATTCCGGCCAGTTCGTACTCCACCGGGTCTTCCACGGTGACGATGTTCTTCTCCACCGAGTTGAGGTAATTGAGGGCGCCGTAGAGGGTGGTGGTTTTGCCGCTGCCGGTGGGGCCGGTGACCAGGATGATCTCGTGGGGTCGGGAGAGATGCTCCATAAACAGGGCGCGCTGGTAGGGCTCAAAGCCAAGCTCCTGCAGGTTGAAACGCATGGTGCCCTTGTCCAGCAACCGCATCACCACCTTTTCCCCGGCGTTTAGGGGCAGGATGGAAACCCGCACGTCAAATTCCTTGCCGGTGATGGGCATTTCAAAGCGACCGTCCTGGGGTTTACGGCGCTCGCCGATATCAAGATGGGCCAGGATCTTGATGCGGGAGATGAGGTTGGGGTGCATTTCCAAGGGAAAGGTGTTGCCTTCACGGAGGATGCCGTCCACCCGGGTGCGCACCCGGACCCGTTCATGGTCCGGCTCGATGTGGATGTCGCTGGCTCGCTGGCGCACGGCCTTAAGCAGGATATCATTGATGGCGCTGACGGTGGCGGATTCTTCCCCTGAGTCATCAAACCGTTGTTCGATTTTGATAGACGAGGCGTACAGACGGTCCATGGTGGCGATGATTTCCGATTCGATCCCCACGCAGACCACGGTCTTGTCCAGAATATAACGGCCAACCTCGTCGATGGCGAAGATGTTGAGCGGGTCGGCAAAAGCGACCAGGACCTCGCCGGGACGTTTGCCAAGGGCGATGACCTTGTATTTTCTGGAGACGGCTTCCGGAATGATCTGAGCCACCTCAGGATCCACCACGATTTTGCGGAAGTCGATGAAGGGGATCTTCAGCTGTCGGGCAATGGTATTGGCGACGGCGGTGTCGTTGACAAAGCCGAGTTCGCGCAGGGCCTCGCCCAGTTTTATGTCGCGGTCGGTGCCATAGGCAAGGGCCTGTTGCAGCTGGGTTGCCGTGATCAACCCGCCTTCCACAAGAATGTCGCCAAATTTTCTGCGTTTTGGTGCTATTGTCATCGGCAAAGCCAAGGATGATGGTTGGGCCGGAGGGGATTGTCAGCGTGCCAGAGGCCCAAGAGTTTGGTTTTCATTGTGACCCTCGCATAAAAGGAGAGGGATACACGGGCCTCAAGTTTTCCGCCGTTGGTTCCCCTGCGGGCAAAGGTGTATCTGCTTCTCCCTCCAAAGGAGGGGTTGCTGTAGGGAGTGGGGCGGGCAGCGGCATGGTCTGCACCACCTTGCTCGGCTGGCTGGGCGGTTGCTTCGGGGTATTGGTCTGACCGTTGATCCAGACAATCACTTTTTCCTGCCAGAGTTCCATGGATTGTCTGCCATCATCGGCCAGTTGCGTAAACCAAGCCGTTGTTTGCAGATACCATTGGGGCATGGCATCCCTATCGTAGGAGATGGTCTGTGCAAGCCAGGGCGGAGCAAAGGCGGTTGCCCAGAAGAGGAGGATCAGGAGGCAAAATCCCGTCCCCCACCGGAGCACACGGGAGGCAAGCAGGCCCCGCTGCTTCGGGGTATTGAAGGAGGCTATTGCCTCGTTGACGATTTTTCGGGAGATTTTGGTTTTCTTTTCGGCATAGGCAACCAGCAACGCCCTGCTCATGATTTTGTTGATCAGGCGGGGATACCCTTTGGTGTAGCGCCAGATAAGGTCAGTGGTGGCAAAGGAGCGCGGCATTTCATAGACGCCGCTTTTCTTGAAACGGTGGAGGATATAGTTGACCATTTCCTGCTTTGAAAGGGGGGCGAGGGTCTCCATGATGGAGACCCGCTGGACAAGCTGGCGCATGTTGGTTTGGGAAAGCTTGCCGCGCAGCTCCGGCTGACCGAAGAGCACGATTTGCAAGAGTTTCTGGGTATCGGTTTCAAAATTGGAGAGCAACCGGAGCTGCTCCAGGCTTTCGTCGGGAAGATTTTGTGCTTCGTCGATAACGATAAGCAGCTTCTTGCCCTGTTGTGCCAGAGCGTACAGATGGTCGTTTAAGATGCGCAGGAGCGAGTCGAGGCTGGCCGGATGTTCCGGCGGGCCGGCCAGGCCGATATCCTGAAAAATGGCGAGAAGCAGTTCAAGGCGGGAAAGGTGAGGCGAGAGGATCACGGCGGTTTCAAACCGGTCGGGCAGATCATCCATCATCAAACGGAGCATCAGGGTTTTGCCGGTGCCGATCTCGCCGGTGATGATGATGAATCCCTCGTCTCCTGCGAGGCCGTAACGGATCACCTCACGTAGGGCGGCATGTCCCTTGGTGGGGAAGTAATAATTCCTGTCCGGTGTCATCCGGAACGGGTCGTCCTGTAGGCCGAAAAACTCAAGATGACTCATTGTGGCGGTAGTGTTTTTCCCTGGTTTGTTTTTGCCGAATCGTCAGCGGGAAGTGCCTCTTCCTTATGGTTGTCCTTGGGAGAGCCTGAAGGCACGGATTCTTTAATCGGCGCATTGCCAGTTCCTTCCTTAAGGGGGGAGGGGGGCGTTGCCTCGGCGGTTTGTGGGCGGCTCATATTGACAATGTGGGGGGTGATAAAGACCATGAGTTCCGACTGGTCGTTACGTTTGTTTGAGTTCTTGAAGAGGTTGCCAATGATCGGGATGTCTCCCAGCCCCGGCACCTTGCTGTTCGAATTGCTCTTGTTCTGTTGGACAATGCCGCCGATGACCACGGTGACATTGTCTTCGAGAAAAAGATTGGTGGTGATCGCCTGTTTGTTGATGAGAAGCCCACTGGCCCCGGTGGTTGACTGGTCAACACTGTCGTTGGTGACCCCGACATCCAGAATGATATAACCACCCTGCAAGACGGTGGGTTTGACCTTGAGGCCAAGGTTTGCCTCCCGAAAGGTGGTGTTGACGGTGTTGGCGGTCTGGGTCACGTAGGGAACTTCCTTGCCTTGTTTGATCTCTGCTTCCTTGCCGTCGAGGACAAGAACGCTGGGCGAGGAAAGGATTTCCAGCAGGCTGTCGGACTGCATGGCCTGGAGTTCCACGTTGAGATTGACGTTCTGGCGGATAAAGCCGAAGGCCAAGCTGGTGGTGGGATCAGGGGCATGCAGGTCAACGCTGGAGGTGATCGGGTTGATCTTGCTGGCAAGGGCAGCGGCATCCATATAGTTGTTGTAGCCCCAGATGATGCCCAGCTGTTTCTTGGCCTCGTTGGAGATGGAGACGATGCGGGCCTCGATATGCACCTGGGGGATGGGCTGGTCAAGCTCGGTGAGCATGTCGCGCAGTAGGGGGATGTTCCCGGCCCGATCTTGGATAATCAGGCAGTTGCCGCGGTTGGTCAGGGTGATCGTGCCATTCGGGCCCAGGAGAGGTTTCAGCTGGTCAAGATAGGCGGCGGCGTTGCCGAACTTGGTGCAGAGCCGTTCGCTGGCAAGGTCGCGCTGTTGTCCTTGAAAATCGGCTTTTTTCTCCACGAAGATGACGTTGTTTTTCTGGTAGTACCGCAGCTGCTTGGCGTCCATGATCACCTGAAAGGCCTCATAGAGATTCAGCTTTTCAACGTCGAGGTTGATGGTGTCGGTGATATTGTCCGCCACCAGGATATTGATCCCGGCTTGGCGCCCCATGCCGCGCAAAAGGAGGGAGACCGAGAGGTTTTCCGTCCGGAGGGAGGCGGGAAAATTTTTCAGCCCGGAGAGCAAGGGGGCATCATTTTCTGGCCCCAGCGGGGCGGCGGTCAGACTGCTTTCCGGGAGGAGTCCTTGCGCCAAAACAAGCAGGGCAGACAAGAAGATGGCGTGCAGGCAGGAGGTTCGCATCAGTGTTTTTTATCCTTCATGGGCAGAGGCCTGGGTGAGGCCTCGAGCCACAGTGTATAGGCGGCGCCATTTTGTTCAAAAATAACCAGATCCTTGAGGATCTGTTGGATAACCGAGTCGTTGACCCTCTCTCCCTTGGTGACCAAGTGGTCATTGATAACGGCCTGGGGATTGTTCTTGTCCCAGATTATACCAGAGAGGGTCAAGCCGCCAATGGAATTGCTTTTCTCCCGGGGCTCCTGGCTTTTGAAAAAGCTGATCTGCTCGCGGCTCCAATTGAAAGGATCTCTTTCCAGGGTTGGGTTGGTGGTTTTTTGGCCCCGATGGGCCTCGATCTTTTCAGGCCGTACCGTGAGCACCTGTGGCTCTGCCGACAGAAGAGGGAGCGCGTACCCAAGGAGCAGGACTGTAAAAAGGATGATTCTGCCCGTCTGTCGGCACGACAATCTCTTTCCTCGCACCACCAGCAGGGGAATCTGTCGTTTTTTTATCATGGCTTGTCCAGGGTTGTTCTGCCGACAACCATACTGAATTTAACCTTGGCCTGCTGATCATAGCCTGCGTTGGTGAGACGGAGCACGGAAAGATCTTCGATGATGCCTATCTCGGGTCTCCCTTCAATATATTGCAGGTATTTGTAGAGCAAGGGAAAGGGAACCTCCCCGGCCAAAGTCACTGAGTTCAGGGTGAATCCGTTCAGGGAACGGTCTTCCAATTGACTCATCTGTTGCAAATGGTTTTCCATGTTGATCGGAGCATTGGCATGCAGAGTAAAAAGAGTCTTGGAAAACTGCTCGCGGTCTGTCATCAATTGCCAATTTTCCTCGATAAGGCGGATCTGCAGGGCCAAGGTCTCTGTCTGTTCCCGCAGTCCCTTTTGTTCGGTCTCAAGTTGGGAAACCTGCGCGGCGAGGACCTTGCCCAGCTGGGCGGGAGCGGTGCTCTCGACCTCAATTTTTTGGGCGAGTTTCTGCTGGAGCACCATTTTCTGCGGAGCCAGGAGCAGGGTTGAACCCCCATAGAGAATGGCTGCGCAGGCCAGAACCCCCAGGAGCAGTTTTCGCAGCTCAACAAAGGCCTCCGGATCGCTTTTTAACAGGAAAAACCACTCTTTCAGTTTGTTCCCGAGAATGATGAGTTGTTGGCTGTTCACGATGGATCAGGTTCTCGTTTCAGTTGAAAGGCGATGGTAAAGGTAAAGTCTGTTTTTTTTGCATCGGAGCTGCGATCAAGGTCGCGAAGCATAACATTGCTAAAAAGCGGGGTGTTGCCCAGTGCTTTTACAAAAGCGGGAAGCTCCCGGTACTGGACGGCGGTACCGAAAATCTGGCCGCTATCCTTCTGGAAGATAATTTTTTCGCAACGAACCGAAGAAGGCATTGTCGTGCTGATGGCTGCAAGCATTCTGGAGAAATATTTCTTCCGTTCCTGGATAGTGGTGAGTTTAGTCGCCTGACCGTTCAACCGTTCCTTTTCGTCTTTCTGCTGTTTGATGTTGTTGGTCAGCAAGACGATCTTTGCCTGGGTTGCGGTTATTTCCCCGGCCCGTTGCTGGGCCACGGCAATCTCTTGGCTCAACGTGCTGATCCTGGATTTAAGGATCCGGTCGCTGGCGGCAAGAAAAAGAATGACAAGGGCAAGAAGAATGCCGACCACGGGCAGGGTTGTTTTCCTGATCCTTTCGTCAAGGGGCAGTTGCGGAACAAGGTTGATTCGTTCAAGCATGGTTCACCACCTCGCCCCTGTACCGAGGGCCAGGACATGCAACAGAGGGGAACAATCCGGGCCTCCGGCTGTGGAGGTCAAGGATTTGCACTGGGCCCCGAGGAGATTGTTACTGCTTTCCAATAGTTCAGGCCAGAAACCGTCGGCCCCTCCGACAAAGATGTTTCTGATGGCAGCACCCTTTTGAATGGAGGCGTAATAATCACGGGTGCGGAGAATTTCCAGGGGGATTTTATGCAGATAATCCGTCCAAGAGGCGGTGTCCGTTTCTTCCTGGGAAGCGGCAAAGGCGGCTGCAGGAGTGGGGTCACCCTTGCCACCAGAGGACTCTTTGGAAGAAAGAATGGAAAAGTCAGCAAGAATGGAGGCGGTGTCCACCTGTTCTTCAAATTGCGGCGGCTCTTCAACGAGAATGAGCAGATCGTCGGTTAATTTCGGCAAATCGGTTGCTGAAGGCAGTTCTATGTCCATTGGTGATTGAAAGCAGATCTCTCCCTGTGGCTGCAGAGCTTTTACCGTGCGGATGAGGGGAAGCTTGCCTTTTTCGTATACGGCAAGGGAGATGCTGTCTTGCCAGAGTAAAACGCAGAGGGAGGCCTCGTGTGGAGGCACCATTTTTTCTTGGAAAAGAAAGGTGAAAGCGGCGAAGACGTCCGGTTCCAAAAAAGAGACCTTGATCTGTTTTCTCATAAATTCCCTGCGGATCTTATGAAACAGACCGGCAGGGAAAAGATAGACCGTGATCTGGAGACGGTCTTTGAAACGGCCCGTGATCTGCCAATCATAAATGAACTCATTGAGCGGCTGATGCAGGGCTTTGGCAAGGTGGTAGGGCAGGGCTTTGCCCACCGCGCCATCCGGCATGGCCGGGATGGTGGTGGTGAGCACTTCAAAAAAGGTGAGGGGGAGAGCCATGGAGACCAGCCCATGGAGACTCCCGACGCCGGCGAGTAAGCGGGGAATAGTGACATCCGCAGTGATAGCGCTGTCCGTTGTGGCAAGCACATGCAGCTGCGCCATGCCTGACGGCCCTTTGGAGACCTCGGCCAGCATGGTGCTCTCGCTGTCGCCGGTCAGAGCGAGATACCTTTTGTTGTTGAAGGGCAGCTTCATAAAAAAGATGGATTCATCCTCTTTGTCATTGCGGTTCCGGTGTCTGTCCAAATTGAGTCGGCCCCGCAAACAGGGAGGCGACCCATTGGTCATCAAAAAAATCTGCCTGCCCGAGAAGGTCGAGATTCTTGCGAAGCAGGGGGTGGTTTGGTGCCAGGGCGTGGGCCTCGCGGAAGAGCCTTTTGGCCGGGGCGCGCAATCCTAACTCGGCAAGGGCCACCGCCATGTTGATCAGGGCCTCTGGCCGGTCGGGCCGTTGCCTGCGGGCCTGATCGAGAGAGTAGATCCCCCGCCAGTGCTGGTTTTCCTGGATAAGCGCAATTCCGGTGTCGTTGAGTTGCCGGTACAGGTCTTTGTCCGTGTCTGACGGCAACGGTGCAACCGAAACCGCCGGGGTCGGAGGCAGCTTTGGGGATTGCTCCGTCAGGGAAGTTGGCGCCGTGGTCGATGGAGCACTCTCTGTGTCAGGGCTGGCAATGGGCCGAACATCTTTGTGCTTTGGCAGGGTAAGAAATAAGAGCAAGGCGAGGCACAGTAAGGCCGAGCCACTGAGCAGGACAATCCGTCGTGTCCTGCTTTTGTTTGCGGTCAGTTCAATTCCCGCGGCAGGCGCTGCTTTTTTCTCGGAAAAAACGCCCTTTTCGCCGGTGCGGATCTTTTCCAGGGTATTGTAGAGTCTGCTCACGCGTCAGCTTACCACTCAGAAGGCCGTCTGTCGGCGGAATCTACGTTGTCGGTGAGTTGTCGGTCGTCATTCACATAGAAGATTGCATCAACCCCCCGGCCATTGGCATCACGCGCATTGCCAGGATAGTAGGCCCAGCCGGCGGATTCATCAGCCAGTCTGGGGTTTGCCAGGGCATCGGTCATGCTTTTTTCGGAAACACCGGAAGGGCTGGCATATATGCCCGGGGGTTGGTCCGGGAGGTTGCAGAGCGGCAGGGCCTTGTTTTGTTCGGTGGAGTAAAAATCGCTGCGGACAATGCGTAACCCGATCAAGGAAGCGGGACGGGTGGAAAGGCGCAATTCGTTGAATTGCAGCTCTTCCAGGGTGGGCCAGTCAGGATTGTCGCCGGTTGGCCCGGTGTTGACACCGGAGGCAAGGATCTTGGCATGGGCCAATTCGAGTCCGCCCCGGATAGCGGCGAGCTTGCCTTTGACCACCGCGATCTTGGCTTCCTTCTGGATGTTGAGATAGTAAGGAATCGCCGTGGCGGAAATGAGCCCGAGGAGGATGATGACGATGATGAGCTCAATGAGGGTAAAGCCTTTGTTGTTAAGCCTAAGCAATGGAAAACCTCCTGTTCCATGGTGTTTGTTCAGGGACAACATCGCTTCCCAACGAATTATCAGTGGAATTATTACCTTTTATCATATCTTTTTGTGACACACAAACAAATAACTTATTGTTTTATTAGGGAAAAATAATAAATAAGCATCATTTTTAATGATGGGCGGGTTAAATAATGTTTTTTTGCCTAGTAAAAAAACAATATTTTTAGATAGTTAGAGAACGTTTGGGAGTGCTTACCATTGTAATAAGTGGCTAGCAATAAGGAGGACTCTGTATTTTTTGAAGATGACGGAGGGAGGGTTACAGTTTGTAGTTGGCTTCAACCGTGCGGCTGATACCTGTGCCATGAAAGCCACGGACCCGGATGGTTACGTTTGTGCCTGGAGCAGAAAAAGCAAAGGCGGGTCCATCGGGAGGGAATTCTGTTGTAAGTCCTCCTACCGTGGGGATTACAGGTGCCGCAATTCCACCGCCACCATCATCCCCGAGAATATTCAACCGCAGGGTGGACTCGGCACTGTACAGGGCTTGGCCCCAGAGGTAATCCTCAGCCGAGGAGGTCTGGGTGGTTATGGTGTATCGGGTGATCAACAGGCCGAAGAGGGCGAGGATGACAATGGCAAAAATGGCAGTGACCAGGGCGATGCCGCGCCGGTTGGCAAGGGGGGCAAGATATTCAGGGCACATTACGGATCTGGACCTCCTTGTGGAAGTTTACGGTTTCCCCGTTACGCAAGATGGCGAAATGGATGCTCACCACACTGTTTCGGGTTGAGGTCCCGGGATCGTAAGTGAAATAGGGCAATCCATTGCTTGGCACTACATTCTGGGCGAGGGGTTGTGGGTTGGCAAAAGCGGCCAAGGCACCTCCGGCATCCCTTGCGGCGGTTGATCGTGAGAGGGTTGTGCCTGTCACATCGAAACGGACGGCTAGTGCGCGCACCGCATAGTAGCGATTGTAGGGCGAGGCAATACCGATAGCCGGTGCCAAGGTCATGGGATTGGTCCCGTTGCTCGTCACTGTGTATACGCTGCTCCCACCGGCGAAGACATCCCAGGAGGTATTGTAAATGGAAACCAAGGTGCCAAGCGGCAGGCCTGCTGCTGCGATGGCGGTCCTGTCGGTGATGGTTGTGGTGCCGGTGGGATAAACTTCCGTGTACTGACCAAAGACCCCGGCCATGCTGTTTTCATCGATCACGCCGAAGCTGATGGTGTCATCAATGGCATCCCCATTTGAATCAAACGGTTCTTGCACTGCATTGGGCACGGCGATATGGATCTCCCGTTCCATCCGCACCAGAGCGGATTTGCCTTCCTCATACATCTCCATACGGGCATCGGTGGCAAAGAACCCCCTGAACGCCTCGCTGATGAAACCGGCCCCCATTGCCCCCAGGATGCCGAGCAGGACAATGATGATGATCAATTCGACCAGGGTGAATCCGTGTTGTTTTCTTTCGAATGGAGCCATATAATTTCTATTTTTTCCTAGATATTGCAGGAAACCGCGACAAAACGGAAAATCTCAGACAAGGGGGAGGTGATAGTCACCACCACCAGTTTGGTGTCGGTGGTATTACCTCCGGCATTGTCGGTGGTTTGGTCGATGGTGTTGGTGGTACTGGCGATGTAACGCACCGCCACCTGCCGACGGTAGCCGGGGAGATTGGATGCCGCACCGTTTTGGTCCGTGAAGTTATCGGTCTCATCGATGCCGTTGTAGTCGTCCACATCATCAAAGTTGATTCTAATTTCGGGAATTGTTTCATTCGGGCCGAGGTTAGCCGTCGGAGTCGCAGTAGTAACGCAGGCATCAATGAGGGTCGGACGCGTGACCTGATTAGGGCTCTCGCCGGTACAGATCGGCCCCCCGCCCATGGGGGAGTTTTCATCCCAGCGCTTGGCCATGATCTCATCCATCATGGCCTGCCCCAGAGAGATGGCCCGTTCCCGGATCACCGGGTCGGGGCTATGGGTAATGGCGCTGAAGAATGGCACCAGGATTCCGGCAACCGTACCGAGAATGACGATGGTGATGACAATCTCGATCAGGGTAAAGCCCCGGCTGTGGTGCGATGTTTTCTTTGTGAAAATTTCGGCTTCCATTTTTAGTTCACATACCCGGTTTCCGCACTTATCGTAACGTCATGGTTATTTGGTACAACGCCAATAGTGAAAGTCGTTGCTGCCGTTGGTTCTCCAAGACCGTTAAAAAAGACTGACCCAATGGTAATAGGGATGGTGCATGGAGGGGGATTTTCGGAGTTAAGGCATTTGTTAATGTAAGCGGGTTCAGCCGGAGGTTCACCGGCGGGGGCCGCCCCTGCCCGTCTTACCGTGTAGGTGGAATCGTTGTTCACCACAATTCCCCATGCGGCGGCATTGTTGGTAAACTGTCTGGTCATGGCCTTGTGCTGGGCATAGCGTACTGCCCGTTTGAATTCTTTTGTCGCAGCCTCTTCCTCCAAGCCGACGGGCCACCGCACATAGACCACAGCGGAAAGAATGCCGAGGATGACAATGATCATGATCAACTCGATCAGGGTGAAGCCGCGCTGGCGGTTTGTTTGGTCTGGGTAAAGAATCGTGGCCATGGTCAACGGATGATCTCCCGCCAGTTGATGATCCGGTCGTTGCCGCGATAGATGCCAAAATTGACCCGGGCGTTAAGGTCGGGGTCAAGGCTGCCGTTGTTGTCCCAGTCGATTTGCAGCCAGGGGTAGGCTGATACATCGGCGCGTATATTCACAAAACCAACATTGGTAGCGCCGGGCGCAGTAAACGAGAGGCCTGCATTGCCGCTTACAAAGGGAGCGTTGGTCATGACTGCCGAGGTGGTCGCGGCGCCAACGATCATAGCGGTGGTCCCTGGCTGTTCTGCCCCACCGGCGGTGGCCGGGTTGTTGAGGAATATCGTGGTGTTCAGGGGCAGGCTGGTGCAGTTATCCAGAGTATTGATGACGAATCCGGTACCATTGAAATATTCGGCTCGGAGCGCCATGATGAGCGGTGCGGTTTCCGGACCAAAGGCATTGGGGAGTCGCAACCGCCCATAGCGAATTTTGGTGTTGGGAGACAGTACGGTGGTGGCTCCAGGAATAGCGACTTCGTTTCGTCTGGTAATTTGTGCGCCATCGGCGTCAGCGACCGTGACTTGGAGTGTGAAGTTTTCGAAAGGGCCATCCGGATTTGCGGCCCGGTCGAAGCTGTATGTGCCGGAGCCGGTATAGGTGCCGCTGGTCCATTGAAAGGCGGGCAGGTCAGGGGTCAGCCGGTTGTTGAGCGGGGCAATGGGTGTGCCGTTGTTGTCGCCGTTGACGCTGAAGGCGGCCAAGGATGCATAGCCGTTGGTGTAGCGGGACAGTGGGGTTATCCCGGCGCTGGCCATGGCCTGGATAGCGAGGTTTATGCCCAAGGCTGGTTGGCCCATGTAGGTGAATTCATTGGCTGTTTCAGGGTTGCAGGCACCGCTCAGGACTGCCGTAACCTCGTAGTGGTCGGGGTAAAAGCGGCCTAGGGGCCCCAGGGCAGTCCCTCCGATATTGCAGCCGTAAACTCCCACCGCTGGGGTGTTAGAAGCGCTATTGGCGATGCAGTCTCCGGATCCATGGTCAACGGAGCCGACCAAGCCCGTTACCTGATCGACGGCGGTAAAGGTCTCATCGACGACGGCGTTGGCATTTAGAGTAATGGTCCCCACATCCAGATACTGAAAGGTGCCGATGGCACTGACCCCGGTTGCCGCAGCAAAAGCGCCGGTCAGGGTGTTTGCCCCGATGGCTGCATTGTTGTGGTCCACGACCTTGCTGGGATCGGTGGTCGGGGTGCCGGTGTAGCCAGCGGTGACCCCGGAATTGGCGGTGAGATTGAAGTTTGCCCCTGCTTTGAGGGTATTTGCGGCGGGGTTCAGAGGGGTTGTGGTGGAGAGCGTCAGTTGTCGCGGACGGATGGCAAAGTTGTCCGAAGAACAGGTCGATTGGTTGGTGTTGGTGTTGCGGATGCGGACCCTGGCGTTGGGGGCCGCATAGGGGTAGTTGAAGTTGAAGGTGTGCCGCCCGTTATCCCAGAAGGTGAAAGAGTATGGCGCTTCCGGTGTCAGGCCGGTATTGAAGTCGCTGCAATTGCCGCTGGGTGCAGTTGGATCGACCAGGGCAACGGAAACCTGATCGGGAAAACCTGAGGCCAGGGACAGAACATCCAGGGAAAAAGCGGTGCCTGCCAATTTGGTGTAGATGGGGGTCGAGGCGGATCTGCCCACCTCAACTGCGTCAAAACAGGCGGAGCTGGCGGTGTAGGTGAGAGAACAGCTCTGGGTCGCGCTATTGTAGCAGACCGCTGTGGCATTGGCGGCGGCGGGGGAGGTTACGGTGCCGCCGAGGGTTACGGTTCCGGCGGTCGTTTTTCTGAGGGTGACCGTGGTTTGTCCGCCGCTGAAGGTGACCGGATCGGATGACCAGCTTGCCCCGCCGATATTGGCTAAGTTTACGGTAACCGCCCCGGTAAAAAGGGTAGAGCAGCTGGAATCGGCACAGGCCTTCAGAATGATGTCTTCTGCGGCGCAGGTGAGCGCCTGGCCGTCATGCAGGATGCGGACATGATCCAAAGTTGGCACGTGCTGGGGTTGGGCAGAACAAACCCGGAGATTGTCAAAGTCATGGATATTGGTGGCTCCGCCGGTGGAGCCGGTGAAAGAGAGATACCAGTTAATCGGGACCGCGGCTTGTCCTGCCGCCCCCTTTGCGTCGAAGGGGGCAATGAGTGAGGTGTAGCCGCTGCCGGTGTTGCGTTCCACCGAGGTGTAGGCATGGATGGCGTCGAGATGGTCGATGGTAATCCGGTAGCGATATCCCGGAGCAGGCGCAGACGACCCCGTGTTGTCTATGCCCGGACTGAGCGTGGTGGTGCCTGCCAGGTAGGTGTATCCGGTATAGAGAGCCCCGGAGCCGCGAATGGCCACCGAGTCAGGGCGCTGTCCCGGTCCGCCGGTGCGGCCTTCGGTGGGATTGGAAAAGTTGCCGTATTCGTCCAGGGCCACGCCCAGCCAGCCCCCGGTGAAGCCGGGATGGGTGGTGTCGCCCCCGGCGCTGGCCTGTTTGGGTGCGTAGCCCAGAGAACCGCCAAAAGCGCCGGGCACCGGGGCAAAGGAGGCGTCGGAGAACACAACGCACATCCCGTCTGCGCCGGAACCGTTGTAGGCATAGTGGTCGAACTCTATCACGATTTTGTTGCCGGCGGCGGGAAAGAGCTGGCGCAGGGCGGCCATGGTCGAGGCCCCGCCGGTATTATCGGTAAGACGCAGGCGACCGTTGACGATTCTGGGGTCGCCGAAGGTGCCGCCTTCGTTTGCCACGATCCAGTAGCCGGTGGAGGTGACATCGGCCCGCTCGAAGTCATCGGTGAAGCAGGTTAGCAGAGAGGCTTTTAATGCGATGGATTGTGTTGCCCCGGAGTCGGCATTGGCGGAGGTAGTAGCGCTGCGCGTGCCGGTCGGGCCGACAGCGGACCGGGCTTCATAATTCAACTCCATGGAGATCCCATTGGCATTGGGCGTTGCCTGTGAGGCAAAATCAATCGCTTCAGTCATGCCGACCGGCGGGCTCCAGGTCGAGGCGCTGGCAAATTCGTGAAGAGTGACGAGCATGTCGTTGGCCACGGTGGTGGTGATGCTCGGTGCCGTATGGGTGAGGGAGCTGGCCGTGGCATTGCCGGCTTCGGCATCGACGGGAGAGGTGGTGTCCACGCCGCTGAAGCTGGCAATGCCGCCAATTGGGCCTCCTTGTGCACCGCTGGAAAAGGTCCAGGTGTAGTTTGCCGGGTCGCTGGCTCCAACCACCTTGTAGTAGGTGGAGAGCACACTGGAGGTCGCATTGGTCTGGGTGACTTTGCGGATCAGAGTCCATCCTGCGGGAGCAGAGACGGTAATGGTGCTGGGAGTGGTGGTGATCGAGGCGATCATCACATCGTCGGTGATGGTGCCGGTGGGTTTATTGATCGTCAGGCTGGTGATGGACTTGAGGGCGAGTAAGGCGCCGTGGCTTTCCCCCGCCTGGTTTTGGGCGGTTGCCTGCAATGGGCCGAGAGAAGCGGGCGCAGGCTGGGTTGCAGAGAAAAGACCGATGGCGGAGTCATTGCCGGCACTGGTTCTTGAATAAAAGGACTGTGTCCAGCTGAGTCCGCCATCGGTCGATATGTTCAAACTGCTGGGGTTATTGGCGATATGGGCAGAAAAGAGGATCAGATCACCAGAAGAAGCGGTGGTGATGTTGCCGGTTTCCACGGTGAGATCCGAGGCGGAATATTGTGCGGCATATGGCACATCGAAGGGGTTTGCCGTGTCCACCCCGCGAAAAGCGGCACATTGAGCAATAATGCTATTCCCATTGCTGTGAGTGATGGTTGGGTTTGATTCCGAGGCTGTGGCAATCTTGTAAAAGAGCGAAGCGCGATGGGCTGTACCGGTTAGGGAATAAAGCGTCTGCCAGCCGGTGATACTGTGCGCCACTGTATCGTGGGACTCCACCAGACAGAGAAGCAGGTCGTTGGCCTGTAGGCCGGTTGGTAATGATGCGGTCACACTGCCATTGTTTGAAGTTGCTGCGTTGCCGGAGCCCACATAGGTGATGCTGGAGACTGCGCTGGCTGAACTAGCGGCACGGAAGGAGATGGCGGCAAGAGCCGATTGGGCAAAGAACAGAACAACGACAGAGAAGAGCAATCCGGCCAGTAACCTTTTGGGGAGCACTTGAGAAGAAGAGCATTCAGGCGTGAGGCTGGGGGAAGGTCCGCTCATGTTTATTCCATTCCACCATTGTTATGCCGTTGGGGTTGGTTCGTGTTCTGCTGATACTTGACTGAGGCCAGTGTACATAAAGGATATGTCCGCGTCAACGGAAGGCTGAGGTGAGAAATGCGGAATGTTATTCGGTGGGCGGGAGGTTGGCAAAAGAGGCAATGAGCTCTTTCAGGGCGGCATAGGAGGTCTGGTTGAATATTTGGCGTCTGATTTCAGCTCCGCCCACCACCCCCTTGAAATACCTCCCAGCATGGTTTTTGATCTGGGAGGGCGGGGTGTTGGGCTGATGCTTTGCGATGAGGGCCAGGTGGCGGTTCAGGGCTGCAATCCTGAAGGCCAGGGAGGGGATTTCCGGCGCATCGGCGGAAAAGATCCAGGGCGCACCCAGGGCAGCCCGGCCGATCATCACCCCGTCGCAGCCGGTTTCCGCCAGCATCCGTAGCCCATCACCATGGGACTGGACATCGCCGTTGCCGATCACCGGGATGGAAACCGCCTCTTTCACTTGGTGGATGATCCGCCAGTCCGCGGTGCCGCTGAAACCGTCGCTCCAGGTCCGGGCGTGGACCGTGATCGCTGCGGCCCCGTTGTCCTCGGCCATTTTGGCGAAATCGCAGGCGGTGATGGTCTTGTGGTCCCAGCCGGAGCGGAACTTGACCGTCACCGGCAGAGAAGAACCCTGCACTACAGCCCGAATGATCTTCGCCGCCAGGGAAGGGAGTTTCATGAGGTAACAGCCCGCCCCTTTTTTGATGACCTTCCTTGCCGGGCAGCCCATGTTGATGTCGATGCAGTCAATGGGGTATTCAGCAAGGATGGCCGCCGCCTCACCCATGAGCTCCGGCTCACTGCCAAAAAGCTGCATGGCCACGGGACGCTCAGTCGGTACGGTTCTGAGCAAGTCCAGGGTGTTCTGCTGCCGGTAATGGAGGCCGTGGCAGCTGATCATCTCCGAAAAGCATAAGGACGCGCCGAATTCCCGACAGAGCAGGCGGAAGGCGAGATCGCTGTATCCGGCCAGAGGGGCGGCGATGAAAGGGTTGTCGAGGCGGAGGGGGCCGATGGAAAACATGGAGGTGAGACTCAAGATAAAAGGGGCAAGATTGATGGACTCATAAGAAAAGTGCTTCGACAAGCTCAACACGAACGCAGAAAATCTTGACGCATTGATTTCCGTTCGTGTTGAGCTTGTCGAAGCACCTGTTTCTGGAACCGTGCCGTTTTCCGGCCTGGTTTTATAAAACCTCTTCGACGGCCTGCACCACATGTTCCGTGGTAAAGCCGAAGTAGGGGAACAGTTGCTCTGCCGGGGCGGATTCGCCGAAGCGGTCGATACCGATGACCTTGCCCTTGGTGCCGACATAGCGGTACCAACCGCCGGTGACTCCGGCCTCGATGGCGACCCGGGCCTCGACTGAATCCGGCAGCACGGATTGCCGGTATTCCTTGCTCTGGCTTTCAAAGCAATCGGTGCTGGGCATGGATACAACCCGGATCTTCTTGCCCTTGGCGGTAAGCTCCTTGGCTGCCGCTACCGCAAGCTCGACCTCGGAGCCGGTACCGATGAGGATGGCATCCGGTGTGGAGCCGCCGCAATCGAGCAGGACATAGCCGCCCTTGGCGATATCGGCCAGCTGTTCGGCGGAGCGGGGCTGGTGGGGGAGGTTCTGCCGGGAAAGCAGCAGACAGGTGGGGCCGGTGCCCCGCTCGATCGCGACCTTCCAGGCTATTGCCGTTTCTACCGCGTCACAAGGGCGCCAGACTCCCATGTTCGGGATCATCCGCAGGGTTGCCGCTTGCTCCACCGGTTGGTGGGTGGGGCCGTCCTCGCCCAGACCGATGGAGTCGTGGGTGAAGACGTAGATAGAGCGCTGTTTCATGAGCGCCGCCATGCGCAGGGCATTGCGGGCGTATTCGGAAAAGATCAGAAAGGTGGCGGTGTAGGGGATGAAGCCGCCGTGCAGGGCGATGCCGTTGGCGATCGCCGCCATGCCGAATTCGCGGACCCCGTAATAGATGTAATTGCCGCCGACATCTTTCTGGATGCCCTTGCTGCCGGACCAGATGGTCAGATTGGAGCCGGCCAGATCCGCCGAGCCGCCGAGGAATTCAGGGAGCAACGGGCCATAGCCGTTGAGGCAGTTCTGGGAGGCCTTGCGGGTGGCGACCTTCTCTCCCTTGGCGTTGACGGAGTCGATATATGCCCCGGCCTTCGCCTGCCAATCGGCCGGGAGCTTGCCGGAAAGACGCCGATCAAGTTCTGCGGCCAGTTCTGGGTGCGCTGCTTTGTAAGCAGTGAAACGGCTGTTCCATTCCGCCTCACGGGCAGCGCCCTTGTCTTTGGCGTTCCAGCCACCATAGATCTCGGCCGGAACCTCAAAGGCGGGGTGGGGCCAGCCGATGGTCTCACGGACCAGGGCGATCTCCGCGTCACCCAGGGGCGCGCCATGGCAGTCTTCCTTGCCCTGCTTGTTGGGGGAGCCCCAGCCGATCACGGTCTTGCAGCAGATGAGCGATGGTTTGTCGGTGACAGCCTTTGCCTCACCAAGGGCTTTTTTGACCGCCTCGCCGTCATGGCCGTCCACGTCTTCGATCACATGCCAGCCGTAGGCGCGAAAGCGCATGGGGGTGTTGTCGGTGAACCACCCCTCAACCTCGCCGTCGATGGAGATGCCGTTGTCATCGTACAGGGCGGTAAGTTTGCCCAGGCCCAGGGTGCCGGCCAGGGAGCAGGCTTCGTGGGAAATCCCCTCCATCATGCAGCCATCGCCCAGAAAGACATAGGTGTGGTGGTCGATTACCGTATGGCCCGGGCGGTTGAACTGACCTGCCAGGGTTCTTTCGGAGATGGCCATGCCCACCGCATTGGCTATGCCTTGGCCCAGGGGGCCGGTGGTGGTTTCGATCCCAGGGGCGTAGCCGTATTCCGGGTGGCCCGGGGTTTTGGCGTGGAGTTGGCGAAAGTTTTTGATCTCCTCGATGGGCAGGTCGTAGCCGGTGAGGTGGAGCAGGGAATAGAGCAGCATGGAGCCGTGGCCGTTTGAAAGGACAAAACGGTCGCGGTTGGCCCATTTGGGGTTGGCGGGATTATGGCTCAGAAAATCGTTCCATAATACTTCGGCAATGTCGGCCATGCCCATGGGCGCGCCGGGATGACCTGATTTGGCTTTCTGGATGGCATCCATGCTCAGGGCGCGGATGGCATTGGCAAGTTCTCTGCGGGATGGCATGGGGACCTCCAGGTTCTGATGCTGCTGATTGTAGGGTGATGTGATTACGGGGGTAAGGACGATTACAAAACTTTTTTAGGAGCCGTTGCGGAATAACCATCACCGTTGACTGTGAGGTCTTACGGCTCCTTATGCCGTCCAAGCAATTTTGAAGGGCACGGTTATTTTATTGCCACGGCCTATATACCTTTCCTGGCGTGAGATTGCTCATTAAAATTATGCAGACGATAGACAGCGCACAGCGTTTAGTTTTTCAACCGGGCCTTGTTCTTTTCATACCGGCTGATGGCGCTGTAAAGGCGGATATAAATATCCTCGGCCAGTTTGTCCACCAGGGTGTCCAGAGCCTGTTTTTTGTGGGCATCGGTCTGGAGCGAATAGGTTTCCGTTAAGGCAAAGCCGGACTGCCAGGCGGATTTGCCGGTGCGGGTATCGGTAAGGGTGTAGCCAGTGCTCAGGGTGGCAATGAGCGCCAGGGCACGGTCTTTGGCGTCGTAGGCACGACCGGTATAACTCACCGAGTTGATCTTGCCGTTTAAGACATAATCCGCCTCTCCGGAGCTGTTCACCAGGGTGAACTGCTTGCTTTGCCCGAGCCAGTCCTGCAAACCATTGTGGATGTCGGAGGCAAGCCGGAGTTCATTGGTCGGGTTTGCCCAGAGAGGGACATAGAGCTTGACGATCCTGCCCTGTTTGTCCGGCGGCAGCATGTTGGGATTGTGGTAGCCGCATCCGGCAACAATCAACAGGAGAAGCAGCAGGCTCAAGTTTTTTAGGCTAAACATTTTCATGGGCTGGTTCCGTGGATGTCTGGCGTCACTCTAGATTACAATATTGATCAGCTTGTTTTGCACAACAATCACCTTGCGCACCGGTTTTCCTTCCAGGAATTTTTGCACCTTTTCATCGGCCAGGGCCATCTGTTCCAAGTCCCCGTCGCTGGTGCCCGGGGCAACCTGGAGTTGGCTGCGCACCTTGCCCTTGACCTGAACGACGATGGTGACCGTCTCCTCCCTGATCGCTTCGTCATCGTACTCCGGCCAGAGCACTTCGGCAAGGGGGGTGGGATGTTTTGTCATTTCCCAGAGCTCGGCGGTAAGGTGCGGGACCATGGGGGAGAGCAGGGCAAGCATCGCTTCGATGGCTGCGCGGATTACCGCGGGATCGGGGGGGGCGCTGGTCTCGTCTCCGACAAGGCTGTACAGGGTGTTGGTGAGTTCCATCACCGCGCTGATGGCGGTGTTGAAATGGAATTTTGCCTCGATATCGGCCCCGAATTTGCGGATGGTCTGATGGGTTTTCCGGTGCAGGGCGGTACTGGCTGCGTTCATCTCCTGCGGCAGTCCAGCAGCTGGTTTTGCAAAGACCTCGAGGTTTTCGTCGACCAAGCGAAAGATCCGGTTCAAAAAGCGGTAGGCCCCTTCCACCCCCTGATCGCTCCATTCAAGATCCCGTTCCGGTGGGGCGGCGAAGAGGCTGAACAAGCGGACCGTGTCGGCCCCGTATTTTTCCACGAGATCATTGGGATCCACCACGTTGCCCTTGGACTTGGACATCTTGGTGCCGTCCTTGATGACCATCCCCTGGGTGAGCAGGTTGGTGAAAGGCTCGTCGATGGAAAGGTAGCCGAGATCGCGCAGAACCTTGGTGAAAAAACGGGAGTACAACAGGTGGAGGATCGCATGTTCCACCCCGCCGATGTACTGATCCACCGGTAGCCAGTAGTCACCCTTTGCCTTATCCAGGACGCCGTCGGTGCAGCGGGGGGAAACGTAGCGGGCAAAATACCAGGAGGACTCGACAAAGGTGTCCATGGTGTCTGTTTCGCGTCGGGCCGGACCGTTGCAGAGAGGACAGCTGGTCTGGTAGAAGCTTTCCAGGGTGTGGAGCGGCGATTTGCCGGATTTGTCGAACTGGACATCGGTGGGCAGGCTGACGGGAAGATCTTTTTCCGGGACCGGCACTATCCCGCAATGGGCGCAGTGGAGCATGGGAATGGGTGCGCCCCAGTAACGCTGGCGGGAGATGCCCCAGTCGCGTAAGCGGAAGGTGGTGCGCTGGCAGCCGAAGCCCTTTGCTGCCGCCGCCGCCGTGATAGCTTCTTTGGCCTTTTCCGAATCCAGGCCGGTGAATTCGCCGGATTCGACCAGGGTGCCTGCCCCGTCATGGGCCTCGCTCATGGCTGAAGCCACAAGGGATCCGCCTTCCGGCTGAATGACGACCTTGATCTCGATCCCGTATTTGCGAGCGAACTCGAAATCGCGCTGGTCATGGGCGGGCACCGCCATAACCGCGCCGGTCCCGTATTCCATGAGGACGAAGTTTGCAACATACACCGGCAGCCTTGTGCCGGTGAAGGGATTGAGGCAGTAGCCGCCGGTGAAGACCCCCTTCTTTTCTATCTCGTCTTCCGGTTTCTGCCGCTGTTTTTCAATCTTGATCCGGGCAACGAATTCTTTGACCGCCTCTTCCTGGGGAGTGCCTGCGCTCAACTCAGCTGCCAGGGGATGCTCAGGGGCGATGGACATGAAGGTTGCGCCGAAGATCGTATCCGGTCGGGTGGTGAAGATGGTGAGGGTGTTTGCGGAGTTTTCGATGGGAAAGTTGACCTCGGCCCCCACGCTCTTGCCGATCCAGTTGCGCTGCATGGTGAGGACCTTTTCCGGCCAACCCGTAAGCGTGTCGCATCCAGACAGCAGTTCCTCGGCATAATCGGTGATCTTGAAAAACCAGCTGTTCATCTCACGAGGCAGCACGGCATTGTCGCAGCGCCAGCAAGCGCCGTCGATAACCTGCTCGTTGGCAAGCACCGTCTGGCAGGTCTCGCACCAGTTGACCGTGGTCACCTTCTGGTAAACCAACCCCTTTTCGTACATCTTGATGAAGAGCAGCTGTTCCCAGCGGTAGTATTTGTCGTTGCAGGTGGCTATCTCGCGGTCCCAGTCGTAGCTGAAGCCCATGCGCTGCAGCTGTTTCTTCATGTAGTCGATGTTTTCGTAGGTCCACTTGGCAGGATGGGTATTGTGCTTGATCGCCGCATTCTCGGCGGGCAATCCGAAGGCGTCCCAACCCATGGGGTGGAGGACGTTGAAGCCCTTCATCCGTTTGTAGCGGGCGACCACGTCGCCGATGGTGTAGTTGCGGACATGGCCCATGTGGATGCGGCCGGAGGGGTAGGGGAACATCTCCAGGAGATAATATTTGGGCCGGGTTGGATCTTCGCTTGCCCGGTAGGTGGAGTTGTCAAGCCAATGGGAGCGCCATTTGTCTTCAATGGCCTTAAAATCGTATTTCATGTTCGTAGATCCGATTTTTCAGTGCTTAAGCCCTGATTGCTTCGCCCTGGGGTGTGTTGCTCCGTGGTCGGCAATAAGTTTTTAGCCCTGTTTGTTTATTCTGTTGGGGGAAAATTATGTTGGGCAAGATTTTCAAAGGTGGTGAAGCGGTCAAGAAAGGCCAGCTCCACGGTGCCGGTGGGGCCATTACGCTGCTTGCCGATGATGACCTCGGCAATGCCCTTTCTCGGGTTGTCTTCCGCCTTATTGTACACCTCATCCCGATAGATGAAGATGATCAGGTCGGCATCCTGCTCGATGGCGCCCGATTCGCGCAGATCGGAAAGCTGGGGCCGTTTGTTGGGGCGGCTTTCCAGGCTGCGGTTGAGCTGGGAAAGGGCGATGACCGGAATGCTGAGCTCCTTGGCCATGGCCTTGAGCGAGCGGGAGATGTCGCTGATTTCTTGTTCGCGGGATTGGGAGTTTGCTTTGCCCCGCATCAACTGCAGGTAATCGACCACCACCATGCCGATGTTGTGTTCGGTTTTCAGCCGCCGGCACTTGGCCCGCATCTCCAGCACCGTGATGGCCGGGGTGTCGTCGATATAGATAGGGGCTTCGGAAAGCATCCCCACCGCCCGGGTAAGCTTGGGCCAGTCCTGTTCCTTGAGAAAGCCGGTCCGCAACCGCTGGGCGTCAACCCGGCTGATGGAGCAGAGCATCCGCATGCCCAGCTGCTCCTTTGACATCTCCAGGCTGAACAGCGCCACCGGTACCTTGTGGAGCAGAGCGGCGTTCTGCACCATGTTGACGGCCAGGGCGGTTTTGCCCATACTGGGACGGCCGGCCAGGATGATGAGATCCGAGCGTTGCAAGCCTGCGGTCATCTTGTCGAAATCATGGTATTCGGTGGGAACGCCGGTGATGTGCTCCTTGCGTTCGTAGAGCTGTTCGATGTATTTGAAGGTGCTGGAAATGACGGTCTTGAGCGAGTGGTAGGACTGGCCGCTCTTGGCCCGGGAGATCTCAAAAACGGTGGTTTCCACGTCATCCAGGAGGCCGTCGATATCATCCTGTTCTTCGTAGCAGCGGCCGGCGATCTCGGTGCCGGTCTGGATGAGCCTGCGGAGAATGGCTTTTTCCCGCACTATTCTCGCGTAATGTCCGATGTTTGCTGCGACCGGGACAATGTCGGTGAGGCTGGCAAGGTAGCTGGGGCCGCCGATTGCCTCCAACCGGTTGTTGTCTCTCAGGACGTTGGAAATGGTGATGAGATCAAGGGGTTCGCCGCGATCAAATAGGGAGATCATGGCGGAAAAGATGTGCTTGTGCGCGTCGCGGTAGAAATCTTCTTCGGTGAGAATTTCTGCCGCCTTGGGCATGGCGCCTTGTTGCAGCATGATTGAGCCGAGAACGCATTGCTCGGCTTCAAGATTCTGCGGGGGTAGACGGTGGGTGCTGGAAGGGCCTGGTCCGGATTCCATGGAGTATCGTTGGCTGTAATGGAGGGGGGCGGGTTACGCCCCCCTTCGGTTATCCTGCGTTATTCCAGGGACAAAGTCCGGGACTATCCGGAATACATGCCGGAGCCCTGGTCTGCCTTCTGTGTGCGGGACTATGGATTATTCCGCGGCCAGGGGAACGATTTCAACCGTGATTTCCGCAGAAATCTGGTAGCCGATCTTCACCGGAACCATGGTGACGCCCAAGGTCTTGATGGGTTCGTCAAGAATGATCCTTTTCTTGTCGATCTCGATACCCAGAGCGGCGAGTTTTTCTGCAATCTCAGCGGAGGTAATGGAGCCGAAGAGCTTGTTGTCGTCCCCGGAACGATGGGCAATAACCACCGTAGCACCGGCGACCTTCTTGGCCAGAGCTTCCGCTTCGTCACGCTGTTTTTTCTTTCTTGCCACGATGGCAGCCTTTTCCTTCTCCAGGATGGTAAGGTTTGACTTTGTGGCAGGCACTGCAAGACGACGAGGAATTAGGAAGTTGCGGCCATAGCCGTTCTTCACCTTAACAACATCGCCTTCCTCGCCAAGAGTGTCAATGGTTTCTTTTAAAATGAGTTCCATGGTGTACCTCCGGTTGAATCCAGGCCTTGCCGGGATTCATTATTTCTGAAAAATGAAGACCCTGAAAAAGGCTCCAGTTTCATAGTGTTTATTTTTAGGGGACGTTACGAAAAAGCCAATGCGTTTTTGTAACGGTTCCTTATGTCGTCTGGCCATCCAGATGCCGACATTATCGTGTTGCAACGGCTAGGACACCGAGGTGTCATCCGCGTCTTTTTTGAGCCGCGGCTTTCTGAAATCAAGCCAAACATCAGCCAGTCCGAGGGCGGCAACAAATGCGATGCCGTAAACCTGCAGGAACAGCAAAGTGTATGTTATCGCCCTGATCGCCAGCGGCAGAGACCATCTCCGCATCATGCTTGAGATAATCGCCAACCCTTGCGAGAGATACAGGACCAGGAGCACCAACCCCAGATTTAAGCCCAGGGTATTGAACCGTTCTTCCGGAACAAGAAGTGCGATACCTGCTACTATAACCGGCCAGACCAGTAATTCCGGGAGCCGCCAGTTTTTTAAATCTTCCCGCTTTGTCCGGGAAGAGTCTTTTTTCTTCAGCAACCATTGGCCGACAACGATGTTCAACCAGACGGTGCAGATGATCGAGGTCAGGAGCAGGGCCGGAAAAAGCCGAGCCACCTGTTCCCTGAGCTGGCCAATAAACACCTTGATTTCTTCAAGGTCGCCAGCTGGGAAATGTCCTGAGTCCCTATACAAGGTAAAGGTTGCTTCAAAACCCTCATCCAGACTTTGCCGCAAGTCAAGATAGGTATTGCTCTGGGTTGCCAAACTGAGCAGCCAGCCAGAGACGAGCCAGGCCAGGACGAGATAGCCAACACTCTTTATCCCTGCACGCTGAACGGGCTCGTTTTCCCTGTCTGCCTTGGCAAGAATAAAGCCAACAGGCAGGAGGGAGAGTGAAAAAATCAGCCCCGAGATGGTGCCGGCCCATAAAGAGAAGCTGCCGGCAATGCCAAGAGCCCAGGCAAGAATAACTGTCCCTTGTTTCTGGCCATACAGGGCCAGGAAGTAGTATACGGGCAAAGGCATCAGGCAGTGGAGCCATTCAAGGCCGGGAATAATTGCCGGCACCGTGAAAATGAGGGCGGTGATAGCGATAGCCCCGATGGTCTCTGTCTGTCTGTTTGCTCCTGCGCGTAAAAACACGATTCCTGACTGGTTCCTACTTACTGTTGGGCCTGACCGGCATACGGCAACAGGGCAATCTGGCGCGCACGCTTGATTGCCTCGGTGAGCTGCCTCTGGTGGTGAGCGCAGTTGCCATAGATGCGACGCGGGATAATCTTGCCGCGTTCCGTCACAAAATTGCGAAGGGTTTTAACATCCTTATAGTCAATCATCAGGCTCTTGTCCGTGCAGAAGCGGCAGACCTTGCGACGGTTGAAAATCTTCTTTTTCTTGATAACCATGTTCTTTTCCTCTTTTCTGGTTCGATATATGTATAGTTTAATCGCGACAGGCGGAAAAACTACTCAGAGGCTTCTTCGTCTGTATCCGCAGGGGTGGCTTCCGGCTCTTCTGCCTTAGGGGCATCAGGGGTGAATACGTCCTGGGTTTTTACGGTCATGAACTTCAGCACCCGGTCATCAATCCGGAGGAGACGTTCCATTTCCTTGACGCCATCGGGCACTCCGGCGTATTCAACATAGAGAAAGTCGCCCTGGACTTCTTTCTTGATGGGGTATGCCAATTTTTTCAGGCCCCATCTGTCGGTTCTGACAATGAGTCCGCCAAAACTTTCGACTGTTCCTGTTACTTTGTCGGATACCGCAGAGAATTCCGTTTCTCCGGCCCCCGGCTTGACAATGATAATTGTCTCGTACCTGCGCATTGATTCCTCCTTGTGGTCATTTGGCCCTTGCTTTTTGCGTTTCATGCGAAGAGCAAGAAGGTATGTGGGAAAAAATATTAAAAAAACAATCGCGATTGATAGCAATTAACCGTTTGTTTGTCAATTGTTTTCTGGGGCTGTGTCCGCTTCTGATTTGGCCTGCTGCCAGATCAGAAGAAGCGCCTCCGGGGCAAGGTCAACAAACTGTTGTCCTTGTTTACTCATGATCTTTTCCAGGGTAAGAAAACGGCGCGAGAACTTGGTCGTTGCCTCGTGGAGGGCATCTTCCCCATCGATATCAGCCTTTCTCGCCAGAACCGTGAGGGCAAAGAGGAGATCGCCCAACTCCTCTCTAATGTCTGTCCGTGAGCCATGGGCAAAGGCGTGATGCAATTCCGCGAATTCCTCGTCAACTTTACCTAAAGCGGAGGCAAGGTCCGGCCAGTCAAAACCCTCCCGGGCAACCCGGTCTGCGACGCGTTGCGCCCTGCGCAGGGCCGGAAGGCTTTTGGGGATGGAGTCCAGAGGATGGCGGGGGTGTCCCTTTCGCTCATTTTCCTGGTTTTTTATTGTCTGCCATTGCTGACGCAACTCCTGTTCCGATTCGATGGTTTGATTACCGAATACATGGGGGTGGCGGCGGACCATCTTGGTTGTGATGGAGTCAATGACATCGAGCAGGGTGAAGAGGTTTTTTTCCTGGTAGAGATTGTTGAGAAAGATGACCTGGAAAAGGAGATCCCCGAGTTCCTCGCAGATGTGGCTGGGGTCGTCGTCGTTGATTGCCTCAAGCAGTTCGTGGGTTTCTTCGACCAGGTACTGCTTGAAGCTTTGGGGGGTCTGCTTTCTATCCCAAGGGCAGCCATTCGGGGCCCTGAGTCGGGTGATAATCTCAATGAGGGCGATAAATTTTTCCGCAGTGGGTGTCATGGGTGGCCTTTGATTATTATGGGGGGAAGATGGGCACGACGGCAAATGTTCCCGGTTCGTGCGTTTGCCCGAGTCAATTGCAGCACCATGAAGGGCTGGTTGTTTTTTTGCCCCGACTGGCTGAGCACCAGGAGGTTTTTATATACCAGCTTGTGGGGGGAAAAAGAAGAAGTCGGTTGCATGGTCCGTTCGGAATTGTATCGAAAAGAGTGCGTGAGAAAGAGCGCAGTCAATGCAGTCATAATTTAACAAGTTGTTTTTAAAGGATATATTTAATAAATGGGGCGTGGTGAAAAACAGCCCTCTGCTACGACTTGCAAAAAAATACTGAATTGGATATAAACAGAGGCTTCGTTGAAGAATCTTGTTGTTTCTTTGTTCTTATCAAGGCATCTGTAAAAAAAAGAGTATTTGGCGCAGGGGGGGCCGTGTTGTCAATGGAAACGTTGGCCATGGTATTTCATTGGTTTTGAACCTGTGCGAGGTGAGTAGTTATGGCGAAGAAGGTTATGCTTGAAAAACACAAGGATGTGGCACGGATAGATCAGGAAGATAAGCGCACACACGGCTGGTATGTGCGGGTTCGTTTTCAAGGAACAACGCATTCCAAGTTTTTTTCCGATGGCAAATGCGGCGGCCGCTATTCAAGTCTGCTGGCGGCGCTTACCTGGCGGGATACCATGGAAATAAAGCTGGGGAAAGTCCGCACCGACAAACATCTTGTCACTGTGAGTAATACCACCACCGGTGTTGTCGGGGTCCGTTTTAACGAGAAACTGAATCGTTATGAAGTGAGCTGGGTAAATCGTCTTGGCAAGCAGGGCAAGACCTCCGTTTCCGTGAATAAAAACGGCAAAGAAAAAGCGTTCCAGATTGCCTGTGAGATTCGCAAGACAAAAGAAGCAGAGCGGCTCAACGCCTAACGTCCATTCCCTTGTGCCGGGCACGAGCATTGCTTCGGCCTGGGGATTTTTTTAAATTAGGGGGCGGTGTTCCAGTAAAGGACACAGCTCAAGGGGAACGGAAAGCAAGGACTGGGCGCCATTCTCTTTCAGCTCGGCCGCAGTGCGAAAACCCCAAAGCGCCCCAACGGCATACATTCGGGCAGCCCGGGCTGTTTGCATGTCGGTGTTGGTGTCACCCAGATAAAGAAAATTTGCGGGATCACGATGCAGCAGGCTGGCGATGCGCAATGCCCCTGCAGGGTCTGGTTTTCTGGGGATTGAATCCCTGGCTCCTGCAACTGCAGCAAAATGCCAGCCCGGCAGAAGTGTCCTGACGACCTCCTGGGTTAACTCGTCAGGCTTGTTGGACAGGATTGCCAAGGCTATCCCCCGGGTTGAAAGCGTGTCGAGCAACTCCGCAATGCCGGGATAGGGTTTTGTTGTGTCACCCCAGTGCGAGGCATATTCCTGCCGCATCTTTCGAACACACTCTTCAATAATTTCCGGTAGTCGGGCCTTTTCAGGCAGGGCACGCTGGACAAGATTGCCTATCCCGTCTCCGACAAAATAGCGGTAGGATTGTGTCGGATGAGGGGGAAGCCCCTGTTGTGTCAGAACACGATTCATGGAATCGGCCAGGTCGGTGAGGCTGTCAACGAGTGTGCCGTCCAAATCGAACAGTACCACATCCTTATGATGGGTCATGGACGTTTTTTATTTGGCCGAGGCGGGTTTGGAGGCATCCAGTAGGTTCAGAATCCGCAGGCCAACCCCAAGCCTTGCTCGAAGCAATGATGGTTTGGCGGGTTTGACCAGATAGTCATCGGCCCCGCCTTCCAGGGCAAGAACCTGTTCCTCAATGGAGCTGCGGGCGCTGAAGATGACCGTGTAGACATAGGGGCCATCCGTGCGCGTCCGGATGCGTTGGCAGACCTGCATACCGCTGAGGCCGGGGATGTTCCAGTCCAGGATGGCAATTCTTATGGCGGGGTCGGTTTCTAGAGCGTTCCATGCGGTATCGCCATTATCCGCCTCAATCGGTTCGTATCCCCATTTCACCAGGAAGTTGTTCAAGCCCTTGCGCACCACGGGATTATCCTCTGCGACCAAGATTTTGTGCGGTTTTTGGGCTTTGGCTGGCTTCGGCTCTTCTGTTTTTTTGAAATAAGCTTCTTTTTCTTCCATGGTGTTAGTTCTGCCGGTGTCAGTGTTTGCCTTCAGGAGAAATCAGTTCTTTTTTAAATAGTTACATAAAAAGGGGTTGAGGGGCAAGACAAAACCCTGCTGGGGTATTTTTTGTTGCAATTTTATCGTTATATTAAGGTGTTAGGTCGTCATGGGTAGTCTCGGTCGGATTGTCGTTACCCCTGTGTCTTTCCTCTTGACTCTCTATTCTAATAGCACTATTCTTGCCGAGTTTTAATTGTCTTTAGTTTTTGCATATTTTGTAAGAAGAGAGCATATTTTTTCTGGTTCCAGAGAGATCATTGTTCTGGAGTCAGACCAGGATGTTTTTGGTTCAATAAAAAATTTTAAGGAGGATCACCATGTCAGTATGTGTTGTTGGCCATTCAAATCCCGATACCGATTCCATTGCCGCCGCCATTTCTTATGCACATTATCTGAAGGCAACCGGCACTGACGCCATTGCCTGCATGCAGATTGAGGCAGATAAGCTGAACCCCGAGAGCACCACCGTCCTCAAGAATTTCGGTCTTGCCGCGCCCCAGACCATGATGGATGCTGCTGGCAAGAAGGTTGCCTTGGTGGATTTCAGTGATATCGGTCAGGCTCCGGCAAACATCAAGGATGCCGAGGTTGTTGCCATTGTTGATCATCACAAGATTGGTGATATCACCACCAACAATCCGATTGTATTCAATGCCCAGCCGGTTGGTTGCACCTGCACCGTATTGTACGAAATGTACAAAAACAACAATGTCGCTCTGCCCAAGGATATTGCCGGTGCCATGCTTTCCGCCATCCTGAGCGATACCGTAAATTTCAAGTCCCCCACCTGTACCGCTCCTGACAAGGCTGCGGTTGCTGCCCTGAAAGACATCGCCGGCGTTGCCGACACCGATGCGCTGTTCATGGAGATGTTGAAGGCGAAGTCTTCCATCGACGGTATCCCCATGAAGGATCTCGTTTTCCGTGACTACAAGGATTTTGACATGAACGGCAAGAAGGTTGGTATTGGCCAGCTCGAGCTCGCCACCCTTGAGCAGGTTGCCGGCATTCGTGCCGACCTGTACAAGGCTCTCGAGGATCTCAAGAAGGATGGCCGTCATTCCGTACTGTTCATGCTCACCGATGTTGTGAAAGAGGGCACCGATCTGCTGGTTGTTTCCGAGGAGCCCGCAGTTATCGAGCAGGCTTTCGGTGGCAAGATTGCAAACAACGCCATGTGGGTAAACGGCATGATGAGCCGCAAGAAACAGACCGTTCCGCCGTTGCAGAAGGCTTTCGGCTGCTAAGACGCTGAATATTTCGTTGTTGTCTTAAGGCCCCTTGGACGGAAATCCCGTCCAGGGGGTTTTTTTGTGGTGGGTTCTGGGACGCAGGCAAGGCCGAAGCCTCTTGGGGTTATTTCTTTAGAGCGGATTTCTTTTTGCTCGATTTCTTGGAAGGTGCTTTGCGCGAGGGAGGGGTGGCCAAGGACTCGGTGTTTTCCTCTGCCCAAGGTTTCCGGCCAACCAGGCCGAGCAGTCGTTTGTCCAGCCGGATGAGGTGGTGCATGGCCCGTAATCGTTCCGGGTCGATTTCACTGTTGATATTGATAATGATCAGGCGATTGAGTCCGTATCCGTAACGATTGTTCAGATCGATCACTGCCCCGATCACCACCAGCCTGCCGCTTTCTATTCGTTGGGCGTAGCGCTTCATGGCCGTGGCTACTTGGAAATCGACATTCTTTTCCACCAGTACGGTTTCTGGTCTTGCCATTGCTCCAGAGCCTGGCGCATTTGTCCCCAGGGAAAGTCGCAGGGAGTCCAGGTCATGGCGCAGGTCTGCGCCCAGATGGGTATACCCTTTTGCGAAAAGGCGGAGGCTGTCGCTGTTGGTGTTGCCGGTGATAAGCAGCACCGGGGTATGGAGTTCGTTGACTCCGTAATCAATGGCGCCGGCGGAGAGCGAGAATTGATTGCCCGGATTTCTCACCGCATAAATGGTGTCAACCGGGTCAGGATAGAACAGGGTTGCCTGCACCCGGGCATCGCAATCCGCCAGCCAGGTCATGTGCGGGGTGCCCGGTAACTTAAGGGGCTCGTCCGCAAGCCTGCTGGCCACGACCTGATCGTTGTGCCGGGCAATCTTTTCAGCCACGGCATAGGGGGGGATTCCGGGGCGAAGTTTTTTGATCGGGCGCATATCCGCGCTGCTGGCTGCAGCAATAAGAAAAACGAGCAACGAGAGAGGAAGAGTTATTCTGAGGCGCATTGGCATTGATCCTGCTGTTTCAAAAGAGTACCGAGTATCTGCTACTCTCATTATCGGTGATTTCGTGGATGTCTAAAATTTTTTATTAATGACGAATCCATGTCCTCGGGGGAATACAGGACAATGCCCCTCGGCATAACGCAAAAACAACCAGTTAGATGAAATTTCTGTCGGTGACCCGATTTTTTCGTCATTCGACAATTCCCGGCTGTTGTCTTGACAATGAAAAAGAGCATACTTATTGTTGGTCACCAACTTGAAATTGCTTGGAAAAATCAAGTTATTGCAAATGGATACAGCCCGATTCGCAGAGAACCCCCGGATGGGGTCATTGCGCAGGAAAGGAGATACAGGTGACGGAGCAAGAAGAAAAAAATGAAGAGGTTCTTGAGCAGCCCAGCTCAGGAGAAGAACAGATCACGACCGAGGCGGAAGATCTCTCGGTTCAGTTGGAAAAGGCGTTGGAAAGAAACCGGGAGCTTGAGGATAAGCTGCTGCGCTTGGCGGCTGAACAGGATAATTTCAGGAAAAGAATGCAGCGTGAGCGGGAATCCGCGTTCAAGTATGCAGAAGAAAATATCCTGCGGGAGCTGCTTCCCTTCCTTGATAATCTGGAACGCGCCGTTGGCCAGTGCCATGCCTCCCCTGATGCCGATACCCTTTTGGCCGGGGTGGAAATGACCTGCAAGGGGCTACTTTCCACCTTGGAAAAATTCGGGGTAAAACCTCTTGCCGGTGAGGGGCAACCCTTTGATCCGAATTTCCATGAAGCCGTAGCCATGGAAGCCAGTGCGGACGTGCCGGAAAACCAGATTATTCAGGAATATCAGAAAGGGTACATGTTTAAGGACAGACTTATCCGGGCGGCCAAGGTTGTGGTTTCAAAGGGTAATGTTGAAGAATAACAAGGATGCTTCATCCCGTTAGGTAAGGAGAATATTGAGATGGGTAAAATTATTGGTATTGATTTGGGAACAACAAATTCATGTGTCGCTGTGATGGAAGGCGGCGAGCCCAAGGTTATCACCAACGTGGAAGGGAACAGGACAACCCCTTCGGTCGTTGCTTTTTCCAGCAGCGGGGAGCGATTGGTGGGTCAGGTAGCGAGACGGCAGGCGGTTACCAATCCGGTCCATACCCTGCACGCCATCAAGCGCCTTATCGGTCGTAAGTTTACCGATGCGGAAGTGAAAAAAAGCATCGAGATCAGCCCGTTCAAGATCGTGAACGGCAAGGATGGCGATGCGGCGGTCGAGGTTGACGGCAAGGTGATGACCCCTGCCGAGATCTCCGCCATGATCCTTATCAAGATGAAACAGACCGCGGAGGAATATCTGGGCGAGGAAGTGACCGAGGCGGTCATCACCGTGCCCGCTTATTTTAACGATTCCCAACGCCAGGCGACTAAGGATGCCGGCCGGATTGCCGGCCTCAACGTGCAGCGGATCATCAACGAGCCCACGGCAGCGGCCCTGGCCTATGGCTTGGACAAGAAGGGCGAGGAAAAGATCGCTGTCTTTGATCTCGGCGGCGGTACCTTTGATATCTCGGTCCTGGAGATCGGCGATGGCGTCTTCGAGGTAAAATCCACCAACGGCGATACCTTTCTCGGCGGCGAAGACTTCGACATGCGCATCGTCAACTGGATTGCCGATGAGTTCAAGCGCGATCAGGGCATTGATCTGCGCACCGACAAGATGGCCTTGCAGCGTCTGCGGGAAGAGGCGGAGAAAGCGAAGATGGAGCTTTCCACCACCATGGAGACCGACATCAATCTGCCCTTTATCACGGCGGACGCCTCCGGACCCAAGCATCTGCAGATGAAGCTTTCCCGGGCCAAGTTGGAAGGGTTGGTGGAGGATCTGATCGAGCGGACCATCAAGCCCTGTCAGATCGCCATGAAGGATGCCGGGATCAGCGCGGCGGACATCGACGAGGTAATCCTGGTCGGCGGTATGACCCGGATGCCCAAGGTGCAGGAAAAGGTCAAAGAGATCTTCGGCAAGGAGCCCCACAAGGGGGTGAATCCGGATGAGGTTGTGGCCATCGGCGCTGCGGTGCAGGGCGGAGTCCTCAAGGGCGATGTCAAAGATGTCTTGCTGCTCGACGTTACCCCGCTTTCTCTCGGGATCGAGACCCTGGGCGGAGTAATGACCAAGCTCATTGAAAAGAATACCACCATCCCGACCAAGAAGAGCCAGGTGTTTTCCACGGCGGCGGACAGTCAGCCCGCGGTTTCCATCCATGTGCTCCAGGGTGAGCGCGAGATGGCGGCCAACAACAAGACCATCGGTCGCTTCGAGTTGACCGACCTTCCCCCGGCTCCTCGCGGGGTGCCGCAGATCGAGGTCACCTTTGATTTGGACGCCAACGGCATTCTCCATGTTTCCGCCAAGGATCTTGGCACCGGCAAGGAGCAATCCATCCGGATTACCGCTTCCAGCGGCCTTTCCGAGGATGAGATCAAGCGGATGCAGAAGGATGCCGAGGCCCATGCCGACGAGGACCGTAAGCGCAAGGAGCTGGTTGAGACCAAGAATCAGGCCGACTCCATGATTTATGCCACGGAAAAAAGCATGAAGGATCTGGGCGATAAGGTTGACAGCGAGACCAAGAACAAGGTCCAGGTCGAGATCGACAGCCTCAAAAAGCTCATGGAGTCCGATGATGTGGAGGCGATCAAGAAGGGTCTTGAGTCTTTGACCCAGGCCTCTCATAAGCTGGCTGAGATGATGTATGCCCAGGCCACCAAGGATAAGGCGGCGGAAGGCGGCGAAGGCGCAGGTCCGGGTAGTGAGGCAAAGAAGGATGATGATGATGTGGTGGATGCGGATTTTGAAGAAGTGAAATAACTTCCGCGTGCAGTGCAATGATTTTAGGCCAGGAGGCAGATGCCTCCTGGCCTTTTTTTATGCCCGGTGATCAGTCGGCGCCGCAGCGAAGGCGGGAAAGCGCCTCGGCAAAAACGAATCGGTCGTCATGTTCGCCGCTGTGGCAGCGAAGGCAGGTGTCCATGGTCGGTCGGCCTGCTTTGGCCACCGCCGGCTGCAGGGTATGCGCACGGGCTGGGCCATGGCACGATTCGCAGCCGACCTGGCGCAGGTCATGGGCAAGGGCAAGCATTTCCTGTCCTGTCTGGGCGGCGGGGCCAGTGATGTGGCAGGGTAGGCACTGCACATTGAACTGCTGCCCCTTTGCCTCCAAGGTGTCATAGGCCATGGCGTGTTGGGTGCCCCTCCATTTCGCAAACTGCGGGGCATGGCAGCCGGTGCAGGCGGTGCTCCCGGCGTAATTTCCCGAACTCCCTTTCTGGTTCTCGCCAGAACTGTCTGCGATTCTCGCTTTTGCCGCATTCTTGCCGATCCGGTTCACCTCGCTGGTGGTTGCATTCACGATGGCCCGAACCGCCGGGTTGTCCGGCAGCTCTTTCCGCATGGCCTCAAAGTGATGGCTGAAGGAAGAGAACTGGGCACCTTGAGCATTCCTGCTGTTCTCCTCCTTCGTGAGGCGGCATAGTTCCTGGTCCAGCCTTTCGCGTTGGGCGAGTAATTCCTCATAGGCGGCGAGAACCTCGGCTTGACCCTTGAAGGCAAGTTTCGGATCTCCATGCTTGCGGTAGCGGTTTATCTGCCAACCCAGCCGATCCAACTCGTTTTTTTTGTCCAGCAGCAGATTCTTTGCCCCAGGATCTTCCCATTTTCTGCTGTGCCGGTTCCAGCGCACTTCCAGAATGCCGATGGATTTCCCCTGCTGTTCCACCTGGGTAATCAGGGTGTTGTTGACCCGTTCCGGTACCAGGTTGCCGGAGCCAGTTCCCGCTTGCACGATGAGTTGGATTTCCGGGTGCGTTTCCGCAATTTTTCTGTTTATTGGCGCAGGAAGATTGGAGAGCAAAACCAGCATATCAGTTTGCCCTTTCAGCACGGCGATCTCCTTGGGCAGGACATCGTCCCAGGGGAGAATGACAGCATTGTCTTTTTGCGGCAAAATTGCATCAGGACCCGGGCCGGTGAGACCGATAACCCCGATCCTTATCCCACCCTTGCGGAGCACGAGGTGCGGTTTGAAATATGGCTTGGCTTGGCTACGGCTGACAAGGTTTGCGCTCAACCAGGGGAAATCCGATTTCTGCTGCAGGGAAAGGAGAAAGGCTAAGCCTGCGGCAAGGTCTTGTCTGGCAACGCCGACCGCAGCAAAAGACATCCTGTTGTAGGCCGAGACAATGCCCTGGGCCGTGGTGGTGAGCTGTTGCTGCTGGTCCGGCGGTATTTTTTCCTCCTTGAACAGCAGGGCGCCGCTGTCCAGGGCCAGCACTGCTTTTTTTCCTTTTCGCAATTCTTCAAGTTGCTGTGCTTTCTTGGGCAGACCGCCCAACTGGTTACTTTTTCAGCCGCACGGTTCGGTTTCACCTCTGACATCATTGGAGAAAAAGATTGTTATGTCGTGCAGATCCGCTGGCGGTTTGGGTGGGTTCGACTTTTTTTCCGCACCCCCCGCGGTGATGGCAGAGGTGAGTGCGATGAGAAGGGCGAGCAGGAGCAAAAAAAATGATTTGTTCATGGGGGTCGTGCGCCTCAGGTTGGCAATTCGCTGTTGTAGGGAAATAAGGTCGTCATCTTGATAGTCAAAACACCATGGAAAGCCGGAGGAAATTGCGTAAAAAAAACGGAGATTACTTTGTGACGGCTCCTGTTTTTTTCCGGTCTCGCAGCAGCTGCCGCCATTTGCCCAGCCGGTCACGGATGATTGCTTCATAGCCCCGATTGGCGGGTTGATAATAGGTTTTCCCCTCAAGTTGGGTCGGTAAATGATGTTGATCCACCAGGGCATGTGGGTCATCGTGGGCATACTGGTAGCCCTGACCATAGCCGAGGTCCTTCATCAGCGAGGTTGGCGCGTTCCGGAGATGGAGCGGCACCGGCAGGCTGCCCGTGCGCCGTATGTCCTGCATCACCGCGTTGTAGGCAGCATAAACGGCATTGCTCTTGGGGGCGGTGGCAAGGTAGGTGACAGCCTGGGCCAGGGCCAGTTCTCCCTCCGGAGTGCCCAGGGTCTGATAGGAGTTTCTCGCGTTGATGGCAATCATGAGGGCCTGCGGGTCCGCATTGCCGATGTCTTCCGAGGCAAAACGGATAAGCCGGCGGACCACGTATAAGGGCTCCTCGCCGGAGGCGAGCATCCGGCACAACCAGTACAGGGCGCCGTCCGGATCGCTGTCCCGCAGGCTCTTGTGCAGGGCTGAGATCAGATTGTAGTGTTCTTCGCCGTCTGCATCATAGCGCAGGCTTTTGCGCTGGATGGCTTCTTCCACCGTGGCCAGAGTAATCTGCCGCTGCCCTTTGGCATCGGCTTCGGCGAGATTGGCGGCGATTTCCAGACTGTTCAGCAGGCTGCGGCCATCTCCGTCGGCAATCCTTGCCAGGTGTGCGGCCGCTTCCGGCTCTACGGAGATCTGCCAGGAGCCCAAGCCCTGTTCCTGGTCCGTGATGGCCCGCTGGAGGATGGTCTGCAAATTCTCCGGGCTCAAGGGTTCAAGGACCAGAACCCGACAACGGGAGAGCAGGGGCGCGATCACATGGAAAGAGGGGTTTTCGGTGGTTGCGCCGATGAGGGTCAGGAGGCCGCTCTCCACGTGGGGGAGAAAGGCGTCTTGCTGGCTTTTGTTGAAGCGATGGATTTCGTCCACGAAAAGTATGGTGGCACCGTTCCGCTCATCTTTTGCGGTTTGGGCTTGCACCACTATTTCCCGAATATCCTTGACCCCGGAAAGGACTGCGGAAAAGAAAGTAAATTCGGCGCCGGTTGTCCGCGATAAGATCCGGGCCAGGGTGGTTTTGCCAGTGCCGGGCGGACCCCAGAGAAGGAGGGAGGGCAGGTAGTTTTGCTGGATGAGGCGGCGCAGGAGCTTATCCTCGCCAAGCAGTTGTTTTTGCCCGACAAAATCATCTATTGTTTGCGGGCGGAGTCGTTCTGCTAAAGGGGCGGTGTGTGGGGCAGGTTGTCGGGCCATAACTCTTTATCTGGCGGTTGTAAGGGGAGGTCTTTTCATTGTACAGAAACCAGTATGACAGGAATTGGTCTGAATGTCATCAGCAGATAACGGGCAAGGTGCGAGCGGTGTTTTAGTTGAGGTGAGGGAAAAGGGCTCTTTAGGCAAGCAAAACGGCAAGACGTTCTGCCAGTCGTTCCGCCGAAAAAATCAAGGATTCCAGATCGAGAAAATTGAGAACCTGACGATCGAAAAGAATCTTGACCTTTGGGGCAAAGCCGTCTTCCGGCTCAGCCTCCCAATAGACAAGATATTGGGGAATCTTGGGCAGCACAGGGATGATGCAGCCGAGCGTTGCCGAGAGAGTGGGAGCCTCAACGCCACCCAGGCGATGGCAGGCAGCGATGATTGTTGCAGCAGGAAGAGGGGAAAAGAGTTCGGCCAATCTCTTTTCGCAGTAAGTGGCGAGGGTCCGCACCTTTGAAATCGAGTTTGGCAGGGTTTCCAGGCCGATCCAGTCCTGGGTAGGGTCCACTCCCCCCTGGGAGTGGATATAGTTATAGAGGAGGATTTGATCCCTGGGATCATCCGGTACGTGCCCATCAAGGAGGATCCCTTCTCTGTTCAGGAGAACAGTCTGTCCCAGAAACGAAAAAGACAGGGTCTGATTGTCCTTGCCGCAGAGGGTGGCACCCAATGGGGCGGCGATCCGGGTAAAGTCCAGGGTGGAAATCTTGCCTTTCAGGTATTCGATCAGGGCAAGATCGCGTTGCTCGGAAAGCTCCTCAAGGGCGGCCCCTTGTTGTTGCACAACGTTCAGGCCTGTGGTGTCAAGATAGGGACATTTGCCGAAGTCCTCTCCACTTTTGGCGACTGCCGCGGAAAAGGCAAGACAGCTGGGATAGCCACATTGTCCGCAATTGTTCTTTGGGGTGCGTTTGACAATCTCGATGGGAGTCATGGTAAGAGGCTACTTATGGAGTTTGTGGCAGACTTTGGTGAGGCGGTTTACTTCCTCGGCATATTCCAGGGCATTGGGAATCTCTCCCTTGCGGGCACAGGCCAGGCATTCTCGCAATTGGGCAAAACAGCGAAGCCACTCTTCGTGCCATGCCGGTTCGGAGAAAACGGTGTAGCTTTCAAAGGCGGCAACAAGGGCTTTCTCTTCGGCAGGGGTGGGTGGTTGCCCCTGTTCCAGGTTATGGGTAACGGTTTTCCAGAGGCGTGAGAGCTCTTTTTTTGTTTTTTTCCCCTCCGGTGGCCGCCCCTTTAAGCGAAACTCTTTGCTGTCGCTGCCCGCCGCGTTTTTTGGGGGAGCATGCTGTTGGTCGACTGTCACCCGGGTCTCTTTGTCTGAAGCAAGGAGGGGCACTTGAAAAGAAAGGGTGCAATACGCGGTGTCGCCGGTGATTTTCTGCTTGGTCTTGAGGAACAGAGGGTTGCCGATAGCGACGAGCCGATTGCCAACCCGAAGTTTTCCCTGGGCAAGATCGTTGGCCAGGGCCAAAAGATCGGCGGCGATGTTTTCAAGGGTATTCTGGTTACAGTGTTGGACGGACATTGTTTTGCCTCTAGTAAAAAATTACCAGGGCGGTGATGTTGTCGCGTCCGCCTTGGTCGTTGGCTGCCTTGACCAGCGTTTCGCTGGCTTTTTCCGGGGAGGAGGCATTGAGGAGGATCTGCTCGATGTGGGTGTGGTCAATCATATTCCATAACCCGTCGGAACAGAGCAGTACCCTGGTGCCAGGGAGCACAATGTTTTTGTGGTATTCCGGACCCTCCGGGGAGTTGAAGCCGATGGCCCTGGTAACCACATGGCGAGGAACCTGAATCTCTTTGTTGTTGGCATCGATTCTCTGGACGTACGTAACAGCGGTATGGTCCGTGGTGATCTGCTTCAGGACGCCCTTTTCGGAGAGATAACAGCGGGCATCCCCAACGTGGCAGGTGTGGAGGCGGTTTTCGTCAAGGAGGCAGGCGACCATGGTGCAGCCCATCCCTTTCATGGTCTCATCCGCGGAGGCCTTGTTCATTACAGCCTGATTGGCATGATGGAAGGCCTCCAACATACTCTGGTGGATCTTTTCATCGTTGCCCCGGATTTCCCGGATTTTTTCTTCAGAAAGAGATTCGAGCAGGGCTTCGATGGCCAACCGGCTGGCAATCTCGCCGGCATTATGGCCGCCCATGCCATCGGCGACCACGAAAAGCCGCCGGTTGCGGAGGGAGCAGAAGCTGTCTTCGTTATGGCCGCGGACCATTCCCGTATCCGTGCGGCCATAAAAGGAAATGGCTCTGGGCTTGCTTTTACAGAGTTTCTTTAAGAACCCGAAGATCATGAATATTCCATTGTTTTCCCGAGCGGGGAAATTACTCAAAGTGCAGTTGGTAAATGACCATCCAGAAGACAATAGCCCCATCTTTTCTTCCGGAAAGAAAGGTGTGGGGCTTGGGTCCGTGCGCTAAACTGTAAATGCCGTCGCCTCTGCCGTCAAGAATGGCCAGGCATTCACCGCTGCTCGCATCCCAAAGCTTGATGATGTCATCTTCACAGCCGGAGATCAGGGTCTGATTGTCCTGGAGAAACAAGGCGGAAGAAATGGTTTCGTCATGGGCCTTGATCGATTTGAGGCAGCGTCCGGTCGTGTGTTCCCAAACCTTAAGGTGCCGGTCGGTGCTGGCAGAGATAAAGCGCTGGCCATCAAGGGAATTTGCCAGAGAGATGACCGGCATGGCATGCGCTTCGATAATTCTCGTGCATTCTTTGCCGTTGGCGTCCCAGAAACGCACAGAGCCGTCTTCGCTTCCTGTTACCAGGCTCAACCCTTTACCGGTATAGATAATGGCGCGGACAGAGCCGCCTTCCTGAATGGAGGTGCTCATTTCCGGGCCGGTGCCAAGTTTGCGGATCTTCATGATCCCGTCTGCACCACCGGAGGCGAGGTGGCGGCCATTTTCGTTAAAGGCCAAGGCGTGCACCTGGCCTTTATGGGCAGTTTCTTTTGATTCCTGCTTGCCGGTCTTTGTGGAAAAAAGGCAGACGGTTCCATCCTGAGCGCCTACGGCGATATATTTTCCCATTGGGCAGATGGCCAACGCGGTGATGGCACTGCCGCCTTTTCCCAAGACAAAGCTTTGGTGGGCGGTAGCGCCCAGGTCGTGAAGGATTATTTTTCCTTCGGGACCGGCGGCAACAAATTTCTTCGTGTTGGGGATATGGGCAAGATGCTTTGTCGGCCCTTCATCTCCTTTTAGGGTCAGAAAGCGCTGCACTCCCAGCACTTTCTTTTTGGTGCCAACCAGCAAGAGCCGGTGATAGACCATGTTGAAAATTTTGTCTTTTTTGAAGCTGCTGTTTTTCCATGCGGTCATCAGGATATCATGGCAGGGGCCATAGCGTTTATTATCCAAATGGTCGAGGATGTTGCGCTGTACCGAGAGGTGGAGTTGTCCTTCCCGGAATATTTCTAGAGAGTTTTTCGGAAGGCACAGGCGAAATTCCGGGAACTGCTGTTTGTTTGGTTCGACCTTGTCGGAAACCATGCTGCGTTTTACCGCCGCCTCCATTTCGGTGAGCCAGGGCGCTGTGGCTCCGCGTTTCTTGGCGGTTTCGATCTGGCGAATAATTTTTGTCGCCTTTGTCCCCGAGCGCCAATTGAGCAGAATCATATTGTATACAGCTTCGGGGAGCATCTCGTTGATTTCAAGGGTTTTGCTCAGGCAGGCGGAAGCCTCCTTGCTTTCCCCCAGCTCAAACAGGGAAACAGCCCTGTTGTTGAGACTGTCCGCTCTGAGGTCGATATTGCTGAGTTCGGCATAGGGGCAGGCGGTGTTAAAGGCGGCGGTATATGCTTCGTTCAAGGCCGTGCGCATTTCGGCGAAATTTTGATAACGCTCTTCAGGGTTGTAGGCCACGCTTTTGCGTAAAATATCTTTAAGCACTTTCGGGAATTTGACGTCCGGCGTCACCGGAGTCGGGGTGGGTATTTTATGCTTCAGCGCATTGTTGATAAAGGGCTTCTTGCCGCAGAGCATCATCCAGAGGCAGAGGCCGAATGAAAAAATATCCGTTCGCAGGTCAACAGTATGGGCATTGCGCAACTGTTCCGGGGAGGCGTAGCCCAGGGTGCCCCGGAACCCGATGGTTGCCTCGTGATCCGTAGTGCTCGCGCCGGGAACCTGGCCATCGCCTGTTTCGATCTCTCCATGGGCAAGGAGGATGCCGAAATCGGTTATTTTTAACAAGGAGTTTTTGGTGATCAGGACATTCTGGGGTTTGATGTCGCGATGGATGATCCCGCGCTGGTGGGTAAATTCCATGCCGTGACAGAACTGGATGGCCAGTGACAAGGCGGTCCGGAGGTTTCGGCACCGGCCTGCCTTGATCCAGTCGGAAAGATTTCCGCCATCGATGAATTCAATGAAAAGATAGGGGATTTTGTTGACGGAAAGCACATAGAAACAGGACGCGACATTGGGATGCATGCCCATCCTGACCCAGCTGTTGGCCTCCTTGAGTATGCGGCGCATGCCTTCACGGTCGGCAAGGACTTCCGGCCGGGGGGCTTTAATGGCGACCTTTATTTTCCAGCCGAGATGTTCGGAAATGTAAACATTGCCCATGGAGCCAGACATAACCTGTTCGATATGATACCGGTTAAGAATGGTGTCTCCAGGGGCCCAGACAGGCACCTGCGGGATTTCAGGAGAGAGTTTGGGTTCGATGGCTCTGGCGGACGGCTCCCCTGGGATGCCGGAAGAGGCGCCTTTTTTCCACTTGTTTATTTGGTCAAAGAGTCTCGCAAGCATCCGGGAGGTTAATTGAACCTGATTTTCACACTCTTGATCTGGATGATATCGCCTTTGCGTAGGAGGCGTTCCTCTTTGATGATGACATCGTTGAGTTTGGTATTCGCCCATGAACGCTGGGGTACAATGTAATATTTGTCTTTTTTGCTCACCACATAGCACTGGGTCTTGCTGACAAGCCAGCCGGGAATTAGTATGTCGCAGGAAGGATCCTTGCCGATTTTTGCGCTGCTCTTCCCGTCAAGGGAGAGCGTGCTTGGCGAAGCGTTGCCTTCAATTACCGTGAGTCTGTAAGTCTCGTTAGAGGAAGACGGCATGGCTTGACTGGGCTGGGTGAGGTTCTGTTGTCGGGGAGAGCTGACAAAGACAGTTGCTTCGTCGTCAATATCCATGGCTGTGGCGTATGATGAAGAAGTATGCTGTTCATCTGCCGCAGCCTGAAGCAAACGAAATTTTCCGATGAAAATGACGTCTTTATTTGTTACCGGGACCTTTGAGGCAATCTTTTTTCCATTGACGGTGGTGCCGTTGGTGCTTTTCAAATCGGCCAGGTAATGTCGGCCATCGCGAAGCTCAAGGGAAGAGTGGTGTCTGGATATGGCCGTGTTATCGATGGTCACATCCGCATCGGGGCTGCGGCCAATAATGAGCTTGCTGCCTTCATGGGTCGTAAAGCTTGTGATAACCCGGTCATTCAGCATAATGGTCCAATCTGATTTGGTGTAATCTTCGAGATTGATCGTTCCGTCCTGCATCATCAGCGTTTCCCGGGGACTTCATTTTTTTTAGTTGGTTGTTTGGATCTGCATCCGCAGAAACAGAACAAGAGGATACTTCCTCTTTCCGCTGAAGCGTCTCATTGAAATATTTATCATACTATATCAGAAAGTTGCATGAAATTTACTTGCCTGTTATGAACGTATCATATATCACATAAGGGTGTAATAAAAAAACGTTCCTATTGTAGATTTTTTTCTTAATATTACATAGTTATAATCGTAGGTTAGGGGCCAAAAAATGATGGGGGATTGGTTGTTCGAATTTTGGGTTGGTACAGGAAGATATGACTGAGACCTCACCGCCTTCAAGCGGTAAACTAGCGGAAATATTCACAAAAATGAACATGGGCGAACTCCCGGCCATGTCCCATAATGTCCAGGAATTGATCGCCCTGACCCACAGCAGTCAAAGTGCGGGCTACGAGCTTTCCAAGGTCATCCTTAAAGATTATTCCCTTACCAATAAAGTATTGCAGGTGGTCAATTCCGCCTTTTATTCCCTTGGCCGCCCGGTCAATTCCATCTCCAGGGCTGTGACCATTATCGGCTTTGATGCGGTGCGTGACCTTGCCACCGGCATTGCCCTGTTCGAGGATTTCGTTAAAAACGGCGTTGAGAAAGAGGGGATCAGTAAGCTGCTCACCCGTTCCTTTCTCAGCGCGCTGCAGGCCCGTGATCTGGCGGTTGAGAAAAATCTCAACATCGTGCCGGAAGAGGCGTTTATTTGTGCACTGCTGCATAATCTCGGGAAGATTATTGTCTGCATCTACATGCCGGAAATCTCTCGGGAGATCGAAGAGAAGGTTGCCGGCGGCATGTCCGAGGATGCCGCTACCCGGCAGGTTCTCGAGGGGTTGACCTTTGAGCAAATAGGGGTTGAAGTGGCAACCTTCTGGAATTTGTCCGACAAGGTCTGCGCTTCCATGAATCCCAATCCCCCGGAGCCTCAAAATACTTACGATGCCCTCGGCTATTTGAAGAATGTAGCAAATTTCTCCAATAAACTCATTGAGCATGTCTGTGAGGAAAAGGATATCGACGGTCTTTTGCGTCAATATGGCGAAATGCTGTCAATGAATTTGGAAGAGGCTGTTGAGCGGGTCAACAAGACGGTCGACGCTTCGGAGGACATCTCCGAGTCCATCCGTTACGGGCTTGCCAAGTTGAAGATGCGCAGCCGTTTGCGGGGGCTTGAGGAGGCCGTCAAGGCGCCAAAAACTGCGCGGAAGAAAAAGGATAAAAGCGAAAAGGTTTCGGGGGGGGAGGAGGCTGTCCGAGAAAAAGACAACGTTTTGGAAGAACTCGGCATTCAGGAGCTGGAAGAGTTGCCCACCAGTCCGGATAAATCCATCAACGATTTTATCCACGATATTACCGAGACGTTAATGGGGCCTTTCAACCTCAATGACTTTTACATCAATTTGCTGGAAGGTTTGTACCGGGGCATTGGTTTTGATCGGGTGCTCCTGGCGGTGATCAGCGTGCAGCCAACGCGTCGGGTTTTAGTCGGGCGTTTTGGCCTGGGCGATATTGACCCCGCCGGAATCGCTAAATTCGAGCACGATCTTGCTCCGAGTGACTACGTCATCCCCAAGTCCCTCAAGGCATGCAAGGACATGGCCGTCCCGCCGAATGCCCCAGGCGCCTTTCCTGAGAGCCTCAAGTTCTTTGTGAAGGACCGGACGGTGTATCTTTTTCCAATCTGTCTTGACGACAAACCCATCGGGCTTATCTACCTTGACCGGAAAAAAGGCAGGCCGAAACTTGATTCAAACCGGATCAAGGCGACTCGATTATTCCGTGATTTTGCGGTGATGGCGATCCGTAAGCTCCGCAGCCGCAAGTAGCAGTATTTCCCCTGCCCTTTTCAGAACCATGCAGGGCTATTTTCCCCTGCTCACATCTTGTCTATGCGAATGATCTTGTTTTTCAGGTCTTTTACCTTGGCGAAAAGAGGGTCTTTTTCGGTGAGGCCTTTCAGCGCCTCCTCGATGTGGTAACGGGCGGTGAGGCTTGATCCTTCATAGTAATGGTACAGGCCGAGGTTGTAGTGGCCGAGTGCTTTGTTGCCAAGGGCGGCTCTGATTCTGCCGATCTCCTGATAGAGTTTTGCATAGGTCGGCAGACGTTCGCTCAGGTTTTCATAGATCAGGACCGCCTTGGCAGCCTCTCCGTCTTGCTGCAGGGCTTTGGCAAGATAGTAGGCGTTGTATACCCCGTTGGGATCCAATTTATATATTTCCTGGAAGATTTCCAGGGCACCCTTTGTTTCTCCCGCCTCAAGTTTTATCCTGCCGAGATCTGTTTTGAGAATCTGCTTGTCTGGAAAGCGGCGGATAACTTTCTGGAGTGCCTCTTCTGCCTTGGGATAATCACGGTTGGCCAGATAGGCTTGGGAGAGGCCAAAGAAAACCATGGGGTCATTCTGGAGGGTGGTTGGCTCCTCCGCCTTGTTTTTCAGGATAGGCAGGATCGATTGCGTGTCCCGGGTAAGGGCCTGGACCCGGTATTTGAATCTCTGGTAAGCGAACTCATCCTGGGCTTGGATTTTTTTGGGCGGATCCTGTAGGATGAGGTCTTCAATGTAGCCGATCCTGTTTTCCGGTTCTGGATGGGTAAGGAGGTAGGTGGGGACCTGTTTCCGGTGATAGCGGCTGACCCGCCGCATTTTTTTGAGCATATTCACCATGTCCGCCGGATCACGCTTTTCCTCTTGCATCCATTTGTAGGACAAGCGGTCGGCCTCTTCTTCGTCCTGGCGGCTGAAATTAAGGTTTGCGGTCAGCCCCCCGGCCATGGAGCCGGTGACAACGGCCTGGGAAAGGGCTCCTCCTTGGCCAAGGAGCAGGCCGGCCAGCATCAGGGCCGTGGTGGTAGCGTTGACCTTGCCTGATTTGCTGATCCGGTCGGCGATATGGCGGCTTGCGGCATGGCCGATTTCGTGGGAGAGGACGCTGACCAGTTCGCCCTCCGTGTCGCAGAGGTCAATGAGGCCTGAATGGAAAAAAATCAGGCCGGACGGGGCGGCGAAGGCATTGAATTCCTTGTTGTCGATGATGAAGAAATGATAATCAAAGAACTGCGGCCCCGCGAGCTGCAGGGTCTCTCTCCCGAGGGTGGTTACATATTCGGTGAGGTCGGGATCATCAAGCAGGGTAAATTCCTTGCGGATGATGGAGAGGAGTTTTTCGCCAACCTCCCGTTCCTCGCCAATGGTGAAAGCCTGGGCCGGTGCTGGGGAAAAGCGCGGTGCGGTTCCGTTTCCGAGGATGAAAACAGCACAGAGAATGCAGGCGATGAAGCGTCGTACCGTTGTCTTGTGATTCATGGTAAATATTCTGAGAACCTGGGCTAGGGGAATTGTTTGGTTCCAGCTTTAGGTATTTTAGTTAATATAGTGATGATCGGGCATTTGCGCCACCATTTGTTCCGCTCCGCCACGCCAAACAGGTCAACCTTTGCAATCTCCCCATAATCCTGTATAGAGAATCTTATGCTGAAGGAACTTATCATCACCAATCTTGCCCTCATCGAGAAACTGCATGTTTCTTTTGCCGAAGGGCTGACGGTTCTTACCGGCGAGACCGGCGCCGGGAAATCCATCATCTTGCAGGCCATCCATCTGCTCGAGGGGGGAAAGGCCGCGGCCACCTGGATAAGAGGCGGGGCGGAGACGGCAACGGTGGAAGCCCTGTTTGAACTGAACCCCCAGCATGAGATCATTCTGGAGAAGCTGGCCGAGATGGGATATGACCCCGAACCCGAGCTGGTGGTCAAGCGGGTTGTTTCCTTGAAGGGGGCGAGCCGTTATTTCATGAACGGGAGTCTTGCCACGGCCAAGGCGGTGGGTGAGGTGATGGAAAATCTGCTCAGCGTCGCCAGTCAACATGATCATCAGCAACTCTTGCAGCCCCGCAGTCATCTTGATTGTATTGACGCGGTTGGCGGCCTCTGGCCGCAGCGGCTCGTCGTTGCCCAGTTTTATGACAAATGGCAGGAGTGCAAGCATCTCCATCAGGCGCTCGTGGCAAAGGAACGGGATAAGGAGCAGCGCCGGGATTTTCTCGCCTTTCAGGTCGGGGAGATTGAAGAGGCCGGACCCAGCCCTGGCGAAGATGCAGCCCTGATTCTTGAGCGTGACCGGCTGCGTGCCTCCGACGACCTGATCGGTCTGGGGAAGAAAAGCTGGCATCTTTTGGCCGATGCGGTCAATACCCCGCTTTCGGCGGTGCGTAAAAACCTGGCTCAGATGGCCGCCTTTGACCCGGGCCTTGCCGGGCTTGCCGAAGAGGTGGCCGGGAATTGTTTTCAGCTGGAAGACCATGTCCTTGCCATCCGCAACTATGTGGAGACCCTTGCCAGTGATCCGGCGCGTCTCGATGTGGTTACGGCCCGTCTTGATCTGTTGCAGCGGCTCAAAAGAAAATATGGCGGGGAATTGGACGCGGTCATCGTTTTCGGGCGCGAGGCCAGGCAGGAACTTGCGGAAATCGAGGCGCTGGATGAACGGCTGGCTGCCTTGGAGAAAGAAATGCGTGGGCACGAAGCCGACCTGCGCGAGGCGGCGGCGTTGCTGTCCCAGTCACGTCAGGCTGCGGCTCAGGAGTTGGCCGGTAAGATTCGTGCTGCTCTTGCCGCGCTCTGCTTTGAACAGGCGGTTTTCGAGATCTGTTTTAAAGGAGAGCCCGGGCAGCAGTTGGGCAGCATCTCCCGGTTGGGCTGGGATCGTCCGGAATTCATGTTTTCCGCCAATCAGGGCGAGGAGCCCAAGCCCTTGGCCAAGGTTGCCTCGGGCGGCGAATTGTCGCGCTTGATGTTGGCCTTGAAGACCCTTCTGGCCCAGAAGGATCAAGTGGATACGGTTATCTTCGATGAGATCGATGCCGGAATCAGCGGCAAGGCGGCAGAGGCGGTGGCCAGGAAAATCCGGGAGCTGTCAGCCCATCATCAGGTTTTTTGCATTACCCATCTCCCGCAGATTGCCTCCCTGGCTGACGAGCATTTTCTGGTGCAAAAATCCGTGGTAGATGCACGGACCCAAACCACCATTATCCCGCTGGCCGTTGAAAAACGAGAGCAGGAACTTGCCAGGATGCTCGATGGAGACTCGGTCAGCGAGCAGACCCTCGCCTATGTGCGCACGCTCATGGAGCGGAAGGTTGCCTTGTGACCTGTGCCCTGGCTCTTTTTTCCGGCGGTCTGGACAGTATCCTTGCCTGTCGCGTGGTGGCGGAGCAGGGGATTACGGTGCTGGCGGTCAAGTTTGTTACTCCCTTTTTTGGCTATGAGCTGCTCGCCGAGGAGCAGGAATATGCGGAAAAGGTTCGAGAGCTTTACGGGATTGATGTTGTCCTCCATGACCTGAGCGAACCCTATTTTGCCATGCTGCGCAACCCTCCCCATGGATACGGGAAAAATTTCAACCCCTGCATTGATTGCAAGATCCTCCTGCTCCGGGAGGCAAAAAGATTGATGGCGAAATATTCCGCCTCTTTTTTGATTACCGGGGAGGTTATCGGCCAGCGACCAATGTCCCAGCGCCGTGATACCCTGCGGGTGATTGAGCGGGACAGTGGTTGCACCGGCATCCTTCTGCGCCCGTTGTGCGCCAAAACGCAGGAACCGACTTTTGCCGAGCGCGAGGGGTTGGTGGATCGGGAACGGCTTCTGGATTTCAGCGGCAGGGGGCGGCAGCCGCAGATGCAGCTGGCTGAAGAGTTCGGCCTCCGGGACTATCCCCGTCCTGCCGGAGGCTGTGTCCTTACCGAGTCGGACCAAGCAAAACGGATTGCCTGGTATTACGGGCACTATCCCACGGTCAGGCTGAATGACATCCGGATTCTCCTTTTTGGCCGGCATTTTCAGCTGCCGCATGGGGGATGGCTTGTCCTGGGGCGCGATGCGGCTGAGAATGCGCGACTTGAGGAGCTCCATGATCCGGGCGATTATCTTGTTTATATGCCGGAGCGCCCCGGGCCGATGGGGGTCTTGCATGATGCCGGGCACCCGGATGATCTTGCCGCGGCAGCCGGGTTGGTGGTTCGCTTCGGGAAAAAAATGGATGCTGCCTCGGCTGCGGCGACGGTGTTGTTTGCTTGTGCTGGGGAAGAGCGGACTCTGGTGGCGGAGCCTCTTGCCGACCTAATCTTTCAGGAGTGGTCTCTGTAGGCGGAGGGAGGTTAGGTCAGGCCGTACTTGTGCATCTTGCTGAGCAGGGTTTTTCGGGTGATATTCAGGCGGCGGGAGGCTTCACTTTTGTTGCCGCCTGTCTCCGCCAGGATGTTTTTGATTACCAGTTGTTCCGCTTCTTCAAGCGATCCAGGAGGAGCTGCGGCAGAGGCCTCTGCGGTGTCGTTGTTCGTGGTGAAACGCCGCACCGGGATGGGCAGGGACTCCTCATCGAGGTAGTCGCCGCGCATGAGGATGATCCCCCGTTCGATGGCGTTTTCAAGTTCCCGCACATTTCCGGGCCATGGGTAGTTGATAAGCAGCGCCATGCAGCGTGGCGTAATGCCCGCAACCTGGCGGTTGTTTTTCTTGGCAAATTTTTCCACGAAGTGTTCGGCCAGGATCGGGATATCCTCTCGGCGCTCTTTGAGCGGGGGAACGTGCAGGGGGACCACGTTGAGCCTGTAGTAGAGATCTTCCCGGAACTCACCCCGTGCGACCTCTTCCTCCAGGTTTCGGTTGCTGGCCGCCAAAACGCGCACATCAACCCCAAGGGTTTCCTGCCCCCCAACCCGCTGGACCTCGTGTTCCTGTAAGACGCGCAGCAGTTTTGCCTGCATGCCCGGGGAGGTTTCGCTTATTTCGTCAAGAAAGATGGTGCCGCCATTGGCCTGGACGAATTTCCCCTCCCGGCGGCGATCTGCCCCGGTAAAGGCGCCTTTTTCATGCCCGAACAGTTCCGATTCGAGAAGATTCTCAACAAGAGCCGCACAGTTGACCTTGATGAAGGGGCCATTTTTTCTGGCGCTGTTGTGGTGCAGGGCCGCAGCGATCAACTCCTTGCCCGTGCCCGATTCTCCGGAAATAAGTACGGTTGCTTCGCTTGGCGCGACGTAGGAGACCATTTCGAGAAGTTCGCGCATCGGTGCGGAGTTGCCGATAATGCCCCCGGTCTCCATGCTCAGGGAGTTATTTTTTGGGGAAGCATTCTTGTTTTCCTGAACCTGGCGATGGTCCAAGGCACGGGCCATGGTGAGCTTGAGGCGGTCAAAGTCAAGGGGCTTGGTCAGGTAGTCGTGGGCTCCGATCTTGATGGCCTCAACGGCGGCATCCACCGAAGAGTATGCGGTCATAATGATCACGGGAATGGCCGGGTTGTATGCATGGATGCGCCGCAGAGCTTCTATGCCATCCAGCTTGGTCATGCGGACATCCATGAGAATGGCATCAAAAGGCGTGCTGTGCACCGCCTCGATGGCGGTTGTGCCGTCATCCGCTTCTTCAGTCTGCCAGCCCCATTGCTTCAGCATGGTTTTCAGCATGATGCGGTGGGTTTTGTCGTCATCGACGACGAGAATGGAAACCGGGTGGTTTTTTTTCATTGCTGCCAGTTGACCTGGGGCGAATTTTTAGGTTTTTTGCCGATTGGTAAATGGGAAGAGCTTGACACTTGCGGGTAAAGTTGATAGATGCAAAGCATCATTTATGAATACGAAATATATCGTTATTCTGCAAGATATAATGCCATCGTAGCTCAGTTGGTAGAGCAACTGATTCGTAATCAGTAGGTCAGGAGTTCGACTCTCCTCGTTGGCTCCAGTAAATGTAAAGGCTTGCGGAGTTATCCGTAAGCCTTTTTTTTCTTCCAATTAAATCCCCAGAAAATAACTAAAAAAAAAGCCCCGCCGAAGCGGGGCTTTAAAACATCATTCAACTGATCTTAGAGTTGAACAACATTGGCTGCAGAGGGACCCTTGGGACCGTCGACTACGTCGAAGGTAACGCGTGCGCCTTCCTGCAAAGATTTGAAGCCCTGAGCCTGAATCGCGGAATGATGTACGAATACATCCTTGCCGCCGTCCTGCTCAATAAAACCAAAACCCTTCGAATCATTAAACCATTTAACTGTGCCTTCTGCCATCTTGTACTACTCCTTTGAACTCGGTTCCACGTAAGAACCACTTTGTTATAAAGCCGAAATACCGTTTGATATCCCGACTGGAGGTTTGGTTGCCCAAACCTGAGGTTTTACTGTTGTACTACGTTTGCTGCGGAGGGACCCTTGGGACCGTCGACTACGTCGAAGGTAACCCGTGCGCCTTCCTGCAAAGATTTAAAACCCTGAGCCTGAATCGCGGAATGATGTACGAATACATCCTTGCCGCCGTCCTGCTCAATAAAACCGAAACCCTTCGAATCATTAAACCATTTAACTGTGCCTTCTGCCATCTTGTACTACTCCTTTGAACTCGGTTCCACGTAGGAACCACTTTGTTATAAAGCCGAGCTATCGTTTGATCTCACGGCTGGTGGTTTGGTTGCCCAAACCGGTTTACTGTCGTTGAGCGGGAACCGGGATGCCAAAATCAAAGGACGAGGCCCTGGCGCGCTTGTTTCTCCCCGATCCAGCAGGGGTAGGTTTTTTTCTCATCGGCATTTGACGCCGATACTTGATTGGTTCGTCACGGTCCTGAACGTCGGCAACAAAACCAACGATGCTCTTAAGGACCATCTTTTTGCCCAGAGTGCGCTCGATGGCCTGGATCATCTTGCCATCTTCTCCGGCAGCCAAGGTAAGGGCTTCGCCGGTTCGGGTGGCACGGCCGGTGCGACCAGTGCGATGCGTATATGCTTCGACCGTGTCCGGGACATCATAGTTGATAACATGAGAAATGCCGGAGACGTCAATCCCGCGGGCAGCGATGTCTGTGGCAACCAGAACCTTGAAGGTTCCGTTCTTGAAGCCATCCAGGGCCTGTTGGCGTTTCTGTTGGGACAAGTTGCCCTGGAGAGAGGTTGCACTGTAGCCGGATTTCTCCAAGGCCAGAGCAAGGCTTTTCGCCTTGTGTTTGGTCTTGGTGAAAATCAGAGTGGTGGCCATCTCTTCCTGGGCCATGATGCTTTTCAGTAAGGAGGTTTTATTCTCTTTTGCGACCTGGAAGAGCACATGGGAGATGGTCGTCACGGCCTGGGTGTGATTGATCTGGACAGTCGCCGGGTTATTCAGGATATCTTCGGCCAAGTGACGAATTTCCGCAGGCATGGTGGCGGAAAAGACCAGGTTCTGACGCTGGGTCGGCAGATGCTTGATGATCCGTTTGATATCCGGCAAAAAGCCCTTGTCAAACATATGGTCGGCTTCGTCGAGAACCAGAATCTCAACCTCACGGAGGTTGATGGCTTTGTCATTCAAGTGATCAAGCAACCGTCCGGGACAGGCAACGATGATCTCCGCGCCTTCTCTGATCTTTTTGATCTGGCCAGGCTTGCCGACGCCGCCATAGACGACAACACTGCGGAGTCTGGTCTGGCCGGCCATTTTGCCGATATTTTCGTGGATCTGTTCAGCAAGCTCCCTGGTGGGAGCAACGATAAGGGCGCGTACTTTTTTACGGGGTCCGTCCTGGAGACGTTGCAAAAGCGGAAGCACAAAGGCGGCGGTTTTGCCGGTGCCTGTCTGGGCGAGGCCCAGCATATCGCGGCCAGCGAGAATGGGAGGCATGGCCTCGCGCTGGATGGGGGTTGGGGAAGTATAACCGCAGGCTTTTATGCCGGCAATTATTTGGGGGTGGAACTGAAACTCATCAAAACTCATTAGAACTCCTTTGTTCGAGTGGCAATGCGGCGTAATGGGATAAAGGGGAGCTGCATTGCGTAAACGGTGTCTTTTGTGAAAGCACCAAGATATTTTTTAATAGTGTGATAGGCATGCTGGAAGGTGTCAGGGACGGAACTTGAGTGAGTCAATGGTGGGTAAAATCAACAATGTTTCCGTCCGGGGGATATTCCGCTCAATTTTCTGTATTGTTAACGAAGTATGTGGTCGACAGAAACTTTGCGGGAGACTGACGAAGCAGGGAGGAAATAACACAGCTGGATGGATATCATAAAGAGGTATTACTTCTATTAAAATTCATATTCGTTATGTCAACATACTCTGCCTTTTCTCTTTGTGCAAGCAAATAAATGCAAGGCGGAAGGAAAAACGGAAAAAATAATGGAGGCTGGGCAGGAAACAGTAGGTGGGTATGGGCAAGAGAGGGAAATAAAGGTGTGGGGTTGGAGGGTTTCTTTAAGTATAGTTGTATAGTTGAACATCATGCTGCGTTTCTTTGGGGGATGGTTTTGCTGACAGTGGATATTCTGGGGCAAGGGATTGCTTGGTGCAACGCATGGCGCAAAAGATGAAAAACAAGACGGGAGATGAAGTAGTCGAATGAAAACACTGAATTTTTTTGTCGGGATGGCCTGTTATGGATGTGTCTTGGTCAGTTTTGGCTGTTCCGCCGCCGTTGTGGGCGGAACAGCAGCAGGCGGCTACGCCGTGGGCTCGGACGAGCGGTCTACCGGGACGATGGTCGATGATGGTGCGATCACTGCCAAGGTCAAAACAGAACTCATTGGCGATAAAAACGTCAAGGCCCGGAATATCGATGTTGATACCGTCTCGGGGGTGGTGGTCCTTTCCGGTTATGTCGATTCGCAACATGAGTCGAACCGGGCGGCGTTCTTGGCTAAATCGGTGTCTGGGGTTGTGCGGGTACGAAATGAACTCCAGGTCGGTTCCCGCACCCTTGGCCAGGGGTTTGACGATAAGGTGCTTGGCGCCAAGATCAAAGCCAGACTCGTGGAAGAGCCCGGGGTCAGATCGTTTAATGTCGATGTGGATGTCTATTCTGGTTCTGTTAGCGTTACCGGTACTGTTCCCAGTCAGGAACAGAAGCGGAAGGTGCTCAACCTGATTCGTTCCGTAGAGGGAGTCAAGGGAGTGGTCGACAACCTACAGGTTCACTGAGTTGTAGAAGATTTGTTCCGCTCGCCCACTGTTTTGCCGGAACAATGCTATTTTTTGTCAAGCTCAACAAGGTTCTCATCAATGGCTATGTCTTGTGATCATCTCTGTGTCGTGCTCGTCGAGCCAAAAGGAGCTGGGAATATCGGCTCTGTGGCAAGGGTCATGAAAAATTTCGGCTTCGGTGAGTTGCGTTTGGTGCAGCCGCGGGCAAGCCATCTCGGGGCGGAAGCCCGTAATATGGCGGTAACTGCCATCGATATCCTGGAACGGGCCAAGGTGTATGAAGATCTCGCTCTCGCTCTGGCCGACAGGAACCTTGCCCTGGGTACGACCCGTCGCTTCGGTAAATACCGCGAGGAACTGCTGTCTCCGGCAGAGGCGGGGACAACCGTTGCGACTTTGGCAAAAACTGCCAGGGCGGCATTGGTTTTCGGTCCTGAGGACACGGGGCTTAAAACCGAGGATCTGGATCTCTGCCAATACTGCGTGACCATCCCCACCCATCCCGAGCTGCCCTCCATGAATCTGGCCCAGGCTGTCGCGGTCTGTCTCTATGAAGCCTCCCTGCGGTTTGCCGCTCCTGTCGAGGACAAGGCCCGGGGCAAGCGGCCGGCCTTGGGGAAGAATCTGGAGGCCATGTTTGTCCAGATGCGTCAGGTGCTTCTTGAGGTGGGGTTTCTTAACCCGCAGAATCCGGAACATCTGCTCCGCGCTTTTCGACGGATGTTTGCCCGCCAGGGCTTGAGCGAACATGAGGTGCAGATTCTCCGCGGCCTCTGGGATAAAATTGCCTGGCTGCATCGGGGGAAAAATAGATCCTGAAAGAGAAGAGCGATACACCCCGGATCGGTATAATCGTTCTGGCTCGGGGGGCTCTGGGGCAATAAAAAAAGGGTTTCGCAATTATGCGAAACCCTTATCTCTTTCGTGGGGTGAGCGATGGGACTTGAACCCACGACCTCCGAGGCCACAACCCGGTGCTACCACCAGCTGAGCTACGCTCACCATATGGGGGATATCCTCCCCGGAACCAACGCACCCTATATAATCAATCGTGTTCTCTTTCGCAAGGGCAAAGTCGGTTGTGGAGAGCCTTAAACTTCTTTACTGCAGTGCTTGCACATCTTGGCCTGGGATTTGATAATCTCCATACAGTAAGGGCATTCCTTACGGTGGTTGTTCTCCAGCAGCTGTTTTATGGACATGTTGGCCTGCATCTCGATGTCGCCATGGATGAAGTTGTGATTGCGGATCGGATCGATGCAGTCGAGGTTGTTCAGGTCTACCAGAAGTTCGCAGGCGCGTTTACGTACCGCCAGCTCCGCACTGTTGTCAAGGATAAGACAGAGGACAGGGTTGAGATTGTTTTCTGCTACACAGGTTTCCAGATCGGTGGTGTGTGATTTTTGGTTTCGATGGCGTTCGTTCTGTTTCTGGATGGCCTCGATATCAATGATCGATCCGGTAAAGGCATCGGCGCCGCCGACCATAATAGTCATGCCTGTATCCTCTCCCGGCAGCAGCATGTAGCGGCAGGAAGCCTTATGGCCGTATCGTTCCTCAAATTGCTCCCAACTGTTGGCGAAAATGGAGCAGTCATTGTTGAGGCAGATGAACAGGATGTCCGATCCCCACCCCAGGCCGTCGCCGATGTGAAAGGGCGGGGCCTCGCAGCAGGAAAGGCGCTCCTTGCAATAGGGGCAGAAATGTTCTTCGTTGGCAAGCTTGATGCATCGATCGATGTCCATGGTGATATCCTCCGTAGGCGCATGGCCTTTGGTCTTCAGGGAGAGGGAACCGAATTGCCGGCGCTCCTTTCGGGGCGCTATTGCTGTGTCAGCTCACGAAGCTGGGGACGTGTTTTCAAAAGGGAAAACGAAAAAGCACACGCCCAAGAGCAGCAGGAAGACAATACAAGAAACTCGGTATTTCATTAAACACTTCATCAGCGTAAAATAATGCACAAAGCGATGGAGGTCAACTACGCAAGTGAATTTTCGCGACAAATCGGTGTTGGTTGGGCGGTTCCGGGCAATTTGTCTGCCGGTGATGAAATGCGCTTGAGTTTATCCGGCCGAACAGAGTACACTTTCTCTAAAGGTAAGGGGGATGCGGGAAAGCACCTTTTGCCCGGTTGTTGCGCAACCCCTTGTATTCTCAGTGGCTTACCGGAAAACTGGTTGACTTTTTACGGGCTGGCAATTAAAGATGGTCTCGTGAAAAAATGAGGAATCAGCACCGTTGGCCTATGGGGTAAAATTCTTCCCGATAGAGTCACGAATGAACAGCACGGATTTTTCGTCTGTTGCTTTTTTTATACACGATTGAGAATTTGGGGTTACCGAAGAGGATTATGGCTAAGAAAGAGATTTCTCGTTACGCGGAAGCCGGAGTTGATATCGATAAGGGCAACGCTTTTGTCGATAACATCAAGCCGATAGTCGCTTCTACTTTTCGGCCCGGGGTGCTTACCGGCATCGGTGGCTTTGGCGGACTCTTCGCCCTGGGGAGCGGTAAGTTTCAGGATCCGGTTTTGGTCTCGTCAACCGACGGGGTCGGCACCAAGCTGAAGATTGCCGAGATGTGCAACAAGCATGATACCATTGGCATCGATCTGGTGGCCATGTGCGTGAACGATATTATTGTCTGCGGGGCGCATCCTCTTTTCTTTTTGGATTATTTCGCCACCGGCGGGCTTGATGTCGGCGTTGCCACCGATGTGGTCAAGGGGATTGCCAAGGGGTGCGAGATTGCCAAATGCTCGTTGATCGGCGGAGAAACGGCGGAGATGCCCGGACTCTATCAGGCCGGGGACTATGATATCGCCGGGTTCGTGGTCGGAATCTGCGAGCGGGACAAGCTGATTGACGGCTCCGAAATCAGTGTCGGCGATAAGCTGATCGGTCTTGCTTCAAGCGGGGTGCATAGCAACGGTTATTCCCTGGTGCGCAAGATCTGTTTCGAAGAGATGGGTCTCAGCGTCAACGATAATATTGAGGAATTCGGTTGTACCTTGGGCGAAGAGCTGCTGCGACCGACCAGGATCTACAGCGAAACCTTGTTGAATCTGGTGAAAAATTTCAAGGTGAAAGGGCTGGTGCACATAACCGGCGGTGGCATTATTGATAATATCCCGCGGGTTCTGCCCAATGGCTGCAAGGCGGTGATCAACAAGAAGGGTTGGGATGTTCTTCCGGTTTTTGAGTTCCTACAGAAAAACGGCAAGATCTCATCCTATGAGATGTGCCGCACCTTCAACTGCGGAATCGGCATGGTTGTGGTGGTTGATGCGAAACAGGTGGATGATTGCATGCAGCAATTGATAGCCCTGGGTGAGACCCCATATCTGATCGGCGAGATTGATGCCATGAAGAAAAAGGATACCATGGCTGTTGAGGTAGATTGCGGCTGATTGCTTGACGTTGTATGATGTTTGCTCAAGGCTCACGGTTTCCGTGGGCCTTTTTTTGTCGCAGATTCAGCTGCCGCAGTCTTTGCTTCCGCCTTTGATCTTGTAAATGGCATGCTGTAACGCGGGGAGCACTGCCGCCAGATTTTCTTGTGCCGCTTTTTTGCTCCCGGGGAGATTGATGATCAGGCTTTCTTTCCTGATGCCGGCGATGCCCCGGGAAAGAATGGCATTGGGGGTTTTTTGCAGGCTGGCCAGGCGCATGGCCTCGCCGATGCCCGGGATTTCCCGGTCAAGAACCTTGCGGGTCGCCTCGGGGGTCAGGTCGCTGGGGGAAACGCCGGTGCCGCCGGTACTGAGAATCAGGTCGATTTTCTTTTCATCCACCCAGGTCCGGAGGGTTTCCTCGATAATGGTGATTTCGTCCGGAACTATTGCGTAGGCCACCAGAGAATATCCTTGTTCGCGGAGCATTTCCTGCAGTTGCGGACCGCTGGTGTCTTCCCGTTCCCCGCGCGAGCCCTTGTCGCTGATGGTCAGTATGCCGCCGGTGTATGCTGTCATGTGTGGTCTCCTTCAAGCGAGTGATATGCGTCTGCATCTTAGTAAGAAAAATCCAATGAAGTCAAGCAGCTAATCGTAATGTCTGTTGTCTTCTCTCCGGCAACCTGCTATTTTGGTCGGTGAAAATAGGGATGCAACCGGACTCTCGTTTGTCGATATTCCGGGGTTGCTGCAGGATCTCCACCCTTTCCGGTTACTTTTCATGAAAAAACCCGCACAGGATACAGGAAAAATAGCCAGGTCCGCCGGCACGGTCGGGGTGGCGGTGATGTGCAGCCGGGTCCTGGGACTGGCCCGGGAGCAGGTTTTCGCCAGTTTTTTCGGGGCGGGTTTTGCCTTCGATGCATTTGTGGTGGCCTTTCGTATCCCCAATCTCTTGCGCGATCTTTTTGGCGAAGGCGCCTTGAGCGCTGCTTTTGTCGCGGTTTTTTCCGATTATGAAACCAATAAGGGCGAAAAGGCGACCTGGGCTCTGGCGGGCAATGTCCTGGTCTTTGTTGCGATTCTGCTCAGTTGCCTGACCCTGGTGGGCGTCTTTTTTTCAAATCAGATTGTCGGCTTCATGGTCGAGGCCGGGTTTGAGTCCATTCCCGGGAAGGTCGAGCTCACCACCCTGCTTTCCATGATCATGTTTCCTTTTCTCATTTTTATCTCCCTTTCCTCGGTGGTGATGGGGATTCTCAACACCCGGGGCCGTTTTTTTATCCCCGCTCTGGCCTCGGGCTTTTTTAACCTCGGTTCCATCGTCGGCGGGGTTGGCTTTGCCCTGCTCATGCCCCGCTTTGGTCAGCCGCCCATTGTCGGTATGGCCATCGGGACCCTGATCGGCGGGATGCTCCAGCTGGGGTGCCAAATCCCCGCCCTGTTCAAGGCCGGCTTTGTCTTTGTCCCGCGGCTCGACCTCGGCCATCCCGGTCTGCGCCGCATCCTGAGGCTCATGGCTCCGGCGGTGATCGGCCTTGCCCCCTTACAGATCAATGTGTTGATCAACACCTATTTTGCATCTTCCCTGGCAGAGGGGAGCCTTTCCTGGCTCAGTTACGCCTTTCGCCTGTTCTGGCTGCCGGTTGGCCTTTTCGGGGTGGCCCTTTCCACCGCGACCCTGCCGGTGATTGCCCGCTATGCCGCGCTGCGTGACATGCATAACCTGCGGGAGACTTACGCCTCTTCGCTCACCCTGGCTTTTTCGCTGACCATTCCCGCATCGGTGGGGCTGATCCTGCTGGGCGAGCCCATCACCCGGGTCATTTTCCAGCATGGCAGTTTTGACAGTCTTGCCACCGTAAAAACCGCCGAGGCGCTCTCCTGCTATGCCGTGGGGCTTTTCGCCTATTCCTCGGTCAAGATCATGGTCCCGGTGTTCTACGCCCTGGATGAGACCCGCTATCCGGTGGTGGGCAGCTTTCTGACCATGGCGGTCAACGTGCTCCTGGTCTGGCTTACCATCGGTTTCTTGCAGCACAAGGCCCTGGCTCTTTCCATCTCCTGCGCCATGATCCTGAATTTTCTCTTCCTCTCCATGGTGTTGTACCGAAAGCTGGGGGGGTATTCCCTGCGTTATCTGTTTTCCGGTTTGGCCAAGGTTTTGGGGGCCTCGCTGGCTATGGGCCTTTGGTTGACCGGGGTGCATTATCTCCTCGCCCCTCTTGCCCTGGCAAGTTTCCTGGGAAGTGTTGCCGCGCTCGCGCTGGCTGTGGGGACGGGGGGGGCGGTTTACGGGGTTGCCCTCTATGCCCTGGGCTTTAAGGAGCTGACCATGCTGGTGGATCGGTTCCGCCAGCGCTTTGGCTGGTGAGGATGCTGAGCGTTAGGGGAGCTGGCGCAGGAGGCTGAGTTGGCCAAGCAGGGCCGGAACCGCGGTATCGACCCGGAGGATGCGGGCGCCGAGGCTGAAGGGGATAAAGCCTTGCTTCTTGAGGTGTTCTACTTCAAAATCAACCCAGCCCCCTTCGGGGCCGATGGCAAGGAGTGCCCGTTGCTCCCGCAGACCTCCTGCCGCCTGGGCAAGGGTGCGGTCGCCATCCGGATGGGCGAGAAGCCGGGTCAGACAATCGCTGAGCTGTTCGGGCAGGAAGTCTTCCACAAAGGGCCGGAATCTGGGATGGACGGAGATCTCCGGCATCCTGGTGTCCATGGCCTGCTCAAGCCCGAGGCAGAGCGGTTCCCTGAAATCGTTGTTTTGGATGAGGGTGGAGCTGAAAAAACTTTTCTCCACCCGGTTGGCGTTGATGAGAAATATCCGGGTTACCCCCATGGAGACCGCCTGGGCGAGGACCCGTTTTAGCATGATGGGGCGGGGTACGGCCAGAATCAGGTCGGTGGGCGGGCAGGGCGGCGGTTCGCTGGTGAGGTGCACCGCGAGGACAACGTTCTTGCCGGTCATCTCCCGGATGCAGCCGGTGCCGAGCAGGCCGCCCAGCACTCCGACCCGGAGGGTGTCCCCGACAGAGGCGCGGAGAATTTTGCGGATGTGTTCGGCACGGCGATCGCTCAGGGTGACATGGTGATCGGTCAGTTCCTTCGGATCGAGTAGGATCAGGTTCATAATGGATATGGTATCGGCTTTTTTTTATAATCTGTTCATGACAATGGCGGTGATTGTATTCGCTCCGCTTCTTTTCGTCAAAGTTATACTGACCCCCAAGTACCGAAGCCGTACCGGCAAGCGGCTGGGCTTCGGCCTCGGGGCACAACCCGGTGGTGCGGCCCGTCACCCCCGCATCTGGGTGCATGCCCTGTCCGTCGGCGAGGTGGCTTCCGCCCGCAATCTCGTGCAGGAGCTGCGGCGCAGCTATCCCCAGGGGATCATTCTTTTCTCCGCCTCCACCCGGGCCGGGGAGACTTTTGCCAGGAGCATCCTCACGGAGGAGGTCGATTGGTTCGTCCCCTTTCCCTTTGATCTGCTCATCAGCGTAAAGCGGTTGGTTTCCTGGGCAAAGCCCGATCTCTTTATCTTGGTCGAGACGGATTTTTGGCCGAATTTCCTGAGGGAGCTCAAGCGGCGGAAGATCCCCGCGCTTCTGGTCAATGGCCGGGTCTCGGAGAGTTCCCTGGCCGGATACCGCAATCTGCGCTGGCTCTTCAGGCCGCTTTTTAATGGTTTCCAGAGCCTGGCCATGCAAACCGAGCAGGATGCTGCCAGCCTGCGACGGATGGGGGTTGATCCTGCGCGCCTGGTTGTTCTGGGCAACCTGAAATACGATGCGGCCCTTCCCGGAGGCGATACCAAGCCAGGGCTTGACCGGGAGGCGCTGCAGATCCCGGAAGACGCCGTGGTCTGGGTGGCGGGCAGCACCCATCGGGGAGAGGAGGCGATTATTTTTAATACCTTTCAACGGGCGGCCCGCTCCTTCTCTAATCTCTTTCTCGTCGTGGCGCCGCGCAATGTGGAGCGGGGCGGTGAGCTTGCCGCCATGGCCAGCGCGCGCGGCCTTTCGGCCTCCCGCCGAGCGCTGGGCGGGGCAGGGGGAGGGGGGGTGCTGATCCTCGACACCCTCGGGGAATTGTCTTCGGTATACGGAGTGTGCGATCTGGCCTTTGTCGGCGGCAGTCTGGTTCCCCAGCGGGGTCACAACCCATTGGAGCCGGCGGTTCATGGCAAGGTGGTTATGTTTGGGCCGTTTATGGAGGATTTTGCCGAAATCAGTCGCGATCTCCTTGCGGTGGGCGGGGCCAGAGAGGTGCACGATGAGGAGGAGCTCTTCTCCGCGCTTTCTTTTTTCTTGAGTGATCCGGCGGAGCGGGCGCGGGCAGGGCACCGGGCCCAGGGGCTGATCGCCTCCCGGCGCGGGGTCACCGAAGCGTATATCGCCTTAATCCGCAGGTTGTTGCCCCGGGAGGGAAAAGGATGAAACCGCTGCTTAGCGTACTTTTTCTGGTCGGGCGGATTTTTTCGCCACCATACAGCCTGGTCATGCTGCTGCGCTCCTTTTTGTACCGAAACAATATCTTTTTAAAATCCCAGCAGCTGCAGCGGCCGGTTATCAGCGTAGGCAACCTCACCCTGGGAGGCACCGGGAAAACGCCCATGGTGCGCTATGTCGCCCGCCTGCTCTTGGACAGGGGGGTGCGACCGGCCATTGTCAGCCGCGGCTATGGCGGAAAGGCCGGAGGTAAGGTGAATATCGTTGCCGATGGCGGCAAGATCCTGCTTGCGCCGGAGATGGCCGGGGATGAACCGTTCATGCTTGCCGAGGCGCTGCCCGGGGTCCCGGTCCTCACCGGTTCGGAAAGAGCGCGGGTGGCAAGACAGGCCATCGATGTGTTCGGGGTGCATATCATCGTCATGGACGATGGTTTTCAGCATCTTGCTGTCCGGCGTGATCTTGACCTGGTCCTCTTCAGTGCCGGAACGCTCCTCGGCAATGGCCAGGTTTTTCCCGGCGGGGAATTGCGGGAGCCGCTCTCGGCCCTGGGCAGGGCCCATGCTTTTGTCGTGACCGGGGTTGACCGGAGCAACCGTTCCGGGGTGGATAATTTTCAACGTTGGCTGCAGGGAAAATTTCCGCAGACGCCCGTGTTTTTGGGGGAATACCTTCCCGCCGGAATCTGGCACAGCGGCCAGGGTCAAGTCTGTACCCTGGCCGAGGCCCGGAACATGCAACTTTTTGCCTTTGCCGGCATCGCCAACCCTGACTCCTTCCGGCAGACCTTGCGGCAGGAGGAATTTTCGCTTACCGGCTTTAAGGAGTATCGGGATCATCATGGCTATACCGCGCAGGATGTCGCGGATCTCGTGGCTGCCGCCCGGGCCAGCGGTGCTCAAGCGCTGATCGCCACGGAAAAGGATTTTGTCAAGCTCCGCCCCTATTTCGGGGAATTTCCTATTCTGGCCCTGACCATCGAGCTTCGCATGGATCTAAATTTTGATCGTTTCATGGCGGAGCAGCTCTCCGGTTTTTCGCTGTAGCAGCAAAAAAACTTTTCCTAGCATGGCAGGGGGTTGCGGGTGTGTCTTTTTTGCCACACCCAGGGAGCCCCTTGCGCAAAGCATGTTCCGGTTTGTTTGTGTAACATGCTGTAATTGTAATATTTTTTTGTTTGTTGTCTTGTGCGGCTCGCGGTGGTCTGTTTTTTGCATTACTAGTATTTGGTTTCAATGAGCGTTGCAAAATACACACAGACCACTCAAGAGTGTTGAACATATGGATTCATTACAGCACACCATCAAACGTCCGGTAAGCTTCGCGGGCATCGGCCTGCATTCCGGCAAGGTTGCCACCCTCTCCATTCTCCCCGGCGAGAAGAACAGCGGGATCCGCTTTGTCCGCAGTGATTTGCCGCAGGCCGCCCCGACACCCGCCTTTATGGATCGGATCATCGACACCCGCCTTGCCACCACCATCGCCACCGAGGATGAGGCTTTGATCTCCACCACCGAGCATCTGCTCGCCGCCCTGTTTGGCATGGGCATCGACAATGCGGTGGTCGAGTTGGATGGTCCCGAGGTGCCCATCATGGATGGCAGCGCCGGTCCCTTTGTGCATGTGCTTAAAAGGGTGGGGCGCCGTCGGCAGAACGCCTGCAAATGGATGCTCAAGGTGAACCAGGAAATCTCCTTTGTCGAGGGCGATTCCTATGTGAAGATCCTGCCCTATGACGGCTTCAAGGTCACCTGCGAGATTGAGTTCAATCACCACCTGATCAGAAAGCAGACCTTCTCCAGTGATCTCAACCCCCAGAAATTTGCCAAGGAGATCGCCGGCGCCAGAACCTTCGGCTTTCTCGATCAGGTTGAGAAGCTGAGGCAGAGCGGTCTCGCCCTGGGCGGCTCCCTGGAAAACGCCGTGGTTATCGATGATGATGGCATCGTCAATGTCGAAGGGCTCCGTTTCGCCGATGAGTTCGCCCGGCACAAGACCCTGGACGTGATCGGCGATCTTGCCTTGTTGGGCTTCCCCCTGCTTGGTCATGTCGTGACCCGCAAATCCGGACATGGCCACCATTTTTCCCTGATGAAGCAGCTTGCTGCCCAGCCCGAGCGTTGGGACCTGATTGCCTATAAGGGAGAAGGGGAGAGCCGGGTCCTTGAAAAGGTGGTCGTGAGCACCAAGGAGGCTGGCGACAAATTGCTCTCCTATCTCTTGCCGCCCAGTCTCGCTCTTGTCGGGCAACCCTGCTTTGCTTAAACGAGCAAGCCTCGCTTAAGAGGAACGACCCGCGGATGTTGCAAAACTCTGCGGGTTTTTTTACGCCCACCGTTTGGCCCTGTTCGAATTGCTCTTATTCTGGCTGATGATGCGGCCGCGAATCCTCCTTGCAATGGTGGGGGAAATTGGTACCATGCACCAGGATTATTATTGATTCACTATGGCCGTTTTTTCTGTCCGGCCTGATTAACCAAGAGGAGCAGGCTATGGGGTTTTCCGGGAAACTAGGCTTTGTCGGCGGGGGTTTGATGGCCGAAGCCCTGATCAAGGGCATTACAGGGGCCGGGCTGGTCAAGGGTGAAGAGATTCTGGTCGCAGATCCCAGCAGTGCCCGACGGGCTTTGTTGGAGAAGGATTATAATGTAACCGCGGTTTCAGAGGCCACTGCGGTCTGGGCGGAGTGCAAGGTGGTTGTTCTTGCCGTTAAACCGCAGGTGCTCACCGCTGTCCTCAGCGATGCCCGGGAACAAATAAACGCCGGCCATCTGCTTATCTCCATTGCCGCAGGAATCCCGCTCGCCGTGCTGGAAGGTGCGGTTGCCGGGCGCGGTTGCCGGGTTATCCGGGTGATGCCCAATACCCCGGCCATCGTGCTTAAGGGCGCCTCCGCCCTCAGCCCCGGCCAGGGTGTAACCCCCGAGGATCTGGCCGTTGCCACCAGCATCTTCGATGCGGTGGGGGTAAGCTTTGTCTTGGAGGAGTCCTATCTCGATGCGGTTACCGGCTTGAGCGGCAGCGGTCCGGCCTATGTCTTCACCTTTATCGAATCCCTGATCGATGCCGGGGTCAAGGTGGGTCTGGCCCGTCCCGTGGCCCAGACCCTTGCCCTGCAGACCGTACTTGGCTCTGTGCTGCTGGCCTTGGATGGCACCAAGCACCCCGCAGAGTTGCGGGCCATGGTGACCTCTCCCGGCGGCACCACCATTGCCGGATTGCATGAGCTTGAAAAGGGCGCCTTTCGAGCGTTGGTCACCAACGCGGTGGAGGCGGCGACCAACCGTTCCAGTGAACTGGGCCGACAGGTGGTTGCCGGGGCCGGTAAAAAATCGTAAGAGAAGACCCGTGCGTTAGCTTGTAAAGAACAGCGCCTCAATAAATTGGGAGTGTAATGAACATCCGTAAGGTTGGGATCATCTGTCGAAAAGATTCGCCTGCCGCCCTGGCGATGAGCAGGGAACTGCTTTCCTGGCTTGGCGAGCGCTCCATCGCTGCCGAGGTGGATACCATTGTTGACGGGATGGACCTGTTGATTATCCTCGGCGGAGACGGGACCCTGCTCCATGTCGCCGAGCAGGCAAGCCGACTCGAGGTGCCGGTGGTGGGGGTCAATCTCGGCGATCTCGGCTTCCTGACCGAAGTGGCGGTCAGCGAACGGTATGAGGTGCTGGAAGGGATTCTGGCCGGGGAGATGGTTATTGAGGAACGGTTGATGCTCAAGGCCCGAATCCGCCGTGCCAATGAGACCTCCGGCTGGCGCCATGCCCTCAACGACGTGGTGGTGAGCAAGGGCAGCGCGGACCAGTTGGTGCAGTTGAGCACCTGGGCCGACCAGAAATACATCACCACCTACCGGGCGGATGGCTTGATCTTTTCCACTCCCACCGGCTCAACGGCCTACAACCTCTCCGCCGGAGGGCCCATCGTCAACCCGGCCCTGCAGTCCATCCTGGTGACGCCGATCTGTCCCTTCATGCTGGAAAGCCGCCCGGTGCTGCTCCCGGCCGCGGTTTGTCTCACCACCAGACTTGCCGAGCAGGGTAACGAGGTGAAGGTCATTGTCGATGGCCAGCCCGCCTGGGAGATGTCCCCCGGCGAGACCCTGGAGGTGGTGGCTTCGGAAAGGCCCCTGCGGCTCATCTGCTCTCCGCAAAAGGATTATTTTGAAATCCTGCGCAACAAGCTGAACTGGGGCGGAAGAGCAGGCGAAGCTCGGAAACATCCGCTCTAGCAGTAGGTGGGTTGCGAAACAAATAAAAAAGCGGCGGCCTCATCACAATGAGACCGCCGCTTTGCTTTGACTGAATTTCGCTTGGAGCTAATCGTTTTCTTCCAGCTTGTGGGACAGGGCTTCCCGCTCTTCCTGCATGGCCACTTTCCCGGCCTCGATGGCATCGCTCAGGGTTCTTTTCTTCTCGTCGAGAAAATCCTTGCCCTGGGCGGCCAGATCCGTGCCGCGGCTGATGAGTTCCTTGCCTTTGGCGATCATCTCCTTGCTCCGCTCTAAGGCGGTCTCCTTGTACTCCTCGAAATCATCGGGCAGGGTCTTGGCCCGCTCCTTCAATTCGGCCCCGTAGTCGGCCAGCATTTCTCTGGTTTCCTGGCCGGTCTTCGGGGTGGTCAGCAGGGCAATGGCCGCGCCGACAACGGTGCCTGCCAGGAAGGCCAATACTGCGGTGCTGGAATTGTCGCAATTGTCTCTGCTCATATCATTCTCCTTGTTTGTGTTTTTTCCAAGATCGGTTGAGGAAATGCGAGAAGGCCAAGACCCCGGCGCTGAACCCGCCAAGATGAGTGATGAAGGGGCTTGCCGTGTCCTTGAGCATGGTGGCGGTGGTAAGCAGGGTTTCCGCCGATTTCTGGGCGGTGTAGATGACCCTGTCCGTCTTTTCGATCTTGTCGCTTAAAGAAATGGAGAGGATCTGGATCTCGTTGGCCGCCTCGGTCAGGGAGAGGCAGAGCGGGTCGATATGCCTGTTGAGGTTGTCGATGCAGATCTCCAACTTCTGCAAGGTGCGGCGAAACTGGAGGAAGGTCGGCACCAGGGCGATGGCAATGGCAAAAAGGCTTACGGCACTCAGTAGGGTGAAAAATTCTGAAGAGGTCACTTCCATTACTCCTGTGTGGGCCAAGGATAAAGGTGAAATAGTCTGTTCTTATAATAGAGAGGTTTCCTCCGCCCTGCAAGGGGAAAAGCCAAGGGGCGGTCAGGGCCGCGCTGGCACTCTCCTGGTTACAGCGGCAGATCGAAGATTGCCTGGAGTTTGCCGTTATGCACCCGCACTTCCCGCAGGGTATAGGCGGCGGTGATTTCCTTGAGGTTTCTCCCCTTGAGCTCGTAGATCGGTCGTTTTGCGAGTTCTTGGCGGGCGAGGTTTTCGATGGCCTCTCGGGCCTTGTCCTGCAGCTCGGGCATGAGCCCAGGCAGCTCCAGCCGTTCCACCGTGGCCTGCTCAAGATAGAGCGACTTCGATGCCGCATCGTAACGCGGGACCGCCGACACTCCCAGATGGCCGGAGATTGGCTTCATAAAAGGGATGTTCAGCTCGACCAGCGTATTGATCCCGATCTGATTGGCGCCCTCGGAGAGGAAAATTTCCGGCTCACTCAGGGCGACCTTGAGGATCAGCCAGTTCTTGGTGAGGGGGAACAGGGGCGCCACGCGGGCCTGGATCTCATCGCGGCTCAGGCTCACCACCACTTCGCGCGCATTGCAGGCAACCATGGTGGCAAGAAGGGCAAGGGCCAGGAGCAAGCAAAGTTTTGAGCGCTGTCTGTTCACGGGATGGTCCTTGTTCTTGGCAAGCCCCGGCAGCTCGGCCCGGGCGGGTTTGATACGGGAGCTGTCCGCTGCTACTGCATCTTTGACTTCAGTCTGATTGTTTCCCCGGCCACCATGAAACTGCCGCAGCCCCGGTGGTGGATGGTGCGCGGCTCCTGCACGGCCGGGTCGATCCAACCTTTAAGCACCTCAAGGACAAAAAATCCGTACCGGGCAACCATCTCGGTGTCTACTACCCTGCATTCGAGATTGGCATAGCATTCCGCGATGAGCGGCGCGCCCACTTTCTTTGCCGGTTTGGGGGTGAGGCCAAAGGCGGTGAACTTGTCGATCTTTGCCCCCGAGGTATTCCCGCACCCCACCACCTTTTCGGCGATTTCCACGGTGGGTATGTTTATGACGCATTCGTTGCTTGCCGTCAACAAGCGAAAGGAAAGGCTGCGATCGCCGATCACGCACCCCACCAGGGGCGGCGTAAATTCGAGCATGGTGTGCCAGGACATGGCCATGATGTTGGGGTGCTGGTCGCCAGCGGTGGTGAGCAGCACCACCGGCCCCGGTTCCAGCAAGGTGTACACCTTGGAGAGCGGAAAGGATTTTTTGGCCATTGTCGTATCCCCCTTAGGCGGCAAGATCAGTCACCCACCGGAGCCGGATAATCCGTCCGGCTCCTCAGTCTGTCACCCCTTCTTGAACAATTTATAGATGGCGGAAAAGTCTTCCTGGTCGATGCCCTCTTCAAAGGTTCTCCCGTACAGCTCTTTGACCACCGCAGCGGTGAAGAGGGAAGTTTTCTCTTCATAGGCCAGATCCTGGAGGCAATGGAGATCTTTGTAGATCAGGGCGCTGGAAAAATGGGTGGAGAAATCCTCCTGGAGCAACTTGTTTCGCTTGGCATTGAGCACCAGCGAGTTGCCGCCCCCTACGGAAAGGATATCCAGGATCTCTTCCTTCTGCATCCCGATGGTTTCCCCCAGCGAGAGCGCCTCGGCGATGGTGGCCATGAAGCTGCCCAGGGTCAGGTTGTTGATCAGTTTCATCTTGGTGGCCAGCCCCGGAACCTTCAGAAAGAAAAGATTCTTACCGATGTTTTCCAGCACCGGCCTGACCTTGTCGTACCCTGCCTCCTTGCCGCTGACCAAAACGGTGAGGGCTCCCTGCGAAGCGGGCACGACGCTGCCCAGGACAGGGGCCTCAAGATAGATTCCCCCGGCTTTTGCGCACAGGGCATGGAAGTGGGGGACCTCTTTGAAATGGTTGGTGGAGAGATCCACGATCACCTTGCCTGCGAGATCGGCGGACAACAGTCCGCCCTCCTGGCTGAGGATGGCATGGACCGCCGCGCTGTCGAACATGCAGACAAAGATAATCTCTGCCTTTTCCGCCACCAGCCGGGGGGAGGGAGCGACTTCACCCTGCAGCCCTTCTGCTTTGGCGGGGGTTCGGTTCCAGACGGTGAGGGTGTGGCCGCAGTCCAGGAGTCGTCCGGCGATGGCTTTGCCAAGGTGTCCAAGTCCAATAAATCCTAAATGCATTGTCTTTACCTCGGGAATTGTGTGTTTGCTGGAGAACGCAGGGGCAGGCCGTGCGGGTCAGTGGGTCGGGCGGAGGCCTGTTAGGGCTGGAACTCAGTTGACTGACTTATTATAGCGTATAATTTGCCTTTAGAAACGGGAATCGTTTTCACAGGGGATCCCATCGTGATCGCCATCCATTTTTGTGTCTGGACAGTTCTGCACAAAGAATTTCGCCTCCGCCCGAGACGTCATTTGACTGCAATGCTGCCTGCCATCACAGGTAAACGACTCTTTCTTTGAAGGGTGTTGAGAGCTTTTGGCTACTGTGGGTGTACCTTCTGCACCCATATAGGCATTTTTTGGCCCAATATCGTTATGATAAATGGACCAACCTATTGCGATGGCAATGGCAAATAATAGTATTTTTTTCATAGATGAGATGTCTTTGTATGCGAAGTTTTAAAGGTTGGTCTCTGCGGGCGGCAATGAGCCGTCCGTTGGCGCGACTTGTTCGATCTTAGCTCGTGTAATGAAGGGTAAGACACTCCACCCTACCCGCAGCGTCGAAGCGTATTCCTTCATGCTCCAGCAAGGCCCGCTTCATGTCGAGGCCGCCCTGGTAGCCGCCAAGAGTGCGGTCGGTACGGATGGCCCGGTGACAGGGGACGATGAGGGGGAACGGGTTGCTAGCCAGGGCATTGCCCACGGCCCGCGCGCCATTTCTTTTCCCCAGATGCCCGGCGATGAGCTGATAGGTGCTGACGCTCCCCCGGGGAATCCGGTACTCCGCACGCAGAACCCGCTGCTGAAAGGCACCGCACAAGTTGAGGTCCGCAAGCGCAAGCGAGAAGTCGATAGCCTCTCCTGCAAGCAATCCTTTGATGCCGGCAGCTACAGCCTCGATCTCCGCACAGGAGGAGGACCGGGCATTCGGGTACAGCCCGGAAGCCTGGTCTTCCGCGGATAAGCCGGGCCTTGCAAGTAAGACCCGGATGATCTTTGGCTTCTGAGTGGCTACGGTCCAGATGACCCCAACAGAGCCAAAGGGAGTTGGCTTGATGATCTTTGTATTCATGTGTGGAACGCAAAGCAAAGAGGCGCGCCTCGCGGAGGTTGGGCAAATTGTCAGCCCTGTTTTGTGTAATTCTTGAGGTCTCTGTAATAATTTTCATGCTGTCCAAGCATGATGAGCTCTAGTGTCGTTTCGGTAAATCTATAGGCAAGGAGATGTTGCGTTGATTGGATTTTGAATTTGTGGACAAATATGCCACGCAAATCCCCTTTTTTCTCGATTCCGATTTTGGGGTTGCTGATAATGGTTTTAATTTCATTATCTAGCGTTGTTTTTTCTGTTTTGTTCAATTTCTTAACTTTTTGGGCGAATGACCTCGATTGGTAGATTTTCATCTTGGTTAACCGAAGGTATATTCAGTTTTTTCGCCATGATCTAACTCGTTAATACCAATGAGTATTTCTTTTATAAGGTCATAGGTTAAATCTGGGTTTTCTTCCACGCATTTTCCAATACGTGCCCAGTGTTCAATTTGCCCAGTTATAGATCTGTGATCTACTTTGCTATATTTTCTTGCGTCAGTGAGGAGATTTTCAGAGATTCGCACTGCGGTTGCCATTTTATTGCCTCCATTACATTATGAGTGAGTTTGCGTATTAATTTAATTCATAACGTAGCAATTTGCAATGCGATATTTTTTAAGGGCTAAGGTCTTGGGTGAGGCTCACATAAATTTTAAGCCCATCTCCTTTTGGGAACGAGGAAGGGGGCGGGTTTGATATTTTGACTTTCAAGACGCATATGTCAAAATGTTAAGTTTGAGCCCATAAGTCCCGCTCAGTATATTCCAGGAATCAACCGATAACGCACGCGTTGTGCATAGTCTCGATAGCCCGGCAACTCTTCCTGTAACGTCTGGTCTTCAAGGATGGTCCTGATCACCGTAATGATTAATGCCACTGCCGCAGGTATCAGGGTCCATCCCGAGCCCAGAGCCAAAACAATACCGAACAGCGGGGGAATATTTCCGGCATAACCCGGATGCCGCACAAACCGGTACGGGCCGGTATCACACACCACATGCCCTCGGTCCGTCTGAATCCGCACCACGCTGGAGAAAAAGCGGTTCTCTGCCAAGGCCCATGCAGCGAAGGCGTATCCTAGCGAGATCAAAATAAAGCCAATCACGATGAGCCATGGCGGAAATTCGGGAGACCAGTTGTAGCGATGGTCCAATCCTGCCACAATTACCATAGGGAAAGCGACACTCACCGCCATCAGCGGAGCAAGCACTTTGTCCCAGGCTTTCGCGTTTCGGATATTTTCAATATTTTGCCTTTCGGCCAACAATCCGGGATGTCGTTGTTCCGCCCAGATGCGTCCCCCAACACCAGCGGCAAAGATCAGGAGGGAATAGAGCCACGCCTGCCACCAACCGAGGTCTCCACCGCATACCAATAAAATCAGCGGGATAAGGAGATACACCAAAACTAATCTTATCCACTGGCGAGGGGATACTGTTTGAGCGGCCTCTTCTCTAACCGTCTTCGAAGACATGCCATTCCCCAGAATAAAAAGGATTTGAGTGTGTGTCTAACGTCGCCCGTAAGCCGCGCGAACGAAGCGCAGCGAAGAGAGCGTCGGCTTGACGGGCGACGTTAGGGCACACTCGCATACTCCTGCATCTTGATGAGATGTGCCTGCACTAGGTCATTATTCTTGGCCATTGCGGCTAGTTGCGCCGAGGCGATCAATCCGTAGGCACCAGAGGCGTTGAGGCATTTGATTACGTCCGCCACGGGGTAGTTAGACCCAAGCGCTCCGTTGCCGTGCCGGCGGGTAACTTGAATGTATCCAGTGTGCGTGAAGTCGTTAAGCGGACCCCATGCATTTTTCTTCATCTGCGACAGGGTAGGTTGATATGCGCCAATTGCAGCTTCAATTTCTTCCGTCATGTCTCCGAAGTGTTTTTCAATGCCGCGTTTCTCGAAACGCTCCAGTTCAGCATCGGTTGCGCAGTGCAGAAGCCACAGTCCCCTTACCAGCGACTCAATAAGAACTCGCATCAGAGCGTGCATTGAGCCAAACAATTTTGAATCACAGAGAATCGCAATAGCAGCCTGATGCTCTATTGCCACATCAAAGCAGGCGGATGCTATTTGCTCCCTGTGCCCTCCAGAAATCTCGATTCCTTTGGTGTTTTCATCAATCCACCGAATGAGATCCCGAAGAGATCTGAACTGTGCGTCGATGTCCATATGGTCCTAGCGTTTAAGCTAACCTGACCGCGCCACCTGTGTTTGCCGCGTTAGCGCCGCCAACGTCCTCGCGATCAGGTTAAGCGCCTGGTTAGGCGCTATTGGTTGATAGAAAAAAATGATTTAATAAATTTTTCTGTTATTTCAGATAGATATTCATTTGTAACCATCGAAAGTTCCACCTTTGATTCGTCAAACTCTGATGAGCCAGACAAACGGCTCTTAATCGTAAGATATTTTGACCGACCATCATGTTTGAAAGTTATAGATGGATCAATTTCTGGAGAAAGTTTATTGCCCTGAAATCTTGTTTGTCGGTCTACAACCAGTGAGACTGAAGTGTTTATTTGTTCATCCGAGTGAGCATCTCGTGCCCCTCCCAACACCGCTTCGCAGGGGTACTTCCTTTTTTGCAGTTCTTTTTTTATAGATACGAATACTTTGTATATTTCGCTGAGTTTTTGTGTCGCATTCCTTCTTGTTTCATTTAACTCTTTTTCAAGCTTTGCTTTTTCGACAGCGGCTCTTTTCTCTTTGTCTTTTTCGTCTTTTTCGTATTCATCTATGGTTTTATGCAGCCAATCCATTGAATTCTCCTTTTTTGTGCGCCTAACACACGCCTAGCAGGCTGGCGTCTCTTGCTGAGCCAGCCAGATGAGTGTTAGGCGCCCTATTCCCCACTAAGTTGATTTTCTTTTATTAAAATTTTTTCAACTTCTTCACGTGAAATGATACTTCTATTATAAAGAGCATATGAGTACCCCCCACTTTCAATTTTGAATCCTTTGCTTGTTGCAACACAGCCAAATTCTATATCTTGAATGATGTTTGGATAGAAGAAAGAAAATATAGAGTTAAACTCTTCTTGGAGTAGATGCGTCTTCTCCATATCAGAAGAGCACATACCAGCTCCTTCTGGAGCATCGATTTCGGTTATATACCCATCATGTTTCATTATATTAATAAATAGATCTAAATTAAATTCACCTGAAGATATACGTTTCTTAATCATGAATTTACCTTTTTGCGCCTAACATATTTATTGTCGAGCTAGCGCGATATGAAATTTTCCGTTTGATTCCTAACTCTTAAATCGATCTAATGTGTGAGGATTTTGCGTATTTTTTCCTTAAATAGCAACATATCCACCCCGTAGGGGGTGTTATCTGTCTACCTGACAATATGGAGCAATACAAGCAATTTATTCTTTCAAGACGGTTGGTTACGGCTGCTTCATTGTTCCCGGACGCCTTTTGGCCAACAGCATGGAGATCGGCACCCCGGCCAGTACCGGGACCACGCTCATCATCAGCACCAGCCCCCAGCCTTTAAGCCCCGGGTCGGAAACCTTGAGAATATCGGAGAGGCCGGGGAGGTAGATGGTGGCGACCAGCATTGCGGAACAGAGCGCTGCCGCGCCCCAGATGAAGGGGTTGCGGGTGATGACGTTGTTGAAAAAGGATGCCCCGTGGTCGCGCATGTTCAGGACATGCCAGATCTGGGCGAAGGCCAGGGTGAGAAAGGAGACGGTTACCGCCTGTTGGGTATCCATGGCGAGCCAGTTTTGGGCCAGGGCCAGGGCGCCGAGCACGGACAAGGCGATGAGCAACCCGTAGGCCAGGACCAGCAGCCAATGGCTTCGGGTCATGATGGGCTCGCTTTTGTTCCGGGGCGGATTGGTCATGATGGTGGGGTTGCTTTCCCCTGCGGCCAGGGCCAGGGCGGGGAAAACATCGGTGACGATGTTGAGAAAGAGAATCTGCAGGGGCAGGATCGGCAGCGGCAGGATGAAGATGGCGGCCAGGGTGACGGCGAACATCTCGCTCAGGTTGCAGGAGAGCAGGTAGAGCACGAATTTGCGGATGTTGTTGAAGATGATCCGCCCCTGCTCGATGGCGTGGACAATGGTGCCGAAGGCGTCGTCTTTCAGGATCATGTCGGCTGCTTCCCGCGCCACCTCGGTGCCGTGCTTGCCCATGGCGATGCCGATGTCCGCTTTTTTGAGGGCCGGGGCGTCGTTGACCCCGTCGCCGGTCATGGCGACGATGGCCCCGGCCTGCTGGTGCACCTCGATGAGATCGAGCTTCTGCTGGGGGCTGACCCTGGCAAACAGCGGGGTGGCCAGGATGCGGGACTTCTCCATGGCGGTGAGATGGGGCACGTGCTTGAGTTCCTTGCCGATCATCACCGGGGCGTCGTCTTGCTCGGTCAGGCCCACCGCCTTGCCGATGATTCTTGCGGTGACCGGTTGATCCCCGGTGACCATCACCACCCTGATCCCGGCCTGGCGGCAGAGGGCGAGCGCTTCCTTGACATCGGCGCGCGGCGGGTCGAGAAAGCCGGCCAGGCCGACGAGCTGCAGGTTTTCATAGGGGTTGGCTGCAACGTTTTGCGTCCTGCCGCTGGCCAGGGCCAGCACCCGGAGCCCTTGGCTGGCGAGGGCTTCGTTGCGCCGCAACCATTCGTCCTTGGCCGCGGCGGTGAATGGGGCCGCTTTCCCATCCTCCATGACAGTAGTGCATACCTCCAGCACCGCTTCCGGCGACCCTTTTACCGCCACCAAAAATCCATCCTCTTGGCGGTGCAGGGTGGCCATCATCATGGCCGTGGGGTCAAAGGCCTCTTCCCGTGCTTCGGGCATTTGGGCCAGCAGTTCGGGCAGGTGCAGGCCACCCTTGGCCGCGCCTTCCAGCAGCGCCACCTCCAAAGGATCGCCCACCGGCTTGCCGGATTGACTGTTGCGGCTCAGCGAGGCGTTGTTGCACAAGGCGCCGATCATCAGTCCGGCGCGGAGTTGGGGATGGGTTTCCGGCGTAAGCGGGATGAGGCCCAACAGGAAAGGGGTGGCAGGGTCCTGGGGCACCGTGACTCTCCCATCGGGGAGAAAAAGGGTGGTGAGGGTCAGCTTGTTTTCCGTGAGGGTGCCGGTCTTGTCCGTGCAGATGATGCTGGTGGCGCCCAGGGTTTCCACGGCGGAAAGCTCCTTGATCAGGGCATTGTGGCGGGCCATGCGCCAAACGCCTCGGGCCAGGGCGATGGTGGCCACGATGGGCAGCCCCTCGGGGATGGAGGCCACGGCCAGGGCGATGGCGGTTTCGATCATCAGAAACACGTCCTTGCCGGTGAGGATGCCGGAGAGGGCCACGAGAAAACCGATCCCCAGGCTGGCCCAGACCAGCCAGTGGCCCAGTTGGTTGAGCCGTTTTTCCAGGGGGGTGGTCTCGTCCTCGGTTTCGGCAACGAGTTGCGAAATGGTGCCCAATTCGGTGTGCATGCCGGTGCCGACCACCACCCCCTCGCCGGAGCCGCGGCTGAGGGCGGTGCCCTTGAAGAGCATGTTGCTCCGCTCGGCCAGCGGGGTGTCGGGCGGCAGCTCCAGGGGGTTCTTGGTCACCGGCAGGGATTCGCCGGTGAGTACCGATTCGTCCGCCTCCAGTTTGGAGCTGGTGATGATCCGCAGATCAGCGGTGATGACATCGCCGACTTCGAGAAGGACAATGTCTCCGGGCAGCAGTTGCTCGGCGGAGATCTCCTGGGCCTGGCCGTCGCGCCGCACCCTACAGTGTACCCGCCCGAGCTGGCGCAGCGCCTCCACCGAACGCACCCCCTTGATCTCGGTGACAAAGCCGATGACGGCGTTGATGACGATGACCATACCAATGGCAATGCCTTCCACATGCTCGCCAAAGGCGAAAGAGAGCAGGGCGGCAGCCACCAGGAAGACGACGATGAGATTCTTGAATTGATTGACCCAGATATCCCAAGCGCTGACGGTTTTGGTCTTGCGCAGCAGATTGGGGTCGTAGCGCTTTCGGAGTTGGGGGATTTCGCTCTGTGTCAGCCCCGACTCGGGGGAGACCCGCAGTTCGCGAATGATCTCCTCCCAGGGTTGCGCCCAGGGGGTTTGCGGAAAAAATGGGGCTGGGGCTTTGCTTAAATGGGGCACGGTCCGTCCTTTCTGTGCTGGGGAAGCGGGAAACCCTGATTGGGCAAAACCAGGGAAGGGTTAGCGGAACAGCCCCTTGATCCCTTCCTTCAACGGATCGGTAACGCGGGTCTTGATCCCCTGCTGCACGCTTTCCCCGACCAGGGCATTGAAGTCGAGGGTTACCTTGGTTGCCCCCATTGGCCCGGCGATGCGCACCGGCACCGTCAACCCTTTGAGGGACACCAGCTCTTTCCCCCCCTGCCCCTCCAGGCTGGCCACCACCGTGGCCCGGACAAGATAATTGACCATATCCGCGCCGATATCGATATCGCCGTTGCCGGAGAGGCGCAGCAGGGGAGACTTGGCCGCCAGATCCTTGTTATGGGCCACGCCCTGTTTGATATCGAAGCTGGCGGTAAGCTCGGAGAAATCAGTTTTTTCCTGCATGTCGGCAGCCTGGGTTTTTTCTCCGGTCAATTTCCCGAGCATAACCTTGGCCTCCCGCAATTTGCCTGCGATATTGAACCCTTTCACCGCCCCGTCGCGGAGATTGAGGTTGCCCTTGCCCTGCATGGATTTTTTCATCTCCCCGACGGTACCTCCCGCCGCCCGCAGATCAAAATTCAGGCTGCCTCTGCCCTCAAGAATGTCCTTGTCCAAGCCATCCTGCAGCAACGGGCCGATGTTTACCCCGCTGATGGTCTGCTGCGCAATGATCCTTGGCCCCTCGGCCTGCAGCGAGATGGAGCCGTTCATCGTTCCCCCATAGAGCTCGGCCGCAAGGGGCTTGACATCCAACTGCCCCGAGCCTGCCTTGAAATCCAGGCGCAGATTGCTGGTCTTGAGGTTGTAGAGCTTGAGGGAGCCGATCCGCACCTTGCCGCCGGCGTTGAGGGTTTTCAAGATGTTGAAATCGAGGGGCTTCTCCGCTTGCTCTTCGCTTTTTTTCGATTTTTTGGGCAGATAACGGTCGGCGTCGATCCGGTCGATGTCAAGGTCCAGGGTGAGGTGCGGTTTGCTGAAGGGAATGGCCCCAGCTCGTAGCTTGATCGTGCTCTCGTCAAGAAGCGAGGTCAGGTTCAGGGCCACACTCTCGCGCTTGAGGTCGAGTTGGGCCGAGCCGTTGATATCGAGCTTGAGAGCGCCGGCAAGCATCTTCTTATTGCTCGCCGTCAGGTTGCCTTTCAGATTGGCGAGGGCAAACTGCTTGTCATCGAGACTGCCGCTCAGCTGCGAGGTGAGTTGCCCCTGGTATTTGCCTTCTGGCTGTTTGCCGTTCAGTTCGACGGTGAGCTTGCTCGCCTTGAACGACTGGCGGTCGCCGGCCAGGGAAGGGATGCGCGCCGTCAGATTCAGTGCACTCTTGCCACCCTCGCTTGGCTCTATCTTTGCCACCAGAGCGATGGCGTCGCTGGCGATCTTGTTTGCCAGCCACTGGAATCTGGGCACGGTGAGTGTGCAATCGATATCGTCCGTGCCCTTTTTTCCGGCCACGGCCAGGGAGAGATTCTCCACCAGGAGCGTGTCGGCGGTCCGGTCCAGCTCCAGGTCGCCCTTGAGTCCGGCGGTGAGCTTGCTTATCCCGGCCGCTTCGCCGGTGATTGCTAGATTCAGGCCTTTGACCCCATAGTGCTTGGCCTCAAGGTCGAAGGTCAACCCGGTGCTCAGATGGATCTGGGCGTCGATCTGCGGGGTCTCGCTTTTGAGGCTGAACTCGGCGACCGCCTCGGTGGGGATGGTATTGGCGAGGCGGCCGGTCTTGAGGTTGATCTCGCTTGCGCTGAACTGGCGACCCGCCATTTTGTCGTGGTAGGAAAGGGTGCTCTTCTCGACCAGGACGCTTTTGATGTCGAAGCTGAGCTGCTTGCTGTCCTCTTCCGCTTCCTTTTTGAGCAGATCGTCGAAATTGGTGGCGCCGTTCTTGAACCGGACCAGATTGGCGCGTAACCCTTCAATCCGCACCTGATCGACGACCAGCTCCTGCTTGAGCAGCGGCCACCAGGAGAGGTATAAGCGGGCGCTTTCCACGGACGCGAATTCCTTGTCGCCCCGGAATTCGCTGAGCGTTGCCTGGCCCAGATCCAGCCCCAGCTTGGGGAAAAAAGCGAGCTTGATATCCCCGGCCAGGGAGAGGTTGCGCTGTTTCTGCTCCTTGACCATCTGCACGATCTGCGGCTTGTAATCGTTGGGATTGAGCAGCAGGGAGGCAATCACAATCAGCAGGATACAGAGGGTTGCCGTGCCGGCAAGCGCTGCAAGGAGGTATTTGAGATACTTGTTCATGGGGTGCGCCTCTTATTGAGGAGAAAGGTCAAGGAAAGGTAACGCGGCGGCAGCAGCCAAGTGCCCGCCTTGTCAACGCATGGAAGGGGACGGGATTTCCACTGCTTGCGATCGTGGGAGATAGGATTAGGGTAGGGAAAAGAAAAAGAAAAGTAAACCGGAATTTCGCCCGTTTTCCGGCAGGAAAGCAAGGCATCTGCCGGAAAACGGGGATGTTTCCGAGGTTGCCGGGCAGCCCCGGCCGTGCGGAGGCAAGAGCGGTGCTCCTGGCATGGCCCGGGACCTCCGGCAGGGGTGGGTCCTGTCGGATGGGTGCAAAAACAAGGGGAGAAATCTAGCGCAGCTCGGCCAGCCGCTCCATGCCCGCTTTGATCTTCTCCAGCTTGGCCTGCATTTCCCCGACCTTCTCCCGCTCCTTGGCCTTCACTTCTTCCGGGGCGTTGGCCATGAACTTTTCGTTGCTCAGCTTGCCCTGGCAGCGGGCCAGTTCGGCTTCGGTCTTGTCCTGATCCTTCTTGAGCTTGGCCTGTTCCTTGTCCACATCCACCAATCCGGCCAGCGGCACGAAGATCTCGATGTCGGAATAGAGATAGGAGGCCGCGCCCTTGGGGCGGGTGCCTTCCTTCTGCACGGCCATGGTGGAGGTGCGGGTCAGGGTCTTGAGGGAAGAGGCAAGGGAGGTCAGCCCCGCGTGTTTGCGCTCGTCGTGGCAGACGATCTGCACCTCGATCTCGGCGGAGGGGTGGATCATGGCCTCGCTGCGGATGTTGCGGATCCCGCCGACAATCCCCATGAAGAGCGCGGCCAGCTCGGCGGCTTCATCATCATCCCAGGCCGGGTTCGGTGCGGGGAAGGGTTCGACCATGATGCTGGTGCGCTCTCCGGGCAGCACATGCCAGATCTCCTCGGTGACAAAGGGAGTGATCGGGTGCAGGAGCTTGAGCGTGTTTTCCAGCACCGCCAGGAGCACCGCCTGGGACTGCGCTTTGGCTATGGCGTTGTCGCCGTAGAGATCGGACTTGATCCACTCCAGGTACCAGTCGCAGAACTCGCTCCAGACAAACTGGTAGATGGAGGAGGCCGCATCGTTGAAGCGGTAGTCGTCCAGGGCCTGACGCACCTCGGTGATCGCCTGGTTGAGCCGGTGCAGGATCCAGCGGTGGGCCAGGGGCAGGGTGGACGGGTCGATATCCTTGCTGATCGCGGGATCGCAGGTATTGATGTGCATGAGGGCAAAGCGGGAGGCGTTCCAGATCTTGTTGATGAAGTGGCGGTACCCCTCGATGCGTTCCTCGGCGAGTTTGATTTCGCGGCCCTGGGCGGCAAAGGCGGTGAGGGTGAAGCGCAGGGCATCGGTGCCATACTCATCCATGACCACCAGCGGGTCGATGACGTTGCCCGTGGATTTGCTCATCTTCTTGCCGTGCTTGTCGCGGACCAGGGCGTGGAGATAGACGTCCTTAAACGGCACCTCCTCCATGATGTGGATGCCCATCATCATCATCCGGGCCACCCAGAAGAAAAGGATATCGAAAGAGGTGATCAGCACCGAGGTTGGGTAGAAGAACTTCAGCTCTTTGGTGTTCTCGGGCCAGCCCAGGGTGGAAAAGGGCCAGAGGGCCGAGCTAAACCAGGTGTCCAGCACGTCGGTTTCCTGGGTGAGTTTGCTGGAGCCGCATTTATCGCAAGCGGCCGGGGCATGCTCCTCAACCATGAGCTGGCCGCAGTCGTCGCAGGTCCAGGCCGGGATCTGATGTCCCCACCAGATCTGGCGGGAGATGCACCAGTCGCGGATGTTGTCCATCCAGGCGTAGAAGGTGTTGTACCAGGTCTTGGGGTGGATGTTGATCCGCCCGTCCCGTACCGCGGCCACGGCCTTGTCGGCCAGGGGCCGAACGGAGACGAACCACTGCAATGAGGTGGCGGGCTCGACCACGGTTTTGCAGCGGTAGCACTGGCCCACCGCATGCTCGTAATCCTCGATTTTTTCCAGGAACCCCTGCTCTTCGAGGTCGGCGACGATCTGCTTCCTGCAGGCGAAACGGTCCAGCCCGGCATAGGGGCCGGCGGCCTGGTTCATGATCCCGGAGTCGTCCATGGTCTTGATGCGTTCGAGATTATGGCGCAAGCCGATCTCGTAGTCGTTGCGGTCATGGGCCGGGGTGACCTTGAGCGCGCCGGTGCCGAATTCCCGCTGCACGTGGTGGTCATACACCACCGGAATGGTGCGGTCGGTTAGGGGCAGTTTGATGCCGATCTCTTTCAGGTGTTTGTATCGCTCATCGTCGGGGTGCACTGCTACGGCGGTGTCGCCCAGCATGGTCTCGGGCCGGGTGGTGGCGACCACCACGTGCCCCGAGCCGTCGGCATAGGGGTAGCGGATGTGGTAGAGCTTGCCCGCCTTGTCCTCATGCTCCACCTCATCGTCGGAGAGGGCGGTGTGGCAGCGGGGGCACCAGTTGACGATGTAGTCGCCTTTGTAGATCAACCCTTCCTTGTAGAGGCGGACAAAAACGGTGCGCACCGCCTTGGACAACCCCTCGTCCATGGTGAAGCGTTCCCGGTCCCAGTCGCAGGAGCAGCCCAGATGCTTGAGCTGGTTGATGATGGTGCCGCCTTTTTCCTCGCGCCATTGCCAGACCCGCTCGATGAACTTCTCGCGGCCGAAATCGTGGCGGGTTTTTCCCTCGTTGGCAAGCTGCCGCTCCACCACGTTCTGGGTGGCGATGCCGGCGTGGTCGGTGCCCGGCACCCAAAGAGTGTTGTAGCCGCACATCCGCTTGTAGCGGACCAGGACATCCTGCATGGTGTTGTTCAGGGCGTGTCCCACATGGAGCACGCCGGTGACATTGGGCGGCGGGATGACGATGGAAAAAGAGGGCTTCCCTTCGTCCATGGTGGCCTGAAAGTTTTTCTGCTCAAGCCATTTCCGGTACCAGCGGGCCTCGACTTCTTTGAATTCGTATCCCTTGGCCAGTTCATGTTCGGCGGGTTGGACGGAAGCGTTTTCGCTCATCGGTTACATTACACTCCAGGGTTTGGGAAGAAAGATGTTGGTATAAAGATCCAGGGCATAGCGGTCGGTCATGCCGGCGATGAAGTCGCAGACCATCTGTTCCCGCGGGGTCGCGGCATCATAGTCGATGACCTTTTCCCAGTGGTCGTCGTGGTTGATGAAGTACTCGTAGAGCTCCCGCAGCACCTTTTTGGCCTTGATGAAGTCGTCGTGCACCCGGTTGGTTTCGTAGACGTTTTCAAAGAGAAAGGAGCGCAGTTCGCCGATGCCCTCAAGCAGCTGCGGGGTCATGGTCAGGGTTTCTCCGCCGTTTTTCAGGCTTTGGGCCACAAGATCATGGACCATGGTGCCGATCCGCCCGGAGTGATTGGCGCCGAAAAGCTTCTGAAGATGGCTTGGTATCTGCGATTCCTGGATAATTCCGGCCCGGGCGGCATCGTCAAGATCGTGGTTCACATAGGCGATGATATCGGCGATGCGCACCACCCGTCCTTCCATGGTGGCGGGGAGTTCGGATAGATCCAAGGGCAGAATCTCGCGTCTCCCCTTGGAATGTTTGGCGATCCCGTCCAGGACCTCAGCGGTCAGGTTGAGTCCCTCGCCTTTTTTTTCCAGGATGTTTACGACGCGCAGACTCTGGTCGTAGTGGCGAAAGCCGGTGGGATAGAGTTCGTCCAGCACCGCTTCCCCGGCATGGCCAAAGGGGGTGTGGCCGAGATCATGGCCCAGGGCGATGGCCTCGGTGAGATGCCCGTTGAGGCGCAGGGCCACGGAGATGGTCCGGGCGATCTGGCTGACCTCGAGCACATGGGTGAGCCGGGTCCGGTAATGGTCGCCGGTGGGGGCCAGGAAGACCTGGGTTTTATGTTTGAGGCGCCGGAAGGACTTGCAGTGGATGATCCGGTCCCGGTCGCGCTGGTAGGCGCCCCGGATGGGACATTCCTCTTCGGCTTTGAGTCTGCCTTTGGAGTTGCGGCTCAAAGCGGCGTAGGGCGCGAGGCTTGCGGCCTCGCGCCCTTCGATCTGCAGGCGGATGGAATGGTCCATTGGCTTAGAGGGCCGGAGCCAGGCTGCCCACATGGTTGACGATCTCGCCCCGGTTCAGCTCTTTGAGGACCGGATGGGCCATGATCTTTGCCGGGTTGGTTTCGCCGTTGATATTGGTGATTACCAGCCTGCCGCGGCCTTTGCCGTAGAGGTCGTTGAAATCATAGACCGCGCCGACCACGGTGAGCTCCTTGGCCTGGACCTTTTCCTTGTACAGCTCCAGGGCGCTCTTGACCTGGTAGTCGACATTGCGCTCCACGTTCTTGCTCCAGCGGGCATTGATGTCGCCGCTGTTGTCTCCTGCAGCAATAACCGGTTTCAAGGTGTCCAGCTCGGCTTTGATGCCCTTGGTCTCGCCGGAGTAATCGCCCATGGCCGCTTTGACCGCACCGCAGCTGGAGTGGCCCATGATCATCAGAATATTGGTGGGCAGATGGCGCACCCCGTAGTCAACCGAGCCCTCGGCATTTTTGACCTGATTGCCGATATTGCGGATGACGAAGATGTTGTTGTCGGGCTCCATGCCGAACAGGTGGGTGTGTACCCGGGAATCGGAGCAGGTGACCACGGTGAGGGTGGGGGTCTGGCCGGTCTGGAAGCCATCGAAATGATGGCTGTCATTGTGGCTGGTGAACTGGTCGTTGCCGCTGACTGCGGCCTTGATCGTCCCTTCTGCGCTCTTGACCGCAACGGCCGGGGCATCGTGGCCGCTGCCGGAAGCAAAGGCTGCGGGGACGCAGGCCAGCATGGCTGCGCAGGCGAGGGTAGAGGCGAGCTTGGTAACCGGGGAGATTTTTTTCATGGGGGGGCTCCAGAAGAATGGAATGGATACAAAGGGAAATATGGTTAACTGTTTGTTATTACAATAATTCAGTCTTGTGCAGCAAAGCGGAAACAAGCGCTGAAGATACCGGGAAATGCGTCGGTGGTCAAGTGCGATGCGCTTTGCCCAGCGGCGAAAAATTATTCTTCACATTCTTCGGCGAAGCGGGCCTCGATTGCCTCTATCTTGGCCTGATCCTGCTCCCAGTCGGCGTAGGTTTTTTTCAACTTGCGGCCGAGTGCGGTGTATTCATTGTTGAGTTCGGCAAAGCGGTCCTGGTCCTTGTACAGCTCAGGATCGGCCATGGCCTGTTCGAGCTGGCTCTTCCTGGGTTCGAGCTGATCGATCTCCTGTTCGTAGCGTTCCACGTTCTTTTTCAGCGGTCCGATCTCGCGGTTCTTCTGCTGCCGCATTTCCGCCTGCAGCTTGCGCGATTCCTTGCCTTTTTTTGTCTGTTTTTCCTGGACCGGGGCCCCTGGCTTGCTTTTGGGCGCAACCGCGGACTTTGGTGGGGCAGCGGCCGATTCGGCATGGGTCTTGTGGAGATAGTAGTCGATATTGCCGTCAAAAATGGTGCCGTGGCTGTTTTTGATCTCCAGGACCTTGGAGACAAAGGAATTGGCAAAATAGCGGTTATGGGAAACCACGATGATGGAGCCGTCGTATTGGCGCATCGCCTCCTGGAGCACCTCCTGGGATTGGATATCCAGATGGTTGGTGGGCTCGTCCAGGATCAGCAGGTTGGCCGGGGTGGCGATCATCTTGGCCAGGGCCACCCGGCTTTTTTCGCCGCCCGAGAGCACCGCCACCTTCTTGTCCACGTCATCGCCGCGAAAGAGGAAGGCCCCCAGCAGGGAGCGGGTCTGGGTGACGCTCATTTCGTTGTTCACATGGCTCAGGGTTTCCAGCACGGTGAAGCGGGGGTCGAGTTCCTGGGCCTGATGCTGGCCGAAGTAGGAGATGGCCACGTTATGGCCCTTGCGGATGGTGCCGCTGTCCGGGGGGATGAGGCCGGCGAGGATTTTTACCAGGGTGGATTTGCCCGCGCCGTTGACCCCGAGTACCGCCAGCTTCTCGCCGCGCTGTAATGAAAAGGAGAGGTTGTTGAAAACCGGCTGTTCGCCGAACTGTTTGTGCAACCCTTCTATCTCCAGCATGGTTCTGCCGGAGGGCGGGGAGGGCGGAAAGCGGAAGGCGATGGAGTTTTCCGTCTCGTCCAATTCGATGAGCTCGATCTTCTCCAGCTGCTTGAGGCGGCTCTGGACCTGGGTGGCCTTGGAGGCTTTGGAGCGGAAACGGTCAACGAACTTCATGGTCTGATCGATCATGGCCTGTTGATTTTCATAGGCCGCCCGTTTGATGATCATCCGGTTTGCTTTATCGACCAGGTATTTTGAGTAATTCCCCTTGTAGACCGTGAGCTCCCCCAGGGATATTTCCCAGGTTACGGTGGTGAGGTTGTCGAGAAAGGAGCGGTCATGGGAGATCATCACCATGGCCCCCCGGTGATTTTGCAGGAACTCTTCGAGCCAGGTGAGCGACTCGATATCGAGATGGTTGGTTGGTTCGTCCAGCAGCAGGAGGTCCGGCTTGGCAAGGAGGATCTTGGCCAGCATCAAGCGCATGAGCCAGCCGCCGGAAAAAGAGATGCTGTCTTTGCTGAAATCGCTCTGGGAGAAACCTAGGCCAAGAAGAATTCTTTCAATCTGGGACTCCATGGTGAAAATGTCGGATTGGTCCAGTCGGTGTTGGAGATCTCCCTGGCGGTGTAATAGGTCGGCGAAGCCAGGGTCTTCCGGCGGTATTCGGCCAAGATCCTGGTTGACCTGATCGAGCTCCTTTTGCAGCGACAAAGCTTCGGCAAAGGCGGTTTCCGCTTCTTGAAACAGGGTGCGGCCGGGAGGAAAGGCGGTAATCTCCTGGGGCAGGTAGCCGACGGAGATGTTTTTGGATCGGGCAAGAATGCCGTCATCCACATGTTTAACCCCCGCCATGATCTTGAGCAGCGTAGATTTCCCCGCGCCGTTCACCCCGACCAGGCCGATTTTTTCGCCGGGATGGACCCTGACCGAGACATTTTTGAAAAGTTGTTTGGAGCCGAACTGGATGGAAAGTTGGTTGATGGCAAGCATGGTTGAACACTATCCGCATTGATTGTCAGTTAAGAGAAAGAACAATCGCACACCATAGCACATTGCGTCGAGTATTTCACATAGATGTTGCAAATGGGGTGCAAGTCGTTGGCAAAAGCCCTCCGGTTGCCAGGGAGAAGCATTCGGCGTTGTCAAGTCTTACTGGGCGCAGGGGGGTAAACGGTGTTTTTCGAGAGCAGGGAGAGATGCAGGGGCGCGGAAAAGAAGTGTCAGATGGAATAGGTGCCGCCGGCAACGCCGGTAAGTTCGCCCAGGTGGGTGGGGAGAACGATCAGGATAGTGGTGCCCTTGCCCAGCTCACTGGTGATGGTGACCGTCCCCATGTGCTCGTTAATGATCTGTTTGACATAGGGCAGCCCCAGGCCGGAGCTCTGGCGGTTGATGTGTTGGTAGGGGTCGAAGATAATCTCGAGCATTTCCGGGGAGATTCCAGGGCCATTATCGGCAATACGCACCTGGCTGCCGGCTGGGGTCATCTCGGTGGTGATGCGGATCCGGCTCTTTTTGCTGCAGGCATTCACTGCGTTGCGGAGCAGGTGGGCGAGAGCAATCTTGATCAGCGAGCTGTTGCCATGGAAGAAAAGCGGGGCCTGGCTCAGCTCGGACACCAGAGTGATATCTTTGGCGCGGGCATCTTTTTGCAGCGATTCCACCGCCTCAGCGACAATGGGATTGAGGTCAAGCGGCGCGAAGATTTTTTTTGCTTCCGGTCGGACCGACTCGAATTTGCTCACCAGATTTTCAAGTTTACGGGCTTGGTCTAGGATATGGATCAGTTTCAGCCGCCCCTCTTCTTCCGGGGGATAGGAGTTGAGGAGGCGGCGTACCATGCCGCCGATGATGGTGGCGGGGTTGCGCACCTCATGGGCGATCCGCAGGGCCATGCCTGTGCGGGTCCGCTCCGCGATGACCGCCTCGATCTCCTTGTTCAGGCGGAAGAGCTCCTGGCTGTTTTTTTCGATCTTTTCGCGGTCCCGAACCATGCGTTCCGTGATGGTTTCGATCCGGTTGAAAAACAGGGTTACCGAGGCGATGACAATGAAGGCCATGCTGTTGATGGAGCCGCTGTACGGGGCCAGCAAGAGCCAGAGATCTTTTTTGCCGAAAAAGGTGAGGAGGTGTTTGAGGATGTGACCGCTGGAGCGGGACAGGGCAAGGGCGAACAGCGCTCCGCAGAACCAGAGGAGAAAGATGGCCAGGGGGCTTTCGCGATCGGCGCGGGCCATGGCCAAGGCATGGTGGAGGCAGAGGCCAGAAAGTACGATCAGTGCCAAGGCGCCTCCGAAATCAAGGAGCCAGACCGGGAGCATGGAAATGGTGATCATGCGTGGTCCTGCCCGGAGGAAGAGGGCGGAGATGCGCCCTGCCTCAGCAGCTTGAGGCCCCGATAAAAAAGAAACATGGCCGGCACGGCCAGGAGGTGGTCCAGTTTCAGGAGATAGTACAACCCCTCTTGCCAGCCAGCAAGGTGGAGGAGGGGGATATCAGCCCCTGGCGGCAGGAAGAGAGCGTCTTCGATTTCCAGATCAAGAAAATGTCCCAGCATGGTGGCCCCGCTCCACAGCATAAGGATCCAGGTCCCGGCGATGATGTATTGCCAGGCCTTGAGGGCAGCAAGACGAGTCTGGCGCGCTTTTACGGCGAAAAAGAAAAGGGAGACGATCAGGAAAAAGTGGGCCAGTTGATGGATGTACAGCCCTGAATAGGCATGGGGCTGAAAGGCCAAGGCGCTTTCCGGCAGGAAAAAGCCCGACAGCAGCACGGTGAAGAATAGTGGCCTCAATAAAAAACCTCAAATGGCTGATTGTAAGGTGAAGCGCGGGGTGGAACAATTGAACATTCTTTTTGTTAAGAGAAGCATACCATGTTGGCTGAACGGACAACATATGAAAAAAACACCCCATGGAAAAAACTGCGAAAACGGAAGGTTTGCCGCCGGCTCAATATCAGCTCCGTTCGTTCAGCGAGGTAGGTTTTCTGGAGAGGCCAAGCTCCTGGGAAACCTGGGTGGCGATCTCCTCTATGGATTTTCCCGCCGTGGAGACAATGGGAATCTGGTGGTTGTGAAAGATGGTTTCGGCGGTCTGGATCTCTTCGCTACAGGTGGAGCGCTTGGCATAATTGCTGTCTGCATACCGTTTTTCCCGGACATTGTGGAGGACTTCCGGGGTGGTGGTGAGGCCAATGGCGCGTTTTTTGTTTTTTATTATTTCTTCCGGCAGGAGGTACTCCTTGAGATACTCCGAGGTGAGGGGGAAATTGGCCGATTTCATTCCCATCTGCGTTGCCAGATAGACGCTGACCGGGGTTTTGCCGGAGCGGGAAACCCCAAGGAGGATGACCTCCGCCTCGTCGAGTTCATGCATATTGACCCCGTCATCATGTTCCAGGCAAAAGTGGATCGCTTCGACCCGTTTGGCCATGGTCAGGTTGTCGATATGCCGGGAAAAGCCGGGGACCCCCAGGGCCTTCGCCTCCAGGCACCCTTCGAGCCGGGTCATGAAAAATTCAAAGGCATCAAAAAGTTCGACCTCCGGGGCGTCGAAAACAGCGCGGATCTCTTTGGTCATGATGGTGCTGAAAATAAGGGGCCGCCGGCCGGCGGATTTTTTCAGGATATAGTTGAGAATTTTTTTTGCTTCTTCGATGTTGAGGACAAAGGGGAATTTTTCTTCATGAAAATTGATTTCCGGAAACTGGCAGATCAGGGCTTGCCCCAGGTTGGTTGCGAGAATTCCGGTGCTGTCCGAGATATAGTATACGTCTTTCGATGACCACATGGGGGCTTGCTCCTTGGCGGTGGAAGGAGAAGGGGGGCCTCTCTCAGGCCCCCCTTCCTCCTAAAAACAGGATGAAATCCTCAAATCTTTTTTGCTCAAAGTGGCCAACCATCTCTTCCTTCATCAGGGTCAGGGCGCTGATGGGAAGTCGAGCCCCGGCGTATGGACGGTTGGTTGTCAGGGCATCGTAGACGTCGGCAATGGTGGCGATTTTGGCATTGTCGGAAATCTGGTCTCCCTTAAGACCGTGGGGGTAGCCCTGACCGTTGATTTTCTCATGGTGGTGGATGATCACATCCAGGGTTATTTCCGAGGTATGTTTGGCCATGAGCCAATGCCCCTGGCCGGGGTGTTTTTTGATGATTTCGAACTCCTCGTAGTCGAGCTTGCCCTGCTTGTTGAGGATAGAGTCAACGATCTGGCTTTTTCCCACATCGTGCAGGATACAGCCGAGGGCAAAATCGTGGAGTTCCGTCTCGTCGCCCTTGCGGATCATCATCCAGAGGCCGATGCCAAAAACCGCGACATTCACGCAGTGGGAAAAGGTGTAATAATCTTTGGAGCCCAGGCGGAGCAGGTGGCGAATGGACTGGGTGTCCTCCAGGGTAAGGTCGATGATGTTGCTGGTGATGTTTTTGGCGCGGGAGATGTGTCTGCCGCTTCGGGGGTCGTCAAAGACATCCCGGATGATGTTTTTGGCACAGGTATGCACAAGCGATGATTTCTGGTCAAGGGGAATGTTCCTGTTCTTGATAATGGAGTCGAGGGACTCCTCCATGAAATTTTCAAACTTTTTGGCGGATTCCTGGGTGATAAAGAGGGGGCCGTGACTTTTTTTGGCGAGGGTCTCCTTGATGTCGGCGATATTGGTGTTGGCCGCGATCAGCAGGATGGGTTTGTTGCTTTTGGGAGGCTTGGTATAGATATTGAAATCGATTATCCGGTCTTCCGCGAGAAGATAGTCGGAGACAATGCGGATAAGTTTTCTGGATTCGGTGATCATGTGCTTTTCAGGTTCTCCTGCCTTGTAAGGATGGCGCAGCGCAGCCGAACGTCCGGCTGGGTGGTGGTTTTTGCTCTACTATGTAACTAAATTACCCGGTTCCAGGCTGGTTGAGCTTGTGCTCGAGATAGGTGGAAAGTTGAGGAAAACTGCAGCCATAGGCCTCAACCTCCTCCTGCTTTCCCTTCACCCGGAAGGAGTATTTCTTGAAAAATGTTTCAGGTGCAAGAAGGTGCATGGCAGCATCGCAGCCCATCACGATATCCAGGTCCTCTTGCCTGTTGGTCAAGCTTTCCAGGCGAAACGCCACATTCACCACATCTCCCACCACGGTGTAACTGCCGTTCTGGGTAAGGTTCCCCATCATCGCCTCTCCGGTATTGAGGGCTGCCCCGATCTGTAAAGCCCAGGGAAGGTCTGGAATCTTCTTGCCGAGATTGCTGGTGAAGGTGTTGATGGCAATGGCTGTTTTCAGGGCCTGGTGAATGTTGTCCTGGAGATTTGCTCCGGACCACAGGGCCATGACCGCGTCCCCGATGAATTTATCGACCGTCCCGTTATGTTTGTTGACCAGCTTGGTGACTCGCCCGGTCCAATGCTGGAGGAGTTGGGAAACCCACTGGTCGCCCATGGTTTCGGAGAGCTTGGTGTAGTCATGGATGTCGCAGATCAGGATGGTGATGATCTGTTTCTGGACAAAGGCCACGGTCATTTCGTCGAGATCCGGACCGTTTGTCGCCGCTGCTCTGTTTGGGCTCGTATCCTGATGGAAGAGGAGGCGGGTGCTGCCGATGCCGATGCAGTCGCCGTCTTGCAGAGATACCGGGGTGTGGATCTTCCTGCCGTTGATAAAGGTGCCGTTGGAGCTTCCCAGGTCAATGAGATTGAAACGGCCATTTTCCTCTTTCTGGATCATGGCGTGCTTCCGGGAGACCCATGAATAGGGAAGGGTGATATCGGTGTTGGCTACCCGGCCCAAGGTGTAGGTGGTGTCTGTACCGAGCAGCCAGCGCGGGGCATTGTCTTCCTGGGCATCAAGAAGAGTGAGGGTGGCAGATATTTCCGGTGACGCGGTCATGGTTGTCAGAGCGCCTTCCTGTTACCCGTGACTCTGGATGAGGCTGATGATTTCCTCGGGTTCGGCAAAACGACCGGATGCGTGTTTTGAAAAGACCAGACACCCATCGGCCATGATCTCGTAGATGCCACCGGAACTGGGGATAAGCTCAACTTCGGCAGCGAATTGTTTCTTGAGTTCGGCTTCCAGCCTGGAAGCACGCGGCAGATAGTTTCATTGGGAGCAGTAGGTGATGGTGATCTTCATGGCAGGTTTCCGTAGGAATATTTAGCTGGCAGTTGCCGGAATATGCATGGGTGCTCGCTCTTTATACCACAAGCAAAGCTGATTGGAACAGGATGGATTGTTCGATACATTCGTTTTATTTGCAAGCGGAGAAATGGTCGAAAGATGGGACATACTCCTGGGGGGTCTTTCTTGCGCAATGTTGGAGAGGGTGATCTTCTTGTCGCTCGAATTTTTTGGTCGATTATGCCACCATTGGACAATTATGGCTGGGGTTGTTGCCCCAGCCATTTGAGAATCCCGAGGGCTGCCTGGTATCCGGAGCTGAAAGCCCCCTGCAACAGGTAGCCGCCGGTGGGTGCTTCCCAGTCCAACATTTCCCCGGCCACGAATACGCCCGGAAGCTTCCGGAGCATGAGATCTTCGTTTACCTCGGCAAAGGCAATGCCTCCGGCGGAAGAAATTGCCTCGGCAAGAGGTCTGGTCCTGGTGATGGGGATGGGGAGATTCTTGATCCGTTCGGCAAGCAGCGCCGTATTTTGCAGCTCTTCCGGGGAACAGATCTCACGGAGCAGCGAATAGGCAGGACCGGTGAGGTGAATGGTCTTACGGAGAAAATTGGCCAGGCTTTCCTTGCTGCGATGCTGTTGGAGCTTTTCTTGAAGGCGTGGCAGGGGAAGATCACGCTTGAGATCAAGCAAGAGGGGAACCGGGCTGCTCTTTTCCAGCAGGTCGCGGAGGGAACCACTCAGGGCATAGACCGGCCCCCCTTCCAGGCCATGGTCGGTCATCATCACATCGCCGGTCGCTTGCTGGTCGCCGCAGCGGAGCAGGACATTCTTGAGAGGTTTGCCGCTGAAGTGGGTACGGAAATAATCGGACCACTCGACTTCAAGCCCGCAGTTCGCCGGGCGGAATGGTTCAATCCGGACCTCTTTCGCGGTGAGAAGAGAGGTCCAGCTCCCATCGGAGCCGGTTTGAGGCCAGCTTGCCCCACCCAGGGCAAGGAGTATGGCTTGGGAGCTGAATTCGAGGAGTTCGTCGTTTGCCCCAAGAAAGAGCGGTCCGCCCGTTTTGCTGAATCCCTGCCAACGGTGTTGGTAATGGAATGTCACCCCGCGTCTGCCCAGAGCTTCGAGCCAGATCTTGAGAATATCCTGGGCCTTGGCGTCCTTGGGAAAGACCCGGCCGCTGGTGCCGATAAAGGTTTCGATCCCGAGGGTTTGTAGCCAGGCGCGAAGGTCGTCGGGGGAAAAAACCCCAAGGAGTTTGCTGAAGATCTCGGCCTTGCTGCCATAGCGGGCGGCAAATCTCCCGGCCTCTTCCGAATGCGTGAGGTTGAGGCCGCCACGCCCGGCGACCAGGAATTTGCGGCCAGCCGTAGCCTTTGCCTCGAAAATATCCACCGCCAAGCCAGCTTCGCTGAGGACAGTGGCGGCCATCATCCCCGCCGGACCGCAGCCGACAATCGCCACTTTGCTCTCGTCTTTCATGGGCAGCTCATCGGGAACGCTTGCGCGGGGATTTCTTTTTCAGGAGCGGGGTTTCTTTTTTTGCCGAATTTTCTTCTGCCGGGAGTTCGAAGCCAAACCCGGCACAGGCCGGACATTCTTCGCAGGAGAGGAAGAATCTGCTCACGCCGGCAAAAAAATGTATCTGGCCGGAGCCGCCGCAGTAATCACAAGGCTTTTTCATGGCAGGCATGGGAAGGGAGAGTGTTGTCTGTGGGCAAGCCCAAAAAATATTTTTTCGGTTGCATCGGGGAATACTTATTTTTTTCCTGGCTTGGTGGAAGCTTTTTTGGGCTCCAGCTCCTTGATGCGCTCAATGAGCGCTTCACTTAAGGCGACCCTTCCTTCAAGCACGCACCCCGGTCGGCCGGGAATACAATCCTGCTTGAGCATCAGGCATTGGTCGTCATTGTAGTCGTAATTTTTGCAGGAAAAACTCATCGGTGTAACCTTGATGTATTGCTGGCTTAGCGTCCGAACGGTCCGCCTCGGTTCTCCGAGGGCGGGAAGCTTCAGCGTTTTGCAATGGCGTGTTTTTTCATTTTGTACTGGAGCAGACTCTTGGTGATCCCCAAGGCATCGGCCGCTTTGGTTTGAACATAGTCGGCTTTGTCCAAGGCGGAGAGGACCATTTTCTTTTCAATGCCGTCAAGGACATCGGGCAAAGGGGTATGCTCCGGAATCATATCCAGGTCAAAGCCGCCCAGCCACTGCAGCGGCTGTTTGGTGGTCATGCTCTCGGGCTGCACATCTTCAGGACGAATCAGGTTTTTGGAGCAGAGAATGGCAGCCCGTTCGATGGTATTTTCCAGCTCCCGGATGTTGCCTTCCCAGGGGAGGGTCATGAGAAAGCGGACGGTTTCCGTGGCAATCTCCAGTTTGGGCTTGTTCAACTGTTGGGCGTATTTGTTGACGAAGTGGGCGACCAGCATGGGGATATCGTCGGTGCGCTCCCGCAGGGGCGGGAGGTGGATGTGGAGTACATTGAGCCGGTAATAGAGATCTTCCCGAAAATGTCCTTTGTCGACCTCATCCTTGAGATCCCTGTTGGTGGCGGCAATGATCCGGACATCAACTCGCAAGGTTTGGCTGCCGCCAACCCGTTCAAAGCACCGCTCTTGGAGAACGCGCAGGAGTTTGGCCTGAAGCGGCATGGGCATCTCTCCCACCTCGTCGAGGAACAGGCTGCCGGTATCGGCCAACTCGAACCTCCCTTTACGCAAGGCGATGGCCCCGGTAAAGGCGCCTTTTTCATGGCCGAAGAGTTCGCTTTCCAGGAGATTTTCCGGTAAGCCCGCGCAGTTGAGGGAGATGAAGGGCGCTTTTTCCCGGGGGCTGTTGCAATGGATCGCTCGGGCCACCAGCTCCTTGCCGGTGCCCGACTCGCCGGTGATCAGGACCGAGGTCGAGGTCGGAGCGACTTTTTCGATGAGGTTGAAGATCGCCTGCATCTTTTGGTTCTTACCGACCATGCTGGCATACGAGGTCCGGGAGCGCATTTCCTCCCTCAGTCGCATGTTTTCCCGGAGCACGGCGTAATGCTCCAACGCCTTGTTGGTGTTCAGCACCAGTTCATCGTTGTTGAAAGGCTTGGTAAGATAATTGAAGGCCCCGGCTTTCATGGCGGCCACGGCCATCTCCACCTCGCCGAAAGCGGTGACCATGATCATGGGCAGATCAGGGTTGAGGGCTTTCGCTGCCTTGAGCAGCCCCAGGCCGTCAAGCCCCGGCATGCGCATATCGGTAATCACCAGGTCAATGTCGGTTTCGCCCAGGATTTTGAGAGCCTCTTCGCCGTTTCCGGCGGTAAAAACGCCGAACCCTTCTTCGCGGAGCAGTTCGGAGAGGACTATCAGATAGTTTGGTTCATCGTCTACAACTAATACGGTGTTCATATGAAAACAGCCTTACAGCAGAGGATTTTGGAAAGAATGTTGGCAGCGACCCGGGCAAGAAGCATGCTGCTTGCTATGCGGCATGCTCGGCAATTTCCTTGATGTCGGCGATGAGAATAATGTCGTCGTTGCCCATGATGGTGTATCCGCAGACCCCATTTATTTTTTGCAGTTTTTTGTAGCCGTTGCCAAACTCTTTGGCCACAATCTTCTGGTGCGAGAGGATGCGGTCAACAAGCAGGCCGATGCCGTAAGGCTTGCAAATCACAACAACTTTATCGCTCGGGTCGGACAAGATCGAGGAGGCTTTCGGATAAAAGAAGGTGTTGAGTTCAACAAGCCGCAGAATTGTTCCATCATATGCGATGCAGTTGTTTTCCGCAAGGAGCGGGATGATGTTTCCTGTTTCGATGACCGTGGTGATTTCGTCCGAAGGAATGGCATAGGTCTCCTCTCCTGATTCCGCGAGCATGGCATCCTTCGTGACCAGAGTTTTGGTGAGCGGCACGGTGAGGGAAACGGTGGTGCCTTTGCCGATGGTGGAATCGAGCTGGATGGTGCCGTTGCATTCCTTGAGGCCGGACATGACCACATCCATGCCCACCCCGCGGCCCGAAACCTCGCTGACCTTTTCGGCCGAACTGAAGCCGGGCCTGAAGACAAGGTTGATCAGCTCCCGGTCACTCAATTGTTCCAGCTCTTCCGCGGGCATGAACCCCTTGCGCAGGGCGACTGTCTTCATTTTTTGCGGATCGATGCCCAGGCCGTCGTCTTCAATAACCAGATAGACATTGTTTTCATCCGCCCGTGCATGCAGGGTGAGGTTGCCCTGCTCGGACTTGCCCGATTTTTTTCTTGCTCCCGGCGCTTCGAGACCGTGGTCCAGGGAGTTGCGCAGGATGTGGACCAGGGGGTTCTCGATCTTCTCCAACAGGTCCTTGTCGATGACGGTTTCTTCGCCGGTGATGGTGAAGCGGACCTCCTTGTTCAGCGAGGTGGAAAGCTGGCGAACCACCTTGGGAAACCGTTGGAAGAGTGATTTGACCGGCACCCTGCGGATGCTCATGATGTTGAGATGCAGTTTTTCAAGCTGTTCGTCCAGCGCATGGATGATGCCGTCAAATCTGGCAACGAGACCGAAATTTGTCAGGTCCGCTGCCTCCAGCTGTTTTTTGACGAAATTGAGGGAATCAAGGCTGATGTAAAGCCCCCCCACGGAATCGGCGAAGTTGTCGAGTCGAGCCTGATCGATGCGGATGGTTTTGGTCTGCTCGACGCTTTTGTTTTCTTTGATATGGGCGTCAAGGGCGCGTTTGTCCTGAATGGCCAAGGCTTTTTTTAGGTCGTTTTCTTGGAGAACCCCCTGTTCAATGAGCAGCTCCCCGATTTTTTTTTGCTGGCCCAAGGCTGCGGAAATCTGGGCGTTGCTGACAAGATGCTGTTCAATCAGAATCTCGCCCAACCGGGTGCTGCCACTTCTTGTTCTGGCCTCAAAACAGCCGATTACCGAGTTGAGGAGGTTCCGGCAGAGAATGTTGTATTCATCGCTGGAGACCATCAGGGTATCATCCAGGAAGTTTCGCATGCCAAAGAGCTCGTCCAGCGTCCCGGCAATACTGCTGTTGCCCTTGAGAGCCTCGCTTACCTCGGCAAGGGCCTGGGCAAAGGTGAGGAGCAACTCCTTGTCCGCAGCTTTTTTGTTGTTAAGAAGATCAAGAACCAGGCCAAACTGGGCAATCTGGCTGCTGAAATCCTTATCGTGCAAAAAGTATTGGTTGTCTGAGGAGTAAGCACTGGACGGACCTTTTTGTTTTTTTGCCTCGATAATGGTCTGGAGATCGATATTCGCTTTTTCAATTTTATCCAGCAGACCTGGAATCAAGGGATGGGTGTAGATGTTCTGGCCAAGATCAAGGAATTCATGGAGGAGATGTTCCAGGGTGATAACACTTTGGACGGAGCCGGTTGCCGAAATGGGCTGAACCGCCTCCACCCGGGAGAGGAATTCCTTCTCTTCCGGGAGAAAAGCCACTTGGCTGGGGTCTTTTTGGGCCCGGGTGAGCATGGCTTGCAGGTATTCGACCCCCTTGAGCAGGATGTCGATGATTTTTTTATTGATGAGGATATCTCCTTTGCGGCAGGCATCGAGGAGATTTTCCAGGCGGTGGGAAAACTTGTTGATGTTGGTGAGGCCGAAGAAGCCGGAATTGCCTTTGAGGCTATGGACCGGGCGGAAGATCCTGTTGATGATCTCACTGTTGCCGGGATCGTCTTCCAGAGCAATGAAATCCGCCTCGATTCCCTGGAGTGAATCATTGGATTCATCGATAAAGCCTTGGAGTGCATCCAGGTCAACGTCATACTGCATGTCAGTGTCCTTTTTCGCTGGCCAGCATTTTGAGAATCTCGTTGATGCGGTTCAGTTTCCGGGCGGCACTATCCACGGCGTCAATAAGTTCCTGTATGTCCTTGAAGGGCTTGAAAAAGATATCGTTTGCCCCATAGCGGAAAGCGTTGAGGGTGTTGTTGATTGTGATGTAGCCGGTGATCATGATGACCTGGATGGTGCCGTTGTAGTTTTTGATTTTTCGCAGTAGGGAGAGGCCGTCCAGCTCCGGCATCATGATGTCGCTGATCACGATGTCGAAATGTTCGTCCTCGATCATCTCGTAGGATTTGACCGAATCGTTGCAGGTCGTCACCTCATAGGGGGTTTCGGCGAATGCCCTGGCAAGGGCCTTGAGGATGCTGGTCGAATCATCGACGATGAGGACTTTGTATTTTCTGGCCATCTGCTGTGCGTCCTTGCTGGATATCATTTTGAAAAATCAGCTCAAAAAAAATGGGTGCCCCATATGGCTTGCTTTCCCGTGGCGATTGGGCAAACAACTGTAAAGAGGCCCGGGGCGGCAGCTTGTGTTTTGAAAAACAGGCAAGCCATAGGGACATCATAGGGGTATTTGGGAAAATGGAGCAAGGGAAAAAAGCTTCGGGGGAAGTGGGGTATGGGGCAAACGAATCCTTGCCGTGCCGGACAGCGGCCCTACCAGAGGATGTCTTCCCAGTGCTGTTCGGTTGCGGACCTTTGTGCCTGCTCGGCGATGGTTTTCTTTTCTTGCGGGGTCAGATCGAGGGAAAGGATGTTGTCGGGATTGGCCGGATCAAGGAGGCAGGCGGTTTCCAGTGCGGCCCCAATTGTATCCAGGACATGGAGAACGTTATGGGCAAGGGAATCCGTGCTTCTTCCTGTCAGGGCATTGATTACAAAAAGCTCAAGGTAAAAAGAGGGCCAGGCAAGCTGATGGACGTGCTGCCAGATCTTGATTGCTTGGATCTCGCGAAACCGATCTGATTTGGCGACAGTCTCCACGTGAAGAGCCAGGTCGGTTTGTCGGCAGGAATCGGACTGCAGCCAATAGAGGTCATGATAGTTGTCGAAGCCGGCTTGGGCCCGGCCGGGGATCAAATCGAGGTCCATGCCGTGGATGGAGATAGCAATGGCGACATTCTTACGGCGGGGATTCCAGCCATGCAGCGCGGCCAGGGTGAAAAGCTCGTCATAAATTTTTTTCAATGTCCCGGGCATCTCGGGTTTTAAGGAGATAAAGAGGTCAACGTCGGTGATCCCATGCACGGCGGTCTGTTTTGCGTAAGCGCCGGAATACGAGAGGTCGGACAACCAGCCGCCTGCCCAGCGCTGTATTTTCGGGGCAATGCGTTTCGCCGCCTGTTCGGCAGAAGATTCCGGCCCACGCAGCACTTCATATTTTTTGAGGATGGAGAGGATGTAATCGTCGCCCGTCATGCGATTTCCCGTGTTGGTTGTTGGTATCGCCCTCGGTAGATTGGGCGAACATCTTTTTTAAAGAAATTCTTTTCGGCCGGCGGGTTACTCCCGAAACTTATTTGTAGTACTGTCGGCTGGGCAGGATGTCAATCCCGCTTTTTGGCAATCACATACGAAGATGCCCATCCATCCAGGTTTTTTTAGGAAAAGAGGGGGAGGTTGAGTTTGAAAAAGAGATGCTGACTGAAACGGGTAAGGGTTTTCTTCGCAGCATCTCTCTCGCCGTTTCCCCTGGCGGAATTGGTGCGGTCTACCTGGAGACGAGAGCGTTGGCAGCCATTCGCTGTTTGATCTCCTGCAGAAGCTGGTAAGGGACGCGGATGGTTTTGCTGTTCCCGCCCAAGGGGGTGACGGAATGTTTGTCGCCGTGATAATCCGTGCCGCCGCTGAGGAGCAACCCGTGTTGTGCCGCGAGTTTTTGCAGGAAGCGGCAGACCTTTTGGGAATGGGTGGGGTAGATGGCTTCAAGCCCGGCCAGCCCGTAACTTGAGAGTTGCGCTACAAGGGCGGGGATTTTTTCAAAGCTCGGGTCCAGGTAGAGCGGATGGGCGAGCACCGCCAAGCCGTTGGCTGCGGAAATCTGGCGGATCACTTCCTCCGCCCGGGGTTTGTCATGTTCGACATAGGCCGGAGCGCCGCGCTTGAGGTAACGGCTGAAGGCATCCTGGGTGTTCTTGACCAGACGTTTTTGCGTGAGCAGCCGGGCGAAGTGGGGGCGGCCTATCTGCTCTCCGGCAATCTGGCTCAGTTCCTCGTTGCTTATGGCAATCCCGAGAGATTGGAGACGGTCGATGATCCCCTGGTTGCGGTTGCGTCGGGCCTCTTGCAGCCGGGCAACAAAGGCGAGGAGCTCGGGATGTTTATGGTCGAAGCCGTAGCCGAGTATATGGAGTGAGGCTCCATCGAGGTCGCTGCTGATCTCGATGCCGGTGATAACCTCCACGCCGGTGACGGTGCTTTGGATAAGGGCTTCGGCAAGGCCGGTGACCGTGTCGTGATCGGTGAGGGCGATGGCCGCAAGTCCCCGGCGGGCGGCAAGGTTCAGCAACCCGGTCGGCGTGAGCAGTCCATCAGAACAGGTTGAGTGGGTATGCAGATCGATGAAGGGCGTCATTTTTAAAGAAGTTATTTGCCCGTGGCTTTATTTTTTTGCGTGGAGTAATTTTACTCAGCTCTATATACTAGCATTACCGGTGCATAATTGCTGTATGGATGAGCCCCTCTTTCCCGGGCTTGTCATTGCTTAGATATTCAACCTGCTGATTACAGGAGATTTTTGCATGGCTCAGATCGATGCTTTTTTTAAATTGATGAACGAACAGGGCGCCTCGGATTTGCATATGGTTTCCGGCCAACAGCCGATCCTCCGTATCCGCGGCGAGATGGAGCGGGTCAAGTTCAAGGTGCTTGACAACGATGAGCTCAAGGCGATGCTCTATGAGATCGTTTCCGAGGAAAAGGTGAAGGTTTTTGAAGAGACCGGGGATGTGGATTTCGGCTATGAAATCCCCGGACTTGCCCGCTACCGCGGCAATCTCTTCATGCAGAAATATGGAATCGGCGCGGTATTTCGTGAGATTCCCAGCAATATCCTGGGTTGTGAGCAGTTGGGTCTGCCCCAGGTGGTTTCGCAGCTCGCCACCCTGCCAAAGGGAATGGTGCTGGTCACCGGCCCCACCGGCAGTGGTAAATCAACCACCCTGGCCGCCATTGTCGATCAGGCCAACAAGCTCCGGAAAGACCATATCCTGACCATCGAAGATCCCATCGAGTTCGTGCACAAGAGCCAGAACTGCATCGTGAACCACCGGGAGGTGGGGCTGCATACCCAGTCCTTTTCCGCGGCTCTGCGCGGCGCGCTCCGTGAAGACCCGGACATCATCATGGTCGGCGAAATGCGCGACCTGGAAACCATTTCCCTTGCCATGGAAGCGGCCATGACCGGGCATCTGGTCTTCGGAACCCTGCACACCTTAAACGCCAACAAGACCGTGGACAGGATCATCGAGATATTCCCTTCCAGTCAGCAGGCCCAGGTCCGTTCCACTTTGGCGGATGCCCTGAAGGCCGTGGTTTCCCAAACCCTTTTCAAGCGGGTGGATATCAAGGGGCGCTGCGCCGCGCTGGAGATTCTGATCTGCACCCCGGCGGTGCGCAACCTGATCCGGGAAGGCAAGACCTATCAGATCCCTTCCGCCATGCAGACCGGGAAAAAATTCGGGATGCAGACCCTGGATGACGCGATCATGGAGTTGATCAAGAAAGGCTGGATTTCCGGGGATGATGCGTACATAAACTGCATTGATAAGAGCAAATTTGTCCAGTTTCTCAAGAAGCCGCCCACGGATTTCACCGATGCCTAAAGGGGGATCGTAACCCCTTGTTCGGGCCGGGGGGGCTGCAGCCAGTAGCGCATGCCGCAACCGGTTAATTGGCTGCCACTCCTTTTTCTGAACCATTGGTGGGCCGATAGGGTTGGGCGGTTATGGTTTTTCCGTCAGTGTGGAAAAAAACAGTCCCGTGGTGGGCCGTTGAGAATATCTCGGTCCCGGAGCCCGAGACCTGTGGCGGAGGAAATGGCACTTTTCTGCCCGTCGAAACGACGCAGTATCTTGGGGAGACATTCTCCATGAACCGGGCGCTGCCTGACGATCTCAGCCCATGGTGGGGCATCAGCAGGACGTCGGCCTTGAGCAGTTCTTCCTTGTCCAAGATGTATTCTTCGTAATCCTTCTCGATATCCCCTGGAAAAAGAAAGGTACTGTGCCCATAGTCCAGGCGCAGGACCAGCCCCCTGTTGTTCGGGTTAGCCGTGGATTTTTTTTCGTCACCAATTGGCTCATGTTTCCCTGCAAGGGCCAGATTGGCCAGGCAGGTGAGGGCAAAGTCATTTTTTCCCACGGCCAGCACCTGGTTTGGCCTGGCAATCCGGATTTGACAACCTGACTGTGCAGCCTCTCGAAGTACAGCACTATAGCCGGGTTCCTGCGCGGTGGTTTCGCTGAGCCAGAGAACTTCTGGCTGAAATCTTTTGATGATAAAGGGCAGTCCGTTAAAATGATCGGCATGGGGATGGGTAAGAATGATTGCTTCCACCCGTTTGATCTGTCGGTGCCATAAAAATGGCGCGATCACCCGTTCGCCCACATTGAAAAGATCGTCGGGCGGGCCGCCGCCGTCGATGAGGATGACGCGGTTGTCGGGTTGCTCCACCACCGTGGCACTGCCGTTTCCTACAGCCAGGAAGGTGAGATGGCTTGAGTTGTTCTGCCATTGCGGCAGGGGTGTGTGACCGGAAAGCAGCAGGGCGAAGCAGGCAAGCAGGGAGAGGATGGAAAGTGGGCGGTTGGTACGGAAGAGGAGAAGGAGGAGCGCGTAGGCACCGATCAGCATGGGAATGGTCGGCGTGGGGAGCCAGAAGGAGGAGAAAGGCAGTCCGGCAAGCAAGCCGGTCAGCGCGTGGGAGCCCTGGATGCCAAGACCGCCGAGCTGCAAGAGAAGTAGCGCGATCGTTGAGGAAAGCGGCTGAATGAGTATGGCGATCAGGCCGAGGGGCAGGGTCCAAAAGCAGAGAAGGGGTGTGCTCAGCAGAGTGGTAATGGGCCCCAGCATGGAAATTCTGTTGAAATGGAAGAGGGCGAGCGGGGCAGTGGCAAGAAAGGCGGCGCTGGAGATGAAAAGCCCGGAGATGATGAGGTGTTGCATGCGCTGCCGGGCAGAGTGGCGATCCGGCTGGGGATGCCAGGCTGCGAGCCGCGGCAGGGTGAGGATTATTGCTGCAGTGGCGGCAAAGGTGAGCTGAAAAGAGGCGGTGTGGATGGAGAGTGGGTTGTAGAGAAGGATACAAAAAGCGGCAATGGCAAGGTTGTTCAGGCTTGACCACTGGCGATCCAGGAGCATGGCGGTCATGAATACCCCGATCATGATAAGGGCCCGTACTACCGGGGGGTGAAAACCGGCAAGACCGGCATAGAGCAAGAGTACGGGAAAGGAGCAGGCCAGGGCGATCTTGGCCGCAGGCAATCGCAGCAGCAACCAAGGGAATCGACCGGCCAAAAAGCGAAAAAAAAGCGTGCTCAGGAAGGCGACAACCGCAAGATGGCTGCCGGAAATGGCAAGAAGGTGCATGATGCCGGTGGCCCGGTACATCTCCAAGACTTCCGGGGAAAGGGTGCTGCTGTCGCCAAGGAGGAGGGCTTGATACAATGCGGCGGTGTTCGGGGTAAGATTGGCATAGAGAAAGGCCGCAAACTGTTGGCGGAATCGCTCAAGAAAATAAGGGCTTAGTAGGGGGAATCTCCTCTCGGCACGAGGGGAGATGGGTTGGATAAAAATGGGGCTGGCGACCCACCCTTTGACCATGATCTCTTTGGCGGCAAGATAGCCGGCATAGTCAAACACGCCTGGGGTTGCCGGCTTTTCCGGCAGCGAAAGCCTGGCGCGTACCAGATAGTCTTGGCCGGGGACCAGCCCCTTCAGCAGTGGGGCGTTGATCGTAAGGGTGGCGCGGCCTGTTGTCGCAATGGGGGCTTCGCTTGTAGGGAGTAGAGCGCTGTCTGTCTCAAGGATGATCTGGGTTTTCTCGTGCCGGAAGATAGGTTTCTCGATCAATTTTCCGGTTAGGCTCATCTCCTGTTGTTCGCTCATAAGGCGGACAAGATGGTGGGGTGGTAGATTTGGGTTTAGGAAGGATTGGGTGTACAGTAGGCCGCAGAGAAAGAAGAGGGGCGGGAACAGGGCAGGGAGCAAGAGGCGTGGTTGCCGCTGTCGGAGCAGGGCAAGAACGGCCAGGCTGGTGGACAAGAGGGCAGACCACCAGAGAAAGGCAGTGGTCGTTAGCCAGTCGCCTCCTGCGGCCATTGCTCCGGCAGCAAAGGGCAGGAGCAAGGGAAGGAGCGGATTGCGGTCTGTCTGGGGCAGCATCTGGTTTGTCTGCTAACTCCCGGCTGGAAAATGCTCAGCCGGCGGGAGCTGATCATTTTATTGGGGCATGTTGCTGCCTGTGCAGGGCTGGGAAAACGATCGGGCTGCTAGTCGAGAAAATGTTTGAGCTTTTCCCGTCTGCTTGAATGGCGCAACCGATTGAGCGCTTTTTTCTCGATCTGCCGGATGCGTTCCCGCGATACGTTGAACCGTTTGCCGATTTCTTCCAGGGTGTATTCCGCATCCTCGCCAATGCCGAAGCGAAGACGGATGATTTTTTCTTCCCGGGTGCTGAGGGTGTTGAGGATGCTGGTAACCCGGTCGGAGAGCTGCTGATTTTGCACAGCCTCGTAAGGTGAAACCGATTCCTGGTTTTCCAGAAAATCTCCCAGGGTGGAGTCGTCGTCGCCCACCGGGGTTTCCAAGGAGATGGGTTCCCGGGAGGCTTCCAGGATCGCGAGGATCTTGTCCATCGGCAAGCCGGTTTTCTCGGAAATCTCAATGGGGGTCGGCTCGCGGCCCAGTTCCTTGAGGAGCGAGTAAAACGCCTTGAAAAACTGACTCCTGAGTTCGAGAAAATGCACGGGCAGCCGGATGGTTCTGGTCTTGTCCAGGATGGCGCGGGTGATCGCTTGTCTGATCCACCAGCTGGCATAGGTGCTGAATTTATTGCCCTTGGTATAGTCAAAACGGAACACGGCCCGCATCAAGCCGAGATTGCCTTCCTGGATAAGGTCGGCCAGAGTAAGGCCCTGATGCATGTAGCGTTTGGCGATGCTGACGACAAGGCGAAGATTGGCCTTGATCATGGCATCCTTGGCAATCTCGATGGAGCGGTGGAACATTTCCAGCTTGCAATGCATCTCCTGCAGCTTCTTGTTGCGCGGATGCATCTCGCAGGCCTTGACAATGGCGCGCATCATGAAGTTGAGGTGCTGTTTTTTTGGCTTCAGGGTTGGATCGCGTTTTTCCCAGAGGTCAATGCGTTCAACCAGTTGGGCCAGTTCCTCGGTTCCGTGCTGGTCCTGACGAACCGAGCGGATAATCGCATCAAATCCCTCGCGGATACTCTTGCTGTATTTTTCTTCTTCCTGCGGGGTGAGCAGTTCGAACTTGCCCATTTCCCTGAGATAGGTGGTGGTGGTTTCTTCCGGCTCGGGGCTATCCTCTTTGGAAACAAGGGCGGCGGCATCCATGAGTTTGTCGTCGTCATCGTCCAGAGGAACATCGTCGTGCTGACCGTCCCCGCTCCCTTCCCAGGTTTTTCCGTCGAGGGTTTTTTTCTTGCCGGATTTCTCCTGGCTGACTATTTCGATATTGTTCTCGTTGAGAAAATCGAAAATTCCGTCAATGGATTCAGCATCCTTGCCCTCGGGAATCAGGTCGTTCAGGAAAGAGAGGGTTACACATCCTTCATCTTTTCCGGCTTCGAGTAGTCTGGCTTTTATATCGGCAGGCACGGGCTAACCTCTCCTGGTTTCAAAGTATTCTTCCTCTTGCGAGCAAATACTGGGTATTATTTGACCGGGGCAGAAAACTTGATACTATACAAATAGTATCAGGTGATGGCAAGAGAAAGTGAGTGAAAAAATAATAATATTTTTTTTGCGGTGTTCTGGGGTTTGTGAAAAAAATGTTGACACTTGGCAGATTAGTCAATAGTATTCCGCATCGCATACGAGTAATTCATGCACATACCCTTCCTGTTTATTTACTAAGGCCAAGATAATCCGAGAATATACATCATCCTCTGACCCAAATTCTCGAAAAAAACCTGTTCAATTTCACATATTGCTCTCTGTAAAATTTTCGTTTCAGCGAAGATAATCAGGTATTCCGTCAGGTTGCTGGTGGTGGTTTTTCTGGTTTTTTCGTGGTCCTGCGAAAACAATTCAAAAAATTTTTATTTCAGAATTTTTCTGTCGTGACGGAGCCGGGCCCCAGATATTCTGCGGCACCGTTGTTTGCCACGTTGAGGTCTGACTTTTTTATATTGCCGGGGTTCGCCGCGGTTCAAACTATACAATATTTTTTAACTATACATTATTGAGAGAGTTTCCGTGAGATGGAGAAAGGGATTGCATGAACTTATCTGAACTGAAATTGATGAAAATCACCGAGCTTACTAAGCTTGCCAAAGAGCACCGTATCGAAGAATACAGTGCCATGCGCAAACAGGAGCTGATTTTTGCTATCCTGCAGGCTGCTGGCGGGCAAGCTGAAAAAAACGGAGAAAACTGGGGCAGCGGGGTACTCGAAGTGCTCCCCGATGGCTTCGGTTTTCTCCGGGCTCCGTATTACAATTATCTCCCGGGTCCAGACGATATCTATGTTTCCCCCTCGCAGATCCGGCGGCTCAATCTCCGTACCGGCGATACCATCGAGGGTCCGGTGCGCACGCCCAAGGAAGGGGAGCGCTATTTTGCCTTGCTCAAGGTTGACAGCGTCAACTTCGATCCGCCGGAAAAGGCCCGGGATAAAACGCTCTTCTCAAACCTTACCCCCTTGCACCCCCAGGAGCGGATAAATCTTGAGCGGGAATCGGACAATTACTCCATGCGGATCATGGATATCATGTCTCCCATCGGCAAGGGTCAGCGCGGCCTGATCGTTGCGCCGCCCAGAACCGGCAAAACCGTCTTGATCAAGGATATCGCCAACAGTATCACCAAGAACCATAAAGAGATCATTCTCATTGTCCTCTTGATCGACGAGCGGCCCGAAGAAGTCACCGACATGGCCAGGGGAGTCGATGCCGAGGTGATCAGTTCCACCTTTGATGAGCCGCCCCAGCGCCATATCCAGGTGGCTGAGATGGTGCTCGATAAGGCCCGTCGTCTGGTGGAGCACAAGAAGGATGTCGTGATCCTGCTAGACAGCATAACCCGTCTGGCCAGGGCCTATAACACGGTGGTGCCGCCCAGTGGCAAGATTCTTTCCGGCGGTGTTGATTCCAACGCCCTGCATCGTCCGAAGCGTTTTTTCGGCGCGGCGCGGAACATCGAAGAGGGCGGCAGTCTGACCATTCTTGCCTCCGCCTTGATCGAGACCGGCAGTCGGATGGATGAGGTTATTTTCGAAGAGTTCAAGGGCACCGGCAATATGGAACTGGTTCTCGACCGGAAGATCGCGGACCGGAGAATCTTTCCGGCCATCGACATGAACCGTTCCGGGACCAGGAAGGAGGAGCTCTTGCTCACGCCGGAAGAGTTGAACAAGGTCTGGATCTTGCGAAAACTCCTGGGTTCGATGAACCCCATCGATGCCATGGAGTTTTTCCTGGCCAAGATGAAGGGGACCCGTTCCAATGCCGAATTTTTTGATTCAATGAAAGGCGGTTGATTTTGCCGGAGCTGTAATTCCTGGCTTGCAAAAAAAAGAATTTAGAGATATATATCACTGTTTTTGTTTGTCTGGTTTATTACGATTGCCCGTCTGGGCTGTGTAGAATGGATTTTTTGTTAATTTAATGGAGGTTTCTGTCCATGAAAGAAGGCGTGCATCCCGAATATAATAAAATCAATGCTCTCTGCGCTTGTGGCAATGCAGTTGAACTTGGTTCGGTTCTCTCTGAAATAAAAGTGGAAATCTGTTCAGCCTGCCATCCGTTCTTTACCGGTAAGCAGAAGCTGATTGACTCTGCTGGTCGGATTGAGAAGTTCAATAAAAAATACGGCAAGACATCCGCCGAATAAGAAAAACTTGTTTTTTCTGTGTTGATGACGCCTTTGGGCCATCCCTGTTAGGGGAGATGGGTCAGGGGCGTTCCTTTTTTGGCGGGATGATCATGTTTGTTGAAATCGCCAAAAGCCGCGATTACAACGGTTGCCTTTTGTGCCATTTGATTTTGTGCAACGGACCTGTGGCCTTTTCCCCTTTATTGCGAGTTCATCATGTTTGCCCAACTTGAAAATGTTGCAGAACGCAAGCTGGCCCTTGAGGCCAGACTTTCAGAGCCACAGTTGGCAAGTGACCAGGCCGAATTCCGTCGGGTGGCCAAAGAGCATGCCCATCTGGCAAAACTTGATGAGCTGTACAGCAACTACAAGAAGGTAAACAAGGAGATTGCCGAGAATCGACTTCTGCTTCAGGAAGAAGACGACAGCGAGCTCCGGGATCTTGTCCGGGCCGATCTTGGTGAACTGGAACTCCGCCAGGAAGAATTGATTAAGGAACTTCGGGTGGCTCTGCTTCCTAAAGATCCCAATGATGATAAAAACACTCTTCTTGAGATCAGGGCCGGTACCGGCGGGGATGAGGCCGCCCTTTTTGTCAGCGATCTCTTTAGGATGTACAGTCGTTTTGCCGAGCAGCAGGGGTGGAAGGTTGAGGTGATGACCAGCAATCCCACCGGAATCGGGGGGTTCAAGGAAATCATCGCCTTGATCAGCGGAGATCATGTCTACAGTAAATTAAAATATGAGTCCGGCGCCCATCGGGTACAGCGTGTTCCCGAGACGGAAACACAAGGGCGGATCCATACCTCTGCTGTAACCGTTGCGGTTTTGCCCGAGGCGGAAGAGGTTGAGCTTGATATCAGCCCCAACGAACTGCGGTTCGATGTGTACCGCTCCACCGGTTCCGGCGGGCAGAGCGTCAATACTACCGATTCGGCGGTTCGCGTTACCCATTTGCCCACCGGGTTGGTGGTGACCTGCCAGGATGAAAAATCACAGCATAAAAATAAGGCCAAGGCCTTGCAGGTTCTTCGCGCCCGGCTCCTCGACAAGATGCAGCGCGAGCAGGACGAGTTGATGTCCGCGGACCGCAGGAGTCAGGTGGGCAGCGGTGACCGGAGCGAACGCATCCGGACCTATAATTTTCCCCAGGGCAGGGTCAGCGACCATCGGATCAATCTTACCCTGTATCAACTCGATGATATTTTGATGGGAAAACTTGACGATATCATCGATCCCCTCACGGTTCATTTTCAGACAGAAGCCTTGCAGATCATGCAATAAAGCGTGCTCCGTTCAGGCGGCCTCCCCGCTTTTCCCGAATCGGTAGATCCGTCCATGATTCTCAAGCAGCTATATTTAGAGAGCGTCCAACGTCTTGCCGATGCCGGTGTTTCCGAGCCGGAAATCGAAGCCGCGCTTTTGCTGGGGCATGTGCTGAACTATACCCGCAGCCAATTTTTTCTTGCCCTGGAGCAAGAAATCCCCTCGAATCAGCATTCTCTTTTTGAGAAGCTCCTTTCCCGACGTCTTCTCCGGGAACCATTGGCCTACATCACCGGTGAGCAGGAATTCTGGTCGCTTCCTTTCACGGTTTCCCGCAACGTTCTCATTCCCCGTCCTGAAACCGAGGAGCTTCTGGAAAAGGTTTTTGCCACGGTGCGTCAGGATGGCCTGCCACCTGGCCCGCTCCTGGATTTGGGGGTCGGCAGTGGGGCGATTACCGTGGTCCTTGCCCGTGAGCTTGCGGATCGTCAGGTTTTTGGGGTCGACCTTTCTCTGGATGCTTTGACAGTTGCCAGGGGAAATATCGGGCGCCATCAGGTGCAGCCAAGGGTCTTTTTAGTCAACGCTGACTGGTTGACCGCCTTCCGGCAGGAAAGAAACTTTGCCCTGGTGGTCTCCAATCCGCCTTATATAGACGCCACGGCAATGGAGACGCTGCAGCCGGAGGTAAAGGATTTCGAGCCGCATCGCGCTTTGCACGGAGGCAGTGATGGCCTTTCCGATATTCGCGCTTTGGCGGCGCAGGTTCATCCGGTAATGGTGGCCGGGGGGTTGTTTTTTATGGAGATCGGTGCGGATCAGCGGGAGGCGGTGCTGAAAATCTTTTCTTCTTTTCCCGAATATGATAGGTTGCAGGTCCATTCTGATCTGGCTGGTTTGCCGCGTATTTTCCAGGCCCGTCGCTGCTGAATTATGTCGCTGCCTTTTTTGCGATTTTTTTTATAAGAGAGAACTTCATGGACAAGATAGTTATAGAAGGCGGGTATCCCCTGCACGGTGAAATTGCGGTGAGCGGCGCTAAAAATGCAGCCCTGCCTCTGATGGCCGCCTGTCTGCTGAGCGGTGAGCCGATAACCCTGCGCAATATGCCGGATCTTCGTGATACCCGGACCTTTCTTACCCTGCTCGAATCTTTCGGGGTTACCTGGCAGAAAGACGGTACGGTGCTGGTGCTTGATGCCTCAAGCATAACCAACTGCGAGGCTTCCTACGAGATGGTGAAGACCATGCGGGCCTCGGTCTTGGTTTTAGGGCCGCTTCTCGCCCGCCACGGCACGGCGCGGGTTTCCCTGCCCGGCGGCTGCGCCATCGGTGCCCGGCCCATCAATTTTCATCTGCAGGGGTTGGAAAAACTCGGTTCTAAGTATGAATTGGCCCAGGGGTATGTCGATGCCAAGGTCGAAGGAAGGTTGCAGGGGGGGACCGTCTGTTTTGATATTCCTTCCGTCACCGGCACCGAGAATATCCTCATGGCCGCAACCCTGGCCGAAGGCGTTACCATAATCAAGAACGCGGCCCGGGAGCCGGAAATCGGCAATCTTGTCGATCTGCTCGTCGGCATGGGGGCGCGGATCAAGGGGAAGAATTCCGATACCCTGGTGGTTGAGGGGGTAAAGAAACTGCATGGGGCCGAACAGGAGGTCATCCCGGACCGGATCGAGGCAGGAACCTATCTTCTCGCCGTTGGTGCCGTGGGCGGCGAGGCCACGGTGACCCAGTGCAACCCCCAGCATCTGCCCTCCCTTCTTGAAAAATTACGGGGTGCCGGGCTTTCCATCGAGGAGGGCAAGGATCGCATCCATGTCGCTCGCAAGGGGCCCATTAAAAGTGTGGACATCAAGACCATGCCCTATCCTGGCTTCCCCACGGATTTGCAGGCTCAGATCATGGCACTGATGACCTTGAGCGATGGCTTAAGCGTGATTGCCGAAACCATCTTCGAGAATCGCTTCATGCATGTTGCCGAGCTGCGACGCATGGGGGCGGACATCAAGGTGGACGGCCACAGTGCCATCGTCACCGGCACGGGTCGGTTGAGCGGGGCACCGGTGATGGCCACGGATCTTCGGGCCAGTGCCTCCCTGGTCATTGCCGCTCTTGCCGCCGAGGGAGAGACGCATATCTCCCGAGTCTATCATCTGGACCGGGGCTATGACGATCTGGTTGGTAAACTCACCCAGGCCGGGGCCCGGATCAGGCGCGAAAAAGAGTAAGCGTGCGGCAGCAGCGAAGCGGCGCTGCTGCGCGGTTATATTGCAGGGATTGCGCCACGGTTTTTTCTCCCCGGTGACCGCTTACCCCGGCAGGATAATGGTTACGGTGGTGCCTTCCCCTTTTTTGCTCGCGATGCGAATTGTTCCCCCGTGTTCGTCGATGATTTTGTAGACCATGGCCAGCCCCAGACCGGTGCCTTCCGCTTTGGTAGTAAAATACGGGTCCATGACCCGTTCCATAATATCCTCAGCGATTCCGCAGCCCGTATCCCGTACGCTTATTTCCACGGTGCCCGGCCGGGTTCCCGCATGCGCCGACACCTGTAATTCCCCGCCGTGCTCCATGGCCTGCAAGCTGTTGAGATAGAGGTTCAGCAGAACCTGATTGAGACGGTCCTTGTCCAACCGCACCTGTTTGCGTTTCAGCGCAATTTCGTGGTGCACGGCAACGCCCAGTTCCTTTGCGTCACTCTGGATGAGCTTGAGCGACGCTTCAATAAACGGTTCGATCTCAACCTCGGCGATGGCCAAGGGGAGCGGGCGGGCATAGGTGAGCAGTTCGGTGATGCTGCGGTTGAGCCGTTCCACTTCGTCGATCAACAATCTGGCCGCCTCTCCTTCCTCGCTGGCGGTGGGAAAACGGGAGCCCAGCAGGGTGGCAAACCCTTTGATGGAGCTCAACGGGTTTCGTACCTCATGGGCAACGCCGGCGGCCATCTTGCCCAAGGAGACAAGGCGGTCATGCCGCCGGACCTGGGCTTCGAGTTTTTTGATCTCGGTAAGATCGTACATGAGCATGACCTTGCCGATGGTGTTGCCCTGGCCATCAGTAATGGGAACGGAGCTGATCTGCAGGTGATAGGGCGCTGAGGAATCCGGCGGCAGGAGAATCTCTCTGTCGATGACCTCCCCAACATGTTCTTCCGGCGGGAAGAGTTGCTGGATCTGCGGCAAAGCTGAGGCTTGCAGCTGACCAATGGTCTGTTCCGGGGGCTTTCCGGTAAACCTTGCCGCCGTACTGTTGAAGGTCTGGATATATCCTTCGGCATTGGTTGCGATGATTCCCACGGGCAGCCGGGAAATAAGCAGGTCGGTAAAGGCCTGCATGTTCATCAGGGTTTTTTGCGATGAGCGGTAGCTTTGCGCGGTGAGCAACGCGATCCAGCCGCCAATCGCCACCAGCAGCAGGGCGACGGACATGTACAGCATGTGGAATCGGTCCTGTTGGATAATCTTATCCTGTTCTGTCATGTCCAGGCCGACAATAATGGCGAGATTTTCTCCGGGCAGCCAGGTGCCAGCTCCTGGCGGAAATTGGCAGGATGCAGGGTTTCCCTCCATTTGGTGTGGGGGAGGCCTTTTTTCTCCCTGCAGCATGGCTTGCCGATGCCGTTTGAAAAAATAACCACCGCCGCGCATGAAAGGTTTGAACGGCGCCACGATTTCGAAGACCTTTTGTTTCGTTCCCTGGACGTTGATGATTTGGTATTTGCCCACGGGCGGAAGCTCCGTCTCGCCAGGCAGGGGATGGTCAAAGGTGGTGCCCACCCGAGTCGGGGTGCTGTGGGCTACGATTTTGCCTTCGCTGTTGGCAACCGCGATATAGATGATGTTTGATTCCCCGGCGGCCTGTTCGATCAGGTGCTGGAATTGTTGGGTGTTCGGGGAGCCCATCATCATCATCGAGGCCCTGGTGCCTGCGCCGATAAAACGGATTATGGCCTGTCCTTTGTTGAAAAGACTTTCGGTCATGATCCTTTTTTCCCGCTGAAGATTATTGACCGCAAAGAAAATAACAATACCAATGAGCATGCCTATGGCGGTGGCCAGAATCCAGGGAGAGGCATAGGCAAAGGGAGAGGTAACTATCTTGGTCTTTTTTCTCATTATGTTTAATCCCAAAGGGTTATCTGTCTCGGTATAGGGAAGATGTTCCTTGTTATGAAACCATTATTATGACGTACAAGCAATTATTGTTCCGTCTCACCTGCTTGAAAAATCCCGCTACAAGCCTATCTCTTTCTTCTCTTTTCGTTTGCAATCTTCCGGTTGGGTAAAAAATAACCAAGCAGCACCCTGGCATTTGGATAAATACTATCCAGTTCCTTGTCCTTGTTCTGGTTGGTTGACTGCCCATGGTGGAGGTTTATATTTTTAATCCGTTATTTCAAGATGTTAGCTTTTTTGAATACTGGTGGCATGGATGTTGTAATGAGACAGGATACACAGAGAAATTGTTACAACCCATTTATTCAACCCAGATGTTTAGGAGGCTCAAAATGAAAAAGACATTACTTACCGTTGCCGCAATAGCTACGATCGGTCTGGCCGGCTATCAGTTTGCCGAGGCGCAACCCATGGGGGCTGGCGCAGGCATGGGGCCTGGCGTTGGGATGATGGCTGGTCAGGGCCAAGGTCAGGTGCAGATGAGTGAAGAGGCTTTAAAGGCCAGGGAGAAATTTTTTAGCGAAACCACGGAACTGCGCAAAAAGATGTTTTCCAAGAGGACGGAACTGGATGCGGTCTTGAGCGGGGAAAAGCCCGATGAGAAAAAGGCGGCCAAGCTCTCTGAGGAGTTGTTTGACATCCGAAACGAGATGCACAAGAAGGCTCAGGAAGCAGGGTTGGCCGGGGCAGGCTTTGGCCCAGGTCTGTGTGGTGGCCCTGGTGGTGGACAGGGCATGGGCTATGGTCCCCACCATCGCTCTTGGCGGTAGTTTGTAGCGTGTGTTGAGATTTTTCTTCTTCTCCGGGTGGACTTCATTGTTGAAGTCCACCTATTTTTTTGGCAACATTTTAAGCGAGTAGATGTGGGGTGAAGGTGCAGCTGGATGGACTTTCGAAAAAATGGGGGTCAGTTATTTTTTTTTAACTGTCGCTCCTGGTGGCATTTTGTTTCCTGCACCATGTCGTTGAGCAGGGCCAATCGTGCTGTTTCGACTTGTTCGTATGGAAGCTCAAGAAACAGGGCGATGTCGGAGATTTCGAGACCGGCACCGAAATGTTCTTCCGCGATGATGATCTTGAGGAAATCATCTTTAATAAAAGTCTTTATCTCCTGACTGACATCGGCCAAGGTATCGCAGGCATGGTCGTAAGTCCGTCCCTGTGACAGTGCTTCACGAATTTTTTTCACAGCGCGTTCGTATTCATTGTGCATGATGGCAGTAAATTGGTCATACTGTTTACTATTGGAAAAGGACATGATGTTCTCTCTGTTTTTTCGGGTCGAGACATGTATCTGCGTTGTGGGATTGCCTGGGAAACGGCATTGACGAGTATCATAAGATAGTTAGGCGAAAACAGCAAAAAAAATATGGAAGAAAATGAATTTGCTGGGTTGGCGCTGCAGGGAAATTTTTTAAAGGAGGCGTGCGTGTAGATAATGGCGACGAAGAGTAGGGCGCATCTCCTGGCAATCATGCTGTTTTTCTTTTTACTCTGTTGCTTTTCCGCCTTTTCCTTTGCTTGGGCGGAGGGCATTATTGACGCCGATGGTTTTCTGGTGGTGCGTGTTCCTCCCCGTGCAACAGTGATGATAAAGCCCAGTATCCCGCCGGATGATGCGTTGTTGCAAACCGCCTATGGTGGGGGAGAGACCTTGCGCTATACGGTCAGCTGGTATGGCATAAAGGCTGGGGAGCTCGTTATGCATCTCAACAAGATTGCCGGCAGTCAGGAAGACTTTTCCATTGATGTCACAGCCAGGAGTGCGGGGGTGCTTGCGGTATTTTATCCGGTAGAGGACCATTTTCTTACCATCGTCCAGGGGCGGATGCGGTTGCCACGCCGTCATGAAATGCAGCAGAAGGAGGGGCGCCGGGTCAATAGCAAGCTTACCCTCTATGATCAGGAGCGGTTTCGGGTGAGCCATCGTAAAAATAATGACCCCCCTGATGAGTATCAGTTGGAGGGGACGATGCAGAACGAGTTTTCCTCGTTTTTCTTCATGCGGGCTGTGTCGTTTGCTGGTGAGAGCCCGGTGATTGTTCCGACCTTTGCCGATAAAAAACGGCATGAGGTGGTTGTTACCCTGGAAGGAAAGGAAGAGCAGGATTGCTTGCTGGGGAAGAAAAAGACCCTCCGGGTGCAACCGCATCTGCAATTCAAGGGGCAGTATGAAAAGGTTGGGGATCCACTGATCTGGTTTACCGATGACCCTTGGCGAATTCCGACAAAGATACAGGCGAAGATTGTTATCGGTTCTCTGACCGCGGAGTTGGTAGAATACACAGGACCGGCCGGAGATTTTACCCTTACAGGCACTCCCAAAGAATTGCCTCGATAATCTCCGGCGGATACTCGTTGAGTCGCCACAACCTCGCCTGTGCTTTGGTGTTGGCGGCCAGGGTCGGGATATCTTTCTGCGAAAGGCCCAGGTCTCCAAGCGAGGTGGGGGCGGCAATTTTTTTCAGCCATTCGCGAAAGAGGCGGATGCCCTCCTGGGCGAGGAGCTGTGGGGTTGCCTCGGTTACTCCAAAAACCTGGGCGGCAAAGAGGGCTAGGCGGGCCGGGTTTTTTCTGGCGGCAAACCCCATGGCCCCAGGGAGGATTGCCGCGAGCCCGGCGCCGTGGGGAATATCGTGCAGGGCGCTGAGGGAGTGTTCGATCAGGTGGAAGGGAAATCCGACCCGGCCCAGTCCCGCGGCGCTGATGCCGTTTAAGGCCAGAGCGCTTGCCCACATGAGTTCGGCCCGGCTCTGGTAATCCCTGGGGTTGGCCAAGGCGGTCTCGCAGGCAGCCATCAAGGTTTGCATGAGTCCGGTGCTGTAATGATCCTGCAAGGGTGCAAAGGTTTCTTCCCGGCTCAGGTAAAATTCCAGCAGATGGCTGAAACCGTCCACTGCCCCGAAGGCGGTGGCGGCAGGCGGAACGCTGAAGGTGACCGTCGGGTCCAGAATGGCGATCTTGGGAAAAAGATAGCGGTTGCCGATCCCGATCTTTTGCCGGGTTGTTTCATTGGTGAGGACCATGCCGTTGTTTGTTTCAGAGCCTGAGCCCGCGACTGTGGGCAGGGCGATAATCGGCAGGGCATTCTTGATGCTTTTCTTTCCCTTGAAAAAACCCCAGACATCGTGAGCTGCCAGGGCTCCGGCTGCAATGGCCTTGGCGCTGTCGATGACACTGCCCCCGCCCAGGGCGACAATGACCTCTACCCTGTTTTTTTGTGCAAGGGCAACGCCTTGTCGGACATGGCCCAGGATGGGATTCGGTTGCACCCCTGCATGCTCGGTCACTTCAATTCCTGCCTGGCGCAAGGAATGGTGGACAGCCTGGTAAACCCCCAGATTTTTCAGGCTCTCGCGGCCGGAGACGAGCAAGGCCTTGCACGCTACGGAACGGGTGCGTTCGCCGGTCTGGTCAAGGGCGTGCCGGCCGAAAATGATCTGGGTTGGGTTGTGATAAACAAAATCGTGCATACCGGATCAGCTTGGTGAGCAGTCGGCCACACTGTTGGTCAGGCGGACAAAATCCTCAATGGTCAGCCGTTCGGCGCGAGTTTCCGGATTGATCCCAGATTGGCTGAGCAGGGTAGATACCTGTTCCCGCGACAAGCCGTTGATCATCCCCGCACTCAGGGAGTTGCGCAGGGTCTTTCTTCTTTGCCCAAAGGCGGCATTGACGATGCGCCGGAGCAGTTTCCGGTCATGGGGAGGGAGCTGTGCCACCCTGGTGGGCACAGGCTGAAAGGTGATCCGCACCACCACCGAGTCGACCTTGGGGCGCGGGTGAAAATTGCCTGGGCCAACCTGCATGATGATTTTCACCGAGGCGCAACCGGCAAGGAGTACGGAAAGAACCCCGTATTCCTTGGTGCCCACCGCTGCGGTAAGCCGTTGCCCTACCTCTTTTTGCAACATGAGGACCGCAAAATCGAGGGATTCGTAGTTCTCAATGAGTTTAAACAGCAGCAGGTTGGAGATGGAATACGGAAGATTGGCCAGGATTTTCAGCGGGCCATTGGTCTGTGCCGCAAGCCCAGGAAAATCGGCCTTGAGAAGATCCTGGTGGATGAGGGTGACGTTGGCGGGCAGATCCTGCTGCTCGCGGTGGTAGGCAATGATCCCGGCATCGAGTTCCAGTCCGATGACCTCCTTGACCCGTTCGGACAGGGGGAGGGTCAGGGAGCCCAGGCCAACCCCAAGCTCCAGGACCGAATCGTCCGGGGTAACGCCGGAAAGCTCGACAATGCGCTCCGCAGTTTGTCGGTGGACCAGGAAATTTTGCCCCAGTTTTTTACTGGGGGCCAGCTGGTGCTCGGAGAGGATTTTTTTTATGGGCAGATCGTTGGTCATGGCGCTCATGTCAGAATATGTTTTTCCAGCCGCTTCTTGCGGAGCGTACTGAAGAATTTGAAGGAAAGAATATACCCGCCGCAGGCAACCGGGATTGCCATCAAAACGCCACCCAAAAGCATGACCGCCGTAGCTTCAAGGCCCAGTTGTTTGAGGAGGCTGAGGGTTTGTCTGAAGCCCGCCCCGGAGGTAAACAGGGCCAAAAGGGTTTGTATCCGCTCCCAGGAAAGCAGTCCGGGAAGCAACCAGCTTCCAAGCCGCCAGGAGAAATAATATTGTGGCAGCCAGGTAAGGGGGTTGCTGATCGCTGTCGCGGCAATAAGGGCAGCAAGGATGTTGCCCCTAAGGGGCCAGGCAAGGATGATGATGAGCGCGGTGTGCAGGGGAAGGGTCGGGGTAGTGCCGACAAAAAGGCCAATGGATACGCCCAGCGCCAGGGAGTGCGGGTCTCCCTGTAAACGGAGAAATTTCAGGTAATAGTATTTTGCGGCGCGGCTCGGCTTCATGGCTCTGAGGGGACCTGCTGGGCAATGGGCGAAGTTGCACCAGGAACTGGGCCTGGATGGAGAACAGGCGAGCGGGAATAGGCATCGGTCTCAAAGGAGGTCGTGGCTTTTTCGGCAAAATGATAAAAGCCCGCCAGGGCGATCATCGCGGCATTATCCGTACAGAGCTCCAGGGAGGGCATGAAAATCTTGATGCTTCGTTCGGCGCCAAGGGTTTGCAGTACGGAGCGCAACCTGGAATTGGCCGCCACTCCTCCGGCCAGGACGACGGTGGATATCCCGTGGCTTTGTGCGGCCTTGAGCGCTTTTTTGCACAGGACCTCCACCACGGCCTCCTGAAAAGAAGCGCAGACATCGGGGATGTTGACCGGTTCGTCTTTTTGCTGGTGCTGGTGGACATAGTTTGCCACCGAGGTTTTCAGGCCGCTGAAGCTGAAATCGAGACTGTCCGGTCCAAGCCAGGCGCGGGGGAAGGGGATCGCCGCAGGGTTTCCTTGCTCGGCCAGGCGGCTGATAACCGGGCCGCCCGGGTATTGGAGGCCAAGAATCTTGCCCACCTTGTCAAAGGCCTCGCCTGCCGCATCGTCACGGGTTCTTCCCAGGGTCTGGATGGTGGTGTGGTCCTGGACCAGGAAAATACTGGAATGTCCTCCGGAAGCGACCAAGGCGATATAGGGGAATTCCGGCTGTTCTTTCTCCAGAAAAGGAGAGAGGAGGTGCCCGACAATATGGTCAACCCCCACATAGGGGATGCCTTTGACGGCGGAAATGGCTTTGGCGAAGGAGAGACCGATGAGTAGTGAGCCGACAAGCCCAGGCCCCTGGGTGACCGCCAGGCCGTCAAGGTCGTCAAGCGTTACCCCTGCTTGGCTGAGGGCCGCCGCCACCACCGGATAGATGTTTTCCAGATGATTCCGGGAGGCAAGCTCCGGCACCACGCCTCCGTATGGGCTATGGACCGCGATCTGGGAGTTGATGACATTGCTCAACAGGGTGTGGCCGTCGCGAAGAACTGCGGCGGCAGTTTCATCGCAGGAGCTTTCAATGCCGAGGATGAGCATGAATCGTGTTTCCCTGGTAAGCCGTTGGAAGAGAAATTGCCACTTCAGTGGCAAGAACGGCATAAGAAGTCGTAACGGAATGGTAAAAAAAACAATAATTATTCCGCAATGGCTCCTAAATTTTAAAAGTGGGCGTGAAAGTTGCAAAATGACGATTGACGAATGCTCCCAGGCATCGTAGTCTTACGTACTCCATTATGTAGCAGGAAAGTCGGAAAAAATCAAAAATTGATGCAGGCGGCGCAGAAGATTGCCCCCGGACAGACGAGTTCGGACTCCCGGCCAGGGATCGTTTCCGTTTACCGCCGGCCTTATTTAAGATATTACCCATGACGAGCATGACAACCAACCACGGACAATATGCAGTGAAGCAAGCAGCAACCCCTGGGCCCCTGGCTGAAGAGACTCTTTCCTCGCAACCCCGGGGAGAGCGACTGACGGACATGTTTGCCCGTTCTATCAGTTATTTGCGGATCTCCCTCACCGACCACTGTAATCTCCGTTGTCAGTACTGTACGCCGCAGGAAGGGCAGATCAAGTTGGCAAACGAGGAGTTGCTGCGTTACGAGGAGATTCTCCGGGTTGTGCGTCTGGCCGTTTCCCTTGGCATTGAAAAGGTTCGCTTGACCGGCGGCGAACCCTTGGTCCGGCGGGAGGTGCTCCCCTTTATCAAGGCGTTGGCCGAGATTCCGGGGCTTACGGATATCCGCCTTACCACCAACGGCGTTTTATTGGCCGACCATGCCGAGGCCTTGCAAGCCGCCGGGATCAGCAAGCTGAATATCAGTCTTGATACCCTGCGCCCGGAGCGTTTTCATCAGATTACCGGGGTTGATGCCTTTGCTCGGGTTTGGGCCGGGATCACTAAGGCCAGAGAGCTTGGCTTTTCGCCGATCAAATTGAATATCGTTGCCCTGAAGGGGGTAAACGATGACGAGTTCATTGACTTTGCCAGGATGACCCTCACGGAGCCGCTACAGATTCGTTTTATCGAGTTCATGCCCATTGGCGGGTCGTCTCTCTGGGATAAAGAGAAATACATCAGCTCCCAGGGAATCATGGAACTCCTCAAGCCCTTGGGGGTGCTTGCGCCGGTGGAGGCGAAGCGTATGGACGGCCCTGCCCGTATTTTCCGGTTACCAGGGGCTGTCGGCAGTGTCGGTTTTATCAGTCCCATCAGCCATCATTTCTGCGACCGGTGCAACCGCTTGCGGCTCACCTCGGAAGGCAGGCTGCGTTCCTGTCTCTTGTCCGACCAGGAGACCGATCTTCGGGAAAGCCTGCGCAGCGCGGCAAGCGATGCAGAGATCAGGGAGCTTATTGTCGCGGCTATTCTGAATAAGCCGAAGGGGCATACCATTTCGCCGGACGGCGGGGGGAGCTGCCACGGGCAGATGTCGCGGATCGGGGGATAAAGACGAGGCTTAAAGAAAATGGTGCGCAGAGTAAGGCGTTGCCCGGCTTACTCTCCCACCCGGGGGTAGGACCCCAGCCATTCGAAATACGAGCAGATTTCCTTCAGTTTTTCACAGCCATCCCGGACAATCTTCTCCTCGATATGCCCCAGCAGGTCGATGAAGAATAGATAGCGCCCGGGTTCATCCTTGACCGGACGGGACTCGATCCGGGTCAGGTTGATGGAGCGTTGGGCCAGGATGCTCAAGGCATCATTCAGGGCGCCCGGTCGGTCCAGGAGACTGACCAGCAGAGAGGTCTTGTCCTTGCCGCTTCTTGAGGGCGACTCCTTGCCGATGAGCAGAAAACGGGTGGTGTTCCCCCGGTAATCCTCGATTCCTTTCACCACACTCTGTAACTGGTAGGTGGTAATGGCCAGTGAGCTGGCGATCGCTGCCACCGTTGGGTCTTCCGCCGCCATTTTTGCCGCGACGCTTGTGCTGAAAACATCCTTGATCGTGACGTTGGGCAGATGTTTTTTCAGCCATTGCCGACACTGGGCAATGGGTTGCGGGTGGGAAACCACCAGCTTGATGTCCTCCAGATTTCCGGACTTGTTGACCAGATTGTGGATGATGCCGAGGTTCAATTCCCCGCAGATCTTGACATTGTACTTGATAAAGGAGTCCAGGGTCGAGGTGACTGCGCCTTCGATGGAGTTTTCCACCGGGACAATGCCGTATTGGGTTCTGCCCCGTTCTACCTCGTCAAAGATATCCTCAATGGTTTCCATGGGGAGATACTTGGCGGCGTGTCCGAAGTATTTCACTCCAGCCAGATGGGAAAAGGTCGCTTCCGGGCCAAGATACGCGACTTCTGCCTTTTTTTGCGAGAGCCGGCAGGTGGTGATGATTTCGTGAAAGATGCTCAGCAGGGGCTGCTCGGGAAAGATCCCGTTGTTTTCCGCCAGCAACCGTTCAAAGATCTGACGTTCCCGCAAGGGATCCCATTTGGCCTTGTTGTTCTGGTCCTTGAGTTCGCCGATTTTTTTGGCGCAGAGCAGCCGGTTTTTGAGAAGCTCCAAAAACTGGCTGTCGATGGCATCGATCTGCTGGCGGACATCGGCCAGGGTGAGGTCTTTCTTGTTTTTCATAATGAGCGTGCTGGTTTTTGCGAGCCGTGTTTGTCTAAGAAGTTTGGTTAATGTTTCATACCGGAGCAAGGCCATGGTGCTTTCATCAGTCAATAGCCCTGGGTACAGTGACTTTCTTAATCGTATCCAGTGAAAAATAAAAGGGAAAAGTTCTCCCCCCTCGCCAGGGGCCGGTTTGCTTTCTGGAAAGTCGCCAGGGATGGGGATTATCTGTTTGCTTCTCTTGGTGGATCATGTATAAACTTGTTAGTATTATTTTCTTGTCTTTGCAGGAACCGCAACCCATATCGCCTCAGTTTGAGTGAGAAATACGAACAATTGCTTCCCGGGCCGGATGGATCATGAAAGTTAAAAATTGCATGCAAAAAGACCTGATCACCATCGGCAAAAAAACCTTGCTGCAAGAGGCGGGGGCGTTGATGAAAAAACATTCCATCCGCCATCTGCCGGTGGTGGAGGATGATCAGCTGCTCGGCTTTATAACGGAAAGCGATTTGCGCCAGTATTCTTTTCCCTCGCAGGAAAAGGACATCTATGTCCACGAGGTGATGGTGCTGAATCCCATTACCGTCAACCTCAATGCCAGCATTGAAAAGGCTGCCCGCCTCATTCACGATTACAAGATCGGCGGCTTGCCGGTTCTTGACAAGAAAAAACTGGTGGGGATCATCACCGCCATTGATTTGCTCTCGGCCTTCATCAACATGATGGGTTTGTTACGGGATTCCTCGCGGCTGGATGTTCTGGTCGGCAAGGTTGGCGGGGTCGAGGATGTAACGAGAATCATTAAAGCACACGGGTGTGAGATAATCAGCGTGGCAACTGAAAGTCATTCTTCCCGGCGGAAATTATATTGCTTCAGGCTGGAGAAGGGTGAGTTGGACAAGGCGATTGACGCCCTGGAAGAAGCCGGTCACAAAGTTGTTTCGGTGGTGGATTAACTTTTTGCCATCGTCTGATTGTTTCCCATGAAGGAGCGGGTTGTATGAGCGAGTTTAAGGTCCAGAAAACATACGAAGAAATTAATGCCAAAATCAAGGCGGGGCAGGCTGTGGTGGTCACCGCCGAAGAGATGGTCGGCATTGTCAAAAAGCATGGTCCGGTTGAGGCGGCCAGAAAGGTGGATGTGGTCACCACCGGCACCTTCTCTCCCATGTGTTCTTCCGGCGCCTTTATTAATTTCGGCCACTCCAATCCAACCACCAAGGCGCTCAAGGTTTGGCTGAACAATGTTCCCGCCTATGCCGGGATTGCCGCAGTTGATGTTTATATCGGGGCGACCGAACCCACTGAGGATGATCCCTTGAACAAGGTTTTCCCCGGTGAATTCCTCTATGGCGGCGGACATGTGCTTGAAGATCTGGTGGCTGGGAAAAAGGTGTTGCTGAAGGCTGTTGGCTACGGGACCGACTGTTATCCCAATAAAAATATAGAGAAAGAGGTGACGCTTGCCGATTTGCCCTATGCCCTTTTGGTGAATCCCCGCAACTGTTACCAGAATTATAACTGTGCGATCAATCTTTCCGACCGGACCGTCTATTGTTACATGGGCACCCTGAAACCCCAGGTGAAAAATGCGACGTATTGCAGCGCCGGCGAGTTGAGCCCGTTGCTGAACGATCCATATTATAAGACCATTGGGTTGGGGACGAGGATCTTTCTCGGTGGCGGCGTCGGTTATGTGACCTGGCATGGCAGTCAGCATAACCCGAAAGCCCTTCGTTCGGAAAATGGCACCACCCGAAGAGCGGCCGGTACCTTGATGGTGCAGGGCGACCTGAAGCAGATGTCTGCTCGCTGGCTCAAGGGCGTGAGCATGCAGGGCTACGGAAGCACCATGGCCGTGGGGATCGGGATACCGATCCCGATCCTCAACGAGGAGATGGCCGCTTACACCGGGGTCTCCGATGCCGAGATCTTTACCCAGATTGTTGATTACTCCTACGACTATTCCCATGGCGTGGCGCGCAACTATGGCGAGGTCAGCTATGCGCAGCTCAAAAGCGGCCAGATTGAGGTGAACGGCAAGATGGTTCCCACGGCCCCCCTTTCCAGCATGGTCCGGGCTCGGGAAATTGCCGAGACCCTTAAGGGCTGGATTACAAGCGGAAAGTTTTTACTCGAAAAACCCATCCAGACCTTGCCTTCAGAGTAATTGCAGGCAGGGTGGAAAGTTCTCTTCCCGGCAAGTACCGGGAGCTGCAAAAGCTGTTTTCGCAACACAAGAAGGTCGCGATCGCCTTTTCCGGTGGGGTTGACAGTACTTTTCTCCTGCATGCGGCCTGTGCAACCTTAGGACCCTCGTTGGTTCATGCCTTCCATGCTACTTCTGAGCTGTTGCCTTACCTGGAGACAGAGCGGGTTGAACGCGTTATTCAGGAGCAAGGGTGCGTTTTTCACCCCATCCCGATCAAGCCCCTGACTTGGCCGGATTTTGTGGCCAATGGAGACGACCGCTGTTATCACTGCAAGAAAAAAATCTATCAAACCTTCTTGGTCGATCCGTCCTTTCCTGTGGCTAGCGCTCTGTTTGATGGTACCAATCATGACGATCTCGACCAAGACCGTCCTGGTTTACAGGCAGTTGTTGAATTGAGCGTGCAGACTCCTTTGGCTGATCTTGGTTTTAGCAAAAAAGAAATTCGGTTGCTCAGTCGAGAATTGTCTCTCTCAACCTGGGATGCCCCTGCCTCTTCATGCCTGGCAACCAGAATATCGCAAGGGGAGCCCCTGAGCAGGGAAAAAATTTTATTGGTGGCCCAGTGTGAGGCGGTGTTGCAAAGAAAAGGGTTTATGGGTGTGCGGGTGCGCCTTTCAGGGGATACTGCGACTATTTTTGTTTTAAAAAAAGACTTGCCTGGAATTGAAGATAAGTGCGTATATTCAGGAATTAAAAGAGATTTTTTGTCGCTGGGACTGCATAAGGTTTCGATTAATCAACAAGGGCGGCCGGATTGAATGGGCCGATTTTCCTGCTGAGATCAGCAGGAAAAAATGTCTCGATAGCCCGTTTTTTTCTTTGTTCATCGCATTTTTTGTTTGACAGACGCTTTTTTTTGTTTGACAATCAGCACACGTAAGTTTAAATCGCCCCTAAGGCAACTGAATACGGTGCTTGTAGAAGGCAGAGAATCTCTAAATTCACGAGGAGGAAGGAGAGGAATGAACAAAAGTGAATTAGTCGAGAACATGGCAAAGGCTGGCGGTATCAGCAAAGCTGCAGCTGAGAAAACCCTTGGTGGCATGCTGGCAGCAGTTACCACCGCTTTGAAAAAGGGCGACAAGGTAACCTTGGTCGGCTTTGGCACATTTTCTGTGACCAAGAGGGCTGCCCGTCAGGGCCGCAATCCTCAGACCGGAAAGGCCATCACCATTAAGGCTAGGAAGGTTGCTCGTTTTAAGCCCGGCAGCAAGCTTGCTGAATCAGTAAAGTAAACTGAATTCATCAATCGTTGTATCTGTGTAACAGACAAGGCAGGGACTCCTTGAGAAAGGAGACCCTGCCTTCTTTTTTGTTGACGCCTCAACAAACTCTGGGTACATATGGTCCACAATTTTTCCGTCGGCACCACCGGCGAGAAACTGGTGAGATACTTATAATGTCGGGATGTGGCTCAGCCTGGTAGAGCACGTGCTTCGGGAGCACGGGGTCGGAGGTTCGAATCCTCTCATCCCGACCAGTAATAGCGCAACGGTTTGCAGAATTATCTGTAAGCCGTTTTTTTTTGTCTGGGTTTGTCGCTCTGTTACGGGCAGAATCATTCGGGCAATATTTTTGTTACTTCGCAGTCAATCCCGCCCCGGGCAAGGGTAATATTGATAGTTTCCCCCAGATGCACCTCCGCGCCGCTTCGAATGACCTCTCCGTTTTTCCGCTGAACAATACTGTATCCTCTGCCCAGAACCGCTAGCGGACTTATGGCGTGCAGGAGGCCCGCGTTTTTGCCGAAGGCAGCGCGTTTGCGCTCCAGTTGGCGAACCATGGCCAAAATCAAGCGTCGGTGCAGTTCATGGACCCATTGGTGCTGATATGCCAACCGTTGTTGCGGGTTATGGCGGGCAAGGATTTGGCTGACTCTGGCAAGAGCCAGCTGGCGTCGATGGATGGTGCTGGAAAAGGCGAATTGCAGTGAGGTCAGGGCGTGGTCCGTTGTCAGGCGGAACTGGTCAAGGAGGGTGGTGGGGTCGCCCAGGATTTTTTTCTGGTCCTCAATGGTGCGGCGGAAGAAAGCAAGCCTGTCCATGACCGTTTTTGCCAGCCGGATGCGGAGTTGATGCAGATGGGCGGACAACTGGATGCGGCTGGGGAGAACTGCTTCTGCGGCGGCCGTCGGGGTGGGGGCCCGGAAATCGGCAACCAGGTCGGCAATGGTGAAATCAACCTCATGGCCGATTGCCGAGACAATCGGAATGCGTGAATCACCAATGGCTCGGGCCAGTTTTTCCTCGTTAAAGGTCCACAGGTCTTCCAGGGAGCCGCCGCCTCGGCAGAGCACGATTACATCGTTTTCCCCCCGTTGGTTGCATAAGGTGATGGCCTCGATGATATCGTCCATGGCCCCGGCGCCCTGGACCCGGACCGGGAAGATCTCAATGGGGATCGCCCCGCATCTTTTTTGGGCCATGGTGAGAAAATCATGCACCGCGGCCCCGCTTGGCGAGGTGATAAGGGCAATTTTTTCCGGCAGCAGGGGGAGGGTCCGTTTCCGCTCCGCAGCAAAAAGACCTTCCTCCGCCAACTTGCGCTTGAGCAGATCGAAGGCAAGCTGTAATGCTCCCGCGCCTTTTGTCGCCAGAACATCCACAATAAGCTGGTATTCGCCGCGGGCTTCATAGAGCGAGATGCGACCCCGGCAGACCACCTCCATGCCGTCGGTCGGGGTGCAGGCGAGATAGCGCTGCTGGGGTTTGAAGAGGACTGCTTTTATCTGGGCCGTTTCATCCTTGAGGGTGAAATAGAGGTGCCCTGAGTAAGGACAGCGCAGGTTGGAGATCTCGCCGGCCACGGTGACAAAGGGGAAAGAAACCTCAAGCACCCCACGGATCGATTGGGTGAGTTCGCTGACGGTTTGGATCTGATCTCTGGGCATGGAGTGCATGTTCACTTCCTAGCATGGTCGATATGCCAGGGACAAGTATTTTGTTTGTTGCCCGTCGCCTGCACATCTGAAGAGAAGGAGCGAGAAGCTCCATAAAATGACGGATGCTTTTTTTGGGCGGAAAAGGTATATTGGCAAGAATTTTTGTAGTTTCCAGAAAAAAAGCGTGAGCAACGTAACGGCGAGGGGTTGAGGCATGTCTGAAGAGAATACTTATTTGCAACAAGAGATATTGAACAAGCCCTTACAGAAACATGGCTTGCTCGAAGAACTCAACCTGCCCCACAAGGCGATCGTGTTTATTCGCAACAACAAGCGGAACCTGATCATCGCTCTGGTGTGTTGCGCGCTGGCAATTATCGGTTGGTCCTCTTTGGGTTACTACCTTGCCAAGCAAAATGATCGCGCTGCCGTTTTGTTGTCTGAGGCCATTAGCCAAGGGGAGCCTGCACAGCGCAAAGTGCTTTTGCAAAAGGTGCTCGACGAGTACGGGCGGACCGGTGCCGCTCTGTGGGCAAAGGTTGAGATGGGGCATATGGCCTTTGATGCGCAGCAGTATGATGAGGCAATCAAGGTGTATCTCGGGGTTCGTGATGACCTTGGTAAGTCAAGTCCGTTGTATCCCTTGGTGCAGCTGAATCTGGCCCAGGCCTATGAAAATAAAAATGTTTTGCCCGAGGCGCTTGCCGCCTATCAACGGTTGGCAGAAAGCAAGGGTTTTGCCGGAGAGGCCGATCTGGCCATGGGGAGGATCTATGAGCTGCAAAAAGATCTGCCCAGGGCAAAAGAGATGTATGGCAAGGTGGTTGCCGAGGAAGGGGTATCTCCTGCGGTCAAGGAAAAGGTGCAGGCCAAGCTGGACCGCCTGTAGCTTTTGGCCCCGTGTAGGATAAGCCGGGAAAGGTTGAGACGGTAGAGATCGAGTCATGGAGATTATCCGCACCCCTGCCGAGATGACGGCCTGGGCCAATCAGGTTCTTGCTGGAGGTCAGACCATCGGCCTGGTGCCCACCATGGGGTTTTTCCATGAGGGGCATTTGTCTCTGATGCGCAAGGCCAAAGAGAACGCCGGCCGCACGGTGGTGAGCCTGTTTGTCAACCCGATTCAGTTTGGGGCCAACGAAGATCTGTCCAGATATCCCCGTGATTTTTCGCGGGATTGCCAGCTTGCGGCGGGTGAAGGGGTGGATGTGCTTTTTGCCCCTGAGCCCCGGGAGATGTATCCGGAGGAGGCCAGTACCCGCGTGATTGTCTCCGGCTTAACGGACGGGTTGTGTGGGGCGAGTCGTCCGGGGCATTTTGCCGGGGTGACCACCGTGGTCGCCAAGCTTTTTCACCTCATCAAGCCGCATTGCGCTGTGTTTGGCAGAAAGGATTTTCAGCAGCTTGCGGTGATTGCGAGGATGGTGGCGGATCTCAACTGGGATGTGGAGATCATCGGGCATCCCATTGTCCGGGAACCCGACGGCCTTGCCATGAGCTCTCGGAACACCTATCTTTCCGGCCCGGAGCGACAGGCGGCCTTATGCCTTTCACGGGCCATAGCACATGCGCGCAGACGGGTGCGGGACGGGCTTGTTGAGGCAGAGGTCCTCCTGCGGGAGGTTGAGTGGGTGTTGCAGCAGGAACCCGTGACCATAGAGTATGTGAGCCTTGTTGACCAGGCGACTTTGCGGCCGCAAGCCGTATTGCAGAATGGGGCGGTGTTGGCCATGGCCATAACGGTCGGCGCGACCCGCTTGATCGACAACGATAACCTTTTTGAAGAATACTGAGAGAACGACAATGCTGCAATACATGTTAAAATCCAAGATTCACCGCGCCACGGTGATTGAGGCCGATCTCAACTACGAGGGCAGCCTTTCCATTGACCGGAATCTGATGGATGCCGTTGGCCTGTCCCCTTTTGAGCGGGTGAATATCTATAATATCAACAACGGCGAGCGATTTGATACCTATGTGATTGAGGGCAAGGCCGGCAGCGGGATGATTGGCTTAAACGGTGCGGCGGCCCGCAAGGGGCTGGCCGGCGATCTGATTATCATTGTCAGTTATGCCTTATATGCGCCGGAGGAGTTGGCCGGATACAAGCCGAGGATTGTGGTGCTCGACAAGGGCAACCAGATCAAGACGGTGATGCATGTTGAAGAGGCGCAACATCCGTATCGTGGGTAGTCTTCCCCTTGACTGCTGTTTCGCTGTGCCTTCCCGTGTTGCCGGTCTGGGTAATTTCTTTTCCGCTAGATGTCCATGATTCTTCTTGTTGCCGCCACAGAGATGGAAGCCTTGCCCCTGGTCGGGAAAACGACCGGCCAGCCCCATGCCCTTTTTGTTACGGGGGTGGGGCCGCTGGAAACAGCGGTCCGGCTCACCCGGCGGCTGTGCGAGGCTGAGGAGAAGGTCTCCCTGGTGCTTAATTTCGGCGTGGCTGGAGCCTATGAAGGTTCCGGTGCAGGGTTGCTTGATCTCTGTCTGGCCGAGAGCGAGGTTCTGGGGGATTTCGGGATCTGTTATGAAGAAAGCATTGCCTTCTTTGAGGGGCAATTGGCACCGAGGGCCGTGTTTCCGTTGGTTCCGGAGTATCTTGCCCAGGCCGGGGAAATTCTCGACAACCACAACTACGACTGTAAGCAGGGCGCCTTCGTTACGGTAAACGGGGCAACCGCAACGGCCAGGCGTGGCGCCATGTTGCACGCTGCCCATAACGGTCTTTGCGAGAACATGGAAGGGGGGGCAGTGGCCAGGGTATGTGCGGAGTTTGCTATCCCCTGTCTTGAGGTGCGCTGCATCAGCAATATGGTGGAAGCGCGCAATCCTGCTAACTGGCAGCTTGGTGAAGCGATGCAAAAATGTGGGCAGGCCGTTTCTCTGCTTGTCGATCATCTCGTCCCCATTTGAACCAGGCGGAAAATCCGTGTCATTTCTTGCAGATACAATCCCGCTCAGCCTGGGCTTTTCTCCCTGCCCCAACGATACCTTTATCTTCAATGCCCTGGTGCATGGCCAGGTGTGCGGCGACTCCCTGCACTTTGCCGACCCGATCCTTGCCGATGTCGAAACCTTGAATGGGTGGGCACTTGCCGGCCGGCTTGATGTAACCAAGCTTTCCTTTCAAGCCTTGGGGCATGTCCTGGCCCAATATGTCCTGCTCATGGCCGGCAGTGCTCTTGGCCGAGGCTGCGGGCCATTGTTGGTGGCGGGGAAAAATTTTTCTCCAGGCGAGTTGGCCCGTCTGACCATTGCCATTCCGGGGGCATACACCACGGCGGCCATGTTGCTGCAGATGTATTCCCCTGTTCCTCTGCAGACCAAAGTGATGCGCTTTGACGAGATCATGCCCGCCATTGTTGCCGGCGAGGTCGATGCCGGCGTGATTATCCACGAGAGCCGTTTCACCTTTCAGGCACATGGGTTGCTCTTGCTCCAGGATCTTGGTGCCTGGTGGGAACGGGCGACCGGTTTTCCGATCCCGTTGGGCGGCATCGTGGCAAAGCGCTCCTTGGGGAAGGAGAAAATCCAGGCCATTGATCGGTGTATCCGCGCCAGTGTTTCTTCCGCCTTTGCCAGCCCGGAGGCGTCCATGGGCTATATCCGGAAACACGCCCAAGAGCTTGACGACAAGGTCATCAAGAATCATATCGGGCTCTATGTGAATCCTTTTTCTCTTGATCTGGGAGGAGAGGGGGTTGGTGCGGTGCGGGAGTTTCTGGAGCGCGGGAGACAACTCGGGGTTTTTCCGCGAGATTTTCCCGGATTGTCCTTAACCAGTAAAGAATTATAACGCCGGTATCTTGCCGGGAAATTGTCTGGAGAATTTTCTTTTTGTTGCGCTCTTTCGGTCTTATGCCAGAAACGTGCTTGACAAGAATGATATTCAGAATATATTTCAAAATTCCCTGTTTTATAAGGTCTTGGCCTATGCATGGCTAGGCATGGTATATTTCTGGTTTAGAAACCGATCTTCATCGGTGGATGCGTTGAATTTAAAGGTAAGGAATACAGCATGAAACTCACAGGAGCACAGGCATTCCTCAAGTGTCTGGAAGAACATGGAGTCGATCTTATCTTCGGCTATCCCGGCGGGGCACTCATTGATGTCTACGACGAGTTGATGAAAAATGATAACATTCATCATGTTTTGACCCGGCACGAGCAGGCCGCGGTCCATGCCGCCGATGCCTACGGGCGGATTAAGGGAAGCGTGGGGGTTGCCCTGGTGACCTCCGGTCCCGGTGCCACCAATGCGGTTACCGGCATTGCCTCGGCCTATCTGGACTCCATCCCCCTCGTTGTTTTTACCGGGCAGGTGCCGACCAAGCTGATTGGCAACGATGCCTTCCAGGAGGTGGATATTGTCGGGATTACCCGTCCGATCACCAAGCATAACTATCTGGTCAAAGACGCCGAGGAGTTGATTCCGATTATTCGGGAGGCTTTCCATCTTGCCAATACCGGTCGTCCGGGTCCCGTGCTGGTTGATCTGCCCAAGGATGTCCTGGCCACCCGGATCACCTATCCCGAGCTGAAACCCATCAGTATGCGGACCTATAAGCCCACCTACGAGCCGCATCCCGGTCAGATTGAGAAGGCCTGCCAGGCAATGCTCAAGGCCAAAAAACCGGTGATCTACGCAGGTGGCGGGGTTATTCTCTCCGACTCCAATGAGGAGCTGACCGAGCTTGCCAGAAAGTTGAACATCCCGGTCACCATGACCCTCATGGGGCTGGGCGGTTTTCCGGGAACGGATCCGTTGTCCATGGGTATGCTGGGCATGCATGGAACCTACTTTGCCAACATGGCCGTGGCCAACTGTGATTTGTTGATTGCGGTGGGTGCGCGTTTTGATGACCGGGTGACCGGTCGGGTTGACGCCTTTGCCCCCCACGCCCAGATCATTCATATTGATATCGATCCTTCCTCCATCAGCAAGAATGTCCGGGTGGATATTCCCATCGTGGCCGATTGCAAACATGCACTTGACGCGATCAATGCCTGGTTTGGCCGGAGCAAGGAGTTTAACGTCGAGGAATGCGTGGAAAAGAACCGTCCATGGCATGAGCAGATTCGGGAGTGGAAAAACAAGCATCCTCTGGGCTATATTGAAGAAACCGATATCATCAAGCCCCAGTTTGTTATTCAGAAGCTCCATGAATTGACCGGTGGCGATGCAATCATCACCACCGAGGTCGGCCAGCACCAGATGTGGACCGCCCAGTTCTATCATTTCAACAAGCCCCGCCAGTGGGCCACCTCAGGTGGCCTTGGGGTCATGGGCTATGGCTTCCCTGCGGCAATCGGCGCCCAGATGGCCGCACCGGACAAGGTTGTTATCGACATTGCCGGCGATGGCTCTATCCAGATGAACATCCAGGAGCTGGCCACCTGCAGGCAGGAAAAATTGCCGGTCAAGGTCGCCATCTTGAATAATGGTTACCTGGGTATGGTTCGCCAGTGGCAGGAGCTGTTTTATAACAAGCAGTATTCCTCCACGGTTATGGAAGTTGCCCCGGATTTTGTCAAGGTGGCTGAGGCCTATGGTGCGGTGGGCTTGCGGGCGTTGAAGCCCAGTGATGTCGAGCCGGTTATCAAGGAGGCCTTGAAGACTAAGAATACTGTGTTCATGGATTTCGTTATTGCCAGGGAAGAAGGTGTCTACCCCATGGTTCCTGCCGGTAAGGCCACAACAGAGATGCTGTTGGTTTAGGAGCCGTTACGAACACATGATTATTATGGCCATTTCGTTACGGCTCTTTACGCCGTTGACACTGCTGCCGTTTCGGTTATGCAACTGGCCATCTTATTTGCTTACAACGGCTTAATAAGGATAGCGCGATGAAACATACCATTTCCGTACTCTTGCAAAATAAACCCGGAGTTTTGTCCCGAGTGACTGGTCTTTTCAGTGGCCGGGGCTTCAATATCGAAAGCCTCTCCGTGGCCCAGACCCTTGAGCCGGATGTCTCATGTCTGACCCTGGTGACCTCCGGTGAGGATACCATCATTGAGCAGATCACCAAGCAGCTGCACAAGCTCATCGATATTATCAAGGTCACCGATATGTGTGAGCATGATAATGTGGAGCGCGAGATGGCCCTGATCCGGGTAAAGGCCGAGGCGCACACCAGGGCCGAGGTTCTTCGGATAGTCGATATCTTCCGCGGTAAGGTTATTGATGTCGGACCCAAGAGCTACGTGGTGGAAATTACCGGCAAGGCAAGCAAGCTCCAGGCGGTGATTGATATCCTGCGGCCCATTGGCATCCAGGAGATTGTCCGTTCCGGGACCATTGCCATGACTCGGGCGCATAAGTCGTAATCGTTTTCTGGCAGAACAGGGTTCGCAGATGAACTGGCAGACTGTTACTACGGTCTGTCAGTTCATTTTTATATGGGCCGAAACAATTCGGTCCTCAAGAAAATCATTTTGCAATGAGACCGGAAACGCATGAAAAAACCACAAGTTCCTGTGGCCCTGGAAGGATACCCGTTTATCGGTTTTGCGGCCTTGACGACCTTGGTCCTTGCCATTCTGGATTATGACTGCAGTGCGCTCTTTGCCCTGTTCGTTACAGCTTTTGTGCTCTACTTTTTTCGGGATCCGGAACGGATAACCCCGGAGGATGAGGATGTACTGGTTTCGCCGGCAGACGGCAAGGTCATCCTCATCGAGAAGGTCTTTGACGATAAATTCGTCAAAGAGCATGTGTACAAGGTGAGCATCTTCATGAATGTTTTCAATGTGCATGTCAACAGGTCCCCTTGTCCGGGCACCGTGACGCAGGTGCAGTATTTCCCGGGGATGTTTTTTTCGGCCAATACCGAACGTGGAGCCTTGGAAAACGAGGCCTGCGCCCTAACCATTGAAACAAGAAGCAATCGGAAGATCGCGGTGGTGCAGGTGGCTGGTCTTATTGCCCGGCGTATTGTCTGTTGGGCCGGGAAGGGGGACAGATTGATGCGCGGAGAGCGTTTTGGCCTGATTCGTTTCGGTTCCAGGGTTGATCTTTATCTTCCCCAACAGATTCAACTGGAAGTCTCGCTCGGCCAGAAAGTAAGGGCCGGGGAGACGGTTCTCGGCTATCTTCCTTGATACTCCTATGCAGAAAAGTATTTTTTCAATATACTAGCCGGGATAAGAGTATGAACATTGCGCTGTTTGCAAACACGAGAGGAAGGAGCAGCACATGAACACGCACCGTAAGGCCGAAGATGGAATCTCCGCAAAGGGCAAAATCTGCCTGTTGCCGAGCGTCATTACCACGGCCAGTCTTTTTAGCGGATTCTATGCCATAGTTGCGGCAATCAACGGGCAGTTTTTCCATGCCGCCGTTGCAATTATTATTTCCGCGGTTTTTGATGGCCTGGACGGCAGGGTGGCTCGACTTACCGGTACGACCAGTAAGTTCGGCATGGAGTATGACTCCCTTTGCGATCTGGTTGCCTTTGGCGTTGCTCCGGCTTTGTTGGCCTATGAATGGGTGTTACGTCCCTATGGGCGTTATGGCTGGTTGGCCGCCTTTCTTTACGTGGCGACCACCGCTTTGCGTCTCGCCCGGTTCAATTCCCAGGACACCTCTTCGACCAAAAACGAATTCACCGGTCTGCCGTGTCCTGCCGCAGGCGGGATGATTGCCGCCGCCGTTATGTTTTGTACTTTTTTTGAGATCAGCGGCACCTTGCGGAATTTTATTGTCCTGGGAACCGTCTACGGTCTTTCCTATCTCATGGTCAGTTCCGTGAAATATCAGAGCTTCAAGCATGCGGAAACCGATCGGGCCAAAAAATTTCAGGTTCTGGTTGGGCTGGTGGTTCTTATCATGGTGCTGGCTACCGAACCGCAGGTTACCCTTTTTGTTCTCGGGGCGTCCTATGTACTATCCGGACCGCTGGCGGCGGGGTACCGTTTGGTGGTGAAGGGCAGGAAGCCTGCGGTGGAAGAGCAGGAAAATTCGCGATAAGCTTGGCCGGGGTGGCATTCTTCTTGTGCTGCCTAGGCAGAGAGGAGTGAAGATACGATGTCGGAAAAAATAATTATTTTTGATACCACCTTGCGTGATGGCGAGCAGTCGCCCGGCGCAAGCATGAATATGCAGGAGAAATTCCGCTTGGCCCAGCAGTTGGTCAAGCTGAAGGTCGACGTGATTGAAGCGGGTTTTCCCGTGGCCTCGCCCGGAGACTTCGAGTGTGTGCGCAACATCGCCGAGCATGTCCGCGGTGCGCAGATTGCGGCTCTTGCCCGATGCAACGTCAAGGATATTGATCGGGCCTGGGAGGCACTTAAAGCTGGTGAAAATCCTCGGATCCACACCTTTTTGGCTACCTCGGACATCCATCTGCAGCACAAGCTGAAGATGAACCGGGATCAGGTGCTTGAATTGGCTGTGGCTTCGGTTCGGCATGCCGCAAAATATACGAGCAATGTGGAATTTTCCGCCGAGGATGCCTCGCGTAGTGACCTTGATTTTGTCTGCAAGGTTTTTGCTGCGGTGATCGATGCCGGCGCTACCACCCTGAACTTTCCGGATACGACCGGCTATGCCTTGCCCGATGAATTTGGCCGCAAGATCGCGTATCTTATCGAGAACATCCCCAATATTCACAAGGCTGTCCTCAGCGTCCATTGCCATAATGATCTTGGCCTGGCCGTGGCCAATTCCCTGGCTGCTATCAACCATGGGGCCAGGCAGGTTGAGTCGACCATCAATGGTCTTGGGGAACGGGCCGGTAATACGGCGATGGAAGAGCTGGTCATGGTTGTCCGTACCCGGGCCGACCAGATGCTGGTGCATACCGACATCGTCACCGAGCACATCTACCCCACGAGCCGTTTGGTCAGCACCATCACCGGGATGTCGGTACAGGCCAACAAGGCCATTGTCGGAGCCAACGCCTTTGCCCATGAATCCGGGATCCATCAGGACGGGGTGCTCAAGGAGCGGACCACCTACGAGATCATGAATCCGGCCGATGTCGGTATTTCCACCGGCAACATTGTCTTGGGGAAACATTCCGGCCGGCATGCCTTGAAGGATCGGATTGCGGCCATGGGATACACCCTCAAGGACGATGAATTGGATCGGGTCTTTGCCCGCTTCAAGGAGGTGGCCGACGTCAAGAAGGAGATGTTTGACGAGGATCTGGAAGCCATCCTCATGGACGAGGTGCTGCGGATCACCGAAACCTTCTCTCTGGTGCATCTCGGGGCGATGAGCGGCAACAAGAGCCTGCCCACTGCGGCGGTGCGTTTGCTTATCGACGGGAAGGAGCAAGAGAAGGCCTGTATCGGGATCGGTCCCATCGATGCCTGTTTTCGGGCCATTGCCGAGCTGACCCAGACCAAGAGCAAGCTCCTCTATTTTTCGGTCAGTTCAATCACCGGCGGGACCGATGCCCAGGGCGAGGTCCTTGTCCGGATCGAAGACGAAGGCAAGGTTGTCGTAGGGCAGGGAGCGGATCCGGATATCATCACCGCCGCAGCCAAGGCATATCTCAATGGCTTGAACCGGTTGGTCTTTTTGAAACGCGAAACCATGCGGCAGGGCTGCTAACGCGACAGTGTTGTGTTGCCAGCCTGCTGATATTTTATACAATTGCCGGGTAATGCTCGGCTGCTGTCTGTAAGGAATTTTCGACAATGACTGCTACGAAAAAGAAATTCAATGTTGCTATTGCCGGCGCTACTGGGGCTGTTGGTGGGGCCATGCTCGATGTCCTGGCACGGAGGGATTTTCCCTTGGACGAACTGCGGTTGCTTGCCTCGGAGCGCTCCGTGGGGAAAATTATCAACTTCAAGGGCAAGGAGATCCCTGTTCAGCTCCTGAGCAAGGACGCTTTTGTCGGGATCGATATCGCACTTTTTTCAGCGGGCGCAACCCGTTCCTTCGATTTTGCCCCAGCTGCCGCAGCGGCAGGGGCGGTAGTTGTCGACAACTCCAGCGCCTACCGCATGGACCCGGAAATCCCCTTGGTGGTTCCCGAGGTCAATTCCCATGCCATTGCCCAGTATAAAAGGCGGGGGATCATTGCCAACCCGAACTGTTCCACCATCCAGATGCTGGTGGCGTTGAAGCCCATCCACGACAAGGTGCGGATCAAGCGCATCGTGGTTTCCACCTATCAGGCGGTATCCGGGACCGGTGCCAAGGCCATTGACGAGCTCAATCAGCAGATTCTCGACTATGCGGCGGGCAAGCCCATGACCCATGCCGTCTACCCCCACCAGATCGCCTTCAACTGCCTGCCGCAGATCGACAGCTTCCTTGATAACGGATACACCAAGGAAGAGATGAAGATGGTCAACGAAACCCGCAAGATGTTTGAAGACCCGACCATCGGGGTCACCGCCACCACGGTGCGGGTCCCGGTTTTTTACGGTCATTCCGAATCGGTCAACATTGAGACCGAGAAGAAGATCACCGCCGCTGAGGTTAAAGCTCTGCTGAAGAATGCTCCAGGTGTGCAGTTGGTTGATGAACCGACCCTGGGCCAGTATCCCATGGCCATTGATTGTGCAGGGAAATTCGAGACCATGGTTGGCCGGATTCGCGAGGATGAATCCATCGCCAACGGGATCAACCTCTGGGTGGTGTCCGACAATATCCTCAAGGGAGCTGCGCTCAACGCGGTGCAGATCGCCGAGGTTCTTATTCGGGATTACCTGTAATTGTGCGGATCATCAGCGGCAGCGCCCGTGGGCGCAAGCTGCTTGCGCCGGGCCCGCGATTTGGCGCTTTGATTCGGCCCACCTCCGACAGGGCAAGGGAAGCGATTTTTAGTATTTTGGCGGCCAAGGTTGTCGGTGCCCGGGTTTTGGATCTTTTTGCCGGCACCGGAGCCCTCGGCCTGGAAGCCTTGAGCCGGGGGGCTCTGCTGGCTCTTTTTGTCGATGGTCAGCGCTCGGTGACCGAGCTTATTGAGCGCAATGTAGCGCTCTGCGCTTTTACTGACCGTGCTACGGTTTTGCAGCGAGATCTGGGCAGGGGGCTTGATTTTTTGGCCGCAAAGCAGCCGGTCAATGGCTTTGATCTGGTTTTTCTTGACCCTCCCTATGGGAGTATCCTGGCTCTGCGCGTCCTTGAGTGTCTGGCGGCCGGATCTTTTCTTGGCGCCAAGGCGATTGTTGTGCTCGAAGACGCGGCGGAAGCGCAATACCCTCAAACCTTGGGGGTTCTTACTTGTTTCGACCGCCGCCGTTACGGAGAGGCGGGTTTTTGGCTTTACCACCACACGGAGGCAGGGAGCAATGACTGACTATGAGCCGTTTGTCTCTGAAGCCACATCCGAATCCGTCGCCGTGTATCCCGGCACCTTTGATCCCATAACCAATGGCCATCTCGATATTATTCACCGGGGGCTGACTCTGTTTGATCGGGTTATCATTGCTGTCGCGAGCAATCCGGGCAAGCAGCCGCTTTTCTCCCTGGCCGAAAGAAAAAAGATGATTGAGGATTGTTTTTCCGGCAAAGAAACCCGGGTCGAGGTGGTGGATGTCTCTGGGCTCCTCGTGGATTTTGCTTACAAACGCGGAGCCAAAGCAATCATTCGCGGTTTGCGGGCTGTGTCTGATTTTGATTATGAGTTCCAGTTGGCCTTGATGAACCGGAGGATTGAGCGGGAGGTGGAAACGGTTTTTTTGATGACCGGCTTCCGCTGGATCTTTATCAGCTCCAGCATCATCAAGGACGCGGCACGACATGGCGGGGATGTAAGCGGCCTGGTGCCGGACCATGTCTGCGAGAAACTGCGGGCGCGGTACCTCCAGCCATGATTGCCGGAGGGGGTATTGGCCGGGAGGGGAGATCCGTTTGTAAGGCACAAACGCTGCTTCAGCTCAGGGTGGTTTTGTCGCATGGCTGATGCGCCGCAAGAAAATGAGCCCTTCTCCCGACGGATGTTTCTTGCCGGTTCCTGGTCATGGTTGCGTTGGGCCGCAGGGGGGATGCTTGTGTATCCCTTGTTTCGCTTTCTTGGCTACCGGACTCCCAAGCAGCCGCGAATCGTGAAAGTGCATAAGATCGTGCCGGTGGGCGGGTTTGTGCTGGAGCATGACTTTGTCCTGTTTGTCGGGGAAAGCGGGCCGTGGGCTGTGTCGAGAAAATGCACCCATTTGGGTTGTCGGCTCAATTTTCAGGAAAAGGAAGGACTTCTCGTCTGTCCCTGTCATCATAGCCGCTTCAGCAAGGATGGGGTTCGGATCAGCGGACCTGCCAAAAAAGATCTTCCCCGTTTTCAGGTCGCTACGGTACGGGAGGACAAGGACGGGAAAGGGTACCTTGTTACCTATTAAGGGTATGCGCATCCGCACCTTTATCATTGAGACGAAATGGGGGGCGAAAAGCCTTGTTTCCCTCTATCTCTCGGTCTTATCCGGGATGGTGGTAGCCCTGCAGTACGACCCCGCAACGCCATTTTTTTCCGCCAGTGCCCTTGATCTCTTGGCGCCTTTTGGCCAATTCTTCCGGGCCTGTCATTTTTATTCCAGTCAGTTGTTTTTTCTTTTTTCCCTCTGCCATCTGGCTGCGGTTATCCTGGCAAGGAGCGATCAGCAGCTGCGTTTTAGTAAATGGCTTCTCCTGATCGGTTCCGTCCCTGCCTCGCTGTTGCTGCTCTTTACCGGCTATGTCCTAAGGGCGGATGCAACCGGTGAGGCTGCGGGCGTCATTGCTGAAAATATTACCCTCTCGATTCCCCTTCTGGGTACGACGCTGAACTCGTTACTTTTTTCCATTGAGGCTGAAGGAATGAAGCGTGTTTACGCCAATCATCTCATCGGCCTGGGCCTTGTCTGGGGCGTCTGTTGCTGGGATCATCTGCGCCGCTACCGGGTTGGTCTTGGCCAGCACCCTCTCTTGCTGTTCGGTACCCTGTTGCTGAGCCTCTTTCTGGCTGCACCCATGGAGCCAGCCCGACTCGGACTGTTTCATATCCAGGGGCCATGGTTTCTTCTCGGCCTGCAAGAGCTGCTGCGATATGTCCAGCCCTTTTGGGCCGGGGTTATCATCCCGAGTACCGTGGTTGTTGCCCTGGTCTGCGTCGGCACCGAGAATCCAGGCCGACGGCGAGCGTTGCTCTTCATGGCGGCTTGGTTCTTCCTCTATCTTCTTCTGTCCATAATCGCGGCGTTGCGATAGCGAAAATGCAAAATAAGTTGAGATGGAAGATGGATAATTTTTTCGATTTTTTAGGGGAGGGGGAGGCGGACGGAAAAAACCGTGCCCTGCGGTAGGCAATCGCGCACAGAGATTTCGCCGCCATGACTGTGCACGATCTGATGGACAATGGCTAACCCCAGCCCTGTCCCTGTTTCCCGGGTTGTAAAAAAAGGTTCGAATATTCTTTCCCGGATACTTTGCGGGATGCCGTGGCCGTTGTCGGAGATCTCGAAGACAATAGCCCCTTCTTGTGCTTCCTCTTGCTCCCCGGCGCTGGTTTCTTCTGCCCGGAGGACAATCCTGCCTTGCTCAATATTCCGGCAGGCATTGGCGCCATTTGTGATCAGATTGAGAAGCACCTGTCTGACCAGCTGTGGGTCACCCCAGCATTCAAGTTCCGGTGTGATCTGCAGCTCAATGGTCAGGGCCGGGTTCCAGTCTGAGTCTTGTCCCAGGGTCTCCACAGCCTCCAGTGCCAGAGCCCGGAGAGAAAACCATTCTTTTTCCGGGTTCACCGGCTTGGAGAAGAGGAGAAATTCATTAATTGTTGCATCGAGTCTGTCTGATTCCCGCATGATGATGCTGAACAGCCGCTTGTTGATGGAGGTCTCTCGGGCTTCCCTGTCCAAAAGCTGTACCGCCCCTGAGATTGCGGCCAAGGGGTTTCTGAGTTCATGGGCAATACCAGCGGCCATTTCCCCGATGGTTGCCATCTTTTCGGCCTGTTGTACCTGGGCCTCCATCTTTTTTATCTGACTCAAATCCTGCAGAGTATATACGTTTCCGTTTTCTTTGTCGTCATGGGCGGTAAGCCGGGAGCAGGAATATCCCACCGGGATCGATTCTCCGCTTTTGCGTGGAATGGTGGCCATGTGGCGTCGTTCATCCTGAAGCAGGTTCGTTTTCATCCCCGGAAACGCTTGGGCTAATTCCCGGGCGATGATTTCGTCGGCTCTGTAACCGGTTATGAGTTCTGCCGCACGGTTGAAGGATGTCACCCTGTTTTCGGCATCGACGGTAATAATGCCGGTATTGATGTCATCAAAGATCTGCTTGTAGAGAAAAGAAAGGCGGTCATAGTCGCTTGCGGTCTGAAACAGTTCCGCTTCTGTTTTTTGCAGTCTGGTTGAGAGCATGGAGCTTAAGATGGCAACCAGAAAAAAGGTGAGGCTGTAAATGGTGAAATAGTGGAGGAGCATCTGGAAATTGGCCAGTTGCCCAGAGTAGGAGGGGACAAAGCGTGAGGCATATCCGCCATACTCTACCAAAAGAAGAGTCCCGAAAAGCAAAGTGCTGAGGGAGGCAAAGAGAAGACTGCCTCGCCGAAAAAGCATAAAGGCCCCCATGACAATGGGGAAAAAATACACCACGGTGAAAACAGACTGACTGCCGCCGGTGGAAAAAACGAGAAGTGTCACCAGGAGGGTGTCAAGGGTGATCTGCAGATAACCGAAGCGGGAATAGCAGTGGATTATCCGGACAACCAGCGCGGAAAGAATGGTGAAGAGGTACAGCCCGGCAATGAAATAGGCAATATAATGTAAGGGCGGAAGAAAGATGGACGGCGCTTTTGTTTGCAGCAGGATGCTGATCCCCAGCATCAGGGAAAGAAAAAGCACCCTGAAAAACAGCAGCCACTGGATCTGTTTCTTGAGATGATCATTGGCGGCAGGGGAGCCGGTATGCGGGCAGAAGCTGGAAAGTCTCATATGGCCTTTTGAAGCAGGGGCGCAAGGAAAGATCCCTGTCTTTTTTGTATCTTTCTGGACCTGGGCGACATGGGGCAAGCCTCAGATGTTATATTTCTTCGCTTTGTAACGGAAGGAACGGAAGCTCATTTTGAGGAGATCGGCCGCTTTCATTCTGGAATTATTTGTTCTGGACAGCGCTTTTCTGATCAGATTTTTTTCAATATCGGTGACATACTGCTCAAGCCCAAGGTCAAAGGCTACGTGATCCGTTGTTTCGGTGGCACCTTCTTCGGTTCGATCGGGGCCAAGGGTGCGGCCAAGCCGGTGTCCCGACAGGGTAAGGCTTTCCGGCAGAATGATATTGGAAGATTCGAGGGCGACCCCACGCTCGACGATATTCTCAAGCTCGCGGACATTGCCCGGAAAATCATAGTCCATAAGAACCTTCAGGGCATAGGACGAGACCTGTTGCACCTCCTTGCCGAAAAGAGCGGAATATTTCTTCAGGAAATGGTCGACCAAAAGCGGCACATCCCCCTTCCTTTCGCGTAGCGGCGGCATGCGGATGGGGACAACGGCCAGACGGTAAAAGAGGTCCTCCCGGAAGCGACCGGCCATGACCTCCTCTTCCAGATTTTTGTTGGTGGCAGAAATGATCCGGACATTGACCTTGATGGTTTCGGTGCCGCCGACTTTTTTAAATTCCCGTTCCTGCAGGACCCTGAGAAGTTTGGTCTGGATAAGCGGAGCGAGTTCGCCGATTTCATCAAGAAAGGCGCTGCCATTGTTGGCCAGCTCGAACAGCCCAATTTTATTGGCAATTGCTCCGGTAAAGGAGCCCTTGGCATGGCCGAACAACTCGGACTCGATAAGGTTTTCCGGAATGGCGCTGCAGGTGATGGGAACAAAGGCGTTCGCCGCAACCTTGCTGTGTTGGTGAATGGCCTGCGCCACCAGTTCTTTGCCGGTTCCGGATTCGCCATAGATGAGGACGTTGGCCTGGGTTGGGCCAATGCGTTGGACAAGGTCATAAATTTTGAGCATCTCCGGGCTGTTGCCGATGATGCCCGCGAAAGAATCTCGGTCCTTGACCGGAGGTTTCTCCTGCCGGCTCCCAAGGGCTGCCTTGATAACCGAGAGGATGTCATCCACCTTAAACGGCTTGGTAATGTAGTCGTAGGCCCCGTTTTTCATGGCCAGCACCGCATCTTCCGGTGAGGCGTAGGCGGTGATCAGCACCACCGGAATGGAGAGGTCCTGTTGCTTGACGTTTTCCAGGAGGGCGAGACCGCTCAAATCCGGCATGCGGATGTCTGAGATGATCAGGTCGAAAGAGTGTTGTTGAAGGAGTCCCAGGGCCTCGGCCCCGCTGGCGGCAACACGGGTTGCATAGCCGCTTTTGTTCAGGAGGATGGTGAGAAACTCCCGCATACTGGGTTCATCGTCAACAACAAGTATCTTGGCTATTTCGGCCATGGTGAGTGCTCAAGGCTGGAGGTCGTTTTCAGAAGGTGTTCAATTGATGTTATCTTAACAGAAAATCTGCCCCCTGAAATAACAAAAACGCCGAAAGCGTTTAAGCCATGCCTGTGAGCCGCGAATCAGGACGGGGAGGCCGATGGGTTGCCAGTGGTTTTGGTTTTTTAAACGTAAAAAAAGGCATCCGTACCAAGTACGGATGCCTTTCCCCTGCCGGAAGCAGGAACTGACTAGTTTACAGGCTTAGTGATTCTGGGCAGCGCCCGAACCCATAGGTACCCGAATATCTTCGACCAGATGCTGAATATGTTCTGGCGGCGGCTTTGTGAAGCTCGAAACCGCAAAGGCGACGATAAAGTTGATCAGCGCGCCCACTGCCCCAAAAGAGCCAGGGGAGATGCCAAACATCCAGTTTGCTGCATTATCCGGGGCCATGGCGGTTGAAGCGATAAACATGAACCCTTTATACCAGAAGATATAGAGCAGGGTGGAACCAAGACCGGCAAGCATGCCGCAGATGGCGCCGGCACTGTTCATCCGCTTGACAAAGATTCCCATCATAATGGCGGGGAAGATTGACGAGGCGGCAAGGCCAAAGGCCAGGGCGACAACCTGGGCGGCAAATCCCGGAGGATTGAGGCCCAGATAACCGGCAACGAGGATGGCGCCGGCCATGGCGATACGTCCTGCTTTTAACTCAGTCTTGTCATCGATGTTTTTGGCGAGCATGCCCTTCAAGAGGTCATGGGAGATGGAGGAAGAGATGGCAAGAAGCAGGCCGGCCGCAGTGGAAAGGGCCGCCGCGATACCACCAGCCGCCACCAGGGCGATGACCCAGTTGGGCAACTTGGCGATCTCGGGGTTGGCGAGCACCATGATGTCGTTGTCCACCTTGGTCAGTTCGTTTCCTTTCCAACCAAAGCCTGCGAATTTACTTTCGGCGTGTTTTGTTGCGGCTTCGTCCACCTTGGTCTGAGCAGCGGTCACATCGCCGCCTTCCTTCTGAGCCTTGGCAAGATCAGCTTCCGCAGCACTCAGGCCGTTGTCGCTGTAATACTGGATCTTGCCGTCACCGTTTTTGTCTTCAAAGCCAAGGAGACCGGTTTTTTCCCAGTTGTGCATCCACTGCGGCCGGGAATCCATCGCCAGGTTTCCCTCCGGTGAACCAACCTCCCCGGGCTGAATGGTATTCATCAGGTTTAAACGGGCCATCGCACCAACTGCAGGGGCCGTGGTGTAAAGGATAGCAATAAAGACCAGCGCCCAACCTGCGGAAGAACGAGCATCCTTAACCTTGGGCACCGTGAAGAACCGAGTGATTACGTGGGGCAGACCAGCGGTGCCGATCATCAGGGACATGGTCAGCAGAAAGATATTCAGCGTACTCCCTTTTTGTGCCGTATAGGCGTTAAACCCAAGTTCAACCACCATTTTGTCAAGCTTGTCAAGAAGGTAGATACTTTCGCTGCCGCTCATGGTCGATCCCAGTCCAAGCTGGGGAAAGGGATTGCCGGTGAGCTGAATGGAGATGAAAACGGCGGGGACGGTGTAGGCAAAGATCAGGACCACGTACTGAGCGATCTGGGTGTAGGTGACGCCCTTCATCCCACCAAGAACGGCATACACAAAGACGATGGCCATGCCAATGAAAAGACCCATCTCAAATGGGATTTCAAGGAAACGGGAGAAGGCCACACCGATGCCCTTCATCTGGCCGATAACATAGGTCAATGAGGCGACGATCAAGCAAACGATGGCCACCAGACGGGCAGTCTGGGAATAGAAGCGGTCGCCGATAAACTCCGGGACCGTGAACTTGCCGTATTTGCGCAAATACGGGGCAAGAAGCATGGCCAACAGGCAGTAGCCGCCGGTCCAGCCCATCAGGTATGCGGAGGCGTCATAGCCGCCCATGGCAAGCATTCCGGCCATGGAAATGAAGGAGGCAGCGGACATCCAGTCGGCGCCGGTGGCCATGCCGTTCAGGACCGGGTGGATACCCTTGCCGGCCACATAGAACTCGCCGGTGTTTTTGGCGCGGCTCTTTAAAGCAATATAGAGGTAGAGAGCGAAGGTAGCCCCAACCACGATGTAGGTGGTAATCATCAGATCAGACATATTCAGTTCTCCTTACGCTTCTTCGACGTTGAATTTACGGTCAAGCTGATTCATACGCCAGGCGTAGAAAAAGATCAGTGCCACGAAGATATAGATCGATCCCTGCTGGGCAAACCAGAAGCCAAGTTGATAACCGCCCAGTCGGATAGCATTCAACTGATTGACAAACAAGATACCGCAGCCGAACGAGACAAAGAACCAGACAATTAGGCAACCGATTACAAGCCGGATATTTGCCTGCCAGTACTTCTGTGCATTATTCATGCGTTTCTCCTCATAGTTAAAAAGTTCTCTTTTATCTACGCATCAATTTTACTCACGGGGATGATCGAATGAGTATATATACGCACATGGTAATGATGTCAACGGGATTTTCCACCGTGATCAAGGCGACTTGAGGCGTTATTGCGCACAACCGGCGAGTATCGGCGGGAAAATCCCCGCAGAGTGTTTTTTGGCGCACTTAAGTTGGCGGAAAACTCTCTGCAAGGCACGATCGTCATCGCCTGCGGATTTCCGGTTAATGGCTGATCCATATACAAAATTTTAAATCCTGCCGGCCTGATAGATCTCCTTCAGGGTCAGCAACCCGCCTTTTCTGAATTTTTTGAGGAGAAAGAGGAAAAGATAGGCCGTTTGCATTGCATCTTCAAAGGCATCATGGGACTTGAACGTGGGGAGGTGATATTCTTTGGCCAGGGCCTCCAGGGCATAGCTGCGTGACCAATCTTCTTCTCCATGAAAATGTCCGGACAGCACCCGCCTATAGCCACGAGCCATGCGAATGGTGTCAATTCCCGGATTGGAGAGGGTGCCACCCAGAACCTTGCGGGCGGCACGATTCAAAAAAGCCATGTCGAGCGAGACACAATGCCCCACCACGAGGCTGCTTCCTGCAAATTCGACAAAGGCCGGGAGAACCTCCTCCAAAGGGGGAGATTCCGCCAACTGTTGCGGGGTAATGCGGTGGATCAGGGTGGCCGGAGTATGCTGGGTATTTTTTGGCTTGATATAGCGATGGAAGGTGGCGCCAAGATCGATTTGCAGGTCCCGGATCAGGACAGCACCGATGGAGATGATTTCATCGTGTTTCAGATCAAAACCGGTAAGCTCGGTGTCGCAGACCACAAAGGTATACTCGGTAAGGGGCCGGGATTGATCAAAACGGGAAAAGATCTCTCGGTTCTGGATAATGAGCGGATCGGGTGAGGCAAACCAAGAGCTTGGCTTCAGCAGATTAACCATTATGTCACCGGATACATCTGATCCAGCACACCATAGAGCCTTTCAATGACCGTGAAGGCTTCCTTGAGCATCCTGCGTTCCAGATCGGAAAGATCCGCCGGGTCGATATAATTGTCTGGATTGATCCCGGCCTCAATCTGCCGCAATTGATGCACCAAGCGTTGCTGCATCTGGAGTTCGTAAGCCTCACTGGCTGCGGACCATAACTCACCCAGAATCAATTCTCCTTCCATCAGGGCCTTCAAGCGGGCCAGGGTATTGGTCTCTTTTATCCCGAATTTCAAGGCCAGCACCCGGGCAAAATTAACAAAAGGAGTCAATCCCTGCCGTTTAATATCCAGGCGGTTCTTATGTTCCCCATCTTTTTCCACAATGAAATTCTTGAAAAAGGAGAGGGGAACACGGATTTCAGTACACTGACGGGAGAGATGGAACAAAAACAGTTCGCGGCCCGCTATCTGCTTGTTGAGGTGGTTTCGCAGCTCCTCGGCAAGCAGAGCCTCACCGAAACCGGCCCGGAAATCAAAAAAAATCGTGGCATAGCGCAGCTCTTGCGGGTCAGGATCGGCAACCCAGCGTTCAAAATAGTGTTTCCAGGCCGAAAGAGGTTGGCACCAGCGCGGATTAATGGCCATAACCTCACCGGGACAGAGCGGATAGCCGCAGTTGACCAGATGTTCAATAGCCTTGGCGGCAAAGGCTTTGAAATACGTCTCTGCCGCCTCTCTTTGCGCCTCATCTGCCGGATCAGCATAGAGGATGGCATTATCCTGGTCGGTTTTGAAGGTTTGCTCCCGGCGACCTTCACTGCCCATGAGCAACCAGCAGTAAGGAACCGGCGGTATGCCCAATTCTTTTTCCAGCAAGGTCAACATCCGTTCCAGGATATGATCGTTGAGGATGGCGATCATCTGGGTGATATTTCCGGCCTTTGCCCCTTCTCCGATTAGCCCCCGAATCACCTCCGGGATCTTTTTTGCCAAGGGATACAGGTCGGTAATCTGCTGCTGGCCCCGGATCTCCTTGAGCAGATAATAGGGCGAGTGGCCCTGCAGGAGCATGATGTCGTGGGAGGTGATCACCCCGATGATCCGCCCGGTGCGCTCCACCGCCAGATGATGGACCCCGGTGGCCATCATCTTCAAGAGAACGTCAAAACAGAGTGCTTGGGACAAGACGGTCTGTACCGGACCGCTCATGATGCTCTGAACCGGTTGCTGAAAATCCAGCCCGGCAGCAACCACTTTTTTTCGGAGATCCCGGTCGGTGATAATGCCGATAATCTTTTCCGGATCATCCACCGCATGGACCAGCAGGCAGCCCACGTGATGTTCGGACATCAAGGCGGCGGCCTCTTGAATGGTGGCGCTGGAGACAACCTTGCGGATGGTCTTCACCAAATCGCCAACCTTGATGGAAAAAAGGTAGAGATCCTCGTTGCTCCGCCGCGCTATCTTATGGTGGCGCAGTTCATTATAGGCGGTGGAGACAATCTTTTCTGAAAAACTCTTCAGGTAAAAGTGGGCAAAGGATGCTTGATTTTCAATGAGGTCAAGAAATATTTCCCGGGGCAGGAGGAAACAGAAGGTGTCCTCCACGGTCTCGATGTTGAGATTGGCAGGGGTGTTGCGGATTATGGCCAGGGCTCCGATATAGGCCCCTTCCCCCCGAAAGTCCTTGAGGGTGACCTCGCCGTTGTCATCTTCCAGAAAGGCTTTGACCCCGCCGCGCTGGATCAGATAAAGATGGGTCAGTTCGGTGGTGTCCGCAGTAAGAATCCTGGTTCCCTTGGGGAAAAAATCAATTCGACAATGGTGGGCAAGGGAGCGCAGGGTTTTCTCTTCAAGGGTGCTAAAGGGCATTATCCCCTTGAAAAAAGAGATCGCCACTTCAGGGGCGACCACATGGACATCGTTTTCCTTGAAGGTTGTCATTGTCGTTTTACGCTGCTCAAGTTGCAGGGTAGAGATCCCCTGGATTTTTCTCTCTTCTCGCGGGGAGATCTTTCAGGTCTCACCGTATCTGGTCTTGTTGTGGCGATGGTGGCTCAGCTTTTCTGGTGAATGTTTCTGCCCCGTATCCCGGGATACCAATAAAATGACAAGACGTTTCATTGTCGGTGCATTCAAAGCTTATCTCATAATCCCGTCGTTGAAAAGATCCTTCTGCCCAGCACCTGATCAATGATCGGGCGAAATGCTTATCTTCTGGCGCTCTTGACATTGAAGACTGTAACAGAGTAAAAAATCTTGAGAAATTCTTTACGCTTATAAACAGGATTTGAAGGGGAAACCAATTTCATGCAGAAAGATCACCCGGTTATTATTCCGGTTATTCTTGCCGGAGGCTCCGGCACCCGATTGTGGCCGTTATCCCGGGAATGTCATCCCAAACAGCTTCTTCCCTTGGTCAATGACAAGACCATGCTTCAGAATACCTTGCTCCGGGTCCAGGGGTTGAAAGGGGTTTCCTTGCCTATCGTTGTCTGCACGGAAGAACATCGGTTCTTGGTGGCCGAGCAGGTCCGTGCCATCGGTTGTGCTGCGACGATTATCATCGAGCCTGTGGGGCGGGATACGGCCCCGGCTGTTGCCGTGGCCGCCCTTGAGGCAGTCGGGCAAAACGAAGAGGCGATTATTCTTGTCCTTCCCGCAGACCATGTAATCGATAACGAGATGAATTTTGCCGAAGCTGTGGCCCGGGGCGTTTCTTTCGCCTCGCACGGGCAACCGGTCACCTTTGGTATTGTCCCGCAGAGTCCACATACCGGTTATGGCTACATTAAAAAAGGAAGCGAGATTAGCGGGGCGGAGCCGCCTGTTTTTGCGGTGGACGGCTTTGTGGAAAAGCCTTCTTTGGAAAAAGCCCGGGAGTATTTGGCAGAAGGGTATCTCTGGAACAGCGGGATGTTTCTTTTTCCGGCGGCAGGATTTCTCGCCACCCTCAAGGAGTTTGAGCCGACAATGGCCGATTGCGTGGCGCGGGCCTATGTTGCCCGCACCCATGACCTGGATTTCACCCGGCTTGATTCGCTGGCTTTTTCCGAAAGCCCCGCCAACTCGGTTGACTATGCGGTGATGGAGCGGGTTCGGGATACGGTGGTCGTGCCCTTGGATTGTTCCTGGAGTGATGTGGGTTCCTGGGAAGCACTTTGGGAGATCGGCGAACAGGATGCTCAGGGCAATGTCTTTATCGGCAATGTTCTGGCCGAAGGGGTGAGTGGGTGTTATATCCACGCCGGAGACAAACTTGTCGCGGCAATCGGGCTCAGCAATCATATTATCGTCGAGACCAAAGATGCGCTGCTGGTCGCAGCAAAGGATCGGACCCAGGAGGTGAAGGCCATTGTCAAGCGCCTTACGTTGGAGAAGCGCGATGAGGTCCGGCTGCATAAAAAGGTCTTCCGTCCTTGGGGGTCTTATGAATGCGTTGATTCCGGGGATCGATTTCAGGTGAAACGGATCATGGTGAATCCCGGCGCCACCCTGTCGCTGCAGCGGCATTTTCACAGGGCTGAGCACTGGGTGGTGGTAAAAGGCACGGCCCATATCACCAATAGCGAGCAGACTATTATTTTAACGGAAAATCAATCCACCTATATCCCGCTAGGAGCAAAACACCGGCTGAAAAATCCCGGCACGATCCCCCTTGAAATTGTCGAGATCCAGACCGGCAGCTATCTCGGGGAGGACGACATTGAGAGACTTGAGGATTTGTATGGCCGTTAATTTGAGTCTTTTGGGTTGTCTCCTGGCGATCTTCCTTGGAAAAAGAATTTAAAAAACAGCTGGTTGCCATGCCTTTCTAATACAATCTGCCGAATTTTATTTGCACTTTATATTTAATGGGTATATCAACAAATGTGTTGCATGAGGGGTGGTTGGGGAACCGTGTAGGGGGAGTATTCATCTCTGCGAAAAGGTGAGAGCGGATGCAGCGTGTTTTGGTGCTTGGCGGGAGTGGCTTTGTTGGCAGGGCGCTGGTGCAACGCCTTGTGGCTGATGGTGTTGAGACAGCTGTTCTCGCGCGGCGGGCTTTTCCCGAAGCAGAGGTGTTGGGCGTACGGGTCTTTTCCGGTGATATTTGCGATCTGGATTTCCTGACAAATTCACTGGCCGGGTATGATACCGTAATCCATCTTGCCTCGAAAGCCGGAATCTGGGGGGATAAAAATGAATATTACCAAACCAATGTCTCCGGCACCCAAAATGTTATAGATGCCTGTCGGGCAAATGCGATTTCTGTACTCGTTTATGCCAGTACGCCCGGGGTTGTCTATCAGAAAGACGATCTGTGCGGCGTGAATGAACGCACCCCGTATGCCAGGAATTTTCTCAGTGACTACGCGCGAAGCAAGGCGATTGCCGAGAAAATGGTTCTTGATGCCAATGCAGAGGGCCTGAAAACCATCGCCTTGCGACCGCATCTTATCTGGGGGCCGGGAGACACCGATCTTATTCCCCGTCTTTTGGGTCAGGCCAGATGCCGGCAGTTGAAGCGGGTGGGGGATGGGCATAATCTTGTTGATGTCACCTATATCGATAATGCCGTGGATGCCTTTGTGTTGGCAGCAAAAAACTTGCATGGGCAGGCAACCGGTGCCGGGAAGCCCTACTTCATCTCCCAGGGGGAACCGGTAAATCTCTGGAACTGGCTCAACAAATTTTTCCGCCGACTTGATATCCCCATTGTCGAGGAGAGCATTTCCTTCCACAAGGCCTATTTGGCCGGGGTGGTCATGGAAGCTTTTTGTACCCTTTCCAAGAGAAAAAAAGAGCCATGCATGACGCGGTTCCTTGCCGTGCAACTGGCGAAATCCCATTGGTTCTCCATCGAAAACGCCAACCGTGATCTGGGGTATTTCCCCAAGGTTTCGACAGGTGAGGGAATCAACACCATTCTGCAGTGGGTGAATAAGAGCCAGCTGTAGGATTCTGATTGGTTTGTTTTTAGCACCCTCGTGTCTCTGATTGTTTTCTTGTTACAACTGTACTGTAGTCCATAACCCGAGTTCTTTCTTCCCCTCAGGTGGCAGTATCGGGCTCCCCCAGTCGCGCCAGAATCCGAGTGCGTGCCGTGTCCCGAAGTTTCAGCGCCACTTGCCACTCATCATCCCCTTTTCCGTATAACGGTTCACCGATCAGTACTTGGAGCACGCTGTAATGTGGCCGACGCCTTTCGCCGCGAAGCAGTGTCCGGGTGCCGATCAGGGCAATCGGCACCACAGGGATGCCACAGCGTGCGGCAATGACAAATGCCCCCAAACGAAAGGGCAGCAGGCCCGACTCGCTTTGGAAGGTCCCTTCTGGAAAGAACACCAGGGAAGCGCCTGCCCGAGTCAGGTCAGCCATGCCGTTGGTGTCCTCCGCGCCGCGCGTGCTGTCGAAACGTTCAACGAATGCGCTGTCCAGCCGGCGTAAGGGGAGAGCGGCAAGCGTTTTGTTGAGTAACTCCTGCTTGGCGACGTAGGTGAACCGTGGCGGCAACACCGCCGTAAGGATGAGTGCGTCCAGATAGCTGGCGTGATTGGCGACGACAATTGTCGGGGTGCTCTCGGTAAGGTGTTGCAATCCCTCCACCCGCGGTGTCAGTCCGGTCAGCGACAAAACAAGGCGTGCGCTTGTCCTGGCAATGTTTCGGCGCAAGGTGAGCGCGGGGGCAAGGACGATCAGGCACCAGGCGAAGGGGACGATGGCGGCAAAGACCGTCCAGGCCCAGGCGCTCCACGCGCACCCGACGCATCGGTGTTGCCAACGCTTTGTCTGCGTCTTTATGCCGGAGTAAACCAGGTGTAGTATTTGCCGCCAAGGTTTGTGGTGCGCATTGATGAGCACGCCGCGTTCGTAACGTTCGCGGCAGGCGGAGCGGCGAATTTTGCCGCTGGAGGTTTTCAGTACAGTGCGCGGGGGGACAAGGACGATGTCGTCGACGGGGAGTCCCAGCAAATCTATGGCGAGTCGATTGATTTCGCTCTGGATGCGGCTGCGCTCTTTATTCCTGGCGAATTCCTTTATTTCGGCGAGGACCACCAGCCGTTCCGTGCCGGTCTGGGGGGCAGTCGCGGGAAACACCGCCACCCCGCCTTTGTGAACGCCGCGCACCTGATTCACTGCTTCTTCCAACTCCTGGGGATGAATATTGTGCCCGCCGCGGATGATGATATCCTTCTCGCGCCCGGTGAGGTAGAGATCCTCTGTCGCGAGATATCCCAGATCACCGGTATTGAGCCAGGGCCCATCGAACAGGAGCTTGGTGGCTTCGGGGTTGCGGAAATAGCCGCGGGTCGCGGATGGGCCCTGAAACTGCACCATTCCTTGCCTGCGTTCCGGCAATACTTGGCCAGTGGCGTCAACAATGCGGATAGCGTGCTCCGGCAATGGCCTCCCGCATGAGACGATATGCCGTGGGTTGGGATCTTCCATTGACGCGACAAGGGCGATTCCCGTTCCGGAAAGCGCCTCGCGATCCACGCGGTCAATGAGCGGCCCGCGTCCAAGGGGCGGAAAGGCAAGGCCGACAGAAGATTCCGCCAGGCCATAAACCGGAGTCATGGCCTTTGGACCGAAACCATAGGGAGCGAGTCGGGCGGCAAAATGACTCAGGGTGTCTGAACTGACCGGTTCGGCGCCGTTGTAGGCCAGCCGCCAGCAGCTCAGATCCAGGCCGTCGAGATCGCGGTCATCGAGCTTGTTGGCACAGAGTTCATAAGCGAAATTGGGGGCCGCCGATACGGTGGCACGATGTCGGTGGATGGTCCACAGCCAACGACTGGGCCGGGCGAGGAAGGCAAGCGGCGACATCAGCACCAGCAGGAAGCCGACGCTGAGGCTGCCCATGCAGGCGCCGATGAGTCCCATGTCGTGGTAGAGCGGTAGCCAGGAGACAAAAATGTCTGCCGAGGTGATGCCCGAAGCTTGCTCCATTGCGCGCAGGTTGGCGAGTAGGTTGGTGTGGGTCAGCACGACGCCCTTTGGGTTGCCGGTGCTGCCGGAGGTGTATTGCAATAAAGCGATGTCCTGCGCGTTAGGTCGTGGCAAGGGTTGCGGGATGATGGGACCGGACAGTTCCGAAACTGTCACAACGCTGCGTAGCGAGGAGCATTGTGCGCGCAACAGGTGGCCGAGCGCCTTGGCTCGTTCGTCGGTGACGAGGATGCTGGCCTCGGCATTGGTGATAATTCCAGCGATGCGCCGCATGTGATCTTCGATTTGCGATGGGCGTGTTGGTGGGTAAAGGGGCACCGGCACGCAGCCAGAATAGAGCGCGCCGTAAAAAGCGGTGAAAAATTCGCGCCCGGTGGGCAGCATGATGGCGATTCTGTCACCATTGCCTAAACCCTGGGTGCGTAAGCCGGCTGCCAGTTCCCGGGACTCTGTCTGCAGCATGCGATAGGTAATTTCTTCTGTCCGCTCCTCATCGACATAGAACGTGATATGCGTCCGTTCTCCGTGTTGCGCAACATGCCAGTCAAGCATTTCGTTCAGCGTGGCTATGGTTTCCGGGGGATGTCCGATTTCGCATAGCGTCTGCGTGGCAAAGTGGGGCGAGGCGGGTATGGTGGCCAGGGGCTGGCTCTCCATCAGTGCCAGCAGATCGCGTGGGGTGTCTGCCTCGGCCAATGCCGTCTCGCTCAGCCTCACCCCCGTCTCGCGCTGGATGCGGACAAGCAGTTCCATGCGTGCCAGGCTGTCCAATCCGAAATCGCTGTCCAGCGCATGATCCAGCCCAAGGTGCGCCATGGCTTTAGAAGTTGGGCGCAGTTCGCCGGAGAGCCTGCGCACGATGCCGAGCAAAAGATCGGCGGCAGGAATCTCTTGATGGGAGGAGGGGGATGTTTTTATAGGCATGCTCGCATGTCCCGGCAAAACCTCCTGCGAAACCCGATGTGCAGGGCGTGGTGTCTCTTTTTTATCTCGGTTGCTGCTCTTCTTTTAATTTCCGGCGTAGAATCTTGCCTATGGCGGATTTGGGAAGCGTTTTGCGGAATTCGACATGCTTTGGGATCTTGTATGCGCTCAGATAAACCCTGCAGTGTGCAATCACCGCTTCGGCCGTGAGAGAGGTATCTTTTTTCACCAGATACACCTTGACCGCCTCGCCGCTTTTTTCATCAGGGATTCCCACAACGCACACCTCCTTGACCCCCGGGAGCATCATCACCACGTCCTCAATCTCGGTGGGGTAGGCCTTGAAGCCGGAGACCACGATCATGTCCTTGTGGCGGTCGATGAATTGGATGTAGCCGCGCTCGTCCATCACGCCAATGTCTCCGGTGCGTAACCAGCCATCGGCGCTGAGGACGCGGTCGGTTTCTTCAGGCATGTTCCAGTAACCCCGCATTACTTGGGGCCCTTGCACGCAGATCTCACCCTGTTCGTTCAGGGGCAGCTCGCAGCCATTTTCGTCCCGGATTGCTACCCGGGTGGAGGGAATCGGGACGCCGATTTTGCCGCTGAATGTCTTGGCGTTCAGCGGATTGACGCAGACGATGGGTGAGGCCTCGGTCAGTCCATAGCCCTCGATGAGCGGCATTCCCATCATTTGTTGCCATCCTTCCGCCACTGCGCGCTGCACTGCCATGCCGCCGGCCACCGAAACCTTGAGTGCCCCGGCGTTGGCTTTTTTTACGGCCTCAAAGCTGGGTTCATGCAGGAGAAGATTGAACAGGGTGTTGACGCCGGTTATGGCGGTGAAGCGGGTCTTTTTTAATTCTTGCACGAAGCTATGGATGTCGCGGGGATTGGTGATCAGGATATTGTTTGCCCCCCACTTTACGAAGGTGAGCAGATTGGCGGTGAGGGCGAAGATATGGTAGAGGGGCAGCGGGGTGACGATCAGCTCTTCGCCTTCCTTGAGGGTGGAGCCGATCCAGGCCGAGGTTTGCTCCACGTTGGCCACCATGTTGCCGTGGCTCAGGATCGCGCCCTTGGCCAGACCGGTTGTTCCGCCGGTATATTGAAGGAAGGCGATGTCCGTATGATCGATCGGCACCTCGGTGCGTGTGTGGTGTGCGCCAAGTTTCAGCGCGGAGTTAAAATCGATTGCGTCCGGCAGATCCCAGCGCGGCACCATGCCTTTGATCCATTTGATGACGAAATTCACCATATATGCCTGCAGGGGTGGGAAGAGGTCTCCTATTTCGGTGGTGATCACATGACGCACCGCAGTTGTGGCGATGACCTCCTGCAGCGTGTGGGCGAAATTCTCCAGCACCACGACGGCCAAAGCCCCGGAGTCGGCCAATTGGTGTTGCAGTTCGCGGGGGGTGGAAAGCGGATTGACATTGACCAGCACTATGCCTGCGCGGAGCGCACCGAAGAGCGCACCGGATATTGCAGCAGGTTGGGCAGCATGATGGCCAAGCGATCGCCTTTGTTCAGCCCGACAACGTGTTGCAGGTAAGCAGCAAAATTACCGGATAGGCGGTCGAGTTCGCCATAGGTCATGGCAACGTCCATGTTGGTGAAGGCGGGATGATGGTGAAATCGTGCGCAACTCTGTTCGAACAGGTCCCTCAGTGAGCTGAAGCGGAAAATATCGACCTCGGCCGGAATACCTTGTGGGTAGTGCTTCAGCCAGACTGGTTCCATGGGGTTCCCCCTTTTCAGACGGCTTCTGCTGCTGCCTATGGACGCTAATTAAACAGGAGGCTGTTTTGTCCAGGCCTTTTGGCAAGGGATGGAGGATGAAACGAAATCACCTTTGCAGGTGGAGAGAAACGATTGGGGAAAAACCATGAGGCTTATGAATTGGAACGCTTACCTTCTTTTTATCGGGAGATGACAATCACTGTCAAGCAGATAAAAGAGCGAAGTTCCGCAAGATATTATGGTGGGGGCGTTATTCCAGAGAACCTTTTTTTGCATTTCGTTTCTGTGATTTTTCCCGGGATGAATCTGGAAAACAACAAAAAATATCTTGCAGATAATTTATTATTTTCATAATGTGACCGCCTGGTCATATTATGGATACCCAACTTGCGCAGCCAAAACAAACCTTCGTGAATCTGCCGCCGGAAAAGCGCGAAAATATCCTGCGTGCGGCGGTTGTCGAGTTTGCCGAGCACGGGTACCAGCGGGCAAGTCTCAATAATATCGTCAAGCAGTTGGGGATATCCAAGGGCTCGCTCTACCAGTATTTTGACAACAAGGAAGCCCTGTTCCTGCATGTGTTTGACCACTTCACCCAGCAGGTGAAGCGGTATGTCAAGGTGTCGGTCATGGGCAATGGCCAGGATGATTTTTTTGTTGTGGCCCGACAGGTATTACTGGCAGGCATAGCCTTCATCGATAGCCACCCGGAGTATTTTCAGGTCTACCTCAAGGTGTTGTTCGAGCGGGATGTCCCCCGGCGGGAGGAACTGGTGGCCAGGGTTCGCCTTTTTTCCTTGGAATATTTTGGTCCCCTGGCGGAGCGGGCCATGGCCCAGGGCGTGTTGCGCAGTGACATCCCGGCCCAGAAGGTGGTATTTATTTTGGACGCCATGCTCGACCGCTTCCTGCAAGGATACGCCCAGCCCTACCTCGACGGGGGGCTGGCGCTTGCCGGGATGTCTGCCGATCGATTGCATGATGAGATTGACAGTATGGTTGCGGTCCTGCGTACCGGCTTGCAGCCTTTTGTTACGGGAGATTGAACAATGGAACAGATGGTGGTTGCGGCAGGGCTTGGAGATATCCTGGACAAGGTCAAGGCAGGGGAGCGTCTCAGCAACGAAGACGGGGTCCGGCTCTATAAAACGAACGATATCCTGGCGCTTGGCTACCTGGCCAATCTGGTGCGGGAGCGGCTCAACGGCGATCGCGCCTATTTCATCTACAACCAGCACGTCAACTATTCCAACATCTGCACCAATCTCTGCAAGTTTTGCGCCTTTGGCAAGGACAAGGAGTCGCCGCAGGCCTATGAGATGACGGTGGATCAGGTCAAGGCCAAGGTGCGCGAGCGTCTGGCCGAGCCCATTACCGAGGTGCATGTGGTGGGCGGCATTCACCCCGATCTTCCCTATCAGTACTATCTGGACATGTTGCGCGGCATCAAAGAGGTGCGGCCGGAGATCCATATCCAGGCCTTTACCTGTGTGGAGATCGCCCATCTGGCAGAGCTTGCCGGAAAGTCCGTGACCGAGACCCTCAAGGAATTGGTTGCCGCGGGGCTTGGCTCGATCCCTGGCGGTGGGGCGGAGGTTTTCAGCCCCCGGATCCGGCAGCGGACCTGTGAGAAGAAACTCTCCGGCGAGGGGTGGCTCGAGGTCGCCAAGGCTGCGCATCGGCTCGGGCTGAAAAGCAACGCCACCATGCTCTACGGGCATATCGAGACCATGGAGGAGCGGGTCGAGCATCTTGCGGCGCTGCGCGAGGCGCAGGATGAAACCGGCGGCTTTCTTACCTTCATTCCCTTGGCTTTCCATCCCAAGAATACCGAGATGCACGATTTGGCCAAGACCAGCGGCCTTGACGATCTGAAAAACATCGCGGTGGCCCGCTGTTTTCTTGACAACTTTGCCCACATCAAGGCCTACTGGGTGATGATCGGCCCCAAGCTGGCCCAGGTTGCCCTTTCCTTTGGCGCGGACGATGTGGACGGGACGGTCAAAGAGGAACTGATTACCCATATGGCCGGCGGGGAAACCGGCGGGACTATGGCCGACACCGAGTTGATCCGCTTGATCCTGGATGCGGGCAGAAAACCGGTGGAACGGGACACCCTCTACAACGTGATCAGGGAGTACTGAGTCCCATGGATATGCAGCGGATCACGGAAAAGGTTTTGGCCGGTAAGCGGCTTACGATTGACGAGGGGTTGAGCCTTGCTGAACACGCCGATCTTTACCAACTGGGGTTTCTGGCCGACGCCATCCGCCGGCGAAAGCACCCCGAGCCCATGGTCACTTATGTGATCGACCGCAACATCAACTATACCGACATCTGTGTCTCCGCCTGCAAGTTCTGTGCGTTTTTCAAATCGCCGGAAGACCCGGATGGGTCGGTGTTGTCCTTTGCCGAGCTCGGCGAGAAGATCGAAGAAACCAAGCGTCTTGGCGGGACCCAGATCCTCCTGCAGGGCGGACTCCATCCGGACAAGCCTTTAGAGTTCTACGAGGAAATGCTCCGCTTCATCAAGGGGCACGGTATTCATATCCACGGTTTTTCCCCGCCCGAGGTCTGTCATTTTGCCACCTTGTCCGGTCTGCCGGTGCGGGAGGTCTTGATCCGTCTTCAGCAGGCGGGGCTTGATTCCATTCCCGGCGGCGGCGCGGAGATTCTCTGCGATCGGGTGCGGCAGGAAACCGCGCCGCGGAAATGTTCCACCGATGCCTGGCTCGGGGTCATGGAAGAGGCGCACCGTCTCGGGATGCGCACCACCGCGACAATGATGTTCGGGCATCTGGAAACCACGGCGGAGCGGATCGAACATCTGGCCCGAGTGCGTGAGCTGCAGGATAAAACCGGCGGTTTCACCGCTTTCATCCCCTGGCCGTTTCAGCCGGACAACACCGTGCTTTCCCATCTTCCCAAGACTACCGCCTGCGGCTACTTGAAGATGCTGGCGCTTTCCCGGATCTTTCTGGACAATATCGACAATATTCAGGCCTCCTGGGTGACCCAGGGGCCGAAGATTGCCCAGCTCTCGCTTTTTTTCGGGGCCAATGATTTCGGCAGTACCATGATTGAGGAGAATGTGGTGGCCGCGGCCGGGGTGGGCTTCCGTCTCTCCGAACAGGAGATCCGCACCTTAGTGCAAGGCGCTGGCCGTGTCCCCAGGCAGCGCACAATGGATTACACCTTGGTGTGACATGCAGGAATACCCCCGTTATCTCTACCGTGCACCCTTTGTAGTCCAGGGCAATGGCCCGATTATTGCCGATGGTGCGGTACTCACCGAAGACGGCCTGGTTGTGGCGGTGGGGCGGTATGCTGAGCTGAAAGACCTCGATGCGCAACTGGAAGACTATGAGGGGCACGTCATTACTCCACCCTTGGTCAACTGCCATGCCCATCTTGAACTCTCGTATCTCTCCGGGCTGGCTACTGCCGGGAGCGATTCTCCCTCGCCCGGCGACATGACCGGTTGGATCCGTTCCCTGCTCGCCGCCCGGGCGGAGAATATAGAGCAGGACACCGTGCATGATGCCGCGCTGATGGCGCTGGCCACATTGTATGCCGGGGGATGCCGGGGGGTGGCCGATATCGGTAATCGTCCGGAAAGTTCTTTTTTGGCGGAGGGGTTCAAGACCGAGGTGCTCTTTTTTCTCGAAATGTTTGGACTGTGCGGCGAATCCGAGGAATCGGCGCTGGCCGCCTTGTCTGGATTTGCTGCTGATGTCCGCTGTACGGCGCATGCCCCCTATTCCACCGGAGCAAGGTTGATCCAGGCATTAAAAAAGAGGGCAGGCAGAGAGAGGAGTCTCTTTCCCATGCATGTGGCCGAATCGGCGCAAGAGATTGAATTTTTGCGTACCGGCTCCGGACCGTTTCGGGATTTTCTGCTCGAGCGGGGGGTGGCGGTTGACTCCTTCACCCCGCCCGGCATGGGGGCGGTCCGGTATCTGGATTCCCTGGGCGTGCTGGATGCGCAGACCCTCTGTGTTCATGCTGTGCATGTCGATGAGGAAGAGATCTCGCTTTTGGCCGCACGCGGGGGTGCAGTCTGTCTCTGTCCTGCCAGTAATCGTTACATGGGGGTAGGCACAGCGCCGGTGGAAAAAATGCTCGCCCAGGGCATTCCCCTGGTTTTGGGTACCGATAGTCTGGCCAGCAACCCGCAGCTGAATCTCTGGCAAGAGATGCAGGTATTACGGCAAGACCATCCTGCTCTCGCCCCCGAGGCGGTCTTTGCCATGGCCTCGGTCAATGGCTCCCGCCTACTCGGCCTTGGCGGACGCCTGGGCACCGTGGCCCCCGGGGTTTCCTCCTCTCTGTTGGCGGTGCGCTGCCAGGCGAAGAACGAGGGTGATGTTTTGGAGTATCTTACCTCCACCGGCACGGATATTAAGCTTGAGTGGCTCGAATAACAGGATGAAGATCACGGCCAGAATCGGGATGGTGAATTATATCAACACCGCTCCTCTCTATGAGGTGTGGCAGCAAACCGTTCACCGTCCAGACTGGCTGGTTACCGAGGCGCCGCCCTCTCAGCTTAACCGGATGCTCCACGAAAAGGAACTGGACCTGGGTTTTGTCTCCTCCCAGGAATATGCGCTGCACCCCGGGGAGTATAGGATTCTGAGCGATCTCTCCATTTCTGCCACCGGGCAGGTGGGCAGTGTTTTTCTCTTTTCGGAAGTGCCTTTTACCCAGTTAGAAGAACAACTTGTCCTGCTCAGCTCCCAGTCCCAAACCTCGGTGAGCCTGGTCAAGATTATCCTTGAGGATTTCTATCAGGTTCGGCCCAGATATTGCGCTGGGATGGCCACTGATCTTGCCGTTTCACGGGAAAGGCCCATGGCGGTATTGGCTATAGGCGACGAGGCTTTGCGTCTGGCGGCCGGAGAAAGGTATCCCCACCGACTCGATCTTGGCGAAGCATGGCAGGCCCGCACCGGTCTGCCCTTTGTTTTTGCGGTTTGGGCGGTGCGGGAGGACTTTTGTCGTTCCGCTCCGGACACGGTCCTGGCTATCCATCAGGAGCTGCTCCGTTGCCTGCGGGAGGGCAAGAAACGGCTGCGGGAGATCAGTGCCGCTGTGGCCGGGCGGGTTCCCATGGACGAAAATGCCTGCTACCGCTATCTTCAGGGGATTGAATATGATCTGGGCAGTGAAAAGCAGGAGGCGTTGACGCTATTTTTCGAGTATCTTGTCTCGCGTGGGGAGGTTCCGGCCACGGCGCTTCCCATAAAGGTTTGCGGAAATCATTGAGCATATGAAGAATCCAGACGAAAAGAAGAAATTTGTTCAGGAAAAGTTCTCCTCGATCAGCGGGAAATATGATTTCCTCAATTCGGTGTTGAGTTTTCAGATCGACCGTTATTGGCGCTGGGTCACCACCCGGGAGTTGAAGGAGTTCCCCGAGGGCGCGGTTCTCGACCTTTGTGCCGGCACCCTGCCTCTTTCCCTGGAGTTGACCCGGCAGGCCAAGCACCGTCAGGTTCTGTCCGTGGATTTTTGTGAAGACATGCTGCGGGCCGGGATGCAGCACCTTCCCGCCGATGAGCGGAAAGGGAGGATAGGGCCGGTGTGCGGGGATGGAGAGCAGATCCCCGTGAAAAGCGGGACGGTCTGGGGAGTTACCGTGGCCTTCGGGGTTAGGAATCTGGCGAGAACCCAACAGGGATTGAATGAAATGTATCGGGTGTTGAAGCCGGGGGGCAAGCTGTTGATCCTCGAATTTTCCCGGCCGCAGAATCCTGTGGTCAAGCCCCTCTATAATTTCTATCTCAACCGGGTATTGCCGAAGATTGCCGGACTTGTATCCGGCGACACCGAGGCCTACGAGTATCTTGCCAGCTCCATTGCCGAATTTTATACGCCGGAACAATTGCTGGGCATGATGCAACAGGCAGGATTTGCCACAACCTACCATCGACCGTTGACCTTTGGGGTGGTGACGGTCTATGTGGGGGTAAAATGAAAAAAGTTGTCCTGGCCATAACCGGAGCAACCGGCGCGGTTTACGCCCTGGAGTTTCTCAAGCTCTGCCAGCCCCTTGGGGTTGAGGTGCATGGGCTGCTGTCCGAGGCGGGAGAACAGGTGCTCGGGCTTGAGCTTGGCATGTCCCGCCGGGATCTCGACCCTTTTGTTGCCCGCTGGCATGATGTGCACGATTTTGCCGCGCCCATGTCCAGCGGCTCCAGCGATTTCAGCGGCATGGCGGTCCTGCCCTGCACCATGGGGAGTCTTGCCGCCATTGCCAACGGTATTTGCGGCAATCTCATCCATCGGGCCGCGGATGTCATGCTCAAGGAGCGTCGCCCACTGGTTCTGGCGGTCCGGGAAACACCCTTGAATAAGACCCACCTCACGAATATGTTAAAGGCGCACGAGGCTGGGGGGATCATCTGTCCGCCTATGCCCGCCTTGTACCACCGGCCCCGGAGTATCGAAGAGATGGCCCGTCTGTTTGCGGGGAGGGTTGCGGGACTGCTCGGCATCGAGGTTGCGGACCTGCCCAGATGGCAGGGCATACCCCCGGAGGAAGAGGCATGATGGCGGGTCGCAACCAATCTGTTGCCAGAGAGGGCCGATGATGTTGCGCAAGGTGAAGGACCTGCTTGAGATGATCAAGTTCGGGCATACCATTTTTGCCCTGCCCTTTGCTCTGATCGGGGCGTTTCTGGCAAAACGCGGAGTTCCTGAAGCCGCCACCTTTGTCTGGATCATTTTGGCCATGGTCGGTGCCCGGACTGCGGCCATGGGCTTCAACCGCATTGCCGACCGGAAGTTTGACGCCGCCAACCCCCGCACTGCGGATCGGGCTATCCCCAGTGGTGCCGTACGGCTGGCGGAAGCCTGGGGAATGGTTGTACTCTTTGCCCTGCTCTATTTTGTTGCCTGCTCTCAACTCAATCCGCTCACCTTGCTGCTTTCCCCTTTTGCCCTGGGTCTTACCTTCCTCTATTCCCTGACCAAACGTTTCACCTGGCTCTGCCATGTGGTTCTCGGTATCGCCCTGGCTTTTTCTCCCTTGGGCGGTTGGGTTGCAGTTAAAGGGAACCTTTTTGATTTCCCCTTTGTCCTCTCTCTTGGAGTGCTCTTCTGGGTTGCTGGTTTTGATACGGTGTACGCCTGCCTTGATGCTGATTTTGACCGCCAAGCAGGGCTCTATTCCCTGCCTTCACGGTTCGGTCGGGAAAAAGCCTTCAAACTAGCGGTTTTTTTTCATGGGTTGGCCTTTCTTTTGTTTATTTGCACAGGTATAGTATCTCGCTTGAATATTTATTATTATATGGGAATCGCTCTTACGGCCGGGGCTCTTTTTTATCAGCATATCGCTGTGAATCCGAGGGACCTGTCCCGTATCCAGCTTTCATTTTTTACCATGAACGGTCTTATCAGTCTTACCCTGTTTGTCGCAACCTGGCTTTCGTTGGTAGTTTGAGCAGAAAAATCTCATTATAAAAGGAACTGTCATGCAATTTGGAAAAATTCATAAAGCCGTTCTCGTTTCGTTCGCTCTTGGGGCCACCGTTGTTTTTGCAACCACCCTTTGGGCCAAGCCGGAAAAGAAGGCGCAGGAAGTCGCGGCTCTTGTAAACGGTGAACCCATTGTTGCCGCTGCGGTGCAGGGGGAGATCAATGGGATTTTGGGTCGCTTCCAGGCACAGGGCCGTAAACCCAGCGAAACCGAGATGGCCACGCTGCGGGAGTCGGTTCTCGACAAGATGATCAAGCTCGAGTTGTTGAGTCAGGAGAGCAAAAAGGCCGGAGTAACGGTCGGCAGCACCGAGATTGACACTGAGATGAAAGGATACAAAAAGGGTTTCGCCGATGATAAAGCCTTTGCCAAGGCTTTGAGCGAAGCAGGGCTTACCGAGGTGGAGTTGCGCAAGCAGGTGGGTAAAAATCTGACCATCCAGAAATTTATCGACACCAAGTTTAAGGGCAAGGCTCAGGTTACAGAGGCTGAAGCCAAGGATTTCTATAACAACAATCAGGATAAGTTTGTCCAGCCGGAAATGGCGCATGCCCGTCATATCCTTATTAACGCAAAAGAAACAGAGTCCAAGGCAGATAAGGACCGTAAGCGCGCAAAACTGGTGCAGATCCAAAAACAGTTGAAGGGCGGCGCTGATTTTGCTGAATTGGCCAAGCAGTATTCCGATTGTCCGAGTAAAGAGCGGGGCGGGGATCTTGGCTTTTTCCCTAGAGGCCAGATGGTGAAACCGTTTGATCAGGCTGTGTTTAAAATGATGCCCGGCGACACCAGCGACATTGTGGAAACGGAATTCGGCTACCACCTGATCAAGCTTGAAGAGAAAAAACCGGCGAAGACGGTGAGCTTTGATGAGGCAAAGGCCAAGATTACCGCTTATCTTACGCAGGAAAAGGTCACCAGCAATATAGAGACCTTTCTTGCCCAAGTGAAAAGCAAGGCGACGATCAAGATCCTGACACCCACAGCGAAAAAATAGTATTACTGCGAAGTTCCTTTAAAAAAATGGACATGGTTTATACAAACCATGTCCATTTTTTTGTGCTTTTTAACTGAGCATAAAGGAGGAGATTGTACCTGCTGGTGATGCTCAGTCGGCGTTGTCCATAATAGGGCAAACCGTTTAGAAAGATGGGTCGCTGCAGTAAAGCTTGCGGAATTTTACCATTTCCCGCTGGACTGCTGGCGTAAGATTGAGGTCGTAGCGGGCCACATATTCCGCCGCCATGCGATGGGTGTTAAAAATGGGGCAGTTGAGGGTGAGATTGGCGATGGATTTATCAATATATTGATCATGGAGGGCTGGGTCATAAAACAGCCGCAGCATTTCCGGGAAAACAGTATAGAAAGAGGCAGAGTCTTCATTGTAGAGGAGGGCTGAAGGCTGCTCGCTGAAATGTTCGGAGGAAACGGATTCTTCGTAGCCGAATTTCCAGCCTGTCCGGCCATCGTGATACCCTTCAACCCACCAGCCATCCATGATGCTGACGTTGGGTACCCCGTTCATGGCGGCTTTCATCCCGCTGGTGCCGCTGGCCTCCAAGGGTCTTTTTGGGCTGTTCAGCCAGGCATGGGAGCCTGCAACCATCATTTTGGCCAGATGCATGTCATAGCCAGGGATAAAGACCAGCTTGGCCAGGCCATTACTTTTCACATACAGTTCTTCCTGAACAGCCAGGACGTTTCTGATTAAGTCTTGTCCCGGTTCATCCGAGGGGTGGGCCTTGCCAGCGTAAATAAAATTTACCGGCCAGTTGTTTTCCGTGATCATTGCCGCCAAACGGTCCAGATCTTCAAAAATCAGATCTGCCCGCTTGTAAGTGGAAAAACGCCGGGCAAAACCCAGAGTGAAGGTCGTGTGCTTGAGGGGGGCTTCTCCCCCGCTTCGATAGGAAAGGTAGTTGGGCGGATCAATCCAGGTCGCAAGGCGCTGGTTGCGATGGGTGATGAGCATCCGGTTCACATAATCCACCAGTGTTTTTGTGTCCGTGCGCCAGGCTTGTTCAAAATACGTGCGGAACTTTTTGTTCCGGTGCAGGGCCTCGGCCCCGGCAAAAACGCTGGGATCTCTTCTCCAGTTGTGTAACTCGGGAAAGGTGTCGTACAGTTCAGCCTTGGCATCGCTTGTCCAGGTGAGATGATGCACCCCGTTGGTGATTGCCGTAATTTTGTCAGCATACTGCGGAAACTGTTTCTGGGTTACCTCTTTATGGAGACGGCTTACGCTGTTGGTGGCCCGGTTGAGCTTCATGGCCATGGAGGTGAAATTGTAGACGGAGTGGTTGTGCTCGTCCAGGGCCAGGAGGTTCAGAACGCGCTTGCAGAACGGGTTGATCAAATCCTCATACACGGAGGTGTGGAAGCGGTCATGCCCGGCTATAACCGGGGTGTGGATGGTAAAGACCAGGCGTTTGGCGACTTCTGCCGCAGCAGTGAGGATATGGTGATCGGTCGCCTTATTTTCGTATTTGGAGCCATGCTTTTTCTCTAGGAGCTGGGTGATGAGAGAGAGAACGACCCCCACGCCGTGCTGTTCGTTTAAGTGGATGGTCCGGGAGGTAATACCCAACGCCTCCATGGCAGGAATAACGCCGAGGCCAAGAAGCCTTCGCTGGGTTGCTTTAACCTTTTCCGAGCTGCTGTCGTACAGGTGCTGTGCGGCATCCTGAATCCAGAGAGGGGATTCAGGGGTCTGGTAATCAAGAAGGATTTCCGGGACGAAAAAGTCGAGGGTTTCGTTGATCTCCATTTTGAGCCAGAGATGGGCACAGGCAACGGATTGTGTCCCCTTGAGATCATAAAAAGGAATCTTAATGGTAAGAGGCTGGGTGGGGGATTCCGGGTCTTGGAGAAGGTAAAGCCCGGGCGTTTTTTCTGGTTCCCATTCGGAGGCCCAGGCTATCTGGCCGATTTTTGAATCGACCATCTGGGAAAAATAACCCTTCCGGTACAGCAGAGAAACTCCGACCACCGGAATTTTGCAGTCTGCAAAACTTTTCAAGGTGTCTCCGGCAAGGATACCGAGGCCACCGCTGTAGTTGGGGATCTTGACCGGACCCTGCAAAAAAAGCTGGAGAAAACGGTTGATGGTTTCGTCCGGATGCTCTGTTATTGCAAGTTGCTGGAGTTTGTTGCGTACCGGATGAAAAACATCCAGATCAGCCCCTATCTCCATGGAGATGTAGGTGACGGATTCCCCGGTCGGTGCGCTGAGAGCCTGCCAGACCGAATCAAGAACTTTTTGGGAAACACCGAAAAAAGTGCCGAACCTGTTTGTGGCGAGCATGTCACGGACAATCTGTTTGTCCTCTGGTGAAATCGGGACCTTGGCTGCGGCAGTTTTTTTGGTGCTGGTTTTACTGAGAGATTGAGGAGGCGGTTTCATAGGTTCGCAAGGGCTCGCCAGTATAAATGGCTCAAATTTATGGTCTGGAACGCACGGAAAACAGAAGTAAAACAATCATTCTTAGGTGTTTAGTCATCTCATTAATTATCACGTGTTCTCTGAACCATGCAAGTGAATTATGTGTGCGGCTAGGCGTATGATTTTTTCGTAACTCAAAAAAATGTATGCTATTGGTGAGTTATGCTTTTTTGCAATGAGGAAAGGTTCCAAAAAACAGATTGAAAATTGATAAAGAATTCTGTATGCTTTTTATGTTGAGTGAATTATATAGGGTTCTATAAGGAGTTGTTTTCATATAAAAATCAGTCACAAGATGTATCTGGAGGAAGGAAAAAATGAAAAGAGGAATTATGCAGTATCTGGCAATGGCATGTGTTGTTGCTTCGCTTTCCCTTTTGGCTGGCGGTTGCGCCAAGCAAAAGGTGCAGAGCGATAAGGACATGGCTGGCGGTAAGGCTGGCATGGGACAGGAAGAGTCTCTTGCGTCAAAATGGGTTGGTGGCGATAGCGGTGCGGTTTTGGAAGGACGGACCACCGCCCCCATGTTGCCCATCTATTTTGACTTTGACAAATCCGATATCCGTGCTGACCAGAATGACCGGATCAAGAAAAATGGCGAGCTTTTGATCGGTTCTGCCCAGGCACGTGTTCGCGTTGAAGGCAACACCGATGAGCGTGGCACCAACGAGTACAATATGGCTCTCGGTGAAAGACGTGCCGTGACCGCAGTGAAGTATCTCGTCAATATGGGCGTTGCGGAAAGCCGGATTGACACCCTCAGCTTTGGTGAGGAGAAGCCCCTCAACCTTGGTCATGATGAGATGGCTTGGTCGCAGAATCGCCGTGATGACTTTGTTATTGTTAAGTAAGCTTCTTTTCTAAGAAGATTGTTGTGATCTGAGATGGGAGCATTTTTATGTTCCCATCTCTTTTTTTTTGTCGTCGTGCGGGGTATAATGCAACACGTGAAGTTTTTCTGCTGATAACAAACCGGAGATATGTATGAAGATTAAAGTCCTTGGCGGGGTGTTGTGTGTCTGTGTGGCGTTGTGCGTCTCTTCGGTGGTTGCCTTAGCGGCTCCAGAGCGTGGGAAGATTGCCACCATCAGTATCCAGCAAATTCTTGGCAAGTCCAAAGCAGCCCTGGATGCGCAAAAGATTTTGCAGGCAGAGGTTGATAAGTTTCAGTCAAAGTTCAAGGCTGATGAAGATGCTTTGACCGCTATGAAAAACGAGATTGAAAAGAAAGGTTCTGCCTGGAGCGATGAGGTCCGTGCGGAAAAAGAACGTGAGTATCAGAAGAGACTTCGTGACTATGGCATGAAAACCGAGGATGCGAAACAAGAGATGCAGCAGCTGGAGAAAAGGTATATGGAGCCGATCTTGAAACAGCTGCACGATGTTATCGCCGATATCGGCAAGAAAAATGGCTATTCCCTGATTCTTGAAAATACCATGAAAGGGTTGCGGAACCGCACAGGGTTACTCTATGCCGACGACACCCTCGATATCAGTGATCAGGTTCAAAAGGAGCTTGATAGCCGCCTGAAAAAATAATTTCTTTTTAAAAAAGACCAACAAAAAGAGGCGTTGCGGGAGTTACCGCAACGCCTCTTTTTGTTGGTGCTCTGCTAAGGGAATGAAGAAGATCAAGCCCATGCCCGGCAGAGAGAGGAGGAAGCTGATGCCGAAGAAATACCCATATCCTGCCCAGGAAGCGAGAAAGCCGCTCAACACTCCGGCATACATGCCACTGAAACTCATAAGTCCGGTGCCGATGGCGTAATGCGCTGCCTTGAATCTCGGTTGGCATAACTGCATGAGAAAGACCATGAGCACTGCGGTGCCAAGGCCACCGGCAAGTTGATCAAAGGCATGGACACAGACAACCGCCAGGAGATTGTTTGTGCCGAGGACAGCAGGGATGGGATTGCCGGTGTTGAGCAGGATAAAACCATTGAGTTTCAGTGCCAGAAACATATAGGCCAGATTGGTGAAATTCTGGGCAAGTAATAAGGGCCAGATCATTTTTTTAAGCGAATATTTCGAAATAAGCCAGCCGCCGAGCATCGCGCCGATTATGGAGAAGGGCAGCCCGACCCCGCCTGAGATCCAGCCGTAATGTTTTTTTATGCCCAGATCGACCATGAACGGCGCCACCATGCTGGAGAGCATGTATTCACCTGTCCTGATCAGGACGATAAATGCCAGGATGGGCCCGATTTTTTCCCGCGCCATAAAGGTGAAAAAGGCTTCGCTGAAGAAGGCGTTGCCCTTGTTGCGCAGCCATTGTTCAATCTTCCTACGCTTTAAGCCGACAATTATAAGCCCGCCGGCCAGAATCATGCTGGTCATGGCGGCCAGGTTGATCTTGGATAATAATTCTGCAAGCAGCAGCAAGCCATGTCTGGTGATTGATTGGTCGTGCAGCCGTATCGCAACTATGGCAAGGGCGGCAATAAGGGCAAGCCTGAGCAGGCGACCGGTTTTTGGCCTCGGGATTAATAAGGTCAGGGGTAGGCGGACCGTTTCGCTCTCGGGCAAATAGCGGTGATGGTATGCGAAAAAAAGTGTCAGGATGAGTGCCGATCCGCCAAAGGCCACGGACCATCCCATGGTTGTTCCGATGGTTGCGATGATCCCGGCGCCGGCCATCATGGCGATGCGATACGCCATGACCCGATAGCCGATAAAACGTGACTGTCCAGCTGCGTCCAGGGTTTCCAGATAGTAGCCGTCAATGGCGATGTCATGGGTGGCGGCCAGGAAACTTCCGACCCCAAAGGCTAGACCTATCAGGGGCGTTGCCTGAGGCAGGGGCGCAAGGGCAGCCGCAATCAGCAGTAAGCCCGCCAATAAAATCTGCATTATGAGAAGCCACTGACGTTTGCTGCCATACCGATCAAGATGCGGTGCCCAAAAAAATTTCAAAGCCCAGGGTAAGCCAAAAAGTGAGGTGAGCCCTATACCTTCAAGACCCACACCGTTGTCACGAAAGAAGACCGCGGAAACGGTGCGGATGATGGAGTAGGGCAATCCCTCGCAAAAATAAGTGGTAAAGGCCCATACTCTGGGACTGGCAGGTTGTGGCCCCGGGTTTTTGTTTTCGGTGGTTGTCATGGATGAGCAATTAATTGAATGGGAAATATTTTCTGTTATGGAGATTGATTTCAGTATATAATTTTTTAAGGGCTAATGTGCCCATATGCGCAATTGCTTCGGATCCTTTTTGCATTGTTGGTAACGCCGGAAAGAGATGCGCAAAAAGTTGGCTGATTCTTCCGGTCTTTATTTGGATTTTAAGTTTCCCAAAGGGTGAATTATGGCGAGAAATATTATTATTATGGACAGCTCGGCCAGTATGCGCCGCATAATCAGAACCATGATTCAGGCCACGGTAAACGATGCCGTTGTCTCCGAGGCCGTCGATGTCGAGGAGGCAGAAGGCCTCCTCGCAGATGCCCATTACCATCTGGTAATTTTTTCCAAGGAATCCTCTGATAAAAACTGGTTGGAATTTGCTCAAAAACAACTTGCCCTGCCTGAAGGACAGAGAACAAATTTTATCCCTTTTTCCTCCACGAGAAAGCAGGATTATATTGAAGAGCTGAAGCGGCATGGGCTCAAGGAATATCTTACTATTCCCTGCGCTCCCAACACTCTCGGAGAGCTGATTACCAGGCTCTGTACCCCGTTTTCCATGCGTAAAACCAGGCGTTACAGTTTTCCCGATGCTATCGCCAGTCTGGAGCAAGGGAGCAACAGTTTTCCTGCCGAGGTCGTCAATTTCAGTGAGGGGGGGGTATTGTGCGAGCTTGATGCTCCGGCCTTATTTAACTGGTCTATGCCAGTAATGATCAATATGGAGTTTTGTCTCGATGGCGTCACCCTGGAAATACCAGGGTTGTATTCCGTGGCCAGGCGTTTGATGGTGGTTGACGCAAATCCTGATTACTCGCCAAGAACCATTCGTCTTGCCTGCAGATTTATCAGTATCCCGGAAGAGAGCAAAAATCAACTGGGTGTAGTTTTTCAAGTGATAGAGAAGCAGGAAAATCAGCTCGGGCACGAGGCCTAGTGTTGTTTCCCGCAGAGGGCAAGGGCCTCGACGATGATCGCCGGGGTATCGATATTTGCCTTATGCCGGAGCTGGGCCTGGGTGCCATGTTCCATGAATTTATCCGGTAACCCCAAGACTTTTGTCTGAATCCCCCAGAGATTCCTCTGGGCAAAAAGCTCAAGAATGGCGCTGCCAAAGCCGCCTTTTTTCACGTTGTCCTCAATGGTTATCACCTTGCCGGTCCGACTGGCCCACTCACAGATCAGCGCATCATCCAGAGGTCTGACAAAGCGCGGGTTGATTACCGCCGCCTCCAGCCCGAGTTTTTTTAGTCCGTTTGCCGCCTCCAAGGCAGCAGGGACCCGATTGCCGATGGGGAGCAAAAGGAGATCCTTCCCTTCCCGCAGAAGTTCGCCAGTCCCCAGGGGGATACGTTGCAGCCCCTTGTCCATGGCAACGCCTTCCCCGTTGCCGCGCGGATAGCGTACCGCTGCCGGGCCTGGGTGGAGAATGGCCGTGTGCAGCATGTGCCGCAGCTCGTTCTCATCCTTGGGGGCCATGATTACCAGGTTGGGGATGAAGCGCAGGAAGGAGAGGTCAAACACCCCATGGTGGGTCGGCCCATCGTCGCCGACCAGACCGCCGCGGTCAATGGCCAGGGTAACGGGAAGATTGGGCAGGCAGACATCGTGGATGATCTGGTCAAGGGCGCGTTGGAAGAAGGTGGAGTAGATGGCCACCACCGGCAGCAATCCTTCCGTGGCCATGCCAGCCGCGTAGGTAACGGCATGTTGTTCGGCAATCCCCACATCAAAGAAACGTTCGGGAAAGCGTTGGGAGAAATCGGTTAAGCCTGTGCCTGCCGGCATGGCGGCGGTGATGGCGACCACGCGGGGGTCCTGTTCCGCGATCTGCACCAAGGTTTCGCCAAAAATCTTGGTGTAGCTGGGCGGGGCAGGAGGAGAGGGGAGGGGCAGGCCGGTCTCGATGCAGAATGGGCCAACCCCGTGAAAATCGCCCGGGTTTTTCTCCGCCGGTTCGTAGCCCTTGCCCTTGGTGGTCAGGACATGGATGAGCGTGGGGCCGGTGCTGAAATCGCGGACATTGCGCAGGGCCTCGATGAGGTTTTCCAGCTTGTGGCCGGGCAGGGGGCCGATGTACTCGAACTTGAGCGCCTCGAAGAGCATCCCCGGGGTAAAGAAGCCCTTGAGGCTCTCCTCGCTTTTCTTGAGCACCGAGAGGATATTCTCCCCCACGTTGGAGAAGGATTTGAGGAAGTGCTCCATTTCCTTTTTGAGCCGCACCGCTGTTTTGCTGGTCAGTTTTCGGCTTAAGAAGCTGGAGAGCGCGCCCACATTGGGGGAAATGGACATTTCGTTGTCATTGAGGATGACAATGAGATTTTTATGGAGGTGTCCTGCCTGATTGAGCGCCTCAAAGGCCATCCCTCCGGTCATGGAGCCGTCGCCGATCACGGCGATGCTTTTGTGGGGGTCGCCTTTCAGATCCTTGCCCGTGGCAATGCCCAGGCTGGCCGAGATCGAGGTGCTGCTGTGTCCGGTATCAAAGGCGTCATAGGGGCTTTCCGCTCTTTTCGGAAAACCGCTCATTCCCTGGTACTGGCGCAGGGTATGGAACTGCTCTCTGCGGCCGGTGATCAGCTTGTGGGCATAGGCCTGGTGGCCCACGTCCCAGACCAGTTTGTCTTCCGGGGTATCGAAGACATAATGGATGGCCAGGGTGAGTTCGACCACCCCCAGGCAGGGCGCAAGGTGCCCACCGGTCCGGGAAACGGTCTGGATGATTGTCTCTCTTATTTCCGCAGCCAGGGTCTCAAGTTGCTCCACCGAGAGCTTCCTGAGGTCGGTTGGGGAATTGATGGTGTCTAAAATTGGGGTATGGCTCATCGTGGCCTTTTCCTCCGGGTGTTCCCCTGACGGGGTTCCGGTTATTTGTTCCGTTCGTAAATATACCGGGCAAGGTCTCGAAGCGGCTCGGCTTTGGCGTCAAAATTTTCCAGGGCAGCGATTGCTTTATCAACAGCCTCACGGGCCATGACCTTTGTTTTGGCAACGCCGAAAAAGGCTGGGTAAGTCGCCTTGTTCCGTTGTGCATCGGCTCCGGCGGTCTTACCGAGATCTTCCGTGGTTCCTTCAACATCCAAGAGGTCGTCCACTATCTGGAAGGCAAGGCCAATCTGCACACCGTAGCGGCTGAGGGCGGCAAATTGCTCCTCGTCACCCTGGCCGAAAATCGCCCCGGCCTGCACGGAGGCGGTAATAAGCGCTCCTGTTTTATAGCCATGGATCAACCGGAGATGCTCAAAGGAGATTGCCTGCCCTTCCGCGGCAAGGTCCAGGGACTGACCGCCGACCATGCCCACGGGGCCGATGGCCTTGGCGATGAGGTTGATCAACCGGAGCTGGGCCTCCGGGGAGATCCCCTGGAGGGCATCGGGATGGCTCAAGAGCTCAAAGGCGAAACTGAGCAGCCCGTCCCCGGCCAGGATGGCCTCCGCTTCCCCGAAGACCACATGACAGGTGGGTTTGCCGCGCCGGAGATCATCATCATCCATGGCCGGCAGATCGTCATGGATCAGGGAATAGGTGTGGATGCATTCCAGGGCGCAGGCCACGGGGAAAAGGTGTTGGGTGTCGGCATGCAAGGCCTCTGCCGCGGCCAGGGCCAGGATGGGGCGGATCCTTTTGCCGCCTGCGAAAAGGCTGTAGCGCATGGCTTTGATGTGGGTGGCCAGAGGCCCTTCTTCGGGAAGCATATAACGCGTCAGGGCCTGTTCGACAACCGCGCATTGTTGGCTCAGATATTGTTTGAATTCCATGGCAGAGAAATTCCCGCTGCTCTCAAGCAAGGTAGAGACTAGGCTTCGTCATCTGAAACCGAGTCGGAATTGTTAAAGGGAACACTGATCAGCTTGCCGTCTTTTTTCAAGAGAAGGTCCACTTTTTGCTGCGCTTCCTCAAGTTTGTGGTTGCACAACTCTGCAAGCTTGATCCCCTCGTCAAATTTCTTCAGGGATTTCTCAAGGCTCAGGTCGCCGTCTTCCAGCTCCTGTGTGATCTGCTCAAGGGCCTCCAGGGCTTCTTCGAACGATTTTTTGGACATGTCTCCTCCCGAGGGTTTTCAAAAAAAGAATGGTCCTCGTCTGACGGCAAGAATGCGTAGAATCTTCTAAAATAAATGAAGTTGCGGTTATGGGCAATGTCTTTCCAAAAAAACATGAGTATGGTAGGTTGTTCGGATTCTGAAATCACTCTATGTGCGTGGCTTAAACGATTCATTTTAAGAAAAATCTTCATGCCATATTCCCTGCAGGATCTGCTCCCCCAATTCAGTCGCTGGCTTTCCGTGGAAAAGGGGTATTCCCCCAAAACCGTTGAGAGCTATGGCCGTGATCTTGCCGAATTTGCCCTGTTTGTCGACCCTGCTCAGGATGTCCGCCAGATCGAACCCCGTACACTCCGCGCCTATGTGTACAGCCTCAACGGGAAAAACAAGGGCAGCTCCGTGGCCAGGAAGCTTTCCGCCCTGCGTACCTTCTTCCGCCATCTTCTCCGCGAAGGGGTGGTAACCCATGACCCTGTCGCCCCCATTGCCACGCCGAAACAGGAAAAGCATATGCCTGTTTTTCTCACGGTGGACGAGGTCTTTACCCTGCTGGAGATGCCGGGCAGCGGGGATGCCTTTGCCTTCCGTGACCGGGCGATTCTTGAGATGCTGTATTCCACCGGGGTGCGGGTTGCCGAACTGGCGGCCCTGGATCTTGAGCGGCTTGATGCGGAGGAGGGTATGCTGCGGGTTACCGGCAAGGGCAACCGGGAACGGTTGGTGCCGGTGGGCAGTCCGGCTCTGGAAGCCCTGGGGCAATACCTTCCCCAGCGGACCCTGTTGATCCGTGAACGCATCGCCCGTGGGGATGCACCGGAAAACAAGGCGGTCTTTTTGAACCACCGCGGCTTACGGCTCACCACCCGCAGTATCGAACGGCTGGTGAAACTCTATGCCATGCGGGCCGGAATCGCCGCCCGGGTAACGCCCCATGCCCTGCGCCATTCCTTTGCCACCCATCTTTTGGAAATGGGGGCGGATCTGCGGGTGGTGCAGGAACTGCTGGGGCATGTCAGCCTCTCAACCACCCAACGCTACACCCACTTGAACATGGATCATCTGAACGAGGTCTATGACCGGGCCCATCCAAAGGCGAGAAGATAAACCGTTAGATGACAATCTCCATCGGGAGGAGTAACTGTGAAAATCAGATCGACCACAATCATTGCCGTCCGGCACAGGGGTGAAGTGGCCCTGGCCGGGGATGGCCAGGTATCGCTGGGCAATACCATCATGAAGCATGAGGCGCGCAAGGTCCGCCGCCTCTACGAAGGCAAGGTCATCACCGGTTTTGCCGGGGCCACGGCCGATGCCTTTACCCTGTTCGACCGGCTGGAGCAGAAGCTTGAGCAGTATGACGGCAACCTGATGCGCTCGGCGGTGGAATTGGCCAAGGATTGGCGCACGGACAAGATGCTCAGGAAACTGGAGGCTTTCCTGGTCGCGGTGGATAAGCACCATTCCCTGCTCCTTTCCGGCACCGGTGACGTGATCGAGCCGGACGACGGCATCCTGGCCATCGGCTCGGGCGGGCCTTATGCTCAGGCCGCAGCCAAGGCGTTGGTGGCGCACAGTGAGCTTTCCGCCGAGGAGATCTGTCGGGAGGCGATGCGGATTGCCGCTTCCATCTGCATCTATACCAATGACCATATTACTGTTGAGAAAATGGCGGCAGAGTAAAGAAAGGACATTTTAAGATGGAACCCATGAACACCCTGACTCCCAAGCAAACCGTGGCCGAACTCGACCGCTATATCATCGGCCAGGACGCAGCCAAGAAATCCGTGGCCATTGCCCTGCGCAACCGCTGGCGGCGCCAGCAGGTGCCCATGCCCCTGCGCGAGGAGATCGCGCCCAAAAATATCATCATGATCGGTCCCACCGGGGTCGGGAAAACCGAGATCGCCCGTCGCTTGGCCAGTCTGGCCCAGTCGCCCTTTCTCAAGGTGGAGGCCTCGAAGTTCACCGAAGTCGGCTACGTGGGAAGGGATGTGGAGTCCATGATTCGCGATCTCCTTGATCTGGCCATCAATATGGTGCGTGAGGAAGCGCGGGAGGAGGTGACGCAGAAGGCTGCGGAGCAGGCGGAAGAGCGGATGCTCGACCTGCTGGTGCCGCCGCGTCCGGCCCCCTTGGGGCAGGTAACGCCAATGGCGGAAAGAAGCGAAGATGGCAGCAGGGCAGGGGATTTGTCGGATTCCACCCGGGAAAAATTCCGGCAGATGCTCCGGGATGGCAAGCTTGATGCAAAACAGGTGGAGATGGAACTTGATCAGTCCCAGTCGATGCCCATGCTCGAGATCCTTTCCCACGGCAATAGCGGCCTGGACGATATGGAATCCGGGCTCAAGGATGTGTTCGGCAAGATGTTTCCCAAGAAAACCCAGCGGCAGCAGATGCTGGTAAAGGACGCCATGGAGGTGCTCAAAAAACGGGAGGCCGAAAGGCTGATCGACATGGAGAGCGTTACCCGGCTTGCCATCCAGCGCACCGAGCAGTCCGGGATCATCTTTCTCGATGAGATCGACAAGATCGCCTCGCGCCAGGGCGGCTCAGGCCACGGGCCCGAGGTTTCCCGCGAGGGGGTGCAGCGCGACCTGTTGCCCATTGTCGAGGGCTCCACCGTGACCACCAAGCACGGCATGGTCAAGACCGACCATATCCTCTTTATCGCCAGCGGTGCCTTCCATCTCTGTAAGCCCTCGGATCTGGTGCCGGAGCTGCAGGGGCGCTTCCCCATCCGGGTTGAACTCAACCCTCTGGGGGAGGAGGAATTCTACCGGATTCTCACCGAGCCGCAGAACGCCCTGATCAAACAGTACATCGCCCTCATGGCCACCGAAGGGATCGCCCTGGAATTTGCCGAGGACGCCATCCGGGGTATGGCCAGAATCGCCGCCACGGTGAACCGGAAAACCGAAAATATCGGGGCCAGGCGGCTGCATACCATAATGGAGCGGCTGCTGGAGGAGCTTTCCTTTGACGCCACCGACCGCGAGGAAAAAAAGTTTCTTGTTACCGCCGAATATGTGAAAAAACAGCTGCAGGATATCTCGGAAGACGAGGATTTGAGCCGGTTTATTTTGTAAGCTGTCAGCGGACAGCGTATGGTTTACAGCTTTGAGAGGGAACTAAAATGATAGAACGCGATTTGAAATACTGTCCCAAGTGCCGGGACGAGTACCGGGCGGAAGCGGAAACCTGCGCGACCTGCGCCATTGCCCTTATCTGGGGGGCGGAGCTGGTTGTCATGGAAAGTAATAATGGCGCTTCCCGGCGGAACCGGAAAGGACCGTTGACCCCCGACGACCAATTGGTCGTTGTTTTTCAGGGAGCGCTTGGCGACCTCAAACACCTCAAGGACCTGCTTGAGGCGGAACAGATCGGCGCCATGATCAGCAAGGAAGCCGGGGGGTGCGCCAGTGGCGGCTGTGCCCCCAAGTTTCAGCTCCAGGTCCGGCAGGAAGAGGTGCGGGATGGGTTGGAGGTACTTGCCCAAGAGCATCGCCGGGCAACCGCCCTGGCCGAGCACGACGCCACCCATGCCGGAGCGGTTTTCAACCCGGAGGCCGGGGAGGCGGTATGTCCGGCCTGCGGCTTTGCCTTTGCCACCACCACCACGACCTGCCCGGACTGCGGGCTCTGTTTCGGCTGAGGAATTATGTGGGCAGATTTGTGCAGCCCTTGCCCTTTTGCCCGGAAAAGACAGCAAAACGGAACTGTTGGTACCAGCAATGCACCGAACTGAAACCTGCCTGCCGTAACCATTCCAACTGAGAGCTTAGGGGGGCCATCCGGTCCGCCTGCATCCGTTCCAGGGCCGCATTGAGGTCGACCTCGGAGACCCCGAGATCCCGCGCCTGCCGGAGCCAGGTTTCCTGGTACACCTGTTCGATGTCCGGTGTCGGGCCGAGGATCTGATCGGCGTTGATGAAAATGCCTCCCTCGGGCAAGGCATTATGGATATTCTTGAACAGCTTGATCTTCTGTGTGTCTGTGAGGTGGTGGATGGAGAGGGCGGAGAGAATCACGTCGAATTGTCCCTCAAGACCGTTTGCATAATCTCCTGCGATAAACTCCAGACGCTCCTCCATCCCGGCGAACCGTTCTTTGGCTTTGTCCAGCATCTCTTGGGAGATGTCCAGCAGGGTGATTCTAGTTTGGGCAAACTTCTTGGCGACAAGGGACGAGAGCATTCCCGTGCCTGCGCCGAGGTCCAGGACCCGGAAGGTGGCCTGGGGTTGGTGCGGAATCAGCGCCAGCGCCGTCCCGTAAAAGTCATCGAAGCAGGGAATCAGCTGCCTGCGGGCTCGGTCGTAGGTCTGGGCTCCCTCGTCGAAAGCGGTTTTGACCGCAGTCATGCTCATTGTTTCGCTTGGGCGAGGATACTGTTGATGAGTTGCCCGGCCGCCTCTTCCACCTCTCCCAACGCCCCGGTAATCGCCAACCCCGCCCGTTCCGTTTTTCGGATCGCGGCTGAGTCTGGGAAGCAGGCCAGGGGCGGCTCGCCGAGGGCTTCGGCCAGAAAGGCCCGGTCGTCGTCATCCGCCACCAGATTGCCCACATAGGAGATGCGGGGGATGCCCGATTCCTCGGCGAGCTTCTTGATCTTGAGTGCGGTGCGCACCCCGGATTTTGAGGGAATCACCACGATCAGCAGTTGGTCCACCCCGGCGATGGTGCCCCTCCCCAGGTGTTCCACCCCTGCCTCCATGTCGAGCAGCACCACCTGGGAGGGGGCGAGCAGCAGCTTGGTGAGCATCCTTTTCAGCACGTTGCTTTCCGGGCAGGCGCAGCCGCCCTTGGCGGTCTGGATGGCGCCCAAGACCATGAGCTTGATCCCGTCTTTTTCCACGATGAAGCGGGAAAGCAGGTCGTCCACCTGGGGGTTGATGTTGTAAAAGGGCGAGCCATCCACCTTGCCGGAGCGCTCCACCAGCAGATCCTTCATCTCGGCGATGGGGGTGATTTTTTCGTCCTCGGCCAGGCCGAGGCTCTGGGCCATGTGCGGGCTGGGGTCCGCGTCGATGACCAGCACCTCTTTCCCTTGCTTTTGCAGATATTTGGCCAGCATGGCCATGATCGTGGTTTTGCCGACCCCGCCCTTGCCGCTGATGGCAATTTTCATAGAGATTCCTTTGTGCTTCCGATCATGTTGTGCGCCGGTCTTTTTTTATGCAAGAAGGCGGCTGGTTCGATTATATTCCACTGGCTTCCATGATTGCTAAATTAATCAGCCGGAGGCAAAGTGCAAAGAAAAAAAATACCGTCCGCTGCGGCTGCCGGTCATTCCATCCTAAGTCTTATACTGGTGAATTAATGGTTACCCTCGGAATTGAGCACCTTTTAGCTTCCCCTCCTGCCTCTCTTGCCGGCAAACGGCTGGCTCTGCTCTGCAATCAGGCCTCAACCGACCGGCATCTGCGTCACAGCCGGGATTTGATCATGGCAGCTTTTCCGGGCCAACTCACCTGTCTCTTTACCCCCCAGCACGGTTTTTTTGCGGAGAAGCAAGACAATATGATCGAATCGGACCACATGACCGATCCGGTCAGCGGTCTGCCGGTGTTCAGCCTCTACGGCGAGGTGCGTCGGCCCACCGCTGCCATGTACGAGCATTTCGATGTGTTGCTTGTTGATATCGTCGATGTGGGCACCAGGGTCTACACCTTTCTCTACACCTTGGCCTACTGCATGGAGGAGGCGGCCCGTCACGGCAAAAAGGTGGTGGTCCTGGACCGGCCCAACCCCGTGGGCGGCGAGGCGGTGGAAGGCAATCTGCTGCAGGATGATTGCCGTTCCTTTGTCGGGCTCTATCCTTTGCCCATGCGCCACGGCCTTACTTTTGGCGAGCTGGCCCGGCTGCTCAACGGTGAGTATGGAATAGGTGCGGATCTCGAGGTGGTGACCATGCCAGGCTGGCAGCGGAGGATGCTCTTTGCCGATACCGGATTGCCGTGGGTCTTCCCCTCGCCCAATATGCCCAATCCCACTACGGCCCTGGTCTATCCCGGGCAGGTGATCTTTGAGGGCACCAATATCTCCGAGGGGAGAGGGACCTCCCTGCCTTTTGAACTCTTTGGCGCTCCGTTTCTTGAGTGGCAGCAGGTGCTGACCAGCATGCAGGGGGTGGATTTGCCCGGTTGCTCTCTGCGGCCCCTGGCCTTTGAGCCCACGGCCAATAAATGGGCCGGCCAGCCCTGCAAGGGGTTTCAGCTCCATGTCACGGACCCGCAGACCTTTAAACCCTATCGTACCTCGTTGGCCCTGCTTCAAGCATTTATGCGCTGTTATCCCGAGCAGTTCGCCCTCAAAGCGCCGCCCTATGAGTACGAGTTCGAGCGTACCCCCCTTGATCTGATCCTGGGCGACAGCACTCTCAGGCATCAGTTGGCTGCGGGCGCGGATATCCGGGAGCTTGAGTCGGCTTGGCAACCGGAGATTGACGGGTTCAGCGAGATCCGGCAAAAATATTTTCTCTATCAGTAAGGATTGCCTTATAACAGCGGTGCTTCGACAGGCTCAGCACGAACGGCTGTTATTGATGTAATGTCTTGATCTTCCGTTCGTGCTGAGCCTGTCGAAGCACCTGTTTGCAACAAGTTCTAAGTTGTTACGAGTCCAACAATACGAAGCGACCTGCCAGCGTGAGACATGACCTCCGTGGATGTAAGTGATACCAGCCGGTTCATCGCCAAGCTCTCCCCATATTTTGTGGACACCCCTGCGGAGTGCCCGTACACCCTCGACCGCACTGCGGTCTACCACCAGGCGGGTTTCAGTTTTTTGCCCCCGGCTGTGCTGGAGGAGTTTCTCGCCGCCGGATACCGGCGCAACGGCAACACTATCTATGGTATGCGCTGTCCGGATTGTACGGCCTGCGTGCCCATTCGGCTTGAGACGGCCGCCTTTCGCCCATCCCGGAACATGCGCCGCGTCTGGCAGCGGAATCAGGACATCGAGATCAGCGTGGGCCCGCTTGAGGTAACCCCGGAAAAACTGCAGTTGCTGGACCGTTTTTTTAACAGTCGCTATCCTGGGAGGGCGAGTACGGCCTCGGATTATTATTCGGGGTTCTTTTTTAATTCCCTGGCCCCGACCATGGAAATTTCTTTCCGGCTTTCCGGGCAGCTGCTCGGGGTCTCCATTGTCGATCTGGCTGAGCGCAGTCTGAGCGCGGTGTATTTCTATTTTGATCCGGATTGTGAGAAAAGAAGTCTGGGGACTTTTAATATTTTGTACCTCAACGAACTTGCCAAGCGGGAACACTGTGACTATCTCTATCTTGGCTATTGGATAGAGGAGGTTGCGGCCATGACCTATAAGGCCCGATTTCGGCCCCACTCCGTGCTGCGCAACAACGAGTGGCGGCAGGTCGATTGAGACAGATTACAAGGAGCAGGTGAGCATGTTCGGGTTTCCGTTTTGGTCCACAAAAAGCAAGGGTGGGCTAGGGACAGGCCGGGAAGAGGTCGATCCCCAGACCCAGCACCAGCAGGAGCGGGAACAGTTCCAGGAGGTGCTCGCATCCTTCAACGCTTCGCGGATCGAAGAGCGTTTGCAGGTGCTGGATATTTTCCTCTCGGTGGAAGAGCATCTTACTCTGACCGGGCTGGAGGGGATCATCAAGGGGACAAGACCGGAGCTGCTGGACCGGGAGTTTCTCAAGGAAACCATGGAGATGTTCTGCCAGTTCGGCTTTGCCCAGAAACAGCTGTTCGAAACCCAGGAACCGGTCTACGAACATCACCACCTCGGCATGCACCACGACCATTTTATCTGCACCCGCTGCGGCAAGATCCAGGAGTTTGCCAACCAGAATCTGGAAAGGCTGCAGCACGAAATCGCCCGCCAATTCCAGTTTCACCCCCTGCAGCACAAGATGGAGATCTACGGCCTCTGCGCTGCCTGCATGGCGCAGCGGGAACCGGCCCTTTCTTTGCAATATGCCGCCAATGGCGAACGGGTGCGGATCGTCACCATCCTGGGCGGCCGGGAAGTGCAGGCCAGATTGCACGATATGGGCCTTACGGTGGGGGCATGTCTCGAGATTGTCAGCAACCATTCCTCCGGTCCTTTGATCGTGGCAAGCAAGGGCACGCGCTTGGCCATCAATGCCGGTTTGGCCAAAAAGATCATGGTCGCCCATGCCTGCCGCCATGGCGAGGAATCGTAAGGATTTCCCGGCCGGTTTTCTCCATCCCTTGACATCCACCCGAACCTGTCCCATACTTTTAATGGAGTGTGAAGAAGCATGGGCCGGGGAGCCTGGCCGGCAGTCTCTCATTTGACAACAGGGAGGGGGATGATGAGCAATTCGGATAAAAAGGTGTGCCCGGAATGCAACGGCGAGAAGGTGATTCAGGGAACCTGCGAATGCAACAGCGAGTGGCGTGGGTCCAAAACCGGCGATGATTGGAATGATTGCCAGTGTGTGCCGCAAGTGACCTGCCCCATGTGCAAGGGGACCGGGTTTGTTGAAAATCTTTAGCCGGATTGCTTTTCGCGAAAGCGCGTGCAGGAATAAACGCCATGGATCACTCCAAAAAGAAAACCGTTCCAAGCCAGTCTGTCGCCGCAATACCACGAAACATTCTCCGGCACCGGATGTTTTCCGTGGGGCAGGGCGGAAACTGGTTTCCCGCCGCCGATGTGTATGAAACCGCTTCGGCGATCATTGTCCAGATCGACATTTCCGGAATGAACCCGCAGGCACTTTCCGTGTTGGCAGACGGGACAAAGATCACCGTTTCCGGAGAGCGGGGATATTCTCCTCAGGAGATGGTGTCGGCTATTCATCAGCTGGAGATCGAGCACGGTTTTTTTGAACGCTCAATCTCTTTGCCCAAAGCAGTTGATGTTGCCAAGGCGGTTTCGGAGACCAAAAACGGTTTTCTCCAGATTACCCTGCCGCTACGGCGCAATCCCGGCAAGATCAAGATTCCCGTGAGATAAGGGTGAAATCGACGGATTTCTGTATTCTGAAAATATAACGATGCGGGTAGATACCTATGAGTGAGGACGACAGGCTACAAGACACGGAAGGTGCGGCAAAAAAGGCGGAACATCATAGTGACCCTGCCACATTGCCGGTGCCTGAGATCCTGCCGGTGCTGCCCCTGCACGGATTCGTTTTTTTCCCTGGCATGGGCTTTCCGATGAATATTTTGCATCCCGCCTCCCAGCAGCTCATTGATGATGCAATTCTTAAAGATCGGCTGCTTGCCATTGTCAGCCATAAGAAAGCCGGGGAAGAGAAACAGGAGCGGGTTGAGCCTCAGCATCTGTACCGGGTCGGGGTGCTGGGCTATATCCACAAGCTGGTCAAGGTCAGGGAGGGCGGCTACCATGTTTTGATCAGCGCCATCAAGAAATTGGAACTGGTCGAATATGTTCAAGAAGAGCCCTATCTGAAAGCGCGGGTCGCCATTGTCCCCATGGCGATCGAAGAGGATAAAGAGGTTGAGGCACTGGAGCTCAATCTGCGGACCCAGTTTAAAAAACTGGCCGATTTGGTTTTGCTTCCCTCTGAATTGGTCACCACCATCGATTCCCTTTCCGATCCTTTCTATATTTCCTACTTGGTGATTTCCCAGCTCAATCTTACGCCGGTGGAGGAACAGGCGCTTCTTGAGATTGGTCCTGGCAAGGAGTTGATGCACCGAACCGCCCGGGAACTCAATAAACGTATTGAGACGGCGGAAATGAGCCAGGAAATCCAGAAAAGCATCAAGGAAGATACGGATGATAAGCAGCGGGAATTTTTTCTCCGCCAGCAGCTCAAGGCCATCCGCAAGGAGCTTGGCGAGGAAGAGGAAAATCTCGATCTCAAGGAGCTACGCGAAAAGCTTGCCGAGACCGAGCTCCCGGAAGAGGCGAAGAAGACTGCGGAAAAAGAACTCGATCGCTTGGCCCGCATCTCGCCATCCTCACCGGAATATACGGTTTCCCGGACCTACCTTGACTGGCTGTTTGACCTGCCCTGGCTAAAATCCACCCCTGATTCCCTGGATATCGTCAAGGCGCAGCAGGTGATGGACGAAGACCATTACGGCTTGGACGAGATCAAAAAACGGATCATCGAGTTTCTCGCGGTGCGCAAACTCAAGCAGGACATGCACGGGCCGATCCTCTGTTTTGTCGGCCCGCCGGGCGTGGGCAAGACCTCGCTCGGCCAATCCATCGCCCGCTCCATGGACCGGAAATTCATCCGCATCTCCTTAGGCGGGGTGCGGGACGAGGCGGAAATCCGCGGCCACCGCCGCACCTACATCGGCGCCCTGCCGGGCCGCATTATCCAGAGCCTGCGCAAGGCCGGGGCCAACAACCCGCTCTTCATGCTGGACGAGATCGACAAGCTGGGCATGGATTTCCGGGGCGACCCTTCCTCGGCCTTGCTGGAGGTGCTGGATCCCGAACAGAACTTCAGCTTTGCCGACCATTATCTGGAGATCCCCTTTGATCTCTCCAGGGTGATGTTCATTACCACCGCCAATATCATCGACAATATCCCCGGGCCGTTGCGCGACCGGATGGAGGTGATTGAGCTCTCCGGCTATACCCACGAAGAAAAACTCAATATTGCCAAGCGGCACCTCCTGCCCAAGCAGCTGGAGGCCCATGCCCTGAGCGATGACGATCTGAAGATCGAAGATCAGGGGATACGGATGATCATCCGCTCATACACCAGGGAGGCCGGGGTCAGAAATCTGGAACGGAAGCTGGCCGCGATCTGCCGCGGGGTTGCCAAGGAGATCGTCACCGGCAAGACCGGTACCACCGTGGTTGATGCGGACAATCTGGTCACCTATCTCGGGCCTATCCAATTTTTTCCCGAAACCAAGGCCCGAACCTGGGGGCCGGGGCTGGCGACCGGGCTGGCCTGGACGCCGGTGGGCGGCGAGCTGCTCTTTATCGAGGCTGCGAAAATGAAGGGCAAGGGCAACCTCACCCTGACCGGCAAGCTGGGCGAGGTGATGAAGGAGTCGGCCACTGCCGCCCTGACCTACATTCGCTCCCATGCCAAGGATTTGGGGGTCGAAGAAGGGATGTTTGCCAAGATCGACCTGCACATCCATGTGCCGGAGGGCGCCATCCCCAAGGACGGGCCTTCGGCCGGGGTGGCCATGGTCACCGCGCTGGTTTCGCTGCTTACCGGGCGGACGGTGAGCAAGGACATGGCCATGACCGGGGAGATCACCCTGCGCGGCGATGTGTTGCCGGTGGGCGGGGTCAAGGAAAAGGTGCTGGCCGCGGTGCGGGCCGGGATCAAGGAGATTGTTCTCCCCGCCCTCAATGAGAAAGATGTGGTGGAGATCCCGGATAACGTGAAAGAGGGGGTCCGCTTCCATCTGGTCCAGGATATTAAGGAGGCGCTTGGCCTGTTGCTGGACAAGGAATGACAGTCTCGTCTTTTAAGTTTCTGGAAAAAGGAAGCGGGGCAAGGTCGGGTTGATTATGGGGGCATATTCAGACCCCTTAAAAAAAATGGGCCCCCTATGGATATGTTGGGGTTAACCCCGTCACCATCTAGCTCACCTCGTGGCATCTTTTTTCAGATATGGCCTTTGCGTGGTATTTTCAAAACGCTCTTTCAAACTCTTAAATTTCTTTCTTTTTGCATTATCGCAGTAATAGTAGAAAGTTCCGTCCTCTTCTTCGAATTTGATATTTGAGGCTCCTGTCATTTCTTCAGTATCTACGCAAAAAACTGTTCTTTCCTGAATGTCGTAGATAAAGGGCAGGTCGGCAGGCAGAATATTAATGGAATCAACAGGCATTACTTTTCCCATGACTTTTTGCATGAGTAATAAGAGATCTTGGCGGAAGGTTTTAAGTTCCTCGCCAAATTCGCTTACTAATGCCAGCTTGGGCTTGATTGCGGAAATAAGTCGAAGCACACCCAACACACCAAGATGATTTCCATAGAGTATGTCTTCGGGCTGCCAATTCATGTCCTCTACCTTACTCAATTCTTTTTTCCCTATAGAACCGAGATGAGGTACGAGGATATCAACGTCACGAACTAAATCCTCACTGACCAGCTTGTAACGCTCATGGATTTCCATCTTGGAGGATTGCTGGTTTTGGTCGGACTCCCCTTTTTCGCTGGGGGGATACAGCCCCGTGTCAGATGTAAGCAACAAGCTCCGCTTTTCAGCTTCACCGAAAGAGAATGTGAAATGCAAGCCCACTGCATAATATCTGGTCACAATTTCGTCGTGGTAGGCAGGTAGCACGGTCATCACCGTGCTCTTGTCGGTCATGCGGTAAGTGTCGCCGGGATTGATTGTGGAAATCTCTCCGATAAATATCCTGGCCCGCCAGTCAATCAGGCTGGCAAATTTCAACATGGCGCCTTGATTCAGGTAGAGATTCACCTTTTTCCCGGGTCTGATTTTCTCCTTATGGGCCTGATAGAGCAGGGTTAGAAGGGATTCAAAGTCAATGGTGTGATCATTGTGGGCATGGGTAATGACGATGTTGTCGATGTCAAGTAACCGACATCCAGCTTTGTGAAAATTCTCGATGAAATTGTAACCGGGATCAATCACCGTCCCTTTGCCGAGGTGGTGGATAAAATAACCACCACCGACGCTTTTTTCTCCGCCATCCAGAGGTAACGCCGGAGTAAATGAATTCCATTTCCTTAAGACGAGGAAGACGGAAGAGTCAGAGGCCAGTTTGGAGTCGGCGTTTATGAATTCACGCAGATGTTGTTCGTTTTCTTCTTTTTTCTTTTCAAATTCTGTGATTGCACTCTCAAATTCTTCGCGCACCGTTTGGATAAAGCCTCTCAAGCCACCGACATTAGTAGAGTCGGGATTATCGGTAGTCTTGTGAAATTTTGCCTTCTCCGCATCGCTGAGTTGTGAGAATACGAAGGAGGCGTCCTTTTGCAACTGCGCAGAATCTGGGTTTTTCTCCAGTGCCTGCTGGATTAGTTTGTAGGCTGCGGAAACATTGTCAAGATTGAACATTGTAACGCTTTTTTCGCGTAGGCTGTGATAGTCGTCTGGTTTTATTTTGAGGGCTTGGTCGTAAAGGGCGAAAGCCTCTTTTTCTCGGCCAAGCCTGGATAGGACAACACCTTTGTGGCGTAGGCTGTGATAGTCGTCTGGCTTTATTTTGAGGGCTTGGTCGTAAAGGGCAATGGCTTCATTTTTTAGGCCAAGCTTCGACAGCGCAACGCCTTTATTGCGTAAACATTCATAGTCGTCCGGCTTTATTTTGAGGGCTTGGTCGAAAAGGGAGATAGCCTCTTCTGGTTTTTCAAGGAACAATAAAGCTACGCCGTAGTTTGTAAGCAGAAAATGGTCATGCGGTTTAAGGGCTACCGCTTGGGCACTTTTCGTCCGAGCGGTTTCTTTGTCTTCGGAATAATGGGCTAGTTCAGCTTCAAAAAATAACCGGTATGCATCATTATCCTTTGCCTCTGTAAGGGCTGATTCGAGTAGCTTTCGCCCCTCATTTTCCTGGCCGGCAGCAAATAGCTCGTCAACTTTTTGGCTGATTTTTCTAAGTTTTTCTTCCGTTGCCATGTGGTTTGCTCGATTCTTATTTTAATTTACAGCAAAATATGGGGTAGTTGTCAGTAGCATGTTTTATGCGTGCCAATTGAGCCTGTCAATTGTAAAGGGTGCGTAGTCTGAGTTTGTAGATGCTATAAAGTTACGCAGGCGGATAAAAAGAGTCTGGATAATTTTCAGCCGCAACACTGCTGTTTGTCTGATGTTTCCCTGTTCGACCCACCCAGAACAATCTGAACCTTTGCCACCAGATGATCCGGAGAGTAGCTTTCCTTGGCCTGGCGCAACCCGGGAATCCCCAGATCCTGTTCCCGGTTGATATAGGTGAAATCGGCCAGGTTGTTCTTGGCAAACCACTGGTTGATCAATTGGCCCAACCCCTGAAACTGGGGCATGGCCTTCTCGAAATGGCAGACCGCGGTTGAGGGATTGAGTTCCTCTCCCACGGTGAACGCCTCGATGTTCCCCGCAATGCGGATGGTCCCTCCGGTCAGGGGGAAATCTCCATAGTGCCGCAGGGTTTCCTCTATCGCCCGATACTCCCCGCAGAGCCCTGGTTCGGTCTTGCAGTCCCGGGCCGCGCACCAGCGGTCCTGCATGGCAAGGCATTCGCCAACAGTTTCCGGGGTGATGCTCTCGTACCGGCAGTCGTAGGCAGCCAGGCACTGGTTGATGTGGTTGCGTTTCTTGGTGAATTGTCTGCCAGCCAGGGTGGCAAGGTCTTCCCGGCGATAGACATAGTCGGCATTGTCCCGGTCCTCTATAACCATGGCTCCGGGCAGCAGAGATTCAGCCGGAATTGTATCCTGAGGGTAGCGTTCCGCTCCCGTTATCCGGCTGGAGTATTCCTTGAGCACCTCGGCTAGGGACACCGGGCCGACGGGATTTCCCAGCAGCGCCAAGCCCGTTTTCGTTTCGGCAAAGAAGAGGAGCGATTCCCTGAACTCGTCCAGCCAGATCGGGCGACTCTGCCGCCAGGCATAGAGATTGGTGAAGGTCAGCTCCGAGATCTCCGGAGGAAACCGCCGGAGCTGTTTTGTTACGGACAGTCGGTCATCGAGGGTAAGAGGGCGCATGGTCATAAGATTCCTGTGATGGTGTACATGTTAGGCTCAGTATAAAGGCGGGGCCTTATTCCCGCAATGGATTCCGTTGCCAGCTCGTGTTGCTTTACTTGCAAATACGGAGAAATCTGTATAGATTATCAGGTTTGGTATCGATTGCGACAAGCGCAGAATATCCGGAGGGCATCCCTCCTTACGAAAGGTGAAGTCATGGAAGTGGTGCTTGCCAAGAATGCAGGCTTTTGCATGGGGGTGCGGCGGGCGGTTGAGACCACCCTCGGCATGGTCCAGAAGGGTGAAACCGCCATTGCCACCTTTGGTCCCCTGATCCATAATCCCCAGGTTTTGAAGCTTATTGAGGAGCAGGGGGTGAAAATTCTCACCGAGATTCCCGCTCAGGCCACCGGGGCCATCATCATCCGGGCCCACGGCATTCCCCCTGAGCAGAAAAAAAAGCTTGAAGCCACCGGCGCCAGGGTGGAGGATGCCACCTGCCCCCGGGTGCTCAAGGTGCAGGCCATTATTGCCCGCTATAAAAAAGAGGGCTATGCCACGGTGATTATCGGCGACCGGGACCATGCCGAGGTGGAAGGGCTCATGGGCTATGCCGGTGATACCGGGCAGGTGGTGAACAGTGAAGCGGATGTTGCCAATCTGCAACTTGTCGGGCCCTACATCATCGTCAGCCAGACCACCCAGGACGAGCATCTTTTCGAAAGATTGAAAGAACTGATTCTGCAAAAATATCCCGCAGGCGAGGTGTTCAACACCATCTGCGATTCCACCCACAAACGGCAGGAAGAGGTCCGCCAGCTCTGCCAGGAGGTGGAAGCCCTGGTGGTGGTGGGCGGCCGCACCAGCGCCAACACCAAGCGGCTGGGAGAGATTGCCGAAAGCCTGGGCTGCCCGGTGTTCATGGTGGAGTCGGAACAGGATTTGGAGCCGCGGGCTTTGGCCCGCTATGGGCGGGTAGGGGTTACGGCCGGGGCCTCCACCCCGAACTGGGTGATCAGCCGGATTGTGGAAGTATTGGAAAATATATCGGCAACAAAGCCGTGAGAGGGAAGAAAGATGCTGAGCTGGTTTAAGAAGAAACTTGGGTCTGCCCAGGATATCCCGCCCGAACAGGCGCAGGGCGCTGAAGCAGAGGCAGCCCTTCCTGTTGCCGAAACTTCGGAGCCGCAGGAGAATGGACCAAAGTTTTTTCTCCGGCTCAAGGAAGGGCTGTCCCGCACCCGGAAAACCTTTGTTCGCCAGATTGACGCGCTCTTTCTCGGCAAGAGGAAGATTGACGCCGAACTGCTTGAGGATCTGGAAGAGATTCTGATCATGGCGGATATCGGCGCCAATACGACCCAGGAACTCCTTGGGAAAACCCGGGAACAGGTGCGGCGGAACGAATTAAGCGATGGCCAGGCGCTCAAAAAAGCACTCAAGGAGATGATCCTCGGCTATCTGCGCAATGCGGACCGGCCCGCGGACCTCGCCCTGCCGACCCAGGGGCCCTTTGTCGTCATGGTCCTTGGCGTCAACGGGGTGGGCAAGACCACGACCATCGGCAAGCTGGCCCACAAGTTCACCCAGGCCGGGCAGAAGGTTCTCCTGGTGGCCGCCGACACCTTCCGGGCCGCGGCCAGCGAACAGCTGCAGATCTGGGGCAAACGGGTCGGAGTGGAGGTTGTCGCCCAGCAGGCCGGGGCAGACCCATCCTCCGTGGTCTACGATGCCCTGGATTATGCCCGGCCGCGCAACTTCGACGTGGTGCTGGTCGATACCGCAGGCCGCTTGCACACTAAGGTCAACCTCATGGAAGAGCTGAAAAAGATCAAACGGGTCATGGATAAGAAGATCCCCGGCGCCCCCCATGAAATCCTCCTGGTACTCGACGCCACCACCGGCCAGAACGCCATTTCTCAGGCGCGCCTCTTCAACGAGGCCGTAGAGGTTACCGGCCTGGCCCTGACCAAGCTGGACGGCACTGCCAAGGGAGGGATTGTCATCAATATCAGTCACGAGTTCAACATCCCCATCCGTTTCATCGGCATCGGCGAACAGATGGAGGATCTGCGTGATTTTGAGCCAAACGAGTTTGTCGAGGCGTTGTTTGCCGAAGGTGAGGCATAAAGGGATGGCATTTTGCTCTGAAAATGGCGTGAGGCAGTCATGATCGTCTATCGTTCGCATAAGCCGCCGGGCTGTGGCGGCTTTCTTCTCGTCGTTGCCCTGCTCCTCTTCGCCCTGGGCGGCGCCCCCCTGCTCCTTGATGTGCTGGGGTTTCTCTTTTTTACCGGGGTATTTCTTGTTCTCATGGTGTTTGTCGGGATCTGGGGTTTTTCCCAGTATATCCGGCGGATGGCGAGTCGGTATGAACAATCCCAGACGGAAAGCCATAACCAATTTGTCTTTCTTTTGATCAATATCCTGATCCGCATCGCCCAGGCGGACGGGGTCGTCACCAAGGCTGAGCTCGGCCCTATCGAGAATTTTTTTCGGACCCATCTTCGGTACAATCAAAGCCAGATGTACTGGGTGCGCGACCTGATCCAGGATGCCCTCGCCTCCAAGGATTCCCTCGAGGCCATGCTGAGCGAGTTCAAAAATCATTTCGCTTATGAGCCTCGGCTGATTCTGATGGAGCTCATCTATCAGGTCCTCTACACCAATGACCAGGTTTCCACCCAGGAACTGGCCATGGTGCAGACCATTGCCGATTTTCTTGAGATTTCCGCCTATGACCATCACGCCATTCGCAGCAAATATGTGGGCGGCAGCCGGGGTCGGACTTTTGCCGGCCAGGGGAGGAGCGAGACCCAGTACTATGAAATCCTCGGGTTGTCGCCGGGGGCTACAGCCGCGGAGATCAAAAGTGCCTACCGGAAACTGAGCATGCAGTATCATCCGGACAAGGTGGCGCATCTGGGCGAGGAGTTTCGGCGGGTGGCGGAGGAGAAGATGAAGGAACTGAATGAGGCGTATCAGCACCTGAAAAAGATCTAAACGTTCAGCAGCACCGCATCTGCTGTGTCATCGGCCTGCTCATGTGCAACAGCACACTTCGCAGACCTCTTCCTCGCATCTGCGACACTGGTGAACGTTTATATGCGAGATTGAGTGTGATTATAAAAGGCGGTTTGAGAAGGGTTGGACAGGCGTGAACATCCTTGTCTTTGAGCCCTATTACGGCGGATCACACAAGGCGTTTCTTGCCGGACTGACCCGACATCTCCCTTATACTTTTGATCTGTTGACCCTGCCCCCGCATAGCTGGAAATGGCGGATGCGTCTTGCTGCCCCGCATTTTGCCGGGCTTCTCGCCGCAGATCGGCGTTACCACGGTCAGACCTATGACCGGATTCTCTGTTCCTCCCTGGTAGATGTTGCTGTCCTGCGCGGGATGCTGCCGTCACACTTGCGCAACATTCCGCTCCTGACCTATTTTCACGAAAACCAGTTCGCCTATCCAATGCAGGTGTCCGAGGCTCGGGATGTCCATTTCGGCCTGACCAATCTCACCTCGGCTCTGGCCTCGGACCGCCTTGCCTTTAACTCGCGCTATAATCTGGATTCTTTTCTTTCCGGTTGCCGGAACCTTCTGGCAAAGATGCCGGACATGTCTCTGGCAGGCTACGGGGAGGCGATTCGGGCCAAGGCGACTATCCTCCATCCGGGACTGGATTTCAGCACCATTGACACCTGCTCAAGGGAAAGGAAAGCTGTCAGGCCGCCGGTTCTGGTCTGGAATCACCGCTGGGAGCATGACAAGAACCCGGAATTGTTTTTTCGCACCCTGTATGGGCTTGCCGAGAAAGGGGTTCCCTTTGCTCTGATGGTGCTGGGCGAATCCTTTAGGAATCGTCCTCCGGTCTTTGCCCAGGCCGCGGAAATCCTTGCCGAGCGGATTATCCATTTCGGCTATGCGGCAGATCGCCGGGAGTATTGTCGTTTGCTTTGCCAGGGGGACATTGCCGTTTCCACCGCCAACCACGAATTTTATGGGATTGCGATGTTGGAAGCGGTGCGTGCCGGCTGCCGACCCTTGGTGCCGGATCGTTTGTCGTATCGGGAGCTCTTTGCCCCAGCCTTTCGCTATGACGAGGCTGATTTTAGCCGGAAGCTTCGTCTTGCCTTAGAGGCAGGAAGGCTGGAAGAGCAGGAGGCGCATACCCTCACCGATTGTTTTTCCTGGCCGGAGTTGCTCGGCAAATACCAGCAATGGTTTGAAGAGGAGGATTTATAGAGGAACGGGTCAGCAGGGAGCCGATTCGCTAAAATTTTTTGTCAGAAATTCACATTCGGCAGGGGAGAGATCAAAGCGAACCTCTGCTTCCTTGAGCACCGCGTCCCGCTTTTTCTGTGGGTTGGAGAGCAACTCTTCGCTCATCCAGCAGATGGCCTTTTTTACCTTGTCGCTGCTGGTCGGCAGTCCACTCTTGCAGCCCATTTTTCTCTCCTTTACACCGGTTTTACCATGATGCCGCCCAGAGGCGGAACCGAGACCAGGATATGGCAGGGGGCCTCGCCGAAGGGCTCGGCAATGGCCTGCTTGCGATCCGGATTGAAGACATTGCTGCCCCCGAATTCGGCGGTATCCGTGGAGAGGATCTCCTGGTACCAACCCGGTCCAGGCACCCCGAGCTTATAGTCGTGCAGCACCTGGGGGGTGAAGTTGAGCAGGCAGACCACATGGTCCTTCGGGTTTTTGCCCTGACGGCAGAAAGCAACGATGCTGTTGTCCACATCCTTGAAATCCATCCAGCGAAAGCCGTCGAAGGAGAAATCGATCTCCCAGAGGGGGCGGGTCTCCTTGTAGACCGCATTCAACTGCTGAACGTATTTCTGCAGCTGCTGGTGCATGGTGTTCTGTTCGGTCAGATGCCAGTCCAGGCTTACCTTGCAGTACCACTCGGAGATCTGGCCGAATTCCGCCCCCATGAAGAGAAGCTTCTTGCCCGGATGGGTCCAGAGGAAGAAGAAGAGCAGCCGCAGGTTGGCGAATTTCTGCCACATGTCGCCGGGCATCTTGAAGAGCAGGGAGCGCTTGCCGTGCACCACCTCGTCATGGGACATGGGCAGGATGAAGTTCTCGGTGAAGGCGTAGAGCAGGGAAAAGGTGAGGGCATTGTGGTGGTATTTGCGGAAGATCGGTTCCTTGCTGAAATAGCCCAGGATGTCGTTCATCCAGCCCATGTTCCATTTGTAGCCAAAGCCCAGGCCGCCCCAGTCCAGGGGCTTGGAAACCCCGTAGAAGCTGGTTGACTCCTCGGCGATCATCAGGATGTCGGGATAGCGGCTGTGGATGATGGCGTTCATGTGTTTGATGAACTCGATGGCGTCGATGTTTTCCTTGCCGCCATAGATGTTCGGGACCCAGTCCCCTTCATTGCGGGCATAGTCGAGGTAGAGCATGGAGGCCACCGCATCGACCCGCAACCCGTCGATGTGGAATTTGTCCATCCAGAAGAGGGCGTTGGCAATGAGGAAGTTCTGCACCTCTTTGCGGCCGTAGTTGAAGATCAGGGTGCCCCATTCGGGATGCGCGCCCTGCCTGGGGTCTTCGTGTTCGTAGAGGGCGGTGCCGTCGAAGCGGCTCAAGGCATGGCCGTCGGAGGGGAAATGGGAGGGTACCCAGTCGAGGATAACCCCGATCCCATGCTGGTGGCACTGGTCCACGAAGTACATGAAGTCCTGGGGCGTACCGTGGCGGCTGGTCACCGCATAATAGCCGGTCACCTGATAGCCCCAGGATTCATCCAGGGGATGCTCCATGATGGGCATCAGCTCGATATGGGTGAAGCCCATTTCCTTGACATAGGGGATCAGGGAGCCAGCCAGCTCCTGATAGGAAAGGATCCGCGAGGGGTCTGCCGGATCGCGCCGCCAGGAGGCCAGGTGGACCTCATAGGTGGACATGGGCTGCTCGTAGCTTCTTCGTTCTTGCCGTTCCTTAAGCCAGGGGGCGTCATTCCAGGTATAGCCGTCCAACCCCCAGACGATTGAGGCGGTTTTCGGCCGGATCTCCGAGAAGAACTGAAAGGGGTCTGCCTTTTCGAGAAGCGCGTCGTGTTGGGTCTTGATCTCGTATTTGTACGGTTCTCCCTGGCCGATGTCCGGGAGAAACAGTTCCCAGATGCCGGAATGGCCCAGGACCCGCATCTGATGCACTCGGCCGTCCCAGTAATTAAAGTTGCCCAGGATGCTGACTCGCTTGGCGCTCGGTGCCCAAACCCGAAAGATGGTCCCGCTGACTCCGTCGATGGTGACGAGCTGTGCGCCAAGGCTATTATAAATTTCGTAGTTGGTGCCGTTGTTGAAGAGGTAACGGTCGTACTCGGTCATCTGGGGCAGGAAGCGGTACGGGTCCTTGAAGGTATGCAGGTTTTCATCGTAAAAGGATGCTTCGTACTCATAGGGAAACGGTTCACTGCAATGAGGGATGACAATTTCGAAAAAACCTTCCGGCCGAGTCTTGTACATCTCCTTTTTTTCCCCGTTGGCAATGAGCCAGCAGGTGTTGGCGTTGGGCTGAAAAGTCCTGATAACCGAGGAGGGGGTTTCGAGCTCAAGAACGTGGAAGCCCAAAACCTGAAAGGGGTCGTGGTGTTCGGATGCAATAATCCGGTTGATTTCGGAATTTATATCAGAGCTCATATGCGTGGTTTCTGTCTGGAGAGGGTTGTTGAGTGTTTTGCCCGTTACCGCGAGGATCGTAAGGAAATACTAGCACGGATGGGAGGGGAAACTCCAACTCTTTTCTGGGGGGGAGTAAAATTGTTGTCTGTGCAGGTTTTCTTGACTGATAGTACAGAGAAATGCTAAGTTGCAGACGCATTGTAACTCGATCGCCTGTGGTGATCAACGGCACAGAACGCAAACATGGGGCATTTCTCCCGGATGATCGAAACCCTGCAAGGCTATTTTCTCATTGCCACTCCCCAGATGCCGGATCCCCGTTTTGCCGGCAAGGTCATCTATCTTTGCGCCCATAACGAAGATGGAGCCATGGGTCTGGTGGTGAACGAGCCGATTTCCGAGGTCAGCCTGGCGGATGTTTTCACCAGTGCCGATATCCCGCTTCCCCCAGGACCCATGCCCACGGTATACCTGGGAGGGCCGGTGGAGGTGGCCAATGCCTTTTTCCTCTATAGCTCGGAGTACAGGACCGAGAATTTTCTTGAAGTGAGCAAAACCGTGCATCTGACGAGCGACCCGCAGTTGCTCTATGATCTCGCCGCAGGCCAGGGGCCGCAGAATCTCCTGGTGGCCGTGGGGTATTCCGGTTGGGGGCCGGGACAGCTGGAAACAGAGCTGACCGTGGACGGTTGGCTTACTCTGCCTGCCGATGACGACATCATTTTTCATACGCCGGACAGGTTGCGCTGGCAGAAGGCGGCCCAGCGGCACGGGATTGATATCACCCTGTTCGGGGATGTGGTGGGCTCGGCCTGAGTATTTACTTGGATAAGTACGGGGGGTGCCCCCCTTATTCTTACAGGACAGACAATGACGCATGTATCTCAGTTTCTAGGCGAAGAGGCCGATCTCGGGCCGGAAAAACGCATCACTATTCTCTCGGCTCCTTTGGCCTCCTCGGTGAGTTGGCTGGGTGGCACGGAGCGTGGGCCCCAGGCGATCATTGATGCCTCCCCGGCCTTGGAGGTGTTTGATGATGAGCTTTTGCTCGAGACGGTGCGGCTCGGTATCGGGACCAGACCGGTGCCCGATTTTTCCGCTCTTTCCACGGCCGAGGCCTGTCGGCAGATCGAACAGAGTGTTGCCGGGGAGCTGGCCAAAGGCATGTTCCCGGTTTTGCTCGGCGGCGAGCATACCGTGACCGTGCCCGCAGTACAGGCCTGTCTGGCACAATACCCGGATCTGCATGTGGTGCAGATCGATGCCCACCTTGATCTGCGGCAGGAGTATGAAGGCAACGAAAACAGCCATGCCTGCGTCATGCGTCGGCTGGATGATCTGGGCATTCCCTTTACCCAGATCGGCATCCGCTCCTTTTCTAAGGAGGAGTATGAACTTGTCCGGTCCAGGGGGCTGCAGCCATTTTTCATGTCGCGGATCCACGCGGAACAGGACTGGATCGAACAGGTCTGTCGGGAGATCAAGGGGCCGGTCTATCTCACCTGCGATGTGGACGGCCTGGACCCGGCGATTATGCCCGGCACCGGTACCCCCGAGCCGGACGGCCTGACCTGGCGGCAGACCATTGATCTGCTGCGGGGGATTGCCAGCAACCATCGCATTGTCGGCATGGATTTTGTTGAATTTTCTCCGCATCCCGGGGCGGAACATGCCGCCTTTACCGTGGCCAAGCTGATCTACCGCACCCTGGGCTATATCTTCCGCTAGGTGTGCGGCAAAGCGTGAACGAGTATTTTATATTTATAAATATGTTACTGCTAGGTGAGTGAAAATGTCTGAGGAAGAAGAAATATTTCAGTGTCGGCAATGCGGCCATTGCTGCCAAGGTGAAACCACCGTCTCGTTGGATCCCGTGGATGTTTCGCGCTTGGTCGCCTATCTGCATCTGCCCCTTGCCGAGGTGCAGCAGAAATATCTGCGCATCACCGGCAATGTGGTGCAGATGAAGATCGTGGACGGCCATTGCATCTTTTTTAACGAAGGCTGTACGGTGCATTCCGGCAAGCCCTGGCGGTGCCGGCAATGGCCTCTGCATCCGAGCATGCTTGATGACCAAAACAATTTCGAGGCCATCCGCCAATCCTGCCCCGGGATTAAGGGGGAGCTCGGCTATGAAGAATTCCGCTCCCGTTTTGCCAAGGTTCTCAAAAAAGAGCAGGGCGAAGACAAATAAATTGAGGGAGAGGCGGTGAAGATCATTCTGCCGTTCCTGGGAAAAACCAAGGAGCAGTATCTCGCCGCCGGAATCGATGATTTTGCCGTCCGGCTCAGGCGATATGCCCAGCTTGAGTTGCCGGTCCTGAAGGAGAAAAAAGGCACGGCCAAGGAAGATGCGGCTCGGCAGCAAAACGAGGAGGGGCAGATCCTTCTTGGCAGTGTTCCGCAAGCTGCCAGGATGGTAGCTCTGGCGCCGGCAGGCCAGCAGCTCAGCTCGGAAGAGCTGGCCGAGATGCTCTGCCGCTGGGAGGATCAGGGGGTGCGGGAGATTGCCTTTCTGATCGGCGGCCCCACCGGGCTTGCAACCGAGTTGCTCCGGAAGGCGGATTATGTCTTGTCGCTTTCGCGGATGACCTTTACCCACGAGATGGCCCGTTTGCTGATGCTTGAGCAATTGTACCGGGCTTTTTCCATCAAGGCCGGGACCGGATACCATAAGTAAAAAAGAGAAACGGGGGTTAGACGGACTCCACGGAACGGACTTCGGGAACCTCGCCTTTTAAGAATTTTTCAATCCCGTTTTTCAGCGTATTTCTCGACATGGGGCATTCCTTGCAGGCGCCGGTCAGCTGGACCGTGACCACCCCGTCCTTGCTCACGTCAACCAGGGCTACATCGCCGCCATCTGCCTGGAGCGTTGGGCGGATCTTTGCCAGAGCCGCCAGAATCCTGTCTCGCATTGTTATTCCTCAAGCTGTGTTGTCAGGGTGTAAACGTGAAACAATCTAACACAGCTCTGCTGGATCGACAACCTTTGCCGCAACCGCCAGAACTATCCGGTTGCCGATTACCCGTTGCCGGATTATGATAGCTCTCCCATTTTGTTCATGCCGAACAAGGGGTCTTATCCCAACAAGGAGTAAAAATGAAAAAGGTCCATAAGGATTTTCAGGATGCGTCAAGTCTGGAGCTGGCCCGTTTGGCCGCCCTTGCAGCCCTGGATAAAAAAGCGGAGGACCTGGTCGTTCTTGATGTGCGTGGCCTGTCTTCTTTTACCGATTTTTTTGTCATCATGAGCGGACGTTCCACCCGGCACGTCCAGGGGTTGTCTCAGGCGGTGGATGAGGCCTTGCGTCATAAAAACGTCAAGGACGGCAATACCGAGGGATTCAGCGAAGGACATTGGGTTCTGCTCGATTACAACGATGTGATCGTGCATATCTTTTACAGCGAAGATCGCAATTTTTACGACATCGAAGGGTTGTGGCACGACGCCCCCAGGGTGGAGATTGCCCCGGACCCATCCTGAACAGTTTCTAAGGCTCTGGAGAAACGATGAAAAAGATCACGCCGGTATTGTTGGCTATTCTCGATGGCTGGGGGGTTGGGGAGCCGTGGGAGGGCAATGCGATCCATCTTGCCCAAACCCCCAATATGGATCGCTGGCAGGCAACTGAGCCCGCCACGACCCTGGTTGCCCACAATGGCGCGGTCGGTCTCCCGGAAGGGCAGATGGGCAATTCCGAGGTGGGGCATCTCAATATCGGCGCCGGCCGCATTGTCTACCAGGATTTCACCCGGATCAACCGGGATATTGAAACCGGGGCTTTCTTTGAAAACCAAGCGCTGGTTCAGGTTATGCATCGCGCGGCCGAGCAGGGAACAGCGGTGCATCTGTTGGGGCTTGTCTCCGACGGCGGGGTGCACAGCCATATCCGGCATCTCATCGCCCTGCTGGAAATGGCCAAGAACATTGGCCTTGCCAAGGTGTATATCCACGCTTTTATGGATGGCCGCGACACCCCGCCCCAGAGCGGAGAGGGTTACATGGCCGAGCTGGTCGACGCCATTGCCAGAATCGGCGTGGGTCAGGTCGCTTCGGTCTGCGGCCGTTATTATGCCATGGACCGCGACAACCGCTGGGATCGGGTTTCCATGGCCTGGCAGGCCATGGTGGATGGTAAGGGCCAGTATTCGGCCAAGGACCCAGGCGAAGCCGTGACCCAAGCCTACGACCGCGGGGAAAACGATGAGTTTATCAAGCCTACCGTGATCATGGGCAACGGCGAGCCGGTGGGCACGATCAACGATGGTGATTCGCTTATTTTCTTTAATTTTCGGGCCGACCGGGCTCGGCAGATAACCCATGCCTTTATCGACCGGGAATTTACCGGTTTTCCTGTGCGGCACCGCCCCGAACTTGCCGATTACCTTACCTTCACGGTGTATGAGAAGGATTTTGACCTTCCCGTTGCCTTTCCGCCGGTACCCCTTACCCATATTCTGGGGGAAGAGGTCAGCAGCCATGGGTTGCAACAGCTGCGCATCGCTGAAACGGAAAAATACGCCCATGTCACCTATTTTTTCAATGGCGGCCGCGAAGCCCCATTTGCCTTGGAAGACAGGGCTCTGCTTCCATCCCCCCGCGAGGTGGCGACCTACGATCTGAAGCCGGAAATGAGCGCGGAGGCGGTGACCGAGGAGTTGCTGCGCCGCCTTGCGGACAACCCCTACAGCCTGGTGGTGCTCAATTTCGCCAACTGCGACATGGTTGGCCATAGCGGGATCATGGCCGCGGCCATTACCGCGGTCGAGACCGTGGACCGCTGCATCGGCCGGGTGGTTGAGCGCTTCACGGAACTCGGCGGGGTGGTGCTCATCACCGCGGACCATGGCAATGCCGAGGTTATGAGCAATAAAGAAACCGGCGGTCCGGTGACGGCCCACTCCACCAACCCGGTGCCCCTGGTCATGCTCGGTGCCCGGCCGGGTCTGAGCCTCCGTGCTGGCGGCACCCTGACCAACATCGCCCCCACCATCCTCGAGCTGATGGGGTTGCCCGTCCCCGCCGAGATGGAAAGCGCAAGCCTGCTTACCGGCAAGGATGCATAACAAGCAATCCCGGCAGGGCAACGGATAACAAGAATAAGAAGAGAGAATCTCCCATGCAATACATCAGCACCAGGGGCGGTATTGCCCCCGTATCCTTCAAGCAGGCCGTGATGATGGGGCTTGCCACCGATGGCGGCCTGTTGCTGCCCACTGCAATTCCTGAGATTTCCGCGGAAACCTTGGGCCAGTGGCGGGGTCTATCCTATCCGGAGCTGGCAACGGCCGTACTGAGCCTGTTCATTGACGATATTCCTCCGGCCGACCTGCGGGAGCTGGTGGAAAAATCGTATCGGACGTTTAACCACCGGGAGATCACCCCGCTGGTCAAACAGGGCGATTGCTTTATTATGGAGCTGTTCCACGGCCCGACCCTGGCCTTTAAGGACGTGGCCCTGCAGTTTCTCGGCAATGTCTTTGAGTATCTGCTCAAGGAATCCGGCGGCAAAATGAACATCCTCGGCGCCACCTCCGGCGATACCGGGAGCGCGGCGATCTACGGGGTGCGCGGCAAGGAACGGATCAACATCTTCATCCTCCATCCCCACAAGCGGGTGAGCCCCATCCAGGAACTGCAGATGACCACGGTGACCGACGCCAACGTCTTTAATCTCGCGATACGCGGCACCTTTGACGACGGGCAATCCATTGTCAAGGCGATCTTCAACGATCTGGCGTTCAAGGAAAAACACCAGTTGGGCGCGGTCAATTCCATCAACTGGGCCCGGATTGTGGCCCAGGTGGTGTACTACATCTATGCTGCGCTCAGGGTTACCAAGAGCGAAGGCGCGGAACAGGTTGATTTTTCGGTGCCCACCGGAAATTTCGGCGATATCTTCGCCGGTTATGTGGCCCGCCGCATGCTGCCCAAGCAGATCCGCAATCTGATTCTGGCCACCAACGAGAATAATCTCTTGACCCGTTTTATCCTCAATGGCGATTATTCCCTGGGGCCGGTGGCGCAAACCTCAAGCCCTTCCATGGATATCCAGGTGGCAAGCAATTTCGAGCGCTACCTCTACTACCTGAACGGGGAGGATGCCGGACGAACCCGCAAGGACATGGACAGCTTCGGCGCCAGCGGCAGCCTTCAGTTCGACGAACTTGCCCAGGAACGGGTGCGGGCGGATTTTGCCTCGCGCAGCGTGAACGAAGCGGAAACCATTGCCACCATCCGCGATTTTTACCAGAAGCATGGCTATGTCCTTGACCCGCATACCGCGGTGGGCGTCAAGGCTGGCCTGGCAGGCAGGGAGGCGGGAGTGCCGATGATCTGTCTGGCCACTGCTCATCCGGCCAAGTTCGGGGCTGCGGTGCAAAGCGCTATTGGTCACGAGCCGGAGTTGCCCGAAAGCCTTGCCGCGCTTGCCGATAAGGAGTCTCGCTGTGAGGTGATGGCGGCCGAGGTTGCGGCGGTTAAAGCCTATGTGGAGCGGCATGCCCTGTAGTCTTCCTGCGGCAGATGTTTTTGCCGGGATTGGAATCGGGGTGTTTTTCTTGGTACGCAGCCTGTTTTCTCTGCTACACTGCGCTATAGATGGAGTGGAGATCGAAAGAACAAATGCGTAAAGTCTGCCGAAGGACGCCTCTGTGAACCAAACCGAACTTCTGCATTTCTTGAGCAGGATTGATCTGTTTTGTTTCTTTTCCCAAGAAGAGTTGGCGGCTTTTTTGGAAAAGGCTACGGAAATAGAGGTTGCCAAGGGCACCACCCTCTTTCACGAGGGCGATTCCGGCCAGGAGATGTATCTGGTGCTGCGGGGGTTGATCAAGATCTTTCGTGGCAGTCGGGTGATTGATGTCATCAAGCCGGGGGACTATTTCGGCGAAATGGCCATCATCGAAAGCCAGCCCCGCTCCGCCTCCGTATCCGCTCTGGAAGATTCTCTCCTCCTTCAGGTTCCCTTCGCAGTGTTTCAGGAGTATTTTTCTCGCCAACCCAAATCGCTGGTCGCTATGATGCGGACTCTGAGCCAACGGGTCCGGCGCGATCTTGCCATTCTCGGGCACGATTTTGAGCAGATCAATATCATGGTCCATGATATGAAAAATCTGCTCACCCCTTTCCATTTGCTGGAGGTTCTCGAGAGAACCGTGCCGGGGTTGGCCGGCAACAGATATCTTGAATGTATGGTCAAGGCGCGGGGTGATTTGCTGATCCTCATGGAAAATGCCCTGGCTCAGTCCCGGCGGCTTCAAATAGACACCCCGATCCATGTCGATTCCCTGGACAATCTGATCGGTGATCTGCAAGAATCTTCCTGGACGGTGCATCCGGAGATTGGCGGGCGCGGTATTCGGGTGGAGATTGTCGGCTCTTTGCCGGAATTCCCCTTTTCCGCTCTCGGTCTCTGCCGGGTTCTTTCTAACCTGGTCGTCAATGCCGCCCAGGCCAGTGAGGCAGGGGGGTGCATTACCCTTGCTCTTTCCCGCCAGGATGACGAGGCGGTGGTTAAGGTCATTGATCAGGGGCAGGGCATCCCCGAGGAGTTGCGGGAGGAGATCTTCCAGCCTCATTTTACCACCAAGGCCAATGGGAACGGGATCGGTCTTATCTCCTGCAAGCAGATCATTGAAGAAACCCACGGCGGCAGCCTTCGCTTTGAGTCAATTCCCGGCCAAGGAACGACCTTCACCATCCGTCTTCCCTTCTCTGCCCGTATCGGGTAAATAATTGTCTATCAGTTTTAGTACTGCCTCTGCTGCGCCGTTTTTCTTTGCGCTCGCTTCGCTGCGAATCGGCCTCTTTGCCGGCGCATCTGCCGACGATTGCCACGCGCATCTGCGGGAGCAGTGAAGCGGCGCTCTTGGGCGGCTATTTTTTCTGGGCTTAGATCTTACTAAGTTTGCATTGAACACGGAATCGGTCAATAAGGTTGGATGGTGATGGAAAGATACAAACAGAGGGTTGAAGAGGCTGTCAGGTTTTTGCGGAAGAAGATGGTGGAGGTGCCGGAGGTTGCCCTGGTGCTCGGCACCGGCCTGAGCGGCTTGGCTGAGTTGATCGAAGCGCCGGTTGTTTTGCCCTATGAAGAGATCCCCAACTTTCCCACCTCAACGGTGGTCAGCCATGCCGGGAATTTTATTTTTGGCCGGCTTTCCGGGCGGCCGGTTGCCGTGTTGCAGGGCAGATTCCATTTTTATGAAGGATATTCCACCCGTGAGTTGACCATGCCGATCCGGGTGCTTGCCCTGCTCGGTATAAAAAATATCATCATTTCCAATTCGGCTGGCGGTCTTAATCCATCTTTCGCCACTGGTACCCTGATGGTGTTGCGCGACCATCTGGATTTCATCCCGGACAATTCCTTGCGCGGTCCCAATGTTGATGAATGGGGGCCTCGCTTTCCCGATCTTTCCGCCCCCTATGACCTGCGTTTGCGAGAGGCGACCCTGGCTTGCGCGGCCAAGGAGCAGATCGATAAGGTCGCCACCGGCGTTTATGTGGCCATCCCCGGTCCCAGCATGGAAACCCCGGCGGAGACCCGGTATCTTCGGCAATGCGGCGCAGATGCCGTGGGGATGTCCACCGTACCGGAGGTGATTGTGGCCAGACATGCCGGAATGCGGGTGCTGGCGGTGTCGGTGATAGCAAATGTCAATGACCCGGATAATCTCAACCCCATCATCCTGGAAGACATTATCGAGGAAACCAGAAGAGCGGAAGAGCGGTTTTCGCGGCTGCTCCTCGCGGTGCTTCCTGAGATATAGAAGAGGAACGCATGAACGCCAAAGCAACCCTGCTGGTTTGCGGCCAGATCCTGACCCTGGACCGGAACAACACCGTGATCGAAGACGGCGCCGTTGCCATTGCCGGAGACACTATTCTTGAGGTGGGGGAGCGGGCAGCTCTGGTCGCCAAATATCCGGGGGTTGCGCAGCTCACCCAGCCCCATGGCCTGGTCATGCCGGGTCTGGTCAATACCCATACCCATGCGGCCATGGGCTGCTTTCTGGGGCTGGCCGATGATCTGCCTCTGATGACCTGGCTCACCGAGTATATCTTTCCGGTGGAGGCCAATCTCAATGGCGAGATGGTCTACCAATCCTCCCTGCTCTCCATGGCCGAGATGATCAAGTCCGGCACCACCAGCTTCTGCGACATGTATCTTTTTGCCAAGGAGGTGGCCAGAGCCACGGCGGACTCCGGGATGCGCGGCTGGCTGGGCGAGGTGCTGTACGATTTCCCCTCGCCCAACTACGGTGTGCCGGAAAACGGCATTGCCTATCTGGAGGAGTTGCTGGCGGAATACCGCACTCATCCGCTCATCTCCATCACCGTTGACCCGCATGCCGTGTACACCTGTTCCCCGGACCTGCTCAAACGTTTAAAGGGCGTGGCGGAAAAGCATGGGGTCGCTTATGTGATCCATCTTTCCGAAACCAGGGACGAGGTGAAGGCTTGCCTTGCCAAATATGGAAAAACCCCGGTTATGCATCTCGATTCCCTGGGGCTTCTCGACAGTCAGGTGGTGGCGAATCATTGTGTGGTGCTGAGCGAGCAGGAGATTGATCTCCTTGCCGAGCGGGGTGTTAAGGTGGCCCATTGTCCGGAAAGCAATATGAAGCTTGCCTCGGGCGTGGCCCCGGTGGTGGAGATGCTGGCGGCCGGGGTTATCGTCGGCTTGGGCACCGACGGCGCGGCCAGCAACAACGATGTGGACATGTTCGGCGAGATGGACACCGCTGCCAAGCTGCACAAGGTGCATCGCCATGACCCTACGGTGATGAGCGCCGAAACCACCCTGCGGATGGCGACCCAAGGCGGGGCGCAGCTTTTGGGGGCGGAGACCCTGATCGGCAGCTTGGAGCCGGGGAAAAAGGCTGACCTCATCGTGCTGGACATGAACAAGCCGCACCTGACCCCGATGTACAACATTCCCTCACACTTGGTCTATGCGGCCAAGGGGAGCGATGTGGTGCATTCCGTTATCAATGGCCTGGTGGTAATGCGGGACAAGCAACTGCTCACCATGGATGAGGATGCGGTTCTCGACAGGCTGCGCGAAATCGGGGCCCAGATCTCCGGGATGGTCGGGCCGGGGCGGAGATAGATCCTTGTTCCGGGAAAGGGGAAGAACCTTTTTTGTAATTGTTAGTTCTTTCTGGGAGCAAAGTGGCGCAGTCCACTGGCCCCCAGATATACCAGCCCCGCGATCACAATAATGGTCGGGCCGCTGGGCAGGTCAAAGTTGTAACTGATTGCCAGCCCCGAGCCGATGAAGGCGATGCAGAACAGGGTGGCCAGCACCATCATCTGCCAGAGTCCCTTGGCAAAGTTACTCGCCACCGCCGCCGGCAGGGTCAGCAGGGCAATAACCATGACAATCCCCACCACCCGGACCAGCAGGACCACGGTCAAGGCCGTCAGGCAGAGGAGCAGCAGGTAATACAGGTCGGTGCGCACCCCGCGCAGCCGGGCATACTCCTCGTCAAAACAGACGGCCAGAAACTTATGGTAGAACAGGGTGGCTGTTCCCACCACCAGACCGTCCAGCAACAGCACCATCCAGAGATCATACTTCGAAATCAGGAGAATATTGCCGAACAGGTAACTCATCGGTTCGATGTAGCCCGGGGTTTTGGCGATGAACAGCAGGCCGATGGCCATGCCGATTGCCCAGAGGGCGCCGATGGCCGTATCTTCCCGTTGGTTGGCGTGCAGGCTCACCAGACCGATGATGATGGCCGCCAGGAGCGCCGCGACGATGGCGCCGGTAAGGGGACCGAACCAGGTGACGCCGAGTTTGTGCTGGCAGTAAAGCCCAGCCCCGATACCGCCGAGCACGCAATGGGCGATGGCCCCGGCGATGTAGGTGATCCGGCGGGCCACCACATAGGTGCCGATGATGCCGAAGGAGAGGCTGGCCAGGATGCCGGCAACAAAGGCATAGCGCAGGAAGGGAATGGCCGGGTCGGCCAGGGCGTTAAGAAATTCCATGGGCGCAGTGTCCTTCCGGTGAGCAGCGGTGATCGTGACGGATCATGCGGATGTCTCCGCCGTACATGTTGCGGATCAGGTCGCCGGTCAGTTCGCTGGTTGGGTGGAGCACGACCTGGCGGTTGACGCAGACAATGCTTTTAAAGAATTTTGAGGCAAAACCGACATCGTGGGTGACCAGCATGACGGTGAGACGCTCATTGAGTTTGGTGAGCAGTTCAAAGAGATGCTCTTCGGAAGCGGCATCGATGTTGGCCGTGGGCTCGTCAAGAATCAGCAGCTCGCCTTCGGCGGCCAATGCCCTGGCAATGAGGACCCGCTGCCGTTGCCCCCCGGAGATTTCGGCAAACAATCGCCCGCCGAGATCCGCCAGCCCCATTTCTTCAAGGGCTGCCAGGGCGGCCTCTCGGTCTGCCTTGGCGTAGGGGCCGCAAAAGATCCGGTCCAGGCGGCCCATGAGCACGACATTTAATACCGTTACCGGGAACTGCTGGTCAAAGCGGGCATACTGCGGCACATAGCCGATGCGCAACCTGCTTTTTTCCGGCGTTTGCCCCAGCACCTGGATCTCGCCCCGGTTCGGTTTGAGCAGGCCGAGGATGAGCTTGAGCAGGGTGGTCTTGCCGCCGCCGTTGGGGCCCACGATGCAGAGGGAATCCCGGGCCATGATCTCCAGGTTGACCCCTTCCAAAACGGGCGTCCCGTTGTAGGCGAAATCAAGATCCCGGATACGGATGGCTGTTTCCTGTTCGCGGCTGGCGGTCATGGGCTGTTCCTAAGCGAAGAAATTTCTTGCCGGCTTACTTATTGTTTCAGGGATGGTGCAATGGCGGCAGCGATGGTGGCGAGATTGCGCAATACCTCCCGAGCCATGGGGTCGATAGACACTACTGTCCCGTTGATGGCCTGGGCCACGGTATCGGCGCTTTTGCTGTCAAATTGCGGCTGCACAAAGATGGTTCGCACCCGATCCTCTCTGGCCTGGCGGATAAGAGCGCTCAGCTGCCTCGGGGTGGGGGACTTGCCGTTGATTTCCACACTTTTCTGTTTCAGCCCGTAGGCATGCGCAAAATAGCCAAAAGCCGGGTGGAAAACGTAAAAGGTTTTTCCGCGGTGTGGGGCCAGGGTTGTGCGCAATTGTTTGTCCACAACGCTGATCTCGTTTTGCAGGGAGAGGAGATTTCTGTGGAAGGTCTCTTTTTGCTCCGGCAGGGCGATGCAGAGCTCGGTTGCCATGTTGTCGGCCATGATCCGGAGATTATCCGGGGCCAGCCAGATATGGGGGTCCGCGCCATTGGCTGAGTGCTTATCATGGGCGTCGCCTTCGTGGTGGAATTCCGTAATCGGCAACCTGCTGATACCCCTGGTGGAGTCCGCGATCTGCAGATTCGGATTGCTGCCCGTGATCTTGGCCAGCAATTGTTTTTCAAAGGGGACATCCACGGTGAAAAAGAGGTTGGCCCCGGCCAGGGCGGTTGCCTGGCGCGGGGTTGGTTCAAAGGTATGGGGGTCTTGACCTTTGCCCACCAAGGTATGCACCGCAACGGCATTTCCCCCGATCCGTTCGGCGAGAAAAGCCTGGGGGGCAACGGTGACAAAGATCCGCACCTTCTCCGTTGGCCGGAGGCTAATCGGCGTTGCTGCTACGGCGAGACCGAAGGTTGCCCCACAGCTGAAAAGCAGAAAAAGAGCACCGCTCAGGAGCCTGAAAAAGTTTAATGCTGGCATGGGCTGTCGTTGCTCCCGCACACCAGATGCACGGCTTTGCATGCGTCGCATTTTTGCAGGGAATGGGTGTTGAGGAATTTTGCCCAGTGGGTGCGTTGTTCCGTGGTGAGAATACCGGTACCTTGGCAGAGCGGGCAGCCGTTTTCCAGCGCGTTCAGGATGGCGTTTCGGATGAATTCCGATCTGTTGGGGACCTTGTGCAAGGCTTCAGCCAGTGCTTCGTCGGCCTTGAAGGTAATGGTTTCCTGTTTCTTGTTGCGCATCTCTTTATCCTTGTCTTCGGGAAGAAGTATTATTCAATCGTAATACAAAGTATTACCCGTGTAAACGTGTATATCCGTCCGGCCCCACTCGGTCTGGCTAAATATCAAGATTGAAAAGGGTCTTGCTTCTTCGCCCTTGTGTGGTATACATAGTATGGTTTTTTCTTCGTTATATTGCCGTGACAACCATCATAACCGCCGTTAGCTGAAAGGGGTTTCTCATGTTTGGACTTGGAATGCCGGAGCTCATTGTAATTCTGGTGATCATCGTCATAATTTTTGGCGCGGGCAAGCTGCCCGAGATCGGCGCGGGAATCGGGCAGGGGATTAAGAATTTCAAAAAAGCCACCAAGGATGCTGACAAGCAGGAAAAGCTCGACGAAAAAGATAAGGAAGGGGGCTCCGGCCCTGCCTGATAGGATACTGTAGGTTTGTTGGGAACGATTTCATACTAAGGAGAATGACTATGTTTGGCTTGGGAACTCCGGAATTGGTTGTTATCTTGGGGATCGCCTTTTTGGTCTTTGGCGGGAAGAAGTTGCCTGAACTCGGCTCCGGCCTCGGTAAGGCCATCTCCTCCTTCAAAAAAGGACTGCACGAGGCGGAAGAATCCGTGCCAGGGATGAAAGAGGTCGCTTCTTTCAAGGAGGAAGTCGGCAAGGTTAAGGACCTGGTAAAATAACCGGGTCGATTTTTGAGCGTATAAGGCAGGCGGATACCTTTGTATCTGTCTGCCTTTTTTTATGCGTAATATCCTGCTTGTGTTCCTGCGGGTTCTGTATATAAAATGACCATTGCTGGCTGAGTTGACAAGCCCTGGCAACAATTCGTTTCTTTTTCGGAGACTGGTTTCACATAAAAACTCGATGGAGGTGGCATGACCGTGGTGCATCGCATTTTTTCGTGTCGGAATGGAAATCCTGGTTTTAAGGCTATGGGTTTTGTTTTTTTGTTGAGCTGTTTTTTTCTCGCAGTCGGGGTCACACCTTCCGGCGCCACGGGAAATCCTGATCTTCTCAAGACCATCCAGGGAGCAAAGGGAGATATCATCAATGGTATTGCCTGTTCTCCGGATGGCAAACTCGTTTCCTCTGCCGGAGATGGGGGGACGGTCAAAGTTTGGGAGGTAAATACGGGCAAGCTCTTATACACCCTGGGCAAGGAGCTGCAAAGCACCGATGCCGTTGCCTTCTCCCCCGATGGGAAATTTCTGGCCGCTGCGGTAAACGCCGGTGGGCGTCGCGGCAATGCCGTGCAGGTCTGGGACCTGGCAAGCGGACAACTTGTGCAGGACATGCGGGAGCACACCCAGCTGATCACGGACTTGGCTTTTTCTCCGGACGGCAATCGCATTGCCTCGGTGGGCAACGATAATACCCTGCGGATCTGGAATGTGCGGTATGGCACCCTGGAGACCACCCAGAAGGAAACCAAGAATAATCTCCTGGCCCTTGCCTATTCTCCGGACGGCAAACAGATTGTCGCCACCGAGAATTGGGAAGGGAAGATCGAGATGTGGGATGCGGTCAATGTCCGCTTGATCCGCTCGATCCAAGGACATGCCGACTGGGTGCTGTGCGTCGCCTATTCCCCCGACGGCAAGGAATTTGTCACCGGCAGCCGGGATGGCTCGGTGTATGTTTGGGACGGCGAGACCGGGACGCGCTTGCGCGTGTTGCGGGATCCGGAACTGGACCCGGTGAACAGCGTGGCTTATACCCCTGATGGACGTTTTGTTGTGGCTGCTACTCAAAGCAGGCAGATCTTGTCCTGGCAGAAAAGCGGGGGCAAGCTCTTCAACTTTTATGAAGGGCACGATCTTTCCGTGACCTCGCTGGCTTTTTCCGTTTCCGGAAAAAATCTGGTTTCCGCAGGTTTGGATGGTACGATTCGGGTCTGGAGCACCCCCGGTCAGGGCGGACCGGATTCTTTGTATGCTCAGGGGGTGAAATTTGAGGCAGGGATAGATCCCATGGAGCAAGATCTGGTTCAAGCCGCCAAGCTCTATCAGCAAGCAGCGGAAAATGGCCAGGTTGATGCCATGTTCCGGCTAGGCGGGATGTACAGTCAGGGCAAGGGCGTTGTCCGAAATTCGGATGAGGCCAGGAAATGGTGGGCTCTTGCGGCGGAAAAGGGGCATGCCGCAGCCAGGATGCAGTTGCAGTCCGGCCAGAAGATCGCCTTGGCGGTTTCGCCGCCTCAGGCAAAGGTTGAAGAGGTGCACAGCCAACCGGAGCCCAAGACCTTGCCGCCTGAGGATAAAAAGAGCAAGCCATCAGTGAAGGAGACGCCAAAGCCGGAGCTGGTTGCCAAGATTGTACCTCCCCCGCCCGCGCCTAAACCGGTTGCCAAGGATAAAAACAGCCTGTACGAGGAAGGGTTGCGGTTTTTCAAAGGCGACGGGGTGCCTAAGGATTATGGTCAGGCCCATAAGCTCTTTGTCGAGGCTGCGGAGATGGGCCAGGCCAAGGCGCAGTACCGGCTGGGTTTCATGTACAGCCTTGGCAAGGGCGTGAAGAAGAGTGACCATGAAGCGGTGAGTTGGTGGCAGAAGGCAGCCAAGCAGAATGATGCGGACGCCCAGTATTATCTTGGCTACATGTATGAGATCGGCGGCGGGGTGAAGCAGGATATGGGCGAGGCCAAGAAGTGGTATCAGAAGGCGGCTGCCAACGGCAATGTCAATGCCGCCCAAAGTTTAAAGATGCTGCCCTGATTTAAGATTGGTGCAGCATAAAAAAAGGCGGGGGAAACCCCGCCTTTTTTTATGCCTCTGGTCGGGAAAAATATTCCCGCTACTCTGGCTTATTCCGCCGGAGGAAGTTGGGGAAACCGCATGCTGATCGCGAGATTCCAGGCCTTGAGCTTCTCCTTGGTCTTTTCAAAAAGGTCGGCCACATCCCCTTCGATGGTTACCGTGGTAATGGTGTCTCCCTGTTTGATGCTGTCGATTACTTCCTGGTCCTTGTCGCTGGCGACTTCACCGAAAACCGTGTGTTTGCCGTCCAGCCAGGGGCAGGCGACATGGGTGATGAAGAACTGGCTGCCATTGGTGCCCGGGCCGGCGTTGGCCATGGAGAGAATGCCCGGCTTGGTGTGACCGAGGCTTGCGTCGAATTCGTCTTCAAAATCATAACCCGGGCCAGCGGTGCCGGTGCCCTTGGGGCAGCCGCCCTGCACCATGAAATCAGGGATGACCCGGTGGAATTTGAGGCCGTTGTAAAAGCCGCGCCGGGCAAGATTGGCAAAGTTTGCCACGGTTACGGGGGTTTTATCGGCGAACAGCTTCAGGGTGATGGTGCCCTTGCTCGTTGTCATTGTGGCGGTCAAATCGCTCATGATGATCCTCTTTAGGTAATGGCAAAATTCATGGAAAATGTGGAGGCCCTGAATGTCGGGCCAGTGGTGTTTACGCTGTTTTACTGCTGTAACTCTCTGACAATGGCGTCGCCCATGGCTGCCGTACCGATGGCCTTGCTCTGATCCACGGCAATGTCCGGGGTCAGCACGCCCTTGTCGAGTACTGCGGCGACCGCTTTTTCAATGGCGTCCGCGGCAGCGGTCTGATCCAGGCTGAAACGCAGCATCATTGCCGCGGAGAGGATCTGGGCAATGGGGTTGGCGATGCCCTTGCCGGCAATATCCGGGGCGGAGCCGCCTGCGGGCTCATAGAGGCCAAAGCCCTTTTCGTTGAGGCTGGCCGAGGCCAACAGCCCCATGGAGCCGGTGATCATGGCGCATTCGTCGGAGATGATGTCGCCGAACATGTTGCCGCAGAGCATGACGTCGAACTGGTGGGGATTTTTGACCAGCTGCATGGTGGCATTGTCCACGTAGATATGGTTCAGGCTGACATCGGGGTATTCCTTGGCGATCTCGATGACGACCTCCCGCCAGAGCACCATGGTGGTAAGAACGTTGGCCTTATCCACCGAGGTGACGATTTTGCGGCGTAACCGGGCGGCCTCAAAGGCGCGGCGCGCGATGCGCTCGATCTCCCAGCGGTGGTAGACCATGGTGTCGAAGGCCTTTTCGTCGGCCCCGGAACCTTCCCTGCCCTTGGGCTGGCCGAAATAGATGTCGCCGGTGAGTTCGCGCACACAGAGGATATCAAAACCCTCTCCCACGATATCGGCCCGCAGGGGGCTGGATGCGGCCAGGGATTTGAAGATCTTGGCCGGGCGGAAGTTGCAGAAGAGCTCAAAATGTTTCCGAAGCGGCAAGAGGGCGGCGCGTTCCGGCTGCTGGGCCGGAGGCAGCGATTCCCACTTGGGGCCGCCCACCGAACCAAAGAGGATGGCATCGCTGGCCTCGCACAGGGCGAGGGTCGAAGCGGGCAACGCCTCACCGTGGTGGTCGATGGCGCAGCCGCCCACATCCGCATGCTCATAAGAGAGGCTGAACCCGAATTTCTCCTGGACCGCGTCCAGAACCTTGATCGCTTCCTGCATCACTTCCGGGCCGATGCCGTCACCGGCCAATATTGCTATCTTTTTCATCTGGCGTATCCTTGGTGTTTTTGGTTGTAAAGGCAACTTCCTCGAGAGGGAAGGTACGGGGCAACACCATACCTGATCCGGGTAAAGATGCGCAAGATCAATGTGGTTGTTCCCATGAAACCCTTGCCGCATTGCTCAGAGAAACAAGGAGATCAGCACCCGGTTGTCGATTAGCTGGGTCGGATAACTGTGCAGATTGCTCCGGGGTGGGCCTGTCAGCACCCTTCCCTCCAAGTCAAAGGAGCCGCCGTGCCCGCTTGCGCAAACCAGAACCCCATGTTCCGGGGCCATAACTTCGTATCCGGCATGGGAGCATAGCGAGGAAAAGGCTGCGACCTGTGTCTTTGAAACCCTGGTGACGAGAAGCGGCTTTTCGTTTCGGGTAATCTCAAGCTTCAGGCCGTTGCCAATGGTGTTGAGGGCACGGAAACGGTTATCTTTGAGATCAAGCACAAGTTTGTTCTCTTCAAGCACCAGATCGGCAAGAATCTTTTCCTCCTTTTTCTCCCCGGTGCAGGCGCAGACCAAGGTGGTGAAGGAGGAGAGCATAACCAGCAGTCTCCCGGAGTCGGAGAGAAATCTCCTCCGGTTCAACAAATCGTCCGTCGGTATATGCCCCATTTTGTCTTGAACTCCCGGTGCTGGCTGTTTCGTCCTTGCAATGGAGTGCTTTCTTTGTGTAGTGAGGGCTTTGCCCAGGCAGCGATCTATGGCCTCACCGGGAGATTGGTCAGGCGGCCGCTGGCCGGGTCCTTGTAGCGGATCTCTCCGCTGATCCCCCCGGACGATACAGGCTGCGACAGACGCAGACTCAAAGTGTAACTGCCCGGGCTGATCCGGGTCAGCAGCCATTTCACCTCGCCGGTGCCGGCATTGTACTGGTTAAAAGCGGGCGAAGCGGAGTCGATTAGCGTGCCGACCGGCAGGTTTTGAATGACAATCAGGGTGCTGGGGGCAGGGCTGGCAACGGTGATCCGCAGCTGGATGTCCTGGCCGGCACCGCGCAGATATTGGCCATTGACCAGAGCATTGCCGGCACGCAGAGGGAACGGCAAGGAAAGAAGCAGGAGCAGCGCCAGGAAGAGTATGCCCGGCGCGCGGGAATGGAATTTTTTAACCGTCATTGTGTGTTCCTCCTCGTGGATGGTTACTGGAGAATCTCGTAGCTGCGCGTTTCCGGATTCCAGCGATACCCCTTGGCCGTCCAGATTTCCTCGATCAGTTTTCTGCCGAACTGCAGCCCGTCAATGCCACCGTAGGTTTCGTACACGGTAAGCAGCTCTTCATCGTCGATGCGGCCATCGCTGTTGCTGTCTGCCCAATGGAACGGGGTTGCCTGCAGGGAGTCATTGCCGGATAAGGGGATGCTTGGGTTGTCGTCGGAGCGGACCGTAACCCCACCCGTGAATTGATGGGCGGATTCCATCTTTGTTTCGGGCCGGAGCTTGGCGAGATAGCTGTACACCGCACGCTCGCCGGAGATCTTGCCGATCCACTTGAGAACCGGGGGAGCGCTTTCCTGGGAGGCAAATTGGGGTTTGCCCTGGGTCGGAATGCAATCCGGGGGTAGGGTTTCTTTGAGGATCAGGGAAAACGGACGTGATGCAGTGGTTGTTACCTCAATGAGCACCGGAAAGGAAAGACCGGGGGTTGCGTGCGTGGGCAGGATTCTAAAGGCCTCAACCTGGTTTTCTCCATCGTTTGCGCTGTACCACCAGAACAGGGTGATCCCGCCAAGAGCGAGCAGGGCAAAGGCACCAAGCAGGATGATGGTTGGACGCGGGGCAAAGCGGGGCTTGCGCGGTTCGGCTGCTGCTGCCGCTGGTTCAAGGGCAGGCTTGGGCTCCGGGGGGGTGGTGTGTAGAGGGGCTTCTTCCTGCGGGGCAGGGGTAAAACTCTGAGGCGGCGGCTCTGCCGGGGCTGCGGGTTGCCCGTGGTCAATAATCTCCGCCAGCTGGATTTCCAGAGCCTCGGCCAGTTTGACGGCGTTTTCTTTCTTGATGTTGGGATAGCGGCGGTTTTCCCATCGGGAAATAGTATCGGTGGTGACTCCAACCACCGTGGCGACATAGAGCTGGGTCAGCCCTTTTTCTTCCCTGATCCGGCGAATTCTGGCGCCGTCTATGTTGACCATGGGGATGCCGCCGGCCAGAGGCTTTGCTGAATCCATACAACGTATCCTGCAGGTTAATTTTCTGGTATTAAGAATAAAGCGGCATACTACCAAATACTCTCATGAAGCAAAAGGTCCTTGTCGGCTGGGTGGAAATATCACGGAAACTCCACAAGGAGATGCTCTCCGTGGCCCACTCTTGGCAGGGGGGGCTACCTCTGGCTTCGCTGCAAGCGGTCGAGTTCGGAGCGCAGCCTGATCAGCTCCACGTTTGAATCGCGCAACCGTTGGGCGATCACCTCGGCGAAGAGGCGGTAGAGGACGGAAACAAAAAGCGCCTGTTCCAAGGGTTCGGTGGCTTCGTTCATGAAGGAGGCATCGATGGCCAGGCAGACCGTGGCGCCGATGGCTTCAACGGAGGCGGAGCGGGCCTTGCCGTCGATGGCGGCAAGCTCTCCGAAAGCAGCGCCGATCTCTTCGATTCTGGCGATCTCCTTGCCTTTTTTGACAATCCGCACCCCCCCGGAAAAAAGGATGTAGACCCAGGGGTCATAAGCCCCTTCCGGGGTGATGATTTCGCCGTGCTCAAAGGTGCGGATCTTGCTGAGGCGCAGGATCTGTTTGATATATTTTTCGCTTAACGAGCCGAGAAAAGGGAGGCGAAGCAGCTTGTCTACAAGAAAACCGCGGCCTTCCAAGTATGGCGATTCATGCATGGGGAAGTCTCCGGTTGACGTTTCTGGCTGAATAGGAAGATGAAATCCCTTTGCCCTGCAGTGTCTTCTTTATACCATAACGGAAGTGGATTATAAACAGAAGGACGCCCGGTGCCTTTTATTCCCGGGAAATGAGGAGAAACACCCTTGGTGCATGAAAAAACAGGACATTTTTTGCCCGCCTCCCGCGCGGAGATGGCAGCACGGGGCTGGAAATACGTTGATGTGGTGCTGGTCACCGGGGATGCCTATGTCGATCATCCTTCCTTTGGCGTGGCCCTGATCGGCCGTCTGCTCGAGGCCAACGGTTACCGGGTGGCCATCCTTTCCCAACCCCGCCATCATATTGCTGATGATTTTCGCCAGTTTGGCGCCCCTCGCCTGTTTTTCGGGATTACCGCGGGTAATCTGGACTCCATTGTCGCCAATTACAGCGGCAACGCCAAGGTCCGTGACCGTGACGACTATTCGCCCGGCGGCAATCCTTATTTCGGCGCTCAGGCGGAAAAAAAGATGCGGCGGCGGCCGGATCGCGCCACCATCCTCTACAGCAATCTCGCCCAGGCCGCCTACCTGGATGTTCCGGTTATTCTGGGGGGGATCGAGGCATCCCTGCGTCGGTTTGTGCATTATGATTACCAGCAGCAGCGGCTCCGCGGCTCGGTGCTGACCGATGCCAAGGCGGATCTTTTGATCTATGGCATGGGTGAGCGGGCGGTGCTGGAAGCGGCGGCCCGGCTTACTCGGGGCGAGGGGTTGGCTGGAATCGCCGGGACCTGTGAACGACTGACGGAAAAAGAGATGGCCGCGCGTGGTATTGCAACGTCCATGGTTTTGCCATCCTGGGCGGAAATCCGCGCGGACCTGCCCCTGTTTCTTGAGGCGGAACTCACCGTAGACCGGCTGGCCAGGTCGTACGGCAAGGAGATTTTGCTACAGTATCAGCAGGCAGCCTGGGTAGTGCAGCATCCACCGGCCGCTCCTCTGAGCACGGAAGAACTCGATGGGCTGTACTGTCTCCCTTTTTCCCGCAAGCCACACCCCGCCTCCGGCGATGTCCCCGCCTGTCGGATGATCAAGGATTCGATCACCATCGTCCGCGGCTGCTGCGGCAATTGTTCTTTTTGTGCCATCTCCAGGCACCAAGGACCTAAGATCATCAGCCGGAGCCGAGATTCCGTAGTAGAGGAGGCGCACCGGCTGGCCGGGCAGCAGGATTTTTCCGGCACCATCAGCGACCTTGGCGGCCCCACCGCCAACCTATACGGGACGAGTTGCGCTAGTCCCCAACCGTGCAAACGCCATGATTGCCTCTATCCCAAAGTCTGCCGATTTATGAAGATCGACGAGCAGGCAATGCTTTCCCTGCTCGAGGCGGTCTCAGGGTGTGGTGGGATCAAACATCTCTTCGTTTCTTCCGGTCTGCGCATGGAGTTGTTGACTCAAACGCCGCAGCTCTTGCGGAAACTACTGCTGCACCATACTCCCGGGGTGATGAAGATTGCGCCGGAACACACCGAGGACAAGGTGTTGCAGCTCATGCATAAGCCCGGGGCGGCGGTGCTTGAGGAATTTCTCGCCCTCTGCCGGGAGATTGGCGGAAAGGAAGGGCGGAAATTTCATTTCACCCCCTATCTGATAGCCTCGCATCCTGGCTGCACCGTTGCCGATATGGAAAAGATGGCTTCGCGCCTCACCGCCCTCGGTCTCGCCCCCCGCCAGTTTCAGGATTTTACCCCCACCCCGGGAACGATCTCCACTGCCATGTATGTTACGGAACTGGATAGCGTGAATCGAAACCCTCTTTTTGTGGCCAAAAAGGACGGCGAACGGCGTGCTCAGCGTCTGGCCTTGGACGCCCAGGCGGGAGGGGCTGAGGCGGCGGGGCGAAAAGGCAAGAGCCAAGGGGCGGGAGGGGTGCGGAAAGGAGCGGTCCGCAGCCGCTCAGAGAAGTTGGTAGAGCAGCGGCAAGGTAAGAAAGGAAAAAATAATTCCCAGGCCAATCAGGGCCGCGGTAAGCTTCGGAGAAAGACCGGCCATGATGGCTAAGGCCCCGGCGGAAACCATGGGCGGCATCCCTGCTTCGAAGATGGCCACCTGAGCGGCCAGGGTGTTGAGGCCAAGAATGCGGCATAAGAGCAGGGCAAGCAGCGGAGCAACGGCCAGCTTGATAACCAGCCCAATGCCCAGAGGCTTGAGCGTGTCGGGAGTGAGGCGCAGGGTAAGCTGAAAACCAATGGCGACCATGACCACCGGGACAAGGGTTGTGGCCAGGGCATTGAGCAGGGTTAGCAATGGCTGGGGAAAGAGTATCCCCCGACAGGCCAGGGCGAGAAGCAAGGCGATGAAGGGGGGAAAGCTGATAACCCTGGTGAGCACCGAGGTCGGCGTCGGTTTGCCCCCGCTGCCATAGAAGGCAAGGACGATGGTGCCATAGGTGGCCAGGGCGACAAAGGAGCCAAGCTGGTCATAGAGGACAGCGTAGGGGATGCCCGTGTCTCCGAAAAATGCCTGCACCATGGGGATGCCGAAAAAGGAAGTATTGCCCAGGGGAATCAGGAGCAGGAGGACGCCGACCACCTCTTTTTCCCAGGAGAAGCGCTTGGCCAGGAGCAGGATCATCAGGGCGGAAATCGTGAGCATGGCCCAAGGCATGAGCACCGGCACCAGAATGTCCGTGGAAAAGGCCAGCTGGGGTACCTTGAGCAGGATGAGGGCCGGCAAGGAAAGGGTTATGGCAAACAGGTTGAGGACCTGCGGGGTTTCTTTGGGGAAATTGGGCAGTCGACGCAAGCCCATGCCCATGAGGAGAAAGGAGATGGTGAGGATGAAATTTTCCATGGCTCGGGCGTGCGTCTCTTGGGAAAATTAAGGAAAGGTTCTTTTTTTCCGGGGAAGTTATTTATGCGCCGAGTCCAAGTTTTCTTGACATCGACTTGTGGGCACTCGATAATCGAATCTTAGATGATAAACATATTTTGGAAATTGGTTGGTGTCAATTCCGATCTTGGGTGCCGCTTCATCATTCCAGTTGAGAAGGGGGAGATGTATGGAAAATGTGAATCCGAACCTGATAACCTGTATCGTCCAGCGCGGCGAAGCCGACCGGGTGGTGCAGGCGGCTATGCAAGCCGGTGCGCAAGGGGCGACGGTGTATTATGGCCGGGGTACCGGCATCCGGGAAAAGCTTGGTTTTGCCGGGATGTTCATCAAGCCGGAAAAAGAGATCATTCTGCTCATTACCAAGAATGAACAGACCGATGCGGTGTTTGATGCAGTGGTCAAGGCGGCCGGACTTGAGCAAAAAGGGCAGGGCTTCGCCTTTCTTCATAAACTTGACCGGGCCATCGGTTTTGTGAGCAAATGAACCCCTGGATGGCGGAATCAACGCATATGGTACGTGCTTAGATGGGCCGATATTTTCTCATAGCCGGCTGCGCGGTAGTGGCCTTCCATTTTGGTGGGCTCACCTCCGGTGAGGTGCTGGCCTGGGTGGCTGGTTATCTCGCCGGCAACCGGGTTGCGCTTTTGGCTTCGGGATTGCTCGGGGTGCTCGGCCTCTGTAGCGGTTCTTTGCTTTTTGGCGGGATTGGGTTTTTTAACATCCTCTATGTGGTGGCCAAGGGGATTTATGAGCTGGTCCAGCTTCTTCTCTGCGCCATGGCCCTGGGCGCCATGATTTTCTGGTTTGATCTCGGAGCGAATCTCTGGTTGGAGGGCGGCGGAACCCTGGCGATTATCCTCTACGCCTGGCTCTATGGTGCGGCCTTCAGTCTGCGGGTCTTTGATTTCAACTATCCGTTGAAGGATGTTCTCTTTTCCTATACGGTGCTTCCCTTTGTCTGCCTGGCAGTGATCTGGGTCAGTGGTCTGATCCTCTAACCGAACTGCAAAAAAAACACCGCCGGTATGGGGACCAGCGGCGCTTGTTACGTATGGGCAATGGCAGATATCAATGGGACGGCAATTTTCCCCCCCTCCTTTTGATTGTTCAATCGTCGAAATCACCTGCCGGGCCTTTGTCGCTTCCGAGGCTGGCCGCCCTTCGGGTGATCTTCTCTCCTGTCCAGTTGGCAGGATCCTCGATGCGCTCAACCTTGGCTCCCATATCGTAGGATCCTTTTTCCAGGATGGCCTGGATCGCCAGGGGCGCACTGTCCTGAGCGTTGAAGACGTTGGTCAGCAGATTGTAGACAAAATCTTCCACCCGTTTTGCCATCCGTTCCCGGATCGCCTTGGGCTGGCCCATCAGTTTTGGTTCAAAGGGCAGGTTCAGGCTTTTGTAATTTCCTTTTTTCCAGCCGTTTGCCTCGGCATGGGCGACCATTTGTTGCCACATGTTTTCGGTGACTCCGGCATCCTTTACCTTGATGAAGTTTCCGTTCTCGTCAAGGATGGCATTGCCGTAATCGTTCACTTGCAATCCCCAGGAGACCATCTGCAGAGCCGTGGCAACATTGGCCTTGGTGGTGGTGGTTTTTGCTGCGATCTCTCGCAGCCGTTCCGAACTGTTGCCCGAGGTGCCGTGCTGGGCGCCGGAGATATGGTACGGTGCCAAGCCGGCATGGATTTCGGCGGTGAGTCCCACCTGAATCCCCTGGCCGCTTTCTTCAATGCCGTGGGTGGTGCCGTTGTTTAAGGCGATCCAGTCGGGGAAGATGTTGTGGGCATTCAACCCCTGAATCAGGAAGAGCGCCTCCGCGGCAGTGGAAAGCCCTTGGGAGCCCTTGATCTCGCCGATCTCCGTTTCCAGCCCGGCCCAAGTGGGTACCAGCTGGGCCAGGGCAAGATTGGTCAGGAGATTTTTGTCGTCCGGCAGATGCGAGGCGTCGATGGCGATGGAGGTGATCCCCGCCTCGAAGATGGTGGGGATTTCCACCTTGGCAAAATCAAGATCCGTTTCTTTTTTGATCCCGTAATGATCGGCATGGATAGCCACCGGCACGGTGATCCCCAATTCGTTCATGGCCTGATCCACCTGCATGGCCATGTTCCAGTAATTCACCGGGCAATAGGCGTTGGCCCCGCCCTCGGAGCGGGCGATCTCGATAATGATCGCGGCGTTGGCCCGTTGCGCGGCAAGCAATGCGCCGCGGATAATGAAGTTGTTGCGACCGTTGGCGGCGATGGTCATCGCTTTGCCTTTACTCCGTAAGGCTCGGTCGATCACCTTGCCGCTGACGATCAGGGCACGAGAATTGGGGAACAGCTTGGTGATATTGGGCGGTCGGCCTACGGCGAGAGCCTGGTTAAAATCTGCCTGGGAGACAGACATAAGGGAACCTCCTTGGGGTACGGGGAATCGGTTGGGGTTGTGTCTGGCGCTATTATAGTGGATCCAGGGAAAGCGTCATCAAAAAAATCAAGAGAGGGCCCAGGGAAAGAAGATCGTGCACCATCTCGCCTCTTGCCTGAGAAGAAAAGGTAGCAGCCGGCAGTCTTAGAGCAGGGTTTTGAGCCGTTCGATGGTGGCGTGGGTAATGGGCTTGGGGATAACCGTTTCCACCGATGGCCTGCCTGAAACCTCAAGCAGTTTGCCCGGATCGTCAAAGCTGGTAATGACGATGACCTTTGGAGCTTTTTTGAGAAACCCTTTCTGGAAGGCATCCTCAATGATGGCAAGAAAGGTCTCTCCATCCACCACCGGCATTATAAGATCAAGGAGAACGACATCCGGCTTGTATTTCAGGTAACGGAATATTGCCTCGGTGCCATTTGCCGCCTCAAAGAGCTCACACCCCGGGATGCTCTGCTCCAGATGATTCCGGAGAATGGTTCTGGCTGTAATTTCATCATCGACAATGAGTATCTTCATCCATCACCCTCCTCCGGAAATCAAGATTTACTGTGGTGCCTCCGCTTAAATAGGAAGCATTTCATCCTGTGCAAATATTATAGAACATATCGGCAGGTTTTGGAATGAACCACTTTATTTTTGTTGCAACAACAGATTGCTGGCAAGTTCTGGAAACCAGATCCTGATAAAATCTGTTTGCAGCCAGTTTTCCCTGAGTTGGGTTTTGGGGATGACCGGAATGTTTAACCTGCTGTCGGCCAGAGCCGCGGTGATCTTCGCCGGGGGGGTGCCGCTGAACAGAACAAAGCGTAGACCTTGGCGCTGTTCGGTAATGAGCAGTCTGGTTGCAAGTTGAATCCCATCCATCACCGCCATTTCATAATCGCAGAGGATGTTGCATATCCCTTTTTCGTCCATAAGGTCGTAAGCTTCTTGTCCGTTTTCCGCCTCGTAAATATTTTTGGGTGGGACTCCGGCGCCTTCCAGGCGCAACCGGACAACCATTCGGATAAATTCCGCATTATCGACAATCAGGATGTTTGAATAGTCTTGATCCATAAACGGTTTATGCGTTTTGTCGCGTCAGGTTGAGTTGGCTTGTCGCATGTTCGCGCAACGACTCTTGGGCAGAAACCACCTTGTCCCAGACCGTGAAGGCCTCTTTTCTTTTCCCTGCTCGGATGCAAGAGTCAAGCTCTGTCACTGCCGTGGCCAGTTCTTGTGCGGTGAAGAGAGAGCAAGCCCCTTTAAGGCTGTGGCAGCAGGCAAGTATCGTTGTCTGGTCGCTCTCGGCCATTGCCTTGCCAAGCAGGAGAAGTTCTTTGTCGGTGTCGGCAAAGAAGGCCTTGGCTATCCGGGCGAGGATCGTCTTGTCTCCGTAAGTGGCAAGCAGTGCCTTGAAATCCAAGGCAAGATGCTCTGCCGGGCTCGTCAAGGCTGGGCCCTGATCTTGTTGATTGCCGCAGGCAGGGCACAGCCTTTCAATTACGGCAAAAAGCTGTGCCGGCTCGAAGTTTTTTTCCGCATATCCATCAAGGCCTGCGGCTAAAAATCGATCCCGTTCGCTGGCGGTCTCGGCCGTAAGGGCGATAACCGGAATTGCTCTGGTCGCCGGGTTTTCCTTGATCCTGCGCGTTGCCTCAATGCCGTCAATGCCGGGCAAGCCGATATCCATCAGGATGACCTGAAAATCAAGGTCCTGGGCCAGAATGGCAAGGGCTGCTTCCCCGCTGGTGGCACCAACAACCTGCCAGCCCCGCTCTGCCAGAATACTGGCAAGGATGTCCAGGTTGAAATCCACGTCTTCCACAACCATGATTCGAATATTTTCTTGGGCAACATCGTTTGTGACTGGGGAAACCATCTCTCCCTCCGTAGCCAGATTTTTACCCCCCCCGGGGAGATGATAGCCGATTAGAAATCAATCTGGAAGCTGTAAACGTCTTCCTCCAGGCTGCTTTTAACCGTGAAGCCGCAATGGAGAAAGATGGCCTGCATCCGTTTGTTCTCCCGGAGCACCTCGGCGGAAAAGCCGCCAATGCCGTTTTTCTTGGCAATGGTCACCAGATGTCGGAAAAGAAAGGTGCCGATCTGCTTGTTCTGCCATTCGTCGCGGACAATAAAGGCCACCTCGGCCCGATTGGTTTTTTCGTCCAGGTAGTAGCGGCCGATAGCGATGATCTCCTCGCCGTGCACTTCCGGTAGGGTGCCGACGATGGCCGCGTCCTTGCGGTGGTCGATGTAAACGAAGTTTTGGATCTGCTTGTGGCCGAAGCGCTGGCTGTGGGTCATGAACCGGTAATAGAGGGTTTCCTGGGAAAGGGCATAGAGGATGTCCCGCATCCGGGGTTCATCGGTGAGATGAACGGGCCGGAAATTGATCTGGGTGCCGTCTTCCAGCAGCATGGTGGTGTTCATCTCTTTGGAGGCGATCATGAAGCGGCCCTCCACCTCGCCGAGATCCTGGCGGAGATAGCGCGCCTCGATGGCTTCCTTGAACAGCTGTTCCCGAAAACTTGGGTGAGCGATGCTGATCAGGGCCAAGGCCCGTTCCTGCACACTTTTGCCGTGCAGGTAGGCGATGCCGTACTCGGTGGCCACGTAATGGACCTCACCCCTGGTGGTGACCACCCCGGCGCCCGGAGTCAACCGGGTGACGATGCGGGAGATGGTTTTCTCCTTGGCCGTTGATTCCATGGCGATAATGGCTTTGCCCCCGATGGAGCGGGCCGCGCCCCGGTTGAAATCCACCTGGCCGCCGATGCCGGAATAAAAAAGGGAGCCCAGGGAGTCGGCGCAGACCTGGCCGGTGAGGTCGATTTCAAGGGCCATGTTGATGGAGACCATCTTGTGCTGTCTGCCGATGATGTGGATATCGTTGACATACTCCGTGGGCCGGAAGCAGAAGAGGGGATTGTTGTCGATGTAGTCGTAAAGTCGCTGGGTGCCCATGCAGAAGCTGGCCACGATCCGTCCCTTGTCGGTGGACTTTCGGTTGCCGGTCACTGCGCCGGATTCCACCAGGTCGATGATGGAGTCGGTGAGCATCTCCGTATGGATGCCAAGGTCTTTTTTGTTGTGCAGGAATTCCACCAGGGCGTGGGGGATGCGGCCGATGCCGAATTCGATCGTTGACCCGTCTTCGATCAGGGCGGCGATGTGCTCGCCGATGCGGCGGGTATCCTCGGAGACCGGCGTGGATTCCCGTTCGATGATGGGGGTTGCCGCCGGCACCAGAAGGTCGAGATCGTAGATGTCAAGAAAGCTGTCGCCAAGGGTTTTGGGCATCATCGGGTTTACCTGGGCGATAACCAGCGAGGCGTTTTCCGCCGCGCTTTTGATGATGTCCACCGAAACGCCCAAGCTCACCTTGCCGCGTTCGTCCGGCGGTGTTACCTGGATGAGGGCCACGTCGATGGGGAGCTGGCCGGAATTGAACAACTTGGGAATGTCGGAGAGCAGGGTGGGCGTATAGTTGCCGAGCCCTTGCTGGATATGCTCCCGGATATTGGCGCCGATAAAAAAACTGTTTACCGTGAAGCAGTCGGCCAGGCTCAAGCTGGCATACGGTGCGTCCCCCTTGGTGAGCAGCTGGATGATCTCCACGTCGGCCAGTTCGGCGGACCGCTCGGTCAGGGCTTTGACCAGCAAAACCGGTTCGGCGCAGGCGGTGCCGATAAAGACCCGCTGGCCCGGTTTGATTTTTGCCGCCGCCTGGTATGGGGTGGCGATCATGTCGCTGTATTTCTTCTGCCAGTCAGGATCGTAAGTATTTGGACTGCTCATCGCGTCACCCCCGGAGCCTGCAGGGTCATTCTCGCGTCCGCCACCACCGGCTCGGTCCCTGATTCGCCGACAATGAACGGGTTGATGTCCAGTTCGGCAATCTGCGGAAAATCGGTGGTCAACTGGCTGATCCGCTGGAGGCCGTTGGCAATGCCCGCAAGGTCAACGCCCTTGTGGCCGCGTTTCCCTTTAAGGATTTCGTAGGAGCGGGTACTCATCAGCATCTGGATCGCTTCCTCATTGGTGATCGGCGCCAGGTAGAAGGTGACATCCTTCATCACCTCGACAAAGATGCCGCCCAGGCCGAACATGAGCATGGGGCCAAACTGCGGATCGCGGCTCATGCCGATGATCACCTCAAGGCCGCGGCTCAGCATCTTTTCCACGTAGATTCCCTCAATCCAGGCTTCCGGCGCACGTTGGCTGATGCGGAGCATCATGAGATCGTAGGCGTCTGCCACTGCCTCGGAACTGGTCACATTGAGCCGGACTCCGCCCAGATCGGATTTGTGGATGATGTCTGGGGAGACGATCTTCATGGCCACCGGATAGCCGATGCGTTCGGCTATTTCCATGGCCTCGCCGACATTGCTGGCCAAATATCCCTGGGGAATCTGGAAACCGTAGGCCTGGAGGATGCTTTTCGCCTTGACCTCGCCGATCTGCAAGCGGTTGGTCCGCTGTCGGCGGGTGATGATGCGTTCCACCCGTCTCCGGTTTACAGGGAAACGGGCCACCATCCGGGGCGGCCGTTTGCGCCAGGCGGCATATTCCACCATGGCCTTGAGCGCGGCCACGGCCCGTTCCGGGGAGGGATAATCGGGCAAGCCTGCGGCGACCAGTTCCTCGCGGCCTGGCATGACATCGGCCCCGCCCATAAAGGCGACCACCACCGGCTTGTCGCCTTTATGACAACCGGCAATGGCCCGGGCTGTTTCCGCTGGTTTGGTCATGGCCTGGGGGGTGAGAATAACGATAACGGCATCCACCGCCTCGTCTTCTTGGGCAGCTTCCAGGGCGGCAACATAGCGGTCCGGTTCGGCATCGCCCAGCACGTCGATGGGGTTGCCGATGCTGGCCGCAAGGGGCAGTTTTTGGCGCAGGGCCGAGGCCGTGTTGCGGTCCAGGGTTGCCACGGTCATCCCGGATTTTTCCACGGCATCGGCGGCCATGGTGCCTGGGCCGCCCGCATTGGTGATGATCAGCACCCGTTTGCCTTTGGGCAGGGGCTGCATGGCAAAGAGGGCTCCATAGTCGGCCAGGGCCTCGAAGTTGTCGGCCCGGATGACGCCCGAGCGCATGAAGGCCGCGCCGTAAGCGATTTCCGCCCCGGCCAGAACCCCGGTGTGGGAGGAGGCGGCTTTTTGCCCGGCCACGGTGGTGCCGGATTTCAGGATGATCACCGGCTTTTTGCTGGAGGCCTCGGTTGCCGCTTTGACAAACTCGTCCCCGCAGGTGATGTCTTCCAGATAGGCGATAATCACCTTGGTCTGTGCGTCACCAGCCAGGGCGATGAGGAGATCGCCCTCGTTGAGATCCGCCTTGTTGCCGATGCTCACCATCTTGGCGATCCCGGTGTGGCGTGCAGCGGCCAGATCAAGCAGGGCGGTACAAATGGCGCCGGACTGGGAGATGACCGAGATGCAACCCGGTTGCGGCATGCGGCTGGCAAAGGAGGCATTCATCCGGTTTTCGGTATTGATCAGCCCCAGGCAGTTGGGGCCAAGAAGAGGTACCTTGTGGCTTTGGCAGAGTTCGGCGATCCGGTGTTCGAGTTCAGCCCCCTCCACCCCTGTTTCCTTAAACCCGGAGCTGATAACGGTGATTGCCCCGGCTTGGGCATCGAGGCAAGCACGCACCGCCTCCAGCACTAAAGCACTGGGAAGCGCGATGATGCACAGATCTGTCTTTTGCTCGGCTTGTTTGATCTCGCGCAAACAGGGCAACCCCAGCACCTCCGATGCCGCCGGATTTACCGGGATAATCCTCCCTCCGTAGCCGCTGGCCAGCAGGTTGGCGATAATATCGTGGCCGACCTTGCCCGGGGTGCGGGAAGCGCCGAGAACAGCGATGGATTCCGGGTAAAAAAGCGGCTGGAGCATAATGTCATCCTATAGGAAATTGTGGTGTGCTAGCCAATAAAATCTGGGAATTTCGGCAGGACCACGGAAAAACCCGCCTCGGCAAGGGCATGGTGTACGGCGCTGACATTGTAGGTGTTGACCCGCAGATAGATGCGTTCCGGCACCTCGTCCTCCGCCTCGGTGCGAATGAGGCGAGTGAAGCGAATGCTGTGCTCTTCGAGCACCTTGGCGATGCGGGAAAGCGGTTTGCGCTTCCCGTCATGCTCCACCACAATCATGGCGCTGCCCCGTTCGCCGAGGCCGAAAAGGCGACGGTAGGCACCCATGAGATCGCGCATGGAAAACATGCCGATGACCCGCTGCTCCTGATCCACCACGGGCAGGGCTCCGATTTTCTCCCGGTCGAGGAGGATCAGGGCGTCATCCAGGGTGGATACGGGGTTTAAGGTGAAAAAAGTGCGGCTCATGATGGCGCTGACCGGGGTCGGGTCGAGCTCCGAAAGACAGGCCTTGATCCGCTCTTCGGAAAGCACCGAGGAAGGGGAGGCCGAGCGCAGATCCCGATCGGTGACGACACCGACCAAATGGTTTTCTTTGTCCACCACCGGCAGGTGGCGGAACTTGCCGTTTTTAAGAATTTCCCGCACCTCGGTGAGGGTGGTCTCCGGCGAAATGGTCACCGGGTTTCTCGTCATGTATTGGGTAATGAACATGGTTATTCCTCTGTACTGTGGTTGCTTAAGGCGTTGAGATAGCTGGCCGCACTCTCGCCCAGACTTTCCAGGTGGTAGCCGCCTTCGAGAATGGACAACAGCTTGCCCTGGCAGTATCGCTGCGCCCAGTCAGCGAGGTATTCGCCAAGCTTGCCGTAGAGTGCGGTTGAATAGGCAAGGCCGGACATGTCGTCAGCGCGGTGGCCGTCAAAGCCCGCCGCGACAATGATCCGTTCCGGCCCAAAGGCGGCCAGGGCTGGTTCAATCCTTCGGGTAATGGCATTGAGCACCATTTGATCATCGGCCCCGGGTGGCAAGGGGATATTCAGGGTGGCTCCTCTCCCTGGGCCTGTGCCGGTTTCTTCCGCATAGCCGCTGCCGGGAAAACTGAAGGTGGGATGCTCGTGCAGGCTGAGGTAGAACACCTCCGGGTCTTCCTCAAAACCGCTTTGGATGCCGTTGCCGTGATGGGCGTCGAAGTCGAGGATGAGAATTCTTTTGCGGCCATACTGCTGCTGCCAGTAGCGGGCGGCCAGCACGCAGTTGTTCAGGAAGCAAAAACCCAGGGCCAGGTTGGCTTCGGCGTGATGCCCAGGCGGCCGGACCGCGCAGAAAACCAGATTTTCCTTGTCTTCCAACAGGTCGATACCGGTAAGTCCCGCCCCAGCCGAAAGCAGGGCTGCCTCGTAGGAATCAAAGCAGAGCTGGTTATCCGGATGGTCAAGATAGGTTTTCCCGGAAAGGGCGCTCTCTTCGAGACGGAAGAGGTAATGCTCGTCATGAAAGGTTGTTAGCCAGTGCCGTTCCGCCCTGCGGGGTTCAAAAAAAGTGAGCTGCTCTCTAAACGGCGAGGCCTTAAGTTTCGCCAGCAAGGAGCTGATCCGGCTCGGTGTTTCCGGATGCTCGCCGCCGCCGGTATCGTGGGCAAGATAGTGGGGATGGCTGATAATGGCTAGCGGGCGTGGGAGAGGCACCGGTGGTATCCTTGTCGGAAAAGAAGAGTGCACGGTTTTTATCGGCTTCTTTCTAGGTATTGTTACCTAATTATCTGAAAATCGCACGGGGAAAATGATACAGTGAAATCGGCAGCATGATTGTTGTGGATGCCGGGGCTCAGGCAATGCCTTGAATAGCCTTACTCGCCGGGATGCATATTCGGTAAGGGACCATAAGACGACAAGGCATTGTGCGGATGGGTTTGTTGGGATATAGTTTGTTTTTGCCTTGCCCACGAGAGAAACGGACCTTGAAAAATATGCGTCACATGACCACCCCCCATTTGCTTGCCTTGAAAAAACAGCTGAACGCTCTTGAGGCCGAACGGTTGTCGCCGTTTGCCAGTTTAAGCAGCGAGGGAATCAGGCGGCGGCCTGAGGAAGGGCAGGAAGAGGATCACCGGCAGTCCTTTGCCGTTGATGGCGACCGGGTTCTGCACTCGCGGGCCTATACGCGCTACATCGATAAAACCCAGGTGTTTTATATGGTGAAAAACGACCATATCACCCACCGGGTTCTGCATGTGCAGCTGGTGGCAAAGATCGCCCGGACCATCGGCCGCTATCTGCGCCTCAATGAGGATCTCATCGAGGCCATCGCCCTGGGCCATGATATCGGGCATCCGCCCTTTGGCCATGATGGGGAGAAGGTTCTCGACGCCCTCTGTCGTGAACACGGATTGCCCTCCTTTCAGCATAATCTGCAAAGTGTCCAGTTTTTAGAACGCATCGAACGGCAGGGGAGGGGCTGGAATCTGACCCTGCAAACCCTGGACGGCATTATGTGCCATGATGGGGAGATCCACAATCGACGCCTTGCCCCCGTGCGCGGCAAGAGCTTTGCCGACTTTGACCGGGAGGCTGCAGCCAAAGGGCTTGATCGCCGCCTGGAGCTGATCCCCATGACCATGGAGGGATGTGTTGTCCGTTTTGCCGACACCATCGCCTATATCGGCCGGGACATTGAAGATGCCATCGAGCTTGCTCTTGTCAGCCGTAATGATATCCCCGCTCGTTGCCAGGAGATCTTTGGCCGGACCAACGGCAGCATGGTCTACCGCTTGGTGACCGATTTGATCGCCAATGGTCTGCAGGATGGGGCCATCGCCTTCAGCGAGGAGGTTGCCGCCGGGCTGAAGGAGCTGAAGGGGTTCAACTACGAGCGGATCTATCTGAACCCGGCCATCAAGCAGGGGCTTGGCAAGATTACCGATTGTTACCGAGTGCTCTTCGCTTCCTGCCTTGAGCAGTTTGCCAAACAGGAGCGTCAGGCGGAAATGTATGCAATTTTTTTGCAGGAGCAGGGTCAGGAGTATTTTGCCGGACGACAGCCTGCGGAGATGGCGCGCGATTTTATCGCCGGGATGACCGATGCGTATTTCTTGCGTCAGGCAAGGGTGTTGGGTTGTGAGACTCCGGGGAAAATATGAAAACAAAGATCAGAAGAATATTGCCGGGTGAGAATTTCCGGGTGACCGCCATCGCCGCCTGTATCGGCTTGGCGGCCGGGGCGGTAAATATTTTGTTTCGCACCACTGTTGCCCTGGTTCATGAGCATATCTTTGTTGGCGGCTCAGCACTTCTCGGGCTGGCAAATGGGGGGCTGTACCTGCTGCTCTTGCCGTTGATCCCCGTCTGCGGCATGGTGTTGCTCATCCCTCTTTCCCTGTTGTTTCCCGGGGAGGTGAACGGCTACGGGTTCCCTAAATTTTTGCGCCAGGTCAATCTCGAAGGCGGTATTGTCCGGTTTCGGACCATCGTTATCAAGATTCTTTCCTGCGCTCTGACCATTGGCACCGGCGGCTCGGCCGGGGTCGAGGGGCCCATTGCCCAGGTGGGCGGGGCGGTGGGCTCGCAGGTCGGGCAGTTCTTTCGGGTTTCCGGCAGTCGGATGAAGGTTTTTATCGCCGCCGGGTGCGCCGGCGGGGTGGCGGCCATGTTCAACGCCCCCATTGCCGGGGTCTTTTTCGCCGCCGAGATCGTCCTGTTGGGCACTTACGAAATTGGTTCCTTCGCCGCCCTGGTAATCTCTTCGGCCATGGCGACCGTTGTTTCCCGCGGCTACTATGGCGGTTCCCCGGCCTTCCCCATCCCTGCCTACGAGATTGTCAATTCCTTTGTCGAAATCCCGCTTTATTCGCTGATGGGCGTGGTCATGGGGTTGGTGGCGGTTTTGCATATCAATGTATTTTATACGATCCGTGACCGTTTTGCCGCGCTCGGCCTGCATCCCCAGCTCAAGCCCCTGCTCGGTGCCCTTGCCGTCGGCTTGTTGGCCATTGGCTTTCCGCAGGTCATGGGAGACGGCTATCATTACCTGGAAGTGGTGTTGAGTGGGCAGGGGGTGCTCTGGGTGATGGGGTTGCTGATTTTTCTTAAGATCGCGGCAACCGCGCTTACCTTGGGTTCCGGCGGCGCGGGCGGTGTTTTTGCCCCGGCCCTTTTTATCGGCGGGGTTACCGGCGGCTCATTCGGTGCCATCGCCCATTATCTCTTGCCCCAGTATACCGCCAATTCCGGGGCCTATGCCGCGGTGGGCATCGGCGCTTTTCTAGCCGCCGCCACCCATGCGCCGCTCACCGCCATCTTTCTTCTCTTTGAAATGACGGGCAATTATCTCATTATTATCCCCATCATGCTTTCCAGTATTATCGGGACGGTGGTGGCCGCCCGTTTGAATCCTGATTCCATTGATACCGTGGATTTCAGCCGGGATGGCATTGATCTCCATGAGGGAAGAGAAATTTCGGTGATGAAGTCCATCAAGGTCGGCAGGGTGGTCAGCGAGGATGTGGATTTTATCAGCGAGCAGGCCAACGTGGACCAGTTGTTGACCATCTTCAGCATGACCCGGGACAGTTTTTATTTTCCGGTAATCGATGAAAGCGGCAGGATGATTGGGGTTGTCTCGCTGCAGGACGTGAAAAGTATTCTCCACGACGAAGAGCTGCGGCTTTCCGCCCGGGTGGGGAATATCTGCACCCGCAAGGTAGTTGTCCTTACGCCCGAAGACAACCTGCATACCGCCATGAGCCTTTTTGATGCAAAGGGGCTGGAAGAGATTCCGGTGGTGGAGGACACGGACAACCGCTGGGTGGTGGGGATGCTTAAGCGCCGTGACGCGCTTGCCGCCTATAATAAGGAGGTTATCCGGCGGGGAATCAGTGAGCGGAGCGCTCAGGTTTTTTCTGTTTCCCCCAGACAGTGAAGACCTGAAAAACGCAGTCAGCGTTTTTGATTTTTACATCCGGTTGGTATATAAGAAAAGAAAGCCGTTCTCGTTTTTATCTTCCAGTAAAGGATGCGTCATTTTCGGTCTTTTTCTCTAAGGGGATCGCCCATGCCCAAAAAGATTTTGGTGGTGGACAACCATCCATTGATCCTTGAAATCATGTCCAACTTTCTGGAAAAGGATGGCCATGAGGTGCGTGTTGCCCAGGATGGTCTTTCGGCCCTGGATGTCCTTGATGCGTTTGTTCCGGATATCATGTTTGTCGATCTGGTTATGCCCAATATCAGCGGAGACAAGCTCTGTCGCATTGTTCGCAGCATGCCGCATCTGCACGGGGTATTTATTGTCATCCTCTCCGCCATCGCCAGAGAAGGGGAAACCGATTTTCTGTCTTACGGCGCCGATGCCTGCATTGCCAAGGGGGCAACCAAGAATCTCTTCCTCCATGTGCAAGAACTCATTGCCAATTCCGACAAGCAGCCATCCCGTGAGCCAATAATCATCGGGATTGAGGGTATCTACCAGCGAGAAGTCACCAAGGAGCTGTTGTACTCGCAAAAACATCTCGAGTTGGTTCTTGACCACATGTCGGAAGGTGTGGTCCATTTTACCCACGCCCAGAAAATCATCTATGTCAATGCCAGCGCTCTTGCCTTGTTTGGTCAGCCCGAAGAGAAACTTCTTGGCGCAAACTTTCCCGACCTTTTTACCGAACCATATGCCTCTGCCGTGCGCCTTTTTGTCGAGGCGGCGAGCCAGCAGCCCGTGTGCGCGGGGGAGGATGAAGAAATTCTTCTCGGCGCAAAGCGGCTGTTGCTTAATTTTCTCGCCATCCCGGAAGAGGAGAACGGAGCGATCCTGGCCTTGCTTCGTGATATCACCAAGCGCAAGGAGGATGAATCGCGGATGCAGCAGTATAGCGATCATCTTTCCAGGCTCGTTGCGGAACGGACCCACAGCCTGACCCAGACAAACGAACAACTGCATAAGGAAATCGCCGAACGGTCAAAGGTTGAAAAGAGTCTGGCCCGGGCGCATCGGCGTCTGCTCACGGTGCTCGACAGCCTAGACGCGATTATTTATGTGGTCAATATGACCAGCCATGAGATTCTCTTTATGAATCGTTATGCTCGGGAGATTTTCGGGGAAGGTGCCGGCCGGATTTGCTGGACGGTCATGCAGTGCGGACAGGATGGCCCCTGTGCTTTCTGCAGCAGCGAAAAGGTGAAGGCCGTCAATGACTCCAAACAAGGTCGGAGCGGGGTCTATGTCTGGGAAAATCAGAATACCGTCACCGGCCGTTGGTATGAGCATCATGATCGGGCTATTAAATGGATGGGAGATATTCGGGCAAAACTCAGTATCGGCACGGATATTACCGAACGAAAAAACGAAGAAAACCGGGAGCGGGAGGCACGGGAACTTCTTGAATTACGGGTAGGAGAGCGCACGGCCGAACTGGAAAAGACCTACCGGCAGCTGCTGCATGCGGAAAAATTAGGTGCGGTTGGTAAGCTGGCCGCTTCCATTGCCCATGAATTCAATAATCCCATCTGCGGCATCCGCAATGTTCTGGACGGCTTGCAGCGACATAGCAAGCTTGAGGGGGAGAATGTCTTGATGGTGCAGCTGGCCATCCGGGAGTGCGAGCGCATAGCCAAGCTTACCAAGGATCTGCAGAGTTTTAATCGTCCGACCAGCGGCATAGAGGCGTCGGTGGATGTGCATGCCGCCCTGGAGGATATTCTCCTCCTGTGTCGAAAGAATCTCAAGAATAATGGCATCTCCTTGATCAAGGAATTTGCGCTCTCCTTGCCACGGATCCAAGCGGTGGAGGACCAGCTCAAGCAGGTGTTTCTCAATCTTCTCACCAACGCCGAAGAGGCGATTGTCGGGGGAAAAGGCACCATAACCGTGCGGACGGAGTGCCGGGATGGATATGTCGCGGTGCAGTTTCAAGACACCGGACATGGGATTGCCGCGGAGGATCAGCCCAAGATTTTTGAGCCTTTTTTTTCCACAAAATCAGCGGTCAAGGGCACCGGGCTTGGCCTGGCAGTCAGTTACGGTATCGTGACCAGGCACGGTGGGACAATCGAGGTTGAGAGCTCTTCCGGTATCGGCTCCACCTTTACTGTTTTTTTGCCGGTGGAGGGGCGGACATGACCGAAAAAGCGAGCCGGTGGCGAAAGAATATACTGGTGGTTGATGATGAAGAGATCATTCGCCGCACCCTGTGCCGGGATGTTGAGGAAATGGGCTATGCCGTCACTGCGGTTGCCGACGGCAAAGCTGCGATTGCAGCCCTGCAGGAGCATTATTACGATCTGGTGCTGACCGATCTCTGTATGGAAGGGATGTCGGGGATAGAAGTACTGAAGGGGGCAAAAGAGAGGAGCTCTGATATAGGAGTAATTATCCTTACGGGATTTGGGGATATCACTTCGGCCATTGAGGCTTTGCGAAACGGAGCCGATGATTATTTGCTCAAACCTTATGTGTATGCGGATCTGGCTCTGCGCCTTGGGAATTGCCTTGAAAAGCAAGAGATGAAAAAACGGCTGAAGGTGTATGAGGACTTTCTTCCCATTTGTTCAGTGTGTAAAAAAATCAGAAACGACAAGGGAAAAGAGCCGGGTAGCGGGCAGTGGCAGAGTGTCGAAGAATACCTGCAAAAAGAAGCAGGGGTGTTGCCATCGCATTCCTATTGTCCTGACTGTTATAAAGAGGCTATGCAGGAGCTCCATTCCTACGTCTCAGTGCATAAAAAATAAAGCAACTTTCTCTCTTTGTCTGGGAGATTGCGGATATTGTTCCCGCAACACCTTTTTGCCTGCCTCCCATTGAAACGGACAGTGACTGTGTGCTGACCCGTATTTTTTCCGTATTGTGCGTTGTATTTTCAGTGTGCTAGGGTGCTTAATCCTTACAACCCAACGCCGGGAAAGATAGATGAATGATGAGATGAAGGAAGAGATCAGTGCCCCTCTCTGCACAAAGGCCCATGTCTGCAGGGAGAAAACTATCTATTGTCGCCCGGCATATCCCATAGATGGCGATACTTTTTATTTTGCTGGCCGGGGGGATGAGGATTGCTCCTACCGGAAAAGGTATGGGAGCCTTCACACCTGTGCGTGTCCGGTTCGTCTGGAAATCTACAAGCGGTATAAAATCTGACCATCCCTTTCCGTCTTTTTCTCTCGTCTCTTTATCTGTGCAATCAAGAAAAGTGTCAGCCTGTATGGGGAATGATTAAGAAGCCTGTTCCTGGTAAAGGCAGTCGCAGACCTTCTCCTGCCACTGTTCGATCTGCTCCCGATACGGTTCTACCGGAGATTCCATTCCGCACACCGTGCAGAGTACCGACCCGTTATGTCAGCGTCCGGAAAGGAGCGCCTCGCCCCCGCAGAAAATGCAGACAAGCTGCAGTTGCGGGCAATCTGCTGCGGCTGGTTTGGTGTGCTTGGCTTGAGACATGGCTCCACGCTGCTCTCTGTTTTTTGGGGGGTGTCTGATTGGTGGTGTCTGGAGCTGAAAATACGTCAGGTTCTTGAAAAAGCCTATCTGTTTTTCTCTGATGCTGCAAGAGCGAGGACGCAACCCCTAAAGTGAAAAATCACTTTGCAAGGTGCAGGGAGCGTGCTAGTCTGGCAATGCCTCCGATGGATGAGAGGCTCAAGCCCGCTGCCGCCATTTTCCTGAGAAAAATCTGAGATGACAGAAAATACTTCGCAAAAAATTCGCATCTATATCCTCGACGATGAAATCGTTACAGTTCGGCGCCTTGTCCAGGCCCTGGGCAAGGATGGCTACGAGGTGGAGGGTTTTGTCACCGCCTCGGAGGCGATGGCGCGTTTTTCCGAAGTTCCGGCGGATGTTCTGGTTACGGATGTGCGTCTCAACGATGCCGACGGCCTTGATATCTTGCTGCGGGTTACCGCATTGGCCCCGGCAACCAAGGTTATCTTGATGACCGGCTATGCCTCGGTCGATCATGCTGTCCGGGCCATGAAGGCTGGAGCCTATCACTACCTTGCCAAGCCTTTTCGGCTTGAGGAGCTGCGCAACGCTGTACGCGATGCTCTGCAAGGCGGCGGGCTGTCCGGCACCCTTGAGTCCGAGTCCGGACTTGCCGATCGTTTCGCCGGCATAATCGGCCGTTCCCCTGCCATGCTCGAAATCTTCAAAACCATCCGCCAGATCGCGCCGCTGAACTGTAACGTGCTTATTCAGGGGGAAAGCGGCACCGGCAAGGAATTGGTGGCCAAGGCTCTCCACAGTACCAGCGGTCGCGGTCAGCATCCCTTTATCCCATTTAATTGCGGGGCATTCAGTGAAGAATTGGTGGCCAACGAGCTTTTCGGCCATGAGAAGGGCGCCTTTACCGGCGCGGTGAGCACCAAGCTGGGGTTGCTTGAGGCGGCCAATGGCGGCACCGTTTTTCTCGATGAGGTTGGCGAGATGCCCATCCCCATGCAGATCAAACTGCTGCGGGTTATCCAGGAGCGGACCTTGCTCCGGGTGGGCGGCGTCGCCCCGGTCAGTATCAATGTGCGGCTCATTGCCGCGACCAATCGGGATATCGAGAAGATGATCGCCGCCGGCGAGTTCCGTCAGGATCTTTTTTACCGCCTTAAGGTGGTGATGATTAATATCCCGCCGCTTCGCAAACGGCGGGAGGATATCCCGCTGCTTGTTGAATATTTTGTCGCGCAAATTGCTACGCAGTTCGGTAAACCCGTGCCGGAAATCGCCTCGGATTTTCTGGATGCGCTTTCCTCGTATACCTTCCCCGGAAACGTCAGGGAACTGCAGAATATCGTGGAGCGGGCAGTGGCCCTTTCCCGTGAGTCGGTTCTCACGGCCAGGGATCTTCCCCCGGATATCTTTTTTGGGGAAATTCAGCCCCCGGTACCGGAAAAAAACGCCAGCCACCTGAAGGCTCTGGAGCAGGAGCATATCAGCGAGGTATACCGGCGTACCGGCTTCAACCAGACGGAGACTGCTCGTCTGCTTGGTATTTCCCGCACCACCCTGTGGCGGCGGCTCAAGGATCTTAACTTTTTTTCCGAGAAATAGTCGCCACCCCCCTTGTTTTCCGGCGATTTCCCCGTTGTTGTTCCAGTATGGAACAACTGTTTCAACTCCAAAAAATACCATTATTACAATTAGTTGCATGGTTACCGTTTCAAAAGTGAACAGTATTCCCCCCATTCTACTTTCTGGCAATCATACAAAACAACACGCAAACAACAAGATAGATCTAGTGGCATGGTTAGTGCATTTAGCTCCGGCAAAGATTGCCCAAACAAGGCATCCGAGGAGCGTCCATGGAAGCTGGTATTGCACTCCTCCTGACTGGCGCCAGTGTCGATCTTTCCGCCACCATCCATGCCGTTGCGCTTGCCCGGCGAACCACCGGAATTCTGCATGCTGTTTGCAAGGAGGACCGGAGGAGCGCGGACAGAAAGAGTTCTGCGGCCAGGGAGAAACAGGAGCAATTGGTTTCTCTCGCAACCAGGCTCGGCAGCCAGGAAGGGGTAAAGATTCATACGCATATTCTGGAAAGGCTGACCGGTGAGCCGCTCATCAGGTTTTTGTGCGCGCACCGAATCTTCTGCCTTGTCCTCGGGGTCAATGACCGGAAGGGCTGGGAGCGTAAAACCCTTTGGCTGAACCTGTTGCGCAAGCAGTTGCAGAGCAGCGAAAATTGGTATCTGCCCGACCTGTGGTCTGCTATCATGACTCCATGGGACGCATCAACGCTTGAACGAGCTATTTCCGAGGTTAACAGCCGGTCCCATGCTTCGTCGCCGGGAGAAATTTCCCCGGCGGACAGTGAAAAGACCGACATTTTCTTTAATGTATTGCAACACAATAAGAATGAGTAAGGGAGGAAGAAGATGTACATGTATTTGCCAATAGCCCTCACCAGTGTGAATTATTTGGTGGTAATGGGCCTGGGACTGGGGGTCGGCCTGTTGTCCGGCCTCTTTGGGGTGGGCGGGGGGTTTCTCATGACCCCGCTCCTGATGATGATCGGCATTCCGCCGACAATTGCCGCGGCAACGGATGCCAACCAGATCGTGGCTGCTTCCGCTTCCGGAACCTTTTCCCACTGGCGTCTCGGTAACGTTGATTTCAAGATGGGGCTTTATCTTTTGATCGGCGGTTTTGCCGGCGGCGCAGCGGGCGTTCAGGTGATCAAGATTTTGCGTGCCACCGGCGGCGCGGATTTCATGATCAAAATGACCTATGTGATCATGTTGGGTGGGGTGGGCAGCTTCATGTTTGTTGAAAGCCTCAATGCCATGCGCAAGCCCAAGCAGGCTCCGGCCGCTGCCGCCTCGGCAACTGCGGTGAAAGCGAAGAAGGTTGGCTTTTTTGCGTCCCTGCCTTTACAGGTTTACTTTGAGAAATCCGGGGTCACCCACTCGGCTCTGGTGCCTCTCGTTCTTGGTACCTTTGTCGGTGTTCTTGCCGCGATCATGGGGGTTGGCGGCGGATTCCTTATGGTGCCCGTAATGATCTACATGTTGCGGATGCCCATGCATGTGGTCGTGGGAACCAGCCTCTTTCAGATCCTTTTCACCTGCATCGAGGTCACCTATCTCCAGGCGTACTCCAACCATACGGTTGATTTTATGCTTGCCCTGCTTCTCCTTATAGGTTCGGTTTTTGGCGCCCAGATCGGGACCGTGCTCGGGAAGAAGCTCCATGGCGACCAGTTGAAGATTTTGCTTTCCATCATCGTTCTTGCGGTTACGGTCAAGATTGTTCTGGAGCTGGTTATGGAGCCTTCCATTCTTCTTTCCTATGCGGGAGGCCACTAATATGAAACGCACACTCAAGAATTTTTCGCACCATCTTGTTGCCGCGGCCGTTGCTTTCTTCGGGCTTGCCGTCCTGTCCGTACCCGCAGCCCAGGCCTTGACCTGCTCGGTTACTCCCGATAACATTCCCATCACCTTCACCTATCATGGTGCGCAGCTCTCGATCACCGGTCAGAGCGCCAGTGCCGATGACCTGATTGTCACCATTACCAGCGAACCGGCTGATACCGCTTTGAAATACAAGGAAAAGGTCGGTGGTTTGGTCTGGATGAAAAAGGGCACCTTGGAGTTCAAGGATGCGCCACGCATCTATATGCTGCACAGTACCGCAGATCTGAGCCGTATTCTGGGCGCTGCCGAACTCAATCAGAATATGCTCGGCTACGACGCCCTGCGCGGACACATCCGGATTGAAGACAGTACGGGGAAACCGGCGGACGGGAAATGGTTCGATGAATACCTTAAGTTCAAGAAGCAGGAAAAGGTCTATGACGTTCAGGAAGGAACTGTTGTCCGCCAGCATGGAGTGGACGGTAACACCTATCAAGTGAATGTTGCCTGGCCCTATCAGGCCCCTCCGGGGATCTATACGGTTGAGGTTCTTGCCGCCAGAAACGGCAAGCTTGTTGATCGGGCCACGACCCATTTTGAGGTCAAGAGTACCGGGATGGTTGCAGCCCTTTCAAAAATGGCCTTTGACCAAGCCGGCTTGTATGGCATAATGGCTGTTATCATTGCCTTGATCGCAGGTTTGGCAGTTGGTGCCATTTTCAAGAAGGGTGGCGGCAGTCACTGATCTAATTTCGTAACTATTTTTAATCAGCATGGGGCGGGAAAGGGGTGCCTGACCTGTTCCCATGCTGATTTTTTCAGGACCGCACAGCATGCCCCTCCGTGACTTCCTGAAAGGATTTTCCGCCCCACGTTGGCTCACTCCCAAGACCTGTCGGCCACTCCCTCTCGTATTCTCCCAGTTTCGTGAAGTACTCAAAGCAAACAATTCGGCCCTTGAGATAATCGCCGATATGGGCGAGAAACTGAGCGGCGAATATCTTTTTGATCTCCGCTATGTGGAATCCACGGTTGAAGAGATGATTACGGCCATGCGTCGTGCCATTGATGCAATCAATATTTTGACCGAGGACCAGTTCGTCGCACTCAATGAGGTTTTTACTCCCATGGAGACAAGGGTCCGGGCGATCCTTAACAAACGCGACGACAGGGACGGCTTGTCTCTACTCTGGCTTGCCGAGGTCGAGACCCGACACTGGCCTTTGGTGGGTGGCAAGGCCGCGCATCTTTCCGAACTGCTCCATAACCCCAAGGTTCGGGTGCCTGAAGGTTTTGTGATCACTGCCAGTCTGTTCCACGAGCTCCTCGACCTGAACGGGATCAGACCGGAGTTTGACCGGTTTGAACAGCTGCTTTCCGAGCATCTTCCCGACGAAGAGGCGCTCGAGGCTTTACGTCTTCTTCTCCATGAAAAAGTGTTGCATGCTGTGCCTCCAGCCGGTTTTCTTGCTGCCTTGTCCGACTCCCTCAAGAAACTTGGGGAAAGTTGTCCTTCTCCTCTTTTTCTTGCCGTTCGCAGCAGTGCTCAGGAAGAGGATATGGATTTCTCTTTTGCCGGGCAGTTTCATTCCGTTCTGCAGGTTCCGCCCCAGGCCGAGACCGTCTATTATGCCTATCTGCAGGTGGCGGCCAGCCTTTTTGGTGCCAAGGCCATCCTCTACCGGCGTCAGGTCTTTCCCGAAGGCGGCACCATGTCCATTGCTGCCTGCTGCCAGCGCATGATTATGGCCCAGGCCAGCGGCATTATCTATTCCGTTGATCCCATGGAGCCTGGTTCGCAGAGCATGGTCGTGGTCGGCGCTTTGGGGCAGGGGCAAGCGGTGGTTGAGGGGCAGGTTCCCACGGATTTTTTCCGGATCAGTAAAGGGGAGGTGGTGCAGGTTCTTGAGCGGGTGATCGCCGCAAAGCACGAAGCTCTGCTCCCAACCGGGGATGCGGACGGCGGTTTGGAGATGCACGCGATTCCGGAGGCACAGGTTGAGGCCCCCTGTCTTGAGGACCATATTCTTTTGGAGCTTGGTGGACTGGCCCTGCATCTGGAGACCTTTTTTAAGCGCCCCCAGGATATCGAATGGACTCTTGACCCCCAAGGCATTCTTTATATCCTCCAATCCCGTCCTCTGCTGATCACGGAGAGTGCCCAGGGAGCCCCCCGTCTTTCCGAAAAACTAGAAGGTTATGAACTTATCGCGGCCGATGTTGGCCGGGTCGCCCAGCAGGGTATTGGCGCCGGGCCGGTCTATTGGGTGGAAACCTTGGCCGATCTCAAGGATTTTCCCGAGGGTGCGGTACTTATCAGCCATCGTGACTCCTCCCAATTTGTTCAGGTTATGCAGCGGGCCGCAGCCATTGTTACCGAAGTGGGCACCCCGGCGAGCCATATGGCCACCCTCTGCCGCGAGTTTCGGGTTCCGTGCTTGGTCGGAGTTCCGGATATCATGAGCAAGGTGACTCCCGGCGAGGAAATCACTGTGGACGCAGAGGATCGCCGGATTTACCGGGGCAGGGCAGTGGAGCTTCTCACCTATCAGGCGACCACCACCATGGACCTGAACATGGCCCCCGAATTCCGCATGCTGCGCCGTATTCTTCGGGAGGTTTCCCGATTGAATCTGGTTGACCCGTTGATGCAGGATTTTAAGCCGGAAGGGTGCAAGACCTTCCACGATGTGCTGCGCTTCATTCATGAAACCGCGGTGCTGCATCTGGTGGATCTGGGGAGGGATGATCACTGTTTTCCCGGCGGTCTGGCACGACGACTGGACCTGCCTATTCAGGCCGGGATCCTTGCCATCGACATCGGCGGCGGTATTGCCCCGGACGCCCCGCGCGATCAGATTCCTTTTTCCGCCATCCGTTCGATCCCCTTCCGGGCCATCCTCCAGGGGATGCTTTTTCCCGGGGCCTGGCATCAGGAAACCATGCCGGTAAGCTTCAGGGACATGATGCACAGCATGATGACTACCCCGCAGGATACCCTTTCCGGACAGTACACCGGGCATAATATCGCCATCATCAGTGAAACCTATGTGAACCTCTGCTTCCGCTTCGGCTATCATTTTAATATCATCGACGCCTTCTGCCACGACGTGGAACGCGACAATCATATCTATTTTCGCTTCTTGGGCGGAGCCACCGATATTGCCAAGCGTTCGCGGCGGGCGACCCTCATCGCCACCATCCTGGAAGCCTTTGACTTCAGCGTTAAAACCAGGGGGGATCTGGTCATTGCCCGGACCGGCAACCTGGTGCAGAGTGAAATGGAGCGGACCCTGGATATTCTTGGCCGGCTGATCGGCTTCACCCGGCAGTTGGATGTGCAGATGACCGACGATCAGGTCGTGGCCCGCTATGCCGAGGCATTTCTCATGGGAGATTACGGCGTTGTTGCCGAAAAACGATAGCTTGGAGATGGAACAATGAGCGAAACAAATATGCGTCTGCTGGTGGTGGATGACGAACCCATCGTCGGCAAGCGGCTCAAACAGGTGTTCGGTAAGATCGGCTTCGAGATCGAGACCTATACCGATTCGGCCACCGCCCTTGCGGCAGTGGCGGAAAAACCCTTTGACATCGTGGTGACCGACCTTAAGATGGAGGGAATTGACGGGATCGAGGTGCTGAAACGGGTCCGGGCCATGAATCCCGAGACCCGGGTGATCATCATTACCGGCTACGCCTCGGCGGACACCGCGGAACTGGCACAGGAGCATGGCGTTTTTGCCTTTCTCGCCAAGCCTTTCCGATTGGATGAATTGAAACAGGTCATTTACCGGGCCATGGAAACCGACAGAGCGAAATAATGAGCCCCAGCTTCAACTTACCTCCGTCAACGCAGAGCCCGGTCATTCAGGCGGCCCCCCCTGCGAAACAGCGGCCTTGTCGGTTCCTTTTTCCCGGCATCCGTTCTCTCCGGGGAAAGCTCCTCTTTACGATCTGCATTGTCGCCGGCCTCGGCATCATCGCCACGGCCACCGCCACCTATGCCCTCTGGCGCATGGAGGACAAGATCCGGATCATCGAGTCCTTCTATGAGTTGAATCAGAAGGTGCTCGAGATCAGACGCTACGAGAAAAATTATTTTCTGTTCAACGATCGGAAGGATCTGTTGAGCGCCCTTGACTATGTGGATCAGGTCAGGGCCTCCATTGTCGCGGTGAAGGCGGTTCTCCTTGAGAATAAAAATGATCTGGAAACGTTGTATGACAAGGAACTTGGTCAATACGAAGCCATTTCCCGCCATATTTTAAGTGATCGGATTTCTCCGCAGAATAAACAAGCACTGGAAAACTCTTTGCGCAAGCACGGCCAGGACATCACCAAGGCTATTTTTGATATGGATGCCCGGGCGCGGGTTCGGGTGGAGCGAGAGGTTGCCGGCTACCAGAAATCCGCGGTACTCATTCTTGCCCTGGCGGTGGGGCTTGGCACCGTATTGGTTTTTTACATGATGCGTTGGATCATGCGCCCGCTTACCGCCATCCGCGAGGCTTCGGCCAGGATCATGCAGGGAGAGATGAACTCCATCCCGATGGATGATGAAGTCCTTTGCTCGGTGGAAGGGATCGAGCTGGTCAATTCCCTCAATCTTATGCTCCAGGCCCTGAATACGAAACAGAACCAGCTGGTGCAGTCGGAAAAGCTTGCGGCCATCGGCAAGGTAACCGCGGGCATCGCCCATGAGATCAACAACCCGCTGAACAATATCTCGCTCACCGCCGAGGTACTTTTAGAGGATCTGCCCAACCTGGCGTGCAGCGAACGGATGGATATGGTCCGCGATATCCTGGTGCAATCCGATCGGGCCCGGGAGGTGGTACACCATCTGCTTGAGTTTTCCCGCACCCGCAAGAGTAATGTCTTGGAGCCGGTTGATCTGGTGGCGCTGGTGGAAAGTTCTATTGCCTTGGTCAAAAACCAGTTTCGGTTGGGTGGCATTATTTACCATTACGACCATCCCGAGCAGCCGGTGCTGGTCAGCGGCAATTCCAACCACTTGCAACAGGTCCTGGTAAACCTGATGCTCAACGCGGTCCAGGCCATGCAACCCAACGGCCGTCTCGATCTGATCGTGGGGGCTGAGCAAAAAGTGGCCCTGATCGTAGTGCGTGACACCGGGGCGGGCATCGCCCCCGAGGCCTTGAGCCATATCTTTGATCCGTTTTTCACCACCAAGAACGAGGGAACCGGACTCGGTCTCTCCTTGAGCTACGCCATTGTCAAGGACCATGGCGGTGACATCGTGGTGGAGAGTGAACCCGGCAAGGGAACGACCTTCAGGCTCACCTTCCCCCAATTGTCCTCGGAAGCCTGAAATGAAGCTCCCCGCCAATCCCTTCTTGAGCACGACAAAAGGCGAAACCGCCTCATTTGCTTCCTCGTTTCGTCTTTTCCGGCGGTTGCTTTCCCTGAACAACACGGTGCTTGAAAAGATCGGCCGCATGGAGGGGGCCCTGGCCGGAGAATATGTCTTTGACCGGAAATTTTTAAGCGAGGCTGTGGCCGAGTTGAATGAACTGGTGCGGGAGGTGGTCTCCTGCCTGGGCAGTCTGACCAACAACCGCTATCTGGTGCTCTATGATTGTTATGAGGAGATTGCCGGGAAACTTTCCGGCCTGGCTTTGGAATATGCCGGACCCTATGACCGGAGCCTTACCTTGGCCTATCCGCTGCTGAACAGCGATTTCGAGGAGCTGGTTGGGGGGAAGAACGCGGTCTTAAGCGAGATCCGCAACCGACTGCACCTGCGGACCCCGGACGGTTTTGCCATCACTGCTGCTGCTTACCGTGGGTTCATGGAGGCAAACGGACTTTTTGCGGCCATTGATTCTATCTCTGCGGGCACGGCCTCCAGTCGCGATCGTTCGGCGGCTATCAGCCGTCTTATCGATCAGGCCCGTTTCCCGGAGGTGCTGGTTGCGGCGGTGAAAGACGGGTTGAAAGAATTGCTCAATCGGGCTGGCGGTCCGGCTCCCTTGGCGGTCCGCTCAAGCGGGTTGGGGGAGGATGCCGAAACCCGAAGCTTTGCCGGACAATTTCATTCGGTGCTTGCAGTGCGGCCCGAACTCTCTTCGGTGCTCGAAGCGTACCGTGCGGTGATCACCTCCCGCTTTTCGGTTGCGGCCCTGGAGTATCTTGGACCAGCGGCCACCAGCCGGGATCTTCCCATGGCTGCAGGGGTGCAGCCGATGATCCAGGGCAGGATTGCAGGAGTGACATACAGCCGCGTCCCGGAGTCGCCGGAGAAAAATCAACTGCTCATCACCGCCCTGCGCGGTTCGGCCCACGACCTGGTATCAGGACGGAGGCAGGCGGAACGTTTTGTCTTGAGCCGATTGTGGCCTTTTACCCCCTTGAGCAGCGAGCTTGTTGTGGAGGAGGATTTTCCCTCAACCAGGAAAGCGCTCGATATGCTGCCCAGCGGCCTACGCCGTGGCTCGGCAACCCTTACCCCCAAGGAGCTGGCCAAGCTTGCCGAACAGGCGCTTTTGTTGGAAAAAACCTTCGGCGAAGCGCAGGATATCGAGTGGGCCTTGGCGGATGAACCGGTGATTCTTCAGAGCCGCGCTCTCTCCTTGCCCGCCAAACCACCGCCTCGGCCCGGGGAGCTGGCCGCCGAGCTGGCTGCCGCCACCCCGCTCATGTCCGGCAAAGGGCAGGTCGCCCAGCTCGGTATCGCGGCAGGAAGGGTGGTGCATGTGGATCAGAACACCGATCCGGAGCAATTCCCGGTGGGGGCCATTGCCGTGGCCCGTTTCCCCAGCCCGCAACTGAGCCCCATTGTCTGGCGGGCCGCCGCCATGATTACCGAGATCGGCGGCCCCACCGGACATCTGGCCACCATTGCCCGGGAATACCGGACTCCGGCCCTGTTCGGAACCGGCGAGGCGATCAACCTCCTTGCCGAGGGCGCTGAGGTGACGGTGGATGTGGAAAACAAACAGGTCTATCAGGGGATCATCGAGGGGCTGGTCCGTCTGCATGCTGCAGAGCAGGATGACTACCGCGCCTCCCAGGAGCTGCGGATTCTGCGCCGGATCCTGCGCTGGGTGGCACCCATCACCCTGTCCGACCCAACCTCCCGTGATTTCAAGGCGGAAAACTGCCGCACCTTCCACGATATCCTCCGTTTTGCCCACGAAAAGGCCATTGACGCGCTGATCCATTTTCATGCCGACCGGAGCGGCTCCCAGGAGGAGTTGAGCCGGTCGGTGCGGCTGCCGATCCCGCTCAAGCTGCGGGTCATCGATCTGGGTTCGGGGCTGCGGCCGGAGGCACCGGCAACTGGCGCAATCAGTATGGAAATGCTGAACAGCAGGCCCCTGAACGCCATCCTCCATGGTTTTCTCAAGGATGACCAAGGTGGCAGGGAACCGGCGCCTCTCGGGTTGAGAGATATCCTGGCCGGGATCAGCAAACCGTTGGCCCTGCTTACCGGCCCTGCCTATCCCGGCGACAACCTGGGGATCATTGCCGAGCATTACTGCAACCTCTGCCTGCGCCTGGGCTACCACCTCAATGTGGTGGACGCCTACATGTCGCCCGACCCGGACAACAATTACATCTACTTCCGGTTTGCCGGCGGCATGGCCGAGAAGGCCAAGCGCGAGTGGCGGGCCCGCTTGATCAGCGCCATCCTCTCCGGCCTCTACTTTAAGGTGGAACGCAAGGGCGACCTGGTGATCGCCAAGGCCAGAAATCTCGATATTCCGAGGATGGAACGGGTGCTGGTTCGTCTCGGGGAGCTGATTTCTTTCACCCGGCAGCTTGATGTGCGGATGCGCGACGAAGCGGCCATCGAAGAGTTTTTTCAGCGTTTTCTCGTAAGCATCAAGCAGGAGCAGGATGGGGGGGAGGGGTAAGGTGCGTCGCTGGCTCAGGAAACAGCTCGATCGACAGCTCGGCAAACTGCGCCAGGCTCGGCAACAGCGGAAAACGGATTCGCAACAGCTTCTCAAGGCGCGCTATCATGTGTTCCGCGCCCTCTTGGCCAGCAACAACCGGGCCGTGGACTGCCTTACCGAAATCAGTATCCATCTCCGCCTGCAGGGGGATTCCTTGGGCCTTGCCCAATTGATCCACCGCCTGATCGAAGAAACCGCCGAAATGATCGCCCGGTTGGAAAACCTGGCCAGTGGCCGGTACCGGGGGCTGCAGGTCGCCCACCACGCCGTTGCCCAACGGTTGCAGGCAACCCTTGCCGGTCTCACCTCCAGCGGGAATGTCCCCTCTGTCCTCCCCCTTGCCCAGATCCATTCAGGTCTGAAGGACCAAACCGGCAACAAGGCTGCGGCTCTGGCCGAACTGCGCAAGAACGGTCTGCCGGTGCCGGATGGCTTTGTGATTACCCTGGCGGGGTGCCGTTTTTTCCTGGAACATGGTGGACTCTCGATGGAGCTGGTCCATCTTTTGGCCACGCAAGGGGCGGACAAAGAAAAAAATGTCTCCAGTGCCACCGCAGCGCAGGTAAAGGGGTTGATTACCGGGGCGGTGATCCCGCCGGTCTTGGCCGAGGAAATCACGGAGGCGGCCCGGGTATTTTTTGAAAACGGGAAACCCTTGGCGGTGCGCAGCAGCAGTATCAGCGAGGATGGCCGTCATCATTCCTTCGCCGGCCAGTTCAGTTCCGTGCTCAATGTCTGTGATGCAGCGCAGTTTCTTGAGGCATTCAAACAGGTGGTGGCCAGCAACTTCAATGCGCGCAGTCTGGCCTACCGCCTCAATGCCGGCCTGGACCCCCTCCGTTTCGACATGGCCGTTCTCTGTCTGGAGATGGTGGAGGCCCGCGCCGCCGGGGTTTTGTTGACCCGTTCCCCGCAAGAGCCGGAAAGCGGGCAGATGCTGATCAGCGCGGTGCCGGGCTTGGGAGAGGCTGCGGTCTCCGGCAGCGCCGCTACGGATCTTTATCTGGTGAATGCTGACGGCCAGGTGGATTGGACTCGCTCTACCATCGCCGACAAGGAGCGCTTGCTTGTCTGCGAAAAGGCAGGCGGCGTGGTCTGGCAAGAGCTGGCTGTGGAGGCGAGAAACCAGCCGGTCCTCGGTGAAGGGGAACTGCGGTCTTTGGCCGGCTGGGGCAGAGAACTGGAAAAGCGCGAAGGCATGCCCCTGGATCTGGAGTGGGCGGTGAATCCGGAGGGCGCTGTGGTCATCCTCCAGGTGCGTCCCATGACCACCATGGGTATCCAGACTGGCGACAACCGGGAGGAAAAATCCTCTCCGCTGCTGCAGGGGGTAATCTCCTCGGGCGGGCGGGCCAGCGGCCGGGTGCTCTTGGTGAAGAGCCGAAGGGATTTTGAGCATCTTCCCCAGGAACCGGTGGTCTTGGTCATGCACCAGAGCTTTGTCGAAGCGGCCAATCTCCTGGGACAGGTGGCGGCGGTGCTGGTGGAGTTGGGCAGTCCGGCAGACCATCTGGCCTGCGTGGCCCGGGAGCAGGAAACCCCCATGCTCTGCGGGATGCAAGAGGCGTCCGCCGTCTTGAGCGAGGGACAGTGGCTCACGGTGGACGGCAGTCACGGCAGGGTCTACAAGGCCACCGCCGATGAGATCGCTGCCACGGAAAAGCGCTGGCAAAATGGTCCGCCGCAGCCACACAGGATGCGGGTGCCCCTGCCCCCGTTGCACCGGGAGTTGCAGGAATTGGTGACGGTCCTGCATCTCACCGATGCTTACGGCCCCACTTTTTCCATTCTTGAATGCAAATCGCTCCACGATATCGTCCGCTTTGTTCATGAAAAGGCGGTGCTGGCCATGTTCCACGCCGGCGACGAGTTGCTGGAGGAAAATTTCGGCGCCGTACATGCCATCGATGCACCGGTGCCCTTCTTTGTCAGCGTTATCGACATGGGCGGAGGACTGGCCCTTACCGGTCCGCTCCGGAGACGCATCCCGCCGGAAGCGGTGGTCTCCCGGCCCTTTCAGGCCCTTTGGCAAGGGATCACCACCCCAGGCCTGCACTGGGGGCCGCCGCCAGGCGGAGCGCCCATGGGTTCGGTGATGTCCTCCTTCCTCACCGACCAGAAGTCGGAACGGCCCATCGGCATGCCGAATTATGCCATGGTCAGCCGCGATTACTGCAATATGAACGCCCGGATGGATTTTCATTTCATCATGATCGATGCGGTGGCATCGCTTGAGCCGCGGAGCAACCATATCAAATTCCGTTTCAAGGGCGGCGGCACTTCTCTTGAGCGGCGACGCCGTCGCGCCCTGTGCATTGGCGAGATCTTTGAACAGCATGGTTTCTTTGTTGATGTCAAGGAGGATCTGGTCAACGCCTCGTTGCAGGGGGCCTCCAGGGAGGCCATCGAGGAAAAGCTTGTCATGGTTGGGAGGATTCTCGGCTTCACCCGCTTGCTTGACGCGGCCATGGGTACCGACGCGATGATCCCGGCGGTGGCCCGCGCCTTTATGGAAGGAAATTATGCGCTTGTCGGCCTGACCGACAACGAAGAAACCGCGCAGGTGGCCGGATGAGCAAGGAGATGTTGGTAGGTTTAGAGAAAATGCAAGCCCTGAAAGCACTGGGCGATCGCTATGGCTGCCCATGGGTGGAGTATCAGGAATCGGTGACCGGTCCCCAGTTGCTTTTGTGGAAACTCGACATGGCACAGCTCCGGGCGGAGGGCTGGTTTCCGCGCATTGTCAGTGATGGTCGGGCCACGATAATTGCCGATGTGCCCAGCCCCGCCCTGGCCGACAAGGTCCGTAAGACGCTCGGCGTGCAGGAGGTCGAGTTTCAGGTCACCCTGCCCGGAGATCTCACTCGGATCTTCGAGCATAATCAGGATCTCAACCCCGGCTTTCCCGCTACAGCCGGACGGACCCCGCTGGCCAAGGTCCGTACCTATCTGGCAGGGCGGCGTTCCCTGTTTACCCATTACCGGACTCTGCTGGCCAAGAGCCGTACCGGCCTGGCTTTTATCCGCACCGGTCTTTCCTTTGTCACCATCGGGCTGCTCTTTCTCCGTTTGGCTGGCGGCGGGTATTACCTGTTTTTGGAGATACCCCTTCTGATAAGCGGCCTGATCATGGTCTATGACGGCCTCAAGTGGTATCTGCCGGCCCGGGCGATTTATGCCGCCCTGCCTCCCTGCGTCGATACCGGCGCCACCGGGGGAACCAGCGTGCTTGAGGCATATAACGAGTACATTGCCCCGGAGTTTCGCCGCAGCCAGGTAGTGGAAGGAGCCGAGGCGCAACGGCAAGGGTGGACCTCTCTCTCGCCGGTGATGCGGCGCCGTTATCTGGCCAGCGACCGGACCGATCTGGCCGAAGAGCGGACGCTGCTTGCCTGTTTTCGGACCAGGATGGCCAAGGTCCGTACCGGATTGGCCTTTACCCGCACCGGCTTTGCTTTTATCAGCCTTGGCCTAGGTCTCTTGCGCCAATTTCAGGCTAGCCGTTGGCTGGTCTTGGATCTCGGCTTCATCGGCATCGGCGCGGTTATGGGTCTGGAAGGCTTTTTCTGGTATCTGCGCGGCCGGCGGGCAGGGGTGGAAGGGCAGAGGTCGGTGCGGCAAAAAACCGGCATGCCCACCATCTGGGATTATTTTTTCCCCCACAGCCATGCCATGCCCGGCGTTGTCATAAACCCCATGACCCTGCCGGTAAAAAGCTCTCATGCTCCAGGGATCTGGGCGACCACCGGGGTTGCCTTGGAGCGGACCGTCTTGGCCGAGCGCCGCAATGTTATGGCCCGTTTGCGGACAGTCATGGCTCGGGCTCGGACCGGTTTTGCCTTTATCCGCACCGGACTCAGCCTCTTTTCCATCGGCGTTGCCTTTATGCTTTTCTTTAACGACAGCGGCGGCTCCGGTTGGGAGGTTTTCAACTATCTGATGATCGCAAGCGGCCTCCTTTTGGTGACAGACGGCTTTGTCTGGAGTATTCCGGCCGAGCGGACCCGCCGCCAGTTTCCCTATTGTTACGGTGACATGGAGCTTCCCCTTCCCGATTACGGCATCCCAGCCCGATTCTGGAAAACCGTGGTGTTCAGCAATGATGCCGCTTGATCCCCAGACATTGATGCAGCCCTTCTCCGGGCTTGCCTTCTCCGGACCGGGGATGCTTACGGAAGCGGCGCAAGCGGCGGTATTGCGCGGAGTGCCGTTGGCCCGTATTCTTCATGCCGAATACGGGGTGACGCGGGAGGCGCTTCTTTCTGCCCTGCGAGAGCATTACCGCTGTGGTTCCATCGAATATGACGAGCGTCTTCCCATCCCTCCTGAATTGCTCAACACTCTGACGGCCAGCCAACTTGGCATCAGCGACTGGTTTCCGGTGATTAAGGATGCTGACGGAACCATCGTTATTGCCGCTTGCAACCCAACGGATCCTGCCATGCGCTCGGAGGTCGAGCGGGTTTTTGGGCCGGCCCCCTACGAATTCCGGGTGGCTCTGCCGGATGACATCTCCTGGTATCTCCAGGATTTTCTCCATGCCAAGCCGGGTCTGCTCATCGGCACCGAACGCACCGGCCTGGCCTTCTGGCGCAATACCATGGCCCAATGGCGGACCCGGCTGGCCTGCTACCGAACCGATCTGGCCCGTGCTCGCACCGCCCTGGCTTTTGTCCGAGCGGGACTCGCCCTGGCCGCCATCTCCCGGACCCTCTCGAGCAGCCCAAGATATGCCGAGCATCCCATGTTTGCCTCTGTTGCCTTGACCATTGGCCTGCTGCTTCTTGTCGCCTCCCTGCCCACCTATCTCCGGGTGCGGCGTTCCCGGTTGACCCCGCCCAGGGATCAGACCTTGGTCGAGGTGACCGGTGCCACCTTGAGTTTCCTGGAAAATTACCAGAGCCTTGCGCAGGGCGGGCAGGGAAAGCGAAGCAAGGAAACCATGCTGGCGCGGCTCGGCGATCTGCTCGGCAACTACTGCACCATATTGTACCCTTCGCCTCCCAGTCGGGAACGCACGCACCTGGCGCGGGAACGCAATGTCCTTGCCGCCCAGCGCACCATTGCCGGCTGTTACCGGACCATCTATGCCCGGGCCCGTACCGGTCTGGCCTTCATCCGCACCGGTGTCGCTTTTATGAGTATCGGGATCGGTTTGATCGGCTATTTCGGCCTGGGGTTCAAGACGCTTTTTGACGCAATCCTGATCCTGATCGGCTTGCTGATGATCATCGATGGCGGGCTCTGGTATCTGCCGGTACGCAAAGAACAGGCAGAGCTGCCGAGAACCCGGAGTGCCGCACTGGCGGGGTGAAGAGCAATGAAAATAGAACATAAGATATATCTTTCCAACGCGGTCCATATCCTGCTCATCGTCCTGATCGGGATCTTCGCCCTGCAGAATCTCAATCAGATCCTGACCAAGTTCCGTTTTACCGTGATCGCCGAGGGGCTCAATGCCAATTTCTTGGAGATGCGGCTGGCGGAAAAGAATTATTTCCTCTATGGCGATGATACGGCCCTGGACAATATCAGAGCCAGGATCGAGCAGACCAGCGACACCCTGCTCCAGGTCCGGGGGGATATTACCCGCGCCGTGGGAGCGGAGAAGTACTCGGAACTCCAGGGGAATCTCCATGTGTATACCCAGTTGGTTGACTCCATCAGCAAGGCCCGCCATCGGGATGCCGCGGCCCAGAAAAAGCTGCGCGAAGCTGGGCAGAAACTGAAAACCTTTTCCGAAAACATAACCACCCTGGAAAGCGATCGGATCGAGGCGATCATTGTCCGTTCCAAGAACATTCTCCTCTACTCTTTTTGGGCGGTGGTCCTCTTCGCCTTTCTCTTCAGCAATCTCATTGTTCGCAATATCGGTCAGTCGTTGCGCAAGGTTGTCGATCTGACCCGGGCGATTTCCAGGGGCAACTACCCGAAGATTGAGGAAAAACCCTCCAACGACGAGATGGGCGCGGTGATCAGCGCCATCAGCACCATGGCCGATGAACTCCACAATCGGGAAAAGGAGCTGGTCCAGTCCAAACGCCTCGCCTCCATCGGCATCCTGGTAGCCGGGGTGGCCCATGAGCTCAACAACCCCCTGAACAATATCTCCATGCTCGCCCAGACCTATGCCGAGGTATACGACGGGCTGGGCAAGGAGGACCGGATCGGCTTTATGGAGCGGGTCGATGAGGAGGTTGAGCGTTTGCGGGTGATCATCCGCAATCTCCTTGATTATGCCAAACCCAAGGAACAGCATCTGGCCAAGGCGACCACCAATCAGGTGATTCAGAAGATCCTTGCCCTGGTTCAGAATATGCTCGATATCTCCAATATCAGGATCAAGCTGAGCCTGGCCGAGGATCTCCCGGATATCTACATCGATGAACACCAGATCCAGCAGGTGCTGGTCAACATGGCCACCAATGCCATCCAGGCAATGGGCAAGGGGGGCGAGTTGCGCATCGCCTCCCGTTATCTGCCGGAGAATGAGGAGATCGAGATCGAGATCGGCGACAACGGGAAGGGCATTGCCCCGGAGTTTCTCGATCATATCTTTGATCCTTTTTTTACCACCAAGGAAGAAAGCGGCACCGGCTTGGGCCTGTGGGTGAGCTACGGGATTATCAAAAACCACCAGGGGAACATCCGGGTGGCAAGTCAGGTCGGCGTCGGGACAACATTTATTATAACCTTGCCCAGTTGCAAAAAGTTAAAGAGGTGTACGGATGGCGAAGCATAGCATTATGGTTATTGATGATGAGAAGATCGTCGGCGATATGGCAAAACTCTCCTTCGAACAGGACGGTTACGAGGTGGAGACCTTCCTCAACGGCGAGTCTGCCCTGGAACGGTTGCAGGAGAAACGGTTCGACGTGGTGGTCACCGATCTGAAGATGAAGGGGGTGGATGGCCTTGAGGTGTTGCGTACCGTCAAGAAGCTCTATCCCGGCATCAAGGTGATCATGATCACCGCCTTCGCCAACCTGGATGTGGCCATTGAGGCCCTGCGGGACGATGTGCACGACTTCTTCCCCAAGCCGGTCAAGATCAAAGAGCTGAAGGCCTCCGTGCAAAGAGCTTTGGGGGAGGCATGAGCCCGGTCGGGTAATGCCCCTGCGGAATCGCTGACCATGCAAAAAAATTTTTTCCGCAGGGTTCGAGAGCTGTTCGGCCGCAACCATGGTGCGGCCTCCGATCTGGCCACGCGGTTCCGCGCCTTCCAAGCGGTGCTTGACGGCAACAACCGCACCCTGGAAGCCATGACCGAGATGGGGGAAAAGCTCGGCGGCGACTATCTTTTTGATGTCAATTACACCCGAAGCGCCTACGCTGAATTGTTTGCCGCGGTCTCCGATTCCCTGCGCAATTTTAATCTCCTCACCGACCAGCAATATCCCCAACTTGGGGAAATTCTGACCCGGATCGACAGGTTGGTGCAGCGGATGCTGACCGGCAGCGACTCCTTGTTTCAGGGGCAGGTGGTATTTTATCCGGAGATCACCTGGGATCTGGCCGAAGAGGTGGGCGGCAAGAACTATCACCTGGCCGAACTGGCGAACATCCTGCAGCTCAGGGTGCCCGAGGCTTTTGCCATCACCACCGCGGCCTTCCGCGATTTTATCCGCCATAACGGCTTGACCGAAAGGCTCGCAGGGCTTAGTTCGGCGGATAAAACCACTCTGGAGAAACTGCGAACGGAAATCCTCGCCGGCACCTTTCCCGAGGATTTCTGCACCTCGCTTACGGCTGCTGTAGACAAGATGCGAAACCGACTCGGCAAAAAAGGGAAATTGGCGGTCCGCAGCAGCGCAGATGAGGAGGACGGCGATTTTTCCTTTGCCGGTCAGTTTGAGACGGTCCTCAATGTGGATTGTACCGTTGCGGCGGTGCAGGGGGCCTATAAAAAGGTCCTGGCTAGTCTTTTCCAAGCCAACGCCATCAGCTACCAGCGTCAATTGGGCTATGATCTGGGGAAATTGAAGATGGCGGTTGGCTGTGTGGCCATGATCGAAGCGAGGGCTAGCGGAGTCATCTATACGGCGGCGGCAGGCAAGGACCGGAGCAGTATGGCGATCAGCGCTGCCTGGGGCCTGGGCCCGGGGGTGGTAGATGGTCTGACCGATGCCGATCTGTATACCGTGGCCAAGGAGGAAGATCCCCGCCTGGTGGAGCAACGTATCGGGGCCAAGGCGCAGATGGTGGTGAACTCCGGGGCGAGCGGCGTTAAGACGCAAGAAACCCCGGCTGCGTTGCGGGGGCAAGCGTGTCTCCGTGAAGTGGAGGTAATGGACTTGGCCAGGCATGCCCTGGCCATTGAACGGTACTACAAGATCCCCCAGGATATCGAATGGGCCATGGACAACACCGGGCGCTGCTACTTTCTCCAGGCCCGGAGCCTCCGGATGGACGAGCCAGCAGACGATGTTCCGGACAAAGGAATGGCGGCAGTGGCGGGGAGCTATCCGGTACTGCTCAAGAATAAAGGGATTGTGGTGCAACGGGGCATCAGTGCGGGCAAGGTTTATATCCTCCGCCATCTCGATGAACTGGAGCATATCCCCAAGGGCAGCATCCTGGTCGCCAGACATGATTCTCCACATTTTGTCCAGGCCATTCCCATCCTCAATGCCATCATCACCGACATCGGTGTGCCCACCAGCCATATGGCTTCGATTTGTCGGGAGTTCAATATCCCCACCGTGGTCAATACCGGCTCCGCCAGCCAAATCCTCCCGCATGGTCAGGCCATCACTCTGCAGGCCGGCGAGGAAGGGGACATGGTTGTCTATGAGGGGTTTGTCCAGAGCCTGCTCCGGGAGGAGCGGCAGAAAGGGGCTAAGCTGCGGGAACTCTATGAGGTCCGGCGGCAAAAGTACATCATGCGCTATATCGCGCCGCTCAATCTGGTGAATCCCCTTGAGCAGGAGTACACCCCGGAAAAATGCAAAACCGTGCATGATCTTGTCCGTTTCATGCATGAGAAATCGGTGCAGGCCCTGGTTGCCAATGCGAGCCGGACAAAGGGGATAGGCGGTTTTTTCAGCAGACAGAGCGCTGTGCACCGGCTTGTTTTGCCCATTCCAGTGCAGATCCAGGTGATTGATCTGGGAGGCGGCTTGTCCGGAAAGGTGGTGGGCAAGGAGATAGGGTTTGCAGAGGTAGGGTCGGTGCCTTTGCGGGCTGTGCTTGCCGGGATGCTTTTCCCTGGGGTCTGGCAGAATGAGGCAGCACCCCTGCGCGGCGCCGATCTGCTTTCCGGCATGACCAGAGCAGAGGATCTTACCCGTGAGGGGGCGGCTGTTTTGGAAAACGTGGCCCTGGCGAGTGCGGTATATGTGAACATGAGCCTGCGTTTTGGCTATCACTTTAACATGCTCGATTGTTACTGCAGCGACACCCCGCGCAACAATCATATCTATTTCCGTTTCGTGGGTGGGGCCGCGGCCATCACCAACCGCTCCCGGAGGATTGCCCTTATGGCCGAGGTCCTGGCTGAGCACGGCTTTGCCCTGAAAGCCAAGGGGGATCTTCTCGTCGGCCGCCTTTCCGGCCGGAGCAGGGAGGAGCTTGAGGGGATTCTCGAACAGATCGGCCGACTGATCGGCTATACCCGACAACTCGATGCCCGCCTCGATTCCGACGAGATGGTGCACATCTTGGCCCAACGATTTTTACAGGGAGATTACCGAGTCGCTCCGTGAGTTGGCGAACGGTCAGGCTGCGTGATGGAAGTGCAGTCCCGGCAACTCAACGGCGGTGAGCAGGTTGCCGTAGACCGCCCCGGTGTCAATACCAATGCGGAATGGGGTGAGCAGCGGGGTGGCAAAGGGGGTATGACCGAAGATGACCCTTTTGCCGTAATCCCGTTCCTGGGAAAGAAAGGGTTCCCGCACCTCGCAGAGGTCGGAGATGTCCTGTTCGGCCAGGGGCTGGTCGTGGCGCAAGCCGGCATGCACGAAGATGTACTCCTCCGTCTGCCAATGGGGCAGCAGCGAGGCAAGAAAGTCCCGGTGTTCTTTCGGCATGAAAGCGAGGGAGGCAAGGGCGCTGAGACTGGCTCCCCCGTAACTTTCCAAGGTGTTTTCCAAACCGAGCCGCCGCAGGTAGGGGAGCAGGGCCTGATCACCGCTCCGGTGGTATTCCAGCAGTAAATATTCGTGGTTCCCCATGAGCGGGATCACCCGCACCCCGTCACCCCGCAATGCGCAGAGCTGCTCAAGCACTCCCTTGCTGTCGGGGCCGCGATCCAGGTAATCGCCGAGAAAGACCAGGGTGTCGTGGGCACGGTCGAAAGGGAGTCGGTTCATTAGCAGTGCAAGCTTGGCTGCGCAGCCGTGGATGTCGCCGATGGCGAAAATCTTACCGCTCATGTGTTCTTCCCTTGTCGGAATGATCTTCAGGCACAGCTCTTGTGCCAGAAAGAAGCCACCAGGCCATAGATGAAGTTCAGCAGCAGCACGAGAAGCGGGGTCAGGAGACCGGCTTTGAGTCCCAGAATCCCCAAGCCCATTTCCGGAAAGACCATGACAAACATCATGGTGGTGGGTACCAGGCTCATGAGAATGCCACGCAGGGCGGTTCTTTGTCGGTAAAAAGGCAGGATCAGCAGAAGAGCCCAGATTCCGCCCCAGACCAGACGGGGATAGAGCCAGGAACCGGTGAATTGAGGGTGGATCTTAATGCCCAGCCAGGCCGTTATCCCGACCTGGCCCAGGATCCAGATATTGACGCTGTCGATGAATGCCCCGAGGGCTCCGCCGGTGAAGGCACCGCTGATTTTACGTATCATGCAAAGATCTCCTTTGGGCTTTGGTCCTTTAGAAGCGACTGCCTCTCAGGGTTTTTTTGTCGTAGCCCCAACCGCGGTTGGTGGGCAGGTCAATGAGAATGAAATCCGATTTTTTTTCCGCCTGCAGGACAAGATTGTTTTCCATGTCTATTCTGGCCTGGTATTTCGGCAGCAAGCGGGTCCGGTTGACCACCAGATCGCCGGAGGTGAGATAGATGAAAATGCGCCGGTCTTCCGTGGTCTTATAACTGATGGCCCGGCCAGGATCCAATTCACCACGGTAGATCGTGGCGTCGCCATGAAAACGCACCACATTTTTGTGCCGTTGTCCCGAGGCAATGGGCAACAGTTGGTTTTGCCATTCTTCTTTTTTGAAACTGCGCTGGTCATAGGATGGGCGCAAGCCGTGTTTCTCCGGATAGAGCCAGATCTGATAAAAATGGACCGGCGACTTGCCGCCATTGTATTCCGAGTGGCTAATGCCGCTGCCCGCGGACATGCGTTGAACATCGCCCGCCTTGATGACGGTGGTGTTATTCATGCTGTCCTTGTGGGTCATCTCGCCTTCAAGGACAAGGGTGATGATCTCCATTTCCTCGTGGGAATGGGTGGGAAATCCGGTGCCGGTAACAACCACGTCATCGTTGAACACCCGGAGAGGCCCAAACTGAATATTGTCCGGGGCGTAATAGTCGGCAAAGGAAAAGAGCCAGTAGGTTTTAAGCCAGCCGAAATCACTGAAATGACGGGAATCCCCGGCAATGGTTGCAATCATCGTTTGCCCATAATTGTCAGGTGTAGGTGTTTCATCCTTTTTTGCACCAGGCAAGAAATATGGGGTATGTACGGTGTTTGCCTCCGGTTCCCTGGGGCTTTTCAATGGCGTGGATTTCTTGCACTGTGATATCCTGGCCGCCGTTTTTTGTCAGGATGGCGCGGATTGTCTCCGGATTGATTCCGTGATGGGCAACGCCGGTGTTATCTTCATGAAAAGAGCCATCTTCCGTGACCAGATCGGCAACGGCGAGAAATCCTCCAGGGTTGAGACTTGTAAAAAGTCGCTCAAGAACGGTTTCGATATCGGGTATATGGTGCAGGGTCATGCTGCTCATGACCAGGTCAAACCCGTTGTCCGGCAAGGGGGTTGCGCTCAGGTCATGGGAAAGGGTTTTAATGTTGCTGATCTTTTCTTCTCCGGCTTTCTGGCGAAGGACTTCGAGCATCTGCGGCGAGGTGTCAACGGCAAGGATGTTCTTCACCTGCGGACTCAAGGATCTGGAGAGCATCCCGGTGCCGCAGCCGTATTCGAGGATCCGCATGGTCTCGGTCAGCGGGATAGCGCGGCGTATCGCCTCGGCAACCTTGCGGGCAAGAAGTACGCGTTGCGGTTTCTCTTCCCATTGTGCGGCGGCGTCATCGAATCGCTTAATATTGTCGGTGTGCGGATTTTTAGGATCTGGGGGCATTGCGGTGATTCCCTGTATGTGTATGAGAAATGGAGAATGAACGGCTTTCCGGTGTCTGATTTTGTTAGCAAAGTAATCATTGTTTGAAATCTCGGCCAGCTTTTTTCTGGTAATGGAAAAACTGGGGTGGTGTCGGGATTGGAAAAAACGTACAATGGCAGCATAGCGACAATGCCGTAATTATGGGGGGAAATCGCTTGGGTAAAGAAATAGCATGAAAGAGATCGATCATTCCTGTTTGCTGGCCATTCATCCTTTGTCACAACAGGGGAGTCAGGCGCTTCAGAACCTGTGGCCTGCATTTATACAAACCTTGCGCAAACTTCTTGTTCAGGTTGGGGTAGAGTCGGCGGAGAGCACACCAGATCTCCTGCTCATTTATTATGATGAGCCCTTTACCGCCCTGAGCACCTTGATCGAAAGCCTGGAGTCCCTTAAAAAACAGCATTGGCACGCGGACAAGGGTGCGGTTTCCATTCAGGTTATTCTCCATCTGCATCGAAAAAAAGATCCGCCCATTGATTTTGCCGAGACCTCGGCCCCGGTATGGGGTTTGCTGCAACCGGAAACTCCATATATAACCCGGGCCTTGAAGCTTCAGTGGGAGCAGATTTTTGCCGGCAAAAAAATGCCTGCCCATCAATTTGTTGATGCCGGTGACGGGTTGTTTCAACTCGTTTTTTCCGGGGATCTCAGTACGCTGAGACGGGAGCGGCTTTTTACCGGTAAGGTTCTCGCGGCCAAGGGGACGTGTTCCGAGTGTTTTTACTGCGGGTTGTCCAACCATGTTCCGGCGCATTGCCCCAGCAAACATCTGACCATGGAGACCCGCAGTCTTAATCGGGTGGGTTACCTGCCGCTTCCCAAAATTGACTCCCTGTTTAAACAGGTCATGGCCGAACAGAAAAAAATGGCCGAGCTGCTGACCACCAACATAGATACTGCCCAGATCCGGAGCGATCTGCTCTTGCAGGTTTATGTCGCGTATTTCGACTTGTATCTCATCTACCAGCCTCGTTTTCTGGCGAACTCCACTTTTTCTCTGCTCTCTTCCTGGGACGGAGGGGGAAAAACCGACAAAATGCGGATTGATAGGGTCAAGATCGACAGCCGTAATCTCCAGGCCGGTTTTGATTGTCTGCGGCTGGGCCAATACAAGCAGGCCATTGATTTTATGAAGGTGGAAAATCAGGCCTTGGGGGGGAAGCAGTTCTATGCCACCATTGGCTTGGCTTTTGTCGCCCTGGAACGCGGGGGCTTGGGGGATATGGCCCAATTCCTGCAAATAGCGCATAGTACGGCCAGCAGTGAAAAAGAGAAGATCTATATCAATCTTTTGTATGCCAGATTTCATAGGTTGGCGGGCCACCCCTGGAAAGCGGAACAGCTGATGAGTTCGGTCGCCAATCTCTATGTCGATTGCTCGGAGCTCCAATACAGTCTTATCCAGATCCGGGTTCATGAAGGACAGGGGCAACAGCAGATGCAGCTTCTCCGCAAGCTGGTCACGGGAGATCGCCGATATTTTATGATCTCCCTCATGGACCCGGCTCTGCTGCCCGCCAACAGCATGGTGGAAAACGTGCTTTCCGGATTGCTTGAGCAGAAAACCAAGGAGGCCGCTGAATATCTGGCCGAGGCGCAAGAGGCTTTGGCTGTGCTGCAGACCTGGTTCGGAGAGGAACAAGATGAGGAATTGCAGACCAATCTCACGGCCTTGGCCAACCTGGAAGAACAATTCCGGCGCAGTGCGGTCTATGATGTTCTTGATATCGCGGAGCGGGCCAAACCATTAAGCATGCTTTGCCCCCGGTTGCGTGAGGCAAGACTTGAGGCGCTGAATGATCAGGTGGATGCGGCGGCTTTAGTCTGGGCGGATTACAACGCATTCTGGAAGGAATATCCCTACCAATCCTTTTTTCGGGATTTCAAAGAGCTGCTGTATGCCGGCAAGAGAAAATTTGTCGAGGCCAGAAGCATTGCCGGAGAAAATCTGGCAAAGGGCAGGGAACGGTTGCAGACAGGTCAGGCCAAGGTCGAACTCTTGACGGGCCAGGTTGAACGTATGCTCAAGTTAAAAATTGCTCTCGATACACTGATGATCTTTTTTAAAAAACTGATTGTGGCGGAACTGGTATTCAGCGTGCTTGCTTTCCTTACCCTGCCTCTGATCACTATTGTGCTCTCCGGGATAATCGATCCGGATATTGTTCGGTTGGCGAAAAATCCTCAGACCCAGAAGGGTTGTATGGTGTTGCTGACCCTCTTTCTGGCGCCGTTTTCCGCTTTGGCCCTGACCATTCGTTCGATGTCGGAACGGTAACTGCCTGTTTTTCCGCTAGGCGGCCAAGCCGGGAGTGCTCACAAAAAAATGCATCCACGGAGGCAAGAATTTCTTTCTGCCGGGCGGGGCAGGGGCTCCAGAAAACATGCGGGGATGATCTGTCTTGTTTTTCTGCTGCTTCTCTTAAGCGCCTGTTCCAGACAGGAGCTTCTTGTTCGGCACGGAGGGGGACCAATGGCAACAACTACCACGATCCAGGATGTTATCGATCAACAAGCGGCTTTGGGCAAAAAGCCCAACCGGCTCATCACGGAAAAAAGCCCCTACCTTCTCCAGCATGCCTTCAACCCGGTTGCCTGGTTTCCCTGGGGAGAGGAGGCCTTTGCCCTGGCCCGCACAGAAAACAAGCCGATTTTTCTTTCCATTGGCTATTCCACCTGTCACTGGTGCCACGTCATGGCCCATGAATCCTTTGAAGACCCGGATGTGGCCCGGCTGCTCAACGAATATTTTGTCTGCATTAAGGTGGATCGCGAGGAGCGGCCTGATCTTGATCAGATCTACATGGCGGCCGTCCAGGCTTTGACCGGTCATGGCGGCTGGCCGATGTCGGTGTTTCTTACCCCTGATCTGCACCCTTTTTACGGCGGGACCTATTTCCCCCCCCGAGGCGCGGCAAGGCATGCCCGGTTTTGTTCAGGTGGTTGAGGCGGTCAACGATGCCTGGCGCATCCGGCCTGAGAAGATTCTTGAGTCCGCGGCCAATATCACCGACCATCTCCGGCACAAGGCCGCCGATTCCGGATCGGCAAGGATCGAGGCGGGGGTTTTCACCAAGGGGTTCCAGCAGATTGCCTCGGAGTACGATGCCGAGTTTGGCGGGTTTGGCCGGGCGCCCAAGTTCCCCCGACCCGTGCTGTTTAACTTTTTGTTGCGTCATGCCGCCCGTACCGGCGAGTCCCAGGCCCTGGACATGACTCTGGTAACCCTGCGCAAGATGGCGGCGGGCGGAATGTACGACCATCTGGGCGGCGGCTTTCATCGTTATTCGGTGGATGCTCAATGGCGGGTGCCCCATTTTGAAAAGATGCTCTACGATCAGGCCCAGCTCGCGGTCAGTTATCTCGAGGCCTTCCAGGTGGGACAGGATCCTTTTTATGCCAATGTCGCCCAGGATATTCTTGATTATGTCCTGAGGGACATGACCAGCCCGGAAGGGGGTTTTTATTCGGCGGAGGATGCCGACAGCATCCAGGCGGGCAACCCAAAGATCCACGGTGAAGGGTTGTTTTATCTCTGGACACAAGACGAGATCGTTTCCATCCTCGGCAAGGAGCATGGGGAGATTTTTGCTTACCATTACGGAGTTCTTGAGGCAGGCAATGCGCTGAACGACCCTCAGGAGGAGTTCAACGGAAAAAATATTCTCTATGTCGCGCACCCTCTAGCCGAAACCGCTGCCCGTTTCCGCATGCCGGAGGAGGAATTATCCCGGCTGCTTGAACGCGCCCGGAATAAACTCCAGGCAGTACGCGAGCAAAGACCAAGGCCCCATCGGGACGACAAGGTTATCACCTCCTGGAACGGCCACATGATCAGTGCCCTTGCCCGTGCTTCCCAGGTGTTGGGCGAAAAGCGTTACCTGGCTGCAGCCGAACGGGCGGCGACCTTTATCCGGGACAGACTGTATCAGTCCGAGTCAGGCACGCTTTTCCGCCGCTATCGTGACGGGGAGGCTGCCCTGGCCGGACAGCTCGATGATTATGCCTTCTTGGTCAACGGGTTGCTCGACCTCTATGAGGCTTCCTTCGACATTGTCTGGCTGCAACGTGCCATTGCCTTGACGGAAAAGCAGATTGCGTTGTTTGCCGATGGGGAGCAGGGCGGCTTTTTTGAAACCTCCGGGGCGGATCATTCCGTCCTGGTCCGCCTCAAGGGTGATTATGACGGGGCCGAGCCCACGGGCAACTCGGTCAGTGCCCTCAATCTTCTTCGCCTTGCCTGGATAACCGGCAATGAAGCGTGGCTGAAGCGAGCCGGGGCGACCATCGAGGCCTTTGGCGAGCGGCTGAACGATTATCCTCCCATCCTGCCGCAGATGCTTGTGGCTTATGGCTTTCAAGGGAGTATGCATCGTCAGCTCGTGGTTGCCGGCAAGCTGGGACGACCCGATACCGAGATCATGCTGTCCATGATCCGCAAACGGTTTTTACCCGAAAAGATTGTTCTCTTGGCCGATGGCGGGGCAGGCCAGGAATTTCTCGGCCGCTATCAGCCGTTTTTGGCCGAATTGTCTGCGCAGGAGAACAGAACCGCAGTCTATCTCTGTGAGAACTTCAGTTGCCAGCTGCCCACTTCAGATCTGGCGGAATTGGCTAACCGACTTGAGGCGATGGGAAATGCGCCCCGATAGGTTCAGAGCGGTTTCTGCAGGGAGTAAAATCAGGCCAACACCCAGTCCAAAATGCTCTGGTCCTGCAACCCGGCGAAAATCCTGCCGTTTTTCTTGACTTTTTTTTAGGCGCACACCTAATAATGGTGTAGGATGTTATACAGATGGCTGGTATCAAAGCCATTTCTCTTGGTGTTGGATATATGCGCCGTTTTTTTTCGGATGTTTGAACGAGACTTACAGGGGACTTATGAAGGCTGAATATCTGAATCCTTTTGTGCACGCCACCAAAAATGTCTTGGAGACCATGGCCCAGACCAAATTGACCGGAAAAAAGCCGCATCTCAAGGAAGGCGTGAGCACTTACGGCGATGTGACCGGCATCATCGGCATGGCTTCCGATTCCGTCGAAGGCAGTATGACCATCAGCTTTCCGTCGGCCTGTATTCTAACGATTGTCTCCAGGATGCTCATGGAAGAGGCGAAAACCACAATCGATAATGACATTGTCGATGCGGTTGGTGAAATCACCAACATGATCTGCGGCGGCGCCAAGGCGGAATTCGGTAAATTGGGCCTGAGTTTCAACCTTGCCACCCCGACCATGGTTACCGGCAAGGGGGTGGAAATCCACCATCACTCCGACGTGCCGATCATCGTGCTTCCCTTTGAGACGGATTGCGGGACCTTTGTCCTGGAAGCAAATTTGGCCAGTAAATAAGAAGGTGCTAAGCTAACTGGGGGCAGGAATACATGGTCTCCGCTAGCTTTTTCCGACTATATCCTCAATGGCTGCTTGTGCTTCCGGAAAATTGAAGCGGAAGCCGTTTTTAAGCAGCACTCCCGGGAGCATCCTGCATCCCTCAAGCACCACCCCACTCAGTTCCCCTAAAACAAGACGAACGGAAAAGCCAGGAACTGCCAGAAACGTTGGCCGATGCAGAATCCTGCCCAGAATGCCGGTGAATTCGCTGTTGCGTACCGGGGTCGGGGCGCTCAGGTTCACCGGCCCTTGAATCGCGCTGTTTTGCATGCAAAAAAGGATGGCTCTGGTGAGATCATCCAGGTGAATCCAGGGAAACCACTGGCGGCCGTGCCCCAGTTTTCCCGCTACCCCCAGACGAAAACCAGGCAGCATTTTGGCCAGGGCGCCGCCGTTTTTGCCCAAGACTATGCCGATGCGCATGCATATCACCCTGGCTTTTTCTTTCGCCTTGTTTGCCTCTTGCTCCCAGGCCGTGCAGACTGTGGCGAGAAAGTCGCGGCCAGGCAAACCATCTTCAAGTTTCTCCTCATCTCCGCAAAAGCCATAGAACCCAGAAGCGCTTGTATTGATAAAGGTTATGGGGTGGGGCGAATGCGCGGGAATTGCAGCGACAATATTGCGCGTTGAGACAATTCTGCTTGCCAGGATCTGTTGTTTTTTCTTGCTGGTCCAGCGAGTGAAGATGTCTGTGCCGGTTAGGTTGATAATCACATCATGGGCCGGCGCCTCTTCTTGCCAGGGTCCGGAAATAAGCGGGGAACCAGGGACCAGGCGAATCCGGGACGAGAGAGCCCCGAGTTTGTCGGGGCTTCTTGCCAGAGCGGTTACGGAATGCCCTTCCTGGAGAAGTTTCCGGATGATCGCCTGTCCGAGAAAGCCCGTGCCGCCTGCGATGAAGACCTTCATGGTTCCTCCCTGTTTGGCTTAGCGTTGCACAAAGGCAACAACGCTCTGGATCAATACCATTTTTTCTTTTCGACTGAGTCTCTTGATCTGGGCTTCTCTCTGGGTCGCGTGCGTTCTCGAGGAGGCAGTTTCAGAGTATACCAGCTGTACGGGCCGCCGCCCCCTGGTGTATTTTGCCCCTTTGTCCGCAGAGTTGTGTTCTGCCAATCTCCGGGAGAGGTTTTTGGCGATGCCGCAATAGAGGGTCTCGTCTTTGCAGCGGACCAGATAGACAAACCAGGCACTCTGGCAGGCAGGAGGAGGGACCCGTGTCATCCGCCCGCCTTTTTTGCCTGGTAGCCAAGGCGGAGGAGTTCTGCCAGCACTACCTCCCGCTGGTCGCCCTGGACCTCAATAATCCGGTTTTTGACGGTGCCGCCGCTGCCGCAGCGCTGTTTGAGCTGTTTGGCCAGGGCGGCCAGTTCGAGTTCGGCGAGGGGCAGCCCGGTAATGAGGGTTACGCCGCTGCCCTTGCGGCCCTTGGTTTCCCGCGAGACCCGGATGACACCGTCGCCCTTGGCTGAGCCTTTCTTCTGGCCACAGCAACATTGAGCCACGGGCTTTGCGCAATTCGGACAGGTTCTCCCATGTTCCGTCGAGTAGACCAGGCCGGAACCGCTGGTTGTGTTTTTATGTATGGCCATCATTCCACCAACTTGAGCATCCCGTCAATGGTGGTGAGCCCGCCAAGCCAGAAAGCCGGATCATCCAAATTGACGCCAAAGGGCTTTAGCAACTCCGCCGGGGTATTACTGCCGCCGGCGCGCAGCAGGTCGAGGTATTTCGGGACAAATCCGGCCCCGTCTTCCTGGTAGAGGTTGTACAGGGCCAAGACCAAGAGCTCGCCAAAGGCGTAGGAATAGACATAGCCCGGGGTATTGAGGAAATGGGGGATGTACGACCACCAGATTCCATAGTCTTCCCGCAGAGTGACGGAATCCGCGAACATGGTCCGCTGGGTATTCAGCCAGTTGCTGGCCAACTGCTCCTGGGAGAGTTCGCCGCTTTCGCGTCTGGCATTGTGCACCGCATGTTCGAAGCGGTTCATGGAGACCTGGCGGAATACCGTGGCGAAGATGGACTCCAGTTTTTGGCAGATGAAGGCTCTGCGTTCTTCCGGGTTGGTTAAGAGCTTGACCTGGGAGTTGAACAGGAGCAGCTCGGCAAACACCGAGGCGGTCTCGGCCAAAACCAGGGTGGTGGAGGAGTTGTAGTAGCCGTTTTTGGCCGCGAGATATTGATGCACCCCATGCCCCAGTTCGTGGGCCACGGTGGAGATATCGCGCAGGCTGCCGGTGTAGTTGACCATCACGTAGGGATGCACCTCCGGCACACAAGGGTGGGCAAAGGCCCCGCCCCGTTTGCCTTCGAGGATCGGGGCATGAATCCATTGCCTGTCAAAGAACATCCCGGCGATTTCCCCCATCTCCGGGGCAAAGTCGTGAAACGCCGTGAGCACCATTTCTTTGCTGGTGTTCCAATCCACCAAGGCTGTGGGCAGATGGGGCAGGGGAGCGTAACGGTCATAGTCGCACAGCTCGTCGAGCCCGATAATCTCCTTTTTGAGCCGGTAGTAGCGCTGGACAATATCGTACCGGGAAGTGACCGCACCCACCAGCACCTCCACCGTGTGGTCCTCCAGCTCGTTGTACAGGTTCATGGAGCTGACCCATGATTGGTACTTGCGGAGCCGGTCGTCGATCATCTTTTCCGCCAGCAGGGTGTTGAAGATATGGGTCAGCACATGGAGCTGGCTGTTCAGTCCGGCGGTGAGCTCATCCGCGGCCTGGGCCCGCACCGTCCGCTCCGGGCTGTAGAGATCGGTCAGCACCTCCTCTTCGCTGCGCTGCTTTTCCCCGAACTTGAGATGCCCCATGACCTTTTCAAAAAGATTGGTCCAGCTGGAGCGGCCCACCGGCGCCTTTTCGATGAGCAGGGTTTCCTCGGCCATGGAGAGCAGATGTTTCGCATAGCGGCGCATGCTTTCCAGGTAGTGGCGGTACTTGGCCAACTCCTTTCCGGCCAGCAGGGTGGTGGCTAAGGAATTCTCCAGCTTGCTCCATTCCAGCTCAAAGAACACGGTCTCTCGGCCGATCCGGCTGCCAGCCTCCTTGATCTTTTGTAAAAAGGCTCCGGCCGCAGCGTTGCCGATCTGGGTGGTGAAGTTGAGAAAAGCATAGGTGGCAAGCTTGCCCATCACGGTTTCGAGCTGTTCCAGGCGCATGACCAGATCGAGAAGTTCACTCGCTCCAAGGCTTGCGACCTTGCCTCCACATTGCTTGTTGATGGATTGGGCTTCTTTTTCACACCAGGCGATGTCCGCCTCGATTTTTGGGTCCTCAATGGACTGGTACAAATCGCCCAGCTGCCAGAAAATTTCAGAAGTGCCGAGCTGTTCGTTCAAGGTGTCACTCATTATTTACTCTCCGTTATGCATTCTCCAGCATGTCCAGCCGGAATTATTTTTATTCCTCCGGCCCTTCCGTTTTAATTTTAAAAACGGTGACCTGATATCCTCATTTGCAACCTACTTCATACCCCGACACCCCTTCTCTTTTCAAGAGATTATCCTTCAGAGCCAGAGTGGGACGGGCTTTCCGTAAAATATCATTGCGGCAGAGCTGAAAGAACGATATACAAATGGGAATCAATTTTCCCCTTTGCGTAAGACCAATCAAAACTTATACCCTTGCAGCCAATTAAACGATGAGTGTACAGAATTCCGATTCCGCAGCCGTCTACGACGAAAGCAAGATCAAAACCCTCAGCTCTCTCGAGCATATCCGGCTGCGGCCCGGCATGTACATCGGCCGGCTCGGCAACGGGAGTCATCCGGACGACGGGATCTACATCCTCCTCAAAGAGGTGGTGGATAACGCGGTGGATGAGTTCATCATGGGGGTGGGCAAGCGGATCAATGTGGATATCGGGGCGGACGGCGTGGTCAAGGTGCGGGATTTCGGCCGCGGCATCCCCCTGGGCAAGCTGGTCGAATGCGTGAGCGTGATCAACACCGGGGCCAAGTACAACACCGAGGTGTTCCAGTTTTCCGTGGGGCTCAACGGGGTGGGCACCAAGGCGGTCAACGCCCTGTCCGATCGCTTTGAGGTGACCTCCTTTAGGGACGGCAAATTTGCCAGGGCCACCTTTGTCAACGGCGAGCTGGTTGGGGAAGAGCAGGGCGAGACTACGGAAAAGAACGGCACCCTGGTCTCTTTTCATCCGGATCCCAATGCCTTTGAAGGCTTTTACTTCATGGGCGAGTTCGTACGCAAGCGGTTCTGGCGCTATGCCTACCTCAATGCCGGGCTCAAGATCTACTATGAAGGCGAGTGCTTTCATTCGGCCAACGGCCTTCTCGACCTGCTGGACAAGGAGATCGCCGACACCCAGCTCTACCCGCCCATCCACGCCAAGGACGCCACCCTGGAGTTCGCTTTTTCCCACACGGACGGCTATGGCGAGAGTTATTTTTCTTTTGTCAACGGCACCTACACCAACGAGGGCGGCACCCATCTTTCCGCCTTCCGCGAGGGAATCCTCAAGGGGATCAACGATTTCTCCGGCAAGAAGTTTTCCGGCGAGGATGTCCGGGAAGGGGTGGTGGGGGCCATCGCGGTCAAGGTGAAGGACCCGATCTTCGAGTCGCAGACCAAGAACAAGCTGGGCAACACCGATGTCCGGGGAGATATCGTCAACACGGTCAAGGATTTTGTCTGCGATTTCTTCTACAAGAATACCGAGCTGGCCGAGATCATCATCGACAAGATCCAGCAGAGCGCCAAGATCCGCAAGGAACTGCAGCACGTGCGCAAGGAGGCCAAGGCCAAGGCCAAGAAGGTCGCGCTCAAGATCCCCCAGCTCAAGGATTGCAAGTACCATCCGAGCGCGGACAAGCCGTCCAGCCAGGAGCGTGAGAACATGCTTTTTCTCACCGAGGGTCAGTCTGCCTCCGGCTCCATTGTCAGCTCCCGCGATCCCATGACCCAGGCGGTTTTTTCCCTCAAGGGCAAGCCGATGAACGTTTACGGCCAGCCCATGACCCTGTTGTATAAAAATGACGAGATGTACAATATGATGCGTACCCTCGATATCGAGGATTCGGTGGAAAGCCTGCGGTACGACAAGGTGATCCTGGCCACCGATGCCGATGTGGACGGGCTGCATATCCGCAACCTGTTGCTCACCTATTTTCTCCAGTTCTTCGAGGCCCTGGTTAGGCGCGGGCATGTCTATATCCTTGAGACCCCCATCTTCCGGGTGCGCACCAAGGAAGAGACCATCTACTGCTATTCGGACAAGGAGCGGGCGGCGGCGGAAAAGAAGTTGGGCTCCAAAGGCAAAAAAGCGGTGGAGATCACCCGCTTCAAGGGATTGGGCGAGATCTCCCCCAAGGAGTTCAAGCAGTTCATCGGTCCGGACATGCGGTTGCAGCAGGTAAATATCGATACCTTAAGTGAAGTACCCAAGCTGCTCTCCTTTTACATGGGCAAGAATACGCCCGAGCGGAAAGAATATATCATGGATCATCTGGTGGTCGTGTAATCATGGATACCTCCCATTATGGCGAGCTGCACAAGCTTTTTGATACCAATTTTCTGGACTACACCTCCTATGTCATCCGGGAGCGTGCGATTCCCGATGTGGCCGATGGCTTAAAGCCCGTACAGCGCCGTATCCTCCAGACCCTGTTCAATATGGACGACGGCCGTTACCACAAGGTGGCCAATGTGGTGGGCGACTGCATGAAGCTCCACCCCCATGGCGACGCCTCCATCTTTTCCGCCCTGGTCAATCTGGCCAACAAAGGGTATCTCATCGACCGGCAGGGCAATTTCGGCAACATCTTCACCGGCGATCAGGCCTCCGCGGCCCGGTACATCGAATGCCGCCTCTCCCCCCTGGCCCGGGAGACCATGTTCAACAAGGATCTCACCGAGTTTGCCGACTCCTACGATGGCAGGATGCTCGAACCCGTTGCCCTGCCCGCCAAGATTCCCTTGTTGTTGATGCAGGGGGCGGAAGGGATCGCCGTAGGCATGGCCACCAAGATCATGCCCCATAATTTCTGCGAGCTGCTCGAAGCCCAGAAGAAGATTCTCCGGGATGAGCCGTTTACCCTGTATCCGGATTTTCTCCTCGGCGGCACCTTAGACGTTTCCGGCTACGAAGACGGCAACGGTCGTTTGCGCTGCCGGGCCAGAATCGAGGAGAAGAACGAAAAGACCATCACCATCAAGGATATTCCCTACGGCACCACCACCCAGTCCCTGATCGAGAGTGTGGAAAAGGCGGCCCGGTCCAACAAGCTCAAGATTTTAAGCATCAACGACTACACCGCCGAAGAGGTGGAGATCGAGATCAAGCTGGTGCGCGGCATCTATGCGGCCGACACCATCAAGGCCCTGTACGCCTTTACCGACTGTGAAATGCCGATCAGCCCCAACCTGACGGTGATTCTCGACAACAACCCGGCGGTGCTCACGGTGAGCGAGGTGCTGCGCCAGAATACCAAGAAGCTGGTACTCGATCTGGAAAAGGAGCTGACCATCGAGCATGGACGGCTCAAGGAAAAACTCCATGCCCACCTCTTGGAGCAGATCTTCATCGAAGAACGGCTCTATAAAGAGATCGAGGAGTGCAAAACCTACAAGGCGGTGGTCGAAACCATTGGTGCTGCCTTGCTGCCCTACCGGGATAAGTTGGTCCGCGAAGTGACCCCCGATGATATCGAACGGCTGCTGGAGATCCGGATCAAACGCATCTCCCGCTACGATCTGGACAAGAAGAAAAAGGATATCAAGGAGGTTCGGGACAAGATCAAGGCGGTGGAGAATCATCTTAAGGACATGGTGGTCTACACCATCAATTATCTGGACGATCTTCTCAATCGCTATGGCCATCTTTACCCGCGCCGCACCGAGATCGCCACCTTCGGCGAGGTGGAGGTGCGCAAGGTCGCCCTTTCCAACCTGACCATGGGATATGACCGGGAAACCGGCTTTCTCGGGCACCAGGTCAAGGCCAAGCCCGAGGATTCATTTTCCTGTTCCGAATATGACAAGCTGCTGCTTGTGTATCAGAACGGCATGTACAAGGTGATCAACGTGATCGACAAGCTCTTTGTCGGCCATGACGTGCTCTGGTTCGGCAAGGTCGAGGGGAAACGGGTCTTCAATATCCTCTACCGAGAGGGAAGCAAGAATTTCTGTTATATCAAACGGTTCCAGAGTCCGAAATTCATTCTGGACAAAGAATACCGCCTCTTTCCTGAGCATAAGAGTTCCACCATCCTCTTTCTGGGCACCGGGGAAGGTGGCAGGGTGCGGGTGCATCTGGCTCCGTCCAAACGCGCTCGCCACAACTATGTGGACTGCAGCTTCAGCGATATTTTGATCAAGGGTGCCTCGGCCTTAGGCAAAAGGGTTTCCGACCGTCCGGTGCGGCGGATTGCCGAACTGCCTTCCGAAAAAGAGTCTTCCGAGACGACTGGGGTGCAACCACCTCTTTTCCCGACGACCAAAGAAGGCGAGGTCGGTCCACAGGCCGCCGGTGGGATAGGCGATGCTCCCGAGGCTGAAAGAACTGATCTCCCGTCGCAGGAAAAATAATTCTCCCTGATGTGCAACAGGGCGTAGCCTGGGAATTTTTCCTCCCGTGCGCCCTGAGGAAAACTCCAACAATCAGTGCCCCCCAGAAATCTTTTTATATTTTTCCTCACAGGTTTTAGTGAAATCCTTGTTCTTGCCCGGATCCGCAGCAAAAAAGTAAAAAACAATTTTATTCCAGTGTGTTACCTGCATTTTGGTCGCGCAAGTAATCCGCAGCTAAATGGTCTCGGCAAAAGGAAACATCCGGGAATTTCCACTTGCCATTTCCCTGGCGATAATAAAAAAAATAAAAAAACTCTCGGAGAAAACCTCTGGATATTGTTGGGTAATCCCGGTCATTTAGGTATTTCTTTGAATGCTTCATTAAAACTAGCAGTTGTGTTTTTCTTTTTTTTGTATACATCATAAAGTATAGTTGTAGAGCGGTTGGGTTCGTTTTCGGGATGTTTCGCTTGCCTTTTTAAGACACATCTGGTATCTTCGCCCACCTCTTAGAAACAGGAAGAGGGGATATTACGGCAGCGGTCAAGGACGAGCGTTTGCACTCTCGTTATGTGTTGCACAGGAGGAGGTAGCTATGGACTCCCTTGCATCAAACCGTCCCCCGGACGTAACCCAAGAGCAGGAAAAAGATGTGGCAGCAAAACATGATGAAACCCCGATCTATTTTGGCAAAAGACCAGTAGATTCCGGGATGGTACGGATGGTTTCCGGAATATCCCTGGTCCTACTCTTCTTTCTTGTCGCTCTATTGACCCAGCCCTCTTCGGTATTTATTCGTTTTCCCCAACGATTTCAGTCTGTTCCCACCATCGAAGTCCATTCCGCACAGGATCTGCTGAAACAACTCGTGGCAAATGATCTGTGGGAGGTTCAGGCATATTCAGAAGTACCCGCTGTTTTGGTCCGCCAGTTTCCTGGAGACATGCCTACCCTTGATGCGCCAACCCAAAAAAAGGCTTTTCTCCACGTCCTCCTTCCTGCGGCGATGATCGCCCTTTCCGAGGTGCAAGAAGAAAGGATTAACTTTGAGAAAATTCTCGCTAAATTATCGCAGCCTTTTCACCGTTTGGACCTTAATCGGAAGGCAGAAGATTCTAGCCATCTTGCAGGATTATCACAAAACGAACTTTTTTTTCTACGTAATCTTTGCCACAAATACAGGACTTGCGAGGTCGCCGACCTGCGCCGTCGCATCAACCCGGTGCCAGTGAGCCTGATCATGGCCCAAGGGGCACTGGAATCATCATGGGGTGGTTCCCGATTTGCTTTGGAGAAGAACAACCTCTTTGGTGTCTTGCGCTGGAACATGGAAGGGCGTGAGCCTGATGGACTGGAGGATGGCAAGGCCTACTACGGGAAGTCCTACGCTTCTCTGCTCGATTCCGTTCGTGGATATATTCTCATGATCAACAGGGCTCCCGCCTACAAAGAATTGCGGCAGCTCAGGGAAGATACCATGGATCCTCTTGTTTTGGCCAAGGGTTTGCACTTGTATTCCAATCGTGGAAGCAATTACATAGCTGATGTTGCTCAGCTTATCACAAGCAATGATTTGCAGGACTACGACCAGTGTGTGCTTGCGAATAAGACTGGGTTGCAGTCACGGGTTCGGTTTGCGAGCCTGGAAAATCTTCGTTAAAGAAAGATTCAACGTTAGGTCCGTATTTTTTCCGTATTGTGCAGGGGTAAGACTCAGGCTATATTGTTGGATAAACACCCAGTAAAGCTTGGAGATCGCCGTGGCAGGCAGATATGAACAGAATACCACCTGTGAATTTTTTGTTACCTGTGATTTTTGTGTAAAGATCATGGCAAGTGTGCCGCAGTTTTCCAGCAAGATCCAGAACAAATACTGTCTCGCCGGTTTCGCCGACTGCGCCCGATATGCCTATGCCAAACAACATGGCTTTGGCAGCATCCCTGAAGACCTTTTCCCCAGCGCTTTCTATCTCTAGCCTTTCCCCGGAGTCCTTCTTTTTCGTTCGTTGGCCCATTGCCTTTTCTTTGGCGGATATGCTAGCATTGTTTCATGCAATTCTAGCAATTATAACCAGAGGCAAAGAGGCACAACGATGTTCAAGGCAGAACGGAAGTCCTTGCAGTTTGACTGGTCACTTCTTGGCGACATCGAATGGGGCCGCCCCAATCTTGGTCCCCAAACCACGGTCGCGGTCTATCGCCTGATGCAGTTCACCCTGCGGGATGCAATCATCTCCCATACCGATGTGGCCACTGCCAACCGGATATTTTACTCGGCCGGACAGAGTGCCGGTAAGGCGATCTATGGACATCTGCTTAAGAGTACCCAGGATTTTGACGGGTTCATCGCCGAGCTTCAGGAAACCTTGCGCACCCTTTCCATTGGTATTGTACGGCTAGAGGCGTCGGATCTGCAGAAGCAGCGTTTTGTCCTTACGGTGGCGGAAGACCTTGACTGCTCTGGCCTGCCCATGAGCGATGAGTTGGTTTGCACCTTTGACGAAGGCTTTATCGCTGCGCTCTTCTCCTCCCATTTCGGCAGGCAGTTTACGGCAAGGGAAACTGACTGTTGGTGCACCGGCGACCGGGTCTGCCGTTTCGAGGTCGTGGTTGCGGAAGCGTGAGTTCAAAAAACACCCCCTGGTAATCTACATGGAGCAAACAGAGGTCGAAAGACTGGACAGGATCAGCGCCCATCTGCATGCGCTGCTGCATCAAGGCCAATCCGGTCTGCTCGACCTTGCCGGAGAACCAGAGGATGAGATCCGCCAGGTGGGGGAATTTGTCAACTCCCTTGCGGAAGCCTTGTCCGGTCTGACCCATGCCGCCCACCATCTTTCCATCGGCGACATGGATGTGCCGATCATCGCCAAACTTCCCGCCTCGCATCATCTCAAGAATCTGCAAGCAACCCTCCGGCATCTCACCTGGCAAACCGGGCAGATAGCCAAGGGGGATTTTTCCCAGCGGGTGGAATTTCTAGGGGATTTTTCCCAATCGTTCAACTGGATGGTGGAACAGCTTGAGGCCTATCGGCAGAGGATTCTCGGCCAGAATCGGGAACTGGAACGCCTTGCCACCACCGATCCGCTGACCGGGGTCTATAACCGCCGTTATTTTATGGATTTCGCGACGAAGGAGTATCTGCGCTCCCAGCGCTATGCCCATCTTTTTTCGGTGATCCAGATGGATATCGATCATTTCAAGAAAATAAACGATACACATGGTCACGCGGTTGGCGATGAGGTGCTCAAGGCCTTTACCCTCACGTGTCAGGAGGCGCTTCGGGAAAGCGATGTCTTGGGACGTATCGGTGGAGAAGAATTCTCCATTATCCTGCCGGAAACCGAAAAAGAGGGGGCCTTGATCGTTGCGGAACGGATTCGCCGGAGTATCGCCGAGCTGAAGGTGGATGAGAATGATCAACGCATCCATTTTACGGTCAGCAGCGGGGTCACCAATCTTCGGCCAGACGATCGCGGAATTGAGGCTGTGCTGCGAAGGGGGGATGAAGCCCTCTACCTTGCCAAAAACGGGGGGCGCAACAAGGTTTTTTTTGCCGAATAGGTGTTAGGTCTCCCTGATTTTTTGCCAGATCGGCAGGGAGGGGCTGAGCTTTTTGAAACGATGGTCCCGGTCGATGGCATCGCTGTTTTTGTGGTTCGCGATGAGAATCGCCCCGGTCTGCATGCTCTCTTCAATGAGTTTTTCAAAGCGCAGTTGCTGATCGCGTCCGGAAAAGGGCCGGTAGTAATAGACCACCTCGTAATTGCCGTAGCCTTCATAGCTCCAGATATCAGCCTGGGCAATCCGTTCCTCGCCGATGAGCCGGGCGGCAATCCGGAAAGGATACGCATCCTTTTCGATCCCGTAGACCTCAAAACCAAACTGTTCGGCAACGAGGAGCACATTGCCGATTCCGCAGCCCACATCAAGGATGCGCGGCTGCCGGGCGGTCTGTCCAGCATGGTCAAGTCCGAGGAAGGTACTGACAAAGGAAAACTGGGCAAAGATCTGCCTGGTGTCCATGGCCACAAAGGGATATTCGCAATCGGGGTCGTTGCGTGTTTCCTTGACAGCATCCCGACTGTAAAAGCCGACGAATCGGTTGATGATGTTGAAAAAAATATCGTTTTCTTCGTTATCCATATCTTTTCAAAAAAGAGGGTTGCAGGAGAAGGGACGGACAAAAAAGGTCTATACCACGGATTGGGCATAAATTCTTCGGAAAGTTCTCTGCCGGGGGACTATGCGCTCTCTTGTGATGGAGGAGGGAGTTCTCCCATACGCTCTAAGGCGCTGAGTGCGGTTTGCGCCAGAAACCGGGCGCCTATGGGCAGTACTTCTTCGTCAAAGTCGAAACGCGGGCTATGCGCTGGTCCATCGTGCAACTCAGTATGTTTCGCGCCAAAACGCACCAGGCAACCGGGAACCTTTTGCAGGAAAAAGGAAAAATCCTCGCCGCCCAGGCTGGGCAGGGGTTGCCCTTTCAATTTGGCTTGGCCTACGATTCCGGCAGCCACCTCTGCGGCGATGCGGGTTGCGGCAGGGTCGTTGACCACCGGCGGATATCCCTCCACAAAACGAAAAGAGGTTGTAACCCTGTGCAACTGCTCCAGGGCCAGGGTCATCCGTTGCAGACTGGCGATGCAGAGAGCGCGGGTCTCCGAGCTGGTGGTGCGAATGGTCCCGGTAAGGGTCACCTGTGAGGCGATGACATTGGCGGCGCTGCCGCCATGGATGGTGCCGATGGTGATTACGGCGGGGAAACAGGGATGCACCTCACGGGCGACAATCCCCTGGATGCTGGTGATGAGTTGACCTGCCGCCAAGATGGAGTCCGCGGTTTCGTGGGGCTTGGCCGCATGCCCCCCTGGGCCGTATATTTCGATGGTGAATTCATCGGTAAAGGCGGAGATCAAGCCGGGCTGCACGACAATCTCGCCCAGTTCGTAATTGCGGTCGATATGGCCGGCAAAGATGGCTTCGACCCCGTCCAAAGCCCCATCGGCAATCATGCCCTGCGCCCCGCCGTCGCCTTCCTCGGCGGGCTGGAAGATGAGGGCTACCCGGCCTGGAAGTTCGATCCCCTTGAGCAGTGCGGCTGCGCCGAGAAGCATGGCCACATGGCCGTCGTGGCCGCAGGCATGCATCACCCCGGGAGTTTCCGAGGCAAAGGGCAGGCCGGTCTCCTCGGTAATGGGCAGGGCGTCCATGTCCGCCCGCAGGGCAACGCAGGGGGTGCCCGGTTCCATATGACCCAGGTTGGCGACAATGCCTGTCCGCCCCACCTGCTCCCGGCACTGAATCCCCAGGTTTCCCAGTTGCTCGGCGATAAGACGTCCCGTGGCAAATTCAGCAAAGGCAAGTTCCGGATGCCGGTGGAGCTGGCGGCGAATCTCTTGCATCCTGGCGATCTGCTGATTGCTGGGGGGTGGCAGGATTTTCATAGGCGGAGTGTCCCATCGCTTGTTTTTTTTTAGACAATTTTACTTGCGACTTTGCGTTATTGGGTTATTTTTTCTCTTCGTCACACAATCATCATAATTCGAACTTGATAGCACTACATCATTAAAATTCATCTTTCTGATGCCGATGACCACAGACTCACGCCCTGTGCAGACAAACGAGCAGGCCGGCGAAAATAGCCGGCCATGCCCCAGCACCGCGGACGATTTTTTTCACCGAGGCCTTGACCTGCACCGGCAGGAAGCGGCAGACTCGGCGATTTCCCTCTATCGTCAGGCCATTTCCCTATGCCCTGAGCATGTCGATGCCTGTTTTTATCTGGCCATTCTCCATCGGGCCACGGGGGCGCCGGAAGAGGCTGTCCACTGGTTTGGTCGCGCCCATTCCTTGGTGCCAATGGAACCGGTAATCGCCTATGAGCTTGGCATAACCCATTACTCCCTGGGACAGCACCAGATGGCCATCGAGCAGTTCCAAAAGGTTCTCGCCCTGGATGAGATGCACTGGCAGGCGGCCTATAATCTCGGCACCGCCCACCTGGCGCAGGGCCGAATGAGTGAGGCCATCAATGCCTATCATCGGGCGGCGCAACTCAATCCCCAGGATGCCGATATCCATTTTAATCTTGGCTTGGCCTGCAAAAAGGCAGGGCGGCTGGAAGAGGCCGTGCAATCCTATCTCTGCGCCATGGAGATTGCCCCGGATGATGCGGAGGTGCATTATAACCTAGCCCTGGTTTATAAAGCGCTCGGGTGCAAAGATGACGCCATTGCCTCACTGGAGATCGCCGTTGCCCTGCGCCCTGAATATGGCGCGGCCCACGGCAACCTCGGGGTTCTTTATCTTGACCAGGACAGGGTGGATGCCGCCATTGGTTGTTATAGCCGGCTTATCGAGCTGGATCATAATGCGGTCTCGGCCCGTCATATCCTTGCCGCCCTCACCGGAGTAACAACCCCGGTCGCTCCTTCAGCCTATATTGCCGAACTCTTTGACAGCTTTTCCAGCCATTTTGAAGAGCGGCTGCTGGTTGACTTGGAATACCGGACCCCATGGGAACTCAAAAGCCTGTTGCTTGCTGACTCTGGGGGGGTAACCCATTGTAAGCGTCTCCTGGATCTTGGCTGCGGCACAGGGTTGGTCGGGCAGATTTTTCAGGATATCAGTGCGTACCGGGTCGGGGTGGATCTTTCCCCGAAGATGGTCGCCTCTGCTGCAGCCAAGAAGGTGTACGATGAACTGGTGGTAGAGGAGATCGTCACCTTTCTGGAACAGAACCACGATCCCTTCGACCTGATTGTCGCGGCGGATGTCCTGATTTATGTGGGCGAGCTGGACAGGATTTTTGCCACCCTGGCACAAGCTCTTGCCAGAAACGGAAGATTCCTCTTCTCCACCGAGCAGCTGGCGGGGCAGGGCTATCAGTTGTGCCAATCCGGACGCTATGCGCACGCCTTTTCCTACATCGAAACGCTGGCCGCCCGTCATGGTTTTCGCATACTCAGCACCCAGTCCGCGAACATCCGTAAGGAAAAGGGCACTTGGATCACGGGGGAGCTTTTTCTCCTAGGTTTCTGAGTTTCCTTGTCATTTTCTCCCCGCTTTCTCCCTGATTCCCTGCTTGTCCGCACTACCGGGGCTTCTCTGCCCTGCGCTCATTTCGGACGGCTATCAATAAATCCCTTGAGTTTCAGTCCCCCCTTGGCTGTATAATTAAAAAAATGACTCTGTCTGCAGGTTGATTTTAGAGAAGGAGGGCTGCCATGTCTGTTCAGGAAATGGATCTGCTGAAAGAAAAACTCATCGCCATGCGCCGGGAAATCTTTCAACGCTTACAGCATCTCGATAATGGCTGGCAAAGCCTTGCCGAGAAGGATATCGAGTTTGAGGAGGAGGCGCAAAAGGCTGAGCTCTCCGAGTTGTATGGACAGCTTGATGCGCGGGAAAAGGAGGAGATTGAGGCAATCGATCATGCTCTTGATAAGATGGATACCCTGCAGTATGGAAAATGCGAAGGGTGTGCCAAGGAGATTCCCCTGTCGCGGCTGCAGGCTTTGCCTGCCACTCCCCTGTGTCTTGCCTGCAGTGCCAGGGCTGAGGAGAAAAAAAGGGTCCCGCCCGCACTTCCATGACTGGAACAATAACTAATTCCCAAAATTCTTTTGTCTGGATCGATGATCTTTCTCTGTGGATATCAGATTGTTGAGGAGGGAAAACATGGAAAAGAGTCAATATGGAAGAAGGGATCGTCTGATTCAGGAAAAAAGGCACGATGCTTATCGAGCCTGGGAAAAGTGGCCGGAACCAACGGTCTGCAAAGAGTGCAGGGCTTTATTTCACGGCGGCAGATGGTCCTGGGATACCGCTCCCCCCGAGGCGAAAGAAAAGATCTGTCCTGCCTGTCAGCGTATTGCCGATGATTTTCCCGCCGGCATCCTTATGATCAAGGGAAGTTTTTCTCGACACCATTGGCCGGAGATCCATAACCTGATCCGCAATACGGAAAAACAGGAACAGGGAGAACATCCCATGGAACGGCTCATGGGTATTGTCGATACTCCCGAGCATAAGGAGTTGACCACCACCGGCATCCATTTGGCGCGCCGGATCGGGGAGGTCTTGAAACATTCCTATCAGGGCGAGCTGGAACTTGCCTACGGTGATGGTGAACAGAGCATCCGGGTGACCTGGTTGCGCGATTGACCGGTGGTGTTGCCATTGGTGAACAGTGTTTACTTTCGGCGGAATAGATTTATAAATGAAAACATTTTTCAGCGGGGAGAGAAACTATGCAAGTACCCTTACAGATTACCTTCCGGAACATGACCACCTCCGAGGCTCTGGAGTCTTATATCCGGGAGAGAGCGGAGAAGCTGGACCATATCTGTGACACCATTGTCAGCTGCCGGGTCGTGGTTGAGGCACCGCCCAAGCATCAGCGCAAGGGAGGGCTTTTTCATGCCTCCATCGATATCAGCCTGCCCCATGAAACCATTGTGATCAATCGGGAGCCTGATCTGCACAAATCTTATCATGATGCGCATGTGGTGGTGCGGGACGTTTTTGACACCGCCCAACGGAAATTGCGGGATTTTGTCAGCCGGCAAAAAGGCGAGGTGAAGGCCCATGAGGAGATGCCCCAAGGCACAATCAGCGAACTCTATCCCTATGAGGATTACGGCCGAATTCTCACCGGGGCGGGTGACGATATCTACTTCCACCGTAACAGTCTCATCAATGCGGACTTTGGGGATCTTGTGCTCGGGGCGGAGGTGCGGTTTGTCGAAGAGCAGGGGAACGATGGCCCCCAGGCAAGCAGTGTGCGTGTGGTTAAGCCTTAGCCCGGCAAAGGGTGTGAAACGAGAAAAAAGCAGCATGATGGTGCGGAGAAGAGATGGTGCAGGTCTCAGATACGGTTGATATCCCGGAAAATGAAATAGAGCTTACCGCCATTCGGGCCCAGGGTGCCGGTGGCCAGAATGTCAACAAGGTCTCTTCCGCCGTGCACCTGCGTTTTGATATCCGCGCCTCGTCGCTGCCTGATTTCTACAAGGAGCGGCTGCTGGCCTTAAGCGATCAGCGCCTCACCAAGGACGGCGAGATCATCATCAAGGCGCAGCAGTTTCGCAGTCTGGAAAAGAACCGGGCCGATGCCCTGGAACGGCTGGGAGAACTGATCAGAGGCGCGGTCAAGCAGGAGCGGAAACGCAGGCCCACCAAACCCTCCCGCGGCGCCAAGGAAAGGCGTTTGGAAGGCAAGGAGAAGCGGGGCAAGGTGAAAGCCATGCGCGGCAAGGTCTCGGAGTAACGGTCACTTGCCGAAGCCGCAGATCGGATAGGCGCAGGTTTTGCATTGTCTGCACAGGCCGCCATGTCCCAGCATTGCCATGTCATGGCGGCTGATTTTCTCCCCGCACAACACTCTGGGCAGAACCAGATCAAAAACGGTAATCTTGTGGAACATGCCGCAAGCAGGTAAGCCCAGGACCGGCACCTCGCCGATATAGCCAACGAGAAACATGGCCCCAGGCAGCACCGGGGTGCCGTAAACGATATCCTTGGCACCGGCCCTGGCAATGCCTTGCCGGGTCACGTCATCCGGATCCACGGACATGCCGCCGCTGGTGATGATGATATCCGCCCCCGCCTCTAAACAGGATTTTATCTCCGCGGCAATGGTCTCGATATTGTCCGGGGCGAAGCGGACCGCAACCACTTCCGAACCGAGCTTTTCCAGTTTCTTGCGCAGGACCGGTTCGAAGGCATCCTTGATCCTCCCGTGAAAGACCTCGTTGCCAGTGATGATCAGCCCGGCCTTGGCCTTTTTTAGGGTGGCGACCGTGATGATTCCTCCGTCCTTTTCCCCTAACTCCACGGCGGTGTTGACGATCTCCCGTTTGGAAACCAAGGGGATGAGCCTGGTTCCGGCGAGTTGGTCGCCTTTTTTAACCGGGGTGTTGTTGTGCAGGGTGGCACACATGACCTCTCCCAGCAGGTTGAAGCGGTAGAGGGAATCGACATCGACCTTGAGCAACCCGTCATGGGCTGCCACGAGGTTGAGCTTGCCTTCCACCGGCTCGCCGGATACCAGGGTTCCCGGTCCGGCAAGGGCTCCGGCCATCAGTTCGGCCGCCTCGTTTTCATGGATATCGTCGGGCCCGAGCTCCAGCACATAGATGTTGTCCTTGCCGAGCCGTTTCAGACGTTCGATATCCTCAGGCTGAATGATGTGACCCTTCTTGAAGGCACGGCCTTTGAACTCCTCGGTGCGGATCTCTGTGATGTCGTGGGGCAGGACCATGCCGACGGCCTGCTCAACCGGGATTGTTTTTGTCATCTGCGATACTCCAAGAACCCAAACGGGTTTACATTATTTCGTAATAACGGCCAAAGGCGCAGGGTTTGCACAACGCTTTGCCGTCCTTGATGACCTCCCGACAATCCTGCACCCAATCGCCGCATTGTTCGCATTGCACCCGCCGCATAGGACGGCCGGGCATATCCTCTTCGGGCACGGTGATCGCAACCGACTGCACCTTGAAAAGCTCCTCTTCGGGCATGATCCGGTAGGCCTCAAGCTGCTGCTTGTATTTGTCGCCGATTTCCGGGCAGTATTTTTTCGAGGTCTCTCTCGATTCCTCCAGCGCGGTGATCCGCACTGCCTTGCCAGACTTAAGGTTGACAAAGGTTGCGGCCATGATTCCGTAATCGAGCCATTTGAGGGAGCGTTTGCCCAGAGAGCAGCCGGTGACGGTCTGGATGGCGTCGGTGGCGCAGCGGTCGATCTCCACCAGCACATAAAACTCCTTACGCTGGGCCTTGGGATCTTCGATGCCGATCTCCCGCAGGCCGATCATGGACATGCGTACCCCGATGACCTGGCCCGCGCAGATGTGGCCGTGGATCTTGGTTGATCGTTCAAGTAATGTCTCAAAGTTTTCCATACGGTATCTCCGCCATGTGCAGGGTGGACTTTTTAGGGTGCTTGATAAGCACAGAGGTTCACTTTAGGTGATCGTGTCGAATTTTGCCAGTGAAACCCGCCAGGGAGTGCGTTGTCAAGTGACATCGCGGGCAAGAAAGAAGAATGATGCAAAGTTTCGTTGAATATGCTAAATAATCCTTTCCAAGGTGCTCCATGGGAGCTTAAACGGGAACCCCGTGTAAATCGGGGACGGGCCCGCCGCTGTAACCGGGGACGCGTTTCGCAATCACGCCACTGTTTTTAGAATGGGAAGGCGCGAAACAAGGATGAACCGGAAGTCAGAAGACCTGCCTTGACAAATAATACTGCATGATCGCCGTGGACAAGTGGTCGTGTTATGATCTGCCGTGGATGAAACAGGGCCTCCCCGGATCGAGAAAATCGGTCCGGGGATTTTTTTTTATGGTGCTGGATCTTCATTTTATCACCTCGCTTTGGGCCCATCTCATCTGGCCGCTGACGAAGATCCTCTTTTGGATGTCCGTGGGTTTGATCGCCGCGAATTTCATCGAGGCCCTCAACTGGACGCACCGCTTGGCCTCCCTGACCCGACCCCTGGTGCGTTTGGGCAGACTTTCCCCCGTCTCCGGGGCCAGCTTTTCCATGGCTTTTTTCTCCGGGGTAACGGCAAATACCATGTTGGCCGAGGCCTTTGATAAGGGCCAGCTGAGCAAAAAAGAGCTGGTACTTGCCAACCTTTTTAACGGTCTGCCCCGTTTTTTTCTCCATCTCCCTACGGTTTTTTTCCTGACCGCACCGCTGATAAAAATGGCTGCCCTGCTGTACCTGGCCCTGACTTTTGCCGCGGCAATGCTGCAAACCGTTGTGGTGGTTATCGGTGGCAGGATCTTGCTCCCCCCCCTGCAGGGAGAGCTGGGAGAGGTAGCCCCCCTGGTCCGCGAGAAAATCGACTGGCACCAGGCCCTGAAAAAAAGCGTGCAGCGATTTCGTAAGCGGATCAAGGGGCTCATCTATTTTACCGTGCCCGTGTACATCCTCTTCTTCTACCTGGGTAAACACGGGGTGTTTGACTGGCTGGAGCAAGTATTTGCCACCAAGGTCTGGTTTCTTGCTTGGCTCCAGCCGCAAAGCCTTGGCATTGTCATGGCCCATGTCACCGTGGAGTTTTCCGCTGGTCTGGCGGCGGCCGGAGCCCTGCTGGCAGCGAAAAGCCTCAGCTATAAAGAGGTGGTTCTTGCTCTCCTGGTCGGCAATATCCTCTCCACCCCGATTCGGGCGGTGCGGCACCAATTCCCTTACTATGTCGGCATCTTTTCCCCGAAGCTTGCCCTTGAGCTTGTAGGGGTGAGTCAGGTCTTGCGGTTGGCCTCGGTGATCGCTGTTGGCCTGGGATATTATTTTCTGCCGCTTGGCTGAGGGTGGAACGAGGAATTACTCTGGAGTTGGAGGGAAATTGCCGGTTTTTAAGTTTTCAACTTAGTTGTACACGTGTTGTGTCAATAAGGCGCCCATTGGGCTTAAAAGGGAATCCCGTGCAAATCGGGAACGGTCCCGCCACTGTAATTTCCTCCTGCTTCCACCGGGAAGCGGGAAAGTCGGTTCTCAGGCCACTGTCCTCTGTCATGGGGCGGGAAGGCGAACCGGTTTTGGGAAAAGTCAGGAAACCTGCCTCGTTGATTGTTTTGCTGCCGCCTTCGAGGAAAGGTTTCCGGCCTTGCGCGAAAATTACCACAGCAGGGGGATGCCGTCTTTTTTTGAAGGAAATGTATTAACCTTTTGAAAGATGGAGAAAAAAGATGCGTTTGCAAAGAATGGTGCACAATGGTGTTGCGTTGCTGGTCGCCCTGTTTTTGGTGCTTGGCGCCACGGCTGTCCAGGCTTCCCAGGCTGCCAAGGCTGAGAAAAAAACGGCGGTGGTGCTGGCGGTGTTCGGCACCAGCCATGAAAGCGGGCTGGACGGCATCCTCAACATCCGGGAGCAGATCCAGAAAGAGCTGCCCGGGATCCCGGTCCGCTTGGCCTTTACCTCGAACATCATCCGGAGGATCTGGCAGGAGCGGCGTCAAGACCCAACTTATGCGGCTCAGCATCTAGAAGTGCCGGGGGAAGTCCTTAATGTCAAAGGGCCGTTGGCCACCATCGCCGACTTGCAGGACGAAGGCTATGGCTATATCGTGGTGCAACCGACCCATATCTCAAGCAGCGAGGAGTTTGCCGATCTGGCCGGTTATGTCGCGGGATTGAACAGCATTAAGACCGTGAAGAAGCGGAACATGCCCTTTAAAAAGATCCTCCTTGGACGTCCTGCCCTGGGAACCTTCGGCATTGAGCACGAGTATCGCCACGACATCGAAAAGATGGCGGCTGTTGTGGCCCCGGATGTGGAGCTGGCCAGAAAAGCCGGGCGGGCGTTGGTTTATTTCGCCCATGGCAACGAGCATTATTCCACCGGGGCCTATATGGAGTTCGAACAGGTGATGCGCCAGCGCTATCCCGGGGTGCGCATCTATGTTACCATGGTTGAGGGTTTTCCGGACAACGCTGTCCTTTTCGCGGAACTGAAGGCGGATAAAACGAAAAAGGTGCTGCTCAAACCCTTCATGACCGTGGCCGGCGACCATGCCAAGAATGATATGGCCGGTTCGGAGCCGGATTCCCTGAAAAGCCTGCTTGAGGGTCGCGGCATCGATGTGGCCGCCTCCCTCACCGGCTTGGGTGAGTCCGATACCTTTGCCGCCATCTTTGCCCAGCATATCAAGGATGCCATGACCGATGAAGGGATATAAAAACCAATGACCCGCAGTGGATACCAAATATGGCTGCTCAGCCTCTCTTTGGCGGCAGCCACTCTTGGCGCCATCATCTATGCCACCGGCATGGGGCATATCGCTGTGCCCGGTGGGGATATTGTCCGGGTGATTGCGGCTCGGCTCACCGCCAATCCCGCGCTGCTTGGCGGGATGGATCCGGTGTTTCCCTTTGTGGTTTTCGAGGTGCGGCTGCCGAGAATTCTCACCGCCACCCTGGTCGGGGGAGGCCTGGCCATGAGCGGCGTCATCTACCAGGGTATCCTGCTGAATCCGCTGGCGGACCCGTATACCCTCGGGGTTTCCTCCGGCGCGGCCTTCGGCGCGGCCCTGGCTTTGTTGGCCAACCTGAGCATGATGGGTCATTTTTCCGTGCCTCTTTTTGCCTTTGTCGGTGCGGCCATAACCCTGCTGGTGGTCCTTTATCTTTCCAGCTTCAACGGGCAGATCTCGGCCAACACCCTGATTCTTTCCGGCGTCATTGTCGGGGCCATTCTGGCGGCCGGGATCAGCTTTTTAAAATATCTGGCGGACGAGCAGGTGGCGGTGATTATCTTTTGGCTCATGGGCAGCTTCGCCTCCCGCACCTGGCTGGATGTGTGGGTGGTGGCGGGGGCGGTGCTCTGCGGTCTGGTTCTGTCCCTGTATTACGCCAGGGATCTCAATATCCTCAGTCTGGGCAGCAGGTCGGCGGATACCTTGGGGGTAGAGAGCACCAGGGTGCGCTGGATTCTGCTCCTGGGGGCCTCCCTGGTGACTGCGGTCTGTGTTTCGGTTTCCGGGATCATCGGTTTTATCGGCCTCATTGTCCCGCACCTGATGCGTTTTCTGGTGGGGCCGGATAACCGGAAGCTGCTGCCGGTTTCCATCCTGGCCGGCGCCTTGCTTCTTCTAGTGGCCGATACCGTGACCCGTGCGGTCCTGCCGGTGGAGGTGCCAATCGGTGTGCTCACCGCCCTGATCGGCGGCCCGTTTTTTTGCGTGATCTTCCGCAGACGGCAAAGGAGGGCGGCATGACACCGGACAACGGTTTTGCCCTGTCCGGGGTCAGTTTTTCCTACGGTACGACTCCGGCCCTGGTCGGTCTGGATATCACTCTTAAGCCGGGCAGGTTCTACGGCATTGTCGGCCCCAACGGCTGCGGCAAGACCACCTTCCTCGATCTGCTCACCGGCGGCAAGAGCCCCGACCGGGGAAGGGTCAGCTTTATGGATCGGCCGGTGGCTGCGTACCGCCGCCGCGATCTGGCCCGGCTTGTTGCCCTGGTCCCCCAGGATTTTGGCATCGATTTTGCCTTTACCGTGCAGGAGGTGGTGCTCATGGGACGCCATCCGCATATCGGCCGTTTCGCCTCCCCGGCAGTGGAAGATTGGCGCCAGGTTGAGGCGGCCATGGCGGCCATCGGCATCAGCCATTTTAAGGACCGTTTTGTCAATGAGCTTTCCGGCGGGGAAAAACAGCGGGTCGTCGTGGCCCGGGCCCTGGCCCAGCAGACCCCGTATCTGCTTTTCGACGAGGCGACCTCCAGCCTGGATGTGCGCTACACCATGCAGATCTTCAACGTGGCGCGCAACCTGGTCAAAGAAGAAGGGCGAACGGTGATCGCGGTGATCCACAACCTGAACCTGGCTGCGGCTTACTGCGACGAGATTATCTTCATGCAGGGTGGCAAGGTTGCGGCCTGCGGCCCCACCGAAACGGTACTGGAAGCGGCTCTGATCAAAAAGGTTTTCGGGGTGGAGAGCAGGGTGGGGTTTGACCAGTTCAGTAATACCCAACAGATTTCTTTTCGCTACTGGAGTTAACATTGTGCCTGCAATAACGATGCGTCTGCTTTTTCTTGTTCTTGTCGCTCTGCTGGCAGGTTTCAACCCACCCGCCAGTGCTGGTACAGTTCCCGCTACCTTTCGGGACAGCGAAGGCAAGACGGTTACGGTCAGTAAACCATATACCCGAATCATCTCGCTTTACCCGGCCCATACCGAGAATCTGGTCAGCCTGGGGCTTGACAGAGAGATCATCGGCATTGAAGGCGCGGATGAAGATCTGCCCCAGCTCAAAGACAAAAAGCATTTCAGCTACCGGGAAGATGCGGAGAAAATCATCGGGGCTAGGCCCGACCTGGTGCTGGTCCGGCCGATGATCGAACGCACCGCGCCGCAGCTGCTGGCCACCCTGCGTCGGGCCGGGATCACAGTGGTTTCCCTCCAGCCCAACACGGTGGAGGAGATCTTCGATTATTGGCGTGCCCTTGGGGTGCTCACCGGCAAAACGCGCCAGGCCGAGGAGATGGTTGCCACCTTTCAGACGGAGCTTGCGGCAATCCGCAGGATCATAAGCAAGGTGCCGGAAAAGAAGCGAACCAAGGTCTATTTTGAGGCGATCCACACCAAGATGAAGACCTTTGCCCAGGAAAGCATTGCCAGCTATGCGCTGCAACAGGCCGGGGGCATTAACGTGGCCGCGGATGCCAGCCAGGTTCGGGAAACCAATATCGCTGCCTACGGCAAGGAGCAGATCCTGGCCAAGGGTGCGGAGATCGAGGTTTTTCTCGCCCAGCTGGGACGGATGAATCCGGTGTCCATCGAGACTATCATCCAGGAACCAGGATTCCAGGCGATCAAGGCGGTGCGGAACAACCGGGTCTATCTGGTTGACGAACACCTGGTTGCCCGGCCAACCTTGCGGATCATTGAGGGCATAAAAACCATCGCTGGTCTGCTGTATCCCGAGCTGTTTCCTGGTGGGGGACAAAAAAAAGCGGCTGCCGATGGACGCTGACCGTCGCTCCGCCTTCCTGATTGCCGGCACCAGCAGCGGCTCCGGCAAGACCACCATCACCCTGGGTCTGCTGGCCGCCCTGCGCATGCTGGGGCATACGGTGCAGCCCTTCAAGTGCGGCCCGGATTTTATCGATCCGGGTCTGCATCGGCTGGCCTGCGGCCGCATTTCCCGGAATCTGGATCTGTGGATGATGGGGGCGGAACAGGTGCGGGAGACCTTCGCCGCCGGTGCTGCCGAAGCGGAGATCTCGGTGATCGAAGGGGTCATGGGCATGTTCGACGGCCAGCTTTCTTCCAGCGCCGCCCTGGCCAAAGGGCTGGGTGTGCCGGTGGTGCTGATCCTTGATGTGCGTTCTGCGGCGGAGAGCGTGGCTGCGGTGCTCAAAGGCTTTGAAACCCTCGATCCCGAGGTGGCCCCGGTGGCGGTGATCCTCAACCGGGTTGCCAGCCCCAGGCATCTTGAACTGGTGAGCGGGGCCATCCGCGCCCATTGCCGGGCCGAGATATTGGGGCATCTGCCCCAGAGCCTCGATTTTGCCATGCCCGCCCGGCATCTTGGTCTCTTTACCGGAGAGGAACAGCCCATCAGCCCCGAGGCATTGGCCAGGTTGGCCGAGACGATTCAGGCCCAGATCAACCTGGAGCGGTTACTGGAGCTGGCGGCAACCGCCACCGTGCCCGCGCTTGATCATGCCCCGGCCCGGCAAGCAAGTGTGGTGGTGCAGGCACGGATCGGGGTGGCCCGGGACAGGGCCTTTTGTTTTTATTACGAGGATAATCTCGATCTCTTGCGGGCTGCGGGCGCGGAGCTGGTTTTTTTCAGCCCCCTGGCAGACGATCAGCTGCCCGAGGGGCTGGACGGCCTCTATCTGGGCGGCGGCTACCCGGAACTGTATGCCAGGGAGCTTTCCTCCAATCTTGGGATGCGGCAGGCGGTGTATGATTGGGGTGAATCCGGCCGTCCGCTCTATGCTGAATGCGGCGGCTTCATGTATCTCACCGAAGGAATTGCCGGAGATGATGTTGGCGTCTTGCCCATGGTTGGGGTATTTCCGGTGACGGCTCGGATGCAGAAAAAACGGGCCAGCCTTGGCTACCGTGAGGTCCGGCTCGAACAGGATTGTTTTTTCGGCCCGGCCGGCAGCCTGTTTCGGGGCCATGAGTTCCATTACTCGGTAATCGACGAGATGCCTGTGCAGATCGAACGCATCTATGCGGTGAACCGCGGTGTTCACCGCATAGACAGCCGTGAAGGGTATCGTTATAACAATGTCTTGGGCGGCTATCTGCATCTTCACTTCGGCTTCAACCCGCGGATGGCAGTGGAATTTGTCCGGGCCTGCCGACCTGGCAGCCCCTTGGGAGAGGAACAATGAAGAGCACCATCATGCAGATTCGACCCGAGGAGATCGAGGCGGAAAGCTTTCGGATCATCGCCGAGGAGCTTGGCCCCAATGATTTTGAGCCGAGGACCTTTCAGGTGGTGCAGCGGGTGATCCATGCCACCGGAGACTTCTCCTTTGCCGAATCCCTGATCTTCCATCCCCAGGCCATCGACGCCGGCATTGCCGCGATCCGGGCGGGACGCAACATCCTGACCGACGTCAACATGGGCGCGGCCGGGGTGAGCAAGGGGTTGCTGGCGCATTGGGGAGGCAAGGTGATTTGCAGGGTGGCGGAGATGGAAGTGACTCGGCTTGCCAAAGAGCGGGGTCTGACCCGTTCCGAGGTCGCCATAGAGCAAGGATTGCTGGAAAATGTCGGTATCGTTTCGGTGGGCAACGCACCCACCGCCCTGTTGAAAGTTATGGAGTGCTGGCAGAAGATGGATAAGTCCCTTCGCCCGGGCTTGGTGGTCGGAGTGCCGGTGGGCTTTGTCAATGCCGCCGAATCCAAGGAGCTGTTGAGCGAAAAGAATTATCCCTTTATCACCTGCCGGGGGAGAAAGGGCGGCACTCCGGTGGCCGTGGCCATCGTCAACGCCCTGATCCGCCTGGCAAAAGAGGCATAGAGTCCCATGGGACGCAGACTGCGAAGCGGATATACCACCGGTGCCTGTGCGGCTGCGGCGGCTAAGGCGGCGGTTCTGTTGCTTCTTGGCCGCCGCCGGCCCGAGAGGGTGGAAATTCCCTTTCCCGATGGCAGTCGTTATGCCTTTGTCGTGCATCATTGCCAAGTCAAGGCCGGTCTTGCCCGGGCCTCGATACTCAAGGATGCCGGGGATGATCCGGATGTGACCAACGGGGCGGAGATCGTGGCCACGGTTTCTTTTTTTCCGGAAGGAGCCTCCTGCAAAAGTTCCCTCCCCTCCGGCGGGGAAGGGTTAGGAAAAGGGGGAAACAGCGATGAACCAGGCAGGTTGCTAGTTCACCCGCCCCCCAACCCCCTCCCATCGAGGGAGGGGGAGCTGAACTGTGTTCGGCTGGAGCAGACCTCTATTTTCCTTAGCGGCGGAGCGGGGGTTGGCAGGGTCACCAAGCGAGGTCTTGCGGTAACGGTTGGGGAACCGGCGATCAACCCGGTACCGCGCCGGATGATACTGGCTGCGGTTCTCGAAGGGTTGGGCAAGGAGCCGGGGAAGAAACTTCTGGTGGAGATTTCCGTGGTCAAGGGAGAAGAGCTGGCGGAGAAAACCCTGAACCATCGGTTGGGCATAGTGGGCGGTCTTTCCATCCTCGGCACCACCGGCATTGTCCACCCCGTTTCCGCCGAAGCCTGGACCGCAACGATCGAGGCCTCTCTGGCCGTGGCCAAGGAGGGTGGACTCACGGAGGTGGTGCTTTCCACCGGCCGCACCTCGGAAAAGGGGGTGCAGACCATGCTCACCCTGCCGGAGGAGGCGTATGCCATGATGGGAGATTACCTGGAATTTTCCCTGCTGGCCGCGGCCCGACGGGGTTTTACAAAGATCCATCTGGCCGGGATGTGGGCCAAGATCATGAAGGCGGCATTGCAGACCCCCCAGACCCATGTCCGACACGGCGCGCTGGAGGTTCAGGACGGCTTGGCGCTTCTCGCTCAGCTGGGGGCGGAACCGCCTTTGCTTGAGAGTCTCAGAGAGGTCAATACCGCCAGGGAGATCCATGAAAGGCTGGTGGAAGCAGGGAGAGACGATTTGATCCGAGGGGTCTGCGAAGCGGCGCAACGCTATGCCCAAAAGGTTTCCGGGCTTCCGGTGCGGGTCTATCTGGTGAACAGCCACACCCGGGTGGAGTTGCATGTTTAGGAGCCGTTCCGTGCATACCTGTAGATGCTTAATCGTTTTCATACGGCTCCTTATGCCGTTGGGGCAGACCAGATGAAGAGTCAATTGTCACAACGGCCTAGGTTGATTCTAATCGGCGTCGGTTGCCAGGGGCTGAGCGGTGAACAGACATCGGTATTGTCTCGCTGCGGACTCATTGTCGGCGATCCCCGCCATCTGGTTCAGGTGGCGGAGATGACGGCGGAGAAACTGGTCATCTCCCCCTTGGCTTCGGCCCTGGAAGGAATCCGCTTGGGGCTGGACAGCGGGGATGTCGGGGTATTGGCCAGCGGCGACCCCTTGTTTTTCGGGATCGGTCGCAGGCTGCTCAAGGAATTCGGCTCGGATCAACTGCTCATTCTTCCGGCCCTCTCCACCATGCAGGAGGCGTGTGGTCGGTTTCATCTCCCCTGGGACGACATGCAGATGGTCAGCCTCCACGGGAGGAAAACCCTGCATTCCCCCGGCCTGCTGCTGGAACGGGAGAAGACTTTTGTTTTTACCGATGGGCACAACACCCCAGCCCATTTGGCCAAAGAGCTTATTGATTATCTGGAATTGATTGAGGAGCAACCCCTGTTGCACGGGTGCCGGATGTATGTTGCCGAAAATCTCGGCACTGCCGAGGAGCGTCTTTTTTCCGGCACCCCGGCAGAGACGGCGGCGGAGCAGTTTGCTGCGCTGAATGTGCTGATCGTGACCCGGCCGCCTCTTGCTGCAGCGGAATTTTTGGCTTTCGGTCTTACCGAAGAGGAGATTGCCCACAGCCGGGGCCTGATCACCAAGGATGAGGTGCGGGCCGTAACCCTGCATGCCCTCAGGCTGCCGAGCACCGGGGTGCTCTGGGACCTCGGTGCCGGCAGCGGTTCCATCTCCGTGGCCGCTGCCCGTCTGCAGCCGGGCTTGACGGTCTTTGCCGTGGACCAGCATCCCGAGGCCTTTGCTAATGTGCAGCGCAATATCCGGGACTTCGGCTGCTACAACATCATCCCCGTTCAGGGTGAGGCATCGGCCGTTGTAAGCACCTTGCCGGACCCGGACCGGGTCTTTATCGGCGGCAGCGGTGGCAAATTGGCGGAGATCATCGGCCAGGCTGCCCAGCGGTTGCCTTGCGGGGGCAGGATGGTGGTGAACGGGGTGATCCTCAAAACCGTGGCCGAGGCCCCGCCATGCATGGCGGCACACGGCTTGAAGGTTGCCTTGACCAAGGTACAGATTGAACGAACGACTTTTCCGGAGAGTAACCCGGCAAAGGTTTTAAATCCCATAACCGTTATGACAGGAAGCAAATGAAGGGAACATTATATGTAGTCGGGGTGGGCCCGGGCGATCCGGAGCTGATGACCCTCAAGGCGGTTCGGATTTTGGAGCGTTGCACGGTGTGGCTCGCGCCGGCGGCGAAAAAGGACGGAGAAAGTACGGCCTTGGGGATCGCAGAAGGGGTGGTGAATCGGGGCGACAAGGAGATCGTCACCCACCATTTTCCCATGAAAAAGATCCGCATGGGGAAACGCCCGGATCCCGAGGTGAAAAAGGCCTGGGATGCGGCAGCGGCCCAGATCGTCGGCCATCTGCAGGCGGGCCGGGATGTGGCCTTTCCCACCCTCGGCGATCCGGCCATTTACAGCACCGGCTTCTATGTCTGCGAAACCCTTTTTGCGCTGGCTCCGGACCTGCCGGTGGTGATCATTCCGGGCGTCTCCGCCATCGGCGCTTCCGCGGCGGCGGCGGGCCAACCCCTCTGCCTTGGGGATGACCGACTGGTGGTCATTCCGGCCACCTTTGAAAATGGCCGCCTGCGGGAGATCCTGGAGCAGTTCGATTCGGTGGTTCTCATGAAGGTGCACCGGGTGATGGACCGGCTGGTGCCTCTGTTAAAAGAGATGGATCTCCTCGACAAGGCGGTGCTGGTCGAGCGCTCGAGCCAGTCCGGCCAGCGGATCAGGCGCGATCTGACCACCGCCCTCCATGAGCAGCCCCACTACTTTTCCACCATCATTGTGAGAAAATCATGAGTCCGGCCAACGAGCGCTTCCCGGTCTTTTTCGTGGGGGCCGGACCCGGCGATCCGGAACTGATAACGGTCAAGGGACAACGGTTGCTGCGGGAGGCGGATTGCATCGTCTATACCGGCAGTCTGGTGCCGGAGGCTCTTCTTGTCGGGGTAAAGGCGGAGGTGCATAATTCTGCCGGCCTGAATCTGGACGAGGTTATGGCACTGGTGATCTCCGCGCAACAGAACGGGAAAAGGGTGGTTCGCCTCCATACCGGCGACCCCTCGATCTATGGGGCCATCAATGAGCAGATCGCCCGTCTGCTTGCGGCCAAGATCTCCTTTCAGGTGGTCCCCGGCGTGAGTTCCACCGTGGCCACCGCCGCAGCCCTGGCCACCGAACTGACCTTGCCCGAGGTCTCGCAGACCGTGATCATCACCCGGAGGGCAGGGCGGACCCCGGTGCCGGAGCAGGAGTCCCTCGCCTCCCTGGCAAGTCATCAGGCCACCATGCTGATCCTGCTCAGTATCGGCATGATCAAAGAGGTTGTTGCTGATCTGCTCAGCGGCGGTTACCCGCAGGATACCCCGGTGGCCGTGGTCGAAAAGGTGAGCTGGCCGGAGGAGCGGGTTCTCCGCGGGACCCTTGCGACCATTGCGGCCCAGGTAACGGAAGCGGGGATCACCAAGACCGCGATCATCGCGGTGGGCAAGGTCCTGGCCAGTGCCCCGCCCCCGGCGCTTTCCAAGCTCTATGACCGTCATTTCAGTCACGGTTATCGGGATGCGGCTCAATAAGATATGAAGATCGGGATTCTCGCCATAACCGCCGGCGGCAAGAGGCTGGCCGCTGACTTGGCGGCCATAATGGAGGGCGCTCTGCTGGTGCAGGAGGAGGGGGTGGCGCAGACCCTTGCCAGGTACTGGCGGGAGATGGACGGGTTTATTTGCATCATGGCCACCGGTATTGTGGTGCGGGCTATTGCTCCGCTTCTCCAAGGCAAGGAGCACGACCCCTGCGTGGTGGTGGTGGATGAGTTGGGCCGTCATGCCGTCAGCCTGCTTTCCGGCCATCTGGGCGGGGGGAATGACCTGGCTTGTCGGGTAGCGGCTCTCTGCGGCGGCGAGCCGGTGATCACCACCGCCTCGGACACCTTGGGCCTTGTTTCCCTGGATCTCTGGGCCAAGGCGCAGAATCTTGTCTGCGAGAGCAAGCAGGGGCTGACCCGGGCCAGTGCCAGGCTGGTCAATACCGGCAGCCTGACCCTGTATGCCGAGGGGCACATTGCTTCGCTGCCCCGTGGATTGGTACCGGTTGCCGGGCCGGAGCTGGCGGATATTGTGGTGACTTGTCGTCTCGGAGAATATGGCTCCGCCGTGGTCTTCCGCCCTAAAAATCTGGTGGTCGGAGTCGGGTGCAACCGTGGGGTTCCGGTTGCCGAACTCCACCAGGCCTGCGGGGAGTTGTTTCGCGAACAGGGGCTGTCGACGTTGAGTATCCGCAATCTGGCCTCCATCGATCTCAAAGACGACGAGATCGGATTGCTGGCCTTTGCGCAAGAGTTGGGCGTAGGCATAGATTTTTTTAATAAGGACGAGTTGAATAGGGTTGCGGGTGTCGCGGTTTCCGAAGCGGCGCTGCACCATGTCGGTGCGGTCGGTGTGGCCGAACCTGCTGCCCTGCTCAGCGCACAGAGTAACGATCTACTGGTTGGGAAAAGAAAATGGCACAATGTAACCATGGCAGTGGCCAGGGCAAACTGTACGTTGTCGGAACAGGACCTGGTTCTGCAAGACATATGACTCCTGCGGCGGGCGAGGCCCTTGCTGCAGCCGAGGTAATCGTCGGCTATCAGACCTACCTTGATTTGATCCCTGAATTTCTTGCGGGCAAGGAGGTGATCGCCTCCCAGATGATGAAGGAGGTTGACCGCTGCCGCAAGGCGCTGGATCTGGCGGCCGAGGGCAAGAAAGTGGCCCTGGTTTCCGGAGGCGACCCAGGGATCTATGCCATGGCCGGTCTGGTCTTTGAGATGGCCCGAGAGCAGAATGCTTCTGTCGATATCGAGGTGATTGCAGGCATCGCCGCGCTCAATGCCTGCGCCGCCCGTTTGGGCGCACCGCTCATGCATGATTTTGCAGCGATCAGCCTTTCCGACCTGCTGACCCCCTGGGAAAAGATCGAGCGACGGCTTGAGGCTGCGGCCGCCGCTGATTTTGTTGTGGTGATCTATAATCCGAAGTCGAAGAAGCGGGCCGAGCATATCGTTAAGGCCCGGGAGATTTTGCTGGCGCATCGCGATCCGGAGACGCCGGTGGGTATTGTTACCGCCGCCACCCGCGAGAACGAACGGATCGTGCTCACCACCCTAGCGAAGATGCTGGAGAGCGAGATCGACATGCAGACCACCATCATCGTCGGCAACTCCATGACCTTTGCCTGGCAGGGGTTTATGGTGACTCCCCGGGGATATGCGGCAAAGTACGCGCTCTAAGAAGCTATCAGCCCTTGCTGGTGCTCACGCGTCCTTGATTGCCAGCAGCGGTTCCATCCGGGCCAGACGGAGAATGGGAATCGCTGCGCCGACCAGGCAAATCACGATGCCCACCCCCATGGCGATGAGCCCGATGGTAATATTGCCCGCGGTTATGGTCGAAACTGCGCCAAGGGTGCGGAGCAGGGAAAAGTCCTTGGCCAGATAATGGATCAGGGAATGGCCGATAAGCACACCGGCAAGACCGCCCATGGAGCTGATCAACAAGGCCTCGGCCAGGAAGATCTTCATGATATGGATCTGGTGGGCGCCGATGGCGCGCAAAATGCCGACCTCGCGCCGCCGTTCGTTGGCGAGCACGGTGAAGGTCGACCAGGCAAGGAGCAGGGCGAGAAGCGAAGAGATCAGGATGGTGATGGAAAAGACCCGGATGATGTCGCCCAAGGTATTGCGGACATCGGCGCCGATATCCCCCCTGGTCATCACCCCCACAGTGGGATTCACTCTCCGAATATCAGCGACCACCTTGTCGGTGGAGACCCCATCCTTTACCTTGATGAAGATGATGGAAATCTTGCCGGCTTTATATCCCCCCGTTGCCTCGGGAGAGATCTTGTTCAGGTCGTCGAGGCGCATGAACACCCCATGGTCCAGGCCGGTGCGCGTCTGCTGGAGATGACCGACCACCTTGACCCCCTTGCCGAACAGACTGGCGGTGTTGATCAACCCGAGATACTCATAGACATAGCTCCCCACGTAGACCTGACCCGGTTGCAAATGCTTGGGCCCGACCTCCAGCCAGGGGGCGATCACAAAATCCTTGTCCTGATCAAAAACAATGACCTGCCCCTCATCGATGCTGCAACAGCCGGAAGAAAGGGTGTTGAGATAGATATGGTAGGTTGCCTGCTTGATATCCGGCAACTGGCTGATGTCGTCGAAGACAAACTTGTCCATGTAAAAACTCTTGATCCTGCTGTCCAGGATGAACTCTTCGGCAGTGCCCTTGGCCTCGGAGGGTACGATGACAATGTCTGCCCCAAGCCGCTGGCTCGCCGCCTCGATATCCTCTTCCACCGCCTTGTTGAAGAGCATGGCAAAGGTCAGCAACCCGACCAGGAGTCCAACCGCCAACATCAGGATCAGGTTGCGGAACATCTTCCGGGAGACGCCTTTCCAGGCAATGGCAATGATGGAGTATGCGTTGCGGGGAGTCATAGGGCTTTGGCTGTCACTGAGGAGGTTGGGGGAGTTGAAACAGGAAAACCGGAGGGCAGCAGCCCCCCGGTTTTCCTATAGAACAAATAAGTACTGAAAGGAACTTATTTCTTTTTCGCGGTCTTTGCTGCCTTTCCGGCCCAGTTTACATCAAGACCGCAGAGAATGGCATGGGGGGCGTCTTCGCCGGTGCCGAGTTGCTCGTCATGGCATTTCAGGCAGGTGGAGCTCGCCTTGCCGACAATTTTCTTGGCAGCGACGTCAAAAAGACGCATCTGGCCGTCCATGCGCCACTCGCCGTCAGCCGGCTTAACAGGATCCTTGCAGCCGGGGAGAATGGCCTTGGTGCGGGTGGTGATCATTACGTACTTGCTGTCCGGGGTGAAGATGGCGTCGTGGGTCTCTTCCAGGTTGGCCATGGTCACGGAAGACACGGTCTTCAAGGTTTTTGCGTCAACAATAAAAAGGATGTCCCCGGTGGCGTTGGCAATGTACTTGCCGTCCGGTGAGTAGTACTGACGGAAGCTGACGGTGGACTTGAAGTTGCCGTCTGCCACGCCTTTACGCAGAACCTTTACCTTGCCCTGCTCAAGCGACTTTGCGTCAAGCACGAACATGTGCATCTTGCCGATGACATCGCCAAGTTCCTTGTTGTCCGGAGCGGAGTTTGACTCGTTGAGGGTGATGAAGATTTCCTTCATGTCCGGAGAGTTGATACCGTGGGTGTACTTAACGCCGCCCTTGATGTCAGCCTCGGTGCCTTCCAAAAAGATGTTGTGCTTCATCTCCATGGTCTTCTTGTCGATGATGCTGATATAGCCAGGCTTGTTCATGGAGATGGGCATGAAATAGTCCTTGGTCTGAGCGGAAGCGCAGTAACCCGCCTTTGTGCTCATGACCTTGGCCGGAACCGGAAAGGTCTTGTCTACGAGAACCTTACCGGTTTTGAGGTCGGTTTTGCCATAGTGATACACATCGTTGGCAGAATGATCCGGCTTGTAGGTGGACCAGTAAATGGTGTTGCGATCCTTATTGTCGATGCGGGCATCATGGAAAGGATGGGTTTTTCCATCGCCGATGTCGATCTTGTCCAGTTCTTCAATGATAATGGGGGTCTCGGCCTTGGGGTCAATCTTGAATACGGCCTTGGCAAAATGGCCGCCCATGCCTGCGATGTAAGCGGTGCCGGCATAGTTTGCCGCATTGGCGGTGGCAGCTGCGCCCATCATGCCAAGGGCGATGGTGCCGGTGATCAGGGAGTTGCGCCAGGTAGCTTTGGAAAAATGCATTGTTCTCTCCTCGTTGTAAATGTCCGCAGTTCATTAACTCATGCCGACATCCGACAGCTGGTAACTGTCTATTCACTTATAATGACCTTGGACAACAGAGCCGAAGAGCGATGTTGGCCAAGATAGACTTCGCATACTGCGACAAATTGCCATGCGACAAAATGCCACATGGTTGTTTACGATATTACCACTCGATGGTATATTGGCAACCTCATTTTTATGCGGAGGCAAATAATTTTGCAGGGGATCAAGTCCGGCGCCATTTTCCTGTCTTTTCTTGCCCCTGCTCCCGGCTGAATACCGACCTACCTCATGGGGATACACATGATCATCGAATGCAAGGAAATCACCAAGACCTACCCGGTGGAAGGGACCCTGGTTCACGCCGTCAATGCGGTGAATCTTTCCGTGGACAAAGGGGATTTCCTGGTTATTCTGGGCCATTCCGGCTCCGGGAAAACCACCCTCTTGAGTCTGATCGGGGGGTTGACCTCCCCGGACAGCGGGCAGGTCTTTATTGATGGCGTGGAAAATTGGCAGCAATCCGACCGGGCCCTTTCCACCATGCGCAACAGCAAGATCGGTTTCATCTTTCAGTTTGCCAGCCTGATTCCCACCCTCTCGGTGATGGAGAACATCCTGCTCCCGTTGAGCTTCGGCCAGAACCCTGCAGGCAGCCGTGCGCTGGCCCTGGATATCCTCGCTCAGGTCGGCTTGGCGGACAAGGGCAAGGCTTTTCCCTCCCAGCTCTCCGGTGGTCAGCAACGGCGGGTCGCCATCGCCCGTTCCTTTATCAACTGTCCGGACATCATCCTGGCCGATGAACCCACCGGCGATCTGGATGAAGAAACAGAAAGTGATATCCTTGGCCTGTTTAGAAGGTATAATGAACAGGGCACCACCTTTGTGGTCGTTACCCATAACAGCGATCTTGCCGCCACCCAAAAGGGCGCCAGGGTTTTTTCCATGCGGCAGGGCGTTCTTTCCAGTCAGGGTGCCCGAGTTTTTTAAAATCCCCAGACTGAGCCGGCCCTTATTATGGTACAAAAGATCCTTCCCATATTTCTGCTCTGCACCCTGCTCTTTGTCCTGACTGGTTGTTCCGGCACCGATTCGGCTGCCAAAAAACTTAAGATCGGCGATCAGGCTCCTGACTTTGCCGGGACCGATCTGGATGGCCAGCCTCTCTCCCTTGCCGACTACCAAGGACAGCCGGTTATTCTCCGGTTCTGGTCCACGGATTGCAAGTTCTGCCGGGCCGACACCCCGATCTTCAACCAGTACTTTGAAAAGTATAAACAAGCCGGGCTGCGGGTGGTCTATATCAACCGGAATTCCGACGAGGCCACGGTGCATCAGTTTGTCGACGACCTGGAAATCGGTTTTCCGGTACTCCTTGACAAGGACGGGGCGATTTCTTCTCGATACAATATCAAGGTGGAGCCGCAGACCATTGTTATCAGCCCGGATCACAAGATTGTTGCCGCCATTCTTGGCGGGGTCAGCGAGCCGGAGCTGAAAAATCTCCTCGGTGGATATTTTAGTAAAAAAACAGAAAAACAATAGGTTACATGAAAATGTCAACGCGCAATCTTACGATTGGTTTTGTCCGAAAGGGCGCCCTTGCCGCATTCTTCGTCTCCTTTTTCTTGCTGGCAAATCCTTTGTTGGCCCAACCCGTTCAGGAGATCTCTCCCCAGGAGCGCTGTTCGGTATGCGGGATGTTTGTCGCCAAGTATCCTGACTGGCTCACCCAGGTCCGACTGAGTAACGGTATTGTGAAATATTTTGACGGGGTCAAGGATATGCTGGCCTTTTCCTTCAATCCCGATTCCTTCGGCACGCCGGGGCAGAAACTTCAGAAGATCTGGGTCAAAGACTACTACACCCTTACCTGGCTCGATGGCCGTGCGGCCTGGTATGTGATCGGCAGCGATGTTTACGGTCCCATGGGCCACGAGTTCATTCCCTTCAGCTCCGCGGCTGCGGCGGAAAATTTCCGCAAGGATCACAAGGGGACCAAGGTGCTCCGTTTTGAAGAAATCAGCGAGCCGCTGGTGCAGTCCATGCGCCACGGCCAAAAGATGCGCTGAACCGATGCGGCCCGCCCTGGTTTTTTCCATATTCCTCTCTCTGCTGCTGGCCCTTGACGGGGCGCTCCTGCTTGATGGCATGAGCAGGCGTAATGATGAGAACGCAACCCTTGCCCAGCTGGAGGTGCTCACCAGCGGCCTCGGTCTCACCGATCTGGCCGTGTCCACCGAGGCCCGCTACACGCGGCATCCGGCGGTAAGCGACCCGATGGCCCCCTTTATGGATCATCCCGGGGCCATCGAACATTTTCCCACCGGCGCCTTCTGGCTGCCGGTGCGCTGAGTGCCATGGCCTCCAAAAATCTCGAGAAACAGCTCAATATCCTGGATTACGCCCTTTCTTCCCTGTGGCGGCGTCGGCTGAAAAGCCTCAGCGTCCTGCTGGTCTTTGCTGCGGTTATCTTCCTCTTGGCCTCTTTTCAGATGGTGACCCAGGCATTGTCCGATAAGGCTGCGCAGGTGCTGGCCTACACCCCGGAGATCACCCTGCAGAAGATGTCCGCCGGCCGCCAGGAAGCTATTCCCCTGGCTTACCGGGAGCAACTCGCCGGAGTCTTCGGCATCCGCAGGGTGGTGCCCCGGATCTGGGGCTATTATTTTGACGAGGTCCGCTTGGCCAATTACACGGTCATGGGCATGGATTTTAACGAGATGCCGGAAGGCGCTCGCCTCGATACCGCCTTGGCCAGCGGCACCATGCCGGCGCCGGACGAGCAGGGCAGGGTGGTTATCGGCCATTCTATCAAAAAAGCCCTGGCCCTTGGAGGGCGCGACACCTTCTCGCTGTTCCGCCCCGATCTCTCCTTAAAAGCCTTTACGATCAGCGGCGAGTTCTCGCAAGAGACCGATATCCTGACCAACGACCTTATCGTCATGAGTCTCGCTGATGCCCGCGATCTGTACGCTATTCCCGCCGGCAAGGTCACCGACCTCTGCGTTTACGTGGCCAACCCCAAGGAGATCGGAACCATTGCCAAAAAGATCTCCGCTGCCCTGCCTGCGGTCCGGGTCCTGACCCGGCCCCAGATCCAGAAAACCTATCAGGTGGTCTTCGGCTGGCGCAGCGGCTTCGGCTCCATCTGCCTGCTCACGGCCCTGGCCGCCTTTGTTATCCTGGCCTGGGACAAGGCCTCCGGCCTTTCCCCGGAGGAGCGGCGGGAGATCGCCATCCTCAAGGTGCTGGGCTGGGAAACCAGCGACATTTTGGCGGTGCGGTTCTGGGAGTCGGTAATCGTTTCCGGTCTTGCCTGCCTGGTGGGGATAACCGCTGCTTATATCCATGTGGTCTACTTTGCCGGTTCTATTTTTCGCCCGGTGCTCATGGGCTGGTCCGTGCTCCGGCCTGAGTTGCATCTTTTGCCCAGATTGGCGGCGGGCGATATCCTGCTGATTCTCGCCTTTACCGTGATTCCCTATCTCGCGGCCACGGTGATTCCGGCCTGGCGCAGCGCCACGGTTCCCGCCGATTCGGCGCTGGGAGGCTGAGCCGATGCTGATCGAACTTTCCGGGGTGAGCAAGATTTACAACCAGGGCAGAGCCAACGAGGTGCGGGCGCTGAGCGACATCGATCTCAAGGTGGAGCAGGGGAGCATGGTCTGCCTCAAGGGGCCGAGCGGCTCGGGCAAGTCCACCTTGTTGGCCATCATCGGCTGCATCTTTCCGCCCACCAGCGGCCGGGCCGTTATTGGTGCGCGGCAGCTGGCCCGGCTGCCGGACCGGTTCCTCACCCTGCACCGACGGGAGACCATCGGCTTTATCTTCCAGCGTTTTAATATTCTCCCGGAGCTGACGGTGCTCGATAATATCGCCCTGCCTCTGCTGCCGCTGGGGGTGTCGCCCAAGGAACGCAAGCTCCGGGCCCAGGAGCTGCTGGAACGCTTTTCCATCAGCCACCGGGCCAACTTTCCGGCCGGGCAGATCTCCGGCGGCGAACTGCAGCGGGTGGCCATTGCCAGGGCGTTGATCAACAACCAGCCCATCATCCTGGCCGACGAGCCCACGGCCCATCTCGATACGGTCCTGAGCCGGGAATTCATGGAGATCATGCAGCAGTTGAAAGATACGGGCAAGACCATCGTCATCGCCTCCCACGACCCCCTGGTTTTCGAACATCCGGCCATCGACCGGACCGTCACCATCCAGGACGGCAGAATCCATGTTTCTTAATCCCTGGAGCCTGGCCCTCACCCTCTGCAGCCTGGTGGTGCTGGGGCTCGGCGCAGTGGCCGGCAAAACCGCGGTGCGGGTCCTCCGTTTCTGGGAGCCAGGCAGCGACAGCAACCAACAGATCCGGCTGGAAAACGAGATCTGGCTCTCTTCCACCCTGGTGGCCTACGGGTTGGGGTTACAGATCATTACCCTGATCCTTTTCGTCCTTGCCGCCGACCAGTTCTGTCAGGTCATCGTCGGGGCCATGTGCGCCACCGGCGCCCTGCTGGCAAACCCCTACGGCATGCCCGCCCTGCTGGTCAAACTGTTCGGGGTTTTCTTCTACGGCCTTTGGATCCTCCTCCACCAGTTGGACATCCGCTCGGAGCAGTACCCGTTGGTGCGGATCAAGTATCTGACCCTGCTCCTGCTTCTCCCCATGCTGATCCTCGATGTCGCCCTGCAAACCCTCTATATTGCCGGGATCAAGCCGGACATCATCACCTCCTGCTGCGCCGTGGTATTTAGCGAAAGCACCGGGGGCGGGACCAATCTGCTGAGCGGCTATTCGCCACAGGGTTTGCTCGTTGCCTTTATCGTTTCCATTATCGGCCTTGTAATCCTGGGAAGGGGATTGTTGGAGCGCTGGCAACCTTGGCTGGCTGGGCTTTATGCCGCGGGCTGGCTCTGGTTTTTCGGCCTATCCCTGGTGGTAATCACCACGGTGATCTCATCCTACGTCTATGCCATGCCCTACCATAAATGCCCGTTCTGCATCCTCAAACCGGAGTACCATTATTTTGGGTTTGCCCTCTATGGCACCTTGATTCCGGCGACCTTTTTCGGGGCCAGTGCCGCGTTTGCCGGATTGGTAAGGGGGAAGGGAGGATTGGCTGGGGTGGTGGAGCGCTACCAACAGCTGGCGATGAAGCTTTCCCTGTTCTTGTTGCTCCTTTTTTCAGGGTTGTCGTTCTATCATTATCTCAAATATCTGATCGGCGGCGGGGAAGGGTAGCGAGGTCTGTTGGCGAAGGAATTTGCACCGGTTCGCGGCGGGGTCGGAGAGGGAGGGAATGGATTATAATGTTTGCAGCTTACGATACCGTTTCGCCACCGAGAATACGGATAAAGGCGACCAATTGTTCTTGGTCGAAATGCCCATCCATCTGTTCCAGCATCACCTTGAGGGCATCAAATGGTTTTCTCGCCCCGGCGTAGGGGCGGTTGGTGGTCAAGGCGTCGTAGACATCCGCGATGCTGGCGATCTTCGCCTCTGTTGGAATATTCTGCATGTTCCGACCATCTGGATAACCTGAGCCGTCAAAGCGCTCATGGTGGTAGAGGATGATGTCCAGCGAGCTTTTGGCAAGATATTCTTTCATCAGAATGTAACCAAGTTCGGGGTGCTGGCGCACGACCTTGGTTTCTTCCTTGTTCAACGGTCCAGGTTTCTTGAGAATGTTTTTCGAGATCTGGCTTTTGCCGATGTCGTGGAGCAGGCAGCCGATGGCAAAATCCTGCAGTTCTTGATCAGCGTTGCCAAAACCCAACATCTGCCAGAAGTTGATCCCGAACACGCAGACATTGACGCTGTGGGTGAAGGTGTAAAAATCGTGGGTGCAAAGCTTGGCCAACATCGAGGCGGAGGAGGCGTTGTCCATGATCAACTTGATCAGCCCCTCGGCAATATTCTGAACTCGGGCAACATTTTTGCCGCTTCTCGGATTGTTGAATACATCGGTGACGGCATTTTTGGCACAGGAGTATAGGACAATCGCCTTTTTTTCCACCGGGGTTTCGGTATTGTCCAAGACGCTTTGCAGGGTTTTTTCGAGAAAGAGATTGAACGGCCCCTCATCCTGCTTCTTGATATAGAGCTGGCCGAACTGAAGGTTGGCGATGGCCAGTTTCAGGTTAACAATCTCGGAATCCTTGCTGGCGAGAAGGACAGGTTTCTCTTGAGAAAAGGAGCTGCTACTGCCGTAGATATCAAAATTGAGGTATTGGTCGTCTTTGAGCAGAAAATCCTTGGTGATGACGACATACTCATCATCGGTGATGACAGTGGACATTTTCATAAGTGCGGGGGCCAGTGGTCTTGTCCTTGAATATCCCGGGGATAATGCTTCTCGGGAAATTTCCTGTTCAAAAGCGGGCTTTGTTACACAAAAAAACATCGCCCATTACCGCTTCAATCATATATGAATATGTTATTCCCTCTTCAGAAACAATACGGAAAAAATACCTGGTTGAAAAGTGAGCAAATACCATGCTGCTCAGCAAGGGATCTTTTCGGTTCGCTCACTTCTTTCATTTAATCCGGACATGGCCCGATTATTTACCAAGGAAACCCAACAACACGGTATTATGATCGTAAGCATGGAGACCTCTTTTCAATTCATTCAAGATTTCTGGCCCCATTTTTTGACGACCGTTACCGTTCTGGCAATGGTCGCGACCGCCGTGCATGTCATCATGCATAAGCACGATACCCGGGCGGCCATCGGCTGGCTGGGATTGACCTGGTTTTCTCCGGTTTTTGGAGTCTGCCTCTACTGGCTCTTCGGAATCAACAGAATCCAGCGCCGAGCTAAAATAAAGTTTGCCGACCGGGTATCCGTTGCTTTGCCTCGGCTGGATGTCTTGGTTTCCGCGAATCAGATTGGCGCAATCTTTGGGAAGCATGATTCAGGAATGACCGCCCTTCACAGCCTGACGGATCAGGTAACCACCCGGCCGCTGCTTGACGGCAATCGGATTGAGGCTTTGCAAAACGGCGATCAGGCCTATCCGGCCATGCTTTCGGCCATTGCGGAAGCACGGATTTCCATTACCCTGGCCACCTATATTTTTGACGACGATTCCTGGGGCAAGAAATTCAGGGATGCGCTGCGAACTGCCGTGCGGCGCGGAGTCGAGGTCCGGGTACTCATCGATGCGGTGGGAGCCCGTTACTCGTTTCCTTCCATCATTGGCGAGCTGGAGCGTGACGGGATCCGGGTTGCCACATTCATGAAAACCATTCTCCCCTGGCGGTTTCGCTATCTCAATTTACGCAGTCACCGGAAAATTATGGTCACGGATGGCAGAACCGGTTTCAGCGGGGGGATGAATATCCGGGAGGGCTGCGTTCTGGGGGATAACCCGGCCTATCCGCTGCAGGACCTCCATTTTAAGATCGAGGGCCCGGTGGTTGCCGAACTGCAGCAAGTCTTTGCCGAAGATTGGGCTTTCAGTACCGAGGAAAAGCTGGCAGGGCCCGCCTGGTTTCCGGTTCAGGAACTCCGGGGGGGGGTGCTCGCCCGGGGAATATCCGACGGGCCGGATGAAGACCTTAACAAGCTCCGTTTCGTGATGATGGGGGCGATTGCAGTCGCCCGTCGTTCCATACGGATTGCGACCCCATATTTCCTGCCGGACAACGAACTGGTGGCGGCCCTGCAGATTGCAGCGCTGCGCGGAATAAAGATCCAGATCCTGCTCCCCGGCACCAGCAACCTCCGCATGGTCAAATGGGCCTCCGATGCTTTGCTGGAAGAGTTGCTCCGCTCCGGCTGCCAGATCCATTACAGTGCCGCTCCGTTTGATCACTCAAAAATGATGGTGGTCGACGGCGAATGGGTGCTCCTTGGTTCTGCGAACTGGGATGCCCGCAGCCTGAGGCTTAATTTTGAATTCAATATGGAATGCTACGACCTCGATCTTGCCCGGATCATGGAAGAGATTCTCGCTGAAAAGGAGCGGCAGGCAACGGAACTGACCCTCCCGGATCTGGATTCGAAAAAAATCGCAGCCCGCATGAGGAACCGGTTTTTCCGCTTGTTTTCGCCGTATCTTTAAGGGGAAGCGGATATCCGCTTCCGCCCATTTTCCCCAGGCACCCGCTTATTTTTTATGACACTCCTTGCAATTGGTCGGCCCTGTTTTCCGGCCTTTGTCGGCTAACTCCTTGTGGCATTTTTTACACATGTTCATGACATCTTTTCTCTGTAATTTGCCTGCACCCTTCATTTTGTCGACAACCTGAGATTCCTTGGGGAAAAATGCGTGGCAGGGCTGGCAATCGGGAAACATCCCCTGGTGACGGCCATGGTTAAAGGTGACCGAGCCCAGGCTGCCGCCGTTGAGGACAATCGACGAAGCCCCTTTCGCCTCAGCACCCATGCTGCTGCCTGCCGACAAGAGAATACCGCCGATAAGCATTGCCCCGAACAATGTTCCTGATTTCATTTTTTTGCTCCAATAATGATTGGCTAGGGGGAAGAACTGAATCACAAATAACTACTCAAGGCACGAACCAGTTTTTGATTAAAATTATCTTGCAGAGATAAACAGAGGCTGGCCCCTTCATGCAGATAGTCGTCAAGGCCTTCCATGTAACTGCTGTTGTCTAAGGGACTTGGACAACCCAAGCTGTTATAGGTGATAATAATCGGAGTTGTTTGATTTACGGAATCTTGCCTGATGAATTTGATGCCATTCAAAATAACGTTTTGTTTTTTGGCCATGGTTTGTAGCGTGTCTTTGGCGGAAAAGCTTTCGTTAATTATGATCAAAACATATTTTGTGGACCTTAAAATGTTGAGCCCCTTCACAAGGTAGGGGATAATTTCGCACTCCTGCTGGAATTTTTTTTCTATCGCGCGCTTGATCAATGCATTCTCAGGAATTTCTTCTAGAATAACGACTTTGTCAGCCATAATATCTCCGAACTCCAGCTGTCCGCCTTATATTTCCCGGCCAGACCACGAGGTATTCTTGTAATAGCTTTTCGACCGTGTAATCTTGCCGCCTCCTTGCAATAGCCGGAGGAATCCTCCAAGAAAAAAATTCATACTTGGTTCTGGCCATAACGGGTCAACACATTCTTGATGCTGTCCCGCAACTTGTCAATGTTGATCGGCTTGAGCACATACCCCTTGGCCCCGGCGCCGATGGCCTCGATCACCATCTGTTCCTGGCCGTGGGAGGTCACCATGATGATCAGGGCCTGCTTTTGCATGGCAAGAATCTGGCGGGTCGCGGCAATGCCGTCCATGTCCGGCATGGTGATATCCATGGTGATAAGGTCCGGGATGGAGAGGCCCTTGTTGGTCATATATTCGATGGTATCAACCGCTTCCAGGCCGGTTTTGCAGATTTTGCCCACTTCGTAGCCAAGCTGTTCCAGCATGACCACCAACCGTTTTGCGGTCAGGGCCGAATCGTCCACCACCATGATGTTCGTTTTACTCATTATAGTTTCTCCACATAATTGAGGCTCAGATCAAAAAGTTCCTTGGGGCCGATGAAATGAATGCTCAACATGCCGCTGTCGGTAACGATATCCAGGGTGTAAAAGGTTGCCCCCTTGTTGCGGGTAATGTTCTTGGCTTCGCTGATAATGATGGGCGGGGAGATGGGAATGATCGTGCCCTCGGAGGCCAAATCACCCATGGCGTTGCCGACGATAATGTTGATCAGTTCGGCCACGGTTTCCTCCCGCATCATTTCCTGTTCATCGTCCGCGATCTCCAACCCTTCGGTGCTGGCAATAAAAACCCGCTCCGTCAGCGCCCGGTCGAAACTGAAGGCGATGAGCATGCGGATGTCCGCCTCCACCGACAGGATCGAGGTCAGATGCAGCAATTGCATGCGCTTGACATCCCGCATGTGCACCGTGGTTATCCGCACCGGAATCTTCAGCTCATCTCTCAGATAGCCCACGGTCCGGTCTCCGATGGCCTGGACCAACCGGCTGTGTCTGTCGTCTTGGGCATGGTTCATTGCTTTTTCTCCCTGGCCGTATGGTGATCGATAAAATTTCCGGTTGTCCCCTAATTGTAACCGTTTCCGTAGTGCCGCGATTACAAAGATTGTTGCTTTGCAACCCTGTGATCTTGTGTTACGAACCTGTGGCCTTTTTCCCTGTTTGCGAGTCCTTCAATGCTTCAAGGTACGGCAGGATGAATCTGAACCTGGTCCCCTGACCGAGGGTCGAGTCCACCTCAATCCTGCCGCCCAGCCTTTCCGTTTCCATGCGGACCGCTGCCAGCCCCACGCCGCGGCCGGACAGCTCGCTTACTTCCTCCTTGGTGGAGAACTCGTCTTTAAAGATCAGCAGCCGCAGCGTTGCCTCATCCAGAGCAGCACCCTGTTCCGGGGTGAAAAGGCCCGTGGCCACCCCCTTGCGCCGGAGCGCCTCAAGATCAAGGCCGCGGCCGTCGTCGTCGATCTCGACGACGATTTGCTCATCCTCCAAGAAGGTACGGCAGCGGAGGTGGCCCTCTTCCTCCTTGCCCTGCTCCAGCCGTTCCTCCGGGCTCTCGAGGCCGTGATCCACGGCGTTGCGGAAGAGATGGATCAACGACTTGGTAAAGGGGCCGTAGATCTCCGGGGCGACCCGCACCCCATGGTCCTCCACCTCCACCGGGGCCAGCTCCTTTTCCAGCCGCTCGGCCAGCCGCACCGCTGCCTTGGCGTGTCCGGACAGCAGCTCGCTCAAGGAGACATAGCGCAAGCGCTTGATGCGGCGCAGCATCTCCCTGGTCTCTTCGGAATCCAGGCCCGGTCCTCCCTGCAAGAGCCGGTCGGCCAAACGCTCCAGCATCTCGGTCTGCTCGGGGGTCAGGGAAAGATGGCCCCGCCGGGCAAAGAAGGAGTCGCCCAGGGTTTCCCGGAGCACGGCCAGTTCCTGGGCCAGGGCCTGATCGGCCAAGGCCTGCTCTTTCTCCAGCACACCCCGGTCCGGCTGCTGCTTGGCCAGGTCGCGGCGCAGCCGGTTGAGGGCGGATTCGTATTGATGGAGACAGCGCGGCAGGTGAAAGAACTCCAGTTGACCGAAAAGCCCCTTGAAGGTATGCACCTGGCGGTAAATCTCGGCAAGCCCTGCGGCCAGCTCCTCGTCCGGGGCGGCGAGCAGCCGGGGCAGGGTGTTTTCCGCAAAGTTGCGGTAATCGTCAAGCACCTCGAACAGCTCGGCCGATTCGGTGACCGCGGCCACGATGAAGCGCAGGTGGGTCTGCTCCTCCGCCACCCGGGCCTCAAGGCGGCGCTGTTCGGTGATATCGGTGATGATCAGCATCAGCCGTTCCGCGCCCAGCAGGCGGTAGGCGATATCCAGGTAACGGTCGTTAAGAAACAGCTCCTTGGGCATCAGCGAGAGCAGGATGTCGCGCTGAAATTCGTCGGCGGTCTGCACGATCCGCTCGATATTGGCGCCGAAACGGTCCCGTTCCTCCTTATCTTCGGGAAAGAGCAGGGCAGCCACGGATGCACCGGCCACCTCCTTACCGAAAAAGGTCAGGCATTCCCGGCTGTATTCCGGTTCCACCGCCAGATCCGGGCCAAAAGAGAGAAAGCCCTGGCCCGAGTTGTTGAGCAGCCCGGCCAGGCGGTCGCTCTTGTCGGCCAGTTGGCGGCGGGTGATGAGAATGCGCCGGTACATGGTGGCGATGAGATAGGTGACCAGCAGCACCACCGTGGCATTGGCCAGCAGGATGTAGATGAGCTGCCGGGTGCTGTCCGCAGTCTGCTGCAGAAAGGCGGCTTTGTCGATGGTCACCCCCAGCACCCCGGCGGTCTCCCCGGTCTGCCAGTAAGTATGGCAGACGGTGCACTTATCCTCCACCGGGATGCGCTCGTAAAAATGGGCCTCGCGGGCGTCGAGCATCTCGGCTCGGTTCTGTTTGTTAAAGCGGAGATTTTTATCCAAAACGTAATGACATTCGGCGCAATCTTTGTCCTGGACCTTCGCCAGGTGGATCTGTCCGGCGGCGGAATCGAAACGGCCGGCCAGATGCCAGTCCTTGCGCAGGAACATCCCCCGGGTTTTTTCGTACAGGACGAGGTTGGTGCTGACAAACCCGGCCGGTTGACTGTGGACAAAGGGCAGCCCCACGGTCACCGTGCCGGACCGGTAGTTCATCAACCCTTCGCGGGGATAGAGGGTGGTGGCGGTTACCCCTTCCAGCTGGGCGATATTGTCCATCACCAATTGAAAGGTTTTGCGCTGGCCTTTTTCGATGGAATCGCGGGTCTGGGAGACATAGCTGGAGAGGATGCCGCGGCCCTGCTCGCGGATGGTGTGGTTCATCATCTGCTTTTGGTAGTAATAAAATATGACTCCGGCCACCACCGAGATCAGCAGCAGGCAGGAAAAGGCGATCAGGAGAAAGCGCGGCACCACCCGGTCTGGGTTGGGCTCCCGGTTGCCCGGTTTCGGTTTATCCATCTCCGGCCTCCTCCTATGATCTTTTCACAATAACCCCTGGCGCAGGCGCGGGATCATCATGGGTGTGGTAGAGCCGGGCACGGGGGAACAGCTCGCCGGCGCAGCCGATGCAGGGGTGCCCGGCCCGGACGCAGTTGTTGGTGTTGCCGTTGTAGCCGCTGGCGACGCAATCGTTGTAGGTCACCGGTCCCTGGCAGCCCAACTCCAGCAGGCATCCTTCCTCGCCGATGCGGAGGGCGAAATCGCGGGCCTGAAAGGCTGGGTAGCGGGGGCAGCGCTCATGGACCGAATGGGTGAAGAACTGCCGCGGACGCCTGGCATCGTCGAGATCAGGCAACCCCTTGCTCTTAATGAAATGGAGGAGGGTGTAGACCAGGTGCTCGGGGTGCATGGGGCAGGCGGGCAGGTTGACCGTTGGCGTCTTGATGCCCCGCTGCTTGAGAAAATCATCCAGGGATGCAGCGCCGGTGAGGGTGCCGGCCATTTTCGCCACCCCGCCCGAGGCGGCACAAGTGCCGACGGCAATACAGGCGGATGCTTTCGCGGCCAGCAAGTTTACCCATTCGCTGATGGGCTTATGGGCCATCATGCAGGCGTGCGGCATGGCCACGGGGATGGCGCCCTCCAGAATTAGGATGTACGGCTTGTTGGCAGCGGCCAGTTTATTGAGAATCTGCGGTACCTGAGTCCCGGTGGCGGAAGAGAGATTGGGATGGTACAGCACCCGGCTGAAATAGGTGAGAAAATCCAGGATGGTGATCTGCTCGACATTGAGAAACGAGGTGGAGCAGCCGGAACAGGACGCCCCCTGCAGCCAGACCAGATCGGGCCGCGACCAGCCGACGGACGAAGGGTTGGCCTCGGCAGCCAGCAACTCTTCGAAGGAGAGCAGCGGCGCAGCCCCGGCCGCGAGCACCACCTGGTAGATTCTTTGCAGAAATTTCCGTCGATCCAAGGTTATTGTCATTTTCAGTCAGCAGTACCAGGTCAGAGTTTTACAATAACTCCCCCGCCCTTGACGGGAGGGGGCTGGGGGGTGGGTGAACTCGCCAACAGCATCACCTCATGCACCTTCCCCCTCACCCTAGCCCTCTCCCGCAAGGGGCGAGGGGACTTTTTTTGTTCCGTACGGTTTAATGCACCGAGCACGCAATGCAAGGATCGGCGGAGCGGACGATGCGGGCCAATTCCAGAGGATTGGCCGGATCGGCGATCCGGGTGCCGATCAGCATCTGCTCCACCGCCCCCGGTTGCCCGGTGGCGTCCCGCGGGCCCATGTTCCAGGTGGTGGGCATCACCATTTCATAATTCTTGATCAACCCCTTATTGTCGATTTCCACCCAGTGGCCGAGGGCGCCGCGCGAGGCCTCGGTGATCCCGATGCCTTTTACGTTGCGGGGCATTTCCTTTTCGCTGAAACCGAGAACCCCCGGCTGGACCTGCTCGACCTGCTCCTTGAGCCGCTTGAGCAACAACGAGACCGTGATATACCGGCTCAAATGGCGGCCCAGCACAGAGTTGTAGTCTTTTAGCCCGATGCCGAGATCCCGGTTGAGCTGGTCCACCAGGCGGTTCAGGGCCGGATTGCGGCCGGAATGATAGGTGTTCACCACCCGGGCCGCAGCCCCGGTTTCCATGACCTTGCCCCCGTAGCGGGGGGCGCGGCTCCAGCTGTATTTTCCGTCCGGCAGCTGTTCCTCGCGCTGGAATTCCTGCCAGTCCAAGGGCTCCAGCCTATTTGCCCCCAGAGGCTTGACGGCGCCGGATTTGTTTTTGTAGTAGCTGTAGGTGTGATCCTCGGTGATCGCGTTGAGGTCGAGAGCTGTGTGTCTGCCCACGATGGTCGCGCCTCCGGCAAACAAATGATTTTTGCCGGAAGAGTCGGGAAAATAGGGAAACGAGAGGAAATTGCCGTAACCGCGTCCTTCCTTGAAATAGCCTGGAAAAGCCTTGGCCACCGCCAGGATATCTTCCCGGTAACAGGAATGGACAAACCGCTCCACCTGATTGAGCAGGGTGCGGTATTGGGCGAGATTGTTGATGGTTGGCCGGGTCGTGACCCCGCCGGCCTCAATGGCCACGGGGTGGGGGGACTTGCCGCCGAACAGGGCTACCATCTTGTGCAGGGAGGCCATGACGGTAAAGGATTCCAGATAATTATGCACCGCCGAGAGATTGGCTTCCCTGTCTTTGAGGAAATCGCCCTTATACCGGGGGAGAAAGGGGGCGGCTGGAAAGATCCGCTGGGAGCGGGTTTCGGCGCGCACCCAATCGCGCATCGCAGTCAAGCCGGGGTCCGCGCCCCGGTACTCCAGCACGGCGGTGACGTCGATGAAATCCAGGGCGCTCAACTGGTAAAAATGAAACAGGCAATCCTGCACCTGATACGCGCCGACAATGAGGTTGCGGAGCAGTTGCCCGTTGGCATTGGGGCGGATCCCCATGGCGTTTTCCAGGGCCAGGGCCGCCGCTTCCGCGTGGGCATACGGACAGACCCCGCAGACCCGCTGGGTCAACTGCAAGGCGGTGCGGGGATCATAGCCGATGAGCGCCTTTTCAATGCCGCGAAAGAGCATGCCCGAAGTCCGGGCCGAGGCAACCACCCCGTTTTCGATCCGGGTCTCGAACTTGAGATGCCCTTCCACCCTGGTCAGGGGATCAACGGTTATTTTGGTTGCGGTCATTGCACGGCCTCCTTGCCGAATTCCACCCGGTTGTGCCTTTGATACACTGCGTCCGGTGCATCACTGAGCAATGGTACCAGATTTCTGAGTGAAAGAAAGCAAGGTTTTAATCAATAGAGAATTGCGGCATATCGTAAAGATACATAAAACGACGATTTCTCGGAGCAGTAGCAAAGGGTCGCGAGAATGGGTCAACAGAGGTCGGGTCTCCCAAAAGTGTATCCAGCCTTCTGAAAGTGGAAAACAAAAGAGCTTGAGAGTACTAACGTTTGCACAAAATGGGCACGGAACCAGGTTTTCTGTGGATGGGTTGATGAAAGAAATCAAAATATCGGGCTCCGTCCCCATTTCCGATCGCGGCCAAGTCCCGAGGTCTTCTTATAAGAGCTTTTCGACGGTGTAGCCTTTTCGTCTCAGAGTTTCGATGATCCCCTCGGTCCCCGCCAAATGGCCGGCACCGACAAGAATAAATTCTTTCTCGGGGGTCCTGTGATAGGCTTCAAGCAAAGGGAACCAAAGCTTATTGCGGTCTGTCAGCAGTTTCTTGTACAGTTTCGGCATTGTTTTTTTGAGTTCGGCAACAAAGAGCGCATCAATTTTCTTGAGGTCCCCTTTTCGCCAAGCCTCCACCATGGTTTCATAATCCTGCTTGATTGACTTGAGATCCCGCAAGGTGTGAGCGATATAGGCGTCTTCATTCCCCGCGCCCATCTCTACGACGTATTGGATTTGCTGGTCGATAGTCTCAAGCCCTTCGATTCTTTTCTTTTCCTCTGTCGCTAATTTATGAAAAAAAGAGTCAACCCCCTCCTTGGCAACGCCAAATTTGGCGAGTTCAACGGATGCCAAGGTTACTGCAATAATCGACGGTTTAAAATGCTTGAGATTTTCGAGGGGGATACCGCGAACGGCGCAATATTCGTTGAGCAAACGGTAGGTTTTGCCTGATACATGCTGGTCAATGGTCGAGCCATCAGCATACACGGCTTTTGCCAGCAACTTCTCTTGCACAGAGGGTTCATTTAACTTGCCGAGATCGGTTTCGAAAACAAGGAGGTCGGAGGCCCGATACGCTTCTGCGAATTCGGGGGGCAGGGGGAAATCAGACGGACGTAACAAGTGAAATGTGCCGCCTAGATACATGACGGAGTTGTCTTTTTGGATTTTCCATACGGAAGATTCTGCCCAGGCCTGGGTGCAAATAAGGAAAACCAGGGCTATACTCAGTAAGATCTTTTTCATACACTCATTGCTCTTTTTTGCCCTTGCTGTTTTTTTGCTTTGGCGTTTATTGCCATTTGCTCTTTAAAAAAACAAAATGGTCCCCTTTCTCAGAAGCGAAGGCGGGGATGAGTAAGAGTGTAGAAGGTAATCGGGAAAGTGTCTCGGCTTTTCCTGTGCCCGCAAAAAAACCTTTTTGTTCAGAACTGATACTGCAGGGTGACCTGTCCGGCCACTTGCGTTTCATTACCGCTCATCTGGCCATATTCCGCATCAGCCACCAAGCTCAGCCTGTCGCTCAACAGCAGCTGGGTGCCGCAGCCGATAAAGCCGCCGGCCACATTCTCGTCGCCCGCCGCGTTGAAGCGGAAATCGCTGCCGCCGAGGTGCATCTCGATGGTGCCGCTGTCGGTGTGTCGGGTCTGGATGCCTGCCCGCAGGCTGATTTCGCCTGCGGCCACCCTTTGCGCCGCCTCCAGTTGCAGCCGGGTCGAGAGCGCATGCACGGTGCGGGAGTCCACCTGCAGGTTGGCGTTGGTGGTGCCGGTCTCTTCATAGCCATCATAGCGGCCTCCGCTGTAGGTCACAGTGGCGGATGGCCGCAAGTCAATTTTGGGGGTGAGCACATAGCTGCTGCCCAGGGTGAGTGAGGGGCTGATGAAGTAGCTGTCGGTATTGCTGGTTGCGGTTTCATAGCCGTTCATGTTGTCCAGCACCTGGCGCTGGGTGTCGTGGGCCTCGTTGCCGCCGATCAGGGTAACGGTGAGATTGACCGGGCCAAGAAAGACATGGTTGTAAACACCAAGAAAAACACTGTCGGTATCGGTGTCAGTCATCGCGGTTTCTGTTGTCCCCGTGGCAGCCCCAACCAGCACCCCCGCGCGGCACTTGCCGAAATCCTGCTCGTAGCCGATCACCACCCCGCCAAGGTGGGAGTCGTAGGCCAGCATCTGGCCTTCCTGTGCCCGTTCGCCTTTGCTGCCAAACACCTGACCCCAGGCCACCGGCTGCCGATCCTGATGCAGCATGCCGGGGCTAAGAGTCAGCGCGGCAAGTTGAATGGGTTGCTTGGCCGGAGTGCGCTGCATCCGCTGACCGATCACCTGGTGCACCCCTGTGGCCAAGGTATTCAAGCTGGCAGCGCGGGCCGATTCGCCCGTGGGTTCAACTACAACCACGGTATTGCCGATCTTCACCGCGTTATCGGTATAGAGGTTGATGACCTCGGTGTTTTCGAAGTTCAGCACCGACGAACCGAAGATGCCGTGGATATTGACGGTATCGAGGTCGCCGCCGTTATTACCCAGGTCGATGCGGCCGATGATCCGGGAGCCGGGAAGCAGGTTTAAGGTGGTGTCGGTGTCGCCATCGATAGCATAACCGTTTGCGCCTGTTGATGCAATCAGCCCGCTGTTGTTGATGGTGGTGTTGGTCTCTGCCGCATCAATGCCGACCCCATTGTCGCCTGTCGTGCTGATGCTGCCGCTGTTATTGATGGTAATATTGGGTCCCACCGTTGCAATCCCGACCCCATTGTCGCCTGTTATGGTGATGCTGCCGCTGTTGGCGATGGTGCTCGTGTCTCCATCCGCAAAAATGCCAAGAGAAGCCAAGCCTGCTGTGCTGATGGTGCCGCTGTTGCTGATGGCGGTATTGTCCCCGTATGTTTCAATGACTCGAGCAAGGGGGCCAGTCGTGGAAATGATGCCACTGTTGGTGATACTGGTATTGTCGCCGTAAGTTCGAAAAGCACTGGTTGATCCGCCAGTGGTGGAAATGCTGCCGCTGTTGGTGATGACGGCATTGTCACCCGATGAGTAAAAGCCGAGAGCATTGTCGCCAGTTGTGGAAATGGTGCCACTGTTGGTGATAACGGCATTGTTACCCTCAGAGTAAATGCCGGAGGCAATATCGCCGGTCGTGGAAATGGTGCCACTGTTGACAATGGTGGCAAAGTTGCTCCATGAGGAAATGCCGTAACTACCGTTACCGGACGTAAAAATGCTGCCGCTGTTGATGATATTTGCACTGAGTCCGTCAGAGTAAATGCCGAGAGCACTAACGCCACTTGTGGAAATGTGACCACTGTTGACGATGGTGGCATTGTCACCCTGAGAGACAATGCCGCGAGCACTATCTCCAGTCGTGGAAATGTGACCACTGTTGACGATGGTGGCAAAGTCGCCCAATGAGCGAATGCTGTCACCATTGCTCCCGATCGTGGAAATGGAGCCAGTGTTGGTGATGACGGCATTGTCAGCGCCAACACTAGAGGCAATACCGTAAGCAGCTAAACCGGTTGTGGAAATAGTGCCACTGTTGCTGATGACGGCATTGTCAGCGTAAGAGGCAATGCCGTAACCGGAGTTGCCGGACGAAGAAATGTTCCCGCTGTTGCTGATGACGGCATTGGCGCCATCAGAATAAATGCCGAGGCCATTAATACCGGTCGTTGAAATGGTGCCACTGTTGGTGATGATTGCACTGATTCCCTCAGAGTAAATGCCGTAAGAATCATCACCGATCGTGGAAATGGTGTCACTGTTGGTGATGCTTGCACTGATTCCATCAGAGTAAATACCGTAAGAATATTCGCCGGTCGTGGAAATGGTGCCACTGGTGGTGATGCTTGCACTGATTCCATGAGAGTAAATGCCGTAAGAATAATCACCGGTCGTGGAAATGGTGCCACTGTTGCAGAGGGTGGCATTGACACCCTGAGAGACAATGCCGAGGCTATTACCACCGGTCGTGGAGATGGAGCCATCATTATTCACGATATTGTTAATGCCGGATGCAGTGACAGCCGTGGCCGCTGTATTGAGCTGACCTCCGGCTTGGATGGTGCCGGTTTCGTTGTCATTGAGGGTTTGCTGGGTAGTTACCGTCTCGCCATCCACAATCTCAAATGAGGCGGCCTGGGATATGGATGCGGAGAGGGCGGTGTTGGCCACAATCGTCACCGCAATCAGAGCGAGACGCTGGAGGGAAGGGGTCTTGGCGTATGTGAATCCTTTAGACATGGTATTTCTCTTTTTTCTATTAGTTACAAGGAATTATCAAGCATCTGTGCAGTCGAGAAAACGTGATATTTCCAGTAGTTATTGTTTCGCTGAAGTTGTTTTACTAAAAATCGGTCGAAGATAGTGGAGAAAAAGCATCTCTGCCTGTCAAGCGGTAGCCAGATCAAAGGCTGCGGAAAAAAGCTTTCTTGTATAGGGGTGGGAAGGGTTGGCAAAGAGTTGCGCCGCTGGACCGGACTCGACAATGCACCCATTCTGCATCACCGCCACCTCGTCGGCCATGGCCTTGATCACCCGCAGATCGTGGGAGATGAAGAAGTAGGTGATCCCGTGCTTGGCCTGGAGGTTTTTGAGCAGCTCGATGATCTGGGCCTGGATGGTCATATCCAGGGCGCTGGTGGGTTCGTCCAGCACCAGGAAGCGGGGCTTGAGCACCACGGCCCTGGCAATGGCGATCCGTTGCCGCTGGCCGCCGGAAAACTCGTGGGGATAGCGCTCGATCATCTCCGGTTCCAGGCCGACCTCGATCAGCGCCTCGGCCACCCGTTGCTTGCGCTCCTCGCGGTTGCCCAAGCCATGCACGCTCAAGCCTTCGCCCACGATCTGGCCGACATTGAGCCTCGGCGAGAGGGAGGAGAAGGGGTCCTGAAACACCACCTGGAGATCGCGGCGCAGGGGTCGCCACTGGCGGTTGGACAGGGTTAAAAGATCGCGGCCCTCATAGAGCAGGGTTCCCCGGCTGTTGACCAGCTTGAGCAGGCACATGCCCAGGGTGCTTTTCCCGGAGCCGGATTCGCCGACCACCCCGAAGGTGGTGCCCTGGCGGATGGTGAGGCTCACCTCGTCCACCGCCTTGATGGTATTCACCGTGCGCCGCAAGAACCCGGCCTTGATCGGGAAATGGCAGGAGAGGTTGGTGGCGGTGAGGAGCGGTGGCGGGTTGTCCTTAGGAGTGGGGAGTTCATGGGGCACGCTGTTGAGGAGATGGATGGTGTAAGGGTCCTGCGGCTTGCGGAACACCTCGGCGGTGGGGCCGCTTTCCACGATCCTGCCCTGATGCATGATGTGGACCTGCTGGGCGATCTTCTCCACCATGTTGAGATCGTGGGTAATGAGCAATAGGGCCATGCCCATTTCCTGCTGGATCTCCTTGATCAGGGCGAGGATCTGCGCCTGGATGGTGACATCGAGCGCCGTGGTGGGCTCGTCGGCGATCAAGAGGTCCGGCCGACAGGCCAGGGCCATGGCAATCATCACCCGTTGCCGCTGGCCGCCGGAGAGCTGATGGGGGAAGCTGTTCAGCCGCTGGGGGGCATCGGAGATCCCGCAACGCTCCAGGAGATTCTCCGCTTTTAGGGCCGCCGCTTTTTTGTCGAGATTCTGGTGGAGCATCAGCGGCTCCACCAGCTGGGCGCCGATGGAGTAAACCGGGTTGAGCGAGGTCATGGGCTCCTGGAAGATCATGGCGATGCGGTTGCCGCGAATCCTTCGCAGCTTGTCTTCCGGCATGGCGACCAGATCCTCGCCGTTAAAAAGGACCTGCCCCTCGATCTTGGCCGCGTCCCTTTCCAACAGCCCCAAAATGGAAAGGGCAGTCACCGATTTGCCGGACCCGGATTCACCCACCAGAGCCGCGGTTTCCCCTGCGGCAATGGTAAAGGAGACCTTGTCCAATACCGGGGCAAAGCCGCGGTCCGAATAAAAACCGGCGGAAAGATTTTTCAGCTCAAGCAGCATGGAGTATTCCCGACATGGTACAGCTTTAAAAAAAACCTGCGACAAGCTCAGGGTCAGCAGTGTTAGCGGCGACGGTGTTCAGTTAACAATCGCTTCCTCAGCAAACGCCATGGCCCTTAACCCCCTCTCCCTCAGGGAGAGGGTTGGGGTGAGGGAATGTCCTGCAATGCAGCGGAAATCTCTGCAAGCACAGCATCAAGCTCACCCAGTATTTCATGGTTCCAGAAGCGGATAATCCTGTATCCCAATTGTTCCAGTCTTGCCGTCCGCACGGCATCGTAGGCCCTTTGTTCCGTGTGCTGACCTCCATCGGCTTCAACGACCAGCTTTGCCTCAACACAGATGAAATCAACAATATAAGTTTCAATGACCACTTGACGACGAAACTTGTAGCCGTTGAGACGACGGGCCCGGAGGTGCTGCCAGAGCGCTTTTTCAGCCTCGCTGGATTGTCGGCGTAAGGCGCGAGCCCGTGTCAGCAGCTTTTTGGGTGCCCTCTCCCTGTCCCTCTCCCGGGGGGAGAGGGGATCTTTCCTTACCGTGGCGCAAGCATTTTGCGAACCCATCACACCTTTCTTGGATCGAAGGTTTCCCGCAACGCTTCCCCGATAAAGATCAGCAGGATCAGGGTGCCGACCAGCACCCCGAAGGTGGTCAGGGAAAGCCACCACGCCTCGATGTTGTTCTTGCCCTGGGCCAGCAACTCGCCGAGGCTCGGGGTGGGGGGCGGCACGCCCAAGCCGAGAAAATCTAGGCTGGTGAGGGCCAGGATCGAGCCGCTCACCCGGAAGGGCAGGAAGGTGATCACCGGGGTCATCCCGTTGGGGAGCAGGTGGCGGAACATGATGGTGATGTTGCCCACCCCCAGCGCCTTGGCCGCCTTGACATAATCGAGGTTGCGGCCCTTGAGAAACTCGGCCCGCACGTAATCGGCCAGCCCCATCCAGCCGAAGATCGAGAGCAGGATCAAGAGGAGCAGGACGCTGGGCTTGAAGATCGAGGCGAAGATGATCAGCAGGTAGAGCTCGGGCATGGCGCTCCAGATCTCGATGAAGCGCTGCATGAAAAGATCGGTGCGGCCGCCGAGATATCCCTGCAAGGCGCCGGTGATGATGCCGATGACCGTGCCGATGAAGGTGAGGATAAAGGCGAAAATCACCGAGAGGCGAAAGCCGTAGAGCAGCCGGGCCAGAACATCGCGGCCCCGGTCATCGGTGCCCAGGTAATTGGTTCCATCGGGTGGGGAGGGGACCGGCTGCCGGATCCGCAGGTTGATGGAGTCGTAACTGTGGGGGTTGGGTGGAAAGAGGACATGGTTTCCGTCGCTGGTGAGCCGCTTACGGACAAAGGGGTCCTGGTAATCGGTCTCGGTCTCGAACACCCCGCCGAAGGTGGTTTCCGGATACGCTTTGAGCAGCGGGAAATAGAACTGCCCCTGGTAGGAGACCAGGATCGGCTTGTCGTTGCTGAGGATCTCCGCCCCCAGGCTCAGGACAAAGCAGAGAGAGAAGAGGATCAGGCTGTAATAGCCGCGCCTGTTCGCCTTAAACCGCCGCCAGCGCCGGGAGGAGAGTTTCTGGGGTTTCGTCTCCATCTAGCGGGACTCCACACTTTCAAAGCTGATGCGCGGGTCCACCACTACGTAGCTGAGGTCCGAGAGCAACCGGGAGATCAAGCCGATGATGGTGAAAAAGTAGAGGGTGCCCAGCACCACCGGATAATCGCGGTTGAGAATGGACTCGTAGGCGAGCAGCCCCATGCCGTCCAGGGAGAATATCGTTTCAATGAGCAGGGAGCCGGTGAAAAAGGCGGTGATGAAGGAGCCGGGGAAGCCGGTGATGATGGGGATGATGGCGTTGCGGAACACATGCCGGTAGAGAACCTGCTTTTCGCTCAACCCCTTGGCCCGGGCGGTCAGCACATACTGCTTGCGGATCTCTTCCAAAAAGGAGTTCTTGGTCAGCAGGGTCATCACCGCCAGGCTGCCCACCGCGCTGGAGAGTACCGGCAAAACCATGTGCCAAAGGTAATCCGCCACCTTGGCGGCAAGCCCCATCTCCGCCCAATTGTCCGAGACCAGTCCGCGCAGGGGGAAGATGCTGAAAAAACTGCCGCCGCCGAAGAGGACGATGAGGACGATGGCCAGAACGAAGCCGGGGATGGCGTAACCGATCAAGATGGCGGTGCTGGTGATGACATCGAAGCGGGAGCCTTCCCGCATCGCCTTGGCAATGCCCAGGGGGATACAGACCCCGTAGACGATGAGAAACGACCATAAGCCGAGGGACATGGAGACCGGCAGCTTGGAGATGACCAGGGCGACCACGCTGTTGTGGTGGTAATAGCTCTGGCCGAAATCAAAGACCAGATAGTTTTTCATCATGGTCAGGAAGCGTTCCACCGGCGGCTTGTCGAAGCCGTAGAGCTTGGTGAGTTGGGCGACCCGCTCCTCGTCGAGCCCCTTGTCGCCCTGGTAGAGATCCACGCTGCGGCTGGCCCGAACCTCGCCCCCGGCCCGGTCCGCGCCCTGCAGCTGGGCGAGCATCCGCTCCACCGGTCCGCCCGGCACGAACTGGGTGACGGCGAAGGTGACCAGCATGATCCCGAAGATCGTGGGGATCATGAGCAGGATCCGTCTTATGATATAGGCTGCCATCTCACGCCGCCGGATTGTTTAAGGAGGTCATGGTTTCCTCGATGATTGCGAACAGCTCCTGCATCCGAAATGGCTTGGAAAGATAATTATCCATGCCCCCCTTGAGGCATTCCTCCTTGTAGCCCGGCATGACATGGGCGGTAACGGCAATGATCGGCACATGCCGACCGCTTTCTTTCTCAAGCTCCCGGATGGCGGCGGTGGCCTCGAAACCGTTCATCTCGGGCATCTGCACATCCATGAGAATAAGGTCGATATGGTTTTTTTGATAAACGGCAACGGCCTCCTTGCCGTCTCCGGTCACCTGGACCAGGTGGTCGTGCATCTCAAGCATGAGGCGCAGCAACTTCTGGTTTACCGGATTATCTTCCGCGACAAGTATATGCATAACGCGCCCCCTGCTGGGTTGTTCGGTTATTTCCCTGCTGCTTATTTCCGGCTTATTCGCTTCGACTGGGGGAGGAGCCACTTCCTTGGCCACCGGCAGATCCAGATCGACAAAAAAGGTGCTCCCCTTACCGGGCTCGCTTTTCATGGTGATTTCGCCATGCATGAGTGCGATAAGCTGCTGGGAGAGGGTAAGACCGATCCCAAGGCCGCCGGCCTTTCTGGTCGTATAGGATTCAATCTGCTTGAAGGACTCAAACATGGCGTTTTGTTGCACCGGAGGAATACCGCACCCCGTATCGCTCACCTCGAACCGGAGATGCATAATGTGCTGGTCGCTTCGGGCCTTGAGGGCAAGAGGACGAACCCGCAGGGAGACTTCGCCGTGGTCCGTGAATTTGATTGCGTTGTCCAGCAGATTTTCGAGGATCTGAAAGAGCCTCGCTGCATCGCCTACCACCGTGGTGGGCATCGCCTCCGGTTCCGCATACACAAGGGTAAGCCCCTTTGCTTTGGCAATCGGCTCGTATTTTTTCTTCAGCCTGGTAAGGATCCCATACAGATCAAAAGGGGTAGGGGTAAGGACGATGGCCCCGCTTTCCAGCCGGGAAAAATCAAGGATGGTGTCGATGAGCTGGAGCAGGTTCTGGCCGGCTTCCTTGATGGTTGCAATCTTTTCCTGCGACTTGGCGGAGGACGCATCCTCCTCCAACAGTTGCGCCATGCCCAGGATGATATTGAGCGGGGTGCGCAGCTCGTGGCTGACCTTGGCGAGGAATTCGCTCTTATGCTGGTCGGCAAGTTCGGCGTTGAGCCGGGCGGACGCTTCTGCCGCCAACAAATGTTTTTCCCGGGTGGTGGCAAGCCCGAGTTTTTCCGCCATGGTGTTAAAAGACTCGGCCAGATCACCGATTTCATCATTGCCCGCAGCAACCCGCTGCTCGAAATCGCCGTTGGCCATGGCGGTGCTGGCCAGAGCAAGTTTCCGGATCGGGGCATTGATGGCCCGGGCGAGCAAGAAGGTGAAGATGGTCGCCAGGCAAAGAAGGCCGAGAAAAAGGAGAAGAGAGAAGTTCCGAAACAGGTCGGGCACCGCGCTGTATTGATCGGCAGGGAGTAGTGCCATGGCCAGCCAGGGGGTATCGGGGATCCGGCTGAGGGCAAAATAGCACTCCACGCCATTGACCGTGGCGTGCTGAATCTCCCCCTTGGACTGAGCCGCGGCCTTGGCGAAGAGCTGACCGGTCTGCTGCCGGGCAACCACCAGCGGCTGCATGATGTTTTTTGCTTCGGGATCGGCGAGGATCTTGCCGTCAGGGGCAACAATTCGACAGGAGTCGTTTTTTCTGGCAAGAGTGTTGCCGGCAGGGGCAAAAATCTGTGCCAGTGGCGTTTCCCCCAGGATCAGGCCAAGAAACTGGTCGCCGAAATAGTCAACCCTGGCGTAGGCAAAGAGGAGGGTGGGACTTTGCGTGACCGGGTCGAGGACAACCTCGCCGAGAATTGTCTGATTCGGCTCGGCCATGGCGGCTCGGAACACCTTCTGCTCACCAAGGGGGGTGTCGGGAAGGTCGCTGGCATGGCCATTGACCAGCCGGAACTCCTGATTGCCGTCCTTGTCCACATAGCTGAGAACCGGGAACTGTTGCTGATACCGGCTCAGGTGGCGGGCAAGCAGGAGTTCCTGATATTTTTGCCCATAGAGCGCAACCTCCCTGGCTTCGGCGATCTCCTTGAGGGTGGTCTTCTGCTGTGCAATTCTGTTTGAGACCCTCATGGCCGTTGACGAGGAGAGAATGCGCAGCGTATCGTCCTGGGAATCGTTGTACAGTCGGACCATGAACGCATAACTGGCCAGGGAAATTACCCCGCAGGCGATGATGATCAGCGCAAGCTGGCTGAGGAAAATTTTCTTAAAGAGTGAGATGCGCATCGCTCAGTTACTCTCGTTTACAGGGATGACGCCATTTTCCAACATAAGCTTTCTTGCCCCGGGACTTGAGAGGAAATCAAGAAAATGCTGGGCCAGCGGCGAGAGAGGCTCTTTCCACACCAGGGCAAAGGGGACAACCAGCCGGTATTTTTTCTCCCGGATGTTGGCGGCGGAAGGGGCCACATCCTGAACCTTAAGCACCTTGAGTCCGGTGTCGATCAGCGCGGGCATGGGCAGATAACCGATGGTGTTTGGCGAGGACAACAGCGTCTGCACAGCCTCCGGGGTGGAATAGATTACCGAGCCTGGAGGCACAATAATCTCTTTAAAGCCGGGGACGAGTTGATCGAGCACCGTGCGGGAGGAATCGCCATCTTCTCTGTTCATCACATAGATCTTGCCACTGCCGCCCAGACTGTCCCAATACTGGATCTTGCCCGAATAGATCTCGACAAGTTGCGCAAGGGTTAGGCTCTCTACCCCGGCAATCTCGGAACTGACCGCAAAAACGATGGGCGAATGGGCAAAAACCCGAAAGGAAAGCGTCTGACCGCTCTCTTTTTCCGTTAATGGCCGAGCCACCCTGGCGATCTCGTTTTTTCCGGTAAGAACCGACCTGATCCCGCCGCCGCTGCCGATGCTCTCAGGGATTTCCACGGTAAAGCCGGGACGGTTTCTGCCGAAGAGCTGGGCGAGCTTGCGCAACAGGTTCTGGCTGTCGCCGGTGCCGGGAATAACCAGGACCCTTGGGTTTTCCGGGGATTTCTGCGCACCTGGCTGCAGAGCCAGGGCAGGGAAGGGAGAAAAGACAAGAAGAAAAAGGAGCGCAATGAGGATATTTTTTTTCATAGAATGAAAAATCAAGGCTCGATAGGAGTAAGTATCATTGAATAACACTACCAAAATAGTTTACCCCAGCACCGGTGAATACGCTTTTAAAAAAAAGCTCAGTGCCGCTGGTTTGTCGGGACCAGCCACCAGGTCATCAGGGCCTGGGAAGGGGAGTAATAGAGGGGCAGTGTCTGCGGCCGGGCGAAGATGTTGCGGTAGGCGATCCGGTGCTTGGCCAGATACCAGTTGGGCACCACATAATAGCCGTACCAGAGGACCCGGTCCAACGCCTTGCTGGCGGCGGTAAGCTCCGCCTGGGTCTCGGCGTAGATGATCCTGTCCACCAGCTGATCCACCGCCGGATCGGCGATGCCGATAAGATTGCGTGAGCCCTTGCGCTCGGCCGCGAGCGAATGCCAGTAATTGCGCTGTTCGTTGCCCGGGGATTGGGCCTGGCCGAAGACGGAGACCGTCATGTCAAAATCAAAGTTGTCCATGCGGCGGATGTACAGGGCCGGGTCGATAACCCGTGAATGGACAACCACTCCGAGCTTTTTCAGGTTATTGATGTAAGGCTCCATCACCCGCTCAAAACCGGCGCCGACCAGAAGGATTTCAAACTCCAGCACCTGACCGGCGGAGTTGGTGAGGACCCCGTTCTGTACCCGCCAGCCCGCCTGGTTGAGGATATCCTTGGCCTGGATCAGGTTGGCGCGAAGGCTGGCAGGGGGGGTGGTGCTGAAAGGGGTTGGGGGAGTGGTGAACACCTCTGGCGGCAGGGTGGCGCGAAAAGGGGCGAGATAGGAAAGCTCAAGTCCCGCGGGGAGGCCCTTGGCGCTCATGGCCGAATTGCTGAAAAAGCTGTCGCAGCGGGTGTACTGGTTAAAAAAGAGGGCCGCATTGGTCCATTCGAAATCAAAGGCCAGGGACAGGGCTTTGCGCACCATGCGGTCCTGGAAAACCGGCTTGCGCAGGTTGAAGACAAAACCCTGCATGCCCGCGTTATTCTTGTGGGACAGGGTCTCCCGGACAAGCTCGCCGCGTTTGAACTTGGGGCCGTCCAGATCGCGGGCCCATTGCTTGGCGATATTAACCGGCATAAAATCGAATTCCCCGGCCTTGAAGGCCTCCACCGCCACAATCTGATCCTTGAAGTATTTGTAGACGATGGTGTCGAAGTTGAACATCCCGCGCCGGACATTGAGATCCTTGCCCCAGTAATGCGGATTCCGCGCATAGGTGATGGATTTGCCGGGGATGACCTCTTTGATCAGATAGGGGCCGGAGGCAACGGGGGGCGTCATGTCCGGCGCGTCAAAGGGATGGGAGGTATAGAATTTCTTGGAGAACACCGGCAGCTGGCTGGCGATCATGTGCAGTTCGCGGTTGCGCTGGGAAAAATGGAAGCGGACCCGGTGAGGGTCAAGCACCTCGGCGGAGGTGATGTCCTGAAAATAGATTTGGTACGAGGGGCTGGCCGCCGGGCTTTTCAGGGTATCCAGCGAAAATTTCACATCTTCGGGGGTGATGGGCGTGCCATCGGAAAAGCGGGCCGCTTCATGGATGGTGAAGGTGACCGACAAGCGGTCTTCCGCCACCACGATATCCTTGGCGATCAGGCCGTAGGAGGCAAAAGGCTCATCCAGACTGGGCACGGCCAGGGTTTCAAAAACCAGATCCTCAAGCCCTGCGGGGGAAGTGCCCTTCAGGGTAAAAGGGTTGAGCTTGTCATAGCTGCCGAGATCATGGAGGACCAGCTGACCGCCCTTCCGCGCCTTGTCGGAAGCGTAGTCGAACTTGTGGAAACCGGGAGGATATTTCACTATCCCGTCGATGCTGATCCCTTGGGCGCCAAAAACAGAAGAGGGCAGGGCGAAAAGCAAAGCCAGCAGGGCGGAGAAGAAAATTTTCATGGGCAGGGTTGTCATTAAAAAATGTTGTCATCCGGGGGTCAAAGCCGCCGTGCACGCGGCGGCAATGTATTATGCGAAACCGGGCAAGAAAAAGCCGCTCAAGGGTTTGTGGTCTGGAGACATAAAACACCGACCATGACATTGGCAAGCATATTGGCAAGGATGGCAAGGACATTCATGTCGTGTTGGGTGAAATTGTCGTCGCTTTTATTCAGCGCCTCAACGGCACCGATACATTCTCCGTTCACATGCAGGGGCACGGCAAGGATGGAGCGGGTGATAAAATCGATATTCTTGTCCATGCCGCCGTCAAAGCGGACATCGGCGTTGACATTGCTTACCCGGGCCGGTTGGCCGTTGCGATAGACCCAGCCGGAAAGCCCTTTGTCCATGGCAATCCCTTTGCCGTAGACCACGTTTTTTTTGGGGCCGGTGGGCAGGGCAACCAGCATCTCTTTTTCTTCGAGATCCGCGATCAGGATCGAACTTGCCTCGCAATCGAGAATTTCGTTGGCCATTTCCAGCACCACCCCGAGAATCCAGGGCCCCTTACAGATATTCTGCAAGAGGATGGAAGCCTGGAGCAGAAAGTGGAGTTCCCGGGGCGAAAGCGATGCATACAGGGAATCGGGCAGCATCTGGGCGAGCAACCCCTTGGCCAGGGATTTTGGCTCAACCGCCTGCATTTCCATGAGGATATCGCCCAGACAGCGTCCTTCCTGGGAACGGGCGGTGAACCAGGGCAGCAGATGTTCGCGGAGCAGGGAGTTAAAACTTTTGCCGGGATCCGGCTTTTTCCCGACAAGTTTTTGCTGCTTGGCTAAGGCGCTGGCAATTTGCTCGCTGGACGCCAAACCGAGGTCGGTGAGGACATCGCCGATACGGCGCCACTGGGAGCGGACATCCATGAGATGGCCGGAAAGATTGGCGGTGATGTTTTCCTGGTAGGGGTTTCTCCCGTCAGCAAAAAAATCCGCAAGATAACGATCCATCCGGCCAAGATTTGTCAGGGTGGGGAGGACGAACTGCTCATAAAAAGCAATGGTGCCGTCCTTGATCTCCTGCACGGTCTTGTAAACCTTGGTCCCTTGTCGGCTCAAGGTTTCACTGTTTTCAAACTCGTAGACTTCTTTAAACTCGGCAAACAGGTCATCGATGCGCTGGACATAATCGGTGTCCGCCATTTGAGCGACCAGATCGGCGGTGGCCACCATCTGGGCCATGGTCTTCAGTTTGGAGTCGGGGAACAGCGTGGCAAGATCGGGATGATGCGAGTATTCGGTGATGGAGATTATCCGGACAACCGCCTCCACCTCTTCGGGCGGCCACTTTTTTTGCGTGAGGTATTTCTTGGCGATCTCCATGCTCCGCCGGACATGGACCAGGGTGAATTTTCCGCCATCTCCGGCATGGTCGCCCTTGTCCTTGATATACCCGGCGTCATGAAAAAGGCCGGCGGCCATGCCCAGCAGGAAATAGCGCTGGTCCAAGGCTCGTGCCGATTCAACCCTGTTCCAGCCCGAGAGCATCCGGGCGGCGGCAAGGCAGACATCGAGGGAGTGGCTGAGATTATGATAGGTAACAGCGCACGCTTCATGGCTGGGCCAATGGCCGGCATAGAGATCGGCCACATCCCTGAACAGATCGCCTAGCCTGGGGGCAACTTCGCCAAATTGATCGCGAGCGATGGCCAGAATCAACTCGACGGTCTGCAGGGTTTCCACCTGGGCAACAGGCAATTTCCGGACAGGTTTTTTGGTCTTCTTTCGTGCCATATGCATGCGTTATCCTGAAGAACCTCATACACTCAGAATAATTATCCCCTGGGTGTCTGATTTCTTGTGGCGAACAGAAGCCAGAAGAAGTGTGGACTACTAGAAAATATTTAATTTCGTAGCATGATATACAGCCTGGGAACTCCGGTCAAACGCAAAGTAGGATAAAACTTGGTTTCCTTATGATTTGGGCTATTTTTTAAACCTATTCCCCTCTTTATCGTGGCTAAGGGTCATGGGTATGTGGTAAAAACCTTCTTTACCGTGGGTACGATCCCGCAAAAAAACACTCAGACAATTCCCCTGCACGGAGGCTCATGAACAATGGGTAAAACCATAGCTGAAAAGATTTTCGCCGCGCATCTGCGTGATACTCCAACCGCTGAAAATGTCATCCTCGATATCGACGTGGTCATGTGTCATGAAATCACTACGCCCATCGCCATTACCGATCTCGAGGCCCGCGGCATGGACCGGGTCTTTGACACCACCAAGATCAAGGCGGTCATCGACCATGTCACCCCATCCAAGGATTCCAAGACCGCCACCCAGGGCAAAATCCTCCGCGATTGGGCACGGCGCCACAAGATTGTAGATTTTTTCGACATCGGGGCCAACGGCGTCTGCCATGCCCTCTTCCCGGAAAAGGGCTTTGTCCGCCCCGGCTACACGGTGATCATGGGTGATTCGCACACCTGCACCCACGGGGCTTTCGGCGCCTTTGCCGCAGGGGTGGGCACCACCGATCTGGAGGTTGGCATCTTGAAGGGGGTCTGCTCCTTCCGCACCCCGGAAACCATGCGGATCACCATCACCGGCACTCTGCAGGACGGCGTCTCCGCCAAGGATGTGATCCTCTTCATCATCAAGGAACTGACGGTGAACGGGGCCACCGACAAAATCATGGAGTTTGTCGGCCCGGTGGTGGACTCCATGAGTATGGAAGCGCGGATGACCCTGTGCAACATGGCCATCGAGGCCGGGGGTACCTGCGGCATCTGCCTGCCCGACCGGGTGACCGCCAAATACCTCTGGCCGTTTATCAAGGATCAGTACGAATCCATCGATCTGGCGGTGGAAGACTTTGCCAAGTGGCATTCCGACCCCGACGCGACCTATGTTCAGGAAATGACCCTGGACGTCTCCAAGCTCGTGCCCCAGGTGACCTTCGGCTACAAGCCCGACGAGGTGAAGGACGTCACCGAGATGGAAGGTACCCCGGTGGATCAGGTGTACATCGGTTCCTGCACCAACGGCCGCATCGAGGATTTGCGTTCCGCGGCCCGGATTCTGAAAGGAAAAACGATCGCCGCCAGTGTGCGCGGCATCCTCTCTCCGGCCACGCCCAAGGTCTATTCCCAGGCTCTGGAAGAGGGGCTGATCGCCATCTTCATGGAGGCCGGCTTTTGTGTGACCAACCCCACCTGCGGTGCCTGTCTGGGTATGAGCAACGGGGTTTTGGCCGAAGGCGAGATCTGCGCTTCCACCACCAACCGGAATTTCAACGGCCGGATGGGCAAGGGCGGCATCGTTCACCTGATGAGCCCGCTTACCGCCGCGGCCACCGCAGTGCTCGGCCATATCACCGACCCGCGAAAGCTTCTCTAGGGGCAACCAATTCCAACATCAATGGAGTGAATAATAATGAAAGAGTTTGGCGGCAAAGCGCTGTTTCTTGACAGAAACGACATCAATACCGACGAGATCATCCCGGCCAAGTACCTGACCGAAAACACCAAGCTGGCCCTGCAGCCCTATATCCTGGAAGACCTGAAATTGGGGGGCTTTGACCCGCGCAAGGATATCGCGGGCAAGGGGGTTATCATCACCCGGGCCAATTTCGGCTGCGGTTCCTCACGGGAGCATGCGGTCTGGGTTTTCGAGGTCAACGACATCAACGTGGTCATCGCCGAGAGTTTTGCCCGCATCTTCCGGCAGAACATGTACAACTGCGGCATGCTGGCCATCGAGCTGCCGAAAAAGGATATCGAGACCCTTTTTGGTCTGGGGGAGTCGGTGGAGGTTAAAGTGGATCTGGCCGGTTGCACGCTTACGGCCCAGGGCAGCAAGAAGGTGGCGATCTCCTTTAATCTGAACGAGTTCGACAAAAATCTCGTGGAAGCAGGCGGTTGGCTTGCCTATGCGGATAAAAACTATTAGGTTTTATCGGGGATGATTGCTCCTCAAATGCCGGTATGGGGCTCTGGTCCTGTAACCGGCATTTTTTATCCGAATACCAATCATTTTCCTGTTCATTTCTTTGCTTGCCCAAAGAAACGAACCAAAGAAAAGGCCCCCTGTGTCTCTTGTCCCGCCGTTGGCGGGATGCCCTGCGCTCCTCGATGCTGCCGGGGCTTTGCAAACTCGCTGCGCTCAAACAGTGCAAATCCCCTTTTCGGCAGCCTCTCCGGTGCTCGGCTGCGTGCCAATGGGAATTCTCTTCCCTCCCCCATTTGTCCTGCCGCGCCTCGCAGGCGAGGGCGGGAAAAGACGCGGGAGGTAAGCGAAGACTCCGACTGTCTGAGGGCGAAGCCCGAGTTTTTCCGCGTCCCGCCCTCGACGAGAAGCAAGGGAAGCCCGCAGGGCCAGGACTGGCTGGGGTGCCTTTTTCTTGTTTCTTCTTTTGGGCACGCAAAAGAAGAAAGAAAACAGTGCGGAGTAGCCGATGAGCAAATCCGTGGAACTCACGGTTGACAAGGTAATCAAGGGTGGCCTTGGCCTGGGGCGTCTGTCCGATGGCCAGGTGGTCATGGTGCCGCGCGTGCTGCCCGGAGAGAGGGTGCGGGTGCAACTGCGCCGTCAGCACAAGCAGTACCAGGAAGCGGACCTCTTGGAGGTGCTTACCCCCTCGGAGCACCGGATACCTCCCATTTGCTCGGTGTACGACACCTGCGGCGGCTGCGATTTCCAGCACGCCACCTATGAAGAGCAGCTCCGCCTGAAAAACGGAATCCTTGGGGAGACCCTCTGCCGGGCCGGGTTGTGCCGGGAGGAAGAGCTTCCCGCTCTTTTGGGAGCCCCCCTGGCCTCGCCCCAGCCCTTTGGCTATCGGCAGCGGATCAGATTGCAGGTGGCGCAGGGAGTGGTGGGATATTTCGGCCGCCAGAGCCACAGCCTGGTCCCTGTTTCCCGCTGCCCCCTGGCCGGAGAGGGCATCAATTCGGTACTTGCCGACCTTTTAAAGAGCAGACCGTTCCAGTCCCTTATGGTCTTGGCCTCGGCCATCGAGCTGCTCGAAAACCCCGGTCACAACTCGGTTATCCTGCTCATCCATTACACCAGAAAAACCCGGCCCGCCGAGCACCAGGCCGCCAAACTCTTATGCCAGACGTTGCCCAAGCTTGCGGCAGTGATCTTCAGCGTGGAAGGCCAGACCAAGGGGCCGTATTTCACCGAGAGGGGAGAGGTTCAGCCAAGCGAGCTGCGGGTGGAGTTTTCCCTGCCTGGTGAGCTGTGCGGTCAGCCCTTGACCCTTGGCCTGGAACCAGGGGGGTTCTGCCAGGTGAATCTTGGCCAGAACGAAAACTGCATCAAGCTGTTGCTGGAGTGGACCCGGGAGATGCAGCCTGCCAAGGTGCTGGATCTTTTCTGCGGCATGGGCAACTTCTCCCTTCCCCTGTCCATGCAGGGTTGGGAGGTGACCGGCATGGACATGCAGCGCTCCACCATCCGCAGCGGTGTGCGCAATGCCGAGGCCGCAGGGCTTGGTGACCGCTGCCAATTCAGCCAGGAAAGCGCCACCAAGGCAGCCAGACGTCTGCTGGCCGAAAAGTCCACCTTTGATTGCCTCCTCCTCGACCCGCCCCGTTCCGGCTGCGCCGACCTCATCCCCCTGCTGCCCGGTCTTAACGCCCGGCAGATCATCTACATCTCCTGCGACCCCGCCACCCTGGCCCGTGATCTGGCCGGGCTTATCCAGGCCGGCTACCGTCTGGCCGAAGTCCGTCTGGTGGACATGTTCCCGCAAACCGCCCATCAGGAAACCATGGTGCGGTTGGAACGGGAATAGGGGGATGTTTTCTTTTGACTTCCCTTGTCCTATCCCATAGGATCGCAATATATGGAAATCAACTAGCGAAAATACAATTTATTACAGTGTTACATCTTAAGGGAGGGGGCGTGAGACGGAGCATAGATGGCGCGATCTTTTTGGCAGGACTTACGGCCATTTTGTATACATGGAGTACAGCAGCATACAATGGATATTTAGACGTTGCGAAGCTTGATGCGGACATGATGGAGCGTAGCTTTCATCAAGTGATTTATGGAGGATTATTAGTCTCTTTTGGTCCTATTTTACTTCTCGCAATACTATCTGCTATTGCCTTGTATGTGTATTCACATGCTTTGTTACCAAGTTACATTGATTGGATTCGAGGTAGTGTTAAAATAAAAAGAAAAGTTGTAAAAGTTCGACGGTTTTGGGCCGGGAAAAGAAATTCTCCTCCTATAGAGCTTAGGGCAAAATCAATTTTTAGCAAAGCTGCATTATTGACTTTGTTTGGGGTTGCCTATATTTTTAGCCTCGTATACTTCGAGCGAAATGGAAGCCAGAAAGCTAAAGATGATATAGAGACACATATCAAACATGAAAACAAGCCAGTTCAAATGATTAAAGTTGAATTAAACCAAAAAATAAGGATCTTAAAATTGCTCAAATGTGGAACAAGAAATTGCGCAGGTATTGAGGAAGGCACGAATGAAATTTACTACTTTCCTAGTTTTAATAGTTTTTCATACAAAATAGAAAATGTAATGCCGGTATCAAATTGATCTCGTTACGCTCCGTTTCATTTGGCAATTTACACCGACGTTGGGCTATAAAATGAAACAGCTCCATCTCTATATATCCAATGATGAGCCAGAGCCTCAAAAAGACAAAAGGGCTTTTGACACTTCCCTAGGATCTCCAAGTCCAGAAATGGGCTACGAAAAGTATCTGCAATCCCAAGAATGGCACAACAAACGAAAGTATGCCATATACAAGGCAGGCCATCGTTGTCAGAGATGCGGTAAGAGCCCGAAAATTCTTCAAGTCCACCATAAACATTACGACACTTTATATCGCGAAAGACTTGAAGACATTGAGGTCTTGTGCGTCTCTTGCCATCGTGTAGCAGACGGTGACCGTGAATATTGGTCAGCATTTGAAACGTGGGCATATAAAGTTTACGGAGAATACTGGTACGACTACGACGAAGAAAGGCTCCGAGAGGCGTTTGATGATTGGTTTGAGGAGAAAGAAAATGATTATTGGTGATCTGGGAATTCCAGGGACTGCATGCTAATAGGCCGGGCTGTGTGATTCGTTGATTTTTTTCTGCAAGGAATAAGGGGAACCGATGCAAAAACAGGTTAGCCGGTGTCCTTGGGTTGATCCCACCAAAAAAGATTACCTCGATTATCACGACCGAGAATGGGGTGTTCCTGTTCACGACGACCACCGCTTGTTCGAGTTCCTCACTCTAGAAGGCGCCCAGGCAGGGTTGAGTTGGTACACCGTGCTGCGCAAGCGGGGAAATTATCGCCTCGCCTTTGATCACTTCGACCCGGAAAAGGTGGCGCGATATGACGAGTCGCAGGTGGCAGCACTTCTGGGCAATCCCGGGATTATCCGCAATCGGCTGAAGGTACTGGCCGCAATCAATAACGCCCAAAGGTTTCTTGAGGTCCAGGAGGCATTCGGCAGTTTCGCTACCTATATGTGGCGGTTTGTTGATGGCAGGCCGATTGTGCATGAAATCAGAACGTTGAGCGATTACCCGGCTACCAGCCCGGAATCAGAGGCGATGAGCAAGGATCTGCGCCAGCGAGGGTTTAAATTCGTGGGCTCCACGATTTGCTATGCCCATATGCAGGCCATTGGGATGGTGAACGACCACAGCGTGGATTGTTTCCGCAGGCAGGAGATTATTGCTGCCTATGCTGGGATGGGGAGCTGAGTATTCCGGGGGAGCTACAGGTGGGTGCATTTCAGGCTATAAGCCTTTACTGCGCCAAATATTTTTTACAGATGAGAATTTTAGATTATAATCCGAAGGACCCTATTGTCTCCCCTTTGAATGTTAACCAGAAAAAAGGAGCAAGATGAAAGTCCAAATCGAATCAATCTTCCCGTCAAGTGAATCCCCCCGCTACCTGTTCGGCAAGATCGGCAAGAAAAGCACTGATGAATACGTGGTGTTCTCGCCAATGGATACTGGGTCGGATTTCGATCTCAACGATATCGTTAAATTTGTCAAAGTATCCCAAGGTCCGGTTGAAGCAATAAATCAAACCAAAAATAAAACCGCCTTGGTTGGCATCCACGACATCTGTATTAACAAAGACGTCATCAGGGTGCGATACGATTCGCAATTCCCCTGAAATCGGCCGGTAACAACCAATCTTTGCACAATTCAGTTCTTGCGCCTCCCCTTGGCCCCGTGCATGGCACCAAGCAGCTCCAGCACCTGATCCCTGGTGTTTTTCGGCTGGTTGAGGAGGAGGACAAAACTGTCCAGCCCGCGCGCTCCGGCAAAATATCCGGCATACCCGTACACCCCGGTCATGGTGCCGGACTTGCGCTGGCAGTTGTTCTCAAAAGGCAGCAGCCCGGCATGGGGCTTGAATGCCTCCAGGATGGCGAGCATTCCCCTTGGCGTCACCCGGTTCTGCCGAGAGAGGCCGGAGCCTTCGCGGACCACGATATCCTTTTCCGAAAGTCCCAACTCATTGCGGTAAAATTCGGTCATGGCCCGCTGCCCCTTGTCCCAGGTGGCGGGCCAGCCGTACTCTTTGGCGCCTATGGCCAGGAAAAGCTGGTTGGCGATGAAGTTGTTGGAGTACTTGAGCAGCCCGGTGAGCACCTCGTCCAGACTCTTGCTTGAGGCGTGCTCGTACAGCAGCTTGAGCCCCTCGGGCACCGGGCCGGGGATGATCTCCCCGCGCATTGTCACCCCCTGTTTCTTGCACATGGCAGCGAAGAGCTCCCCAACATAGCGCAGGCTTTGGTTGGAGCTGGCTGTGGCGTTGACCCGATGGGTGCCGGGCGGCAGCCCCTGCGCCAACTCGCGCATCAGCGGCAGGGTAGGGGTCTGCTCCTCTGCGGAACGCACCCCACTATCCGCGGACTTGATGAAATTGATGGTGTTGAAGTTCACCGCCAGGCAGCTGTTCTGGGCATCATAGGGGTTCAGGGTATTGCTGGCCCCCTCGGTCCCGTTGCCAAGCCGGCAGCCGCTGTCGTCGACATGGATATTTCGGACTGCGGTAAGCCCGCGGACCCGGAGAGAGGCAACAATCAGGGCCACCTCTTCGGAAACCAGCAACGGGTCAGCCAACCCCTGGATATAGAGGTCCTGATCATTATCGAGGTAGAAGCGGGTGGTGAAGCGGTACTCCTTGCCCAAGATCCGGATGGCAGCTAGGGCCGTGCCGATTTTCTGGACGCTGGCCGGCATGAACTGGCTGTCCGGGTTGCGCTCATATATAGTGGCCCCGTTTCTGGTCAGGATAATCCCGCCGTTCTCCACCAAAGTATCAAGACTCTGCCCCCCTCCGGCAAAGAGCGAACCGGGCAGGGCGAGACACAACCCCAGGCTGAGAAAAAAAACGCGCCGCGTGGCCCCCTGTTTCCAGAGCAACAATGCGGAAATGCTCCTTTTTTTCATACCGTTTTCCCTGCCTTCGACAAATGAATTAAAATAGTGACAGCATAACCGTCCGGCCGGTATTATCGGACAACAGTGGCGGGTTCAGGTTCGCATCCGCTTCATTTAAAAGCCTTTTCTCGCAAACACAACCATTGTTTTTTATGCCGCAACCCTGATGGGCCCGGCGGAAAGAACCTCAACCCTCAGAAAAAGGAGAAACCCCATGAGCAAGACCGAGAAGAATCTTTGGGAGGCCTTTGCCGGAGAATCCCAGGCAAATCGCAAGTATCTGGCCTTTGCCGACAAAGCGGACAAGGAAGGGCACAAGCAAGTCGCCAGACTTTTTCGTGCCGCGGCCCACGCGGAAACCATCCACGCCCACGCCCATCTCCGGGCCCTCAAAGCCATCGGCGATACCGCCGCCAACCTGAAAGAGGCCATCGGCGGCGAGACCGAGGAATTCCAGAACATGTATCCGGGGATGATTGCCGCAGCCAAGGAAGAAGGACACAAGGCGGGCGAGCGCAGTTTCAGCTATGCCAACGAGGTGGAAAAAATCCATGCCGCCCTGTACCAGAAGGCTCTCGACAGCCTGGACAACGAGAAGGAGACCGACGTCCATGTCTGTTCGGTATGCGGCTACACCTGCGAGGGCGAAGCGCCGGAAAAATGTCCGGTGTGCGGTGCCAGTCAGCGGGCTTTTGAGAAGATCGCCTAACTGAAATGACTATTTCCCTCGGCAAGCGGCTTGAGCAGCTGGACGATCTGCCTTCTCTGCCCCAGAGTCTGCATCAGGTTTTAAGTGAGCTCGAGGCGGACGGCTCAACCGCAGCCTCTTTGGAGTGCATCATCGGCGAAGATCCGCTGCTCACCGCGCGAATCCTTCGGGTGGCGAATTCGCCGGCTTACGGCTCCGCGAAAGAAATCAGCAGTGTGGCCAGGGCGGTTACCGTGCTGGGTTTTGATGAGGTTCGCAACCTGGTGGTGGCCTTATCCCTATCCGGTTCATTTTCTTCTGACCTGGGCGCGGATGGATTTAATATCCGGCAACTCTGGCTGCATCTGGTTGCCACCGCCAGGGTTGCCCAGCTTCTTGCCCAGCAGATTCCAACCCTCAAACCAGACGAGATGTTCACCGCCGGCTTGATCCATGATCTGGGGCGGGTTCTATCCTGTCTCTATCTCCAGGAGGAGATGCGGGAGATTGTCGAGACCTGCAGAAACGAAGGGGTGTCCATGCTGGAAGCGGAGCAGAAGCTTGGCCTTTCCCATGCCGAGGTGGGAACCTTTCTTGCCGTCAAATGGGGGTTCAGCGATCTTCTGGCCAGTGTGGTCCGCTATCATCATGCCCCTGTCGGGGCGGGGAATCACGAGCAGGCTGCGGCTTTGGTCTTTCTTGCGGACAACATTACGAAAAAGTTGGGAATGGGCTGGGATCTGTCCGTGGATAACGAGAAACTGCTGGTGCCACGATGTCTGGGGCTCAGCAGCGAGGCGGTCAAGGCGGCGGCCAAACGGTTGCACGAAGAAAAAGAGGATCTGGTTGCCAGATGGAGCCAGATCCTCTTCAGTTAGCTTCTCCTACCGGGCATAGAAATCGAGAATGCTTTCCACCAGCTCCGGAATGGTATAGGTCTTTGGCTGCACATCGATGCTCAGCCCCGCCTTTTCCGCGGTTCTCGCGGTGATCGGGCCAATGGTCGCAATCTTGACCCCGGACAGCAAAGCATCACGCTCCGGCCCCAGCATCTCAAGAAAATTGGTCACCGTCGACGAGCTGGTGAAGGTGACCATGTCGATCCCCCCTTCGGCCAGTTCCTGGCGCACCAGGTCATAATCCTTAGGCCGGACATTCTGATAAACCGGCACGATCGCAACCTCGGCCCCGTTCTCCTGGAGGATCTCCGGCAGGATCTCGCGGGCCTTCTTGGCCCGGGGCAGGAGGACCTTGCAGCCCCGCACCCCCTGCGCCACCATGCCGGCCGCCAATCCCTCGCCGGTGAATTCCTCGGGGATCAGATCGGCGACGAGGCCGTACTCTTTCAAAATCTCGGCGGTGGCTGTGCCAACCACGGCGATCTTCGGCCCCGCCAGGGCGCGGCAATCCAAACCCTGTTCAAAAAGCCGGCTGAAGAAGAAGCGGATGGCGTTGATGCTGCTGAATACCAGCCACTGGTACTCGCCAATCCGGTTCAGTTCTGCATCCAGCGGCTCCCAGCTGTCCGGCGGGGCGAGGGCGATGGTGGCTCCCTCCACGCAGTCGGCGCCCTGATCTTCCAGGAGGCGGACCAGCTCGCTGGCCTGTTCGCGGGTCCGGGTGACAAGAATGCGTTTGCCGAACAGCGGCCTTTTCTCGAACCAATTGATGGTGTCGCGCAGCTTGACGACCTCGCCCACCACGATGAGGGCGGGCGGCTTGATCTTTTCGGCTTTAACCACCTCGGCGATGGTGGCCAGGGTGCCGACCACCGAGCGCTGGATCGGGGTGGAGGCCCAGCGTACCACAACCACCGGGGTCTCCGGATCGCGGCCATATTTGATCAGATTTTCGGTGATAAAGGGAAGATTCTTGATCCCCATGTAAAAAACCAGGGTGCCGATGCCGGTGGCGATCTTGTCCCAGGCGATATTGGAGGTTTCCTTGGTCGGGTCCTCATGGCCGGTGACAAAGGCCACCGAGGCGGTGTAATCCCGGTGGGTGATGGGCACCCCCGCATAGGTGGCGGCGGCAGTGGCAGAGGTAACGCCCGGCACCACCTCAAAGGCGACGCCGTGTTTGGCCAGCTCTTCGATCTCCTCTCCGCCCCGACCGAAGATAAAGGGGTCGCCGCCTTTCAGCCGCACCACAATCTTGCCGGCAGTGGCATGATCCACCAGCATCTGGTTGATCTCCTCCTGGGTGTGGGCGTGGCATTCACCGCCTTTTTTGCCGGCGTAGATCAGCTCGGCGTCCTTGGGTACGAACTTGAGCAGTTTGGGGGTGGCGAGATAGTCGTAGACCAGAACCTCGGCCCGTTTAAGGAGTTCCAGCCCCTTCACCGTAATCAGGGTGGGATCGCCGGGACCAGCGCCGATGAGATATACCTTGCCTCTGGATCGTGTCTTCTTTGGCTCGTTGTCTGTTTTCATGATTCTTCTCAACAAAAAAACCGGCCTGGCCGGTTTGGTTATGCGCCCGAGTATTGGGAGCGTCTTATTCCATGGTGTGGCCGTAAACCTCGGAAAGGATTTCTTTGCCGCCTTCGCTCAGCAGTTTTTCCGCCAAGCGAACCCCCAAACCCTCGGGATCGGTGATCTCCCCCTGTAAAGCAAGGCGGACTATTTGCTCTCCGGTTACCGAGGCGACCAAGCCGGTCATCTGGATCTCCCCTTCGACCAATCTGGCAAAGCCGGCGATGGGCACCTGACAGCCGCCCTGGAGCCGGTGGAGAAAGCCGCGTTCCGCCCGAACAGCCAAGGAGGTTTCCTGGTGATCCATAAAGAACAAACCGGCCAGGAGCTCCGTATCGCTTGTCCGCAATTCGATGCCCACCGCGCCCTGGGCCACGGCCGGCAGCATCTCTTCCACCGTGAAGAAAGACTTGGCCCGGTCGCTGAGCGACAAGCGGTTGAGCCCGGCGGCAGCCAGGATGATCGCATCGTACTGGCCTTCGTCGAGCTTGCGCAGCCGGGTATCGAGATTGCCCCGCAGATCCTGGATGACCAGATCGGGACGGATATTGGCCAGCTGAGACTTGCGGCGCAGGCTGCTGGTACCCACCGTCGCGCCCGGGGGCAAATCGCGGCAGGTGGTGCATTTATTGGAGATGAAGGCGTCCAGCGGGTTTTCCCGCTTGGTGATGATGCCGATGTGCAGCCCCTCGGGCAGTTCGGCCGGGACATCCTTCATGCTGTGCACCGCGATATCAACCGCATTGGCGAGCAACGCCTCTTCGATCTCCTTGACGAACAGCCCCTTGCCGCCCACCTTGGCCAGCGGCACGTCCAGAATCTTGTCGCCCTTGGTGACGATCTTCACCAGCTCAACCGTGGTCTCCGGATAGCGGGCCTCGATCAGCCCTTTGATCCAGTTGGATTGGGCCAGAGCCAGCAGGCTTGCCCGGGTGCCGATTCTGATTGTTTTCTGCATCAACTGATCCTTTATGTTGGCTCTCCGGAGGAGAGAGACGTATTGTGCTGGTCTCGCATCTTTAATGACAGGTACTGCAGCTTCCGCCTGCGCAGCCGGCACACTTGGAACCGCCCGAACCGGAACCATCCCCCTTGCTGGCCGTGCGGCTGGCAAAGGTGGACATCTGCTTGTGCAAATCCGGACTGCCGCATTGCGGACAGAGGGGCTGCTCCTTGCCGATCAGCAGTGCCTCGAAAGCATGTCCGCAACCCCGGCAGATAAAATCATGCAATGGCATGGAAGAGGACTCCGTTCTTTAGCTTTTTTCCACGGTTTTCGCAAGACAAGTCGGCAAATAAGGTCATTTTCCATGCAGCTGATCGAGCAGGGTCGCGGCCAGGAGCGGGATCAGCAGCTCGTGGTGGCCGATGATGTTGTATCCCTTGCCGCCGCCCATGGTCGGCCGGTTCACCACGTTGGTCATGGTCCGGTAATGGCGGATGAAATCGAAATTGGCCGTGGTGAAGTTGTTCACCACATGCCCCAAATTGCGGGTCACGGTGAGGGCCTTTAAAAAGACCTCGGGCAGAAGCACGGCGGAACCGAAGTTGAGGTAGGCGCCGCCCTCCAGGTCGGCAACCAGGGCGCAAAAGAGGCGAAAATCCTGATGGCTGGTCTGGCCGATGGCCGCGCCGTTGGCGGAAGGGTGGATATGGACGATATCCGTACCCATGGCCACATGCACGGTGAGAGGAATGCCCAGCCGCTTGGCCGTGGCCAGCAGGCTCATGGTGTTGTAAGGGAAGTTCTGTTCCAGCAGATATTCGCCCAAACCATCGCCCAGGCCAAGCCCTTTCTCCGCTGCCTGATTGATCCCTGCATTCACCACCTCGCCGGTTTCCTTGGCCGCGCCAAAAGCGCCGCTGCCCAACACATCCCCCACCTCTTCCGAGGTGCGCCCCACCATGGCGATCTCGGTGTCATGGACGATGCCCGCGCCGTTTAAGGCGATGGCGCTGATGATTCCCCGCTCCATGAGATCGATGAGAATGGGGTTCAAGCCAACCTTGATCACATGGGCGCCCATGCCGACGATAATGGGACGCTCGCTCACATGGCTTTTCGCCAGCCGCCCGACCAGCTCGGGAAAATCGACCCCCAAAAGCTGTTCCGGCAGGGAGGCGATGAACTCCTTGAGGGTGGAACCGGGCGCAAGGGGCTTGGCGAAATTCTCCACCGTGACCTTACTGTAACGGCCGTGGATCGAATAGGTGTTGAGTCCGGAGAAATCCAGGGGGAGATATTTTTTCATGGGAGTTAATTATCCTGGGGGATTCAGGCGGAAACGCCGCGGCCATACAGGGCCTCGTCCACGATCTGGCAGAGGATATGCTCCACCCAGACATGCGCCTCTTGGATGGCCGGAGTCACCTGCGAGGGCACGTTGATGGTCAGGTCGGCCAAGCCGATGAGTCTGCCGCCATCCTTGCCGGTGAGCACCGCGGTTTGCATGCCCAACACCTTGGCCGCTTCCACCGCCTTGATGACATTGGGCGAGTTGCCGCTCGTTGAGATCCCGAGGGCCAGATCGCCTTCCTTGCCCAGCGCCTGGATCTGTTTAAGAAAGATATCGTCAAAGGAAAAATCGTTGCCGATACTGGTAAGAATAGAGCTGTCCGTGGTCAGGGCGATGGCGGCCAGGGGAGGGCGGTCGATCATGAAACGGTTGACGAATTCGGCCGCCATGTGCTGGGCATCGGCGGCGCTGCCCCCGTTGCCGAAAATCATCAGTTTGTTGCCGCGCTTGATGGTATCGATCATCCACTGGGCCAGCTGCTTGATACCGCCCATCTGGGTGGCCACCAGCGCTTGCTTGGCGGCAATGGAATGCTTCAGGCTTTCTTCGATGAGCTGGTCCATGGGGATCCTTTGGCAAGAGTCAAAAGCAGCAGGGGAACACCGATTCTTCTTTGGTGACGGCGCCTAAATTGTGCAAAATAGTCCAGCTCCGTTTTTTTGTCAATACAAGCAGGGCAAGATGGCAAGGCCGGAGCGGTGCTGATTTCTCATCGGCCTCTTTCCTGCCTGCAAAAAACCGCAAACCCTCAATTGACAGCAGCGCATGCAAACGTCTATCATTATCTAACGGCCGTGTACCGCGGAGCGAAACAACCACCTGAGGGAGAACCAGCATGCGCAACATATCTACCAGTCCGGCATTCTGGTTTTTTCTTTGTGTGACGGCATGGGGCATGGCCTTGCCCCTGTCTTGCCCGGCCCAGGAAACAAACGAAACCATCCGTTTTGCCGTGTTTCCCTACAAATCGCCCAAGAGCGTGATCGAGGTTTTCAGCCCCCTTGCCGCCAGGATTGAAAAACGGCTCGGGAAAAAGGTGCTGCTCGTCTCCGCCACGGATTCGGAGGCCTTTCTGAAAAAAAGTCTGGCCGGGGAATACGATCTGGCGCTGCCCTCCATTACCGTTTACTACAAAATGCTGCCCGCCGGATACACCGCGATCGCCAAAGGAATCCCCTCCTTCTGGGGCGGGGTGATCGTCCGGCAAGACAGCGAGATCAAAACCATCGAGCAGTGCAAGGGGAAGAAGATCGCCGCCATTGGCGAGCATTCCTATGCCGGATACATGTTTTTTAAGGCCCAGCTTGACGAAAAAAGGATCGACTCGAAAAAGGATCTGGATCTCCAGTTTGTCGGCAAGCTCGACACCATCATCTACGGGGTGCTCAACAAGAAATACGATGGCGGGGTTATCCGGCTCGACACCTTGGAGATGAAGGATTTCGCTCCGGTCAAGGATCAGTTCAGGATAGTGTCCCGTTCCGCCGAGGTCCCCCAGTTTCCCTTTGTGGTCAAGAGCGGCATGGACCAACGGACCGCCTCAGTCATCCGTGAGGTCCTGACCTCTCTTTCCCCGGACAAGCCGGAGGACCTGGCCATTTTAAAGAGCCTGCAGATCAAAAAGATCGTCGCCGCAACCAAGGAGGATTACGATCCGTTCTACAAGGTCATCAAAAACCACGCATTCTACACGCATCATTGATGACTTCCTTCCGCCTGCGCACCCATCTTATTGTCTACTGCACAGCCATCACCCTGCTGCTGACTGCCTCGCTCGTCATCCTGTATTCCCATATCTTTAAAAAATATGCCATCAGCAACCTTTCCGCCCATGGCACGGCCATTGCCCGCACCACCGCCTTTGCCGTGATCGATCACCTGATCACGGAAGATTACGCGCCTCTCCAGGAATACGTCCGGGAATCTTCCACCCTTGTCGACATCGAGTCCATCCAGATCGCCAACAGCCAGGGAAACATCCTGGCTGCTTCCGAGGTGCGGCTGCTCGGCACCATGCTGGAGGAAGACCTTGCGATCACGGATAATGAGATACGGGTCAAGATCGACCCCGTCCATGATCAGTTGGTGGTTGCCGCGCCCATCGCCATCGGTGAAATGGTCTTTGGCGTAACCAGGGTTTCCCTGTCCATGAAGCCGATCCTTGCGCACCTGCATGAAATCCAGAGAAACGCGGCGCTCACCGGCCTTGGCTTTTGGATCCTCTCCGTTTTAATCGGCTCGCTTCTGGCCCAGCGCTTGAGCGGACCGGTCCAGCGATTCATGCAGGCAACCGACAGCATTACCCAAGGCAATTGCAATGTGGAGATCCCCATGCCCAGGGGGGTGCTGGAGCTGGAGCGTTTTTCCCAGACCCTGCATGTCATGGCCAGCACCATAGCCTCCCGGGAGCTGGCGCTGCAAAACTCCGAAAAAAAATTCAGGCATCTGTTCGAGCGGGCCATGGAAGGAATTTTCGTGGCCGACGAAAAAGGGGAGCTTCTCGATGTAAACCCCGCGTTCATCTCCATCCTCGGCGCTGAGTCACTGAAGGAAATGCTCGGCAGAAACCTCTTTGCCAACATCTTCGAGAACGAGGGGTCATTCGCCACATTCAAGGAGCTGATGGGCTCCCAGGGGTTTGTCAAGGACTACGAACTCATCCTTATCGCCAACAACAGCACTCCCATCATCGCCGCCTTGACCTGCCATGCGGTCCGGGGGTTTGGCGGGAAGGTGAACAAATACGAGGGATTGATCCGCGACATCACCGCGCAAAAGGCTGCGGAGCGGGAGATTGCCCGCATGCGCAACTACCTCAACAATATCATCGAGTCCATGCCCTCCATGCTGGTTACCCTGGACGTCGATTGCACCGTTACCCAATGGAACACCGCGGCTTGCAAGCTTACCGGCATCTCCTCCCAGGAGGCGATCGGCAGAAAGATCTATGATATTGCCCCATTTTTTTGCAAATATACCCAGCAGGTCGACGATGCCGGGCGAAACCAAAACACGGTGACCCTCCCCCGCGAACAGGTAAGCCAGAACCCGGAAAATCTCTACAATCTGACCTTCTTTCCCCTGATCGCCAACGGCACCGCCGGCGTGGCCATTCGTCTTGATGACATCACCGAGCTTGAGCACAAGGAACAGCAACTGCGGCAGGCTCAGAAGATGGAATCCATCGGTACCCTTGCCGGCGGCCTGGCCCATGATTTCAACAATGTTCTTGCCTCCATGCTGGGCAATCTCTCCCTGCTCCAGTACAAGATCAAAAACCACCAAGGACTTTCCTCCACGGAGTTGAACGAGTATCTTGAGCGCATGGAAACAGCGGGGCAGCGGGCCGTGGACATGGTCCGGCAATTGCTCACCCTGTCTCGCAAGCAGCAGGCCGATCTGGTACCCGTGGACCTCAACCTCTCCCTCAAGCATGTGCGCAAGATTGGAGAGAACACCTTTGATAAGTCGGTGAAGGTGGAGGAGCATCCTGCCGCGGAACCGGCCTATGTGCTGGCGGACACCACCGAGATGGAGCAGGTTCTGCTGAACCTCTGCATCAATGCGGTGCACGCCATGACCATCATGCGCGAAGATACCCAATGGGGCGGCACCCTCGCCGTGGCCATTGACAAGATCACGGTGGATCCGGTGTTTCAGAAAAAACACCCCGAGGCAATCGCGAATGCGTATTGGCGTATTTCGGTGAGCGACACCGGAGTGGGCATGGATACCAAGACAGCGGCCAAGATCTTCGATCCCTTCTTTACCACCAAGGAGCCAGGCAAGGGCACCGGCCTTGGCCTGGCCATGGTCTACAACATCGTCCGCCAGCAACTGGGCTTTATCGATGTCTATTCGGAGCCGGGGCTTGGCTCCACCTTCAACGTCTATCTCCCCTCCCTGGTCCGCTCGGAAGACTCGCTCGCAGACGGGCAGAGCCTTGATATTATTCGGGGAGCAGGGTTGATCCTGGTGGTGGATGACGATGAACTCGTCCGGAGTATGGCGGAGGATGTTTTGCTGGCCGTGGGCTATTCGGTGCTCACCGCAAGCAACGGCCAGGAGGGGGTGGAGATCTACCGGCAGCATCAGGCAGAGATACAGGCGGTGCTTCTGGACATGGCCATGCCGATCATGTCCGGCAGGGAGGCCTTTATCGAGATGCAAAAAATCAATCCTGCGGTAAAGGTGCTTCTTGCCTCGGGATTTCGCAAGGACAACCGGGTGGAGGAGATCCTTCTCCTTGGGGTTAAGGATTTCCTGCAAAAGCCCTATACCATTACCAGCTTGGCCGCGGCCATCAAGAAAGTGATCGAAGCGTAACCGCTTACACGCTCAACCGCATGCTGATATCCATGGCCCTGGCCGAATGGGTGAGCGCCCCCACCGAGATGAGATCAACCCCGGTTTCCGCAATCTCGCGGACATTGGTCAGATTCACCCCGCCGGAAGCCTCCACCAGGGCGCGGCCGCCGATCAGGGCCACGGCTTGGCGCATCAGGGCAGGGGCCATGTTGTCGAGCATGATGATCTCCACCCCGCAAGCCAGGCATTCCTCGACCTGGGCGAGATTTTCCGTTTCCACCTCGATCTTCAGGGTATGGGGCGCCTTGTCCCGCAGGGTCTGGACCGCTTTGGTGATGGAGCCGCAGGCCGCGATATGGTTGTCCTTGAGCAGGATACCGTCGGCCAGGCTGAACCGGTGATTATGCCCCCCGCCGACCCGGACCGCGTATTTCTCCAGAGCCCGGAGGCCGGGGGTGGTCTTGCGGGTGTCAAGGATCCGCACCGGCAACCCCTCGACCTGTTGGACAAAGGCGCTGGTCAGGGTGGCGATGCCGCTCATCCGCTGGACCAGATTCAGGGCCAGACGTTCGGCGCTGAGCAGGTCCCGCACCGGTCCCTGGGCGGAAAAAATCTCTGCCCCGGCAAGGACTCTGTCGCCGTCTTTCTGCCTCGCCGTGCAGACAATCCGGGGATTGCGGGTGGCAAAAACAAGGGGGGCGACCTCGTCGAGACCGGCCGCCACAAAATCCTCCTTGGCGACAAATACGGCTTGCCCCTGCTGCTCGGGCGGAAAAACCGAATCGGTGGTGATGTCGCCCAAGCCGATATCTTCCTCAAGAAACTGCTGTAACTGCCTTGCCAACTGTGTATCCATAACCCCTCTCCCGAACTGCCTGAGTAATCTCTGCGCGGAAACCTCTTGATATCTGCCCGATGCGCTCCCTGTCAAGAAGAAAGGGTGCACACAAGGCGTGTCAATGTTTGCTGGCAACTTGATCATCGCTGTGGTACAGAGATATCTGCTTAAGTAATGTCAATGACTTCGGGAGTTTGAGATGCAGGATTTTTCCGTGCTCAATATTTTTCTGCTGGTCCTTGGCGGCGGCCTGGCCGGCTTTATCAATACCCTGGCTGGAGGCGGTTCGTTTCTTACCATCCCGCTGCTCATCTTCATGGGTCTGCCGCCCACCGTAGCCAATGCCACCAACCGCATCGGCGTCTTTCTCCAAAGCCTCACCGCCACCAGACAGCTCCATAGCCACGGGGTATTTCCGGTCCGCTTCAGCCTGATCATCGCCATTCCCGCCGTACTCGGCAGCGTGCTCGGCACCTACGGCGCCATGGTGATCAGCGATGCGGCCTTTAAAAAGTACCTGGCCGTCTTCATGGTGCTCATGACCTTGGTTACTTTTTTCAAGCCCGCCGCCATGTTGCCTCGGCCCGAGACCACTTACAGCCTCAAGCGCTGGGCCTTACTCTGGGTTCTCTTCTTCACCATCGGTTTGTATGGGGGCTTTATCCAGGCCGGGGTCGGCTTTCTGATCATTGCGGCCACGGTCCTCACCGGCTACGATCTTGTGGCGGGCAATGCCATCAAGAGCTTTGTCATTTTTCTCCTCACCTGTGTTTCCCTGGCGATCTTCTGGTTCGGCGGCAAGGTGCAGGTGGTGCCGGGCCTCGCCCTGGGCAGCGGCAGCATGCTGGGGGCCTTCATCGGCTCCCATGTCACGGTCACCAAGGGCAATGGCTTTATCCAAAAATTCGTGGTGGCCATGGTGATCCTTTCCGCCATCCTGCTCATGCTGACATAAGCCATGTTTACCTTTCTCCATGCCGCAGATATCCATCTCGACAGCCCCTTGCGCGGCCTGGAAGCTTACGCCGATGCGCCGGTGGAACAACTCCGCCAGGCAACGCGGAGGGCGTTCGACAACCTGATCGACCTGGCCATTGAGGAACGGGTCGCCTTTGTCCTTCTGGCAGGGGACCTCTACGACGGTGACTGGAAGGATTACAATACCGGGCTTTTCTTTATCAACCGGGTCTCCCGGCTGCGCAAGGCAAATATCCGGGTCTTCATGGTCTCGGGCAACCATGACGCGGCAAGCCAGATCACCAAGGCCCTGCAGCTGCCCGACAATGTCCACTTGTTTTCCACCAAACAACCCGGAACCGTGACCATCGAAGCACTCGGCGTTGCCTTGCATGGTCAGGGCTACCATGCCAGAGGGTTGGTCGAGAACATTGCCCGCAATTTTCCCCAACCCCTCCCGCATTACCTGAACATCGGCTTGCTCCATACCTCCCTCACCGGCCGACAGGGCCATGAACCGTATGCGCCCTGTTCCCTTGATGATCTTTTGGCCAAAGGCTATGATTATTGGGCCCTTGGCCACATCCATAAGCGGGAGGAGGTGGCCGACTCTCCCTGGATCGTTTTTCCCGGCAATATCCAAGGCAGACACATCCATGAGACCGGAGCCAAAGGGGCCACCCTGGTCCGGGTGGAGGAGGGGCGCATCGCCGCGGTGGAGCACCGTGAACTTGATGTCCTGCGCTGGTCCCTCTGTCAGGTCGATCTCACCAACTGCGCCACCAAGGATCTGGCCATCGAGGCGATCCGGCAGGGTATGGAGAGTGAAGAGGGGCGCGCCGATGGACGCCCCTTGGCTCTCCGCCTGCAATTGACAGGGGAAAGCCCGGTCCATGCTGAGTTGCACCGGGATGCTGTGCCCCTGACCGAGGAATTCCGTAGTCTTGCCGTAGGGCTCGGTGAGATATGGCTGGAAAAGGTGGAATTTGCCACCCGCCGACCCGTGGCTCTTTCCGGTGACCCCATGGGACTTGGCCCAGAAACTCCCTTGGCGGATCTGGTCCAGGCCGTCGATCGCTTTGCTTTTCAACCGGGTTCCATCAAGGAACAGATCCCGGAGATCGCGGAGATGCTCAACAAACTCCCCCCGGAGCTCCTCCATGAGGGCGGACTTATTGGTGATGATTCCTCGGAATGGGCTGCCTCCCTCCGCGAAGAGGTCAAGGAGATGCTCATCGCCAAGTTGCTCGGACAGGGGGGAGGCCGATGAGGATTTCCAGGCTCGAACTCAAGGCCTTTGCCCGGTTCAGCGATCACACCCTGGAACTGGGCCCCGGCCTGCACATCGTTTACGGCCCCAACGAGGCCGGGAAGAGCAGCACCCTCAGGGCGCTCAAGGCCTGGCTCTTCGGTTTCCCGGAGAGAACCCACGATAATTTCCGCCATGCCAACGACCAGTTATTGGTGGGCGGATGCCTCCGGGCCGAAGATGGCCGCGAGCTTGCCTTTTACCGGCGCAAAAAGAGAAAGGCGGATGTGCTTGACTGTGAAGGCAAGCCCCTTGAACCGGGAGCGCTTGCCGCTTTTTTACCCATAACCGAGCAGGCGGTTTTCGAGTCTCTCTATGGCCTGAGCCATGAGGATCTTGTCCGAGGCGGTGAGGATATCCTGGCCCAGAAGGGCGAAGTAGGTCAGGCCCTGTTTTCCGCGGGAACAGGGATCTCTTCCCTGCGCGGGGTTCTCGCCGGACTTGAAAGTGAGTCCGAACTCCTTTTTTTAGCCCGCGGAAAAAGGGAGATCAATGAGGCCCTGGCAGCTTACAAGGAAACGCAACGGATCGTGCGGGACAACTCCCTTTCCAGTCGGGATTGGCACGAACTCAATAATGGCTTGGCCGTGGCGCAGGAAGCCCTGCAAGCCATAGAAGAAAAAGGCAAAACAAAGGATCGCCGTCTGCGCCAGTTGGAGCGATTACGGCAGCTCTTCCCCCAGCTTGCTCTGCGGAAAGAAATCCAGCTTCACCTTGCTGAATTAGGGAAGGTGGAGGTGGTCCCGGATGATTTTCCCTCCCGACGTCAGGAGACGGAAAAGGCGCTCCATACCCTGATGCGCCGTGAAGCTGATCTTGCCGAAAAGCTCGCCCAACGGGAGAAAATGGACGTGATCTCCCCTTATCAAGCGGTGCTCGATGCGGAGGAGGCCATTGAAGATCTGCACCAACGGTTGGGCGGCTACAACAAGGCCAGGAAAGATCAACCCAACCTCGAAGGGATGCGGATCAGCTGCAAGAGAGAGGCGGCGGAGTTCTTGCGCATGGTGCGGCAAGATATCTCCCTGGAAGAGGCGGAGACCCTTCGGGCTGTTTCCGGCCGGAGAAAGATCATCAGTGATTTGGCCGCCCACCATAAAGGCTTGGAACAGGGGCTTGCTCAGACAGAAAAAGAGTTACGGGATATCCAACGGGAAATCGCAGTACTCGACGGAGAAATCGGTCGGCTGCCCCAAGAAAAAGATGGTTCCTCCTTGAGCCAGGCCTGCCGCCTTGCCCGTAAATACGGGGCAATCGACGCAGACCTGGCCGCCAGGGCGCGACTGGTCGAAGATAAAAAACGCAGCTGCCTTGCCGCCCTGGCTCGGCTTCCCCTCTGGTCCGGCGGGCTCGAAGATCTTTTAGCCCTGCGCTTGCCTCTGCCTGAAACGGTGCGCAAGTACGAGTCTGCCTTTCAGGTCCATGATGAACAACAGAGGGATATCCAAAAGGAAAGGGAACGGCTACGGACCAGGCTGGCAAAACTGCAGGGGGACATCCACCAGCACGAGGAATCAGGAAGCACCCCCTCGGAAGAAGAGCTTGTCATAATCCGGACTCAACGCGACCTGGGTTGGCAGCTTCTTCGCAGACAATGGCTCCGGGGGGAAGAGCTGGGAGGGGAAGATCTCGCCTTCGCTCAGGATCTGCCGCTGCCGGAGGCCTATGAAAAAAAGGTGGTTCTGGCGGATACGCTGGCGGATCGTCTCCGACATGAGGCAGACCGGGTCCAAGCATTTGCATCCCTGCGCACAGAGCAGCAGAGCCTGACCGAGGCTCTGGCCGAGTTGGAGAAAGAAGAGAGCCAGATCATTCTTGCCTTCACGGCCATTCATACGGAGTGGCAGACACTTTGGCTGCCCTGCTCCATTACCCCGCTCTCGCCAAAGGAGATGCTGGCCTGGCTTGTCGAAGCCGCAACCCTGAGGGAGAAAACTGAAGATCTTTTGGCCAACGAGCGCGAATTGGCACAAAAGTCCGCCGAACGCCAGGAGCTGTGCGCTACTTTGGCCAAGGAACTTGCGGCTCTTTCCGAAAAAATTCCTGCCGAAACGGACGAGCTTGAGCCCTTGCTCCTTCAGGGAGAGGCGGTCTTTGCACAGCTCACGGAGATCGTGGAAAAACGGCGCAAGCTTATAGAGAAAAAGGCAGATCTTCTAACGGATGCTGCTTTGGAAGAGAGCAAGCAGGCGGATTTCTCCCAAGAGCTCGAGTCCTGGCGCCGGGAATGGCAGGAGGTTGCTGCCGATCTTGGAGGCGACAGAAAAATACACCCCGCCGAGGCCGGAGATCTTCTGGAAAATCTGCGCAGCTGTTTTTCCAAGTTGAAAGAAGGTGAGGATCTGCGCCGGCGCATCGATGGTATTTCCCGGGATAACCAGCTCTTCGTGGAAGCTGCACTGACCTTGGCCAAAAGGCTTGCCCCCGCACACGTGAGCCAGTCGCCGGAAGAAATCGTGGCACAGCTTAAGGCGCTTCTTAAGCAAGCCCGCACCGACAAAACCCTGCGGGATGGGTATCTCAAAAAAGAAAAAAGCGAGAAAGAGGAAGCCCGCCTCCTGGCAGAAGAACGTAAAGCCCTGGAGCAACAGCTTGCAGAACTCTGCCGCCAAGCCGGAAGGGTTTTACCCGAAGAACTGGAGGCGGCGGAAAAACGCTCGGCCCAGTACCAGAGCCTTTCGAAACGCCTTGCCCAGACCGAGCGAATCCTGATCGAAGGGGCAGACGGCCTTCCCCTTGGTGAACTGGAGAGTCAAGCCGCGACAATCGACCCGGACGATCTTTCTGGCGAAATCAGCCGCCTGACCCAGGAAATCGAACAGGACCTGGCCCCGGAAAGCAAGCGCCTCGCCGAGCGCATCGGCGAAAAGAGAAATCAGCTCCGCCAGATGGACGGCAATGCCTCCGCCGCTGAAGCGGCGGAAGAGGGCGCCCGGATATTGGCCAAGCTCCGCCGGTTGACGGAGCGCTATATCGAACTCAAGGTGGCAGGGCATATCCTGAAAAGCGAGATCGAACGGTTTCGCCGCGAAAACCAGACCCCGGTGCTGGCCATCACCTCCCGCTATTTCAAGGAGCTTACCCTGGGCTCCTTTGCCGGATTGCAGACAGATGAAAATGATCAAGGAGAGCCGATACTGGTTGGCACAAGGGCAAACGGCGACAGGGTTTTAGTGGAACGGATGAGTACTGGCACCCGGGATCAACTGTTCCTTGCCCTGCGCCTGGCCTCTCTGGAGTGGCGCCTTGCCGGTCATGAGCCCATGCCTTTTATCCTCGATGATATTCTGGTCAACGCCGACGATGCCCGTTCCCGGGCAGCCCTGAAGATTCTTGGGGAGATGGCAGGCAAAACCCAGGTGATTCTCTTTACCCATCACCGGAGGATCGTTGATGAGGCACTCCAGCTTGCCGCAGGCAGCGGAATCCTGGTGCATGAGCTGGGCTCATGAGGACTCCATGCATTTCCCCGGAACTTTTATCCTCCCGCGCATGTCTGACAAGCGTGGCGCAATTCCGGCAAGTACCATTTCGTTGTCGATACCAGTTTGACCCTGTCGCATAATTCAACCCCACTCAAAAAAGGAGGCTTCGCGCCATGTCATCACAACCAGAGCAATCTCCGGCAACCACCTTCAGCAAAGAAAGTGTGCTTGTCATCGGCCTCTGCTGCCTGATCATCGGCTTTCTCTCCGGTATCGTCTTCAGTATTTACAAAACACCGGCAGGGGTCGCGGGAAACAAGGTTGCCGGTGAGCAAACGGAAGCGGTTTCCGGCAAACTCACCGCCGAACAGACCCAGCATCTGTTGCAGCTTGAGCTCGAGGTGCAACAGAACCCTAAAAATATCGAAGCCTGGACCAACCTCGGCCATCTCTATTTTGACTCGGATCAGGCGGAGAAGGCAATCACCGCCTACAACAAATCCCTGGCCCTGGCCCCGAATAATGCCGATGTCCTCACCGACCTCGGAGTTATGTACCGAAGGGCCGGCAATGCACAGCAGGCTGTCGCTTCCTTTGACCGGGCTCTCCAGGTAAACGCCAAACATGAAACAGCCCGGTTCAACAAGGGAATCGTCCTTCTGTATGACCTCAAGAATCAGCCGGCAGCCATTGCTGCCTGGCAGGAACTGGTAACCCTCAACCCAATGGCCACGGCGCCCAATGGTCAGCTGGTCAGTGAACTTATTAAGGAAATTCAGGAGAAAAAATAAGCAGAAAGGATTTTTTCCGGGAACCGTTGTTGGCACGCTGGAAAAAATTCTTTGACATCAACGTGTTACAAGAATATCGTATATAAAGTATTTCGGAGGAGGATAAACGGAAATATTAGGATATGGGGTGAGTTTCCCCCCCGGGGGGTCATCTGTATGGGCCAAGAAAATCGACGGGCGAGACGATTCAATCTCAGCATAGCGGTCACGCTTGTCCTGCATGACACGAAGCACAGGTTGGTTCTTGCCAACCCGGTGCGGGGCAAATTGATAGACATCTCGCTCTACGGAGCCCGTCTCTCCATTCCCCACATCCGAACCGGCAACAACCATCTCTTTTATGCCTGCAACGACGATCCGGCCAAGGTTATCCATCTTGAGGTCCTCGACAAGGAAGGGGAAGACTTGCTTGTTGTTCCTGCCCATCCAGTCTGGTTCGACCATGTCCTTGTCGATCCGGCCAGCAAACACTTCGAACTCGGGGTGGAATTTCTTGTCCCCCCGGAAGATCCCAACATAACGAGACTGCACGCATTTGTCGCCCTCCAGCCAGCCCCTCTACAAGGTGGCTGGCTGAAAAAGCTCCTCCAGCTAGGACAGACATTTTCGCAGATGGTCCACCTCCGGTAATCTCTGCCGTAACCCTTGCACCTCCGGAACCTTATCCAGCCACTGGTCAACAAGATCAAGCATGGTCCGGGCGTGTCCCTCGCACGCATCGTTCAGCCGGTAAATAATCCAGTTCCCCTCCTTGCGAAAAGAAACGAGCCCGACATCTTCAAGAATCCGCAGATGCTTGGACACTGTGGGCTGGGCCACCTCCAGCAGCGCAGTCAGCTCGCAGACACACAGCTCCCGCACCCCCAGCATGGTGATAATCTTAACCCGGTTTGGGTCGGAGAGCGCCTTCATCAGCCGAACAAATTCCTTCATGGCTATCCCATCTTAATAGAGAGCAGACCGCTCGTAACTATGGCTTCTTTTCCGGCTCCGTTGCCGCATCGGGCAAAATCGGCGAAAGAATATGAAAGGGCAGTAGCAATGTTCGTTTGACGATATTCAACAACCCCTCACCCACCGCACTGGGAGGCAGCAGGGTCACCTCGGGGTCGCTGGCCTTGCCGGTAACCCCGACCGGGATGGTGACAAGGGTCGCGGTTTCCCCGCCGATGACCCTGCCAACCAAGGGCACCTTGCTGACAATGGCGTCAAGGGTTTTAAACGGGGAGATCATGACCACGATATCCAGCTCAAAGGTGGCAAGATTCATCTTCCCCCTGGCAAAGAGATTCAATCCTTCTCCGCGCACCACCGCCTCATCGATAATCAGCTCGTTGTCTTTCACATGGGCCTTCAAAAGAAGATCCGTGTAAGGGAACCCCTTGGTGGATGCCTGGGACCCATCCCCCACCGGGTTGACACTAAAAAGATCCGTGATATTGACCACACTGAAGATCTTCGAAAGCAGCTTCATGCGCAGAATCCGCCCCTGGTGGGACTCAATCTGGAGATGTCCGTCCTGCCAGTTGTCCAACACCCCTTCCAGGCGACCGTTGAGGGAGAACTCTCCTTCAATGAGATCCTGGGGATAGCCCAGACAGGGCAGGACGACTTCAAAGCGCGGCGGGGTGGGGCAGGCGCTGTTCAAGGAAAAATGGCTCATGCCCAGCGCGGGGGTTGAAAACCACTCGCCGGTGGTGTCCAGACAGCAAAGGCGGCCATTACTAATGAGCGCGGACATCCTCCACTGGGGATGAATTCGGATTTCCCCCTTGAGCGGCTGCCAGACCAAAGTGGGGGAACCGCTCTCCCCGGCTTTCGGGCCGGAGCTGAACTTCTCCACGTCAAAGACCACGGTGCCGGTGATATTCCGGAGAGACTCCTGCCGAGGCTCTCCGGAAGCAGCGGTGGCCCCGTTGTCCTTCAGCCGTTTGAAGGTGTCCCGTAATTCCAGCAAGGTCTTCCTGGAAAGGGCGGGAGAGGTGAGATCAAGTTTTACGGCAAGCCCGTTGCCGACCCGCGAGACCAAACCATAGAGCTCCACGGACTCCTGCGCATTCAAGGCACAGGCCAACCGCCGCACCTTGAGGTCTTTGCCTGCCCCGGCGAGGCGAAGCTCCTGGATATCGACAAACCGTTCTTCCTGCTCTTCCAGGTACCAGCGCAGATCCTTAACCTCGATCTGGCCGGTACAGGCAACCTTGTTGGGGTCCCGGGGGAGATAAAGTTGAAAATCGCCGGCAATCTTGCCCCGCAGCAGATTTTTCCGATCCAACAGCTGATCAACCGTTTTCCTGGAGAGCTCCCCCTTCCAAGAGAAAAGAAAGATTTCCTTAGTGTTATCGAGAAAATCTACGTTGATCACGGCTTCTTCTTTCGCACCATAAACATGGGCCGACATCTTTAGCGGATCGTTTACGCTAAATTCCACGGCGAAATCGGCCTTGGCCGGGCTGAACAACACATTCTCCGGCCGGATCACTCCCTTGACAAGAGTTTTCTCTTCCTGCAAATCGACCTGCAAGGATTCCATGCGAAATGGCAGGTGCGGAAACAGGGCTGGGGAAACGAGCTGACGCTCCTTGAGCCATTGCCCAAAGCCTTGTCCGACCTTGCCTTGCAGGGATATTTTCCCGCGTAGCGCAGCAAAAGCCTTATGGGACAATGCGGCGGTCAGAGTGAAAGGGTCGCCAAAAACAGAACCGCTGGCTTCGGAAACCGTAATCTCCTTGTCAGACAGATGTCCCTTTCCTTGCTTGATCCGAATCGGTTCCGGGCAGGAAGGCGTTGTCACGGCAAGATTTTGCACCAGAACATCCGCGTCCGCTTTCCACAGCTTCGGCTCCGAAGCCTTGCCGGAAATGGTGGTATTGCGCAGTTCAATCCTGCCATCCGCCCGGGTGATATGTTCCTGCAAGGCGCCGGTGATTTCCTTGAAATAGGAAAGGTCTTCCTTTTCCAGCTCCTTGGCGGCGAGCACCGCGTCAAGCTGGGTGACCTCCAGGAAAATATCATCCGGGAAACGAACCTGCCCAGCGCTTTTTTTCACCACATGGGGGCCATAATCCCCCCGCACGTTCCGCCATTGCACCAACGGCGGGGCAATGGTCATTTCCCCGCCGTCAACGGCAAAATCCCAGGCCAAGGGAGCGTAACGCCCCTTGCCCTGCATGGAGGCAACTTCAAGGGCGACCTGGAAATCCCTGAGATGATCGCCGAGATGGAGATGTCCGCTCGCCCGACCCGATACCCCGCTGAATTTTGCCAATTCCTCCTGAAAGGGCTGGTGGTCGACAAGCCGCCGCAAAACCGCCGGAAGCTCGGCAAGATCTGCGTCGAGATCAACATCGAGCTTGAAAGTGAAATCATCATCCGGCAACCCCAGGATCAGGTGGCAATTCTTGCCCCGGCTGTTGCCCATCTCCCCTTGCTCGGCATCCACCACCAGCAGCCCTTTTTCAATACGGAGTTTGCCCTTGGTGTCGGTCAAGCGCAGCCCTCCTTCCGGGATCACGACCGTGGCGTCTTCAATACCCTCGGCGGTAAGGTGCATGTTGCGCACATATTCAAAATCAGCCGTGGTCCCTTTAAATTTGTACGTGGCTTTACCGGCTTTGCCGGACTGCACGATCTCCCCAAGCCTTCTGGCAACCTCATGCTCCCCCCACATACCGAGAACCGCAGCCCGGATCTTGGTCAGATCAAAATCCTCGCCCTTGAGATCGATCTGCCACACCGGCGCGGACTCCGGCGTGCTGCCGGCAGTACGCCGAACCGTTCCGGCGAGTTTCAACCCCGGATCACGCATTTCAAATTCATTGAGGGTCACGAGCAGGTTGTCTCCATCCTTAGCAAAAGAGAGATCAACGAAGCCGCAGTCCATCACAATTTTTTTATCCTTGGGAAAGGCAAGCAGGCAGGGGGCATCGCCAACGATTTTGCCCCGGATCTTTTCAACTCCGCGGCCCTCAAGGCTGCCCTTGAGATTGAGCGGGGAATCCTCGGGGATCAGGGCACCTTCAGCAAAGGAATGGAATATCTTGCGAAGATTGAAGTTGCGGCAGGAAAACTTCAAACGGTAGGAACCATCCTCCCGCAGATACTCTCCGGAGAAGGCCAAGTCCTCACCCTCCGCGGGTTTACCGGAAAGCTTGAACTCAACGGCGGCAAGACCGATACCCACGCTGCCGCTGAGTCCTTTCATGGTGAAATCCCTGCTGCGCAGAACAGGCCATTGACTGTTCGCGGCAACCTGCAAGGTCCCGTTGCGGATCACCACTTTCAACCCGGCAAGTTCAGGGTCGGGCGGCTCGGACAGGGTCGCGGGAAAGCGGCTCACCCGCATCTCGGGATTCGTCAGCACTATCTTGCCAATGCGGGCCTTGCCCCGGAATAAAGACAACCAGTCTGGATACACCTTGACCATGGGCGCCACCAGAGCACTATCCTCGCTGGTAAAACGGGTATTGCGGAGATTGAGATGCGGCAGGGGCAGCCAGGCCCACTCCAGACGTTCGGTCTGCAAGGTGCCATTCAGTTTGGCGTTTACCTGATTACTCATCTGCGCTTTAAGCGCGTCGAGATCGATAAGGTGCGGGAGCAGCAAGGCTGGGGTGATTACTCCCAAAAGGACAAAAACGGCGCAGGCAAGGAGGATCCTGCTTCTGAGGCGGAGATTGGTGATTTTGGGCAGATTCATAAAGTATCGAAGGCTGGGCCGCGAACGACCTGCGGAAGACTTAAACTCAAGGCGAACCGTGATACACGAAGAACAAAACGGTTCACAAAAACATCAAAGGGAATAGTAGCATAACTGAGCGCTCCTATAAATTGATTTCCTCGGATTTGCCCAACTTATCTTATACCCCTTACAATATAAGATTCATCAAGGAGCAACGCCTGGTTTTTACCTCCCTGGCGTTACGCCTTTCACCTTTTACCTTGTCAGTTCCGGCGCAATGGCGTAATTTCTCAGGAAATTCCAGACTACAGGCAGACAGAGCATATGACACAGACACGCATCGGGGTTATCGGCGTAGGGTATCTCGGCAAATTTCATGCCCAAAAATACATGGCAAACCCGGAGGTGGAGCTGGTGGGGGTGGCGGATGCCAATCCTGCCAGTGCTGCCGAGGTGGCTCAATTTTGCAACACCACCGCCTTTGCGGATTATCAGCAACTGCTCGACAAGGTCGATGCCGTGAGCGTGGTGGTGCCCACCAGCCTGCACCATGAGGTGGCAAGAAGATGTCTTCTCGCCGGCGTCGATGTGATGCTGGAAAAACCTATGACCACAACCCTGGCCGAGGCGGACGAGCTCATCGCCCTGGCCGATGAGAAGCAACGCATCCTCCAGGTCGGCCATATCGAGCGCTACAACCCGGCCCTCCTGGCCATGCAGAAACATCTGACCCAACCGCTCTTCATCGAGTCGCACCGGATCCATGTCTTCAAACCCCGGGGGTTGGATGTTAACGTGGTCCTCGATCTGATGATCCACGACATCGACATCATTCTCAGTCTGGTCAAATCCCCCATCGCCTCCATGCATGCGGTGGGCATGGAGGTTTTCACCCAGACCACCGATATTGCCAATGTTCGCTTGATCTTTGAAAACGGCTGCACCGCCAATCTCACGGTGAGTCGCGTTTCCCGGGAAAATATCCGACGGCTTCGCATCTTCCAACCCCATTCCTTCCTGGCAGTTGATTTCGGCAAAAAGGAAATCACCGTGATCAAGCCCAAAAAGGAGTTGGACGCAAACAACATGCCCCAGGAGGAGGTCATCTCTTCCTGCTATCTCCATCAGGATGCCCTGGAAATGGAGCTGACGGATTTTGTCAAGAATGTCCGCAACCGGACCCAGCCGATGGTCTCGGGCAGGGAAGGGCGCTTGGCCCTGGCCGTGGCCCAGGAGATCATGGCCAGGATCACGGAACATGTCGCCGCCCATCCCCAGCTCTTCAATGTCTGAGACAAACAAAAACATGCCGGCCCCAAACTCGCCCCGGATCATGATCGTTGCCGGCGAGGCCTCCGGCGACATGCACGGGGCCCGGCTCATCGCCGCCCTTAAGGAGCAGGCTCCCGGGGCGCAGATCTGCGGCATCGGCGGCCCGGAACTTATGCGCCAGGGCGTGGAAATTCTGTACGACGCCTCCCGGTTGGCCGTGGTGGGCATTGTCGAGGTCATCAGCCATTTCCGCTTCATCCGCGAGGCCATGCGCGCCCTTGAAAAACGGCTGCGGGAGCAGCCTCCCGACCTGTTGATCCTCATCGACTACCCCGACTTCAACCTGATCCTGGCCAAAAAAGCCAAGCGACTCGGCATCCCGGTGTTCTACTACATCAGCCCGCAGGTCTGGGCCTGGCGCTCCGGCAGGGTGAAAACCATTCAGGAACGGGTGAACCGGCTGGCCGTGATCCTCTCTTTTGAAAAGGATTTCTACCACACACATGGGATGGAGGTTGAGTATGTGGGACACCCTCTCATGGACACGGTGCGCACCGCCATGCCCCGGACGGAGTTTTTGCACTCCCTGGGCATTGCCCCGGAAAGTACGTTGATCGGCATTTTGCCCGGCAGCCGGAAACGGGAGATAGCCGGGATGCTCCCAATATTTTTGGCGGCGGCAAAACGGATGCAGGAACAGATGACGCCCAAACCGGTCTTTGTCCTGCCCCTGGCCCCTACCCTGAGCGAGGAGGATCTTCTGGCCAACGGCTTGGCGGATGCGGGGGTCGAGGTGCGGGTGGTGCGGGAGAACCGCTACGACCTTATGGGTGCCTGCAGCGCGGTGATGGCGGCCTCGGGCACGGTTTCCTTGGAGCTGGCCATCCTGGATGTGCCCATGGTCATTTCCTACCGGGTTTCGCCGCTCACCTATTTTTTGGGACGGCGGCTGATCAAGGTGCAATACGCCTCGTTGGTCAATCTGGTGGCCAACCGGGAGGTGGTGGAGGAGCTGCTGCAGGATGAGGCGGTGCCGGAAAAAATCGCCACCGCCACCATGCGTCTCATTGTGAACCAACCGGAACGCAGCCGCATGTTGGCGGGTTTGGCCGAGGTCCGGCAAAAATTGGGCGGGGAAGGAGCCTCGGCCCGGACCGCACGGTTGGCCTTGGACCTGGCTCGGACGGGGCAGAGGAGAACCTAAGAGGGAAAAGCATGCTCTTTTTCCCCTCCCGCATTGGAGTGGGAAAAGAACACACCCAAAGTTCTTATTCCCCCTTGCTCTTCAACTCCCCGAGCAGAAGCATATTTTCCGCTACCACCTTGTCGTAGCAGTGCGGACAGATGCCGTGGGTAAAGAGGATGTCGGAATGCTGGTGCAGATAGTCCTCCAGCCCGTGCCAGGCATTCTTGTCGTCCCGGATCTTTCGGCAATAGGAGCAGATGGGCAGCAGGCCCTGGAGATTTTTCAACTCCAGGGTCCGGGCCCGGACCAGCTCTTCCAGTTCGACGTTTTTTTTCTCCAGGGCTAAGAGCAGGACCAGGTTTTCCTCTTTGAGCTGATGCCGTTCCACCGCCTGGATGATGGCGATGCGCAGCTCTCCGCTGGTCCAGGGCTTGAGGATGTACCGGTACACCTGCCCCTGGTTGATGGCGGCCATCATATCCTCCGGCTCGGAATAGCCGGTGATCATAATCCGTTCCGCCTTGGGCGCCAGCTCACGGGCTTGGGCCAGTACCTCGGCTCCGGAAATCCCCGGCATCCGCTGGTCGGAAAGGATCAAGGCGAGGGTGCCTTCCCGGGCCATGATCTCCAAGGCCTCCTCCCCGGAACCGGCCAGCAGGATTTCATACTCATCCCCAAAGGTCTCCAGGAAGTTGCTCCGGTTTATCTCCTCGTCGTCGATGAACAGCAAGCGGGGCCGGTTCATCTTTTCTCTCCCTCCAGGCTCCGCATGCGCTCGGCCATCTGCTTTCTCCCCTGTTCCACAAACTGCTTGATCTCCTGGCCCAGGGCATAGGTGCCCACCGCGTTGCCGATGCTGAACCGCAATTGGTCTTCCTTCCAGGGCTTGACGAAATAGCGGTACACCTCCGCCTTGTTGATGGCCTCGATCAGCTCGTGGATCTCGGTGTAGGCGCTGATGATCATCCGGATGGTGTCCGGATACATCTCCCGGACCTCGGTCAGCAGTTCGATGCCGCTCATCCCCGGCATCCGTTGGTCGGAAACGACCAGGGCCATCTCCCCCTCCCGCGCAAGAAGGGCCATCGCCTCCTTGCCGGACCCGGCAAGGAAGATCTCAAACTCGTCACTCAAGGTCTCGCGGAAATTGACCAGATTGATCTCCTCGTCGTCCACATAGAGGACCCGTCCTTTCTTCCTACTCATATTCTCTCTCCTTCTCTTTATGATACGCTCGATTTTTGCCCTGCCGGCAGGATCACCTCGAACTCCGCCCCTTGTCCGGGTTCGCTGCGAACCAGAATCCTGCCTTGGTGTTTATTGATGATGCCGAAAGAGACGCTCAATCCCAATCCCGTCCCCTTGCCAACCTCCTTGGTGGTGAAAAAAGGATCGAAGATCCGCTCCTGGATATTTTTTGGAATGCCCACCCCCTTATCGGCAAATACCACATGCACCCCATCCTCGGAACAAAAGGTGCGGATCAGCAAGGAGCCCTTGTTCGACTGGGCATGGATTGCGTTAATGATCAGGTTCATGAACACCTGATTCAACTGCCCCTGGGATCCGGACACCATTGGGAGTTCCGGCGCAAACTCCCGCACCACCTCCATCCTGTGCCGGTACTCGGGCAGGGTTAGGGTCAGGGTGCTTTCCAGGCATTGATTGATGTCTATGGGATGGGCAAGATCCGTATCGGGCCGGGAAAAATTCTTGAGATCGGTGACGATTTTGCTGGTGCGCCGCGCCCCTTCCTGAACATTGCCCATGAGCAGGTTGATACTCTGCATCAACTCAGCCACCCGACCCGAATCGGGACAGCTCTGCTCCCCATGTCCTTCCAAAATCCCGCGCAGTTCCTCCAAGCGTTTTCCCAGGGGGGGCAGGGCACCGGTGATAAAATTGGTGGTGTTGTTCACCTCGTGAGCAACACCTGCTACCAGCTGTCCCACGGCGCTCATCTTCTCCGACTGCACCAATTGGGCCTGCGCCTCCTTGAGTTCATGGATGGCGGAAGTGAGTTCGGCGGTGCGGGCAGCCACCGTTTCCTCAAGCTTTTCGTTCATCTGGCCGATGGTGGCAAAGGCGAGGTCGAGCTTGTTCACCAGCTGTTTGAAGTTGCTTTCGAGCTGACCGAGTTCATCGCCGGCCTTTTCTTCTTCTTCCTCTTCTTCCTCTTCTTCTGTCTTCCCCAAACGGTGTTGCAGGGAAGCCACCAGGGTGCTCAAGGGGCTGACCACATCCCGCGCCAACTTGAGGGAGACAAACAGAGAGATGGGGAGAAAGGAGAGAAAGAGCAGCACCGCGTGGCGAATGATCCGCTCCATGCCCCTTTCGTACTGGAGCTGACTAAAAATAATCTGCACGCCGCCAAGATCGGTGGTCGCGCGCGCTTCCACCTTGCCCGTGTCGAAATAGAGGGAGGTCTTATCTTGGGACTGACCGGCGGCGATGACCTCTTTGCAGAACACAAAGTAGCGAGCCTGGCGCCACAGGGAATTGCGCCTCACCTCGCTACCCGTTCGGTGCTCCACCATGATTTTGGCAAGTCTCCCCATTTCCTCCGGCCGGATGACACCCTCTCCGTCTTGGGGGACAATCCTGGAAAAAATCAGGTTGGTGTCCTTGTCGTAGATAAAAACGGCGGCAACACCACTTGCAGCGAGGATAGCTTCCACCTTTTCATCGATCTGGTCCATATTCATGAAAAAAAGCGGGGTTTCCAGGTTGCGGGCCAGCATCGAGGAGACAAATTTCCCTTTGTTGTGCGTCTGATCCCGCAGGGTCTGTCTCTGGATCTGGCCAAAGAGCAAGATCAGAGCGCCGCCGCAGACAACCAGAACCAGTAAAAAGGTGAGAAACAGCTTCAACCGGTAACCCTGCGGCCGCCAAAACTTTCTGCCAATCCAATGCTGATCAAAGAGGGTCATCGTCCAGCCTCCGGGGAAAAGATGGCGTCGATACCCTTGGCGGAATAGGTAATGCCCAGCCGTTCAAGCACCGTAGGGTTGGCCACTACTCGAACTTTGCGGGGCGAGGTAGTAATAGGGACATCGCCCCCCAACCCATCGAGAAGGACTTGGGCGCCAAGCTCGGCCGCCTGGGCTCCCAAGTCGAGAGTGTCGAAGGTGACAGCCACAGCCGCACCCTGTGCCAGGTATTTTTCCGAAAAGCTGATGATGGGAATCCGGTTTTTCATGGAGAACTCCAGCAGGCCGGCAAACACCTGCGGCGCAGTGAGCAGGGAATCGGGTAGCAGCCAATAGGCATCTACCTTACCGGCCAGCTCCTGAAGTGCACCGGGCAGACTGGTCTGGCTGTCGAACTTCTTAAAGAGCAGGGTCTGGATCGAACCCACCGGCGAGAGCAACGCCTCCTGCACCCACTGGCCGGACTGGGACGGGTTGTACAAAACCCCGATGGAATGAACCTTGGGCAGCGCCTTGCTGATCGCGGCCAGCTGACGGGATGGCTGGATGCGCATATCGATGCCGAGAAAGTTTTTGGCCAGCCCTCTGGCCGAGGGAGCCAGCAAGTAGACCACCGGCACCTCCCGAAGATCCCTGGCAAACTCCAGGGCCTGATCGCCGATGGCCACGATCAGCCGGGCACTCTGCAGCTGATTTTTCAGGGCAAAACCATCGTTTGACGGTTGCTCGGAAAGAATAATCTGTGTTACGGTGCTGCCGCCGATGCTTTTCGGGCCCGAAACCGGACGCTGGGCAAGCCAGGTCTTTTCAAAACCCTGGCGGGCCTCCTCGTAGGGCTTGAGCGCTGAAGACTGGAGCAGAACGCAGTCCAGTGCCCAGGCCGGAGCGGACACGGCAAGAAGCAGCAGCAATGCTATGCAGAAAATGATTCTATTCACCGGCGATACGAGCCCTTAGGATAGGGGAGAAGCAAGCGGCCTGCGTCTTCTTCAGGTCGAGGCCGGGCCAAGGAGTTTCTACCGTCACCATGGTAGAGCCTTGCACGCTGTTCTGCAAGCAACAATCATGGTCTTGCGAGCGGTACCGGAGACCGGAGCAGTACCCCGGGGGGGGGATGACGCACATAAGAGCTTGTTATTGTGTGCTATTTGCAATTTTTCCTTGGGAGACCCACATGAAGTATCCGTATTTTTTCCGTAGCAGGCAACTTTCCGGAGGGATGCTCCTTTCCCTCGTCCTGGCACCGTGCCTGTGCCAGGCAGCAAGCGAACCCGCCGCAGCCCCCATGTCCATGTACTTCGACGATTCCCAGATGGTGGAGGTCGCTACCCGCGCGCCCAAGCCCCTGCGGCAGGTTGCCGAAAACGTTTCCATCATCACCGCCGAAGAGATCGAAGCCATGCATCCGCATTCGGTGGCCGAGATCCTCAGCCGTGAATCCGGGGTGTTTGTCCCTTTCAGCGGCCGCGAAATACTCGGCGATGAGCCCTTGTATCTGCTCGGCACCCAGAGGCAACAGGCATTGATGCTCCTGGACGGGGTCCGGATCAATCTCAACTCAAACGGCGTTGTCGTACCCAACTTTATTCCGGTGGGCATCATCAAGCGCATCGAGATCATCAAAGGCCCAGCTTCCTCGGTTTGGGGTTCGGCCCTTGGCGGGGTGGTGAATATCATCACCAAGGATGCGGGTAAATCCAGCATTCCGACAGGCACTGCAAGCATGAGCTACGGCGAGGCCAACACCCGGGAGCTGACTGCTGATCTGGCCGGTGGCAACGATAAGGTTGGCTATTATGCCTATGCCGGCAATGTCGATTCTGACGGTCTGAAGAATGACCGCTATTCCGAACGAAACGCAGTCTACGGCAAGATGCAGCTCAACCTACCTCATAGTTCTACCCTGGTAGCCAGCGGCGGCTACAGCGACCCTGCCTATAAGGCTCTTGAATGGTCGCCTTCCTGGAATACTGATCTCGATATTTATGACGATGTCAGCAACGATAATGTCTGGGGCACCCTTTACTTTGATCGCCCCTTTGCTGACCGGTTCAATCTGCATCTTGCCCTTCAGCGCTATGAAAATGATTTCACCAATGAACGTCGTTCCTTGGGCACAGGTGTGGGCGGGCCAAAAGGGGAAATGGTCTGGCTCGACAACTGGAAAGATATCAATACCAGCGTCAGCGGCGCCCTAAACTGGGCAGGAGAAAATGTTACCGCCAACCTCGGCGCGGAGACCAGCCGGAGCGAAATCGATTCCAAAACAACATTGGGGGTTTTATTGGGGCCCTCAACCACGATCAACGATCCGCTCAAGGAAGAGAGACGTGGGGTCTATGCCAATGCCACCTACGTGCTTGGCAAATTCTCCATCACCCCTGGCCTGCGATACGACTATCATTCCAACTCAAACGAGATTACCAGCCCCTCCCTTGGCGCCACCTATCAGGTGGCCGACGACACCCTGCTCCGCGCCTCGGTGGCCCGTGGCTTTTCCGCACCGTACCTGGTTATGGCAAAGGACTATCCCGGGCTGAAACCGGAGATCATCACGGCCTATCAGGCCGGGATCGAAACTTACCGCATCCCGTTTCTCACCTCTAAACTCACCGCCTTCTATTTCAATATCGACGATGCCTGGCAAACAACATCAAGTCCAAATACCAACGAGGGAAAGGTTCGCCGACACGGAATTGATCTCGACCTCCGAACCCAGGAATTCCACGGCCTGTCGCTACGCAGCAACTTCACCTATTCCACGGAAGACAGCATGGGCGACGGCTCGACAAATATTGAAGGCGACGAGACTTACACCGCAAACCTCATTTTTGGTTACCGACACAAGCCTTCCGGCATTCGGGCCGAGCTGGCCGGCAACTACATCTGGTACAATGCAAATATGCAGATGGACACCCACGACAGCGACGACATCCTCTGGGACGCCATACTCAGCAAGGATTTTTCCCTGCCTGCATGCCGTGGCGATCTTTTTCTCAAAGCGCACAATATCTTCAACGGCAACCAGATGTGGGATGTTGACTATCCCAACCCGGACCGCTGGGTGGAGGTTGGGGCGATGTTTAAATTTTAATAGAATACCCTTTGTGCCTGTGATATATTTGCCTTACCGCTTTTTTTATGAGGCGAACGAGACTTTTCAACAACGGAGGACACATGAAGAAGATCACGATTTTGGCTAAAGGGAAAGACAGCAAGACTGTTGCCGCAACCATGGCATGCTGTACCAGCGGGCCATCAGCCTCAAAATAGTCTTCAGCATCTTATCCGGAAAAAAGGAGGGCCTCGGCCCTCCTTTTTTTTTGCGATACCCCAAGGGGTCTGTCATGGAGCTCACGCCATATCTGGTTTCCTTTTCCCATCCGGATGTCCCTAGCCATGTGATGCTGTTCGCCACCAAAACCGGCGCCCTCATTGTCTTGCCGCAGGAGGATTTTGCCGACCTGCAACAGGGCAGGGTGGATAAGGAAAATATCGAGCCTCTCAGGGGAATGGGCTTTCTCGTTGAAAATATTGTCCAAGAACGCCAGGCAATATCCAGCTATCTGGACGAGATCAACCGACTCAACCCCAACCTGACCGTGGCGATCATCCTGGGTCTTGCTTGCAACTTTGCCTGCAGATACTGCTTTCAGGGCGAACAAAAGGGCAAAAAAGCCATGACCGATGAGACGGCAGAGCAGCTCGTCGCCTACATCAAAAAGCGTTTCACCCCGGGCAAGAAAAGACTCCAGCTCCAGCTTTACGGCGGCGAGCCGCTCCTCTACAGGCAACGCATCATCGGCCTGGCTGCACAGCTCAAGCCCTTTGTCGAATCCCGGGGCGGCGATCTTACCATCGACCTGGTTTCCAACGGCTCGCTCCTCACCCCGCAGGTGGTAGACGAATTGAACCGATGGGGGCTGGACGGGGTCAAAGTTACGTTGGACGGCCCTCCGGATAACCACAACCATTTTCGCCCCTTCAAAAACGGCGCACCGAGCTTCGAGACCATCGTCAACAATTTGGCCAAGGTCTGCACCAAAACCAAGATCCGATTAGGCGGCAACTATACCTCCGACAACTTTCGGAGCTTTCCGCCCATCCTCGATACCCTTGCCGCCCGCGGTATTACCCCGGGTCGGTTGGAACTGGTCAACTTCAATATCGTCATGCAAATCAACGATACCGTCGCCAACAATGACTACCATGGCGGCTGCTGCACCATCAACGAACCATGGTTGCAAGAGGCCTCCCTGCATATTCGGGAAGAGGTGTTCAAGCGGGGCTACCCCCTTGGCGAACTGGGTCCGGAACCCTGTGCAGTGGAAGTGGACGACGCCTTCAGCGTGAATTACGACGGCAGCCTGTACAAGTGCATAACCTTAGTCGGCCATGAACAGTTCAAAATCGGCGATATCTGGCAGGGGATAGACGAGGGATACCAAGCAACCCATCACCTGGGCCACTGGCAAAGGGAAGAAAAATGCCGGGAGTGCGAATACCTGCCGCTCTGCTTCGGAGGCTGCCGCTACATGGCCTACCAGCGGGACGGGAGCATGGCTAAGGTCGATTGCCGCAAGCCATTCTTCAAGACAACTCTGGAGAAGATGCTGATGCAGGATTTAAAATACCGTTACGGGACCGAGACCGCGCCTACAGATCCCGCTGCCTGATCGCCTCGTAGAGCACCACCGCAGCGGCCATGCCCAGGTTGATGCTGCGGATGTTGGGGTTGGACATGGGGATGGTGGCGCAACGTTCCCGGTAGAGAGCGATGATCTCCTCGGGCAGCCCCTTGGTTTCGCGGCCGAAGACCAGATAGTCACCGGGCTGGTAGGCTACCTCGGTGTAGGCTCGCTCCACCTTGGTGGTGAAGAAGTGCAACCGTAGCTCGTCCTGGGCTGCGAGAAATTCCTCGAAACTCTCCCAGTAGCGGATGTCGACAAACTTCCAGTAGTCAAGGCCGGCACGCTTCAGATGCTTGTCATCGGTGGAAAAGCCCAGGGGGCGAACCAGGTGCAGGATGGTGTCCGTGGCTCCGCACAGCCGGGAAATGCTCCCGGTGTTGGGGGGGATCTCCGGCTCGACCAGGACGATATGAAAAGGGGCAGGGGAGGGCAAGTTACAGCATGGAGATCGGGTTTTTCGAGGTCACCACCACGTTTTTCACCACCACAATCTTGGGATCATCAAGACTTTTGGCCAACTGGGTGAGCGACTGCAGGTCCTGACGGAAAAGCACCAACTGGGTTCCCGTCAGCTGGGAGCGCGGGCGAAACTTGACATTAAATGGGTTGGTGAAGACTCCGTTCTGCGCCATCCGGTAATCCAGATGGGGACCGGTGGAGATGCCGGTGGAACCGACATAGCCGATGATCTGCTTTTGATGCACCTTGGCCCCGGCCGTAATGTTCTTGGCGAAACCGGAAAGATGCCCGTAGTAGGTCTGGTTGCCGCCGCCATGCTCAAGGATGATCTGCTTGCCGTAGCCCCCTTTCCAGCCGGCAAATTTCACCCGACCATCGGAGGTGGCCATGATCGGAGTGCCCATGGGCGCTGCGAGGTCAACCCCCAAGTGGGGGCGGACAATATCCAGGACCGGATGGCGGCGGTTATAGGTGAAACCGGAAGAAACCCTGGCCATGGGCACGGGGGAGCGGATAAACGATTCGCCAAGCTCGTAGCCCCGGTGGTCGAAATACGCGGACTTGCCGTCCTGGTCAAAATAATACCCTTCGAGGGGACCGACTTCCTTGCTGTTGTAACGCGCCACCAGAATCTTGCCGTAGCCGACAAACTCGTTGCTTTTGTAATATTTCTCGACAACCAGCTCAAAGGTATCGCCAAACCGGGTCTCGGTGTTGAAATCGATCTTTGAGGCAAAGATGTCGGCAAAGGTGTAGACCAGTTTGGCATCTTCCTTAAAGGCGGCCAGCGCGGCAAAAAGGGAGGATTCGATCTTGCCCTGCAACTTCACGGTCCGGCAATCAAGCGAGACGTCGAGCTTCTTGGCCGCCAAGGAACCCTGGGGCGTGCGCTCGATGGCATGGACATCCAGCGGGCCTGACTCGTAGAGACATTTGACCAAAGTTCCGTCGTTGTCAAGGGTCAGGGTATAGCGATCATTGGGCTTCATCTCCCTGAAATCCATCACCCCGTCAAAGGCGGAGATCACCGACTGCCTGATATCTTCATCAACCCCGTTGGAACGGAAGGAGGAAGTGAGCGAATCCCCGGGTTGGATCTCACCGACAATCTCCCGGACATTGGGCAGGAATTCTTCCGTCTCAACAGTAACGGTAGAATTGGTCATGGAGCGCAACAGAGTGGATTCTCCATCCACGGCATAGAGAAAGAATGCCGTGATCAGGGCGAAGGAAACACCAACGGTGAGAAAATGGGAGGTATTCAGGAAAACGACCAGTTGTCTTTTGGTGTAGCCGAGGAAGCGGAACAAACCTCTAGAGAAGGCGGCGAGGCAGGTCGGAAATCTTCGAAACACAAACTCTGTGAACATCTTGTAAAGAAGGGAGAATCTGCTGATTTTATTAACCATAACTACGCTCTTCCATAGGGATTTCAGCGGACAAACATGCCTCCGCCTGGATGCCGACCGTGGATAAACTTCCTTTGTTTAGCAAGATCAGGCCACTATTACAAGTTTATTTTTCTTTTTTTTCACATAGATAGAGATCTTGCCCCCACCTTTTGGAAAAACCTGCGCCAAACAATTTGTTCGGTTGAAAAAATAATAAAATTGTTGCACACTGCGATTTCGGTTTTTCCCGGCATCGATAAACGGGATCCGGGTCCTCTCAACACGGGTCGGCTTCCCGCGGATTTTTCTTAACTTTACTTATCAGGAGCAGCAGGCAGCAATGGCGTTAATCGTGCAGAAATTTGGCGGGACCTCGGTGGCGAATCCGCAAAAAATCAAGGCGGTGGCCGAACGGGTCATGGGCTACAGCCGCAAGGGACACAGGATGGTTGTCGTCCTCTCGGCCATGGCCGGCGAGACCAACCGTTTTGTCGATCTGGCCAACCAGATGCAGGCCATCCCCGACCCCCGGGAAATGGACGTGCTCCTGGCCACCGGCGAGCAGGCGACCATCGCCCTTTTCGCCATGGCGGTCAAGGAGGCCGGGCTTGATGCCATCTCGCTTTTGGGCGATCAGGTGAAGATCACCACCGACCGGATGCACACCAAGGCCAGGATTCAGACCATCGATGCGGCGCTGATCAACCGCCACCTCGACGCGGGCAAGATCGTGGTGGTGGCCGGGTTTCAAGGGGTCACCGAAGACGGCGACCTGACCACCCTGGGTCGGGGCGGCTCCGATACCACGGCGGTTGCCTTGGCCGCGGCGCTGAAGGCGGACGAATGCGAAATCTACACCGATGTGGAAGGGGTGTACACCACCGATCCCAACGTCTGCAAGAATGCCCGCAAGATCGACCGCATCTCCTATGATGAAATGCTCGAACTGGCCAGTCTCGGTGCCAAGGTTCTGGACATCCGCTCGGTCGGTTTTGCCAAACGATATAAAGTTCCTGTCCATGTTCGTTCCACCTTCACGGAAACCGAAGGAACATGGGTGGTAGAGGAGGATAAAGAAATGGAATCGAATCCCGTATCCGGAGTTACCTGCAACAAAAACGAGGCCCGCATCACCATCAGCAAGGTGCCCGATGTGCCCGGCACCGCCTCGAAAATTTTCACCCCGATCACCAGCCAGGGGATCGTGGTGGACATGATCATCCAGAACACCCGGGAAGGTAAACTGACCGACATGACCTTTACGGTGCCGCGCACCGACTACAAGAAAACCATGCAGATCATGAAGAAGGTGGTGGCGGATATCGGGGCCGAAGGGGTGACCGGATCGGACAACATCGCCAAGGTTTCCATTGTCGGGGTCGGGATGCGCAACCACGCCGGCATTGCCTCCACCATGTTCAAGGTGCTCTCCGACGAGGGGATCAACATCTTGATGATCTCCACCTCGGAGATCAAGGTTTCCTGCGTCATCGAGGAAAAATACACGGAGCTGGCAATTAGGGCTCTGCATGACGCCTTCCACCTGGATAAGGGGCCTGCCAAGAAAAAGCCGGCCAAGAGTGCTGCCCCGGCGAAAGCCAAGGTCGCCCCTAAGGCCAAGGCGGCAACAAAGCCGAAAGCCAAAAGCAAAAAGTAAGAAACTATCCAATTTGATGCCGGGATTGAACGGAAACCACGGAATGTAACTGTTCAGCACTGCTGGAGATGCGCGTGTCAATTGTCGGCAGAAGTGCCGACAAAGAGGTCAGCGAAGTGTGCTATTGCACATGAGCTGGCCGATGACAACGCAGATGTGGTGCTGCTGGCAGTTACAAAAAGTAAGGAATGAGAATGGCTCAAAACGTCGCCATCTACGACACCACCCTGCGGGACGGAACCCAGGCCGAGAATTTCAATCTCTCGCTGGAGGACAAGCTGCGCATCACCCTCAAGTTCGACGAACTGGGGATCGACTTTGTCGAAGGCGGCTGGCCGGGCTCCAACCCCAAGGATGTGGAGTACTTCAAGGAGATCCGGAAGTACGAGCTCAAACATACCAAGGTGACGGCCTTTGGCTCAACCCGACTCTTTGCCAACCCGGCGGAGCAGGATGGCAACCTTAATGCCCTGATCGCCGCGAAAACCCCTGGGATCACCATCTTCGGCAAGACTTGGGACATCCATGTCCACGATGCCCTGCGCATCGAACTGGCGGACAACCTGCTGATCATCGAGGAATCGCTCAAGTATCTGCGGCCCCATGTTCAGTATCTTACCTACGATGCCGAGCATTTTTTCGACGGCTTCAAAGCCAACCCGGAATACGCTTATGCCACCTTGGATCGGGCCATCGCCGGCGGCGCCGACTGTCTGGCGCTTTGCGAGACCAACGGCGGCACCCTGCCCACCGAGCTTTCCGCGATCATCGATGCGGTGAAAGCACATCTGAAGGCGAAAAAATCCACGATCCAATTCGGCATCCATGCCCACAACGATTCCGAATGCGCCGTGGCCAACTCCCTGATCGCCGTTTCCATGGGCGCCACCCAGGTGCAGGGCACGGCCAACGGCTTCGGCGAGCGGTGCGGCAACGCCAACCTCACCTCGATCATGCCGGCCCTGGCCCTGAAGATGGGCTACGGTTTTACAGCCGCTCCCAACCTGCATCGGCTCACCGAGGTTTCCCACTTTGTTTCCGAACTGGCCAACCTCTCGCCCAACAAGTACCAGCCCTACGTGGGACAGTCGGCCTTTGCCCACAAGGGCGGGATCCATGTCAGCGCCGTGCAGCGCAACCCCCTGACCTACGAGCACATGGTGCCGGAAAAGGTCGGCAACGTCCGGCGGGTGCTGATCTCCGATCTTTCCGGCAAAAGCAACGTGCTGGTCAAGGCGAAGAAAATGGGCTTGGACCTGGACAGCAAGGATCCGGTGGTCAGCGCCATCGTCAAGGAGCTGAAGGACCTGGAAAATCAGGGCTTTCAGTACGAAGGGGCCGAGGCCTCCTTCGAGCTCCTCATGCGCCGCGCCATGGGAACCCCGAAGAAGTACTTCGACCTGCACGGTTTTCGGGTGATGAGTCAAAAGACCCCGGACGGGGTGCTCCAGGAAGAGGCCACCATCCGGCTGGCCGTGGGCGGAGAAGAGGTGCATACCGCTGCCCTTGGCAACGGGCCGGTCAACGCCCTGGACAAGTCGCTGCGCAAGGCCCTGACCCGCTTCTACCCCAATCTCAAGGAGATGGAGCTGCGGGATTACAAGGTGCGGGTCCTGGCCAGCGAGCACGGCACCGAGGCGAGGGTGCGGGTGCTGATCGAATCCCGCGATCAGGACTCCATGTGGGGCACGGTGGGGGTTTCACCGGACATCATCGAGGCAAGCTGGCAGGCGCTGGTGGACTCCATCACCTACAAGCTCATGAAGGATGAACAGAACAGAAAATGATCCCAAGCGAAAGGACCTGCGCCCAATGGTGCTGGTCCTTTTCGCCGTGGGAATCCTGAGCGTTACCGCGCTTCGCACCGGCTGGCTTGCCAACCGGTGCGAAGAACCAGCACCTGCGCCGCAAAGCCTTGCCTGGCGGACTGGTCCTGGCACCCCAGGTCTGTATCGGGTGGAAGCCCACTCCCCCTCAGGCGAGGAACCGCTCCCCACCGCACCAACCCCGGCCAGACTGGCCCCCCTGTTTTTCAAGCCCATCCCCATCAATCAAGCCGATGAAGAGCTGCTCACCACCATTTCCGGCATCGGGCCGGTCTTTGCCCGGAGAATCATTGCCTTTCGCAACCAGCAGGGGAGGATCAACGCCATAGAGGAACTGGATTCGGTGGAGGGGGTAGGGCCGGCCAAGTTGAAGATACTCAAGGCTAACCTGGTTGTTGATTAGTTGCCCCTTGGAATTTCACTCCCCCATTTGTCCTGCCACGCTTCGCTGATAAGGGAATGAAACAACAATAATCTTCTACGGGAGAAAGAGCCGGTCCTGGGCCAGACATTTACCCAACTCCCGGTACACCTCCCGAAACCGCTCCCGCTCAGGCTTCTCGCCAAGCGCCCGGATAATCCGCCGGGACAAGGGCCCCTGCGCAAGCAGACTCTCGACACAGTGCCTGATGGCATGCCCGGCTTCGGCCAAATCCTGAGCGCAATCCGCAGCCAGTTCCTGCCAAAGCTCGCCCGCAGTCATGGCCACGTTTTCCCCTCTGCCAAAGAGGGCCAGATACCCACGGTCATCAAGCACCGTCTCTTCGCCGTCCCTGATGGTTTGGACAAAGATCTCCGCCAGAGGCGCGGTTGCTGCCGTCATCTGCTCCTCCAATCCGGACCAACGCCCTTCAGTCAATCCCTTGAGCACCGCACAGATCAGTACAGCCAGGGAAACATCCGCCAACGGGCACTCTTGGATGTCCAACACCCGGATCTCGATGGCGTTGCGGTCGAAACGGGCGATGGCCCCCCGGGAGTTGAGCCATTCCGCTGCCAGCACCCCTTCCGGATCATGGGGGGCAATGGCGCGGCGCAGGGGCTGGTAAATCTCCCGCTCATACGCGGATTCGCTGAACACCGGCTCCGGGATCACCTGGCCGGTGATGAAGGGAATGCGCTTTTGGTTCTTTCGGTAATACTCAAGCCTCGTATCCAGCCAGCCGGTGAGCGCACCGTCCGCCGCCGGCGAGCTGGCCGCAATGGCGGGCAGGATCGGGAGCAACAGCCGGATCGCCGCGTGCAAGCGGGCAAACCCCGCGTCGGTGGTAAAGCCCAGGTTGAGATGGGTGGACTGCACATTGGACCAGCCATGGCCCTGGCAGTTGAAGATCCGGTTGTAAGTATTGTAGATAGCTTTGTTGCCGTGGGGCCACAGAATGGTTTCGCGATGCGGATCCATCCAGGGATGCATGGCGGTGGGCAGGAGCATCGCCCCCGCTTGCGCTGCGCATCGGCTCAGCTCCTCAACCTCTTTCTGAAGTTTTTCCGCCAGCATCGGCAGGCTTGCAACCGGACTGCTGTTCTTGATCTCAATCACATGCAGGGCCAGTTCGTTGGACCAGGCCATGATGCCCCGTTCCACCTCGTTGGTGATGGTGCCCGCAGCCTGCGCCAAAACACGGTCGGCAATGGGGGCAATATCCAGAGTATCCGCGCCAACCAGCATGTACTCCAGTTCGATGCCGAATTTTCGGAACAATTCGTCCCCACTCATGCCCAGAGCCCTCCGCCCTTACGCTCGTCCACCCTGCGGGCGAACACCCGCATCAAGCGCAAGTAAAGCTCGTCTTTCAGCACCTTGTCCTCCACTCCCGCGTCGATATTGGGATTGTCGTTGATCTCGATGAGATAGAAGCGGTTGCCCACCTGTTTGATGTCCACACCGTAAAGGCCGTCACCGATGAGGGCCGAGGCCTTGAGAGCCAGCTTGATCAGGCCGGGGGGGCAATGCTCCACCGGCAGGGTTTCCGCCTCGCCGTCGGTGAGCTTGCACCCGTCCTGATCACGCTTGATGATCTGCCAATGCTTCCGGGCCATGAAATATTTGCAGGCAAAGAGCGGCTGGCGGTCAAAAACGCCGATCCGCCAGTCATAGGTGGTGGGCATGAATTCCTGGGCGATGACCAGCTCGGATTTCTGCAGTAGGGCCGAAACCTCACGGGCCAGCTCGGCTTCATTCTCAACCTTAACCACCCCTTGGGAAAAAGAGCTGTCCGGTTTCTTGAGCACGCAGGGAAAGCCCAGCTCCACACTGAACTGCTGCCAGTTGCCTTGGTGGAGAATACGGGTCTTGGGGATGGGAATCCGGTGCCGGGTGAAAATCTCGGCCAAAAACACCTTATTGGTGCAGCGCAGGATGGATTCCGGATCATCGATCACCACCAGCCCTTCGGCCACACCCCTTCTGGCAAAGCGGTAGGTATGGTGGAGGACGCTGGTGGTTTCCCGGATAAACAGAGCGTCAAACTCGGCAAGCCTGCCGTAATCGTCCTTCTGGATGAACTCGACGCCAAAGCCAACCGCCTCGGCGCCCTTGACTATGCGCTGCAAGGCCTTGGCGTTGGAAGGCGCTTCCGCCTCGGCAGGATCGTGGAGAATGGCGAGATCGTAGCGAGCGGTGCGCCGCCGATGAAAGATGCGATGCCGCCCCTTGAAATACTCACGGGCCATTTCCACCGCGAAATCGCGGTGGTCCTCGGGGATATCGCTGGCCGCCATGGGGGTGATCCCGGCCAGCTGCCATTTCCCTTCTTTCTCGTTATGGCTGAAGCCGGCGCGCAGGAAGGGGGCCTGGAAGATCTTAAAGAGCTGTTGGGCCAGCTTTTCGTGCCGTTTCGCAACATTATGGCCGAAATAGATACTCACCACAAACTCCGGTGATTTGATCTGAGCCAGGCTCTGCTGGATGATCTGGTCCAAGTCGTCGGAGGCGATGCGGATAATGGCCTGGGTCTTGAAATCCTGGATGGTGGCCACATCCGGCAAGGGCTTATGGCCACGAGCCGCAGCGAGCAGGGAGACATAATAACCCGTGCTCTGGTAGCGGTAGGATTTACAGAGGTTGAAGACCCTGGCCGAGGTCATCTCCGCGTAGGCGGCATCGGTCAGGTAGGCGCGGGCCGGGACGATCTGGACATCGCTGATGGCCAGGGGCCAGTCCTTGGGATCGTTGACCACGATCAGCACCTTCATGCAATCACCGGGCGGGCGGGCTGGCCATGGTTTTTTTTCTTAGCGGGCTCGATGATGAGCAGATTGGCGTCATAGGTGACGATGCCCAGGAGGATCGAGCAGATGACCCGGTCGATGGACACCTCGTATTTCTGGCCTTCGGCCATGGGGTTATCCATGTGGGGATCGGCGATGGCCACCAGCCGGTCGGGCCGGTTGTAGCCGCAGAGCAGGACAAAATGGCCGGAGGGGTTGCCGCGCACATCGTCATCCGCGCAGAGATCGCCGTATTCCCGCATGCTCCGGTACAGATAGGTGGAACTCAAGCCGGTGAGCACCGGGATGGAGCGTTTCAGGTATTTGCGGAGCAGGGCAGGGGTGAGGTCGGCAAAGCGCAGCTCCCCGCCGAGGTTGAGAAAATCGAGATAGCCCCGGGTGGCAAGGTGGAGTTTCTGGTCCTCCTTGGCCGCCATCTGGGCCAGGAGCCGTTCCTCGATATACTCCGGGCCATGAGAAAACCAGGTGGGGTCGAAAACCTGGAGATTGTAGGTGTAGATCCGCGCTTTGTAACCCCGGCGCAGGGCGTGGCAGGCGAGGAAGACATCCAGGGTGCCGCCGGTTTCCAGGCTTTTCACCTCGTCGATCACTTGCGCCAGGTGGATGGTATCGCCGTAATACTGGTACACGGCATGGAGACAGGTCGGGCCGCAGGTGGTGTCGTCGGGCTGCGGCAGGATGGTGACGTCAAGGAAGGCTTCCATAGGGGTCCTTCTGTCAATAACGCAAGAGGATCAGCCGGCTACTCTTGCAACCAGCGCCGCCATACCTGTACGAATCCGTCCGTACTCCTCAAGGGAGAGTCCGGCGCCAAGCGCCACCGTTTCCGCCATCTTGGCGGTGAGGAAATCGCCTGGGCCATGGGCATCGGCGTTCACCGCCATGCCAGCCCCGGCGGCCAGGGCCATCTTGGCCACATGCCCGTTGGTGAGCGAATGCCCACGGCGGCCGGAAAGTTCTAACAGGATGCCCTTGTCCGCGGCAAGCTTGGCCTCTTCCAGGGTAATGAAGCCTGGGTGGGCGAGAACATCGACGCCAGCCTCAAGGGAAGCGCGATTGGTCCCGGGCCGCACCGGCTCCACCGGGGTTTCCCCGTGGCCGACCACGATCAGAGCCCCAAGCTTTCTCGCCCTGCGGGTGAGTTCAGCAAATTGCTCCGGCGGCACATGGGTCAGTTCGATGCCTGGCAGGAGCTGGGTCTTGGAATACTTGTTCAAATCAGCTGCCGCCTGCACAATGCGCGGGATAATGAAATCCAGATTGGAGGAATCGGCGTGATCGGTGATGGCGATGGCGGAATATCCGAGGATTTCCACCCTCCGCAGGTGCTCGGCCGGAACAAGTTCACCATCGCTGAACAGGGAATGGGTATGCAGATCGATCATGGGAGGTCTCCATTTTTTTTAGCCACGATTTTTTTTGCCACGAAATCCACAAAATAAGGCAGTAGAGTAGGTCGGGTAGAGCACAGCGAAACCCGACATTTTCCTTACCGAAACACAGGTTGAAATTATCTTCATCATAACACAACGTTGCCCGAATATTTCCTGACTTTCGCGCCCTAAATCATTTTCCCCCGCAAGGAATTCTGGCAGGCACTCTCGATCTCCACCATAAGCAAATCCCCGGGCACCAACTTGCGATCGCAGGAAAAATTCACGATCTGATTACCACCGGTGCGGCCGCTCCATTGATTGGCCGGCGCCTTGCTTGCCCCTTCCACCATAACCTCCACACTTTTGCCGATCTCAGCCTGCTTGAGCTCCAGGGCAATCTCCTCCTGCCGCACCTGCAAGCGGGCGAGCCGTTCACTCTTGACCGCTTCCGCGACCTTGTCGGGAAAATCAGCGGCCTTGGCATTGGGACGGTCGGAATACTTGAAGGAATAGGAGCCATGGTAGCGCACAGTCTCCACCACCTGCATGGTGGCGGCAAAGTCCTCCTCCGTTTCGCCCGGAAAACCCACGATAATATCGGTGGTCAGGGCGATGTCCGGCCGGTATTCCCGCAGCCTGGCCGCCTTGTCGAGATAGGCTTCGATGGTGTACTTGCGGTTCATCCGCTCCAGTATCCTGTTTGAGCCGGACTGCACCGGGAGATGGAAATGGGGGCAAAGCACGGGAATCTCGGCAAAACAACGCATCAGCTCTTCGGAAAGATCCTTGGGATGGGAAGAGGTGAAACGCAGCCGCTGCAAGCCGTCAATGCCGGCGACCGCCCGCAGGAGTTCGGGAAAACTCTTGTTCTGGGCGGCGTCCCCTTTTTTACCGTAGGAATTGACGTTCTGGCCGATGAGGGTGATCTCCTTGACCCCCTGAGCAACAAGATGGGTCGCCTCCCCAAGGATATCCGTAAAGCTCCGGCTGATCTCGCGGCCCCGGGTATAGGGAACCACACAGTAGGTGCAGAAATTATCACATCCCTGCATGATGGTGATAAACCGTTTATGCGGGGTGGACTCCGCCAGATTGGGAAGAAAGGGGGGGATAACGAAATCGGCGGAAAGCTCCGTGGCCACCTGGGGCTTTTTGCTCCGACGGGCCTCGGCAACCAAAGAGGGCAGGGTGTAGATCGACTGCGGCCCCATGACGATATCGATGTAGGGCATCCGCTCCAGAAGGGCCGTGCCATCCTGCTGGGCCACGCAACCGGTCACGGCCAGGATAAAATCGTGGTGCTTTTCCTTGAGCTTCTTGTAGCGCCCGAAACAGCTGTACGCCTTGTGCGCGGCCTTGCCCCGGATACTACAGGTGTTGACCACAACCACGTCGGCCAGTTCGGGCTTATTGGTCTGGACATAAGAGTGCTCGCCAAGAAGCTGGGCCATGATCTCGGAATCACGCTCATTCATCTGACAGCCAAAGGTTTCTATGTAAAGACGCTGGGTCATGCTTAATGTATTACCTTAACTATAAATGAAAGCTGCAACACCAGCCCTTCGACAGGCTCAGGGCGAACGGATATTTTCTTAACGTATGTCATTACGATCGTGCTGAGCACTTCGACAAGTTCAGAAGAGCCTTGTCGAAGCACAGTTGTTCCCTAAACAAATTCTTCCAACCTGAGACGCTGGGCCATGCTCCGCACCACTCCGAGAACATCCTCCTCAAGTTCCGAGGGATATTTCAGCTCAACCACCCCCTCACGCTGATCCACGGTGGACATGATGGTCAGATTGTCATACGCCTCGAGAATGAATTTGAGGAAATAGATCTGTTCCGGGTCGATGCGAAACTGAAGCTTGGCCAGGGAAGTTTCCATGGTACCAATCACACCGAAAGAGCGGAATCGATGCCGCCGAGGATATCTTTATACTGGGCAAGCCGGGGCATAACAACTTCATCGAGGAATTCATCGGTCTGCTGGGGAGCCCGACCGACAAACTCGCTGCCGTCTCCAACCAGCTCCTTGAGCTCCTGCACAGAGAAGGGCACCGCCGGATCATTGGCCAGCCGAGTAAGCAGGTCGTTTTCCATGCCTTCTTCTTTAACCACCTTGCCGGCGGCGACAGAATGCACCTTGACCACCTCATGCATCTCCTGACGGCTCCTTCCTTTCTCTACACAGGCCATGAGAATCTTTTCCGTGGCCATGAAGGGGAGCTCCTGAGCCAAATGGCGAGCAATTTGTTTCGGATAGACAACCATTCCCTGGGAAACATTAAGAAACAACTTTAAGATTGCATCGGTGAGCAAAAAGGCCTGGGGGATATCCATGCGCCGGATGGCCGAATCGTCCAGGGTGCGCTCAAACCATTGATTGGCGTAGGTTGCGCCGAAATTGCCTACCAGACCCATGAGCTTTCTAGCCAAGCCGGTCATCCGCTCGGAACGCATGGGGTTGCGCTTATAGGCCATGGCCGAGCTGCCCACCTGATTCTTTTCAAAAGGTTCTTCCTGAACCTTGAGGTTACTGAGCAACCGCAGGTCCACGGCAAACTTGTGGGCAGAAGCGCCGATGCCGGCCAGGGTTTCCACGGTTTTCATGTCGAGCTTGCGGGTGTAGGTCTGGCCGGTAACGGCAAAAACCTCGCCAAATCCAAGCTTTGCCGCGACAAGCTCATCCATCTTCCGCACCTTATCGTGATCCCCCTTAAAGAGCTCGATAAAGGTGGCCTGGGTGCCCACGGTGCCCTTGGCTCCCCGGGCCTTGACCTGCGATTCAAGATGTTCAATATAGTCAAGATCCATGAGAAGGTCCTGAATATACAGGGTGTTACGCTTGCCGACCGTAGTGGGCTGGGCGGCCTGATAATGGGTATAGCCCAGGGTTGCCAGATCTTTGTGCTGGCGACAGAACCCGGCGAGATTGGCAATGACATTCACCAAGCTCTTCTTAACCAGTTGCAGCCCCTTTTTTTGGAGAAGCAGATCGGTGTTGCAGCCAACAAACTGGGAGGTGGCGCCAAGATGGATAATCGGCTCGGCAGTAGGGCACTTGAGGCCATAGGCATAGACATGGGCCATAACATCATGACGGATCTCTTTCTCCTTGGCCGCGGCCACCTCAAAATCGATATCCGTGGCATGGGCCCGCAGTTCATCAAGCATGGCCGGGGTAACGAGATCGGTAAGGCCCAATTCATGCTGGGCCTCGGCCAGGGCGATCCAGCAACGGCGCCAGGTTTCAAACTTGGTGCGCTCGGAAAAAAGCTCCTGCATCTCGCGGCTGGTGTAGCGGCTGACCAGGGGCTCCTGATAGATATCACGATTCATGACACTCTCCATCTGCAGAATAAAGTGATTCGGTTCGAGACAAATTCACCCGAAAATATCGGCTCAAATATACGGTTCAACACCAGGGGATTCTTTACCAAAAAAAAAGAAAAAATGCTCGTGAAAGGGGGGCTCGGCCAGCCTCAAGTTTCGCCTCAATATACAACGTCGCATAATGTATATTATGTATAGTAAAATAAAATAGTATAAAATCATATGGATAACTGCTTAAAATCCACCGCTTCCACCTGCCAACTGGTTTTATTGCGAAAAGTATTACGACGGATCTTAAAGGCGATTTTGAGCGGCTGACCACTGTCAAGGAGGCTGTGAAATTCCCCCAAACCGAAACCAATGCCGTCGAGAATCGCGCCGTTGAATCGCGCGGTGAACTTCAGATGATTGGTGCCAACCTCACGGGGGTTCTCCGGGAGACCCTGGGCGCTAAAAACCGGCTCCGGATTTCCCATGCCGAACGGCCCGAGCCGTTCATAGTTCCGCAGGAACTCCTTTGTAAAGATAGCGCCGCCTTCTTCGTGCCAGTCGATACCAATCTTGGGGGCAAGCATCGTTTCCGTTACGATTGCATCGACTCTTTTTTGGAAATGCATTTCCAGTTCGGGGAGATTCTCCGCCAACAGGGTCAGCCCAACTGCCGCCTCATGCCCGCCAAAAGCGAGAAAAAGCTCAGGACGTTCCTGAAGTATTCCGTACAGATTCACCCCGGGCAGCGAGCGGCCGGACCCCTTCGCCACCCCATCCTGCACAGCAAAAAGCAAGGTTGGCCGGTTAAACCGCTCCACCATTCTGGCCGCACCGATGCCGATCACCCCGGGATGCCACCCTTCGCCGCTGATAATGAGGCCGTTTTTCCCTGCATCCACAGCTGCTTCGGCCATAACCGCGGCCTCAAGGCAGATTTCCTCCAGCACGGATTTTCGCAGTTCGTTCTCGCTGTTCAATTCCTGGGCCAGCGCCCTGGCGCTCGCATCATCCTCCGTCACCAGCAGCGCCAAGGCACGGCCGGCATCCCCCATACGCCCCGCGGCATTGAGCCGGGGGCCGAGCCGATACCCGATATCCTCGCAGGTCACCGCGGAGCCGTCAATGCCGGACACCCTGTTCAAGGCAGCAAGTCCCGGCCGAATAGTAGCCCCTAAAACCTCAAGTCCAGCCTTAACAAAAATACGGTTTACCCCTGTAATCGGGACCATATCCGCCACAGTGCCAACGGCCACCAAGTCAAGATATGATTTCAGGTTGGGCATCTCTTGCCCTGCCCCATACTGCCCCTGCTCATGGAGCGATTTCCTGATCCCCATGGCCAGATAAAATGCCACCCCGACTCCGGCCAGATACTTTTCCGGAAATGCACACCCTTTTTGCCATGGGTTCAGCACCGCCTCGGCTCGGGGCAACACCTCGGGCGCTTGATGGTGATCCGTAATAATGACCCGGCAGCCAAGTTCCTGCAGCTGTCGGACCTCTTCATCGTTTGAAATCCCGCAATCCGCGGTGATCACCAGGGGGGCTAAGGCCAAAATACCCTTGGCCACAATCCGGCGAATCGCCTCCAGATGCAGCCCGTATCCTTCATGTATCCGATGCGGTTGACAGGTGTAGACCTCTGAAAAACCGATCTTTTTCAAAAAAAGATACAGCAGGGCTGTGCCGGTGGTGCCGTCCACGTCGTAGTCGCCATAGACAATCACCGGAGCCTGCCTCCCAAGTGCCTGCAAAACCACGTACACCGCCTCCGTCATCCCCTTCATCAAAAAGGGCGAGGGCAGATCACTGAGTGAGGGCGAAAAAAACCGTTCCGCCTGCTCCCTGTTTTCCACGCCTCTTGCCAGAAGAATCGCCGCGAGCGGCTTGGGCAGGTCAAGTTCGGTCGCCAAGAGAGTTACGCGCGCCGGATCAATGGGAGCTCTCTCCCAGATTTTTGCTATTCTGGACAACGATAACTCCTTACTGTTTACTTTATGTTTTAAGTGGATTGACCCGAAAGGCTGTGCTTTTTACTGATCGGTTGTCTTCTGATGAACAATGGCCTCCGGGTCGCCGAGAATGCGCAATCCCCGAAGGATGTAATGGATTCCCGAAAGGATGGTGAAACCGGCGGTGGGATAAACCAGATAGATTCCCAAGGGGAAAATTGGCTGCAGGAACTCATGGCCAAGATAAAAAACCACGGTGAGCAGCTGCAGGAAGGTGGTCACCTTGCTGACCAGGGAAGGCTTAAACTTGAACTCCCGGTCATAGAGCATGAGAATGCCGATGCCGCCGCAGATGATGACATCCCTGCTCACCACCAGCACGGCCAGCCATTGCGGCAAGATACCCAGGACGGCCAGGGTGATGTACGAGGTGATCAGCAGCAGCTTGTCGGCGATGGGATCGATAAACGCGCCGAAATCGGTTTTCTGTTTCAGCACCCGGGCCAGGAATCCGTCCAGGGCATCGGTCACCCCGGCTAGGACAAAAACCCAAAAGGCGGCAAGTTCCTTGCCGTCCAATAGGAAGATAACCAAGAGGGGGACGAGCAGAATTCTGCCGATGGTGAGAAGATTTGGAATGTTCATGCGAACCTGTTACTCTCCTTTTGCCCCAGCAAGAAACCCCTCAACGCAACCAAAAATCGGTCCCGTATCGGCGGGCGCAAACCAACGGATAGCGGGATCGTTGCCAAACCAGGTCATCTGCCGCTTGGCATAACGCCGGGTATCCCGGGCCAGGAGGAAAAGGGTTTCCTCCCAATCCCACTCCCCCTTGAGAAACTGGACCATGTGCCGGTAGCCGATGGACTGCATGGATTTCAAACCAGGATCATACCCCATACCCAGTAATTTTTCCACCTCCCCCAGCAACCCCTCGCTAACCATCTGCTCCACCCGCAGGTTGATCCGCTCGTAAAGCACGCTCCGCTCGCACAACAAACCAAGCTGCAGCACATTGGTCAAGGCGGGCTGCGCTTTTTGCGCGCGGAGATGCTCGCTCCAAGGACGACCGGTGGCCTGAAAAATCTCCAGGGCCCGCAGCAGCCGGTGGGTATCGTTGGGATGGATGCGTCCGGCGGATTCCGGGTCGCAGCGGGAGAGTTCCGCAAAAAGCAGCGCCCTGCCCTCTTCCGCCAAGCGCTGGTTCAAGGAGGCCCGTATCGTCTCCGGCACCGGCGGGATCTCGAACAGCCCCTCCAGTAATCCCTTAAGATACAATCCCGTACCGCCAACCAACAGAGGGCGATTGCCCCGACCGATAATCTGCCGGCACGCCTCGGTGGCGTCCGCAACATAGCGGGCCACATGGTACTCCTCGTCGGGATCGACCACATCGAGGAGATGATGGGGTACCCGCGCCCGCTCCTCGGGGGTGGCCTTGGCAGTGCCGATATCCATGTGCCGGTAGATCTGCATGGAATCCAACCCAACAATCTCGCAGGAAAACCGCTCGGCCAGGGCGAGGGAGAGCGCGGTCTTGCCCACGGCGGTGGGTCCGATGAGAATAAGCACCGGTGCGGAGAGGGGCGTTTCTATAACAGAGCCAGCCATGTCTTGCGGCGTATCCTTATATGTGACAAAGAAAAGAATTGTTCTTCGAGCTGGTTTCCGGTACAAATACAAGTTTGCAATCCGGCCGAAACCCCAACGGGTCCGGGCCGGAAAAACCAGCATTATCAACGAATAAGACATCTATATACCATATATTTGCAACTATCCAACTTAAGGCGAACAAAAATCTAATAACCCAGAACTGTAACTGTTTATCAGGGCCGCAGATGCGCGACAGAGGCCTGAGTGCTATACATCGGTATGCAAACAGGCCGATAACAGCAGCGCAGCGGCGAAGCAGATGTGGTGCTGCTGAACAGTTACCTATATTTAATAAAGGAGAAGATCATGCCCGAGAGAATTTACAACTTCAGCGCCGGACCGTCCACCCTCCCCGAGGAGGTGCTCGCCCAGGCCGCCAAGGACATCGTCAACTTCAACAACAAGGGCATGGGCCTCATCGAGATGAGCCACCGCTCCAAGGATTTCATCGCCGTGGCCGACGAGTGCGAGGCGAACCTGCGCGAACTGATGAAGATCCCGGCCAACTACAAGGTCCTCTTTCTCCAAGGCGGCGCTTCCACCCAATTCGCCATGATCCCCATGAACCTGCTGGGCGAGGGCAAGAGTGCCACCTACCTCAACACCGGGGTCTGGGCCAAGAAGGCGATCAAGGAGGCCAAGCTCTTCGGCAAGGTGCAGGTCGCCTACACCAGCGAGGAGTCCACCTTCAACCACGTGCCCAAGGATAGCGACTATACCGTTGATCCGGCGTCGGAATACCTCTACTTCGTGACCAACAACACCATCTACGGCACCCAGTTCCCGGCCATGCCCAAGTGCGAGAAGATGCTGATCGCCGATATGTCCTCGGACATCCTCTCCCGCGAATTCGACATCACCCCCTTCGGCATCGTCTATGCCGGAGCCCAGAAGAACATGGGCCCTGCCGGGGTTACGGTGGTCATCATCCGCGAAGATCTGCTGGATCGGTCCCCGGAAAACCTGCCCACCATGTTCAAGTACAAAACCCACGCCGACAACGGCTCCATGTTCAACACCCCGCCCTGCTTTTCCATCTACGTGGTGGGCTTGGTTCTTAAATGGCTCAAAAAATTGGGCGGCGTTGCGGCCATGGAGAAGATCAATAAGGAAAAAGCAGCCCTTCTATACAACGCCATCGACTCCTCCGATTTCTACCGGGGCCATGCCCAGCCAGGCTCCCGCTCCAACATGAACATCACCTTCAACCTCCCAACCCCGGAGCTGGAGGCCCAGTTCATCAAAGAGGCTGCTGCCCTTGGGATGGACGGCCTCAAGGGTCACCGCTCGGTCGGCGGCTGCCGGGCCTCGATCTACAACGCCTTCCCCAAGGCCGGGGTAGAGGCGCTGGTTGCTTTTATGAAGGAATTTGAAAAGAAAAACAGCTGATTTTTCTTAACTGTAAACCCTATGGTCAGCTGGTTTCCTCTGAAACCGCTGACCATTTTTTATTTTAAACGCCGTTCCAGTATCTCCCCCATTGGCACGCAGCCGAGCACCGGAAAAGCTGCCGAAAAGGGAGGTTGCACTGTTTGAGCGCAGCGAGTTTGCAACGTCCCGGCAGCTTTGAGGAGCGCCGGGAATCCCGCCAAAGGCGGGACAAGAGACACAGGGTGCCCTTTCTTTGGTTCGTTTCTTTGGGCACGCAAAGAAATGAACAGAAGCAAAGTTACCTTGAAACATAACTGAAGTTCGATGGTACGCAGAAGCTAACGGATCAAAAAAATGCATTACGAAGGCGCCCACATCATCCGCCCGCCCAGCGAGGCGGACAGCATCATCCTCCAGGTAACGGTGGGCTGTTCGCACAACCGGTGCACCTTCTGCGGCACCTATAAGGAAGAGCGCTTCCGCATCAAGGATCAAGCCGTTGTCGAGGCGGATCTTGATTTTGCCGCCCAGTACTGCCTCAAGCAATCCCGGGTTTTCCTGGCCGACGGCGATGTCCTGTCCCTGAGCCAGCGCCCTCTGGTGGAACTGCTCAGCAAGATCAAGCAGCGTCTGCCCTGGGTGAACCGGGTCAGCCTCTACGGCAATGCCAAGGCCATCCGCAATAAAAGCGTGGAGCAGCTCCTGGAACTGAAAGGGCTCGGCTTGCACCGGGTGTACATGGGGCTGGAAAGCGGCTACGATCCGGTCCTTCTTGCCATCGACAAGGGCGCCGATGCCGTGGCGATGATCGAGGCGGGCCAGCGGGTGAAGGCGGCCAATCTTTTTCTCTCGGTCACCGCCCTGCTCGGCATCGCTGGCAGTGCGCTCTCCCTTGAGCATGCCAAGGCCACCGGCCAAGTGTTGTCCGGCATGGAGCCCAACCAAATCGGCATCCTCACCCTGATGCTTCTTGAGAACACCAAGCTCTATCGCCTTGAACAAGCGGGGGAATTCAAACTCCCAACCCAGCAGGGGATGCTGAGTGAACTGCGCACCATGGTGGAGCATCTTGACCTGAAAAAAGGCCAGCTCCAGAGCAACCACGCCTCCAACTACCTGGCGATCAACGCCAGAATGCCCCGGGACAAAGAGGCGGTGCTTGCTGCCATCGACCAGGCCCTGGCCGGAAAGACCCGACTCAAACCCGAATATCTGCGAGCCTTATAATGGATAAAATCGAACTGAAAAACCTTACCCTGCTCCAGATGCGCGATTGGGTCAAAGCCCAGGGCTGGCCCGCCTTCCGGGCCCAGCAGATCTTTGCCTGGCTCTACCGCACCGGGATCAGCGAATTCTCCCAGATGACCGACATCTCCAAGGAGGTTCGGGCAAAGCTGGCGGCAATCGCCACGATCAGCCGGATCACCCCGGCCATGGAGGAGCGCTCCCAGGACGGCAGCGTCAAATACGGCTTCCGCTTGGCAGACGGGGCAGTCATCGAATCCGTGCTCATCCCCGAGGGAGACCGCTTGACCTTATGTGTCTCCTCCCAGGTGGGCTGCGCCATGGGCTGCAACTTCTGCCTCACCGGCACCATGGGCTTTGTCCGCAACCTGAGTCCGGCCGAGATTGTCGGCCAGGTCCAGGCGATCACCGAGATTGTCCAGGCTTTAGGAAAGAACCGGATCAACAACCTGGTCTTCATGGGCATGGGCGAGCCGCTGGCCAACTTCGACAACCTGATCGACGCACTCAACATCCTCATGGAACAAACCGGCCTCGATTTTTCCAGCCGGAGGATCACCATCTCCACCTGCGGCATCATCCCCAAACTTAAAGAATTGGGCGAAGCGGTGACGGTCAATCTCGCCATCTCCCTGCACGCGGCGGACGACGAAACCCGCACCCAGCTGATGCCCATCAACAAGACCTACCCGGTGGACGAGTTGTTGGCCGCCTGCCGTGCCTTTCCCCTGCCCAGCCGCCGCAAGGTCATGATCGAGTACATCATGATCAAGGATCTCAACGATTCCGTCCGCCACGCCCGGCTGCTGATCAAAAAGCTGCACGGCCTAAGCTGCAAGGTCAACCTTCTGCCCTACAACGAAAACAAAACCTTCCCCTACCAGAGCCCCGCCCGCGAACAGGTGGAACTGTTCCAAAAAACCCTGCGCGATTCCGGGATCACCGCCCTGATCCGCGAGTCCCGAGGCGGTGATATCTCTGCGGCCTGCGGCCAGCTTGCGGCGGAAGCGGACGAAGAAGAATAGTCCCTCTTAATATTTTCCCCCATTGGCACGCAGCCGAGCACCGGAGAGGCTGCCGAAAAGGGATTTAGGTAAGCGAAGCCACGCAGTGGCGGAGACTCCGACTGTTTGAGGTACCCTTGCGGGCATAAACTCCGCGAGTTTGCAAAGCCCCGGCAGCATCGAGGAGTTCCCGCAGGGGATAAACTCCGGGCATCCCGCTTTCGGCGGGACAAGAGACACGGGGTGCCATTTCTTTGGTTCGTTTCTTTGTACCCTGAAGGGCATAAAGTTCCGCAAAGAAATGAACAGAAGCAAGTTTACCGAAAAACATGACTGAAATTCGATAGACCACAAATATCCTTTTCAGGTTTTTCCATTGACTTCCCACCAGCATTGGGCATAACATTCCGATGAAGAAGGCTCCAAGCGCCTCATCTATCCAAACCCTAAAAATACGCAATGCCGGGCTCTTCCGGCGCAAAGAATAAGAGAAGAACCTAAGGAGAACACCATGCTGCACTTCACCCCTCGCCGTCGCAACCTGTTGGCCCTTTCCCTGATGGCCCTGCTTATCCTCGGGGGCTGCGCAACCTACACCCGTCAGGTGGTGCTGCGCTACGATCCCATCACCACCAGCCGCTTCGGCGGCGGCGACCTCTATCTCATCAATGCCGAGTTGCAGCCGCCAACCGCTTCCGGGGCCTGGGCCATCGGCAACACCAAGAACGGTGACGGCGTGATGGTCGATACCCTGTGGAGCGGCGTCTCCCCCGCCGGCCTGGTGCAGAGCGCCTTGCACCGCGAGTTGAGCCAGACCGGTTATGCGGTGATCCCGGCCAAGAAAGCCCCGGATATGTACAGCAAGGTAGTGGAGATCACCGAGGCCACGGTGAATGTTGACCAGATCACCAAGATTCCCCAGGTCGACGCCACCTGCACCGTCAGCGTTTCCCTGACGGTGCTGAAGAACGGCACCCCGGTGCGTAAGCTGCACTACGAAGCAAAGGGCAGCGATCTGGCGATCAAGGATCGCGACCGGTTGGCGGAAACCATGCTCCGTACCACCATGCAGGATCTGATGAAGCAGGCTATTCCGGATATTGTTTCTAATCTGGAGCAGTAACGAAAAGTTCGAGACAGGACCGGTGTGCGAAAGCAGGCCGGTCCTTGTCCTCTGTATGGTGAGATAATATGGCCACACAGAGGACAAAGGCAATAATAGTACAGAAGTTGTATACCTCTTTACTTTAAGTAGTTTTCCTCAATGCGTTAACCGGCAATACCAGATTATCCGGTTCTTTTTTCTCCTGCTATTGATCGGTACGAACACAAACTAATAATTAAAAGGTAGATATGTTTAAAAGTATAAAAGACCTTATTTACCACATTTTAATACTTGTCTTGAGCGCAACCATTGCTCTCTCGCTGCCATACACCGGCAAACTCATTGCAGACAATTACCTGACCTACTGGACGCTCATCGAAAGCGAAAAACCATTCCTCATCTCCGTGGAAATTGCGGTTGCGGTATTTCTCATCCTGCTTTTCAACTATTTGCTGAGTAATTGGCAAAACAGAAAATTCGCTAAAATGGCGCGCAATGATCTGGGCCTTGTCCGTGCAGCGCACCCAAAAAGTTTTCGCATAAAAAAACGAATCAGAAAGTTCAAGGAACAAGAGGGGATGGAAAAAGATGTGATGTTGATCGGCTCAACGGGCTTCAATACCTTTGTCGACCCGGAAAGCGACCTGCACCATATAATCCAGAATTGCCGGGCAGCAAAGATAATGCTTCTCAACCCCTTCGGTGAAGGGGCTTTCCTCCGGGCAAAGAGCATTCCTGATCCTGACATCACGCTTGAACATTTCAGGGAGCAGATAGCAAAAAGTGTCGATTTCCTGAAAAGTCTTAAGGTTTGCGAAAAAGACATAACACTGAAACTGTACAAGGAAACACCATTGTTTAAGCTTACCGTCCTCGGGGATTATGTCTTTATGAAGTATTATCACGCGGGACTGAACGTCAAGGAGATGCCGGAATACATATTTAGACATTCTTCAAACCACGGCAGCCTGTTCCATCCCCTCTATCAATTTTTTCTTTCGAGATGGCGCGATTCAAATATCCCGGAATACGATTTTGATACGGACGAGCTGGTATACAGGGATAATTCCGGAAATGAGGTTAAAAGAGAGAAGCTTGACAGTTTAGCAATGAACCCATGCAGCATTAATTGCTGAACTACACAATGAAAAACCATACAATTACGGATTGCGTTGAAAGTCAAAATGTCAAACCTGACCCTGTTGTCTTTCCCGGATATCGTTGCCAATCTGGAGCAGTAAAGAAAGGTGTCTAACATGACAGAAATAACCGAATACCAAAAAGATCTGATAGAGGCGTTGACAAATCCGAAAGAAGCGGCGGCATATCTGAATGCGGCCCTTGAAGAGGTAGACAGGGAAACCCTTCTGTTGGCTTTACGCAACGTCGCTGAAGCCAATAGCGGACCAGAACAGGATACAGCATAAAAAAAACAGGGAACATGCTTAATGCAATGAAAAACCTACCCCAAAAAACAATTACCATAATTGCATTAGCATTAATTTCAGTTCTTTGCCTAGTTTCGTATTTCAATTATTCCCACAAACAGGAAATGTATGAAAAGTTTTCCTCACGTCTTCCAGATGGCTTTTTTAATCAAGATGACCCAACCTTTTGGCGCGTAGCAATAAAAGTTTCTGAGCAAAAAATAAAAGACATTGAAACCTCAGGTTATAAGCAACTTGAACAGAAAAAAATGGAAAGAATGGGAATTAATATTACCGTCACTGACGAGCTGATTAGTGAAGAATATAAACAAACCAAAAAAGAATTAAATTTTGCCCGAAAAGAGCTGAAGAGACTTACAGAAAAATAAAAGCATGCATAACCAGTGGGTTGAGTTCGACGGTCAAACCTGCGGTTTGCCGCGTCTCACCCAAAAAGTTAGACATCACATGACACAGCCATCTGAACAATTCGATGTAACATCACACTTTGACGAAAGTCTTGCGGCGAAGTACGACCGCAGGATTCGTCTGTTTTGTCAAAACTACGACGCCTTGCACCAAATGATTGTGCCCTGGCTTCAAGGGTTGCCGGAAGGTTCTACTTTTCTTGCGGCAGGCGCAGGCACTGGCGCTGAAATAGTCACCCTCGGCAAATGCTTTCCATCTTGGCGCTTTGTCGCTGTGGATGCCTCACCGGACATGCTCAACGCTTGTCGGCACAGAGCGGCCGAAGCCGGGATGGCAAACCGAGTTACATTCTTTAACGGTCGGTTGCAGGAGTATCAATCGCCCGCCCCGTTTGATGCTGCATCCTCTGTCTTCGTAGCCCACTTCATCAAGGGCCGAGAAGAGAAGCTCGCTTACTTCCGTTCAATTGCCGCAAGTCTCAAACCCGGCGGCCTGCTTGTCCTCGCCGATCTTTTCGGTGACAAAAGCTCACCTGCCTTTTCCCGATTGTTGCACACCTGGCTGCTGTCTTATGCATCTCACGGCATTTCTGCCGAAGAGTTGGCTCAAGACCGCGCCCATATCGAAAGAGATGTGGACTTCATCCCAGAGAACGAGCTAATTGCCCTCTTGAGTGCAGCGGGATTCGCCAGCCCTTTGCGTTTCTACCAAACCTATTTGTTTGGTGGCTGGGTGACCACAAAAAAATTCTAACATTGCTGTCGTGAAGGACGCTCCGCCGACAAGCGGCTCCACGCCCCTCACCTTGAACTCATCAATCAAAAAAAACAACCCGTTCCTTTTTTTGTTATCGGAATAAATCATGGAATTTTTCGAATACGCCGACATTCTGACCACCCAGGAAGAAATCAGAAACAAGGTAGCCATAGACACCCTGCCCTTCTTTTGCGAAGAGATTGATGAGGTGGATGCAGCGGAGGAGTTGGGCCGGGTCATTTACTTCCGCCACTGGGGCCGCTTTCACCTCCGGCAGGAAGATATCATGGGCGGGGTGCGTTTTTCCGTGCCGGACTGCCCCAATGCCCTGGCCTGGACCGTAACCACCGGCTATCCGCCCTACCCCGAGAAGATCGTCCTGCATGGGACCATCAACAGGCTTGCGCACGATGCCGAATTTATTGAAGCGACACAGGCGCTCCTGGCCACGTTAAAGGCCGGGCTGGAAGCAAATTTCACCAGCGCATCAAGCCAAGGCCAAGCGGAACCCCGCCCCTTTCAGATGCCCGACCTGCGCAACAACCTCTAATCCTCTTGCCAGCGCAGTCCCTGTCTCAACAAAGCCCCACCCCGCACTAATCACTGCGCCCCACCACTCGCCAATCGCCGCCGCTGCCTGGTTTCCGTTTCCAACGGCGGCAGGAAAATAGCCAGCAGCCCGATCGCGGGCAGATACGAGCAGAGGTGATACACGTAGCCAAGGCTGGTTACATCGGCGAGATGCCCGAGCACCGCCGCCCCGATCCCACCCATGCCAAAGGCAAAACCAAAAGACATCCCGGCCACCGTGCCGACCCTGGCCGGAAGCAGCTCCTGGGCATAGACCACTATGGCCGGGAAGGCGGAGGCGAGGATCACCCCGATGAAGACACTGAGCACCCCGGTCCAGAACAAATTGGCATAGGGCAGGGCCAGGGTAAAGGGCAGCACCCCCAAAATCGAGACCCAGATCACGACCTTGCGGCCAAAGCGGTCGCCGATCGGGCCGCCGACCAGGGTGCCGGTGGCCACCGCGCCGAAAAAGGCAAAGAGATGGAGCTGCGCGCTCTGCACCGGGAGCTGGAACCTCTCCATCAGATAAAAGATATAGTAGCTGGAGATGCTGGCCATGTAGAAAAACTTGGAGAACATCAGGGCCAGGAGCACCGCCAGGGTAAGGGCCACCCTGCCGCGGGGCAGCTCCATCTGGGGCACTGCGGCGCCGGCGCTGGAGATAAGCCGCATCAGCCCGTGGACCTTGTACCAGTGACCGACCCGGATCAGGAGATAGATGCCCAACAGAGCGGCGAGGGAAAACCAGGCCAGGCTTGTTTGCCCGTGGCGCAAGACGATGAGCGCGGCCAGCAGGGGGCCGATAGCCGAACCGGCATTGCCCCCCACCTGAAACAACGACTGGGCCAAGCCGTGCCTGCCGCCGGAAGCCATCCGCGCCACCCGGGAGGATTCGGGATGAAACACCGAGGAGCCGGTCCCCACCAGGGCCGCGGCCAGCAGGAGCACCGGATAGCTGCCGGCCTGGGAAAAGAGCACCAGCCCCACCAAGGTCAGGGTCATGCCCACGGCCAGGGAATAGGGCCTGGGGTTCCGGTCGATGAAAAAACCGACCAGGGGCTGGAGGATCGAGGCGGTGCCCTGGAAGGTGAGGGTGATCATGCCGATCTGGGCGAAGCTCAGGCCATAGTTGCTCTGGAGCAGCGGATAGATCGCGGACAACAGGGTCTGCATCATGTCGTTGAGCAGATGACAGACACTGATGATGATCAGGATGATGAAGGCTGTTTTTTCAGCGGGCGGCTGGGCACTTGCAGCGGGCGAATTCACTGGGCAATCCATACTGGCGGCTTCGTGAATTCCCCGCTCAAGGCCGCAGCAAGAGAGAGTACTCATATGAACAGGGAAAGGGATTACGCCAGGGGATTAACGACCACCGCCGTGCCCTTTATCCTTACCATTCCCATGCCCTTTGCCGTTTCCATGGCCATCATTCCGACCATCGTCACGACGGTCATCGCGACGGTCATCGTGGCGCTCGCGATGTCTTTCCTGATAACGGGGAACATACTCCTGCTCGTACCAGTCGTCATGAACAAAAAAGACCCGCTCGCCGCAGGCGTTGTATTCGCGACAGTGCTTTCTCCAATTTTTGATGTGACCCGGCGGAACGCGGAGATAGATGGGCGGGCGGTCCAACCGGGCCCCACGGAGAATGATTCTCGGTTGGGCGTAGATCACTCGGGGCTGCGGGAAATCGCCGATGTCAATATGCCCATAGAAACCGGGTTGGCCGATGCTGACCGAAACGCCAACGTCGGCAGCAAGTGCCGGGGTGGAGAAAGTGGCTGCGGCTATCGCCGCAACAATGAGAAAACGTTTCATCATGAATCTCCTCGGGTTGGGGTTTGCTAAAATGTTAGTATACCACTTTCAAAAAAAAGAGGACGTTGTTGTTTGCCTGACGTACACTCAAATTCAGGAGAAGCGTCATGAAGAAAAAAATACGAGCCCCAATGGTTCCCCGCACGGCCCAAGAGACGACCCGTCATGGTATTATGGCCCTTCTCGGTGAGGGACCAGTCTCGGCCAAGGATATTTCCGTGGCGCTCCATCTCGCGGAAAAGGAGGTCTGCTCCCATCTCGAGCATATCCGCCGCAGCCTGCACGCCAGCGGCGGGGTGCTTGAAATTGTCCCGGCCGAGTGCCGAAGCTGTGGGTTTGTTTTTGCCAAACGGGAACGGCTGACCCCGCCGGGCAGATGCCCGGTCTGCCGGAGCGAAGCGATTAACGATCCGCTTTTTTCCCTGCGGGGCGCGCAGGGAAATCCGCCGGATTGACAGCATGCGGTTTCGGGAATAGAGTGCCAGCAAGAGAAACAACTTTCCCCTGGCCAAAGCAACACAGCAAAACACTCCCCCTGGAGCCATAGACCATGCCCGTGTTCGACCCATTCACCCCGATCTTCTGGCAACGCATCTTCGTTGCCCTGCTCTGCGGCGGCATCATCGGCTTGGAGCGCCAGCTGCGCGGCAAACCGGCGGGTATCCGCACCAGCATCCTGATCTGCCTCGGCACCGAGGTCTTTGTCGCCTTAGGCGCCCTGCTCACCACGGAACCCGGCGGCGACCCAAGCCGGGTGGTGGGCCAGGTGGTCACCGGCATCGGCTTTCTCGGCGCCGGGGTTATCATGGCCAAGGAAGGGTTGCTGCAGGGGGTGACCTCGGCGGCGGTGATCTGGATGCTCGCAGCCATTGGCGCGGTTATCGGCTTGGGCTATGAACATGGGGCGGTGGTCCTGGCCGTGCTCACGGTCGGGGTCCTGACCGGGGTCGAACTGCTGGAAACCAGCTTCACCATGCTGCGGGAGGGAATACACCCACCGCATCTGCCTTTTAAACGCCGCCGAAAAGACGACGAATCCGACCAGCAATAAAACGCATCCCGGCAGAAATCACTCCCCTTCCCGGTTCAATATATCTTGCGCCGCGAGAAGGTCGAGCCGATCACGTTGAAGGTGTTTTCCACGATGAACAGCGCGTGGGGATCGATGGTGAAGGCGATCTCCTCCAGACGCTTGAGCTGAATGTTATTGGTCACCACCATCAGGACCCGGCGCGGTTCCTTTTTGTACGCCCCCACCCCTTCGAGAAAGGTGGCCCCGACCTTAAGTTTTTCCATCACCTTGTCGGCAATGTCGGAATTTTGGCTGGAGATGATGAGGCAGAGTTTGCGCTGGTTGAACAGCGACAGGCTGTACTCAACGGCGCTCGCCGCGACAAAGGCGGCGATCAGCGAGGCGATCACCAGGTCGTTGTCCAGACTGGCGAAGCTGAAGGAAAAGAGCACCAGATTGAAACCAAAATAGGTTTTGCCGACCCCGATGTTATAGCGCTGGTTGAGAATGACCGCGACCACGTCCAGGCCGCCGTTGGAACCCAGCGAACGCAGCACGATCCCGGCGCCGGTGCCGACGATGACCCCAAAACAGACCGCGGCATAGAGCTGATTCTGGATATGGAGCTGAAAATCGATCACCATATAGCCCAGGGAAATCACCAGCATGGAGACGAAGCTGTAAGCGAGAAAGCGCCGGCCGATGAGGAGATAGCCGAGAATGAACATGGGCACGTTGAGCAACAGATACCAGCCTCCGGCGTTCAGCAGGCCGGTCTTGTACTCGATGAGCGCGGCCACCCCGAACAAGCCGCTGGGCACAAAGCCGTGCGCCGCGGCAATGGCCTTGAAACCAACGGTCTGCACGAGAGAGCCGACGATGATCAGGATCAGATTCCAGGTCACTGAATAACTAAAATCACGTTTTACCGCCACCTTCATCCTCCTTGGACAACCTGCCTGCGTTGCCGATAAATTGAGGCTACAGGCAAACCATACCTCCCTGCCCCTGTCAACCGAAAGCCAATTATCCCTTTGGTTCCGCTGCTGTTTCTCTGCTACACTGAGTGCAGGCTATGTGGACGCATCCGTGTCCCTGCCTGGAACAAACAGGAGAAACGCTGATGGATGATGTGCTGACCACCTGTGTTTACTGCGGCTGCGGCTGCGGTCTTTACCTGCACGTGGAGAAGGACAAGGTCTGCGGCAGCCAGCCCAGCCGGTACCACCCGGTCTCCCGGGGCAACCTCTGCGTCAAGGGCTGGCACATCCATGAATCCGTCAACCATCCCGATCGGCTCACCACCCCGCTGATCCGTAAAAACAACGTACTCACCCCGGCCACCTGGGAAGAGGCCCTGGATTTTACCGCCCAGCAGCTCGGCCGGATCCGCGAGCAGCATACCGGCACCGCCATCGGCGTGCTGGCCTCGGCCAAGTGTACCAACGAGGAGAACTATCTGCTGCAAAAGTTCGCCCGCACCGCGCTTGGCACCAACAACGTGGACCACTGCGCCCGACTCTGACACGCCCCCACGGTGGCAGGTCTTGCCACCACCTTCGGCAGCGGGGCCATGACCAACTCGATCAACGAGATCGAAAACGCCGAGGTGATCCTGGTTTCCGGCTCCAACACCACCGAGGCCCATCCCCAGGTGGCCCGACGGATGCTGGACGCGGTGGACCGGGGCGCCCGGCTGATTGTGATCGATCCGCGCCGCACCCGCTTGGCCGAGTGCGCCCATCTCCATCTGGCGCTAAAGCCCGGCACCGATATCCCGCTCATCAATGCGATGATGCGGGTTCTATTGGACGAGGGGCTGGCCGACGATCTCTTCATCGAGATGCGCACCGAAAACTTCCTCGCCCTGCGCGACATGCTCCACCGCCTGGACCTTGAGGAAACCGCCGAACTCACCGGGGTGGAGCTGCCCCTGATCCGCCAGGCGGCCGAGCTCTACGGGAGAGCCCGCAAGGCGGTGATCTGCTACTGCCTGGGCATCACCCAGCATGTCTGCGGCACCGAAAACGTGCAGACCATCGCCAACCTGGCCATGCTCGCCGGACACATCGAAAAGGAAGACACCGGGGTCGACCCGCTCCGCGGCCAGAACAACGTCCAGGGCGCCTGCGACATGGGGGCGCTGCCCAACATGCTCCCCAGCTACCAGGGCGTACACCACGATGATTTCCGCGACAAGTTCGAACGCGCCTGGGGAGCAACCCTGCCGACAGACCCCGGCCTGACCCTGGTGGAAATGACCCACGGCGGGCCGCAGGGACCGATCCGGGGGATGTACATCATGGGCGAAAACCCCATGCTCAGCGACCCCACCCTGAACAAGGTGGAGGAAACCCTGCGGGGCTTGGATTTTCTGGCGGTGAGCGACATCTTCCTCACCGAAACGGCGCAGCTTGCCCACGTTGTTTTCCCGGCCGCCTGCTTTGCCGAAAAAAGCGGCACCTTCACCAACTCCGAACGCAGGGTGCAGATGGTGCGCCAGGCAACCGAGCCGCCGGGAGAATGCCGGGCTGACAGCGCGATCATCATGGCGCTTTCCACCCGCTTGGGCTATGCGATGGAATACGACTCCAGCGCTGAAGTGATGGAAGAGATCGCCCTGCTCTCCCCCATCTACGGCGGCATCTACCATGACCGTTTGGACCGGAGCTGGGGGTTGCAATGGCCCTGCTGGGACCGCGAACATCCGGGCACCCCTTTTCTGCACAAGTACTATTTTACCCGGGGTCGGGGTCATTTTATGCCCGCCAGCCACACTGCGCCCAGCGAGCTGCCGGACCGGGAATATCCCCTCCTGCTGATGACCGGCCGGATCTACCACCAGTACCACACCGGCACCATGAGCCGTAAAAGCGAACGGTTGAGCAGGGAGTGCGGCCAGGCCGAACTCCAGCTCAACCCGGCGGACGCCAAAACCCTCAGCCTGCGCCAGGGCGAAATGGTGCGGCTCATCTCCCGGCGGGGCGAGATAACCCTCAGGGTCTCCATCACCGAACAGGTGGCTGCCGGGATGGTCTACACCACCTTCCACTTTTCCGAGGCGCCCATCAATCGGCTCACCAACGACGCCTTTGACACCGGCTCCCGCTGCCCGGAGTACAAGGTCTGCGCGGTGCGGGTGGAAAAATCGCAGCTCCTGTAACCCAAGGAAAGCCCATGCCCCACGTATCCGACAATGCCAACAGCCATCTGATAAAAAAAGATCACATGAAGGGCTTCCTGCGCAAGCTGAGCAAGGAGTACCGCCTGGTGGCGCCGGTGCGCAATCGCCATGGCGATGTGCTCTTCACCGTGATCAACGACCTGGACGCGGCGGAGATCGAACTGAACGAACCGCCCCAGAATTCGCTCAAGCAGTTCTTCTTCCCCCAACAGGAACAGCTCTCCACCTATAGCCTCACCGCCAAGGGCTATGCGTTCCACACCACCCAGGAAACCATCCCGCCCACGGTCTACTTCGGGGTGCATTCCTGCGATCTCTCCGCAGTGCTCTACATGGATGTGGTCTTCTCCCGCCGGCAGCGCGATCCCTTCTATCTCCGGCGCCGCCAGAGTTCGGTGCTGATCGGCATCAACTGCAACACCCCTTCTCCGAACTGCTTTTGCAACGCCACCGGCTCCGGGCCCTTTCTTGAGCTGGGCAGCGACCTGCAACTCACCGATCTCGGCGACCGCTTCCTGGTGGAAGTCGGCCGGGCTCCGGGCCATACCCTGCTGCAGCGCTGGGAGCGTTTTTTCTCCCCCTCCACCGACAAGGACCACAGCGGCCGGTATCAGGCCTTTCTTGAGGCGCGCGGCCGCTTCAGCCGCCAGGTCCATGTGGAACAGGCCATCCGACGGCTGGAGGCGGACACAGTGCCGGAGGCGGTCTGGGCAGAACTGTCGCTACGCTGCCAGGACTGCGGCGGCTGCGCCTATCTCTGCCCCACCTGCACCTGCTTCACCATCAGCGACCAGCCGTTCGACGCCACGAGCGGCCAGCGGTTGCGGAGCTGGGACGCCTGCACCTTTGCCGGCTTCACCGGGATGGCCGGGGGCCACAACCCGGTGGAGGCGAAAACCGGGGCCATCCGCCAGCGCTTTACCCACAAGCTCCGCGACGATGTGCGCCAAAATGGCCGCCCGAGCTGTGTGGGCTGCGGCCGCTGCGTGTCCATCTGCTTCGGCGGCACCGACATCGTTCGTTTTGTGGAGCGCGCCTGTCAGGGCAGCCTCTAGCACTTACCCTCAACCCAAGCGGGAAAAAACCATGCCTCAGACCAGCATCGATATCTATCTGCCCCAACAGGCCAGGGTGGAGGAAATCATTGTCGAGAATTCCCAGATCTCCACCTTTGTCCTCTCCTTCAGCGACCGGGCTTACAACAACGGTTTCCGCCACCGGCCAGGCCAGTTCGTCCTTGTCTCCATGCCCCATTGCGGGGAGGCGCCCATTTCGATCTCCTCCCCTTCTACCCGACCCGGAACCATCCACTTGAGCGTCCGCAGGGCCGGCACACTCACCACTGCCATGCACGGGCTCAGGCTGGGCGACACCCTCGGCTTGCGCGGCCCGTATGGACGCCCCTTTCCCATGGAGCAGCTTGCGGGCCAGGATCTGTTGTTCGTGGCCGGCGGCATCGGCCTGGCGCCGCTGCGGGGTGTGCTCAACACCTGTCTGGATCAGCGGGAGCGATACGGCGCCCTCACCGTGCTCTACGGCAGCCGCACCCCCTCGGACATCGCCTTTCAGGCTGACCTTGAACTGTGGCGGGAAAAAGGGGTGGATTGCCGCCTCACCGTGGATGCGACGGAGGCTGGCTGGAGTGGCTCGGTGGGATTGGTCACCGCCCTGCTGGACACCGTGCCCCCGGAGCTGAGCCGAAGCACCGCCTTGCTCTGCGGCCCGCCCCTGATGTTTCGGGCGGTGCTCGGCAAACTGGCCACCATGGGCTTTAGCGACGAACAGGTGCTCACCACCATGGAGCGCCAGATGAAATGCGGAGTGGGCATCTGCCGCCACTGCCACATGGACGGCAAGCTGGCCTGCGTGGACGGACCGGTCTTCAGCCTGGCAGAGCTACGGAAGCTGAAGATCCTGGAACTGGCCGAATGAAAATACTTCCCCCAATAAAATCAGGTTGCTACAATAAAAAGTAAGCCAGTAAACGCGTAACACCATCGAACACAGAGGTCGGCATGCCTGTTACTCTCAGCCACAACCCTCAGAAAAAGATCCTGTATATCACCGTGATTGGTCCTTTGTTATTCGAGGACTTTTTTGCGGCAATGGAACAAATTAGCCACTCGGATGAGTATCCGCCTGACATCCCAACCCTGTGGGATCTACGAGAAACCGACATCCAGGGCTGGGATCAAACTTTTTTAAAAAAAATTCTCCGCACCCGCAAGGAGTATGGCGAACGAATGCATGCGAAGGTGTCTCTCATTGCCTCCAGTGATCTGGCATACGGCATGGGCCGCATGTTTGAAGCGTTATCGCAAGACGCAGCAACTCCCCAGAAGATCATGGTGTTCAGGGACTTTGAGGAAGGGGAAAACTGGCTTCTTGCCCATGATTCCAAGACTGAATAAACCTTCCCCATCCGCTTTTGACAGTTCGTCCTTGAGAGCGCGCCTGCCCAATTCGCAAGATTCCCTTATTTTACGGCCAGGACCTGGATGTTGCTCAAGATGCGGCGCCGTGTTCTTGCTGGATTTCATCTACTGACTCGTCCCTTCTAACGTTCCCATTCTGATCGCAACCGAGGTGTTACCAGGTCCCGTTCCAAAAAGGGGGGGTAACGCCACGGCGCACGCGCTGGCCATCCATCTCCACCCAGGCAACGCCGCACACGCAACCGTGTCGATTCTCCATCTCGATCGCGGAGCGTGTTTTCCCGTGCCGATAGCGGATACGGAAACCCAGCCAAAATTTAAAAATTACATTTCAGAAATCTTTTCCTTTCAAAAACCTACATTATTGAAATATCCAAAAAGGTCACAGACCGTCAAAAATCACAAAAACAACGTGTTAGGGGTTGGCACACATTTTGTTTTTTCAGCTAACAGTTAAATACCCTAAAACCAGCACTCCGTTTGGGGAGAGCACCATAACCCTTTCATCAGGAACCGCCATGACCATAACGCATAAAACCTTTACAAATTATCTCTTTTTTTTCGGGACTGTCCTGCTCATGCAAGTGATCCACTATCTGCAATTTTCTTCTATCATCGGCGCCGATATCTTTTGGCTGCCGAATGACGCCAACGCCTTGCCATCCTTGACTGCTGGCTCGCCCACCATTTCCGCAGGGCTTTTACAAATGCAATTCTCTCTCCTGCTTGGCCTCGGGATAACCCTGCTGACCGGCACAGCAGCGTTCGTGGGCATCAGGAACCCCCTGAAAAAATTTCTCCGCGAAACCTCCAGCACCTTGGACGACATTGCCGGCAAAATGGATGGCACGACCTACCACGTCCGAACCACGAGCTATTCCCTCGCGGATGTGGTTTCTCGAAAAGCCACCGCTCTAACCCAGATGGTTTCTTCCCTTCAAGAGATCGCGGCCAAAACCACAAGCAATGCAGGAGACGCCCAGCAGGCGGACAGCCAGATTCAGGATGTGACTTCAGAAATTGAACTTGCCCAGTCGGTCATGGGCAGATTGAGCCAATCCATGCATGACATATCCTTGGCAAGCAGCGAAGCAAGCCTGGTGATCAGGGAGATAAATTCCATAGCCTTCAAGACCAACCTGCTTGCCCTGAATGCTGCGGTCGAGTCTGCCCGGGCCGGAGAAGCAGGGGCAGGATTTGCGGTGGTGGCGAACGAAGTGCGCAATCTGGCCTTGGAGGCGACCGAATCTTCCCGGAGAACACAGGAAATCCTGGAGACCAATGCCGTCCGGGTCAAGACAGGAGAAGAAACGGCCATTCACGTGGCGAATATCTTTGCGGAAGTGTTTACCCGGATGGCCTCGGCCAAAGGAAAGATCAGCGAAATTGCCCGAGCCTGCGAAGAACAAGCCGCCGACATAGAGCAGGTCAACCAAGCTGCCCTGGAGATGGAAAGCCTCACCGCGGAAAATGAAACAAGCGCCTCCACAACCGCCCAAGCCTCCGAGGAGATCAGCAATCAAAGCGAGGCCATGCGCCACTTCATCGGCGAACTTATCCAGCAGGCGGAAGGAGGAGGCACCGAGGATGCAGGACAACTCTCTCTGATTCGTGGGGAGCTTGTTGCCCTAGCCAACTCCTCCGCCCTGCTCAACGCCGGGCCGCAGCACACCGCCGCACTCACCAGATTTATGGCCGGCCACGAGAGGGTCCAGGCCGTCTACAGCTGCCGCCATGACGGATCTTTCATCTTTTCCAAACCGGCAGCCGGAATCAAGGATGCGCGGGTACGGCCCTGGTGGCAAAAAGCCATGGAGGACGAGGTCTATCTCTCTCCCCTCTACATTTCCGCCATTACGGACAAGCCGTGCCGGACCCTTTCCGCCCCCATCAAGACTGTGGCCGGGGATATTCTCGGCGTAGTGGGGATTGACTTCAGCAACTGAGAGTCGTTGGCCTGCTGCGGCCGGTTTTCTCTGTGCCACGACAAAAAAACGGGAGGTGCGCACTCTGCTCGCACCTCCCGTTGGCATCCCATCTTTTCTACTCATTACCGCGTTTACTTCTTGGCCGCAACCTCCGCCCCACCGCCTTGCAATCCGGCAGTGATGGTTTTCGCCAGCTTGTCTTCGATAACGGCGGTGATCCCCTCCTGGGTAAAAATCGCCTCCTTGCGGATGGTCTTGGTGGCGTTGCCCAGGGCAATCCGCAGCTTGCGGTCGCTCACCAGGGCAAGGGCCTTGTCGATCCGCACCTTCAACTCCTCGGGGCTCAAGCCTTCGGCCTGGCCGATCGGACCAAGCTCCTTGGTCTTCATGGTAAAATCGGTGATCAGTTTGACAAAACGCGGCGCCTCCGCCGCGGAAGCCCACTGCAGACCAAACCTGTCCGGATTGATCCCGACCTCGGCCAGAACCTTTTTCACCAATGCACTCACACCCATCGCGTCGTAATTACCAACCTGGTAATGGCATTCCCCGAGTTGTCAGCCACCGGAGAAGATGGCGTCGGCACCTTCGGCAAAGCCCCGCAGAACAAAGGCCGGATCGAGACGTCCGGTACACATCACCCGGATAGTCCGCAAATTCGGCGGATACTGGTAACGGGAAACCCCGGCACTGTCCGCTGCGGCATAGCAGCACCAGTTGCAGAGAAAACCCAGGATCTTCGGGTTGAAATCTTTCTGACTCATAACCACTACTCCTCTATTGTGCACCAAAGGCGGTGATTTGCGCGTTTATCTGTTCATCGGTGTATCCGCCCATGGAGATGGCAAATACCGGGCAGTGCGAGGCGCAGATGCCGCAGCCCTTGCATGAGGCGGTGATGGTTTCGGCCTTGCGCTTGCCGTTTTCGTCCTTGCCGATCCGGATGGACTGATACGGGCAGAGCGACTCGCACAAGCCGCAGCCGATGCAGGCATCCTTGTCCACGCAGGAGATGGTGGGCTCCACCGAAACAAATCCCTTGCAGAGCGGAATGGAGGCCTTGGCCGCCGCCGCCTGCGCCTGAACGATGATCTCCTCAACCGGCTTGGGCGAATGGGCCAGGCCGCAGACATAGACCCCGCTCACCGGCAGTTCCACCGGGCGCAGCTTGACATGGGCCTCAAGGAAGAACTTGTCTTCGTTCACCGGAATCTTCAAGAGCTTGCTGAGATCCTCGGTCCCTTCGGAAACAATACCGACACTCAAGGCCAGTACCTCGGGGGTCATGGTGACCTCGTCGCGGAGGATCGGATCCTGGAAGGTGACGCTCATCTTCTTGCCGCTGGACTTGAATTTGGGCTTGTTGTCCATGGTGTAGGGGATGAAGACCACCCCTTTTTCCCTGGCCTCGCGGTAAGCGTCTTCGGCAAAGCCGTAGGTGCGCATATCGCGGTAGAGCACCACCACCTGGGAAGCGGGATCAAGCGCTTTGATCTTGAGGGCGTTTTTGACCGCATGGTTACAGCAGACCTTGCTGCAATAGTTGAGATCATCACCCCGGGAACCGGCGCACTGCACCATGACCACCGATTTGGGCGCCGGATTCTTGCCCTTGCCGGAGAGCCGCTGCTCCAGCTCACGCTGGGTAACCACCGTTTCGGAATACTTCACCGGGTTACCCAGCACCACTTCCGGCCGATGTTCGCGGCCGCCGGTGGCGATGATGATCACCCCGTGATCGATGGTGGTTTCCGTGGCTTTCTTGCCCTTGGTGGTGGTAAGCACCGAGCTGAAATTGCCGACAAAGCCGTTGACCAAGGTCATTTCCGTACTGGTCAGCACCTCGATCAACTTGCTCTTTTTCACCTTATCGGTGAGATCGCTCAAGACCGTGGACACCGTATCGCCCTGCAAGGTGTAGGAGAGATGCTGGAGATGGCCGCCAAGCTTCTCTTCCTTTTCGATCACATAGGAATGGAACCCTTGCTCGGCGATGGTCAAAGCGGCGGTAAGTCCTGCCACCCCGCCGCCGAGAATCAGGGCCTTGTTGGTGACCGGCACGGTCTGCTCGGGGAGGGGCTGGATGTGACGGGCCTTGGCAATGCCCATCCGCACCAAATCCTTGGATTTTTGCGTCGCGGCCACGGGCTCGTTGGCATGGACCCAGGAGCAGTGGTCGCGGATATTGACCATCTCAAAAAGACAACGGTTCAGGCCAGCGTCCTTCAGGGTTTCCTGGAAGAGCGGCTCATGGGTTCTCGGGGAACAGGCGGCAATGACCACCCGGTTCAGGTTATGCTCCTTGATCTTGGCCTTAAGCACCTCCTGGGCATCCTGGGAACAGCTGTACAGGCTCTGGGCATGGTAGACCACGCCTTCCATGCCCTCGGTGTACTGCTCGACCGAGGCGACATCCACCACGCTGGAGATGTTGATCCCGCAATGGCAGACAAAGACGCCGATCCGGACCTCTTCGTCCTTGCCGGTTTTCTGTTCCTTGGGATAGGTCTTGTGCACCAACGCCTTGCCGCGATCCTTGGCGATAAGCCCGGCGGCTAAGCCGGCGGCCGCGCTGGACTGGGTGACGCTTTCCGGAATATCCTTGGGACCCTGGAAGGCGCCGGCGACAAAAACGCCCGGCTTGGTGGTGAGCAAGGGAGCAAAGGTCTCGGTCTTGCAGAAATCGTAATGGTTCAAGGCAAAACCGGCAATCTCGCTCAGGTTTTTGGCATCGGCCGGCGCATCGAGGCCCACGGAGAGCACGACGATATCGTAGGGCTCAAAGGAGTGGGTCCCGTCCATGGTGGAGAAGGTAAGCTTGAGATTCTTCTCCCAGGGCATGACATCCGCCACCCGGGCCCGGACAAACCTGATCCCCATGGCCTCCGCCTTCTTCTGGGCGGCATCGAACCCCTTACCCTGGGTCCGCATATCCATGTAGTAGATGGTGATCTCCACCTCGGGGTCATGTTCCTTGGCAACCATGGCCTCCTTGATGGCATACATGCAGCACACCGAAGAGCAATAGCCGTTGTTGCAGCCGAGATCCCGGGAACCCACGCACTGGATAAAGGCGATTTTCTTGGGATGCCTGCGGTCGGAGAGGCATTTGACCTCGCCCTCGAAGGGGCCGGAGGCGCAGAGCAGCCGCTCGAACTCCAGACTGGTCATCACGTCGGGGTGCTGGCCATAACTGTACTTGGCCAGGGTTGCATCAGGGATCCGGCCAAAGCCCGGGGCCATGATCACCGCACCGATCTGCAGCTCTTTTTCCTCCGGCTTCTGGCTGAAATCAATGGCCTTGCTCTGACAGGTGCAGACGCAGATCTGGCAGGTCCCGTGCTTGAGGTACAGACACGCCTCCGGATCAATGAAATAGGTGGCGGGCACGGCCTGGGCATAGTCGATGTGGATCGGCCGCGTAACCGCTAAGCCCTCATTGTATCCATCAACCAGATGCTTGGGGCAATACTTGGTGCACAAGCCGCAGGCCGTACACTTGTCCGCATCGATATAGCGCGGACGCATCCGCAGCTTGGCGGTAAAACTGCCCGGCTTTCCGTCGAGGGAAAGGAAATCAGCGTTGCTCAGAATTTCGATATTGGGAGACCGACCGGCCTCTACCAGCTTAGGCGCGAGTATTCAAAGCGAGCAGTCATTGGTAGGAAAGGTTTTATCCAGCTGGGCCATGGCACCGCCAATGGCTGCAGACTTTTCTACCAGATAGACATAGTAGCCAAGCTCGGTTAAATCAAGGGCCGCCTGGACCCCGGCAATACCGCCGCCGACGACCATGACTGTCCCTGATTTTTTATCTTTTGCTTGTCCCATCGTGTAACTCCACTCAAATTAAAAAAGTTAGGGTCCGTTACGAAAAAGCCAATACCGTGGCCATTCCCTTACGGATCCTTATGCCGATCAAGGCATTCCAATGTTACGTTTATTTTCAAATTTCAGCTTGCTTGCCGCATCGGACCGTTTTAAAAAATCAGTCCGGCAACTCGTCGCCCAACACTTCAACCTTTATGGCGCACAGCTTATACTCAGGCGTTCTGGAAAGACGATCCAGAGCGTCCAGGGTCAACATATTCACCAGCGCCTGCAAATGGTTATAGGTGCTGAAGACCGTGCCCTCCTGGGTCTTGTCGGTGATGATGGCCCGCATCTGCACTGAACCGCGCCGCGAGGTGAGCCGCACCCAATTCTTCTCTTTCAGGCCCAAACGTTGGGCATCGCCAGGATGGACCTCGGCAAAGCATTCCGGGCTGATCTCGTCGATCTCCGGGGTCTTGCCGGTCATGCTGCTGAAGTTATAGCGGGCAATATCGCGGCCGGTGGTAAAGAGCAGCGGATATTCCTCATCGGGCAGCTCCACCGGGGGGATGTAATCCTCGGGGATAAAAAGCCCCTTGCCGCGGGTAAACTTCTCCGTATGCAGCACCGCGGTGCCGGGATGATGCTGGTCCGGTACCGGCCACTGCAGGCCGACCTTTTCCAAGCGCTCGTAGGACAATCCCTTGTACTGGGGCAGCAACTGGCAGATCTCGTCAAAGATCTCCGAAGCGGAATTATAATGCATGGGATAGCCCATCCGCTGGGAAAGCAGGGAGATGATCTGCCAGTCCGGCTTGGCCTCGCCCGGCGGCTCAACCGCCTTGCGAATCCGCTGGACCCTGCGCTCGGTACAGGTGAAGGTGCCGTCCTTTTCCGCATAACAGGCAGCGGGCAAAACCACATCCGCCATCTTCGCGGTATCGGTCAGGAAGAGATCCTGAACCACCAGAAAATCAACCTTTTCCAGGGCGGACTGGACATGGGCGATATTGGCGTCGGCCACGGCCGGGTCTTCCCCGAAGATATAGAGGCCGCGGATATCGCCCTTAAAGACATTTTCCCACACCTCGGTGGCCGGTTTTCCTGGGCGCCGTGGCAGCTTGATGCCCCAATGTTTTTCATACTTGGCAAAAAGATCGTCACCCTCAAGACCGCCATAGCCCGGCAGGGTATTGAACAGGGCGCCCATGTCGCAGGCGCCTTGGACATTGTTCTGACCGCGGAGCGGATTGCAGCCCATACCTTCCTTACCGATCTTGCCGCAGAGCATGGCCAGGTTGGCAATAGATTTCACCCGGTCCGTACCGGTAACATAGTGGGTGATACCCATCCCCCAGAAAGCAGCATGCCTGCCTTCCGCCGCATACATGCGGGCAACCTGACGCAACTGGGCTTCGTTGATGCCGGTGATTTTTTCCACCACCTCAGGCGTATATTTCTTGACCAAGCGGCTGAGTTCGTCAAAATCCTCGGTCCGCTCCTCGACAAACTTCTTATCCCAGAGCCCTTCCTCGAGAATGACCTGCATCATCCCGTTTAAAAAGGCGACGTCGGTCCCCGGCACGATTCGCAGCCAGAGATCGGCCCGCTCGGCCAATTTGGTACGCCGGGGATCAACCACCACCAATTTAGCACCGCGGTCAACGGCCTGGTGAATCCGCAGCCCGATGGTCGGATGGCTGGTGTCCGGGTTGCTGCCGACCATGAAGAAGAGATCTGTTTTCTTTGTATCCGCAATGGAGTTGGTCATTGCGCCGCTGCCGAATGTGAGGGCCAAACTGGCCACCGTGGGAGCGTGTCAGAGTCGGGCACAGTGATCGATATTATTCGTTCCGATCGCTGTCCGCATGAATTTTTGCATCAGATAATTTTCTTCGTTACTGGCCCGGGCGCAACTGAAACCGGAAATGGAATCCGGTCCGTACATGGCCTTGAGGTCGAAGAAACGCTTCGCCACCACATTGAGGGCATCTTCCCAGCTGGTCTCCACCAACTGGGAGCCCCGACGCACCAGGGGTTGGGTCAGACGCTCCTTGTGCTGAACAAAATTATGGCCAAATCTCCCCTTGACGCAGAGGGCGCCATAATTCGGGGCCAGATCCGGATCCGCGGTGACCTCCATCAGGGTATTGCCCTTGACCTTGAGGATGATCTGACAGCCGGCGCCGCAGTAAGGGCAGGTGGAGCGCACCTCGCGGATGGCCTCATTGACCACCGGCACCAGGACGTCTTTCTTGTTCAGCGCTCCGGTGGAACAGTTGTCCACACAGGCTCCGCAGTTGACACAGTTTTCCTTGAATTTAAAGCGCAGCCCCTTGGGACGGCCCTTGTCATCGACATCATCGGCGCTGATTTCCAGGGCATTGTATTCACAGCTGTTCTCGCAGCGCTTGCAGTAGATGCACTTGTTCAGATCCACCAGAATCATGGGATGGTTGATCTTTTCCGTATAGGTCGGCTGTGCCGCCATCCCGGTCCGGCTGGGATCGAGGCCGAAATCCATGGCCAATTGCTTCAAATCACAACGGTCAAAGGCACGACAGCCGCAGGATAGACAACGCTTGGCCTCGGTGATCGCCATCTGTTCCGAAAAGCCGAGTTTGATCTCGCTGAAATCCTGGGTCGCGATCTGGGGCGGACGGGTGGGCATCTTCTCCCGCAGCTTGATGTTGATCCCCTCGAAGTTCCGCAGATCCACATCATCAAACCCCTTCCCCCGGCTGAAGTTGAAACGGCTCTCAGCCACGGTCTTGGTGATGGACATGACCTGGGCATGGATATTATCCGCCGCCCGCCGGGCCGCAACCACGGCCTGGATCACCGAGCGGGGACCGCTGGTCACATCCCCGGCCGCATAGATGCCGGGATGATTGGTCAACGAGGTTCGCGGGTTGGCCTTCACATTACATTTCGGGGTCAATTCCAGAGTGGCTTCGAGCTCGCCGCCCTCGAACTTCTCGCTACAAGCACTCAAGCCTTGGGCAACAATGACCGTATCCGCCTTGATGTTCACTGTGGAGCCGGGGATCGCCTCCGGATAACGGATACCCTTTTCATCGGGCTCGCCGAGCTTCGTCCGGATCAACTGGACGCTGATGCCGTTGTCGGTATCGCTGAAATTCACCGGTGCGGCCATGAGGAGAAACTGCACGCCCTCTTTTTCCGCCACCCGGATGTTGCGCTGGTTGGCGGGCATCTCGGTCTGGGCCCGGGGATAAATGATCGTTACCTGGCCGACTTCCTTACGCAGCAGGGAGCGGGCAACCTCCATGGCCACATTGTTGCCGCCGAAGACCACGGCGGAACGGCCGTAATTGCCGCCCTTGCCTTCGGCCAAGTCGCGCAGGAATTTCGTGGCCGGGATAACCTTGGGCAGAGCACAGCCAGGCACATCAAGGCTTTCATCCACCGGGGTGCCGGTGGCAATGAGGATCGCCTCGTACCCTTGGTCCTTGAGGGATTGCAGGGTGAAATCCTCGCCCCATTTCTGGCTCAAGCGGACATTGATCCCCATGCGCAGGATGGTGCTGATTTCGTAATCAAGCACATCCTGGGGAATCTTGTAGTCGGGGATACCGTAGCGCAGCATGCCGCCAAGCTTGGAGGCTGACTCGAACACCGTGACATCATGGCCTTTGCGCGCCAAATAGTACGCGCCGGTCAGACCGGAAGGCCCGCCGCCGATAACGGCGATCTTTTTGCCGGTGGAGGCATCACGGGGAATACGCAGGTCAATCTTGTGCGCCATGCACCAATCGGCGACAAAACGCTTCAGATGGTTGATGGAGACCGGCTCATCCACCAAAATACGGCGGCAGCGGGTCTCACAAAAACGGGGACAGACCCGACCTACGGAAAAGGGAAAAGGATTGCGCTCCATGACCAGGCGCAGAGCCTCTTCATACTGGCCTTTGGCCACATGGGCGATGTACCCCTGGACATTGATCTGCCCTGGACAGGTGAGATTGCAGGGCGCCTTGCAGTCACCGAAATGGGTCTCCATCAGGAGGGTCATGCGCTCGGCGCGCTTGGCCTGGAGCTCCTTGGATTCGGTGGTGATCTGCATCCCTTCGCCAATCGGGGTTATACAGGAACGCACCGGCGCATCGATCCCATCCACGCTGACCACGCAGAGTTCGCACGGAATATCCGAGGTCCCCTTGTTCACGTAGCACAGGGTCGGGATATGGATATCCGCCCGCTTTGCCGCTTCGAGGATGGTGATCCCTTCTTCGGCAACAATTTCATGACCGTTGATTGTGATATTCATAGCCGGTTCAGTCGGTGTTGAAGGTATAAGGTCAGGATCGAGATGAAAGATTTTCCCCTCGATCCTTTTCTTCTTATGCCGCGGGCTTCCATTCCTTCAGGAAGGCAGGCAGATGTCCGGCTTCACGGGGACCGATGGTAATAGTCCAACCGGCCAGTTCTTCTTCAAGTTCACCCTTCATGGAGGCGAGGTAACCGGGAATAATCAACTCCCGATGCTTGACCTTGGACTCGATCCCGGATTTTTTCATAAACGCCGCGATCATATCCGCGCCGAACTTGCCGGCAGCCCAAGCGGTGAGAACCGAAAGACCTTCCGTGTCCTTGATCAACAACCAGGAAGGCACCTTGCTCCCTTCGATCTCGCCGGAAACGATGAAGTAGGTGAGCGAGAAGTTACAGGTAATGAGTACCGGCGAATCCTCGGTCGGGCCATTGATGTTATAAACATCTTCCTGAACCACCATGGGGCGTTGCGGATCGGTGAAGATATTCAACCGCTCCAGCAAGAGCGGGAAGAGAATATCGCCCTGCAGGTCGGAAAGGACGACAATGCCTGCGTATTTGGCAATCAGCACCGAGGCGACCATGGCCTCCATCAGCGGATCGGCGGAGATCTCGCAGGGAAAGGTGATGGTCGGAAAGCCCAGGGGCTTGAATTTGGCCCGAATGGCGGAACGCCGACCAACCACACTGTCTTCCAGGGCGGCACGGACCGTGCGGGCACCGGAATCGAGCATCAAATCCTTGAGGCCCGCGGCAATAAGTTTTTCAGAAATCGCCACGGTGTCGTCAAGGTTTGTTCCCTTGGCAACCAGAGGGCAGCCGGTCTCCTTGGCAAGAGCAGCCATGGCCTCGGCATTCTCTGCGGTGGCACCATAGAGCAAAGGCTTGCGCTCACCGCAGACACCAGCGGCAGCCTTGAGGTTGTCTGCCTTGTCGCTCATCAAAATAATGCCTGCATCGGCTGCGCCGTCCAATACCTTCTTGGTCAGCGCGGTGAAGGCAGCACTGTCGCCCTTGGTGTCTTTGATCGCGATCAGGTCGGCCTTGAGGAGCACCCCAACCCGCTCGTAACGAAGATTCTTGAACCGAGTGATACGACCATCGACATCGGCTTCGTTCATCTCGGTGGTGACCAGCACCGCAATACCGGTGGGATTCTCAAAACGTTTCTCATGGCGAAACAGACAGGTCTCGCCGCCGGTGGTATAGGCACTGTCCCCGGAGCCGAGTTTAATAGTCCGGATCGGAGGAGCAGAGGCCTCGCCGATCTGCTCCTTGACCTCCTCACTCACATACGGACATTCGCCGATCTCCGTCTGTCCGGCTGCCACCTTCATGGCAAAGGCAAGACAGGTAGGAATACCGCACTCCCCACAGTTCTTCTTGGGAAGCATTTTGAGGATTTGAATACCTGTTAAAGCCATCTGTCTGTTCCTCCCGTAGATCGAAAACTCACAATTATTAGTAAAGGTGAAAAGGTTAAATCAAAATGCTTTTTTTGTGTGTCTTAGTCCTTTAACCTGATCCCTTTATTTCTTTCGGACCTTAAACAAGCGCTTCCATTTCAAGGGCCGGGTGACCGACCTTTTTCATGAAGGCGAGGATTTCCTCTTCCGTGGTACCGTTCTCCTCGGTGGCGATCATATCGTAAAACTCCGGCCTGCCGATTTCCTTGCAGCGCTCCATGAGTTTGTCCTTGATCTCCTCTTTCATCATCTTGGGCAGCCAAACCATCCGGGTGAGCCCGCCTTCGGCGACAAAGAGCTTGGGGCTGGTCATGAAATGCTTGGAAACCCCGATAAAACCAGGAGTCTGCGCCCCACCGCCGGCCATGCCGGCCAAGGAGGTGAACTTCATCCCGGAAGGGGTCATGCCGCTGTAGTCGCGGTTGACCACCATGATCCCGTTGCACTGGGGGAGCATGGCGGCAATGGCCTCAAAACAGCCGCAAGCGGTCATCGGGCTGTTCATCAGGGAATACAAGGCAAGATCGGTCACGGCCCCGCGGGAGGTCTGATCGACAAAATCGTTGATCCCCTTGAAACGGCCGAGCTTTTCATCCAGACAGTCGCCTTTCTGAATCGGCTGGTTGGGGCCGGTGGGGTTGATCTGGAAGGAGGCCTTGCCATCCAGCCAGTTATAGGCGCCGCACATCCCGATCCGCTCCGGGGTGATAACACAGACATGACTCGGAGCAAAGGACTGGCACAGGGTGCAGGAATAGAAGACCTCTTCGGTCTCGTCGGTCATGGAGCCCAAACGCTCATCGCGCTCTGCGTACACCTTGCGGGCAAGCTCCTGCACCTCTTCCACCTTGTCCAACTCGGTGTAGAGCTTGACCTGGATCTTGTCGACAATGGCGCCGAATTCCTGATGGAGTTTGCCGTGCAGCACCTTGCCGATATGGGTGAAGGAAAAGCCCTTTTCCACCGCAGCCTTGCCAATCCGGAGCCACATGATGTTCCGCTGGCCCATGTGCATGATGCCCTGGATATAGTTGATCAGGTGATGGAACTGACGCTCGAGGATGGGCTCGAAATCCGACTGCATGCCACGTCCGGCAACCTCAACCAGGATGCCGAGGGGCACGTTTTGGCCCACCTGAAGATCCTTGATGTCCGGCCCTTCGATGGTGACCTTGCCGTCCTCAACCTCGGACATATCCTTGGAAACGAGCACCTCAACCCCAGAAGTCCGGCCGCCGCCGCATTCCATGAAGAGATCGTCCTTACGGATACGCTCGCCCTCAAAGGCAGGGCCAAAGGACAGGGGAATATCGATCTTGGTGACGTTGACCTTGAGGCCGCGCACCTCGATGGCCTTCTGCACGATCTCGTCGTGAGGCACCCGGCTGACCACGTGCTCGTAGGTACAGATCCCGGTGGGCAGGATCTCGGGGATGTCGTAGTCGGAGATGGTGGGGAAACCCCAGTTGATGGCGCCGGCCGCGTTGGCGTACCACTCGTCGGATACCGGACCAAAGGCCATAATAAAAGCGAAGGTCCGATCTTTGTTGTAAATCAGATTGCCCTTGTAATCGCCGGGCTTGATGCCGCCGAAGGCCATGGCCACCCGGCAGGCAAAACCGATGGCGAAGACCGCGGAGGTGTAACTCTTGCCAAAGGGAACCAGACGGGTATTCCAGCCGACCTGGACCTTATTTTCCACCAGACGCTCGGCCATGTTCTTGCCGTTGGTCTGGTCGTGCATGAAGATATAAAGGTTTTTCTCCTGCAGCTCAAGGGCGATGCGCGAAGCAACCGCATTGTCATCCGGGGTGCCCATGATGGCGGCAAAGCCGGGGGCCGTGCCGTCAACGAACTCAACGCCGCGTTTGCGGAAGATAACGTCGTCGGCGGCACCCAGCCAGATATTGTTCTCCAGCGGGTCCTCGGTTTTCGTATAGAAATCCGGGGTCTCAAGATACCGGATGGCCTCGTACATCTCTTCGGCAAAAAAGGTGGCCATGCCGGCATCGAGAGCCGGGGCGAGGTACGGCAGCCAGATATTCTCACTCACCTGCGCCGGCAGCAGGGTGCGGCATTCCTGAAAGATATCCTTCATATCGCCAAGCTTCTCCACCTTGGCACCCAGCATACTGTAAATAATCGGCAGGAAGTAAGCGGTGTTGGGGTAAGAAACCTCATGTTCGGGGCCGTATTTCTTGATGGCTTCCTCGAACTTCGCTTCCGCCATATCAACTATTTTGTGAGCCCCACGGATGGCGGCCGAACAGATGATCTTAGACATTGTGTTTTTCTCCTCTTTACTCTGTGAGGCTTTTCAGTATTACGACAGTAATAATGGACAATTTCAGTACGTTAATCCATGAGCCCGCTGATCAGCGACTTGGTCAAAGAAACAGCCCTCGGATGCCGCATGATCATCAACTCGCCACCCGCCATCAACATGCAGGAAGCGGTAATGGCCTCCATGAGGATACCGCGGGTTTCCTGATCACCAATCATCTCGTCGGACGGCAACCGGCATTCCTTGGCCTTCCAAACCTCGCGGCCCAGGTTGCAGATAAAGGGCACCTGAAGCTTCTCGTCTTTCTGGGTCAGGGCGGCAAGACGGATCCGCTCCATAACCGAGTAGGTATATTCGATCCCGTAGCCAAGAGCGCCGATGGAGGGATCGATCAAAACGGACTCCAGGGAGACCCCGAGATTCTCAAGGAGAATATTGAGCTGCTTGGCCAGGTTGACGTCGATGGGCGACGCTGCAACCATGGGATACTGGAAGGCCATGGCGGTGGCGCCGATGGCCCGGTAGTTGCTGTCGGAGAGCGGCGCCAGACACACCTTCTTGTCGCCGATCAGGGAGGTGATCTCCCGCAGGGTCTCGGTATCCTTTTCCCCGTTGCCGCAGCCCCAGACAATCACCGGTACTTCGATATTTTTCACCACCTCGGCCGCTGCTTTCGCAGCCTCGCCGGAAGGCCGGTTCAAGCCGTTGGGGTCGGTGCTGACCATGGAGATACAGATAGCTTCGGCGCCGTATTCCTTGACACATTTCTGAGCCCAGGCCACGGGATTGTCCATGACGTCCTGATAATGGCGGGCCAGAGAATCGGGCCACTCGTCGGGTTTGACATCGAGGATATCAAAGGCGATCATGGGCTTGTTGGGCATCGCCCCTTCAAAGAGATGGAACGGCAGGGTGCTTTCGCCGCCCACCTTGATGCCGCTCGCCGCATCGCCCAATACGGTCTGGCGGATGGCGCCGGTGTATGCCTGTTTGTAAGAGGCCTCGGGCACCTTGGCTGCCCGTTCAGACAACGGGGCCTTCTCCAGGGCAAGTGCAGCCGCGCCAACGGCCGCAGAGACCGGAGCGGCAGCGGCCGGCGCTTTCTTTTCTGCGGGGGCGGCCGGTTTCTTCGTCGCTTCCGCAGCCTTGGCCTCGGCGGCTTTCTTAGATGCCTCAATCTTCTTGGCCTCTTCAGCGGCTGCCGCCTCAGCTGCCTTCTTTGCAACTTCGGCCTGCTTGGCCTCTTCCGCAGCCTTAGACTCAGCAGCTTTCTTCGCGGCCTCACCCTTTTTGGCATCTTCGAGCGCCGCAGCCTCGGCAGCTTTCTTGGCTGCGCCCTCATCCGTAACCGGAGCAGGAGCAACCGGGGCAACCGACGCTGCCGCCGGAGCAGCAGGAGCAGCAGGAGCAGCGAGTACCGGCTCGCGCTTGAGAATAGCCTCAGCGCCGGCGAATTTCGTCAGTGCATCAAATTGATCGTCCGACAAGCCATAGGCCTTTTTCAGCGCATCAAGACCGAGGCGTACCGACTCCAGCGCCATTTGCCGTTCTTTTTCGTTCATCGCATCCTCTCCTGCTTGATCTATTTCAATCCTTGCCTGATCAACCGCCCCAGCGCCGCTGACGCTGCTGGCCGATGCCCGGAACTGAGCAGCTTCCGCCTGAGCCGCGGCAACAATCTTTTCTGCCTCAGCCTTGGCTGCCGCCAGGACAACATCACTTTCCTTCTCTGCGGCCACCGCGGACCGAACCTCGATGGGTGCCTCCGGTCTTGCCGCCGCCAAAGCGACAGGCTCGTCGGCAAACACCGGCCGGGTAGCAAGTCCTGCCCGGCTGACGATCTCCGGCACAGCGCTCTCCCATTCGATGGCCATGATATGTACGCCGGCCACCCCTTCTATCTCCCGAACCTGCCGGATGATATCAACGCAGATGTTGATACCCTCGTCTTCCTTGTCCTTGGCCCCTTGCATCCGCTTGATCACCTCATCGGTGACATCCATGCCGGGGACGGAACTCTTCATGTAACGCGCCATGCCCACGGATTTCGGTGGGGTTACCCCTGCGAGGATATGCACCTTTTTGTGGAGACCGAGATCACGGACCGCCTGCATGAATTTGGCAAAGCGCTCAACATTGTAAATGATCTGGGTCTGGACAAAATCAGCGCCATTGGCGACCTTTTTTGCCAACCGGGCAGCCCGGAACTGTTCCGATGGTCCGGCAAAGGGGTTTGCCGCGGCACCGAGAAAAAGCTTGGGCTCATGGGACTTGATCAGTTCGCCACATTGAAATTTCTTCTCATCCCGCATGGTCTTCACCATACCGAGCAACTGGATGGAATCCATATCAAAGACGCCCTTGGAACCGGGATGATTGCCGAACTTCTGATGATCGCCGGTAAGACAGAGGAGATTCTTGAGCCCCAGAGCGGCAGCCCCGAGAATATCACTCTGCATCCCGATCCGGTTCCGGTCGCGGCAGGTCATCTGAATGACCGGCTCCACCCCCTCGGCCAAGGTCAACAAGCCAGCACTGATACTGGACATGCGGACGATGGCGGTCTGACAGTCGGTGATATTGACGGCGTCAACACTGCCTTTGAGCAGACGGGCCTTTTCCCGAACATGTTCGGCGTTACCGTTCTTGGGTGGTCCCAACTCACCGGTAACTGCGAACTCTCCTGATGTTAAAATCCGTTCTAAACGGCTTCCCGATTTCATCGGTTATAATCCTTATCCTTATTCTTGCTTGGTAACAGCACGTTCTCTCAAAAAAAAAATCAAGAAGCGGTCGGGCCATGACAGCCAACGTCCTTCAACGGACCGCCACCAAGGTCACGACGCATGTCCATATCGAAAAGAACACGCTCTTTCTTCTTGTTGATGCCTAGGGCGTCGCGCTTTGCCTCGATCTTCTCGATCATGATCCTGGCGATTTCCAAGGGCTCCGAAGCGATATTCCAGTGGGCACCCACCTCGCCCATCAAGCCTTCGGTGAGGTATTTATTGAAATTCTTGGCCCCGGAGATGGGCAGATTCTGGAAAACAACCTGGGCCCCGCTGGCCACGAAATACTGACCAATGGCCACGGCCTTTTCGCTCATCCAGAGAGGAGCGGTACCGATGGCGGGCAGGTCGGAGATATCGTCGCCCAAGCCCCCTTGCCGGACCATTTCGGTGGCTGCGATAAGGATCCGGGAGTTGTCAACGCAAGAACCCATATGGAGAACCGGCGGCATGCCCACGGTCTCACACACCTCCCGCAGGGAGTCGCCGCAGAAACGGGCCGCCTCGGGATTCAGCAGGCCGGCCTTGCCCAGTGAGGTTGCGGCGCAACCCGTGGCCAGGACGAGGATATTGTTTTTCAACAACTCCCGGACAATGGTTTCATGGGTGTCGTCCGCAAGCTTGAAATTGTCACAACCGACAATGGCTGCCACCCCGCGGATGCGGCCATTGATGATATTGTCGTTCAGCGGCCGGTAACTGGCGCGGAAACGGCCGCCCAACATGGTGTTGATGGTTTCATGGCTGAAACCCACAACCACGTCCATCTTAGTTTCCTTGGGAATAAAACACTTGCCGCGCTTCTTGAAATTTTTGATGGCATGGGTCAGGATCTGCTTGGCGGAATTGAGCGCCTCGTGTTCCTCAAACTGGATATGGATACCGCCGGGCATCTTGGCCCGATAGTTGGTGGTAATGATGTCGGTGTGGAAATTCTTTGCCACCTCGGCCACGGACTGCATGACGCACTGCACATCAACCACCATCGCCTCCACCGCCCCGGTGGCCAGGACGATCTCCTGCTGGACAAAACCACCGGCCACCGGAATCCCGCGGCGCATGAGGATCTCGTTACCGGTGCAGCAGACGCCGGCAAGGTTGATCCCCTTGGCGCCCTGCTTCTTGGCCAGCTCCAGCATTTCCGGATCCTGGGCCGCGATGCACAAGGCCTCCGCCAGCAAAGGCTCATGCCCGTGCACGGTGATATTAACCTGATCGAGTTTCAGTACGCCAAGATCAACAATGGCGCGACGGGGCACCGGAGTGCCGAACATGATGTCGGTCAACTCGGTGGAAAGCATGGAAGCGCCCCAGCCGTCGGACAAGGCGGTGCGGGAGGCCTGGAGCATGAGGTTATGGTATTCCTGGTCAACACCCATGTGGGTACGGTGCATCATCTCCACCACCTCACGGTCGATGCCGCGGGGGGCGATGCCCAATTTCTGCCAGAGGGCCTGCCGTTTCGGCGTAGCCCGTTTCAGCATGGAAAGCGGCGCATCATCCTGCTTGCCGAATTCGGCCAGGGCTTTTTCCCCGAGCTCAAGGGCGATATCCTTCACCTCACGCTCTTCGGTGACGATACCAAAGTCCGCAGCCAGCTTTTTCAGCTTATCCACATCCTTGATCTGATGCAGCCCTTCCCCTTTGGCAGCCTCAATGAAACCTTTGACCATCTCCCGGGCATGGTCGGTGTGCGCGGCAGACCCGGCAGCCACGGTACGGGCGAAATTCCTGGCCGCCACGGTGTCGGCGGTGGCGCCACAGATACCGAGCATGTCATCAACGCCGTCGATGATCTGACAAGGCCCCATATTGCAGTTGCGGCAGCAGGTCCCGCTGGAGCCGAAAAGACAGGCCGACATCCCCCGCGCTTTTACCCGGTCATAGGCAGTCTTGACGTTCTTGGCCACATCCTGAGAGAGAACCTGTTGCGTGGAAACGCAGGTAATATCCGTGCATCCCTCACATCCATTTCGTTTGATCGCCATCTTGTGTCCTCAGCATCTTGGGTTCGCTATGTAACAGAAAAGCAGATACCTTCTGATTACTTTTTTGTTTGCGGCAGCCGCTTATTTGATGAAATCGCACAAAGACGCGATTACATCGGTTATTGCCTTGTGCTCTTTGATTTCGTGTTGCGGACCTTGCTATTTTTGTTCTTTTATTGCGAAACTATTTTATTTCACGCCTGCGATCTGCTTGGCCGCCTGTACGGTATTTTTCATGAGCATGGTGATGGTCATGGGGCCGACTCCACCCGGAACAGGGGTAATATACGAAGCTTTTTCCTTTACCGCATCAAAATCCACATCACCGGCGAGAATGGCCTTGCCTTCCGCGGTCTTGCCGATCCGGTTCACACCGACATCGATGACCACCACCCCGTCTTTCACCATATCGGCGGTTACCATTTTCGGCACACCGACAGCGGCGATGATGATATCGGCCCGCTTACAATGGGCGGCCATATCCTTGGTGCGGGTATGGCACAGGGTGATCGTAGCGTTGCCGCCTTTTCTTTTCTGGAGCATGAGATTGGCGATGGGCTTACCGACGATGTTGCTGCGGCCGATGATCACCACCTCGGCGCCGCTGGTCTCCACGCCACTGCGGGTAAGCAACTCGAGGATACCGTGGGGCGTGCAAGGCAGGAAACACTCCTCGCCCAAGACCATCTTGCCCACGTTCACCGGATGAAAACCATCCACGTCCTTGTCCGGATCAATGGCATAGAGGATATTGGTCTCATTGATATGCTTGGGCAGAGGCAACTGCACGAGAATGCCGTGGATATTCTTGTCTTTGTTGTATTTCTCCACCGTGGCCAGCAGATCCTGTTCCGTGGTGTCGGCGGCAAGGGTTACCTGCTCGGAATGGATGCCGAGGGCATGGGCGGTCTTATTTTTTGCGCTCACATACGATTGAGAGGCCGGATCTTCTCCCACCAGAATCGTGACAAGACCGGGAACAATATCATGCTTTTCCTTAAGCTCCGTGACCTCGGTCTTTAACTCTTCACGAATAGCCTTTGCAACTTCCGTCCCGCTGATAATCTTGGCACTCATTCATTTTCTCCTTATATCAAAAAGTGATGGACTCGCAAAAAAAGGGACACCAGTCACATGTCCGTGGCACAACCTGAAAATGTTTACAGCAGCGAAGCGATAACCGTTGTAATCGCGGCTTCTTTGCAATTTCAACAAAAAGTTATAGATATCTCTCTCGGTGCGCGTCTCGCCAGAAAAAAACCTGCCGCCTCATCTCCCAGACAGACGACATCTCGAATGATGGCCCCGGCATGGCAAAATGGTGATCAGAGCTCACAAAACTACCCAATTAAACACGATATTTCAATAGGTAGATATACTTGCAAAAAGCCCCGTACTATACATTTTTCGAAGGAAAATAGAAGAAAAAAACGAGGGGAAATGAATAATTGCCTGGGAGATAAAAAATGAAAAGGCTATCGCCTCATCATTCCGGTCTTTTCGCCCGATCACCTGCCAGTTTGACAATGATATTGTTCGCCTGGCCCAAGCGGTTGACCACGGTTTTAAAAAGATGGTTGGCCACATCGGGATATTTTTGAATAACCTCCTGCAGCTTATCGCCGGGAAACCGCTTAATCTTGGAGCGTCCCTTCGAGGTGATGGAGGCGGAACGAGGCTCGCCGGAAATGGCGCTCATCTCGCCGAAATACTCGCCCGGTTCGGTGATCTCGGCGATCTTCTTGCCATCCTTGATTACGGATACAGCACCGGTAACCAGTTTAAAGAAATCAATGTCGTTGTTGTTCTGCCGGATGATGAAATCCCCGTCATCGTACTCTTCGATATCCGGATGGACCAGGTAGGCGGGCAGACTCTCTTCGGTGATAACCGTTCGCCGTAAAATCTCTTCGATGCTGGTGGCCCCTTCGATGACCTTTTTCACTCCGGCCCGTCTGAGAGGGGTCATCCCCTCTTGCATGGCAATCTTTCGCAGCTGGTCCTCCGGCACCTCGGCGCTGATCGCCTTGGCCACCTCATCGGTGATCTCCATCAGCTCAAAAAGGCCGACCCGGCCCTTATAGCCGCCGCCGTTACATTTCTGGCATCCCTTGGGGCCATAGACAACAAAATCCTTCTCAAAATCCTTCTCTTTGAAACCCAGGGCAATAAGCTCTTCCTTGGGCGGGCGAGGAACCTCCTCCTTACAATGGACGCAGAGCTTTCTCGCCAGCCGCTGGGAAAGAACCATGGTAACGGCCGAGGCCAGCATGAAGGGGGGAATGCCGATATCGACCAGACGGCCGATGGTGGCGGGACAGTCATTGGTATGGAGGGTAGAAAAAACAAGATGGCCGGTCATGGCCGCCTTGATGGCAATTTCCGCGGTTTCCATATCCCGGATCTCGCCGACCATGATGATGTCGGGATCCTGGCGGAGAAAAGCCTTGAGCGCAGCGGGAAAGGTCATCCCCACTTCTTTTTTGACATTGACCTGGTTGATCCCCTTGAAGTTGAACTCAACCGGATCTTCGGCGGTGAGGATCTTGGTGTCTTCGCTGTTGAGCGAATTGAGCACCGAATAGAGGGTTACCGTTTTACCGCTGCCGGTAGGGCCGGTAACGAGCAGCAGCCCTTGGGGCCGGTCGATGCAGCGCTGGAGGGTGGCAAAGGTCTCCTTCTCAAAACCGAGCTTGGTGAGATCGACATTGAGGCTGCCCTTGTCAAGGATACGCAGAACGATACTCTCCCCAAACAGGGTGGGCAGGGTGGAAACGCGGAAGTCAACAGCCCTGGTCCGCCCCATCTTGATCCGGATCCGGCCGTCCTGGGGCACCCTCCGCTCGGTGATATCGAGCTGGGACATGATTTTTATCCGCGAATTCAGAGCATTTTTGATCGAGAGGGGCAGATTCATGGACTTGTACAGGGAGCCATCCATGCGGTAACGCACCTGAAGCGTTTTTTCGTAAGGCTCGATGTGGATATCGCTCACCCCATCATTAACCGCCTTGACCAGGATACCGTTCACCAGCTTGATGATGGGAGCGTCCGAGGCGGAATACTGATCGCCGCCCGCATCATCTTCAAACGAGGCAATCTCCATACCTTCGGCCGCCTCGGACGCCAGGGTGCCGAAATCGTCGATCTGGGTAATGGGCTCCTCATCTTTATCCTCCCCGCCGACCGAGGTGAAAAAAGATTGATATTCCTCCTCACTGATCTTGTAATAGGTCTTGTATGCGTCAACGATGTCCTTTTCGGTGGCGACACAGACGGTCAACGGCATTTTGACCGCGGCCTGCAGGTTTTCCACCGCCCCGGTATCGGTGGGCTCGGACATGGCGACATGCAGCGATTTACCGACCTGCCGCAACGGAAAGGCCAGATATTTCTTGGCAATCTCGTAGGGGAGAACCTTCAGGACCTCAGGCTTGGGCGGTTCCCTGCTGATGACAACGGGCTGGTAATTGTGCAGGCGGCTTAAAAAATTGAGGATGGTTGATTCTTCGATATGGCCAAGACGCAGAAGAATACTGGACAGACGACCCCCCGATTTTTTCTGGGCGGCCAGGGCCTCATCGAGCTGGTAGCTGCTGATCTGCCCGGCCTTGCGCAGCAGTTCGCCTATCTTGATCTTTCCGGCTCCGGATTGATCTTTTACCGTGGAACGCAAATTTGATTTACTGTCTGCTTCGGCCATGGATATGAGACAACCCCGAGATGTTATTATACACGGAAAAAATCACCTAATATTTAGATACTATATCCTGGCTACTACTGACAAGCATATCTGTCCCGAACAAACAAAAAAGGGTCCCGGGATCGGGACGCTGCCATGGCAGTCAAAGACCACCTGCCAGCAATTACAATTTTTCTGCCTACTCTGCAAAAAAAAACTGGTCAAAAGACATACGTCATTTGACCAGTTTTAGATGAAAAGATGTGTAAACGAAATGTCTACCCAAAGGGCATACGTTTCGCTGGAGCAGCCTAGCTGCGCAACTCAGCTTTAGAACAGCCCTGAAACCTTACCTGATTCCGTGTCGACATCAATACGGCGGAAGGCCGGATTCGAACTGGTGCCGGGCATCAGGCTGATTGATCCCGCACACGGGCAGAGGAACTTGGCGCCGGAATAGATCAAGATGTCCCGAACCGGCAAACGCCAGCCCTTGGGCACACCCTTGAGGGTCGGATCATGACTCAGGCTCAGGTGGCTCTTGACCATCATGGTGGCATAATCGGCATACTGGGGATCTTTTTCCAGCATCTCAGCCTTGGCATTAGCCTCTGGTGACCAATCGACACCGTCACCGCCATACACTTCCTTGGTGATCATCTCAACCCGGTCGCGCAGTTTCATCTCCAGAGGATAGAGGAACTTGAAATCATTCTCTTCGTTACAGGCATCGATAACCGTATCGGCGAATTCCAGCGCTCCGTCGCCGCCCAGTTCCCAATGCTTGGACTCGGCGCAACGGGCACCGGCAGCCTCGGCGATCCGACGAACAACCCTGCACTCTTCGTCGGTGTCGGAATAGAAGCGGTTGATGCAGACCACCGGGTTGATGCCGGCCTTGCGGATAACATTGATCAGATGAACCATGTTCTCGCAACCCTTCTCCACCAGCCCGACGTTCTCCTTGGTATAGGCGTCATCAAGGGGCTTGCCCGGAACGACCTTGGGTCCGCCGCCATGCATCTTCAGGGCGCGGATCGTGGCGGTAAGAACCGAAACATGCGGCTTGAGACCGGAGTAGCGGCATTTCACGTTCCAGAATTTCTCGAAACCGATGTCGGCGGCAAAGCCGGACTCGGTGATGTTGTAATCAAAAAGTTTCAGGGCAACCCGGTCGGCGATGATGGAAGACTGGCCGACGGCGATGTTGGCGAAAGGTCCGGCATGGACCAGGCAGGGGTTGTACTCGGCGGTGCACATCAGGGTCGGGTTGATGGTGTTGCGCATGAAAGCGGCCATGGCGTTGCCCACTTCCAGGTCGCGGCAGGTGACCGGCTTACCGCTCTTGTCAAAGGCCACGGTGATATTGTTGATCCGTTCCTTCAGGTCAGCCAGATCGGTGGCAATGGACAGGATGGCCATGAGCTCGGAGCCCACGGCAATGCCGAATTTGGACTGCATGGTGTAGCCGTCCGTACGGCCACCGAGGCCGATGACGATGTTGCGCAGGGCCTGGGCGCAGAAGTCGATGATCCAGCCGAACTCCACCCGGGTGGGGTCGATGTCGAGCCGCCGCATGCCGGTCAATCTGGCCAGCTGCTCGTCGTTGTAGTTGCGCTCATGCTGCATGCGGGCGGTCATGGCCACCATGCCCAGGTTGTGGGCGTTCATGATGTCGTTGATGTCCCCGGTGAGCCCGAGAGAGAACTCGGTCATCGGGATCAGGAGGGAGTTGCCACCGCCTGCCGCGGTTCCCTTGACGTTCATGGTCGGGCCGCCGGAAGGCTGGCGCAGGGCGCCGCCGACATTCATGCCGCGCTTGCCCAGACCTTCCATCAGGCCGCAGGAAGTAGTACTTTTCCCCTCGCCCAGAGGCGTCGGGGTAATCGCCGTTACCTCGATGTACTTGCCGTCCGGCTTGTTTTTGAGGCGATTCATGATTTTAAGGAAATCGAGCTTGGCCAACCTGCCCATGGGAAGAATTTCGTCTTTCTCAAGCCCTAATTTGTCTCTCCACTCCTCAGGGGTGGGCATGTTCTTTTCGGCAGCCTCGGAAATCTGCCAATCCGCCATATTCACCGCATCAAAAGCCATCTCTCTCTCCTTCTTAAAATAAGTTGTTCTCGATTTCTCTGTAGCAACAAAAACATGGGGCGTCAGGCTCTCGCCCGCCCCCCGGATTTTCCTAGCATTTTCTATTCCGCAGCAAAGGTAACATCCGCGAAAACCGCCGGATATCGCCCCTGAAAGGCCTTGGCCAGCGGGATCATCACCTCGCGCATGGAAGGCTCGGCATTCTTGGGGGTGCGTAGCCGGAAGATATGCAGCCACTCCAGCAGATTGGCAAAGACAATGATCTCGGTCTTGCAGGAGTTGGGCAATACCGTCCGCGCGGCTTGGGGCGACGAGGTGCCAAGGAGCTTGAGGTAAATCTTCTCCGTCTCCAGCATCGCCTTTTCCCAGAGCTTATATTCGCTGCTTCCCTCGGCAAAAAACATAGGTTTGATAAAGGTTATCTCGTTGCCGAACTTGTCATCGGCATACCGGCAATAGCGCTGGCTTTCCTGCAAAAAAGAACAGGGGCGGTGGCGAACCAGTTCATGGGTCACCGCCCGATTGGTTATAAAACGCACCGCAACATAACGGTGTTTTGCCAGCAGATCCGCGGACAGAGCCTCCACCTCGGCCAGCGGCAGCCGGGTGACGACAACCCCGTCCTGGGGAAGCCAGCCGCGTTTCGGCGCCAGGTCCGAAAAGAAGAGCGGATACAGTTCGGCAAGGTGCCCGGCTATCCCCTTGATCACCTTGACCTTGCCGTAATCCCGGGCCAGTTCCCGGAACGCCCGGATCGTCCCGGTGATGAGCAGTACTTTCTTCTCAAGCCGGTCAAACTGGACGTATTTAGGGATCACGCTCAAAAACTGGGTAGCAAGCGATTCACTGTCAATCTCAACCCGCAGGGTCAAAGCCGCCATCTCCATGACCGAATTATGGCCATGCTTGACAATCCCCTGTATAAACGGCTCAGCCGAGGCCTCGGTGATCTTGTCCTCGGATTTGTAGCACAAACGCCCGCAGGCCTCGATGCGCACAGCCAAGCTCTGGTGGTCCAGTTCCTCAAGTATCTGAAACGAAGCCGGTATAACTTTCATGGTGTTATCCTTATCACGTTTCTATTAGGAGCAACTGCACTTGCACTGGCTGGAGCCGACTTTGCCCTTGTGTTCGCTCTGCCAAAACGGCGACATCTCGCGGAGCTGGGCAATGACCGGGGGCAATTTTTCCAACACAAAATCAACCTCGGCCTCGGTGTTGTACACGCTGAGACTCAAGCGAATCGAGCCGTGCGCCGCGGTAAAAGGCACGCCCATGGCCCGCATGACATGCGACGGCTCAAGGGAACCGGAGGTGCATGCGGAACCGGAGGAAGCGCAGATCCCAAAGCGGTCGAGATGCAGGAGTATCGCCTCTCCCTCCACATACTCAAAACTGATATTGGTCGTATTGGGCAGACGCAGGGTCTTGTGTCCATTGAGCAGCGAGCTTGGAATGGAGGCCAGCAAGCCATCCTCCAGCTTGTCCCGCAGCGCCTTCACCCGGGTGTTTTCTTCCTGCATCTGGTTGGCCGCCATCTCACAGGCCTTGCCCAAACCGACGATGGCGGCCACGTTTTCCGTGCCCCCCCGACGCCCGTGTTCCTGATGCCCGCCGATAATAAAGGGGACAAAAGGCGTACCCTTACGAACATAGAGAACCCCTATTCCCTTTGGAGCATGTAATTTATGCCCGGAAAGCGAGAGGAAATCAATCGGTACTTGTGACAGGTTGATGGGAATTTTTCCCACCGCCTGCACCGCATCGGTGTGAAACAAGATGCCCCGACTCTTAGCGATCTCCGCCATCTCTTTTATGGGAAAGATGACCCCGGTCTCGTTGTTTGCCCACATGGCGCTGACAATGGCGGTTTCATCCGTCAAGCTCTCTTCGTAGAGCCCCAGATCCAGGGTGCCGTCGCTGTTCACCGGCAACTGGGTTATCTTATGCTTATGACCGGTGAGTTTATCCAAGCTCTCACAAAGGTTTTTTACCGCCGGATGTTCGACCCGGGTGGTAACGATATGCCGTTTTTCCGGGAAAGACTGCAAGGCTGAGAGGATGGCGGTGGAGTCGGACTCCGTGCCGCAACTGGTAAAGATAAGCTCGTCGGGCCGGGCGCCAAGGAGCGAGGCGATTTTCCCCCGCGCCTCCTCAACGGCGCGGCCTACCTGACCGCCGAAGGTGTGCATGCTGGAAGGATTGCCGTACAGATCGGAATAATAGGGGAGCATGACCTCGACTACCTCCGGAGCAACCCGGGTGGTGGCGTTATTGTCCATATAGACAGGAGCGTTCATTATTTACCCTCCTCAACGATCAGGGTATCCAACACCTGTTCGCGCAGCTTCTTTTCCACATACTCCTTGAGAGTGGTCTGCGATTTTTTGCAGGAACCGCAGGCCCCGCGCAGGGAAACAATGACAAAATCGCCATCCACATCGATCAGCTCGATATCGCCGCCATCCTTGCGCAGGGTCGGCCGCACTTCGCGCTCGAGAACCTCCTCGATGAGCTTGATCTTCTGGATATTGGTCAAGCGGGTCGGGCGTTTGTCCGGGATGATTTGCTGCACCTCATGCCGGGCCTCGCGGAGAAGTTCTTCCAAACGATCATGGCACTTGCCGCAGCCGCCGCCGGCCTTGGTGAAATTGGTGATCTCCTCAACCGAACGCAGATTGCTCTCGGCAATTGCCCGCTTCACCTCAAGATCCGTGACCCCGAAGCATTCGCAGACCACCTCCCCTTCCGCCATGGGGAGAGGGATTCCGCGGTAGTAGGCAATTGCCGCTTCCAGCGCCTCACGGCCCATGACCGAGCAGTGCATCTTCTCTTTAGGCAGACCGCCAAGATACTCGGCGATATCCTCGTTGGTAATCTTTTCCGCCTCCACAAGGGGGAGCCCCTTGATCATCTCGGTGAGGGCGGAAGAAGAGGCAATGGCACTGGCACAGCCAAAGGTTTTGAACTTGGCATCGATAATCCGTTCGGTTTCGTCCAGTTTAAAGTAGAGGGTCAAGGCATCGCCGCAGGCAAGAGAGCCGACCTCGCCGATCCCGTCCGCATTCTCAATCTCGCCCACATTCCGGGGATTCATGAAATGATCCCGAACCTTATCCGTATATTCCCACATAGTCTCGTCTCCAGGCAATCAAAGCAAAAGAGGCGGATCGTGTGTCGGCCAAACAACCCGCACACACTCGCCATCCAAGTTCATCGTTCATCCAGCAAGGGCAGCCGCTACAAACAGCGCGAAAGCTCTCCATTACGGAACTAGGTAATTTAGTTTTTCAGGGTGCAAAAAGCAACAATAATCCGCGATCTTCTGCCTTACCCCCTTCAGCTGGACCCTTTCGGCTTATTCTTCCCCACCCTCCCCTACCAAAGCAGAACCATCCTCAGCATGCAGGGCGTGCCAGATCTGGGCAGCCAGTGCCGAGCCTATCCCGGGCACCGCCGCGATTTCCGCAACACTTGCCCGGGCAAGACGATGCATACTGCCGAGCTCCCGCAGCAACAACTCCCTGCGCCCCTTGCCCACTCCGGGAATCTGCTCAAGGGAAGAGGTCAGACTCTCCTTGGCCCGCAATTTCCGGTGCAAGGTTATGCCGTAGCGATGCGCTTCATCCCTGATCCGCATGAGATAGAGAAGTACCGGGGAATGGTTGTTCAAAAGCAGCGGATTTTTCCGCCCTGGCCGGTAGAGTTTTTCCCCCTCCCCTGCTTTCTCCTTGGCAATACCGGCAAGCTCAAGCGTACCGGCAATACCAGCATCCGCCAAGGCCTGGAGGGCCACGCCGAGTTGGCCCTTGCCGCCGTCAACCAGAAGGAGATCGGGCAGATCATTTTCCGCGAGCCCCTTGGCAAAACGCCGTCTCAACACCTCTCCCATCATGGCGTAATCATCCGGCCCTGCCACCGTATGGATTCCATAATGGCGGTAACGATGCTTGGCCATCTCTCCAGCAACAAAACAGACCAGAGAGCCCACTGCCTGCTGGCCGCCCAGATTGGAGATATCCAGGCACTCGATCCGTTCCGGCAGCCTTGCCAGGCCGAGGGCTTTTTGCACCCCCTCGGCCAAAGCCTGCCAGGAGGTCTGCCGGGTTTTTCTCGCCACCAAGACCTGTTGGGCATTGGTGGCGGCCATCTCCAACAGCCGCACCCTGTCGCCCCGCTGCGGGCAGGCAATGGTCACGGTGGTGCCCTTCTCTTCGCTCAGCCATTCCGCCAGCAAAGGATCATCGGTGCCCGCAAAGGGCAGCAGAATCTCCTGGGGAAGATAGCGCCCCTCCTCGCCGTAAAACCGGGAAAGCACCTCGGTCAGCACCTCGGGGTCCGTGCCCACCGGCTCGGCAAGGAAGAAGGATTGCTGGCCGGTGATCACCCCCTTGCGGATAAAGAGCAAGGCCACGGCCACGGAAGCGTCCTGGCGGGCAAAGCCCAGCACATCCTGATCCCTGGTGTGCGCCGCCACCACCTGCTGCTTTTCCAGGGTCTTGTTCAAGGAATTGATCCGGTCCCGCAACTGAGCCGCCTCCTCAAAACGCAGGGCTTCCGCAGCCAGCGCCATCTTTCTGGAGAGCTCCTTGACCAGTTGCTGGTTCTTCCCCTCCAGCACCAGGAGCACATTGTTGACCAGCTCCCGGTACTCCTCGCGGCTGACCTTGTCCGCACAGGGGGCAAGACAACGGCCCATCTGGTGGTTGAGGCAGGGCCGGGACTTGGGCTTGAGGCTCTTTTCCTTGCAACGGCGCAGGGGAAAGAGCGAGTTGAGGTAGCGGATGGTCTCCCACATGGCCGAGGGGGAGGAAAAGGGGCCGAAATACCGGGCCCCGTCCTTGACACGCCGCCGAGTCATCACCAGCCTGGGCCACTGCTCCTGCACCGTCACCTTGAGGAGCGGGTAGCTTTTGTCGTCGCGGAGAATGACATTGTACTTGGGCCGGTGCTGCTTGATCAGCGAGGATTCAAGGATCAGGGCCTCTTTTTCCGTATTGGTGACGATGGTCTCAATTAAGCGCACCTGGGAGAGCAGCATCGCGGTTTTGCCGTGCTGGGTCTGATCGATGCGACCATAAGAGGAGAGCCGCTTGCGCAGCTCCCTGGCCTTGCCCACATAAAGCACCTCGCCCGCCCGGCTCTTCATCAGATAGACGCCGGGCTGCAAGGGAACGGTGGGGAGAAATTCTTTGAAATCAAATGGGGGCATGATCACCGCAATTTGGCGCTGTTCTTGTGGGAGATACACCAAGGACTTTGCGATATGACTACCCTTCCCGGACGATTTTGTCAAACAGGACGGGCCTCATTGTGTTGGTTGCACCCGTTATCGCCCTGCCGCATCCTCTTAATACCCCGTATTTTTTCGGGATTGCCTACAGGTTGGTATTCTGGTAACAAGATTTGTCAGGCATAGCAATTTAGACCGTGGCCGGAGCCGCTCGATGCGGCGATAGACAAATACAGAAAGAGAACAAAAAATAGGGAGGCGTCCCTATTTTTCTTCCTAGTTTTCTTCAGATTGGGGGATGGGGTCCACCACTGTCATCTGAAAAAGGGCCACCCTACTTATGTTGCGGTCTGGCAAGAAAAAGACGGCGAAATTCGACTCGTGGAGTTCATTTATGTTGGTACGCACGAAAAAGCACCATACTGAAAGCGTCCGCTTTGTCGGGCCACCGGCGGCAATCGAGCGCCTGCGCAAGCTGGCCCGTGAAACGGGTGTAGCGGAAGAAGCGGAAAGCATCCCCGCTTCCATGCTCAACCCGGAGCTTGATAGCAATCCTGGCGGGGTCTATCTCAAGGGTATTCGCCACCGAAACAGCCTCAGCCAGGAGCAGCTTGCCAAACTGACGGGGATACCAAGGCGGCATATTTCCGAAATGGAGAACGGCAAGCGAACCATCGGCAAAGAAAACGCCAAGAAGATGGCCCGTGCCCTTGGCTGCGACTATCGCGCCTTTCTCTGAAATTTTCCCAATCTTTTCGGGAAATAAGTATTATGTCCCCGGAATTACACTATGTCCCCGGAATTCCGAAAAAAACGACTCAATAAATAGATATTATGTCCCCAGAAAACTATAAGCAGCTAAGGTTTGATCATGGACGAATTAAAGAAAAGAATATTTTCAAGTGGTGCCTTTCGAAGCTTTTTAAAAGAAAGAGATGCATCTGTAATTTTTCGCAACTACGGATGGAAAGCGCAGCACGGAGTCTACTATCAGGACGTAGATTCTGGAAAACACCGAGAAATTGATGTCTTGGCCAGTCAGATTTGGACTAAAAAAACGAAATTTGGCACCCAATATGCACGACTTAGGGTTCCAGTAGAGGTTAAAACGATGAAGGAGTATCACATCATCGTCTCTCCAACCACGGGGGAAGAATGGAGCTCTAGTTATCGAAACAATATATGTCTAGCGGAGTCGGGGAATGAGTATGTCAGGCTCAGAAAAGACCTTCAGGCGAGTGGGTTGCAGGAAGGGGCAGTGGATTCGCTCATTGCTGGCATGCATGAATTCGCCTGGCCTAAAGATAGGGCTAGGCTACATTCTTTAATGCTAGCCCCACCAAAAGAGCTTGTTTTCACATCCTTTCGTGAAACGAACATTGGTGGAGAAAAGGAGCTAGAAAATTCGGTATTTTGGAGAGCAAGTCAAAACCTTAATTCTGCCGTAAAGAGTATTGCTGAGTCCATCTATCAGTACCACATTGGTTGGATTCTTGCTGGGAGGGAGAACGAGAAGTTCAAGGGGAATGACTACATTGATGAAACATTTGACTGGATGTGCTCACAAGTTCAATTTGTTGACATTATTCATCCGGTTGTCGTTACCGATGCAAGTTTGTGGTCCATCGAAAAAAACGCGCCTACGGAAATCGGCTGGGCGCGTTTTGGGTTGCACGGATATAACGATTGGCCTGAGTGGTGGTGCGACCTCGTTAACTCAAGCCATTTGGAATCTTATGTGGAGCTTTTGTCAAATCACTACACATCTGCTCTTAAAAAAACCAAGGCAAAGATAAATTCCAAGTAATAGAAAGAGCCGAACTAAAATTCTGGGGACACTTTACTTAATTATTGAGACGAGAAAACCCTCTTCGACAGGCGGAGCACAACTAATCAATCCGTAATCAATCCGCAGTGAAACCAATAGGGACGCTGGTAAGTTATGTAACTTAATACGTATAAAATAGGGACAGAGCCCAATTTTCACAATAAAACGAGCAAGCCTGCCAGGCTGAATTTCCTCTGCCGCGTAAATGTAACGAATTGAAGATGAAAAAACAAAACAACACCACCAAAAGAAAGCTAAAAATTCTCATTGTCGACGATCTTGAATTCCCAAGGGGGACTACAGGGACGCTGGCAAGTTATGTAACTTAAATAACGTATGAAATAGGAAACGGAGCCTCATTTTCACAATGCAATGAGCAAACCTGCTAGGCTGAATTTCCTCTGCCGTGTAAACGTAACGAATTGAAGATGAAAAAACAAAACAGCACCAGCAAGAGAAAGCTGAAAATTCTCATTGTCGATGACCTCGAATTCCCAAGAATGGTTATCCGAAACATGTTCCATGATTTGGGCTACGAGAGTCATAATAACATCCTGGAAGCGGCCAACGGCCTTGAGGCGCTTGCGGTGTTGAAAGAGACCCCGATCGACCTGATCGTCTGCGACTGGTTGATGCCGATCATGACCGGCTTTGAACTGCTGCAAAAAATCCGGGCGACGCCGGAATTTGCCAAGATTCCCTTCATTATGATTACCGCTGAGGCGGAAAAAGGGAATATCCTGGAAGCCATCAAGGCAGGGGTAAGTCAATACATCGTGAAACCATTCACCGCCGAGACTCTGTATCTGAAAATCGAGTCTGTTTTTGCCAAGTCCAAATAAAGCCTGCATTGAGGGAACAGAACCCGGTACCCTCAATGCAGGCCCACAAACAAAAAAAGCCCCCGACACCTTTCGGCACCGGGGGCTTTTCATAACCAGCAAAAACGCGAAACGACTTATTCCTTCTCGTCGTCGCTCAAGCCTTTCACAATAACCGCCCCTGCCAGCCCAAGCATCCCGAGGCCCTTGACCTGATCCATGGCCGGTTTCAGCATATGGGCCATGATGGTCCGGCGCAGATTGGCCTGCGGCATGGCCTGCGGGGTGCAGGTGGTGGTCAGCAGATGCATGTCCTTTTTGTTGCCGTAATAACGGACATTGGGACCGATCTTCACCTTGGCGCTTTCCAGTTTAGCCGCGCCTTTTTTCACATACTTGGCAACCTCGGAATTGGGATCGTTCAGATCGCCGAATATCCGGGCCCGGGCCAGACAGGTCTGCACACAGGCAGGCTCAAGGCCTTCAGCCACACGCTCAACGCAGAAGGTGCATTTGTCGGCCTTGGGATCGCTCTCTTCCTCATTCACATAACGAGCGCTGTACGGGCAGGCATCGGCGCAGGCGCCGCAACCAAGGCAGCGCTCCTTGTCGATCTGGACCGTACCGTTGAAGGGGTCCTTCCAGGTTGCAGCAACCTCCATCTTCTTGGTCTTGCCGCTCTTCGCATCGGTAAAGGTAACCTCTACCTTATCCGCCGGACAAACGTCGACGCACGCCGGCTTGTCGCAGTGGTTGCACAGGCCGGGATAATAGGTGGAAGCCAGGCCCTTGGGGGTCTTGGTCGGGCCAAGACGTGTTACCCAGTTTCTTCTCCGCTCTCTCTCGGCCGAATCCTTGCCGGTGGGAACCTCCCACTCTGCCCGGCAAGCAATGGCACAGGCGTGGCAACCCACACATTTCTCAAGATCTATAATCATTCCGTATTGACTCACGGCAATTCCTCCAAAACAAAATAGTTAATTTCTCTGGGGCATCATCAATTAGCTAACTGCCGCTTACGCGGGAATGCTCAGCACCTTGCCATTTTTGATGAACTTGACGAAGTTGTTCCGCATGCCATGCGCGCCGGTTTCAGGATCAACCGCAACCTTGGTGATCAAGCTCTGGTCGTCGATGCCTGCGCCAACGCCAACGGTCATGGCCTTGTTCATCGTGCCGTAACCATGGGCGGTGTACACGGTATCCTTACGGATGCCCGGGGTCACCTTAACCACGGAAGAGGTCCTGGACTTCACGCCGTCCTGGTTCACCAGCTCGATGGTGTCGCCGTCTTTCAGACCCATCTTCTTGGCGCACTCGTCGTTGAGCCATACCGGATTGATCGGCATCTCATTGTGCAGCCAGGTATTGTTCTGCGTCCGGTTGAAAGTGTGCATCGGAGCGCGACCGTATACCAAACGGGCAAAGCCCTTGGGCGGCTCGGGAACCGGGACATAGGTGGGAATGGCCGGATAACCTGCTTCCGCCAGCTCCGCACTATGAAATTCCACATCCAGGGCCTTACCATAGGGATCCACACCGGGCTGAAGATGGATACCATCCTCCTTGACCAGCTGTTCGATGGTCAGGTTGGCATCTTTCAACATGGTGTTGATCATATCCTCGGCAGACTTAACCTTGATATGCTCACCGTAGCCCATGCGCTTCGCCAGCTCGTTCATGATCCAGACAGATTCCTTACGCTCATGGTCGGCAGCGGTGGGAGAAACCAGCGGCATCCGCGCGGAAATAAACTGCTGATGCGGATCGGCAAAGTTCCACTGGGTACCCTTCTGGATATGATCGTAACGTTCCAGATAGGAGGATTCAGGCAGCAGGATGTCTGCGTACATGGTGATATCGGTGGGCATGACATCACAAACCATAACAAAATCCATCTGCTCCAGCATCTTGATGGTCAGCGCCTGATCAGGCACGGTCTGGATGGGATTCTGGCCCCAGGCAACAAAACCCTTGATCGCGTAAGGCTTGCCGGTCACGGCAGCATTACGGATCAGGTCGGTGGGGGTGCCCGGAGGAGAAAACTTGTAAACCTTTGCCATCTTGTGGAGGGCAAATTTCTCGGCATGCTCAGCCATGGGTTTCGGCCAGCCGGCCTTCCCGGTCTTGGGGCCTTTGCCTGCAACAAAGCCACCCTTGACGCCGATGGCACCCAAAAGACCGGTCAAACAAGCCAGGGCCCGCTCGCGCTGGAAGTCGTTACCGTGCCAGCTCACGTGACGGCCTGGATGGATGGAAACATTGGGAGCATTGGCGGCCAGCATATCGGCAACCTGCTTGATCTGCTTCTCTGGCACGTCGCAGGTCTTTGCCGCCCATTTGAGGGTGGCATGGGCAATGCCCTTGGAAAACTCATCAAAGCCCTTGCCGTGTTCGGCAACATATTTCTTGTCGTATTTGCCTTCCTTGATCAAGTAGTTCATGATCGCCAGCAGGAAAGCAGTATCGGTGCCGGGCTTGATCTTGACCCAGATGTCTGCCTTGGAAACAGAGGCAGAGAACCGGGGGTCAACAACGATCAGTTTGGCGCCGTTCTCAAGGCCCTTCAAATAGCGCTTCAGATGGGAGACATGGACGTTCTCACCAAAATGGCCACCGAGAAGGAAGATCGCCTTGGCATTGGCCATATCGACATTCTCACCGGGAGCAACACCCAAGGTAGCAACGTAAGCGGTGTCGCGGATACCGCGGCACTGGAAGAATGAAGCCTCGGAATTGTTCGGGGTGCCGACTACATTTTCGAAAAAGGTCATCGGGTATTTTGCGGAAGAACCGTGGGGAAAAATGGCAATACCCTGGGGGCCGTGCTTGTCGACAACCGCTTTGAGCTTGGTGGCGCACTCGTCAAGAGCCTCGGTCCAGGAAATCCGCTTCCATTCAGGGGCGCCACGCTTGCCGACGTTCTTCATGGGGAATTTCAAACGATCCGGATCGTAGAGCAGCTTGACACCGGCGTTGCCACGGGCACAGATACTCTGACCGTTGTCGATGCTCTTGGGGTTGCCTTCAAGCTTCACCAGCTTGCCGTCCCGCACCTTGCCCACCAGCTGACAACGCCAGAAGCACATTTCGCAGACACCACCCACCGCAGTCTTGGTGCCGGCAAAGCTGCCGGGCGCGGTGAAGGGTTTCTTGACAAACGGCGTACTCGCGTTTGCCTGCCTGGCAAAACAGCCGGACATTGCTGCCGAGGCTGCCGCAAGGGATGCGGTCTGCAGAAATTTACGTCTCGTCAGATTCAAAGCCATTTTACAATTCCTCCCTTATAAAAAAATCAATAAGATTTACTAAAACCCTGTAGTAAGGGTGACGAACCTCAGCTAAAACCCGCGCCCGAAAGCTCGGAAACCATGGTCTGAAATGCTTTTGCAGAAAGAGCTCTTCTTCCTGGGTTTTGCCTTCTTCGGCAAGAAGCGCCAGAAATTCCAATTCAAAGTTGATGTGGTCGGGAATATCTGATTCACCCACCAGCTCAAAGCCCTGCTCCCGGTAAAAGGCCTTGGCCTTTTCTGCGCTGGGGCCGTAGAGCATGCCGTCGTCGCTGAGATAAACCGAACCGTAAGGCGGCGCAACCACTTTGGGAATGGCGTTCACAAAGAGTCGCGTATGTTCAACCTGGATTGGTTCAAGCCAATCAGTCTTATCGGAAATTGACTGCCGGAGGGCCTGCGCCTCGTCATCCCAGCCAAGCTCGGCAAGAAATGCATCGAGTATGGAAAAATAATCGGCCTGCATCCAGTCGGAAGTGGGATAACGCATGGACTGAGCGAGAAAGCGGTAGATTTCCGCCATGCTGATCGATGTGGATTGGGTCATGGCCTCACTTGGGGGGTCAGAAAGATATCATTATAAAATATACACTCAGCGAAGACCATTTCACAACACATCAAAAAAAAGGTCAGCAACAGATAAAAGAGTACAACCCGCTGAGTGTTTACCAGGGAAAAAAGCAATAGAAAAGGCTATAACACAAGGGTCCCCCATTGGAAATGCGTCAAATTGTCGCACACTTGACAAGGGAGAAAGGAAGCACTTCAACTTCCCGCCAAATAATGGTATGCATCATGGGTTGTTTTCCAAGAAAGAACGTGGGCTTACAATCCGGCAATAAATACGCCTGCGGTTTCCCGCAAAAATAGGGGCTATTCTGTGCACTGTGCTCATCAAAATAGTAATTTCTCCGGGGAAGCAAAAAATGACACCTCGGCCAGAATCGCCTTCGCCTGGCTGTTGCATTTACGCTGGGGAGCGGTGGCGGCCCAGGTTCTCCTGGTGCTGATTGCCCTGTTTTTTCTTAAAATCACCCTGCCCTACCGGATTATTTTCTCCATTCTCGCCTTTGAAGTCTTATCCAATCTCCTCTTCTCTTTCCTGAAACGAAAAGAAACCGCCATTGCCGCCCCGATCTTCGCGCTGGTCATGTTCCTGGATATTTCTCTGCTCACCGGGCTTATCTACTATTCCGGCGGCCCCATGAATCCCTTCACCTTTCTCTATCTGGTACATATTACCCTGGGTGCCATTCTCCTGCCGCCTGGCTGGTCTTGGGGCCTCGCCTTTTTCACCTCCGGCTGCTATGCGTCTCTGTTTTTCCTGCCTGCCGAGGGAAGCCAGCAGCAAGCCTGTCATCCGGCGCCGGGAATGCCGGCAAGTCTCGGTGACCCGCTGAAGATCCATCTCCAGGGCATGTGGGTCGCCTTCACCGTCACGGCCTTTTTTATTGTTTTCTTTGTCAGCCGGATTCAAGAGGCCCTGGCTCGGCACCAGAAAACCCTGACGGACCTGCAGGAAGAAAAAACGAAAAGCGAAAGAATGGCCTCCCTTGCCACTCTCTCCGCCGGAGCTGCCCATGAATTCTCCACCCCTTTGTCGACCATTGCCGTGGCTGCCGGGGAGATGTTCCATACCCTGAAAAACAAGAATCTGACTGAACAATGCCCGGAACTTCTGGCTGATGTCACTCTGATCCGCGAGCAGGTAAGCCGTTGCAAGGATATCCTTTTCCATCTCGCCGCTGATGCCGGGGACCAGATGGGGGAAGCCTTCACGGATTTTTCCCTTGATGCATTGATGGAAAATCTGCGCAATAGCTTTTCGGAGCCTATCAAAAATCAGGTACACTATACCAACAGAACACAGGGGCTCTTGGTCAGGATGCCGCTCCGGACCCTGCGCCGCATTGTTCGGGGCCTTATCAAGAACGCCCTGGATGCCGCCCCGAACGCGCCTGTTTTGGTTGAATGCCGACAGGATGCGACCCGACTTTATATTGAGGTTACGGACAATGGCTCCGGCATGGCCCCTGATATTGCCGCCCGCGCCACCGAACCGTTTTTTACCACCAAGGAGCCGGGCAAGGGGTTGGGCCTTGGCCTCTTTCTTGCCAAAACCATAGCCGAAAGGTTTGGCGGGGGACTGACGTTGATTTCCGAGCCGGGAAAAGGCTCAACGGTAACTATTTTCTTTGCCCTGCAACAAATTAAGACCGGTACGCCGGAGGTATTTCATGGATAAGACGATTCTTTTGGTTGACGATGAAGAGCTGTTCCGGGAACGGCTGGCAAAGGCTTTTAGCCAGCGGGGGTTCACCGTTTTCACTGCCGGTGATTTCGATGAGGCCATGCGGGTCATTGGCAAACAGAGGCCGGCCATGGGGGTGATTGACCTGAAAATGCCCGGCAGATCAGGGCTGGAGCTCATTGCCGAAGCCAGGAAGATCAAGCCGGATATGCAGCTGGTCGTGCTCACCGGCTACGGCAGCATCGCCACGGCTACGGAGGCGGTGCGACTGGGAGCCCTGTACTACCTGCCAAAACCGGCGGATGTGGACGATATTCTCGGCGCCTTTGCCAGAAACCCGGAACTGGCCCTGGATGTGGACCAAGACGAGTTCACCGCCCCTTCCCTGGCCCGGGCCGAATGGGAACACATCAACCGCGTGCTCACCGACTGCGGGGGGAACATCTCCCTGGCCGCAAAAAAACTCGACCTGCACCGCAGAACCCTGCAACGAAAACTACAAAAATATCCTCCCAACAAATAGCCACACAACCTTCAAACAAGGAGTGGGACATGCACCCCAGACAAACGAACAAACCTGCCAAGCCTTGGCTCATTATTTTGTCAATCAGCGCAATGCTGCTGGCAAGCCCCCTGGCCTTTGCCGCTCCCCCCTCGGCACCGGCCGCAGCCCTCGCCCCACAGGTAATCAGCGAAACCATGCATTGCGCCGCCTGCGGCATGTTTCCCCAACGTTATCCCCAATGGCAGTCCCAGATCATCTTTACGGATGCGAGCATGGCCGCCTTTGACGGCTGCAAATGCATGTTCCGGTTTCTTCTCAACATGCAGAAATTTGCCCCCGAACGCAAGGCGGAGCAAGTGGCAGCTGTGTGGGTGAAGGATTTCAAGAGCGGAACCTGGATTGACGGCAAGGCTGCGTACTATGTAATCGGCAGCAAGGAGATGGGCCCGATGGGCAAGGAGCTCATCCCTTTTACTGCCAAGAGCGCCGCGGAAGAATTCCAAAAGGCAAACGGCGGGAGCATCGAAACCTATGCGAACATCAGCATGGACACAATCAAACCGCTCATGGGCGGGATGCAGATGAATATGCCGCACTCCCCCATGCATTAAAATATTTCCTCAGGTGACACGGGAGGACCCAACTCCCGTGTCACTTTTTCCTTCCCGTCCCCCAGTCACCTGTTCTCTGCAGTTGCCAGCATTACCGGCCGGCACCGCCATATTTTTTTGCCGCCGCACTTCCCTATTTCTTCCAGTTTCTGACAAAATCAAAAAGGGTGCGCACCGCTATGCCGGAAGGTCCTTTGGGGACATACGATTTTTCGGTAAAATCCCAGGCTGTACCGGCAATATCGAGATGGGCCCAGGGGGTCTCCCCGACAAATTCCTTGAGAAAGGCGGCGGCGGTAATGGTTCCGCCATCCTTTTTACCAACGTTTTTGAGATCGGCGATCTCGGATTTGAGCTGCTTGGTATACTCAGCGTCAAGGGGCAACCGCCACAGGGGTTCGCCACTGCGCGTGCCGGCGGCAAGAAGGCGGTCGCATAAACCATCGTCGTTGGACAACAAGCCGGTACGGTGATGGCCAAGGCCGACAATGACGGCGCCGGTCAGGGTTGCTACGTCAACCACCATGTCGGGCTTGTATTTTTTGATCCCGTAGGCCAGGGCATCGGCCAGAAGAAGACGACCCTCGGCATCGGTATTGACCACCTCCACGGTTTTGCCGCCGTACTGGGTGATCACATCTCCAGGCTTGAGAGCGGCTGGGCCGGGCAGATTTTCCGTAGCCGGGACAATGGCCACCAGGTTCAACCCTTTGAGTTTTGCTTGGGCAACCGCCTGCATGGCGCAAAGGACCGCCGCCCCCCCGCACATATCGTATTTCATCTCTTCCATCCCAGCACTGGGCTTGAGCGAGATGCCGCCGGAATCAAAGGTGAGTCCCTTGCCGACCAGCAGCAGGGTCGGCGCACTTGGCTTTACGGTATACTCCAGAATCACCATTTCAGGAGGGAGCGCCGAACCCTGATTGACACCGAGGATCCCGCCCATAGCGAGCTTCTTCATCCGGGCCTGATCCAGCACCGTGCAGCGCATGCCATGGGTAGCGGCCAACTGTCGTCCGTATTCGGAAAAATTCCCTGGCCCCCAGTAATTTGCGGGCTCATTGGCCATGTCGCGAGCCTTGCAGGCACACTGCGCCGAGATTTCCCCCATTTTGAGCGATTTGGCAATCCCGGCACTGTCCGCCCCATAGAAGGCCGCCTTGGCTAACAACTCCCCGGCTGCATCCGGCTCCTTTTTAGTTTTGTATTTTTTGAAGCGGTAGGCGCCCAGCACAATCCCCTCGGAAAGCCCCTCGATCATCTCACTCGGATCACAATCGATATCGGGCAGAACAAGCAACAATTCCTCCGCCTTGCCTTTCATGGCCAGCGAGGCAATGGTGCCTCCGGCCTTGCGAAACGACTCACGATCCAACGCCTCCTTACCCAAACCGACAACCAGTATCCTCTTTGCAGACACCTCGCCCGCCTTGCCTTTCTCCGGATAAAAAAGAAGATGCTCCCCCTCTTTCCCTGAAAATTCCCCAAGCCCATGGACCTGCCGAATAATTGCATCCACCGTTCCGTTGCCACAGCGAGGAGACCCCTTGCCGGGCCGGCGGGTCAGATAGACGAGAAGATCCCCGACATAGGTTTTGGGGCCAATCTTACTGAGCTGCAACATACATGTGTTCCTCACTGTTTTAGAAACGTAACGAAATACGCAGGACCGGGACAATCACGTAAGGGCTTATTCCCCAAAAACGGCAAAACCTGGACCGGGGAGACGAAAACTGTTCGCCCAACTCTTCTTAGATAACGCGTATTGGCGGAATTGTAAAAAACTATGATTGAGGACGGTAATCAGGCGGCAATGGGAATGGTTTTTTCCATGATCAGACCGCTGGCAGATTCAAGCCAGTGCATCACAGGCAGATCAGAAGGAAGCAGATTGAAATCCGTGGTGATTGTCTCACCGTTGGCGACCTTAAGCAGACATCGGTCGGCAATGGCCACGCATAACGGCACCCCCTGCAGGACATTGAGCGGCTGGCTGTGGTTTGCCGCCGTGTCCACCATGACCATGGGAAGATTCCACCAAAGCAGCAGAGCGCTGCCCAACTCAAGATGACTGATGCCAAAAATCTGCTCTTCCACCTCGGTGGCAAAGAGACCATATCGGCGCATAAAAGCAGGGGAATGGTGCAACGTCTCATCGAGGGAGGCAAGAAAAACCAGTTTGCCGATATCATGCAGAAGCCCGGCGGTCACCGCAGTTCTCTCCTGCCCAGGGGCAAGCGTTTTCGCAATAATGCCGGCCAGCTTGCCGCACTGAATGCTGTGATCAATAATATTCAAGGCATGACGATGGAATTTTTTGGGGTACTGAAAATGGTTGAGCGCGCAGAGAAAAAGAACCATTTTGCGTGTTCTGCTCAAGCCAAGACAGCTCACCGCCCGGTGGAGATCATCAATCTTCTTCCCCACGGAAAAATGCACGGAGTTGACCATCTGCAGGAGCCGGGCGGCAAGGATTGGATCCTTGCCAAGAATCTCACCAACCTGGGACAAGGAAAAATCAGAGGTTTGCAGCAGGGCTTCCAATTCATGCACCACCGGCGGGAGTGCAGGCAAGCCCTGCCCTTGATTCAAGAAATCCCAGCATTTCCGCATCCGGATCCGTGCGCGCACGCTCAGATCGTGCTCCAGGGAGCATCCCAGCTCCTTACTCAGGGGCAGACAAAACGCCCGGTGCGCAACCCCGGTGGCCACAAGCCTTACCAGCGCATCCGCCTCATTTTTTTCTGAAAAAACAATCCTGAGCGCATGGGGGCAGGCCCGGGTGACATAGCGGAGGAAATCCTGATCCTGCAGGCCAGACAGCGTGAGATTGCACAGGACAATATCCGGCACTATCCCGGCGGTGAGTTGCTTGAATTCGGCGATGGTGAGGCAATAACAGACCAGATGCGGCCAATGTCCCAGCATTTCCTGAAAAGCGGCCTTGTGTGACGGCTCAGGATCAACAATAAAAACCGAACTTTTTTTCATGCAAACCATAGGTTGCCGATCCCCTTCCGACCTTGCGTACAAGGCCATGGTGGCGCATTCAGAAAACAGAAGCTGTTTTCGCCATCTAAAAAAAACAAAGGGTTCGGTGGGATTATCCGGCTGCGGCTGTCCTTGCCTGTCAGGAGTTTATTGAAGGAGATATTTATTTATATAATACAGAGTATCCCTTACGCAACGATAATTGCATGATACAATCAAATAATTACGGTATGTTTCCCTCAGTTGACGCAGTGAAATCCCCCAGCGCATGCCTGAGCTTAAAAAGGAGCCCCCTGATGCTGCAATTATGTTTTGGAGCAGGACTTGTTATTATAATCTCCGCACTCTGCAGCCTCTGCGAAGCGGCTTTGTATTCGTTAACCATAAGCCACATTGAAATCACCGGCCAGGGCCACAAACGGATCGGCCGGATCCTCATGGGGCTGAAAAAGGATATCCACCGCCCCATCACCGCTATTCTTACCATGAACACCATCGCCAACACCGCCGGTGCCACCATTGTCGGCGTCGCGGCGGCCGGAGTTTTCGGGGCCCACAACGTGGTCTGGTTCTCGGTGGTATTCACCGTGGCCATCCTTCTCTTTTCTGAAATACTCCCCAAAACCATCGGCGTCTCCTACTGCCGCGAGCTTGCCTTGTGGATTGCCTACCCTCTCCGCTGGATGGTAAAGCTGATGACTCCGTTCATCCTGGTCATCCAGGCAATCACCCGCCTTCTTCCGGCCAAGGACGACGGCCTGCTGGTCTCGGCCCAGGAAATCCAGGCCCTCGCCAGACAGAGTCATAAATCCGGCGAGATCAGCCTTCAGGAGCGGAGGGTTATCACCAACATCCTTGACCTGAAGGCCAAAAACGTTCGCCAGATCATGACCCCCCTTACCGTCACCTTCATGCTCGAGGCCAACCTGACCGTGACCGAGGCAATGCAATCAAACGAGATGCTCAATATGCACAGCAGGATCCCGATTTATGAAAAAAATCGTGATGAGGTGGTGGGCATTATTCTGCGGAAGGATTTGTTCAGTTGGGCGACACAGGGAGCCGGGGAGAAAACGCTGCGGGAATTCATGCAGCCTGTGCATTTTGTCCCGGAAACAGGACGGCTGACCACGGTCATGCTTGAGTTTTTTGAACACCACAAGCATCTTTTTATGGTGGTTGATGAATACGGCTCGGTCACCGGCGTTGTCAGCCTTGAGGATATCATTGAAGAAATCGTGGGCAGGGAGATCATTGATGAATCAGATCTGGCGACGGACATGCGGGAGCTTGCCAAACGCAAACGTCTTTCCTTTATGAGCCAATCCCAATCAAAAAATAACAGCCAGATAGAATAATAACAGAACAACAATGAGCAGATTGATCCCGAGAAAGTTCCGGAAACGGATGTGCCCCTCGAAATCATTGAGACAGAACTGCCAGAGGATGTAGCAGCCGGCAATGGAGCCGTTGAGCATGAAAAAAGCGGAGAGGATCTGGACCGGAAAATCGGGAATGGTAAAAAAGAGTTTTCCCAGAAAGCCCGCACCCAGCTGACGGCCGATGGTGGGGATAAAATCGCCAACCCCGGCAGCAAAGTATCCGAGCCGGTAGACAAGTTCGCCGGTAAAAGCCATGGGGATCAGGATGGGAACCATGGGCGAAAATTTGCCAAAAAGCGGATCCTCGCTAATTCCGAAGAGACGGGCCCCGAAGCGGATAATCGTCAGGCTCAGGCCAAAACCGAGCAAAAGCAGCAGACTGAAGAGAACCGCGTCCGGCCAGCCGGAAAAATCGGCCAGCTGGGTGTAGATCTCTTTTTTTCGCAGAAAGCGGGCAAGCTGGGAGCCGATGAGGAACGGCACGATATACGAACAGGTGATGTAGCGCCCCTTGTTGCGGATCAGCTCCGAATAGGGATTTCGCAAGAGCAGTTGCGGGGAGTCCCGGTCACAGAAGGGAAGACAATGGCCGCAGACCAGGCAATGCAGGTTGTTCTGGACGCCATAGGCACCAAGATAAACCGGGCAGCCCCGTTTCCCATCAACCCCTTTTTTACAGGCAAAGGTCTCGCACCCCCGGCATTTTTCGTGATCCGGCCTGAACTCGGTGATGGAAAGGGTTGCCGCCGCGCCACTGATCCGACCCAAGGGGCAAAGATGCCTGCACCACGCCTGGCCGGGGAAAAAAACCGCCAACAGGGCCGCACCGAAAACAATGGAGAGGACGAAAAAAGAGGTACCGACCGGGGAGCGATCAAGGCCGGCAACAACCTCGATCCAGACGATCAGAGCCAGGAGAATAACCGAGGCGTAGACCCCATATTTCTGCAGGCTTTTTGGCACGGGAAGGGAAAGGGTAATGCCCCGCCGTTGCAGGAAAACGCCAAGCCCTGGAAATGGGCAGATCCCGCACCACATCCGGCCCACAAAAAACCAGCTCAGGACAATACTTGGCCAGATGAGGCCCCACGAGAGAAATACCGCGACATTACTGTGTGCATCCCGAGGGCCGAAAAGACCGGAAATAACCACCAGGGCAAAAAGAAGATCACCTCCGGTCCGCAGATAGGCATAGTGATGCCGCGCGGCCAGAAACCTTCTTATTCCGGGAAAAACCCGAAACAGATCCAGCCGCTGCTCGTTTATGGAGATAAGACTCTTAAGGGCGCGGGTCCACCAGGTCAAATCGCTATCCTACCTCTTCCAGTACCAATGGCAGTTGCATCTGCCGGTCCGCCCGCTCGATGGTGAGGGTAACAGTATCCCCAACCTTATAGTGATCCAGGGCATTGCGCAAGTCGTTATAGGAAGAGACCTTCCGCCCATCGACAGCCAGGATCACATCTCCAAGGATTATCTCCCCGCCAATTCTCCGTGTTGCCCGCAGTCCTGCCGCTTCAGCCCCGCTGCCCGGCTGCACATTCATGACCAGCACTCCAGCCACGCCAACCCGCCTGGCGATCTGGTCATCCGCCACCGCGATAGCAAGACCGGGGCGAATCAGCCGCCCGTAGCGGATAATCTCGGGAATCACTTGGGCCACCACGTCAACGGGCACGGCAAAACCGATGCCGGCGCTGGCTCCGGAAGGGCTATAGATTGCGGTATTCACCCCGATAAGACGTCCGGCGCTGTCAAGCAGAGGACCTCCTGAATTGCCGGGGTTGATGGCGGCGTCCGTTTGGATCACCCCTTGGATAGTTCTGCCGGTTGCCGATTGAATCTCTCGCCCCAAGGCGCTGACAATGCCGGAGGTGAGGGACTGATCAAGGCCGAAAGGATTGCCGATGGCGAAAACCTTCTGACCCACCAGCAGATTATGGGATTCCCCCAGGGGAAGCGGAGTGAGTTTTTCGGCTGGCGCCGAGATCTGCAGCACCGCCAGATCCTTGTCCGGGGCAACGCCCACCAAGGTGGCTTGCCAGGTTGAACGATCCGCCAGGGTGACCTCAACCCGACTGGCCGATTCGATGACATGGTAGTTGGTTACCACCCGCCCCTGCTTATCCCAGAGAAAGCCGGAACCGGTTCCCTTGGGTATCTCATGGATATTGAGACTGAAGATGTTTCGCCGGACCTCGATGTTGGTAATATACACAACCGCCGGCGAGGCAGAACGAAAAAGGGCAATGGTGCTTTGCTCATCGGCGGCGAGATCACCCCGCGCTGTTACCGGGATAGGGACGACTTCAGGCAGAGAAGGTGGCCGCTGATAGACGAAAAAAAACAACCAGCCAAGGAGGATGAAGAGTAAGAGGAGCGCAACGGAAACACGCTTTTGCCGTGGAGGAGTTGGAGAAGGAATATTCATCCTTGGCCTAACAATGACCCGGCAACATGTGCGTTGAGGCCGTGAGCGGACTCAAACACCGGATAAAGGTCGCAAGAAGCCTCGCTTGGCTGCCAAGGCATTGTGTCGTGATCGCAACATGCATGCTCTCAACCTGTGTACGCACAAAAGCAAAAATAATATCCAGAAAAAATATAGCTTCTTTCAGTAAAAGGAGTCAACCATATTGCAATGCAGCCTTTTGCTTACAAGCGCACTTCTTTATTTAAGCCAGCCGAGCAAGGCGTCGACAATTTTTTGCGCCTGATCAGGGCTTGAAATATTAAATTTCGACTGCTGGCTGTATTCCCCGTTCACCTTGCGATAGCGACGGATGGAATATCGATCCGGGCTGTATTCATTCTTTTTGGCATCCCACTGCTGATAGCGAAAAAGAATGGTCGCCCAGGCACCCTTGGAGAGGATAACCTTTTCGATTTCCTTGACAACCACGACTCCGTCTTCTTCATAATTGATTGATACTTCGTCAACGGTTGCCGCCATATTACCCCCTGCTGGATTAGAACCTGTTACAAAATGCCCTCTGCCTTCCCGAGCATTTCCTTCCGGCGTGTTTCGCCATAAACATTGCGGCAACCAACGGCGGATCACTCCCCCACAAAAGGAGGGTGAAAAACCGTAGCCGACGGATACGTTTCGCCAAAACCGCAACAAAAAAAAGGACTCGGCAGATACGCCAAGTCCTTAACTTTTAAATGGTAGCGGGGGCAGGATTTGAACCTACGACCTTCGGGTTATGAGCCCGACGAGCTACCGAACTGCTCCACCCCGCGTCAGTTGTCCGATATTACTCTTTATCTGGAGAATGTCAAGGAAAATAAAGGGATTAAGGCGGGCAAGACGACTGTTTTTGCAAGGCAGCAAACAAGCCCTCCGGGAATTTTGTCAATCTGCCATTGAGATCGACAATGGCATGGGTGGTGTACCCCTGGGCCAGCATTTTGCCATCCTGCTCCCGCATAATCCGGTACTCGAAACGACAGGTCCGGGACTTCACCTCGACAAGCGAGGTTTCAATCAGCAAGAGATCATCATAGCGGGCGGATGCCTTATACCGCACATGGCATTCCACCACCGGCATGATCAAGCCCTGCCCTTCGATCTCCTTGTAGGAGAGGGCACGATCCCGCATAAATTCAGTGCGTGCCGCCTCAAAATATCGGAGGTAGTTGGCATAATACACAACGCCGCCGGAATCGGTATCGCCGTAAATCACCCGGCAGCGATGACAATGCAACAATGCATGCATATCCAGACTTTTATCCGCCATCAGCGTCCGAGAACCCGGTTAAAAAACTGCCGACCATCTGCCAGCAATTCTCCCGCCTGAGCACCACTGTGCTCATCGTAGGGCAACCCGCTTCCCGACCGGACTGCCCGTGAATCATAAATAGCCACCGGCACGGGGTCCGCACTGTGGGTTCGGATGGCCAGCGGGGTCCAATGATCCATGGCCACGGCCAGGCGGAAATCATAGCCGCTACCCAGCATCGCCTCAAAAATCGGCTTGACGACCTTACCGTCAAAATCCTCGATGGCCTGCAGCTTATCCTGCAGACTGCCCTGATGGGCTGCCTCGTCCGGCGCTTCCACATGGACAAAAACCAGATCCTTTGTTTGCAGGGCCTCAATGGCGGCGGCGGCCTTGCCTGCATAGTTGGTGTCCAGATAGCCGGTGGCCCCGGGCACCTCAAGGATTTCCAGGCCGGCATAGACCCCGATCCCTTTAAGCAGATCAACCGCGGAAATCAAGGATCCTTCTATGCCGAACTGCTCCCTGATGGTCGGCATAGAAGGGGACTTGCCCTCACCCCAGAGCCAGATAGCATTGGCGGGATTACGCTGCATTGCCTGCCGGTCACGATTCACCTGGTGGTCGGCAAGAAAGGGAAGCACCTTTGCCAAGGCCTCTTGCAGATGGGGAATCCGGTTATACGCCTGCCAGAACTGGGTCACCTCCCGACCGGTGTAATCATGGGGGGGCACGGTGACCAATGGTCCAAGCTCACCGGAGTGGACAAGAAGATGCCGGTAGCTCACCCCGGGATAAAAGCGCAACCGACTGGTGCCGGCAACCGCCTCAAGCCCTTCGATGAGAATCTTCGCCTCTTGGCTGGAGATATGACCGCTACTATAATCCTCCATATATACCCGGTCTTCTGCAAAACGCAGGGTAACCAGATTGCAACGAAAGGCAATCTCATCCGGCGCCAGGGAAACGCCAAGGCTGGCGGCCTCCAGAGGAGCCCTACCGCTGTAACACTTCTGCGGGAGATAGCCGAGCAAAGAGAGATTGGCGACATCGCTGCCGGGCGGGAACCCTTCGGGGACAGTGCGAAGCAGGCAGAGCTCTCCCTCCCGGGCAATCCTGTCCATGGCCGGGGTTTTGGCAAAGGCCAAGGGGGTCTTGCCGGCCAATTCGGCAATGGGCAGATCGCCCATGCCGTCACCGACCAGGATAATGTATTTCATCGTCTTATTCCGCATGGGCCTTCATGATCCGGATCTTCACCGTCTTGTCGGTGCAGATATCAAGGGCGTCAATCTCGGCCAGGGCCTTGCGCACCGAGGCTTCCTCCGCCTCGTAGGTCATCATCACGATGGGCACGGTGCCCTTTTTATGCCGAGCCTTCTGGATCACCGATTCGATGCTGATGCGGTGGTGTGCCAGAATCCCGGCAATGGCCGAAAGAACGCCCGGCTTGTCCATGGCGGTCATCCTGAAATAATAACAGCAGCGCAGACTCTCCATGGGAGTGATCCCCCGGCTCTTGATCTCCTCCGGCAGATAGGAAAGGCATGGCACCCGGTTGACGCTGTTACAGAGGATGTTCCGGGCAATATCGACGACATCGGCAGCCACCGCGCTGCCGGTCGGCATTTTTCCCGCACCCTGGCCATAGAGCAAGATATCTTCCACCATGTCCCCGGTGAACTGGATACCGTTATAAGCGCCGCCGATGTTGGCCAACATGTCTTTTTCCGGAACCATGGTGGGATGCACCCTCGCCTCCACCGTGTCGCCATGATTCCGGCTGATGGCAAGCAGCTTGATGCGGTAGCCGAACTCCCGGGCAAAGTCGATGTCGATGGGCTCAATCTGGGAAATCCCCTCGATGCTGACATCGGCAAGACTCACCCGCATTCCATAGGCCATGGTCATCAAAATCACCAGCTTATGGGCCGTATCGATGCCTTCCACATCATAGGTGGGGTCGGCCTCGGCGTAACCTTTGGCCTGGGCCTCTTTCAGTACCTCGGCAAAGGCCATGCCCTCATCGGTCATCTTGTTGAGGATATAGTTGGCCGTCCCGTTCATAATGCCCATGATCGAGAGAATCTTGTTGGCAACCAGCCCCTCTTTCAGGGCCTTGATCACCGGAATACCGCCACCGACACTGGCCTCAAAGCCGACTTCGACATTTTTCCGGGTCGCGGCTTCAAAGATCTCCATGCCGTGCTGGGAGATAAGGGCCTTGTTGGCGGTAACCACATGCTTGCCATGCTCAATGGCCCGCAAGAGAAAGGTCTTCGCCGGTTCAATACCGCCGATGAGCTCGACCACGATATCGATCTCGGGATCTTTAAAAATAAGATCCGCATCCCGAACAAGCTCCACATCCTTAAATTGCGGGGGCAACGCTTCAAGACGAATGTCCGCCACGCGGCACAAACGGATGGAGGCCCCGGTTTTTCGCCGCAGACGTTCCGCCTGCTGTAGCAAAACCTCTGCCAAACCACTGCCAACGGTGCCAAAGCCCAGTAAACCAACCTTGATTTCTTTCATGGAAGCTCTATCCTGCAAATGTATCCGAAAACGAAACGGGATCCTACTATGGCCGGACAACACAGCCGGCCAACGTTCCGACGATGATTAACCTGAATTTAATACCTTTTTTGCCCAATGATGTCAAAAATATTCACGTTGGCAAACCCCAAGTGTTTCCTGCATATTTTTTTGGGAAATATCGTTATCATTAATGAGTTCCATTGACAAGAAGCACAAAAAAAATTACAAGTAGCGGGAATATTCAGGGGCGCAAACAGCGGAATTTCACTGCGTCACTTCCCCCCATTTTTTTCGACAAGGATCAGCCATCCGGTTGCTGCAGCGAAGTGGATTCTTGTATGGATTATGCGTTTCAGGTCTCAAGCAAATTAACCTAAAGAGGACAACTGCAAGTGGGTGAGCTTAATATTATTTCAATGTTCCTGGGAGCCGGACTCACGGTCAAGTTTGTCATGATCATGCTGTTGGGCATCTCCCTGACTTCGTGGTACATTGTTTTTCAGAAATTTTCCCTGTACAAACAGGCGAGAATAGAAAGCGAAGAATTTCTTGAAGCTTTCTGGCAGAGCAAAAATCTTTCCGAGGCGCTCCGATTCGCCAACAACCTCTCCCTCTGCCCCGAGGCAAACATCTTCAGAACCGGCTACCATGAGTTACAAAAACTCGGCAAAACCACCTCCGGTTCCCGTTCAGCCGATGAAACCCTGGAAACACGCCTCGCCGGCATGGAGCCCCTGAAACGGGCATTGCGCAAAGCGGAAAACCTCGAATCAACTCGGCTTTCCCAATCACTCCCCTTCCTGGCCACAGCCGGCAGTACCGCTCCCTTCATCGGTCTTTTCGGTACGGTCTGGGGCATCATGACCTCTTTCCATGAAATAGGCATGCGCGGCTCAGCCTCGCTGGCCGTTGTGGCTCCCGGGGTCTCCGAGGCTCTGGTCGTTACGGCCGCTGGCCTAGCGGTGGCAATTCCCGCCGTTGTTTTTTACAATTATTATTCCAACCAAATGGCGGAAATCGAAAGCCGGATGCACAGCTTTTCCGTTGATTTCCTAAATCTCGTAGAGCGGGATTTCATTTCCCGCCAGGGCTAACAAACATTTACAGGAATTGAATTACCATGGGCCCGGTCGAAGACGGCAACTGTAAAAAACGACTCGTTTCGGATATCAACGTCACCCCCCTGGTGGACGTCATGCTGGTGCTGCTGATCATTTTCATGATCACTGCCCCCATGATGACCCAGGGCGTTGACATTAATCTCCCGGAAACAACCGCCAAGCCCCTGCAGCAGGAAAAAGCTCCTATCATCGTCACGATTACGAAAAAAGGAGATTTTTTGCTCAACAATACCAAGGGCAGCCAAGCCGCCATCAGACAGGAACTGGCCGCTCTTGCCAAAAAAGGCACGAACGAATCGGTCCTCCTCAGGGCCGACAAAGAAGTCCCTTACGGGGTCGTGGTTTCTCTCATGTCTGACATCAAGGCCGTTGGTTTTGACAAACTTGGCATGATCACCCAGCCCGAGATCGATAAACCTAAAAGATAGCAGATACCCCTTGCCTTTCTATCTCCCAACATCCGATCTGCCCGACAAGCAATGGCATAGACCATTTTTTTTGACCGTTGGTGTGCATGTCTGCCTTTTGCTCTTCGGGTATTTCGCTCCGAACCTGTTGCATTTCCAGCGGAAGATACCGGAGGTCTATACGGTCAACCTCTTCTCCGTCCAGGATCTTGGCGGACCGCCTCCGGCCCCAGCGCACAAAGCCGCCGTTGCCCCCCAGCCTGAATCCCGACAGCCTCAAGCTCCACCCGAGCCGGTTAAGCCAACGCCGCCACAAAAAACCCAGCCGGCGCCGGAACCACCTGCGGTGGCAAAAGACGCCATTTCGCTGAAGCCGATCAAAACGAAAGAAAAAACAGATATTGACAAGGTCAAGCTGTTGCGGGACAAACTCCTCGCGGAAAACAACGAAAAAATTGCAAAAGACGCCGCGGAAAAAGCCAGAGCGGATGCGGATAAAAAGGCAAAAGGTGCGGTTGACAGCCTGAAACAAGCCCTCATGGCAGGGCAACAGCTTGCCGCGGCAAAAGCGGCGGCCGGCTCTGCCACCTCGGCAACTCAGGCAGGAAGCGGAACAGGGAGTGGAACGGGCGGCAGCGGAATCATGGTCGATGAAAACCTCCGCCGCTATCTTCTTGCCGTGAACAACCAGATCCATGAGCATTGGGCCCTGCCGGACCTGCAGAATTGGAAACCAAACGTCGAAGCGGTTGTCATTATCAGGGTCCGGCGCGATGGGGTTATTGTGGAAAGCTCTTTCAAAAAGAAATCGGACAATATCTTTTTTAATCAGTTCGTTGAAAAAACCCTGAAGCTCTCTTCCCCGTTGCCGCCATTTCCCATCGGCATCAATCTCTCAGAAATGGAAATCGGCCTGAAATTCAGACCCGGAGAAATTTTATAACATGGATTCTTATATGAAAAACAATTTGCCGCCAAGAACCACACCGTACTCCCCCATGCTGATCTTGCCTCGGCTGGGGATGTTCCTTCTCTGTCTCGGCCTACTTCTCGGCTCTGCCCGTCCGGCAGAGGCCATAGTCTATCTCGATATCACCTCAGCCAATGTACGCAAGGTGAACATCGCGGTCCCCTACTTTGTCGATAAAAACCGCCCGGGGGTCATCAGTGACGGCGGCAAGAAGATGGCGGATCTCCTGAGCCGGGCCTTGGCCTTTCACGGCTTTGTGGAAATAATCGATCCCTCCGCCTACGGCGGCAGCCAGACCTGGGACTGGTCCGCGGTGGGTGCGGAGTTCACGATCCTCGGTCAATATGAAATGACCGCAAACGGACTTGTGCTGGAAATGCGCCTCAATGAAATTCAATCGGGCCACATGATCCTTGGCCGTCGCTACCAGATCCCCATCTCCAAACATCAGGACAACATTAAAAAATTCTGCGACGAGGTCATCCTCCAGCTCACCGGCGAACGCGGAGTGAGCCAGAGTCAGATTGCCTTTGTTTCAACATCGTCCGGACACAAAGAGATCTGGCTGGCCGATGTTCTGGGCGATGATGTCCGGCAGGTAACCCAGCATGAATATCTGGCTGTTGCCCCGAAATTCTCCCCGGACAACAAATGGCTCGCCTACACCTCGTATCACCGGAACAATCCAAATCTCTATATCACCGCGCTGAACACCCTCAAGACCACCCGGGCGATTTCCTACCAGAAGGGCCTCAATATGTCGCCGGCCTGGTCCCCCGACGGCAGTGTCATTGCCGTGACCCTCAGCAAATCCAAAAACCCGGATATCTACCTGATTGATATCAACGGCAAGGAATTGCGACGACTGACAAATGGCGAGGGCGTCAACGTTTCCCCCTCCTGGTCGCCTGACGGAAAAAGACTGGCCTTTGTTTCAGACCGGAGCGGCAACCCACAACTCTATGTCATGGACGTCGCCACCAAGTCCGTTCAGCGCTTAACCTATCTCGGCAACGAAAACAGTACGCCGAGCTGGTCGCCCAAGGGGGACTGGATTGCCTATACCGGCCGAGTAAACGGCAGCACCCAGATTCTGATGATCAAACCGGAAGGCGGGACCCCGATCCAGTTGACGCAAACAGCAGGAGACCATGAATCCCCGAGTTGGTCCCCCGATGGCCGCCAGCTCGTTTTTTCACGCAAAAGGAACAACAAACAGGAAATATGCACCATCTTTAAAAACGGCATGGGTCTTCGCCCGCTTTTCAATCTCAGGGGGGCACAATCCAACCCGCAATGGTCCCCACGCCTGGACCAGTAAGCTGTTGCCACAAAATATTCGTGCTATTGGAATAACAAGAACGGCATAAGTATCCGTAGCTGCATAGCTTATTAACAATGATGCAGTTACGGAGACAAAGCTTTTCATTTTGCCAGGAGGCAGCCCCATGAAACGATCAGTAACCAATCTTGCTCTCGCCCTGTGCCTTTCTCCGCTTCTCATGCAGTGCGCCGCAGAAAAAGATGTCCGGGGCCTCGACATGCGGGTCCGCACCGCGGATACAAAAATCGCGGAGATGGAGAATGTTGTCACCGCCATGAAAAATCAGCGCGGTTCCCAGGCTGAGCTCGCGAATCAGCTCGATCAACTCAAGTCGCGCCTCCTGCAGCTTGAAGCGCGGGTGGAAGAAAAAAATATCCAAGCGCGAAAACTGCAGGAAGAACAGGCGGCATTGAAACAAACCACCAATAGCCAGCTTGAACAGCTGCGCAGCCAAGTGGCGGAACTAACCGGCAAGATAACCGGCGTCAACGCCCAGGTTGCTTCCGTCTCCGACGATTTCAGTCGCATCCAGGAAACCCGGGCCAAAGAAGCAGCGGATCGAGCCACCAGTGCAGCCAAGGCTGCGGAAGAAGCGCGCAAAAAAGCGGACTCAGCCAGCAGCGGGCCGCGCACCATCGAACCTGAACAAACCAAGAAAAAGCCGGGGAAAAACGAGGAAGCGTCTAAGCACGAAGAAACCGCAAAACCGGCGGCTGAGAAAACCGAGAGCCAGGCCCCAGAGACAAACACCAGCGACACCCTTTACAATAAGGGACTGGCCGCCTACAAGGCGAATAAATACAAGGATGCGTACAACGCCTTTTCGAATTACCTGGAAAAAAACCGGACAGCGCCTCTGGCTCCCAACGCCCGATTCTGGCTGGGGGAATGCCTCTTCCAACAGAAAGAATTCGAGCTGGCCATCCTGGAGTATCAGAAGGTAATCGCCGATTATCCCAAGAGCAACAAGGCTCCGGCCGCCCTGTACAAACAGGGCCAGGCCTTTGAGAAGCTTTCCGAGAAGGAAACGGCCAAGATCGTTTACAACAAGCTTCTTGCCGATTACCCGAAAAGCGAACAGGTTGAGATGACCCAGAAGCGGCTGAAAGCGCTGAAATAGAAAACGCCCCCGCAACAAGGGGCGCTTCCGGCAGAACACTCCATAAAAAAAGGGCCCCGCAATGAAGCGGGGCCCTTTTTTTATGCTTTTTTCAGAGAGAGTTAAGGATTGATCCCCATCTCCTTCTCCTTGGCGGCCACGGCCAAACGGGTCTTGACCGCAGTGTCCGGGATCAGGCTCATGGAGTCGATACCGCACTCGACCAGGAAGGTAGCGAACTCGGGGAAATCCGAAGGTCCCTGGCCGCAGATGCCGATTTTCTTCCCGCGCCGTTTGGCGGTGGCAATGACCATCTTGATCATCTCCTTGACCGCATCATCGCGCTCGTCGGCGACACCGGCGAGAAAACCGGAATCGCGGTCAAGGCCGTAGGTGAGCTGGGTCAGATCATTGGAACCGATGGAGAAGCCATCGAAAACATCGGCAAAGGCATCGGCCAGGATCACGTTGGAGGGGATCTCGCACATTACGTACACTTCCAGGCCATTCTCGCCCTGGACCAGACCGCATTCCTTCATGACCTGGATAACCTTCTTGCCTTCCGCGGGGGTCCGGCAGAAGGGCACCATCAGCTTGATGTTGGTGAGCCCCATGTCGTTACGCGCCTTGAGCAACCCCTTGCACTCCAGCTCGAAGGCCGGACGGTACTTGGGATCATAATAACGGGAGGCGCCACGCCAGCCGATCATCGGGTTCTCCTCGTGCGGCTCATAAAAGGTGCCGCCGGTGAGATTGGCGTATTCGTTGGACTTGAAGTCGGAGAGACGCACAATAACATCCTTGGGATAGAAACCGGCAGCGATGCGGCCCACGCCCTCGGCAACCTTGTCGATAAAAAACTGTTTCTTATCCGCATAAGCGGTGGTCTTCTTGTCGATCAAGCGAACCACTGCCTGCTTTTCCGGATCAGGAGAGCTCTTCAGCTCTTCGTAGTTGAACAGGGCCAGGGGATGAATGCCGATATGGGAGTTGATGACGAACTCTTCCCGGGCCAGGCCAACGCCGTCATTGGGAATCTGGCACTCGGTGAAGGCTTTCTCCGGAATGGCCAGGTTCATCATGATTTTGGTTTTGGTCTTGGGCAGGTTGCCGAGGTCGAGACGATCGATTTCAAACTTCAACAATCCCTCATAGACCAAGCCCTTCTCGCCCTCTGCCGAGGAAACCGTGATCTCCTGGCCGTTCTTGATCTTCTTGGAACCGTCGCCGGTCCCGATGACGCAGGGAATACCCAGCTCACGGGAAATAATCGCCGCATGACAGGTCCGGCCGCCACGGTTGGTGACGATGGCCGAAGCAATCTTCATGATCGGCTCCCAGTCGGGATCGGTCATGTCGGTAACCAGCACCTGCCCCTTCTTAAAGCTGTGGATATCGACCACGGCGGCAATAACATTGGCCTCGCCCTGGCCGATCTTGGTGCCGACCGCCAAACCTTCAACCAGAACCTTGCCCTTTTCCTGCAGCTTATAGGTTTCGATGGTACCCTTCGAAGCTTGGGAATGCACGGTTTCGGGACGGGCCTGCACGATAAAGAGCTTGCCGGTACCCACGTTCACGCCGTCGCCGTCCTTGGCCCATTCGATATCCATGCCCTTGCCGTAATGATCCTCGATGATACAGGCCCACTTGGCAAGCTGAAGAATTTCATCGTCATTGATCACATACATGCCGCGCTCTTCCGGCGTGGTGTTGATCGTTTTGACCGGCTCTTCGGTATTGGGATCGTTGTCGTAGATCATCTTGATTTCTTTGCTGCCGATGGTCTTGCCAACGATGGGACGCTTGCCCTCTTTGAGGGTCGGCTTGAAAACGTAGAACTCATCGGGATTGACCGCACCCTGAACCACGGTTTCGCCCAAGCCCCAGGCGCCGGTGATAAAAACCGCATCCTCGAAACCGCTTTCCGTATCGATGGAAAACAAAACACCGGATGAGGCGGAATCGCTGCGCGCCATCTTCTGGACCACGATGGAGAGATAGACGTCGAACTGGCCGAACCCCTTGTCGTGCCGATAGGAGATGGCCCGATCGGTGAAAAGGCTGGCAAAACAGCGGCGGCAGGCATCAATGAGCTGCTCCGGGCCGCGGATATTCAGATAGGTTTCCTGCTGGCCGGCAAAGGAGGCGTCCGGCAGATCCTCGGCAGTGGCGGAAGAACGCACGGCCACGTCAACACTGGGCCCATACATCTCTTCCATCTTCTTGTAAGTATCAAGGATCGCCGTGCGCAGATCCTCGGGAAACTCGGCGGTGCGGATGATGTTCCGCGCTTTCTCGCCGCGGGCCTGGAGATTGCGAAGATCATGGGTGTCCAGGTCGGCCAGGGCATCTTCAATGGCCTGGGCGATCCCGGCGGTTTTCAACAGATGCTGATAGGCATAGGCGGTGATGGCAAAGCCGTTCGGGACATCAACACCTTTAGAGGTAAGCTTCTGATGCATTTCGCCCAAAGATGCATTCTTGCCGCCGACCAGCGGTACATCCTCAATACCGATATCATCAAACCAGAGAATGAAAGCCTCGTCATGTTTACCCATTGTGTTCTGCTCCCTAATTATTTATTTACAACGAATGAATTTGCAACAGTAATCACGCCAGCATTGTATAGCGAATCTTGCCTTTCGGGTCAATCGAAACCTGCCCAAACGGCAAAAAAATGACCAAAATTGAGCCGTTGCCAGCACATGCTTTTTTAGTATAACATAATTTCAAATACAGATATTTTTTTGTTCTTTTCCTCTTCCGCAAGCAAAGGGTCCTCCATGTTCAGCAAAAACATCGATCTTCTTTTTAAAGAGCATCTTTCCCCCAACAACCATGCGGCCAGCGACTATTTCTCCCTCATCAAAAAACTGGTCGGCCTGAAAAACAACGAGGCTCCCGACTCAGCAGAATTTCACCAGGCAAACGAAGCCATCGCCCGGGCATATGGCCTAGTAGAGGATGAGATCCGCACCAACACCAATCCCCCAAGCAAAGAGGTCTCCTTCGGCACCTCCGGCTGGCGCGGGATCATCGGCAAGGATATCTCCCTCTATACCGTCTCCCTGGTGACCCAGGGTATCGTTGCCATGTACCGCAACCTGGACCAGGATAAAACCCTGGCTCCCGCTCTGGGGGTCAGCAGTTTCAGCGAGGCGCAACAACGGGGCGCCGTACTCGGCTTTGACAACCGCTTCGGCGGCCGGCTCATGGCTCAGCGGGTCATCGAGGTCTTGACCTCCAACGGCATCACCGTCCACTATGCCCACGAGGCGACCACCGGCACCCTCTCCGCCGCAGTACTCATCTTGCAGGCCGCATTTTCCATCAATCTCACCCCCAGCCATAACCCCCTGGAATATGCCGGCTTCAAATTCAATGCCGCCGATGCAGGGCCCGCCGCCTCGGAGATCACCAACAGGATCACGGAAAACGCTCGCCAACTCATCGCCGCAGGCAAAAACCCGATACTGAGCCCGGATCCAACCCAGGTGCAACAATGCGATGCCCTCGCTTGCTGGCAGGAGCTGGTGGCCAGGGGCGCTTCCCGCCACGGCCTGAACTACAGGGAAATCATTGCCGCCTTCCATAGTGCCAAAGACTGCGTGGTGGCAGTGGACTGCGTGCACGGAGCCAGCCGGGTGCACATGCGCGGGCTCTTCGGCAATCAACCCTCGGAGCGACTCCTGCTTTTCCGGGAGCAAGCAGACCCCACCTTCGGCGGCGTCGCACCGGAGCCCTCCTCCACCAACATGCAGCAGGTGATGACCACCCTGCAGCAGCGGCCGGAACCGCTCAAGCTCGGGGTGATCATCGACCCAGACGCCGACCGCATCCGTTTCACCGACGGCACCGTCGAGATCGACATGAACCTTTTCGGGGGGATGGCCTTTCATTATCTCCATGAGAAAAAGGGCAAGCACGGCCTCGTAGCCAAGACCGTGGCGACCAGCAATTTTGCCAACGCCATTGCCAAGGGATTGCACGAGGAGATCTTTGAGCCGAAGGTAGGCTTCAAGGAGTTCAAGCCGGTGATCGGCAAGGCGCTGGTCTGCTTCGAAGAATCGGACGGCATCTCGGTGGTCGGCCACACCCCGGAAAAAGACGCCTACATCGGCCTGATCCTCGCCCTGGACATGATGCTCAGCCTGAAAAAGAATCTCGGCGAGTATCTCAGCGAGATCCAGGCGGAATACGGCTACTATTACCCGGGCAAGGGCGGGGTCGAGGTAAGCCGGCAGGGTAAAGCGCTGCTAGACACCTTGGCCGGACTGGAAAAATACGGGGTCGGGACCGTGCTTGATATTGGCGGAGAACCAAAGAAGATCACCGAGGTCATCACCATTGACGGCAGGAAGATGATTCTCGAAGACAACAGCTGGCTGATGATCAGGCCCTCGGGCACCGAACCCAAGGTGCGCTTTTATGTCGAGGCGAGAAGCGAAGCGGGCAAGGATGGGTTGTTTGCTGCGGCCAAGGGGATGCTTGGAGAGATCGGGCTTCTTTGAAAAGGCACCGCGCCTGGAGGGGTCTGATTACAAACGATTAACACAAGCACCGAGGATTGAGAAACATGACACGTTGCTTTCCCCTGTTGAGCGTGGTACTCTGGTACTCAATTAAGTACCAAAAAGGAGCCATCAAATGAATACCATCCCTGCCCAGGAGATTAAGCGCCGCGGTATCGCTGCGGTGGATGATTGCATTGCCAAAGGCGATCTTCATGTGATCCGCAACAATCAACCGCAATACGTGGTGATTTCCGAGGATCGCTACCAAGCCTTGCTGGAGGCGGAGGACGAGGCGCACACGGCGCGGGTGCTGGCCTCGCTGGAAGACCTGCGCGCCGGCAGAGTGCAACGCGGCACCGCTGCGGAGTTGCTGAAAGAACTGGACGCAGAAGGTTGATGCATGTACACCCTCGTCTGGACCTCCGGCTTCACCCGCTCGGCCCGGAAGTTTCTCACACAACACCAGCACTTGCGGGAAAAATTCGCAGCGATTCTCAGTGATCTGGAGCGCGATCCCTTTCAGCCCCATCTTCGCTACCACCACCTTGGCGGCAAGCTACAGGGAGTGCAGGCAATCAGCATCACCTCCAGCTACCGCCTTACCCTGACCATCCTGATTTCAGAGCAAGAAATTATCCTGCTTGATGTCGGCAGCCATGACGAGGTGTATCGGTAAGAGGTGCGCCCGGAGGTGTTGCTCTGCTCTAAACAAAAAAGAGGGATGTCCCCGTTTTCTCTGTACGCCTCCCCCCTGCGATTACTCTTGGCCCTTCTCTAAATTGATGCTATATTAGACATCAAATACAGCATCAATCTATACTCGGAGATCACCCATGGACACTATTTTTTCCAACACCACGGTAAGCGTGACAGAGCTGAAACGCAATTTTGCCGACATTCTCAAGCAAGCCGACGAGTGCCCTGTGGCCATTCTGAATCACAACCGGCCCGAAGCATATCTTCTTCCTGCCGCTTACTACGAAAGACTGATGGCATATCTTGAAGACCTGGAAGACGCCAAGCTGGTTAGGGAACGTGCCGACGGGCCTTTTGTCGAGGTGAGCCTTGACGAGTTATAGGCTGCGCTTTCACAAGCTGGCCTTAGCTGAATGGCATAAAGTGGACGGTAGCCTCCGCGAACCGCTTAAGAAAAAACTGACCGAACGGCTAAAAAATCCGAGAATCCCCTCCGCCGCACTCTCAGGGATGCCGGACTACTACAAGATCAAACTGCGTAGCGCCGGATATCGCTTGGTCTATCGTGTGGACGATGATGTTGTTTTCGTGACCGTCATCACCGTAGGCAAGCGCGACAAGCAGACAGTCTACGAGACGGCTCAATCACGCATCAACAACAACCCATAATTTAAGCAATCTTGCTCGCCTGACACTGCCGAAAGTGCTCACAGACCTGCTAAATAAACTGGGGGATGTCCCTTAAAAAGATGAACCCGATTCCATGCCATTACTGATAGGCAAAGAAGCAAGCTTTTGGTTGACACTCTTTCTCTAAAAGAACGAAGCGAGCGTATGTCTAGGATTCGAGGCAAGGATTCGAATCCGGAAATGAAATTGCGTCGTCTTGTTCATGGGTTAGGTTTCCGTTATCGTCTGCACGTCAAAAATCTCCCAGGGAAGCCAGATTTGGTTTTCCCTGCAAGACATGCGGTAATCTTCATGCACGGATGTTTTTGGCATCGGCACGAAGGATGCAAACTCGCAAGATTACCAAAATCCAAGCTCGATTTTTGGGAGGAAAAGCTGGAGACAAACAGACAGCGAGACCTTTCTCATCATCAACAATTGCTTGAGTTGGGGTGGAACGTTCTGGTAGTGTGGGAGTGCCAGTTAGGCGACCCGGTTAATGTCTCTCGCATCATACAGGAATTCCTTAATCCATTTAAAGGCAGGAAAAAATGAAATCAGTCGAGCTTTTCGCGGGCGCGGGTGGTCTCGCCATGGGAGTTTCCCTGGCTGGATTTGAGTCTCTGGCTGTAGTGGAATGGGACAAATGGGCCTGTGACACTATTAGGGAAAATCAACGGCGCGGTTTCCCGGTTGTTCGGGAGTGGCCACTTTGGGAAGGTGATGTACGAAATTTCGACTGGGCATCAATTCCTGAAGGAATCGAGCTTCTAGCCGGAGGACCACCTTGCCAACCATTTTCGTTGGCTGGCAAGCACAGGGCTTTCGGCGACAAACGTGACATGTTCCCAGCAACCGTGGAAGCCGTTCGCAAGTTGCGCCCGAAATCCTTCATCGTCGAAAACGTGAAGGGGCTAACCCGCTCAAGCTTCGCCAACTATTATCAATACATTCTCCTGCAGCTGGAATTTCCAGAGGTTGTGCGCAAGGACCGTGACAGTTGGCTGGAACACATGAAACGGCTCCAGGCAGAAAAAACCTCGGGAGCCCTGCACTTGTCCGGGCTGACGTACAACGTAGTCCCTACCTTGGTAACAGCGGCTGACTTCGGTATTCCACAAAAGCGCGAGCGTGTTTTCATTGTTGGTTTTCGTTCCGATCTGGGGATAAAGTGGTCGTTTCCGCGCACGACGCACAGCCTCGACGCCCTTTTATACTCCCAGTGGGTCACGGGAGAATATTGGGAACGCCACGGGATTTCAAGCAAGTCCCGTCCCGCGCTCCCGGCAAAGTTAAAAGGCAAGGTCCGTAAACTGGCCGACATGCTGTTTCCCCTTACAGAACACCCTTGGAGAACGGTTCGGGATGCCTTGGTCGATATCCCCGACCCTCGGCAGTGCAATGACCTGGATTTCCTGAACCACAGCTTCCAAGGTGGTGCAAAGGTTTATCCTGGACACACCGGGAGTCCACTAGATTTGCCTGCCAAGACATTGAAAGCCGGAGATCATGGTGTCCCTGGCGGAGAAAACATGATGGTTCTCGAAAATGGAGATGTTCGCTACTTTACCGCAAGGGAATCAGCACGTCTGCAAACCTTTCCCGATGGATATGTTTTCCATGGTTCATGGTCGGAAATCATGCGCCAACTTGGCAATGCCGTACCTGTTGCCTTGGGACGCCGCGTGGCGGCGTCCGTTGCGGAACAGCTTGCCGAATCAGAGCTTCATAAACTGGCCCGCTCCAGAGGAAGGAACGTTGCATGACAGACAATAACGTAATTCCATTCAATCCTCTCGCCAAGCGTCATTTAGGAGAAAGTGTCGGACAGGCAATGCTCCGACAACCGGTGATTCCCATATCCGAGCTGCAAAGCTTCGATGGCGCTGGTATATATGCGATTTATTATTCCGGCAAATTTCCGGGCTACGAAGCCATCTCCATCCGGAACAGGAATAGCCTCTTCACCGCCCCCATCTACGTTGGGAAAGCGGTTCCAAAGGGTGCGCGCAAGGGCGGAGATTTAGAAGCGAACCCAGGCAAGGTCTTATATAACCGCTTGACGCAACACACACGTAGCATTGAGGACGCATCGAATTTAGACGTTGCGGACTTTCATTGCCGATACTTGGTTGTGGATGACATCTGGATACCTCTCGGAGAGTCCCTTCTCATCGCAAAATTCGGTCCTCTGTGGAACAAACTCATAGATGGCTTCGGCAACCACGATCCAGGCAAGGGACGGCATGCTGGACTGCGACCACGATGGGATGTGCTGCATCCCGGTCGTTCCTGGGCTGAGCGATGCCAACCCCGAGAAGAAACGGCGAAGCAAATCATTCGCGAAGCAAGTGATTATTTACGCAATAATCCCCCGCCAGAAAACCTTTTAATGACTACAGCCTGAGCGTTTGCAGAGGCATGGGGACTGGTTTGACAGTTCCAGGAAAAAGGGATTATTTTTTTGCCAAACGCCATCCACTTTAGCCGGACAACCTCACTCAAGCTGTCAATTTTTCTCCAAGCCCAGAAGCCCGCTCCACCCTCCTGCCCACCGCCACCTCAATCTCCTGTGGCCGCCCGACCAAGGCAACCTGACGCCGGGCCCGGCTGATCCCGGTATAGAGGAGTTCCCTGCTCAAGAGGGCTGAATCCTCTCCAGGCAGGACCAGGGCAACGCGCTCAAATTCCGAGCCCTGGCTCTTGTGGATGGTCATGGCAAAGGCTGTTTCATGCGCAGGCACCTGGCGCAGGGAATAGGAGCGAACCCCCTCCCTGCCTTCCGAAAAGAAAAAGGCCTTGAGCCCCTCGCCATCTTCCGCATCCCAGAGGATGCCGGTCTCGCCGTTAAAGAGGCGCAAGGGGTAGGAGTTGGCTTGGATCAGCACCGGTCTGCCCCGGTACCACGGGGTATTCGGATCGATCAACCCCTGAAGGGCGAGGACCTTTTCCGCATACCGGTTCAGAGACGAGACCCCCATCGGCCCGCTCCGGTGAGCGCAGAGGATGCGGAATTGTTCAAACAACTCAAGGGCCGCAAGAGGATCCTTCGCTTCCAGAAAGGGGCGGTATCCGGCCAGGATCATCTCCGCCAGGGGATGGGTCGGATCCCCCTGCAGCAGAGGCGGCAACAGGCTGACTTCCGCTGAGCCTTTTTGCGCAAGAGAAACCACCTCATCGGGCTTGCCAGCATGGATTGCCCTGGCCAGCGCACCAATCCCTTCCTGGGAAGAGTAACGGAAACTTTCCGTCAGCCGGACAACGCAGCGGGCCAAAGGATTGTCTCCGATCCCGAAACCATCGTCCAGGACCGCAGCGCAGATATCCCCCAAGATGGAGCCCGCCTCCACCGAGGCGAGCTGATCCTTGTCGCCGAGCAGGACAAGACGGGCGGTGGGCGGGACTGCGGCAAAGAGCTTGGCCATGAGGGCCACGTCGATCATCGAGGCCTCATCGACCACCACCACCTCGCATGGCAAGGGGTTTTCCCGGTTATAGCGGAAGGTGGTCGGGGTTTCCGGCCGATAGCCCAGGGCCCGGTGGATGGTGGAGGCCTTACCGGGCATGGCGGCAGAGAGCTCCGGCAACATCCCCTCCCCCTTTTTTTGCTGCAACGACTCGGTGAGCCGGGCCGCTGCCTTGCCGGTGGGGGCCAGGAGCAAGATGCGCGGTGGTGGTTCTCCCGAGGCCTGGGCATAGAGCAAGAGCAGGGCCAGATATTTCGTAACCAGGGTGGTTTTACCGGTGCCGGGGCCGCCGGTGATCAAGCCCAGCCTTTGGCGAAAGATCCCACTGCACGCCTCGCGTTGCGGAGCATCCTGCTCCGTGGCGGGGAAGAGCTGGACAAGACAGGTTGCAAGCAGATCCTCCTGCACCGGTACGGGGTTTGCCGCCCGTACGCGAATCTCCTGGACCAGCTCCTCCTCGTAGAGCCAGTAGCGTTGCAGGTAGAGCCGATCCCCTTCGAGCACCAGCGGGGCAAGGCTCCCATCCCGGCTCACCAGAGGGCTTTCCTGCAATTCGACAACCAGTTCTGCCAACGAGGGAAATTGCAACCTTCCGGGTTCATCGTTGTTTCCCCCTCTCCCTAACCCTCCCCCGCCGGGGGGGAGGGAACTTTCCAGCAACCGTTTGAGATCAAGGCAGACATGGCCATTGGCCACGGATTTACGGGTAAGGGCGGCAAGAACTAGGGTTCGGTGAGGAGCGGAGGGAGCAAGCCGCTGCAGGGTTCTGACAAAATAGCGGTCGAACTGGTCCAACATCCCACTGGCAATGAGCTGTTCAATCTCCCTGATCATGATAATCGCTCTCCGAAGGCACAAAATTTCCGACTGCCCCAGAATTGTAACCGTTCAGCAGTGCCGTAGATGCGCAAAAGAGGTCTGCCCGCTATACACCCTGTATGCGGGCCAGGCCGATGACAAAGCAGATGCGGTGCTGCTGGACGGTTATTGATCATAACCCCTCCCCTGCCAGACTCTGAAATATCTCCGAGAGCTGTTCGATGCGGGCCAGGGGGGGCAGGTCTGCAAACACCCCGAATTCCGAACCGAAGTCCGGGTGCATCCCCTTGAAAAAGAGGTAGAAGACGCCGCCGAAATCCCGCTCGTACACATAACCCGGCAAGCGGCAGCTCAGATAGCGGTGCAGGGCCACGGTGTAGATGTGGTACTGGAGGAAATAATGATGGTGGGCCATGGCCGCAGGCAGTTTCTCCCTGGCGTAATCATCCCGGCTGTCGCCGAGATGGTTGCTCTTGTAATCCAGCAGATACCATTTGCCGTTCACAACGCAGACCAGATCGATAAACCCCTTGAGAAAGCCGCGCAGGGGGATAAAGCGCAAGGCGCGCAGACTCTCGACATACCCGGCGGGAATCCCCTGGGGATGGTCGATAAAGGGCCGGGCCAGCAGCTCGGCGGAGAGGCTGGCCTCCTCGCCCAAGCCTGCGCCCACCGGAAAGGTGAAAGGCATCTCGTTGAGCCGCTGGCCGTCGGGAAGATCGCCGAGACAAAAGGAATCCGTTGCGCAGAGCGGGGTTTTGAGCACCTCAGCAAAGGCCCGGCAGACCGGGGCAAGCCACTGCTGCTCCGGATAGCCGTAAAAACGGAGCTGTTCCCGCACCAGCTCCCGCAACAGAGCGGGGTTCTCTTGCGGAAAGGAGGTTAATTCAAAAAGGGTATGAAAAAAGTTGCCGGCCACCGGTCCCTTGGGAAACTGGGCCAGGGAAATCAGCGCAACGGGGGAAATCTCCACCACCTGCTCGGAAACCGTTCCTTCCTCCGCCGCTCCTTCCGGCTCCATCTCCCCCGGGTCATGGCTGCTCTGCGCGGTGAGATGGGAAAAACTGCCGATCCGCCAGACCTGGGCCTGCTTGCGCACCGCGGTGCGACAGGTCAGCTCCGCCGGCGCAGTCGGCTTGGCTGCTTCGCCCGTCGCAGCCGTGCCCGGTTGCAGCTGCCGCACCTGCCACCCTTCGCTGGCCTTGGCCCGAGCCTGCAGCCGCGCCAACAGCTCCGGGCCGGTGCACCCTTTGAGCTGTTCCTGCAACCCCTCCGGGCTGCCCGCAGCTTCGGGCTCCGCCTGATCGCCATGGAGAAGCCAGGCCAGGCCGCTGGAATCGTAGCCGGAGACCGGCGCCCAGAGGATATGGCAGCTATGCCGGGCCCGGGTCATGGCGACATAGGCAAGGCGCAGCTCTTCGGCAAAGCGCTCACCCGCCGCCAGAGCCCGGGCCGCCTCATCGGGAAAGAGGACGATCCTCCCCTGCCAGTCAGCCTTAGGATCGTGCAGGGAGACAAAGGGCTGCTTGGATGTGCCGGAGCCGCCCAGGCAGAGATAGGGGCAATAGACGATCGGGTACTCAAGCCCCTTGCTGCGGTGGATGGTGACCAGCTGCACCGCATCCTCATCGCTTTCCAAACGCAGCTCCGCCTCTTCGCCGCTCTCGCCCGCGCTAAGGGTCTGGCTGAGCCAGTCCACCAGCATCTCCGGGCTGAAATGATTCCGGCTCTCCGTATCCTGGAGCAGTTCAGCCAGATGCCGCAGATTGGTCAATCTCCGCTCGCCATCCTCGAACAACAGCAGCCTGCCGGTAACCCCATGCTCCTGCCAGACCGCCAGGAGCATCCGCATGACCCCGTTTTTCTGCCAGACCTCCTGCCAGGCCGCCGCCCGCCCCATGCGTGCGTAGAGTTCGGATTCCGCCTGGTTGAGGCGGTCCAGATCATTGCCGCTGAAGCCAAGCATCGTGGTGGCAAGCGCCTTGCGGAGCAGCTGTTCGTTGCCCGGTTCGGCCACCGCCGCGAGTAACCGCAGGCATTCCTGCGCCTCGGTACTCCCCCAGACACTGGCCTTACTCTGGAGCACCCCGTTGATTCCCCTGGACCGCAAGGCCGCCTGGATCTCCGCGGCCTGGGTGTTGGTGCGGACCAGCACGGCAATGTCCCCGGCGCGAACGGAGCGCGCCCCGATCCTCGTATCGCCTCCAAGGAGCCCGGCGATATCGCCGGCCACCAGATCCGGAATCAAGGGTTCAAGCTGTTTCTTGACCAGTCGTTTCCCCTTTACTCCGCAGAGGTCCTCGGGCAGGGTGAGAAACTGCAGGGGTCCCGAACCGAGGCTCGGGGAATGCCAGAGGTTTTCCGCCCCGGGGCGCGCCTCGACCTGGGCGTAGCTGATCCGGCCATCGACAAAGGGATGGGCCAATCCGCCGAAGAGAGCATTCAGCGCCGCAACCATCCCCCGGTCGGCCCGCCAGTTGGTGGTCATGGTATGTTTTTCAGATTCCGCCTGACCGGCGGCCCCGAGGTAGGCGTAGATATCCGCGCCCCGGAAACCGTAGATCGCCTGCTTGGGATCGCCGATCAGGAAAAGCGCTTCCGCTCCCCCATGCCCATAGATGGTCCGGAAGATGCGGTACTGGACCGGATCGGTGTCCTGAAACTCATCGATGAGCGCCACCGGGAAACGGCTGCGGATCGCCTGGGCAAGTGAAGCGCCCTGCACCCCCCGCAAGGCCCGGTCCAGCCCGGTGAGGAGTTCATCAAAGGATTGCTGTTGACCGGCCAGCAGACGTTTGGGCAGTTCCGCCCGGATAGAGCGCGCCGCCCCTGCAAGGAACCGCGCCTGACAGCTGGCGCCCATGACCTCGGTCTGGGCGAGCAATCGGCCCCAGAGCTCGAAGAAGGGATTGCTCTGCACCACCCCTTTTTTCAGGGCGGTCGCGGTGAAGATCTTGCCGTCCGGCTGAAAGATATTTTCCCCGCCCAGCAGTTCCGTGTGGCGCGGCGGGGCAAAGGATGCCGGCTCGTCGGTGGCGAAAAAATCAGCCAGCCGGTCCAGCAAGCCATTGTCCAGCAGCGTCTTAAATGGCTTGGTCAATCCCTCTGCCTGGGCAAAGTAGTGCGCCAGCGCTTCGCGCTGCTCCTGCCAACAATCCCGCACCTCGGAATAGAGTCGGCAAAACTCCTGCATCAGGCCTGGGAGCTCATCCTCCGAAGAGACTTCGCCGACAATGGCAAAATCACCGTGCCGGATCGCCTCCTGGGTCAGGGAGCGCAACTGCGCAGGGGAAACACCTTGCCGCACCAGGGTCGCCAGCCGATGATCCAGATCGTAAAAAAAGCTGCTCCAGTAATCGTCGGAGATCTCCTGCACCAGGAGTTGGGTGGCGCCGGTGAGCTCCAGTTCGAAGAGCAGCCCGGTTTCCAGGGCATGCTGCTGTAAAACCCGATGGGCGAACCCGTGGATGGTGGAGACCGCCCCCTTGTCGATATCGCTTACCGCCCGGGCAAGCAACCGGCGGTCCGCCTCATGATCGGTGCTACGCGCAAGAAGTTGACAGAGAAACGGATCCGCGCCGCCGTGTTGATCCTGAAACCCCTGCGCCGCTGTCCGCAGCCGGGTCCTGATCCGCTCATGCAGTTCGGCGGTGGCCGCCTCGGTGAAGGTGACCACCAGGATCTGCTCCACGGTCAGACGCCGCTCCAGCAAGAGCCGCAGGTAAAGGGAGGTGATGGAATAGGTCTTGCCGGTGCCGGCGCTGGCCTCGATGAGCTGCACCCCGGTACCGGCGATCAGAAGCGGATCAAAACCCCGGCTCATAGCTCCTCCATATGATTGAGCATGGGGGTAAAGATCCGGCTGGCCAGCTCCGCAAAGGGTGGGGAGCTGGCCTCGGCATACAGGGTATAGCCCGGGGAAACGGGCAGGGTCTCAGCGAAGAGTTGCCGACAATAGGGGTCTTCCCCCTCACCAGGCGTAAAGTCGTTGCCGAGGTATTCCTCCTCTGCCTTGGCAAAGGCGTTAATCAGCAGCTCCTCCTCGCTCCCCTTTCCATCATGCAGGGCCTGGGCAAAGACCAGCCCGCTTTTGGGGAAAAACGACAAGGGGGCACTGAGCCCCTTACCAAAAAGGGTGGCCAGATCAAGGAGTAGGCTTGTCGCCTCGGGTACCGGAGAGAACCGTAAGACCTGGGCGGTCCCCTTCTCTCGCCCCCTGCCGATCAATGTGGTTTCACAACGCTGGTCCTCCGGAGATACGGCGGAGAGGAAAAGATGCTCAAGCCAGACTGGAAGCAGGATCTTGCCATGGAGCAGGCTGTTGGTCCAAGAGAGATGGCCGGAGGGATATCGGCCAGTTAATTCGCCGTGCAGGGTGAGATCCTGCGAAAGACGGATCTCCCGGCGCAACGGCGGAAGTTGATGATCCGTATCCCCTGGCCCATAATTAAGAAGCTCTTCCACAATGGGGCGCACGGTATCCTTGATCTCGCTGAAAACCGCCTGCGCTGCCTGGCCCAAGGGAATCCGTCCCTCCCCCCTCCAACGGGCGAGAAGGATTTTCGGGCTACCCAACCCCTCCCCTTGCATGGCGAGGAGATCCCGGCTCAGCTGGTATTTCTCCAAAGAATCGAGATGGATCGGTTCCCGATCCTGGAGCTCCCGGGTTCTCTCCTGCAGGAAAAAACCAAGCCGGTTTTCAAGAAACCAGCGGACCGGCTGCGATAAGTAGCGGCTTAGATCAGAGAGAGAAACCGAGGCAGGAGCAGCAACGGGTGGAGGCAGGGGTGCGGGCAGGAATACATATTTGCGCCGAATCCCTGTTTGTTTTGCCTGGGCCGCCCGGCAGTATTCCGCGCCGAAACTGCACAGCCTTTGGTCCGCACCGGAAAAATATTTTTGGCTGAAAGGCTGCAGGGGATGGCGGAGCACAATCCGCGCCGCCAGCGCTTTCCGGCGGGCATCAAAATCAGGCTCGGGGCTGGATGCGTCAGGCGCAAGGCTAAAGCTTTCCGCCAGGGTGTCCAGCAGCTCTTCCACCACCACGGAGGGCGGCAACGCTTTGCCGTCTCGCAGGTTATTGCCCAGATAAAAGAGGAGGAATTTGCTGCGGCAGGCAAGCAAGGCTTCCAAGAAGATATAGCGGTCATCGTTGCGTTTGGCCCGGTCGCCCCGTTGCGGGTAGCGGGCGATCAAATCAAAGCTCTGGGGATGCTCCATCCGGGGGAAAGCCCCGTCATTCATGCCGAGCAGACAGATAACCTTGAAGGGGATCGAGCGCATGGGCAGCATGCCGCAGAAGGTCAGCCCCCCCTCGAGAAAGCCTTGGGGGGTTGGCTGGGCGGTCAGTTTCTCCTTGAGGAGGATAGTGATCCCGTTCAGGTCCAGGGGCTGGTTGAAGCCACCATCCTGCGCCTCAAGGGTGATCTGGGCCAAACTGTCCCGAATCTTCTGCAGCTGCCAGGCCTGGGGGGAATCCGCCAGGAAAAGGGCTTGGAGCAGATCACCAAGAACATCCTGCCAGGCTGGGATCTCCATGGCGGCGGAGAGCTTTTCGCCCTGGGCAAAGAGGGTCTCGCAAAAATGGATAAAGCGGCCGGCCAGCTCCGCGCCCTGGCCCTCGATTTCCTCATAGGGCAGAATATCGCCCAGAAAAGCTCCATCGCTGCGAACCGCATAGCCCAGGGCCAGGCGATCGAAGCCGAAGCGCCAGGTGTTCTGCCGCTCTTTCGGCTGCTGCAGCTTCTCCCGGTGCAGCTCGTCAATCCCCCAGCGGATCCCGGTTTTTTCCACCCAAAGCCGGATTTTCGGCAGCTCTTCCGAGGTAAGGGAAAAATTGAGGAGGATTGCCTCGCAGGCCAGCAGCTCCAGAACCTCGGAGGCCGACATTCTCTTAGGCGCCATCTGGAGAAAACGGAAGAACACCTCGATGAGCGGGGCGCCGCTCAGCAGGGAGCGGTCCGCGATCCGGTAGGGAATAAAGCGTTTGTCCTCAAAGGGGAGACCAAAGACCGCCTCGATCAGCGGCGCGTAGGCGGCAACCTCGGGCAGCATCACCACGATATCACGGGGGGCAAGATCGGGATCATCCTGGAACAGGCCCAGCAATTGATCCTGCAGCACCTCAACCTCGCGGAGACGGCTGTGGCAGGCGTGGATGCGGAGGGAAGCATCGTCTTCGCTCAGTATCTGGGGAGGCTCGTTCCCGCTTGCCGGAGAGCGCTGGCTCAGATGCAGGATATCGTTCTGCACCACCTCCAGCATGGTCTGTGGCGCATCATGGGCAAGGTACTGCTCTCCCGCCTCGACATAGGAGACCGAGCCTTCAAGCACTTCTTGAAAGTCGCGGGCCATACCCCCCATGGAACCAAGAAGCGGATGGCCGACCTCCAGGTAGAGATCGGCCGGGTCGTGCCCGGCAGGCAAACGGGCCAAGGCGCGGTGCGCCTCCGCCGGGGAGTGGAGGTCGCCGAAGTACCCTTCCGCCGGAGAAAAAAGATGCAGATGCACCGGCAGGATCTGCGCCAACTCCCCCATGATGCCAAGATATACGGTGGGCAGGGTGTCGATGCCGAAGAGGGAAACCCGGGTGGGGAGAAGATGGGGAAAGGGGATGGTGCCTGCGGCCAGCCCCTGCCTGGCTCTGAGCATGAGCCGGGCCGGGGAGCAACACCCCAGCTGCGCCACCACCATGCGCCAGAGCTTGGGCTGCCAGAGATCCTCCGCCAGCTCATGACCCAAGGCCCGATTCTCGCCTTCCTCCCAGGCCAGGATCATCTCGGGCCGGTAGACCGCGTATTGATCAAAGAGATGGGCGATCTGCCGGGCCAGCTGGAGTTGCTTGCTCAACGGGCCATCGGCGAGGTAGGAGGTCAGGGGAGAAAAATCGGGATCGTGGCGACACGCATCAAGAAGGGTGCAGATCACAAAGGCAAGCCTTTCCCGGCTGTACCGCTGTACCCGGTCCCCCTCTTCCCCGAGGGTTGCCCGCAGCAGCCGCTGGACAAACTGCCGGGGATGGGGAAAATCGGGATTACCCCACACCCCGAACCTGCCGGAAAGCTGCATGCCAAGCCAGGTTGCCATGCCCTTGCTTTGCACGATGATGCATTCCGGGGCAAGCGGCGAAGCAAGCGGCTCGCGCAAAACCTCGGTCAGCGAGTCCAGCAGGGATTCAACCCTGTTGGCCCGGTAAATATACATGGCGCTCTTCATGACCTTATCCGGCACTCTTCGCTACAGCTACGACCGGGGAGGGCGCAACAGATGGTGTCTGGAAAAAAATGCCCCGCACAAAACAGGGAGCATCAAGCCGCGTAGCGGCGCAGACAGTCCTGCAGTCTGGTAACAAGCTGGCCGAGTTCGGGTTTGGAGATCTGATCGTCAGCGCCCACGGCATGTCCCTTGTGCAGGGCCAGATCGTTGACCAGCGAAGAAAAAAGCATGACCGGAATACCATCGTAGCCATTATTTTCCTTGATCCGCTTACAGAGATTATGGCCGTCCATCCGCGGCATCTCTATATCGCTGACCACCGCCAGCACCTGATCGTGCACGGTGCCATTGGTTCTCAGTTTTTCCAAATACTCCCAGGCAGACTGCCCGTCCGAATGGGAAACAACGCGGTACCCCGCCCTTTCCAGGGTTTTTCGGATCTGATCCTGAATAAGATGCGAATCATCGGCAATCACCACAGCCTTGTCGGCCTGATCCGAATCAGGACGCTCCCTGATGGAATGGGCGTCGGAATCAATAACCATGCTGGGGTCGATGGAGGCGATGATGCTCTCGAAATCAACCATCTGGATGATATTGCCATCCACCAGGCACACCCCGGTGAGGGAGCTGTAATGGGCAATGATCGGCGGCGGCGGCATGATTTTGGTCCAGCTGACCCGGTAGACCTTGTCCACCCCATGGGCAATAAAGCCGAAAAACTTACCGTTGATCTCGGTGACAATAACCACCCATTTGGCTTTTGCCTCTGGGCTAAGATCCGGCACATAGCCAAACCAATCACAGAGATCGACCAAAGGTATGGTCCGGTCCCGCAGGAGAAAAACGCCTTTCATGGCCGAAACGCTCTCCGGAATCTCAGTCAGGTTTTCCGGCATGGCCACCAGCTCCCGGACCTTGGCGGCATTGATGCCGTATGCCGTCCTGCTGATGGCATCGGTGGTCTGATCGTGCCATTGGAGAAAAAAGGTTATGATCTCCAGCTCGTTAGTTCCGGACTTCAGAAGAATATCGGTTTTGTAGCCGGCTGCTTCGTTCATGTAAAGGCTCCAAGGTGTTGGGATACTGCCGAGAATACAAGATACTTTTCACAATTATAGGAAAGAAGGGAATTACTCAACTAAATAATCAAGCGTTACGCATCGCGAAAAGAGCGCAATAAGCGAACACCTCTGTTTTTTTAGCAAAACCAGGAAACGCTCAGCCAACAGGCTCTTGACCTGAATCGGAGTTGCGCAGCAGTCATCCAGCTGGAAGCCGGGACGACCCTATCTCATTGAAGGAAGGACAAGGAAGAACTCCTTGGCCAAAAGTCTACAGCAGATGCCCGACAAAACCGTAGAGCGTATCAGAAAGTTTCTGCAGATCGATTGGTTTGTGCAGGAGAGCATGGGCTCCGCTGTGTTCGAGCATCTCCTCCATGTTGGGCACATCGATGGCGGTGACAACGATGATGAACAGGTCGGGGTCCAGTCTTTTGACCTTTTGCAGAATATCGTAGCCGTTAAAACCCGGCATCCGGATATCGAGGGTCATAATAGCGGGTTTTTCCTCCCGGACGATATCCAGGGCATGTTCCCCATTGGTGGCAATGAGCGCCTGAAAGCCGATCTTATCAAAAAAAATCTTCAGCGACCGGCAGAAGGCATATTCATCATCCACAATAAGGATTTTTATTTTTTTCTTCATCCATTATCCCCGACAGAGTGTCCCTGTTTTGCCTCTACCAGCCCACAATCTTCTCGGCCCTGTAGATGCGTTGGCAGAAAAATCACAAACTGCGCACCTTTCCCTTTCTCCGACTCAACCCGAATGGTACCGCAATGATTTTCGATAATCGAATAAACAATCCACAACCCCAACCCTGTACCACGGCCGGGATCCTTGGTGGTAAAAAACGGATCAAATATCTTGCCAATCTCGTCCACCCCAATGCCGGGGCCGGTATCAGAGAAGCGGATTTCAACCCCACCATCCTTTGCCCGGGTTTCAATGATGATCCGCTTGTCGCCTGACAACATGGCATCACGGGCATTACTCACCAGGTTAAGAAACACCTGGGCCAATTGATCCTCATCCGCTTCAATCCGGGGAAGATCAGGGGCATAATGCCTTTCCACCTGCACATTATCCAGATTCAGATCATGCTCAAGCAGGGCGGCGGTCTTGTCAAACAGCGCATGCACATCGACCATGCTGACCTCAAAGGCATGCTGGTGGGAAAATGTTCTGAGGTTATTCGTAATCTTGGTGGCACGTTTGATCTGGGCCAACATTTCATCCAAATTTTCCCGCATGCTTGGAGGAATCTTCTCAAGCTGCATGACCTGGGCAAGGGTGCCTATGATATTGAGGGGATTGAGGATTTCATGGGCCACTCCCGAGGCCAGCGTGCCGATGGAGGCCAATTTTTCCTGACGGATAGCCACCTGCTGGGCAATCCGTAAATTATCCAGGGCTTTTTGCAATTCATCCTTCGAATCACGCAAGGCCTGCTCAGCCTTTTTCCGTTCGGTTATATCCAATCGGTATTCAATAATCTGCGTGACCTTCCCCTTCTTATCGAAGATGGGATGCGCATGGATCTCGTGTGTGGTTTCCTGGCCGTCCTGCCCCTGCACAACATATTCCATAAGACAGGAATCTTTATCCTGCAGCACCCGCCCAAAAGGCTCGTATGGCGGCGGGGCCTTGCATGGTTCGCCTTTACCGATCTCTTGTAGACATTCATCCAAGGCAGCCAGATGACGCTGGGCCGAAGAATTGGCCAGCAACACCTCGTAATTCTTGGCCCCAACCACAAAGAATGGGTGGGGCAACGACTCAATGAGTTTGGTTAAAAATCTGTTCTGCTCACCGATCTTTTCCTCTGCGAGCTTCCGTTTGGTAACATCATGAATGAGGACAATGGTGGAAGTGCCTTCATCGCCGACAACAGGCAAAAACTGCAAGGAAACCTGTCGGCCATTGAGTAGGACCGGCGCTTCTTCAGAAATTTTCCTGGCGCCCTCTCCTGGCCTTTTTAACAACGCCACCACGGTTTCAAGGGAATGATCACCAAAAATATCGGTGAATTCCGTCCCCAGCAGCGTTTCTTCCGGCACCCCCACCAGTGTTACCGCCGTGGGATTTGCGAAAATAATCTTCTTGTTTGCGGCAAACTCAAGAATCCCCTCGGACATGTTTCGAAGGATTACCTCAAAATGCTTCCGGGAAGAGAGCAATTCCCTGGTGATCTCCCGGGTCGCAACCTCATCAAGTCCCAAGATCTCCCGAGATCTCTCCTGTCTGCCCGTAAGGCTTGCCAATTCAATCACCCTGGCGATGTGCCTGGTCAGATTGGTCATGCTTCCCTTGGCAATACAGGCATCCGCCCCCAGAGCGGTAAAATCAAGTTCCTCCTCGGCGGCGATGGCGGAAAGAATAACAAGATAGACCCCTTGCAAATTGGGCATCTTGCGGATAATGCGGCAGAGCTTTTCGCCACTGATATTGGGCATCACCAGATCAACAAAAATGATGTCCGGCACAAATGATTTCAGGATCTCCAAGGCGCCCAGACCATCTTCGGCAGTACGAACCTCATGCCCATCCTTGCGCAACAGATTGGCGATGAGTTTGAGCACCATGGGATGGTTATCGACAACGAGAATTTTTCTGGTCATTTCCTCTGCGCGCCTCTTCCGCTAAAAAATATTCAACTATAAACAATATAGCATAGCCAATTCTTGCCCCAGAATTTTTATTATGAAAAAAAGAGAAGAAAAGGATCCCCGCGTATTCAATTGGGAGCCCAAGACCACCCCTCATTTTTTGCAATTTGACTTCTGACAAAAGGGGAGTATAATCTCGCACCGAATCATGATGGCTCTGGTCCCGCAGATATAAACGGGTAAATTCCATGACGCCGGGACCTTTGTCCAGGACATCATGTTGCTTCTCCTTGCCTTGCGGACCGTTGCTCTCATTGCGCCCCCCGTGCGGATTGTTGTTGCAACGCCGCCGAAGAGTATTGTGTCCGCCTGCACATTAACCCGCATCACGGAGTGTTTATGACGAGTTCCCTGCGCTGGAAAATACTCATCCTGCTCTTTGTCACCATCTTTGCCGGCCTGACCGTTGCCCCTTCCTTCACCAATGTTCCGGTCTGGTGGCAGAAATATCTTGCTCCGGCAGGACTGCGGCTGGGCCTGGATCTCCAGGGCGGCATGCATCTGGTTCTCAAGGTGGATCTTAAAAAAGCCATCGAGAACAACCTGGACCTCTCGGTGCAGGACCTCAAAAATACCCTGGCCGAGAAAAAAATCACCGTGGTCCGCACCGCTTCCGGCGACGCACGCAAGATCATTCTGACCCTGCCCAACACCGGTGCCCTGGAAACGGTCAAGCAGATCATGGACAAGGACTTTCCCGATCTTGCCGGCGATTTCCAAACCGCCCAAGGATCCTTCCCGCGGATCATCGTCAGCCTCAAACAGGAAAAAATCGACTTCATCAACAACAAGGCCGTGGACCAGTCCCTGGAGATTCTCCGCAATCGGATCGACCAGTTCGGCGTGGCCGAACCGGCCATTGTCCGGCAGGGCACGGACGAAATCGTCATTCAGCTCCCCGGAGTCAAGGATCCGCAGCGCGCCCTGAACCTTATCGGCCGCACCGCCCAGCTCGAGTTCAAACTGGTGGACGATACACCGGGCCTCAATCTGGGGCAGCTTGTCTCCCAAGCCATCCAGACCGGCCAATGGCAGGAGGGGGCCAGCCGAAAACAACTCAATCTCGCCCTGCAAAGCAGACTCCCGGCCGGCTCCGAAATCTATTTCGAAAAAGAGGTGGACAAAACCACCAAGAAGGAAACACGGATCCCCATCCTGCTCAAGAATCAGGTGTTGATGACCGGCGACATGGTCAAGGATGCCCAGGTCCGGGTGGGCGGCAACTTCAATGAACCCTATGTCGGCCTCGACCTCACCGGTCGCGGCGGCACGATTTTCGGCCAGGTCACGGAAAGAAGCGTGGGCAAACGATTGGCCATTGTTCTGGATGAGGTGGTCCGTTCCGCCCCGGTAATCCGGGAAAAGATTCTCGGCGGCTCCGCCCAGATCTCGGGCAGCTTCAGCTACGAGGAGGCAACCGACCTGGCGATTGTCCTGCGGATCGGCGCCCTGCCCGCTCCGGTGGAAATCGTCCAAAACCTGACCGTCGGCGCCTCCCTGGGCCAGGATTCCATCAACAAAGGGTTGATGAGCGGTCTGTTCGGCACCCTGTTGGTGGTGGTGTTCATGGCTGTCTACTACCGGCTTTCCGGGGTTATCGCCAATCTCTCCATGGTCCTCAACATCCTCCTGCTCTTTGCCGGACTGGCGCTGATGGGCGGCACCCTGACCCTGCCGGGCATTGCCGGTATCATCCTCTCCATCGGCATGGCGGTAGACTCGAACATCATCATCTTCGAACGGATGCGCGAAGAGTTCGCCCTGGGCAAATCCGTCCGCTCCGGGGTCGAAGCCGGTTACGCCAAGGCGTTCTGGACCATCATCGACGCCCATGTCACGACCCTGATCACCGCCCTGGCCCTGTTCCTTTTCGGCACCGGCCCCATCAAGGGGTTTGCCGCCACCCTCTCCCTGGGCATCATCTTTAATCTTTTCTCCACCCTCTTTGCCTCCCGGCTGTTCTACGAATCCATGCAGGGCAAACGGAAACTCAAGAAACTTTCCTTTATGCTTTTTCTCAAGAACCCGCAGCTCGACTACATGCGGATCAAGAACCTGACCTTCGCCATCTCCGGCATCTTCGCGCTCATCGGCTGTCTGGCCTTTGTCCAGATCATCCGCGGCCAGGCCAATATGGGCGTCGATTTTTCCGGCGGCACCCTGCTTCAGTACCAGTCCAGCCAGCCCTTCTCCCTGGGCGAGGTCCGTTCCGCCCTGGCCAAGGGGGATCTTGAGGGCGTTGAACTGCAAAAGGTCGAGGGCGAGAACCGCTTGATCGTCAAGGTAAAAAACAGCGAAAAGGTGGTGGGCCACGTTTCCGAGACGGTCACCGCTCAGCTGAACACCGACTTTCCGGACAAACACTTCGTGGTGGAGAACCAGTCGGAGATCGGCTCCTCGGTGAGCGACACCTTGCGATCAAAAGCGCTGCTGGCCGTAGTCATCTCCCTGCTCGGGGTAATCGTCTACCTGGGGTTGCGTTTTGATCTGCGTTTCGGCCTTGCCGCCACCCTGGCCACCCTCCATGACGTTTTGGCGGTGCTGGGTCTCATCTGGCTGCTCAACATGGAAATCACCCTGCTCACCGTCACCGCGCTTCTGACCCTGGCCGGGTATTCTTTAAACGACACGGTTATCATCTTCGACCGGATCCGCGAAAACCTGCACAAAAGCGACGACCCGGAAAACATCACCGATACCCTGATCAATACCAGCACCAACGAGGTCTTGAGCCGCTCCATCGTCACCTCGCTCACCGTCTTCCTGGTCCTGGCAGCCCTGTATGTCTTGGGCGGCTCGGTAATTCACGACTTTTCCTTTGCCCTGCTGGTGGGGGTCATGGTGGGCACCTACTCCTCGGTCTTCGTGGCCAGCCCCCTGCTCACCCTCTGGCACCGCGGTAAAACGGCATAGGTATGCAGGACGATCTTGCCCCAGAGCACGTCCACCCCCTGAACCCCGACGAGACCTTCCGGTTCAGCTGCCATCCCGGCGTTGCCTGCTTTACCGACTGCTGCCGGCAGCTGGACCTTGCCCTCACCCCCTACGATGTGCTCCGGCTGAGCAGCCATCTTGGCCTAACACCCTCGGTCTTTCTTCACCAGTACGCACTTGTTGAGCAGGAAGAAGGCAACGCTTTTCCCCTGGTTTTCCTCGGGATGGTGGATGATGGCCGGGCCAGCTGCCCGTTTGTAACCGGTTCGGGTTGCAGCGTGTATGCCGACCGCCCCGCTGCCTGCCGCACCTATCCTCTGGGCCGCGGAGCCTTCACCACCCCGGACGGCGATCACCACGAGATGCACGTCCTCCTCAACGAACCCCATTGCAAAGGATTTAACGAGGGCGAGCCCCAGAACATCGCGGCATGGCAGAAGGACCAGGAGCTGGCCATCTACAACGGGATAAACGATGAACTGCTGAGAATCCTCCACCATCCCCGCCTCAAGGATGGCCATCAGCCGGAAGCGCGGGAGATAGATATCTTCCTGGCTCTCTATACCCTGGACACCTTTCGCAACCTGCTCCTCGACGGTAATATTTCCCTGCCCTTCTCGATCACCGAGAACGAACTGCAGGAAATTGCCATACAAGACCTTGCCCTGCTCCGTCTCGGCATCAGGTGGTTGGACCATGTCCTCTCCGAGCATTGACAATCAGCCGAGCACCCTCTCTGCCGGGCAGCTGCAGGGCGAACCGCCCCTCGGTCGTGAGCTCACCGAACGGCTGCTGGCCATTTCCCATGAGTACTGCCAGGCCGAAGGCGGCTGCCATGGCCCGGACCACACCGAACGGGTGCACAACCTGGCCCTCCACATCGGCCGCATGATGAACGCCCGCCTGGATATCCTGAGCGCCGCGGCCCTGCTCCACGACATCGGCCGCAGCCACGAAATGCTTTCCCAAGGGAAGATCTGCCATGCCACCAAAGGTGCGGAGATGTCGCGCACCATTCTCACCGGCTTAGGCTTTTCTGCCGAAATGCAGGAAGCAATCCTGCACTGCATCGAATCGCACCGCTACCGCAACAACAAGATCCCGGAAACCCTGGAAGCCAAGATCCTTTTCGACGCGGACAAGCTCGATTCCATCGGCGCCATCGGCATTGGCCGCGCCTTTCTCTTTGCCGGCCAGGTCGGAGCCCGGTTGCACAACCAGGGGGTGGATGTGGCGAAAACCAAGTCTTATTCCACCGAAGACACGGCCTATCGTGAATTTCTGGTGAAACTCTGCAAGATCAAAGACAAGATGCTGACCCCGGAAGGCAAACGGTTGGCTGCCGAGCGGCATGAGTTTATGGAGGTTTTTTTCAAACGGCTGGATAAAGAGATCCACGGTCCTCCCCGCAACAATTCCACCGACAATTCCCAATAGCCCAGGCGGTACCCGTGGACACCACCATCCAACGAATCGCCATCATCATCAAAGACCTGCGTCGGGCTCTCCTGAGCGTGGCGATTGCCATGCTTCTGGGCTGCCTTGGCTTCTACAGTATCTCCCATCGATTGCTGACAGGCATCCAGACCCATCTCCACCAAAAACTCGCTTTTTTCACGGTGGCGGAACCCTTTCTCGCCCATCTCACCATCGCCCTGGCCATGACGATCTTCACCATCATGCCGATGCTCAGCTATTTTATCTGGCGCGCCCTGGCCAAGCCCTTCACCTTATCCCGGACCGTTATCTTCTGGTTCGTACTCTTTACCTGCTTTCTCTTTTACAGCGGGACCTCCTTCTGCTATTTCATCACCCTGCCCTATGGCATCGATTTTCTTCTCGGTTTCCAGACGGAACAGCTCCGGCCCGTCATCTCCATCAGCGACTTCGTCTCCTTTGTCGCCATCTTTGTCCTCGCCTTCGGGCTGATCTTTGAATTGCCGATTTTCATGATCTTCATGGCCAAGATAAAAATCCTGCCCAGATCCTTCTTTGAAAAAAACCGCCGCTACGCCGTGCTGGTTATCAGCGTCATCGCCAGCCTCCTCACCCCGACCCCCGATATCTTCAACATGCTGCTCATGGGCGTCCCCCTCTACATGCTGTACGAGGTGGGGATTATTGTCCTGAAGCTGCTGCGGATCGCATAAGAAGTGACCCCATTCCCTCTTCGTTCATTGTCGGCAAGAATCATCTGTACAACTCACCGATTGCATGAACTGCGCATCTATGCTATCTAACAGGAATAATAAGAGAAAAAATCAGCCAACTCCCAGGCTCAAGCGGGATAAATCATCTGCAATAGGCGGCCATGCTAGCGAACCTCTCTGAGAACGACCGGAAGAAAGTGCTGCTGTACAGCGTGCTCATTGTCACGGTGGTCGGGGCTTGGTCGGTATTTGGGCCTTACGGCGCCCTGAAATACTACGGGGTGGCAAATGAATTGGAAGAGGTTCTGGCCCAGAACGACCAGCTGCGCGAGAACAACACCGCGTTACGACAGGAAATCACCAAGCTGAAAAAAGACCCGGTCTATCTGGAAGAAGTGGCCCGGCGGGAATTCGGCCTCATTAAGAAAAACGAGGTGATCTACGAATTTCCGGAGAAAAAGAAACGGCATTAAGCCCCCCCTGCTCGCCTCCCCAATCGCTTACCCCGCCATATCCTGCACAATCCACTGCACCGCCGCATAGAGATCCTCCGCCACATACGCGGGCTGTACCGGTTGCTTCGGCCCGATGTACTCGTAATCCCCCCGGCCATAGCCGGTGAGGACCAGGACGCCCTTGGCCTGTACCGCCGCCGCCGCCTTGAGATCGGACCAGCGATCTCCCACCACGTAGGAGCGGGCCAGATCCAGGTCGAGCTCCGCAGCCGCCTGAAGAAACAACCCCGGCTTTGGTTTCCGGCAATCGCAGGCGAGACGGAAGCGCGCTTCCTTGGCCTCGGGATGGTGGGGGCAGAAGTAAATCCCATCCACATGAGCGCCGGCCTCGGACAACGCCCCAGTCATCTTGGCATGCACCTCTGCAATCAGGCTTTCGGGAAAATAGCCCCGGGCCAGGCCGGATTGGTTGCTAACCACCACCACCGGAATCCCCTGTTCGTTCAACAAGCGGATGGCCGCCGCAGCCCGCGGCAGCATGACAAACCGAGTGATGTGGTTGATGTAGCCCATCTGCTCGTTGATGGTCCCATCCCTGTCGAGAAATACGGCCGGTCGCATGCTCAGTCCTCGCTTACCAGAAGTTTGTAGGTTGCCGCGTACACCTCATCCACCCCGATCTCCAGCATGCAGGCAAAATCGTTTTGGGGGCAATGGGTTTTCATGCACGGGCTACAGGGGAGATGTTTGTTCACCACCTCCACCTTGGGGGCAAACGGCCCGGTGGCCACTGCATCGGTGGAACCGAAAATGGCAACCAGCGGCGTTTTCTGGGCAGCCGCCACATGCATCAGACCCGAATCATTGGTGACAAAGGCATCGCACAAACCGATCAGGGCCATGGCCTGGGCCAAAGAGGTCTTGCCCGTGAGATCATGCACCTGTCCGGGCGCTGCCGCGCTGATTTCCGCCGCGGCTTCACCATCCGCCTCCGTACCGAAAACCAGCAGGGTGGCGCCCAGCTCTTCGGCCAGACGCTTGGCCAGGCCAGCATACCTTTCTGCCGGCCAGCGCTTGGCCGGGCCATAAGCAGCCCCAGGATTCAAGCCCACCACCACCCTTTTCGCCTTGGCGGCAAGAAAATCCCTGGCCCAGTTGTTGGCGGCATCCGGCAGGGCAAGGAACAGCTCTTGGGGCCCGCACATCAAGCCGAGGTCCTTGAGCATCTCCTGATAATAATAGACCTGATGCCGTTCCCTCGTACTTTTCCTAATGGACACCCCATGAGTCAACAGCAGCCCGCGGCCATCCCTGCGGTACCCGGCCCGCACCGGAATCCCTGCAAGCAGGGCGAGCAAGGCGGCGGAAAAGGCATTCTGCAAGAGGATGGCCATATCAAAGCGCTGGGCCGCAAGTTCGCGACCCAACCTCCACATCCCGGCCAACCCCTTATGCCTGCCCTTTTTCTCATAGAGCATGACCCGATCCACATGGGGACACCCCTTGAATATATCTGCCACCCATGGGTATGCCAGGATGGTGATCTCGGCAGCGGGGAAATTTTCCCTTATGGTCCGCACCGCCGGAGTGGTCATGATGGCATCGCCGATCCAATTGGTTGAACGGATCAGAATCTTTTTAGGCGATAGGTCGCTGATTGTTTTCGTCATACCTGTTCCTGGGAATGTGTTGCCTGAAGTAAAAAGGGACCTTTGCTTTTTTTCCCGGAGGCGTCAAGTTTTTTCCAAGACAAACGACGAACTTTACCTCCCCAGAGAGAGATCAACCCTCCAACAATTTATCACAGACCAACTCCACAACGAAAAAAAGAGCAAACCACCTCTTCTTCCTTGCAAAAAATCGGTTTGGGTGTTAAAAAATTCGGGTTCAAAAATAATCACACCCCTGCAAATGCTCCTCTGGTGCCCGGAATCGGGTTGGAGCGATGGGGTGGAAGCAAAACCAAAACCAAAGGAGAAGTACCATGTCTTACATGACCATGAAGGAAATGCTGGAGGCCGGCATGCATTTCGGCCATCAAACCCGTCGCTGGAATCCGAAAATGAAGCCGTACATCTTCGGCGCCCGCAACAAGATCTACATCATCAACCTTGACAAGACCCTGCCCCTTTTCAACACGGCCTACGAATTTATCGCCAAGACCGCAGCCAAGGGCGGCACCGTGCTTTTTGTCGGCACCAAGCGTCAGGGCCAGGACATCATGAAGGAAGAAGCCGAGCGTTGCGGCATGTATTACATCAACAACCGCTGGTTGGGCGGCATGCTGACCAACCACCAGACCATCAAGAACAGTGTTGATAAGCTGAAGAAATACGAAGCCATGCAGGAAGACGGCACCATCAACCATTACCATAAGAAAGAAGCCCTCCAGATCCAAAAGGATGCGATCAAGCTGGACCGCAACCTGGGCGGCATCAAGAATATGAAGGGGCTGCCCGCCGCCATTTTCCTTATCGATCCGAAACGGGAGAAGATCGCCATCGAAGAGGCCAACCGTCTCGGCATCCCGGTGGTCGCCCTGATCGATACCAACTGCGATCCCCGCGGCATCGACTATCTCATCCCCGGCAATGATGACGCCATCCGCTCCATCAAGCTGATCGCCTCAAAAATGGCAGAGGCTGTTTTGAGCGGGAAGGAAAAACTTGCCGCGACGCATCAGGCTGCCAGCGATAAGGATACCGACACCAAGGCTGCGGCCGAAAAAGGCGACGCATAACCTGCCTCTCTGAAAAACACCCGGCTGGGTTCCCTGTGAACCAGGCCGGGGATTTCGCTTACGAGACGCTTTCCAGATTACACGAGCACATGAAGGTAGAACTGTGAATATTACAAGTCAGATGGTAAAAGAGCTCCGCGACAAAACCAACGCGGGGATGATGGATTGTAAAAAAGCCCTGACCGAGACCGGCGGCGACATGGAAAAGGCCGTCGATCTGCTCCGCCAGAAAGGGTTGGCGGTTGCCCAGAAGCGGGCAGGCAGGGCAACCAGCGAAGGCTTGGTGGAAACATTCATCCAAGACTCCGGCAAACTGGGCGTGATGGTGGAAGTAAACTGCGAGACCGATTTTGTCGCCAAGAGTGACGCTTTCATCGAGTTCGCCAAGAATGTTGCCACCCAGGTTGCAGAGACCGCAACCGCTTCTCCTGCCGAGCTCTTGGAACAGAAATTCGTTAAAAACCCCGCGCTTACCATTCAGGATATGCTCAACGAGCTGGTCGCCAAGCTCGGCGAGAACATCGGGATCAAACGTTTCGCCAAATTCAATGAGGGCGTGCTCGAAACTTACATCCATGCCGGCGGCAAGTTAGGCGTCATGGTCGAGCTAGCCTGCGACAACGACGCGGCTGCTAAAAACGCCGATTTCATCGAGTTCGCCAAGAATATCTGCATGCATATTGCCGCAGCCAATCCCGTTTCCATCAGCCGCGAAGAGGTTCCCGCGGATCTGGCGGAGCGTGAGCGCAACATCTTCATCCAGCAGGCCATCGACTCCGGCAAACCCGCGAACATCGCCGAGAAGATGGTGGGCGGCAAGATGGATCGCTTTTTTGCCGAGAGCTGTCTGCTCGAGCAGAAATTCGTCAAGAATCCCGACATCTCGATCCAGGATCTGCTCAAGGAAGTTGCCGCCAAGCTGGGCGCAAACATCAGCATCAAACGGTTTGCCCGTTTTCAGGTTGGCGCATAACCCTGTTATCACCGCCCATCGGCTGGGCTGAGCATGCACACAGCCAGGGTGACGGGTGCGAATAACCTTGGCATTACTTGTGAAAAGAACGGCATAAGTGGCCGTAATTGAATAACCAGGAAAACATGGACAATTCCGTTTCGGCCCCTCAATACCAGAGAGTTCTTATAAAACTAAGCGGCGAAGCCCTCATGGGTGACGCCGCTTTTGGCATCAGCACCAAGGTGCTTGATTATCTCGCCACAGAGATTCAGGCCCTGGTCGCCCTTAAGGTGCAAACAAGCCTGGTCATCGGCGCCGGGAACATCTTCCGGGGGGTAGCCGGTGCTTCTACCGGCATGGACCGGGCCGCCGCCGACAACATGGGCATGCTGGCCACGGTCATTAATGCCCTGGCCCTGCAGGACGCCCTGGAAAGAAAGGGTATCTCGGCCAGGGTTCTTTCCGCCATCCCCATGCTTACCGTCTGTGAACCCTATTCCCGGCAGAAGGCGGTCCACCATCTTCACAAGGGACGGGTGGTGATCTTCGGGGCCGGCACCGCCAACCCTTACTTCACCACCGATACGGCCGCCGTGCTCCGCGGTCTGGAAATCAATGCCGATCTGGTCTGCAAAGCCACCAGAGTCGACGGGGTCTACGACAAGGATCCCCTCAAGCACCCGGAAGCGGTCAAGTTTTCCAGCCTCAGTTTCAGCGAGGTTCTGCACCGACGCCTCAAAGTCATGGACGCGGCGGCAATATCCCTGGCCATGGACAACAACACCAAGATCATGGTTTTTGACATGAATATCCCCGGCAATATGAAGAAAGCCATCTGCGGCGCGCAGATCGGCACCTTGATACAGGGAGAGGACAATGAATGAGATTATCGACGCTCTGAGCGAAAAAATGACGGCAAACATCGAGGCCTTCAAACGAGACCTCACCAAGATCCGGACCGGCCGGGCGACCACCTCCCTGCTCGACGGGGTAAAGGTCATGGCCTACGGCTCGCCGATGCCAATGAATCAGGTCGGTACCGTGACCATCCCGGAAAGCAGGATGCTGGTTATCCAGCCCTGGGACACCCAGCTCCTCCCCGCCATCGAGAAGGCTATCTTCTCTTCGGACCTGGGCCTCAACCCCTCCAGCGACGGCAAGATGATCCGAATCAATATTCCCCAGCTGACCGAAGAACGGCGCAAAGAACTGGTGAAAACCGTCAAGAAGATCAGCGAAGAACACCGGGTATCCATGCGTAATCTGCGGCGCGAGGCCATCGACGTGCTGAAGAAACAGAAAACTAACAAGGAAATCTCCGAAGACGACTTCTTCAGGATGCAGGATGAGGCCCAACACGCCACCGACAAATTCATCAAACAGATCGATGAAATCATGGCGGAAAAAGAAAAAGAGGTTATGGCGGTTTGATGATGTGCCCCCTCCCCGGCCTTGCTTCCGCCGGTTGCTTGCGGTAACCTGCTGAAAACCGAGATATTCCCCATGTCCAGACCTGACACCGCCGCCTTGCCCCGCCATATCGCCATCATCATGGATGGCAATGGCCGCTGGGCCGAACAGCAGGGCAAACCACGCATCATGGGCCACCGGGCCGGGGTCGAATCCGTACAGGATATCGTCCGTGCCGCCCGCGAACTTGGCATCGGCGTGCTTACCCTCTACGCCTTTTCCACGGAGAACTGGAAACGTCCCCCCCTTGAGGTACAGGCCCTCATGGGGCTGCTCAAGTCCTTTCTGGAAAGCGAACTGACCACCATGGTCCAAAACAATGTGAGTCTCCGCTGCCTGGGACAGAAAGACCGGATTCCGACGGAAGTCCGCAAGGTCATGGACCGGGTGATCCGAGAAACCGCGAACAATTCCGGCCTGATCCTCAATCTCGCCCTGAGCTATGGCGGCAGGAGTGAAATTACCCAGGCCGTCCAGGAAATTGCCCGCAAATGCCAGGATGGCACCCTGAATCCCGAGGCAATCGACCAGGCCGTTTTGGAACAGCACCTCTATACGGCAGGGTTGCCGGACCCGGATCTTGTCATTCGTACCGGAGGAGAAACCAGATTGAGCAATTTTCTTCTCTGGCAGGCATCCTATGCGGAGCTCTATTTCACGGAAATCCTCTGGCCGGACTTCAGAAAAAAAGATCTGCTGACCGCCATTCTGGATTTCCAGACGCGGCAACGGCGTTTTGGCAAAACAGGCAAACAGGCGGAACACTCTTCCACCCATTGATCATCCGCCGCAGCGACGGACCTACGACAGGATCAGCATGAAACGACTTATTACCGGGATTATCGCAAGCGCTGCCTGGCTGCTCCTGCTGCTCGCAGGACCATTCCCCTTGTTCTGGCTGGTCATCACCGGTTTGGCTGCGGTGGCATTGAACGAATATCTGACCATTGCCCTCTCCGAACTCAGCCAACGAATCCGGGTTCCCATAATCCTTTTCGGTCTCTTCCCCCTGCTGGGCGCGTATTCCGGCGCACCTGTCGGTCTGCTTTGCGGCTTAAGCCTTGCCTTGGTCGCCCTGCTGCTTTTCACCCTTTCTCGGTACTCCAGCCTTACCCTCCCCTTTGAGGTTATCAGCCGCGGCGGATTTGGCTATCTCTACCTCGGCCTGTGCAGCGCCCATTTGGTCCTGCTCATGGCCCTGCCGCAGGGCCGTGCCTGGCTGCTGCTCCTTACCGCCATAACCGCAGCCTCGGACACCGCTGCCTTCTATACCGGCAGCAAATTTGGCAGGCACAAGCTCTGCCCCGCCATCAGCCCGGGGAAAACCTGGGAAGGATTTCTCGGCGGCCTGGCCGGCAGCTTGCTCGCTTCCCTCCTTGTCCGCCACTTTTTTCTGCCCGAACAAAGTATCCTCTGGATCTGCCTCATCGTCCTCCTGCTCGGTTGCCTCGGCGCGGCCGGAGATCTTTCGGAATCAGTGATCAAGCGGGCCTTTGGCGTGAAAGACTCAGGCAGCCTGCTGCCCGGACACGGCGGCTTGCTGGACCGCATCGACTCCTTGCTCCTGACCGCGCCGGTACTCTATTACCTGTTGTATTTTCAGACAGGACTGTGTTTGCTGTGATATCCATGTGCTTGCATGGTATCGCTGACCGTCATTTCCCAAGACAACAAAAGGACTCATGAAAAACATTTCCCTGCTTGGTTCAACAGGCTCCATCGGCCGCAATGTTCTGGAGGTGGTCCGCCAGTTCCCGGGTCGCTTCCGCATTGTGGGGTTGGCCGCCGGCACCAATGGCCGCCTCTTGCGCGAGCAGATCGAAGCCTTCAACCCGGAGAAGGTCTCCATCGGCGAGGCAAAACTGGCGGGTGAACTGATCCAGAGCCTTCCCCCAGGTTGGTCTGAAAAGATTATGACCGGCACCGAAGGCAATATTGGTGTTGCCACCCTGCCCGAGGCGGACACGGTTGTCTCCGCCATCGTCGGCGCCGCCGGCCTTACCCCCACCATGGCCGCCATCGAAGCCGGCAAAAACATCGCCCTGGCCAACAAGGAAACCCTGGTCATGGCCGGCCAGCTGGTCATGAGCGCGGTCAAACGCCACAAGGTTACCCTGCTGCCCATTGACAGCGAACACAGCGCCATTGCCCAGGCGCTGGAGGCCGGGAAAAAAGCGGATGTCAGCAAACTCATCCTCACCGCTTCCGGCGGACCTTTCCGCAATATGGCCGAGCGTGACCTTTGGACAGTCACTCCCGAACAGGCCCTGGCCCACCCCAACTGGGAGATGGGCAAAAAAATCTCCATCGACTCCGCCACCCTGATGAACAAAGGATTGGAGGTTATCGAAGCCCGCTGGCTTTTTGATATCGATGTCGAAGACATTGAGGTTCTCGTCCACCCGCAGAGCATCGTCCATTCCATGGTGGAATACGTTGACGGCTCGGTGGTCGCCCAACTGGGGGTGCCGGACATGCGCATCCCTATTGCCTACGCCCTTTCCTACCCGGAACGCTTGCGGATGAATATGCCGCGCCTGAATTTGGCGCAGGCCCAGGATTTGAGTTTTTCCCGCCCGGATTTTGAAAAATTTCCCGCCTTAAAACTCGCCTACCAGGTGTGCAAGCGGGGGGGAAGCCTGCCAGCCGTGCTCAATGCCGCCAACGAAGTGGCGGTGGAAGCCTTTTTGACCGGCATTATCCGCTTTCCGGAAATCGCCTTGGTCGTTGCGGAAACAGTGAGCCGGTTGCCGAGAGAACAGGCGGCCAGCCTGACCGCGATCCTCGACGCCGACCTTGCCGCCCGGATGCAGGCTGCCTCCATAATTGACTCCCTGCGCATGCAGACCCAACAGCGCCTCGGCAAAGATGTCCACTCGCCGGAGCTGCCGCCGGGACATACAACCTTAACCAACTGAAGACTATGAACTCTATCCTTGCCTTTATCCTCGTTCTTGGCCCCCTGATCTTCATCCATGAATTCGGCCATTTTCTCTGCGCCAAGTTGTTCGGCATCCGGGTACTCAAATTCTCCTTGGGGTTTGGCCCCAAGGTTTTTGGCCGGACAATCGGAGAAACCGAATACCTGTTGAGCGCCTTCCCCCTTGGCGGCTACGTGAAAATGTACGGCGAAAGCCTCACCGACGAAGTGGCCAGCGACCAGGAAGGTTTTTCCTTTTCGCACAAGGCGATCTGGCAACGCTTCCTGGTGGTCTTTGCCGGACCGCTCTTCAATCTCGTTTTCGCGGTGCTGCTCTTTTCCTCCATCTTTGCGGTGATGGGCGTTTCCCAACCGGTCACCGAAGCGAGAATCGGCGCGGTCACCACGGGTTCTCCCGCCGCCACGGCCGGGCTCGCAGCCAACGATCTCATCCTGAGTATCAATAACGCCCCGGTTCAAGAATGGAATGACGTCGCACGCCTCATCAAGCTCAGCGGGGGAAACCCCGTAACCCTCCAGGTTCGGCGAGCCGACCAGACCCTGACCATTACCGGGCAACCGAAAATGGAAGAGGACAAGAACATCTTCGGCGAGGTGATCGACAGCCGCTACATGCTGGGCATCCGGGTCGCCGACGAACTGGTCCATATCTCCCCGGGCGAAGCAATCCAGACCGGAGCCATGCACACCTGGGTCCTGATCAAGATCACCCTTCTGGGCATTGTCAAGATCATCCAGAAGGTTGTCCCGGCCAGCGAACTGGGCGGCCCCATCCGTATTGCCCAAATGGCCGGGCAACAGATGTCGGCAGGCTGGGTCAATCTCCTGCATTTCACCGGACTGCTCAGCGTCAGCCTCGGGGTTTTGAATCTTTTCCCGATCCCGATCCTGGATGGCGGACATCTCGTCTTCTTTGCCGTGGAAGCGATCCGCCGCAAGCCGCTGAGTATTGAAACCCGGGAACGGCTCCAGATGGTCGGCCTGATCCTCCTCGTTTCCCTGATGCTTTTTGTCTTCTACAACGATTTCCGTTTTCTCGGCAATGGGGGCTGAGGCAGCGCATGCCTCCTTCCTCTGCAACGCCAGCCGTTATTCTCGCCCTGGAAACCGCCACCACCTGCGGCAGCCTGGCTCTGGTTGCGGAAGACCGCTGCCTTGCCGAATATTCCCTCAACACCGCCACCACCCACTCCCGCCGTTTGCTGGCCGGGATAGACTGGCTCCTTGCCCAGTGTGAACTGAGCTGGCCCGATATTGCCGCCATTGCCGTCACCCTTGGCCCCGGGAGTTTTACGGGTCTGCGCATTGCCTTAAGCACTGCCAAAGGGTTGTGCATGGCCACTGAAAAACCGCTCATCGGGGTTCCGACCCTGACCGGAATCGCCAGCCAGTTCCCCTTTTCCTCCCTCCCCATCTGCCCGGTGATTGACGCCCGCAAAAAAGAGATCTACACCGCTCTTTACCGCTGCAACCGGCAAGGGTTTCCGGAGATAACCAGCGAAGCCATGGTCATCAAGCCGGAACGACTTGCCGAATTCATCACCACCCCCACCCTGCTGGTGGGCGATGGCCTGCCCCTGTATGGCCGAATGCTCAAGGATTTACTGGGGGAATCGGTCTGTCTTGCCCCTGCGGAGATCTGTTTTGCCAGGGCAGCCGCCATTGGTTCCGTAGCCTGGCATCTTTTCCGGCAGGGCTCTTTCTTAAACCCGGCCACGGCTGTGCCCATATATGTGCGGGCCTCGGACGCGGAACTACAGTTTGGGGAAAAAAAGGGGCCAAAGAAGTAGGGGGGGGGAAATGACGGCGGGACAAAAGGGCGGAACAACCCTGTTCAGGGACTAAGAATCAGAAACCAAACTCGGACAAGAGATCATCCACCAGATCTTGCTTCAGAGACGAAGGCGCGCTGGGGGCTTGAACGCCACGCAGCAATTCCTTCTTTTTTTGTACATTTTCCAGAGAACCATCCTTCTTGATATTGAGAATCACCAAAACCTCAAGAAGCCAATCGCGGATCTGATTGAGATCAATGATGATTTTTTCCATCTTCTGCCGGGCGACATCTTGGTAGGACTGGGAAGCAATGATATCGTACATGGCCGCCTTCATCTCGACAACCACCGCCTTGGCCCGAGCATTATCCCCGCCTGTCTGGCGAAGCATATTCTCAAGCTCCTCGATCTGCATGACAATCTTGTCGGATTTATCAAGCACCGCGCTGGTGGACTGCTCCATGAGCTGCACCACATCCAGGGCATGGCTCAGGACAAAAGGCGCCTGTTCCCCTGCGCTTGCCAAGGGCACCTGCACGGTCTTCATGTTGACCAGCATGGTGTTGATCCTTTTGGTCAACATGGAAAGCACACCCTCGGCGTCAACCTCCGGCATATCCCCCTTGTAATCTCCCCGCAGGAACGAATCCGTGATCTCAACTAGGGAGGCGATGCTTTTTTCCAGATGCGAATTATTGACCTTTACCATGCTGTTCCCTGCTTCCTTGCTCAATCCATCTCATGATGCGTTCGGTTCATTGGCCTGGAGCTGACCAGCGACACATGGACTGCTGTTCCTGGCAACGACTCTCCTGATTATCATATTTTTTCCCCTAACGGCTCAAGCAGCTACGACGGAATAGAAAAAAAAGCCTTCCGACAATATTAGGGTTCACCTGCATTGCATTACGGAACATTGGAGGATTATGTTACTGTTTCGGGAAAACAGAAGAATGGCTCGTCAACCGGCAAGCCGTTCACGCAAAGCCGCGCTTTGGAACTCTATCCTTACCGGACGATCAAGCATTAAAAATACATACTGAAAGATCAGAAGAAAAGCAACTCAAATGGCGGAATCCCCCTAAAGATCTCCAAGAATTGCCCTCAAAACAAGCAGATCCTAACGATAACGGGAAGCAGTGGCATAAAACTGTTCTTTCGCTGCATACATCTGCCTGTCCGCTTCTTTGGTCAAAACTTCGGGAGGATGTTTGTCCGTACCCGCCTTGCCCAGACTGACCGTGACCGGGAATTCGCTCCCGTCCGGCAGAAGCAGGATGAGGCTGGGGAAAACCTGGGTTTGCAAACGCTCGATAAAATAAGCCGCGTCTTCATCCGTGCTGTTGGTGAGCAAGACGATGAATTCGTCCCCCCCGGTCCGGGCCGCGATATCGGTATTGCGCAAGGTGCTGCGCAGGGCCTCGGCAACGGCGACAATCAAGCGATCGCCGGTCTCATGACCGTAGTGGTCATTGAGTTTTTTCAACTGGTTGATATCCCCCAAGACCAGAGCATGATGGATCCCGTATCCGCGGAATTTTTCCTGCTCTTCCTCCAGGGACTGGGTCAGATATCCACGATTGAAAAGCCCGGTCAGGGCATCCTTGTTCGCCTTTTCCTCAAGCTGACGGAGGAGAAGCTGATTCTGAAAATAGGCGCCCAACGGTTCCGTGACCAGACGGAGGATGCCCAGCGCTTCCTGATTAATGCTCCCCTCCAGTAACACCAGCCCCACCCTCTGTCCCTGGGCTCCCATCAGAGGAATCTGCGTGCTTGTCCGCCAAGGGAGAACCGAATCGGCTAAAAGGCCGCCGGGCTTGAATCGCTGCAGATCCCTGGACATACAGGCCTTGGTAACGGTTTTCCACTCCTCGGTGGTCATCCCGCTCTGATGGGAAAGCCAGATATTTCCTGCCCGGATATCGTTGATTATGAGACCAGCCGCACCGCCGTGCAGATCGGGCAGGATCGCATCGAGAAAATATCCGGCCACCTCTTTGATTCCAGTCTCTTTTTGCATGTAGATGCCAAAATCAACAAGTAGAGACAAGACCTTGTTTTTGCTGGCAATCTCTTCACGCTGGCCGCGAATTTGACCAATCAATTCGACCTGCCGGGTGATATCCCGGAACAACAGCAGCCCCCCTTTGCCGTTGGGAGAGACAGAAAATATTTCCGTATAGACCCGTCCCCCTGTTTCGTGGCTTTTTTTCTGCCCGTTGGCCTCACTAAAACCACGCTGCGCCGGACAGTCAGGACAGGGAGCACTGTTGCCGAACAGGGCATAGCAATGGGAGCCGATTTGCCTGGGAAACAGGTCAAGAACCGCCCTGTTCTGCCGCTGGACCAAAAAATTCTCGTCCACGGCGAGCAGGGCTTCGGGAAGATTGTCCATGATCTGGGTGAGAAACTGATGTTCTTCCTGGTTCAACCGGCGGCGCCGCTCAAGGAGAATATTCTTGGCCTGCAACTCTTTCCGGTCAAGATCGCTACGCCGCAGAAGAGCAATTTCCTGGGAGACATCGTGGAGACTGAGCAAACATTGCCCCTGCCAGACCTGGCAGGAAACCTTGAGGTAGATGTCACCCTCTTTCGTCTTGAGAGTAATGGCCTGGCGCTTGCCATCAAGATCAGTCCTCTCGGCTGGACACCCATCGCACCGCGCCTCGCTGCCAAACAAGATCCTATGGCATGGCTGCCCAAGCGCCTCCAGGCCTGCGCGGCGAAATAAATCCAGGGCAACGCTGTTGGCAAAGGACATCAGGCCTGCTCCACAGCACAGCAAAACCCCTGTTTGCACAGCATCGAGCAGTTTCCGGATCTCCGGGTCAGGTGAAAAAGAGTCTGTTTTTTCCATGCGTTGCAACTAATCCTGACAGAGTGGAAGTCCCGGAAGCAAAAAGAACTTTTAACCTAGCAAAAATCCGACATTTTTCACATTTAAAAATTCCTTCTCCGGGAAAATACAGAAAAGTAGGTAGTGTTCGATCATGAACAGAGTTGGTCAACCTCCTGCCATTTCTTGTCCAGCCGCTTGGCGGAAACCGGCAAGGCTGTGCCCAACTCCTGGGCAAAGAGCGAGACCTTGAACTCCTCGATCATCTCCTGGTATTCCCGCAGCCGCTCCCCCAGGGTACCGGAGAGATCCTGGCTGCTGGCCGCCCGGGCATAACGCTCTTCATGAATCGCCACCTGCTGCGCCTTGAGCGCATCCTTGCTTGGGGAGACCTGCGCCCGCTCAAGCCGGATCCGCAGGGCTTTCAGATACCGGCACATGGCCGCAAGGCGCGGCGGAAGCGTCTTCTGCAAAAAATCAGCAGGGACAATCTGCGTCACCTGGCGACGAAACTCGTCAAACCGCGCCGTATCCCGGGCTGTCCCTGTTCCCTTCCCGGAAAGCCGGGCAATGGCGTCGAGGGTAGTGCGCCGTTCCTGTAAGACCAGAAGAACAGCGGCAAAGATCTCCCGACAGAGCAAAATCAGCCCCTGGTGCCGCACTTCTTCGATCTTGGCACCAAATTGTTCGGCTGTGGGCGGCAGGCCGTCGCGGATGTCAAACACGGTAAAAAAAACAAAATCCCAGATATCTTGGTTGATCTGCTCATGGCTGGCCAATCCTTCGTACAAAGCCCAGTGAGAACGAGGGATGGCAAGCTCCTTGCGCAGGGATTTGATTTGGGTCGCAAACCCATTGGCATACAAGCGGAACAGCGCCTCCCTGGTGTTCTGCCGCGCCTCGTTTTCCTTGAGAAAAAGACGTTGGCCCACGCCCTCCTGTGCATCGTAACTGAGGCCGGGATAGACATAGCCCTGCAGGGAGCCATCCCCACCGGGCACAGGCAGGGAAGGAGGCGTTTGCCCGAACTGGGCCGGAGTAATATGTTTTTGTTCCCACTGCTCTTTCAGGGCCGCCAGATTCCCTGGACTAAAGACCTCCGTCTGCCCCATGGCCCCGCTTTTCAAGGCAGTGAAATCCCTGGTCACACTGACAACATTGCCCTGCCCATCGAGCAGAGAGAAACGGAACCTGAGATGCGGCGGCAGATCGGCCAGAGGCCAATCCCGCGCGGCAATCCGCAGTTTGAAGGAATCAGCGATCACCTGTTCCATGGCTCGGTACAACGAACCACGGCCAAAGGGCAGATCTCGAACAATCTCCGCGGCGGTCTGGGGAATGGGCACCAGCTGTTTGCGCAGACTCTTGGGAAGCCCCTTGAGCAGAAACATCACCTTTTCGGCAAGCAAGCCAGGCACCAGCCATTCAAACAGCTCGGCCCGCAGATGTTGCGCCAGATTGAGGGGAATCCTTGCGGTCACTCCATCGTCCTCCTCCCCGGGGGCAAAGCGGTATGACAACTCCAGCCCACCCGCCTCCGTCTCCAGGGAAAGCGGAAACGGTTCCAGGGCCGCGGCCTCGGGCAGCTGCCTCCGGATATCATCGGCGGTCATGGTAAGAAGCGCTTGGGCGCCGGGATTTTTCAGCCACTGGTTCAGGCTGCGCTGGTCACGCACCTCCGGGCCGAGGCGTTCATCGTAGAAGCGAATAAGATCCTGATCGTCCACCATGATGCTGCGCTGGCGCAACCGGTCTTCCAGGTCCTGCAGCTGTGCCACCAGCGCCGTGTTTGCTGCGAGAAAGGGATATTCTCCCTTCAGCTCCCCCTCAATCAGGGCAGACTGGATAAAAATCTGCCGACTCTCCTCGGGCTTGATCAAGCCATAATTGACCTTGCGCCTTTCCACAATAACCAACCCGAACAGGCTGATCTTGGCAAAGGCAACCACCTGGCCCCGCCCCTTTTCCCAATGGGGTTCGGAATAGGAAGAGCGGCAAAGCTCCCCGGCCAGGGGTTCGATCCACTCCGGCTTGATTTCGGCCACGGTCCGGGCATAGAGACGCGAGGTCTCAACCATCTCGGCGGCCATGAGCCAGTCGCCGGTCTTGCCGTACTGAGTGGAGCCGGGAAAGATCATAACCTCCCTGCCTCCCCCGGTCTGATAGAGATTCTTCTCCTTCTTCACCGCGATATTTCTGAGGTTGCCGCTCAAGATCGCCTGATGGATGGCGTCGGGTGCGGCGGGTTGCGTGTTCAGGGTAAAGCCAGGCTCCTCGGCCAGCACCTGGCAGATCTGCTCGTGGATATCGCGCCATTCCCGCATCCGCAGGAAGGAAAGATAATGGCTCACACAGAATTTGCGCATTCGGGAGAGGCTCTGCAGTTTATCAAAGGTGGCATGGTACCCATCCCAGAGGGCGAGAAAAAAGAGGAAATCCGAGGGGGTCTTGACGAACCGGGCATGGGCTGCGTCCGCCAATGCCTCCTTATCCAGCGGGCGAACCCGCGGATCCTGAATGCTCAAGCCCGCGGCGATAACCGTCACCTCCCGCAGAGCATTGTGCTCACGGGCCTCGATAATCATCCGGGAGATCCTCGGATCCAGAGGGAGCCGCGCCATGAGTCTGCCGTGCCCGGTGAGATGGCGCTTGCGGTCCAGGGCGCCAAGCTCGGTGAGCAGTCCATACCCATCCTGAATGGCCCGCCCCGTAGGCGGATCGAGAAAGGGGAAGCGCGCCGGATCGCCAAGCTTCAGACTGATCATCCTCAGGATAACCTCGGCCAGATTGGTGCGCAGAATCTCAGGGAGAGTATATTCGGGCCGGTTCAGGTAATCCTCCTCGGAATAGAGGCGGACGCAGACCCCAGGCCCCACCCTGCCGCAGCGGCCCTTACGCTGATCGCAGCTTGCCCGGGAAACCGAAACGATGGGGAGCTTGCTGGTTCGGGCCCGGACATTGTAGCTGGCCAAGCGGGCCAGACCGGTATCGACCACATAGCGGATACCCGGCACCGTGATGGAGGTTTCGGCCACATTGGTCGCCACCACAATCTTCTGGCCTTTTACCGGCTGAAAGATCTTTTTCTGGTCTCCGGGCGAGAGCCTGCCGAACAGGGGCAGGACCACGGGGCCACCTTGGCCGTGCCCCCTGCCCAGCCGGGCTTGCAGCGCTTCCACGGTTTCCAGGATATCCCGCTCCGCCGGCATGAAGACCAGGATATCCCCCGACCCCTCCTGCTGGTGGAGAGCGCATACCGCCGCTACCGCCTGATCCACATAACTCTGCTCCCCTTCCTCCTCCTTGGCCGAATCCAGAGGCTGGTAGCGCACCTCAACCGGAAAGGTTCGTCCCGACACCTCGATCACCGGGGCGTTGCCGAAATGCTTGGCAAAGCGCGCCGTGTCGATGGTGGCCGAGGTAATCAGGAGGGTAAGATCCGGACGACGGACAAGGAGCTGCTTGAGCAAGCCGAGGAGAAAATCTATATTGAGGCTCCGCTCGTGGGCCTCGTCGATGATGATCGTATCGTAGGCGGAAAGATTACGGTCATGATGGGCCTCGGCCAGCAGGATGCCATCGGTCATGAACTTGAGCCGGGTATTGCGATTGGTCTGATCCTTAAAGCGAATCTTGTACCCGACCAGATCACCATCACCACCGAGTTCTTCGCCAACCCGCTCGGCCACCGTGATGGCCGCGATCCGCCGGGGCTGGGTGCAGCCGATCCTTTTCCGCTTGCCGCGCCCTGCCTCCAGACACATCTTGGGCAACTGCGTGGTCTTGCCTGAGCCGGTGTCGCCGGCAACAACGACCACCTGACTGGTGCGGATAGCCTGGATGATTTCCTCCCGGTGCGCCACGATGGGCAACTCCGGTGGATAGTGCAAATTTCTTTCCTGTTCCATGCGTGCGTTGCTTCAATTCCCAGGAGGCTTAGCGGAGAAGTTGCCTCCGGTTAAGCCCCTTATTTGCGAGGTGAAAGAAAAAATTTTAAAATTTCTTCAAGAAGAATGCCGAACCAGTCGAAAATAAAGTAGAATTTTTACAATTCCGAAAGTACAATAATAACAATTTTCCTGTGAAACTGCAGGAAAGAACGCAACAACAGGCAGAAAATACATCGGCGACGCGCAAGCGGCAGGCTACGGGGCAGTCACACCGCTCTCAGGCGGGGAATAGAGGACAAGGAGGAGCATAAGGATGACGGAAGAAATGGGAAACATTGATAATGCCATTGAAGCATCGCAGAAGACCGTAGTCTCCCGCGAAAAGGAGACCGGCGAGGATGCCGAGCGCCCCAAGGGCCCGGTAGGCCTCGATATCGGCACCAGCCATATCGTCATGGCCCAGAACAAGGGCAAGAACATCCACACCATCAAACAGCTCAATGCATTCTTCACCATCCCCTATTCAAAATTCACCAAGAAAATCCTGGTGGACAACGAGGTGACCTTTTTTGAAAAGGGAGACATGTTTTACATCCTCGGCTATTCGGCCGAGAACTTTGCCAACATGTTCAACACCAACACCCGTCGCACCATGGAGAAGGGGTTGCTTTCTGCCCGTGAGGACGAAGGGATCAATGTGCTCCAGGCCATCATCGGCACCCTGATCAAGCGGCCGAAAAACCCCGGCGAGGTCATCTGCTTCAGTATGCCGGGCACCCCGGTTGACAGCGGCCAGTCCGTGGTTTACCACGAATCGATCATCAAGATGTACCTGGCCACCCTGGGCTACAACCCGATCTCCATCAACGAGGGTCTGGCCACGGTCATGGCCGAGCTGGCGGAAGACAACTTCACCGGCATCGGCATCAGCATGGGCGGCGGGATGTGCAACATCTGCCTGGCCTATCTCTCCGTACCGGTTATCACCTACAGCATCCAGAAGGGCGGCGATTACATCGATCAGATGGTCGGCGTCTCGGTAGGCGAACCGGCCACCAAGGTCAAAACCATCAAGGAAAGCACCTTCCGTCTAGCCAGACCCGCGAAGAACCGGATCGAGACCGCTCTGCACATCTACTACGACGACTTGATCCACACCCTGCTCCACAGCCTGCAGGATGTGCTGCACTCTTCCGACAAGATTCCAAAGATCGCCAAGCCCATCCCCATCGTGCTGGCAGGCGGCACCGCCCTGCCCAACGGCTTCAAGGAACACTTCGAGAAAGCGCTGAAGGAGTTCAATCTCCCCATCGAGATCTCCGAGGTCAGGATTGCCGATGACCCTCTCAACACCACGGCCAAGGGCGCCATGGTCATGGCACTTTCCGAAGAAATCTAGAGCGGTTCGATACAATCTGTACCCCTGGGAGGCGCGGCCAATTGGCTGCGCCTCTTTTTATATGCCCCGCGCCCCTTCTGCGCTCCATAGCCAAAAATCATTCTCTCCCCCCTGTTGAGAAATTTCACCTTTACTGCCCAACAAAAAAAACTTCACGCAACGCCCCTTGCTCATATAGAATAGTAAGCAGGTCAGTTACACATTTCTTCAAGTTCTCGCTCCTATTGCACAACAGCCATGGTTGAGACAACGAAATGCGATGAACCTTCCTCCCTCCACCAGCAACAGATTCCTCCCCGGCGAATCAGCACCGTTCCTCGAACTGCTGGAGTGTATTCCCTCGCCGCTGGAAATCTATCTTCCGGACGGCACCCTGCTCATGGCCAATGCTGCCGCCCGCAACCTGCCGACCTTTCCCAAAGACGCGGACAATGATCATTGCATCAAGGCCGCCCACGAGGACGACCGTACCGCTTTTTTGAACGCAATTACGAAAAGAACAGCCTGCGCGGCCCCCGACCGAAGCTACCCAAACACTTTAACAAGCAAGCCGTGGAACATCATGCGCTTGCGGACACTGTGCACACCGGTTTGTGACGCGGAGGGGCAAATCCGCCACGTTATCGTTTCACGGGAGGACATCACTGCGCTCCACACAGGGACTCGCTTTCAGCGGTTGGTGGAAGATGCCAACGAGGCCGTTCTCGTTATCCAGGACGGCCGGATTAAATTTTTCAACCGCACAGCCCTTGCCATAACCGGTTATTCCCCAGAAGCGTATCTCTCCCAGCCTTTCCACGCCTTTATCCATCCGGAAGACCGAGAAATGGTCATGCACCGCTCCTTACTCAGAATGCAGGGCAAGGACGTGCCAAACATCTATCAGTTCCGGGTGATAGACGTCAATGGTGAGGCAAAATGGCTACAGATCAATGCCGGGGTCATCGAATGGGGAGGGAGACCAGCCATCCTTGCCTTTCTCCCGGATATCACGCAACTGCGCCAAACGGAGATGGCTCTCTGGGAAAGTGAAATCCGCTTCCAGATGATCTCGGAAAATACCGGGGATCTCATTATCCTGAGCGACGGCCTGGGAAAAACAATCTTCGTCAACTCAGCCCTGACCCGACTCCTTGAGATCAAGGCGGAAGAACTCCAGGGCAGATCAATCACCGAAATCATTCATCCCAAATACCGTTCTGCCCTCAGCGGCCTCTGGAACAGAATTCTTGCGAGAAAAAATGTTTCTCCCCAGGAAACGCTTCTGGTGAGAAAGGACGGAAGCCATCTTCCCGCGGAAATAAGCTGCTTTGCCATTGAGCAGGAAAACAGTCCCCCTTACCTTGGTGCCATTCTGCGTGATATCTCCGCCCGCAAAGCGGCGGAATATGAGCTTGAGCAATACCGGGAGAGCCTGGAAAAAATCGTTGGTGAGCGCACCTCAGAATTGACCGAGACCAATGCCAAACTGCAGCAGACTATTCTCCGCCAGGAGCTTGCCGAAGAAAACCTAACCAAGGAAAAAAACACCCTGGAAGCGGTATTTGCTGCCATGAGCGATGGCCTCTCCGTACATGACCGAGACTTCAGGATACTCTTCCAGAATGCCGTTCTCAGTAAACGGTATGGCGATTGCGCGGGCCAACTTTGCTATGTTGCCTACCACGGGAGAGAGACCCCCTGCACGAACTGCGGGCTGATGGCCTGCATTAAAGACGGTGCGCCCCACTGGTTTGAAATGAATGAAACCAACGACCAGGGAAATCTCTTCTTTGAGATGGGAGTAAGCCCGGTTCGCGACGGCAAGGGGACAATCATTGCCGCAGTGGAGGTAATCCGGGATATTACCGACCAGAAACGACTTGCCGACCAGCTGCTGCAGAGTCAGAAGATGGAGGCCATCGGCACCCTGGCCGGAGGCATCGCCCATGATTTCAACAATATCCTCACCGCCATTCTCGGCTATGCGGAACTGTCAAAATTCGAAGCCGTTCCCGACAGTGAGCTCGCCCACAATCTTGCCGAGATCATCGGCGCCAGTCGCAGAGCCGGGGATCTAATCCGGCAGATCCTGACCTTCAGCCGAAGGGCGGAGTTCAAGAAACAGCCGCTGCAGATCCACTCGGTGGTCAAAGAGGCCCTCAAACTGATCCGCGGCACTATCCCCTCCACCATCGACATCCGTCAGGAAATCGATGGTGATTGCGGAACAATTATGGCCGATGTCACCCAGATACATCAGATAGTAATGAATCTCTGCACCAATGCATACCACGCCATGCAACAGCAGGGGGGGCTCTTGGTCGTCAGACTGCAAAATGCCGTAATCAGCAGGGAGACGCTCGACACGCCGACAGGACTCAAGCCGGGAAACTATGTGCGGCTGACGGTTTCGGATACCGGACACGGCATAGACGAAAATACCCTGGATCGGGTATTCGACCCCTATTTCACCACAAAAAAACAAGGAGAAGGAACAGGACTGGGCCTGGCAACCGTGCATGGAATCGTGGAGAACCACGAAGGCGTCATCTCGGTGAAGAGCGCTATCAACGAGGGAACAACCTTTGACATATATTTCCCCCGGGTGGAAACAGATTTTGCCGCTGCCCTGACCGGCTGGGGGGAAACAGGAGCCACCTCCCGCCAGGCCAGAATTCTGCTGGTGGACGACGAGGAAATGCTGATCAGGCTTGGGACGAGCATCCTCAAGAAACTCGGACACACCGTAACCGCCCTCAACAACAGTCAAGACGCACTGGATCTATTCAAAAAAGATCCCCTGGCCTTTGATCTCCTGCTCACCGATCAGATGATGCCCGGTCTCACCGGCCTGGAGCTGACCAAAGAATGTCTGGCCATCCGCCCCGATCTCCCGGTGGTCCTGGCCACAGGATACAGCGAGGCAACCAGCAAGGAGCAAGCCCAAGCCCAAGGAATCAGCGCGATCCTCTGGAAGCCGGTGACCATCAACACCATGGCCGAAACCATCCAGCAGGCCCTCGGCAAAAAAGAATAACACTGCAGACAAAACGGGGGAAACAACCACAAGATAGTGACTATTAGGTTGCAATGACCATGGGCGCAAAGGGGCTTGATGCCTATAACATGGCGCCTTGTTTGGGAAGACTGACTTCCAACTGCTTGCCATTCCTGACTTCAAAGTGCTGCTCTCCGATCTTCCGGTTCTGGTAAAAAAACTGCACCCTCCAGGTTCCGTAAAGTGGCATCATTCTCGTGAGGGTAAGCGCCTCAACCAGACGCTGCATGTACCTGACCTGCTGCTTTGAGGTGCGGACCAGCTTTCCGTCCGGCCCGTACCATTGGATCACCAGGGGCAACGTCTGATCCGCCGGCAGGAAATTCACCGAATAGAGCGCGCCCAGGGTGGCCCCGACCTTTCCGGGAATATTGTTCGCCCCGCCGGCAAACATCTGAATTTTTTTCATATTCAGTTCGATATCGCGGATGTTTTCATAGGCGGCGCTGAGTTCGGAAACCTGCTGAAACGGCTGCTGCACCAAACCCGCACTCTCAACCTGCAAAGCCCAGATCTTCACGGGGCGGTCCGAGCCTGTCACCGCGGCCGAATCCTTAGCCCCGTCTCCGGCCGCAGCTTGCTTCGCTCCGCGCGAAGCACTCATCGACCCCAGACTGCTTTCCGGGCCAGGGGCTTTGAACCCTTTCGCCGTATTGATCTTCTTGGCCCGCTTGATATTTTTCACATTCTGCAAGGAGGCCTTGGTCAGATCCGCACCCTCCAGGTTGGTCCTGTTCAGATCGGCATCATTGAGGTTGGCATTGACCAGAATTGCATGGGAGAGGTCGGCGTCGGTAAGGTCTGCCCAGCGAAGATCGCCATCCCGGAGATTGGCTCCGGTGAGCACGGCATTGGTCAGATCGGCGTTGGCCAGATCCACGTTGGCAAGATCCGCATTGCTCAGATTGGCATCGATAAGATTGGCATTGCGCAGATCGAGGCTGACCAACTTCGCATCGCTCAACACGGTTTCACGCAGGTTCTTGAGATCGAAATGTTTAGCCGCCGCCAGATTGATCCCTGAAAGGTTCGCCCCCTTCAAGTCGGCATTGCTGAAATTGGCGTTGGCCAGTTCGGCATTGCTCAGATCAGCCCTGTTCAGATAGGCATGACTCAATTTCGCTTTGGTAAGATCCGCCCCCTGCAGACTGGCGTTGTTCAAATTCGCCCCGGTTAAATCGACGGTGTTCAGCCTTGCCTTGCGCAGATCGGCATTGGTAAGGTTGCTGTTGACCATGAGCGTACGGACGCCAAAATCAACCCCGGACAATCGGGCCCCGGTGAGATTCGCCCCAGTCAAATCAACCCGCCCCATCTTGGCTTTTTCACAGTTGGCCTCGGTGAGATTCGCCTGCTGGAAATTCGCGCCTCCAAACTCTCCCCCAGCCAAGTTTGCCTTGGTGAGATTGCCCTCCCGGAAGCTGGCTTTTTCAGCGCTAACACCGGTGAGTACCGCACCATTAAGGTTGGCCTTGCGCAGGAGAGCCTCATTCAATTTGGCCCCAACCAGGTTTGTTCCGGCCAGGCTCGCCTCGGAAAGATTCGCCTCTTCCAGGTTCGCCCCGCCCAGCTCAGCACCATCAAGATTCGCCCGGCTCAAATTCGCCTTGGCCAAAGCAATACCCCGCAGATTGGTGCGCCGGAGATCCACCTCATTCAGTATTGCCCCGGTGAGATTCGCCCCTTGAAGAAAGGCGGTGGTCAGGTTACTATTCCCCAGTTTTGCCTCACTGAGGTTCGCCGAGGCTAGTTTCGTTTTAGTAAAAGTCGCCCCGGAAAAATCGGCACCCCGCGCGTCGCATTCGCTGCAATCCGTTTCCAGCAGAAGGGCACCGGTCAGTATCGTCTCCTGAAGATCAGCTCCCCGGAGATTGCTCCTGCTAAGATCACCATCGGCCAAGTTTGCCCCCCCTAGCCTGGCTCGGGACAGATCGGCCTTCTGAAGTCTAGCCCCGACAAGGATAGCCCCCTGGAGGTCCGCCTGGCGCAAATCCGCATTGAGCAGATTTGCCTGGCTAAAATTCACCCCGCGCAGATCGGCCTCACTGAGGTTTGCTCCTTCAAAATTGGCATTCTGAAAATTAAGCCCCCGCAAGTTTTTACCTGCGAGATTCGCCCCATGAAAATCCTTGCCTGCAAAGCGGGGTGTATCGGGAGTGGTTGCCGCCACCGTAGCCGCGGGCTTTTCTCCTGGTCTGACCCCAGAGACAGAGACCGGGGCAGAAGAGAACCAGCCCACCACACTTCCCATATTGTCCAACAATAAATACCCACCACCCCCCACCAGAGCAAAGGATATCAAGGCGGCAAGCGCCAGGCCGAGTCTCGATAAAACCGTCCGAACGCCCCCACCTTGCCCGGGAACCCGAACAAGAGTTTTTTCTGAATGGCACTTGGGGCAGGGCGCCTTTTTCCCGGCAAAGGAAGACGACACCATTTTTTGAAACCCGCACTTGTTGCAGGAAAAGATCGCCCGATTGGGATCATTTGCGGGAGCAGAATTTTTTTTGCCGACGATCACCGTATGTCTGCATTTCGGGCAGGGTACTGCCTTGCCGGCATGGCGGTTTTCAACCTCTACGGAATATCTGCATTTATCGCAGTAAAAAATCATCCAGCATCCTCAACAGAACGTAAGACCACACCCCCAGCCCAGCGAAAAACCAAACTTGCCGGACAGAGGCAGCACCAATTGCTACATGCATCATCGACCATAACAAAAAAATACTTCATCTATTTCGACACCGGCAAGAGCTTTGCTGTAAAAAAAAATCAGATAGGGTAATATACCACTTTACTCGGGGGGGTAACAGAATGTTGGTTGTGCCAAGGAATAATTCCCCCCAAGGACCGCACCATGCACTGCGGTTCTTTTCATTTTTTTGTTGTCCCTGTAATCATTGACAGCCACTATGGACAGGGCACTTCCCCTGAAGCAGAATCCGAGGCGATAACGTTCCGTGGATAAACCAAAGCAACCAGAATCTCCGCAAACAGAAAACAAGAGCGACGACCAGGGGAAGCAGAAGATCTTCGACCCCAGGGAACAGGCCATAAAATACAAGGCCTACCGTCATATTTTCTCGGATAAGGATGTCAAAAAGGGGCTTGATGAAAAATCCATCATCCGCAAGATCAAAAAAAGCAAAAGCCTGAGCGGCCGCTACCGCCAATACCTGGAAATGCGGGATGACGACAATCGCGGCAGCCATACCTACCCCTGGCAGAACCCGTTCAACCGTTTCCTTTTCTGGGGGGCTTACTGGATCCCGCGTTTTATGAAATGGGGCTCCCTGCTCGCCCTGGCGCTCTTCATTCTCAATTACATCCCCGGTCCGACCCAGCATATCATCGAAGTGCTCATTGCCCGCTCCGTTTACGACACGGCGCCCATCGAACGGTTGCCCGACGATCTGGAAACCTATGCCCACTCCGCCGATATCAAGGACAGCCGGGGCGCCATCATCAAGTCCTACGGCAAGCGGAAAGTGACCCAGCAGATCCCCGCCGCCGCCCAGAAGGCGTTACTGGCCTGCGAAGATCATTATTTCCTCCCCCACCCCGGCAACACCTGGTACGAGAATCTCTTTTTGATCCACCCCGGCGTCAGCTGGCTCAATCTGGTCGGCGCGGTGAAAGACACCCTCCAGGGCGATCCCCGCGGCGCCAGTACCATTGTCATGCAGAACGCCAAGAAGATCCTGGGCAACGAAAAAAGGACCATCGCCAACAAGCTGGAAGAGATCATCATCGCCTACATGATGGTGGCCAAATTCGGCAAGGAAAAAAACCTCAATTTTTACATCAACACCGTACCGGTTGGCGCCAACATCTACGGTTTCCCCGCCGCAGCCACCAACTATTTCAAGAAGGACCTGGCCACCCTCAACATGCAGCAGCTGGTGACCATCGGCTCCTTCATCCCCAACCACAACCGCCAGATCGCTTTCTATGAAATCGTCAACGGCAAAAATTTCAGCGATCTCTCCCCTGCCCTGCAGGGACATGCCAGAAGCGCGATCAACAAGATCAACCTCGCGCTCACCCACCTCTGGAAACGCAAGGAGATCGCCGACGATCAGTACCGCAGTTGGCTGCTGACCGACGAAGAATCCATCCGCCGCATCGGTTTTCGCGATTTCCGCTCCCCGCTGTATGGGGAAGAAGAATGGACCTCCTGGAACGTGATCAAGGAGGTCTCTTCCCGAACCTATACCCTCAATGGCCGGGAGATCTCCGGCACCCAGCTCCTGCTTGACGAAAAGGGGGCCGTTTCCATCGAGACCGGCACGGATCTGGCCCTGGTCGAAAAGATGAAGGTGATCATCGGCGAGTTCCTCGAAAGCAGCTATTTCAAAGAGATTCTTGCCTCCAGCAACCAAGGGACCTGGCTGCGTGACAAAGAGCGTTACACCTCCCGTGGCCTTACCCCGCCCTACACCGACTTCAACAGCTTTCTCGAATACCTGCAACACAATATCAATGTTGGCCTCCTTGCCGTCAACCAGAAGGGTGAGATCGTCGCCTATGTCGGCGGCAAGGAATTTTTGCAAACCCGAAACGACGAAAAGGACGAAGAGGAGGACGAGGCGCCGGATCCCAGCGAAACCGCGGCAGGCACCAGCGCAGGCAAGAGCAGCAATCAAAAAGCCGTGATCATCGACATCATGAACACCAAGGCAAAGATCACCCCCTCTTCCACCATGAAGCCGATCATTGCCTACTACGCCATGGTGGCCAACAATGCCAAGATGAGCGACCGCTTTGCCGACAAACCCATTGAGTACAAGTATGTGGCCAGCACCGGCAGACAGACCTGGTTGCCCCGCAACTGGTACAATTACGACGCCAACCGGCCCATGGGCCACGAATACAACCTGCTGGAAGCACAGGTAATTTCCGTCAACACCATCTTCGCCAGGCTCTACACCAACCCGCTGCTCCGTAACGCCATGCTCCAGGGCTTTGACCAGGTCGGCCTCGACTACAGCAAGGAAGACGCCAAATACTGGCCTTTCGGCATTGGCTCCTCAGCGGTTTCGGTACAACAATGGCTTGGCATCTACAACGCCTTTTTAGACGGTCAGTACCGCGACCCCTCTTTTGTCCGGCGGATCCAGATAAACGGCAAAACTATTTATGACCGGGACCAGGACGAACAGTACGCCAAGATCCCGCTTTTCGACTCCAAGAAGGAACGGGAAGCTGAGATGAACGCCCTGTACGAGGTGTGCAATCGCGGCACCGGCTCGGCCATGAAAACGGAATTCAAACATCACAAGAATCTGGTTTCCGGCAAGACCGGCACCGCGCCGATGAACAAATCCGCACTCTTCATCAGCCATTTCAACCCGTACCGTGACCGGCAGACCCACAAGGACCGGACCCTCACCATGCTTATTTCCGTGACCACCAATACCGGCGGCTTCAAAAGCGTGGGCACCTCCGGCAACGCCCCGGCTAAGATTGCCGGCCGCATTTACAACCACCTTTTCCAGCAGGAACTGCAGGAAATGATGGACAAAAACATCGACAAGGCAAAACGCGAGGATACCCATTTCCGCAACAACCAGGTGTATTGGGCCAACGTCAACCGGTACATGGACACCCTGCTCACCGGAAAATGCGGCAACACCCTCATTTCCGACAATATCATCGGCGTGGACGACTACGGCGAGGCCCTGGTGCAGATCCTCAACAGCAACACCAAAATCTACACCGGGCGCGACGATGTCTTCTCCCAATTGGTCCAGTATTATTGCGACCAGGAAAAAATGGTCCGGATGGACTCGGCTCCGGCAAACTGAAAATGGGTCGGTTCGGACACCCGAGAAGATGCAACCTCGGCTTTACAAACCACACCGGTCATGGCATATTGGCACAGTTTGATACAGAGATGAAACCACACCCTCAAGAAAGAGCGTTCATATGGCCACGATAGGAAGAAATGATCTGTGTTTCTGCGGCAGCGGCAAAAAATTCAAGAAATGCTGCCTGGGTCTCCGCGTAACGGCACCAGCCAAACCCGCCATCCCTTCAGTAAAAAATGAAGTGGAAAAAATCCAGGGAAGCGCGGCGGCCAAAAAAGCAGCGGTTCTGGCTCTGGGAGTTTTTGTTCTTTTTTCCACCACCGGTGGTGATGCCTGGCTTCTCGAGGTCACGGACATGGACGCCATCCAGGTGGCCCAGGATGGAGAAAAGCTCCCGGTGCAGATCGAAGAGAATCCCGAGACCATCGAAATCAACTGGACCCACAAGTTCGATATCAAAAACAAAAAGTTTATCCTCACCTCCTACAAGGACAAGAGCGAAGAGATCCGGGAAGAGTATCCGGCCCATACCATTCTTTCCACGGTAAAAAAGATCCGCAGCCGCATACCGCGTGAGCTGATCAGCACCATCCACCTGGATAGCGAGACAGAGAGCCAAGCCCAGGCAGTCTGAGCCAGGATTTCCAACCATGAACTCCACCCGCACCCGCTAAAACACCTACAGCCCAGGGCGGGAGATTTCCTGCCCTGGGCTTTTTTTAGGCGAACCAACATGGCGGTGCAGCGGAGGAAGAGTTTCAGAAACCCATGAGCTATCTGATCATCTGCCTCGCCGCCCTTGTCGTCTCCACCCTGACCCTCTTCTCCGGCTTCGGCCTGGGAACCCTTCTGATGCCGGTATTTGCCCTATTTTTCCCGGTGGAGGTGGCGGTTGCCGCTACGGCCATGGTGCATCTGGCCAACAATCTCTTCAAGGCCACCCTGTTCGGCAGACAGGCGGATCCCGGAATCGTTGCCCGGTTCGCCCTGCCCGCTGCTCTTGCAGCCATAGTCGGCGCGCTGCTCCTCAACCGGCTCAGCGGCATGGAGCCCATCATGCACTATACCCTGGGGAGCCGCCTCTTCACCATCACCTGGCTCAAATCATCCATCGGCATACTGATCCTGGGCTTTTCCCTGGCCGAGTTGTGGCCGGGCCTCAAAAGACTCTCTTTCCCGCCACCCCTCATTCCCCTCGGCGGGATTATTTCCGGTTTCTTCGGGGGATTATCCGGGCACCAGGGCGCATTGCGCACCGCCTTTCTGCTCCGGGCCGGACTGAGCAAGGAGAGCCTCATCGGCACCATGATCCTCTCCGCCATTGTCGTAGACCTCAGCCGGATGCTGGTGTATGGCACGACTTTTTTCGTCCGGGACTTTACGCTGATGCAGAGAGAGGGTCTTTTGGGCCTGGTAGCGGCGGGCACCCTCGCCGCCTTTGTGGGCACCTTCTCTGCCTCGCGTTTTCTGAAAAAGATGACCCTGCACTCGGTGCAGACCCTGGTGGGCGTATTGCTTCTCTTGCTTGCCTTGGCTCTGGGGACGGGATTACTCTAAAAAACGAGGACAACCATGTTTGTGTTCAGACTCTTACCTGTGATCTTCAGCATGGTGCTGCTTTCCACCCATTTCTACCGGGGGGGACATCTGCTGCTTGCCAGCGGCGCGCTGCTTTCCCTTGGCCTGCTCTGTATCCGCCGGCCGCCTGCGGTCTGGCTGCTGCAAGGGTTGCTCGGCGCAGGCACAGCCGAATGGCTCGCAACCGCAGTCCGGCTTGCCATGTTCCGACAATCCCAAGGGCTTCCCTGGCAGCGTCTCGCCATCATCCTCGGGTTGGTTGCGCTCGGAACCCTGCTCTCCACCCTGGTTTTCAGGAGAGAGAACCTTCGTATCCATTATAACCTTCCGCGAAAAAAACAACTTAGGCCCTGACTGCCCCATGGCAGGCCAGACTCCCCGGCCTCACATTTTCCCCTGGACAAAGGTTAAGAAAAGACTTAAATTCTATTCATACATGGAATGCGAAAATACCACCCATTTCCAAGGAGAACGCCATGCCCATCTATGAATACCGCTGCCAGGACTGCAAGGGACTGTTCGAGACCATTGTCACCTCCACGGAAGCAGCCCCGGAAGTTGTCTGCCCCAAATGCGGCAGCAAGGTTGTGAAAAAAACCATCTCCGCCTCCAGCTTTCGCATATCCTCGGGCTCAAGCTCCATTCCCTCCGGGGCGCTCTCGGGCTGCTCCACGAAATCGGGATTTTCCTGAGCCTGAAAACGATGCGGCCGGTCCGGCCGCACACTATCCCTTGCTGTGTTCGTGCTCGGATCCTGCCGAGAGACCGCGATCTCTCTGGTGGCCGGACAGGGTCTGCAGCCAACCCCTCCCGGTTTCATTCTCCGCCTTTCAATAATAAAAACGAAGCGAGCACGTCACGGTGGTGGGGACAAGGCCGAATTCGGAGCCGATGGAAGTGCCCTCCGGCTCCTGCCCCCTGGGGAGAGAAAAGGTCACCGCCAGCTCCGCCTCATCGGAAAGGGAATAAACCCCGTTGAGGCTCAGCAGCTGGGAATGATCGCTCCAGTTGGCAAGAACCAGGGCCTGCCCAGTGAGTAGGGGGGAGAACTCATAGCTTGCCCCCAACGCGGTGTAGTCCCGCCCCGTGTACCCCTCCCGGAGAGTATTGGCCGCCAGGGCTTGATTCAGCCCCTCGCTGGAGCCATAGCCCTGACCATGGTGGAATTGCTCCAGCCGCAACTCAAGGCTGCTGGCAAAACGATGCTCAAACCCGACGCTTGCCTCGCTCCCGCCGGCCCCCCCCTCTTGTTCCGGCGCCGCGTAATGGCCCTCCGCCCGGATCCCCAGCCAGTCGAAAAGCTCCCCCTGCAGAGAGCCCCCGCTTATCCGATGCTCGCGCACCGAGCCGCCGAGAACCCCCCATTCCCAATCGTTGCGGTTGACGGCAAGCCTGGCCACAAGTGAATTCCGGCTCCAGTCGGGGCGGTGCCGCCACTCTGTCTCCCCCGTGCCCTCGGGCGAATAGCCAAGCACCCCAACCAGAGTCAATTGGGCAAGGTTTCCCAGCCGCACCTCGACCCGGCCGCTGTCCACCCCTGGCTTGTAGGTTCGATAAAAGGTTTGCGCCGCAAAGGGAGCAAAAAAATCATTGGGACTGAAATACATGGTGGTGGCCAGGTTCACCGGTTGCCTGCCAATGCTCCACTCGGTGTTCTCCTGGGTATAATGGAGGGCTGCGGTGTCCACACGCAAGCTCGCCTCGGAGTTACCGCTGTCATGCTGCTGCCAGGATAACAGCCCGCTGCGCTCTGTTCCGAGTGGTCTGGAGCCGAGGGAGGCATTGGGCGTGGCACGGATATTTTGCAACAAATTGAGATCAAAACGCGAATGCTCCCGATACTTCGCCGTGGCCAAGAGCCGCTGATCCAGGTTCCAGAGCAGATCCTCCCGGCTGTCACAATAATCCGTTACCTGCGGATTACGGCTGTACCCCCCATCCACCCCGGTAAAACCCCGCAGACTCAACGAGGCCTCATCGGACTGCCATTCGCTAAACGCTTGGCCCTGGGCGGGAAAAAGAAACCCTGCGGACAAGAAAAACGCGGAACAGAAGCAAACTCCCCTCCTCACCCACGCACCTCATCGTGTTCCAGCCTGCCATCCTTGAGATGGATCAGCCGCCTGGCCCGATCCATGACCCGCTGGTCATGGGTGGAAAAAAGAAAGGTTATCCCCTGTTCCCGGTTGAGACGCGCCATGAGATCGAGGATCGCATCCGCTGTGGCCGAATCCACATTGGCGGTGGGCTCATCCGCCAAAACGATGGCCGGGCGGGAGACAATGGCGCGGGCAATGGCAATCCGCTGCTGCTGACCGCCGGAAAGCTCATCGGGCCTGCGCTCGGCCAGCTCGGCCATGCCCACCTCACCCAGCACGGCCATGACCCGCTGCCGCCGCTCTGCAAAGGGAATATTCTGCAGGGCCAGGACAAACTCGGCATTTTCGCAGGCGGTCAGCACCGGATTCAGGTTGTAGGACTGGAACACAAAACCGATGCGGTCGCGCCGCAGCCTGGCCAAGTCGCTGCGTCGCAGCTGGGCCAGATCACGCCCCTCCAGCACCACCCTGCCCAGGGAAGGTTCATCCAGTGCACCGATGAGATTGAGGATCGTTGTTTTCCCGGAACCGGACGGTCCGCAAAGCACGCTGAATTCTCCGGCCTGGACCTGGAGGGAAAATTCCGTCACTGCAGCGACCTGGACCTTGCCCTGCTGATAAATCCTACTGACATCTTCAAGTTGGACAAGCGGCGTGTTGTTCATGAGTTGCCTTTTGTTCAAGATTCAAAACCTAGCCCTGCTTCAGATTCTCCACCGGCGTCATCCTGCCCGCCTTAAAAGCCGGATAAATTCCGGCCACCAGGGTTAAGGAAAACACCGCAACCGCTATCCAGCCGGCGCTTTCTCTATAGAGGCGGAATTTCATCACCGGATCCACCAAAACCCCACCGGCACTGTAATCCGTCCCTATCTGACCACTAAAATCAAGGCCGATTCGGGCCATATAGAGAAACCAGGGCGTGGTAATCGCTACCCCCAAAGCCAGCCCCAAAAGCCCGAGCCAGCAGGACTCCAGCAGCACCAACCGCACAACTTGGCTCGGCATCATCCCCAGCGCCATCATGATCCCGAATTCCCGCCGCCTTTCCATGACACTCATCAGCAGGGTATTCATGATCCCAGCGGCAATGATCAGGCCAACGAGAAACTGGAGCAAATAATTGAACAACCGATCCACGGCAATAAGACCGGCGAGATCAGCCTGACTCTCCTGCCAGCTGAGCACGGAAATATCCGGCCTCAGCGACCACCACCTTGCAAGCTTCCCCTGGATGGTTTTCGCCGCCCGGTGATCTTCAAGAAAGATTGCCACCAGGGAAGCGGCCCTGGGCTCATAGCCAAGCCCCTTACGCACTAAAGCAAGAGGCAAAAGAACCACCGCTCCATCCACCGCATCGTCCCCGGTTTTAAACATCCCGCGCACCCGGCCGAGCTCGCTGACCAACTCCCCATCCTTATCCGTCATGGTAAAGATCAGCTTCTTGCCCAACCGCAGATTGAGCTTTTCTGCCATTTTCACCCCGACCACCACGCCATGCGCATCACCGGGTTGAAAGCACTCTCCCTCCACAAGGGTCCGGAGAAAGATATTATGGACCGGGGTTTCCTGGGCCGCATCCATGGCGATGAAGGAGCCGCCCACGCTCTTGGCGCCGCTGGCAAACATGGCTTGCCCCATGATGCGAATCTGCGCAGCGGTGACCCCAGGGATGCGCAACGCTTTCTGCTGGACGGTGACCGCATCGTGCAAGCGCTTATCCAAGGTCGGAGTATCCCGGTACTCCCGATGCTCCACGCTCAAATGCCCAAGCCCCATGACCGCGCTGGTATTGATCATGTTGGTATAAGCATAGTCGCCCGAGGCGGTAAAGGTCACGGAGAGCAAGACACCAAAGCCCACGGAAAAAGCGGTGATCACGGTTCGCCGCTTGTTGCGCATCAAAGTTCGCCAGGCCATGGTCGTAAGCTGCATCGATGCTCCTTTAGCGATGATAGATAGCGGCCAGCGGCTTGAGCATCGCTGCCTTGAGCGCGGGATAGAGGATGGCCAGCCCCGCCACCAGATACAAAAAGAGGATGGGCAGCAACACGCTGTTGGCGGTTACCGCACAGTACCATTTCGCATCAAAGGCGATTCCGGCAATGGTGGAAGAGGATTGGACAAAGCGGGAAAAATCGAGGGGATGGCGGCTGAAATACATGGAGAGGGGCAACCCGGCACCCAAGGCCAAACATACCGCCACCGTAACCTGAAGCATGCTCTCCACCACGATCATGGCGAACAGCCCCCAGGGAGAAAGGCCCAAGGCCTTCATCACCCCGAACTCGGGGATCCGTTCAAAGACACTCATCAAGAGGGCGTTGAGGGTCAGGATGCCCACGGCGGCATAGGTGATGAGCAGCATGATCACCAGGGAGATCTTGCTCATCTCGAAAAGCCGGGCCAATACCGGCTGCAGCTGATGCCAGTTGCGGACCTCATAACCGGGCAGTAGTTGGGCAAGGCGGGCAGTGGCCTGAACCAGATCCTCGGTGGCTTGTTGCCGCTTGACCACGATGGCATGCACCCCGTTGGGCACAATCATCAGCCGGCGGAAGGTGGCCGCAGTCATAAAAAAACCGGTGCGGTCCACTCCCTCGCCCACCGATTTCAGGATGCCCCGCACCCGGAAAAGTTCGTTGGCCGTGGAGCCGTCCGCACCCTGCGCCACCACCACCACCTCGTCTCCCACCGTAAGATTGAGGATCCGGGCCAGTCTGCGGCCAAGCACCACTCCGGAGTGGTCCTCTTCGGCAAGCCATTGCCCCTGCCAGACATGCTGATCAAGGGAGGTGACCAGCCGCTCCCGGACCAGATCCATCCCCCGCAGTTCTATGCCGCTGGAGCTATTACCAGCCGCCGCCAAGCCGCTTGCATACAGACGCGGGGTCGCGGCAAATCCCGCCGCTTCCAGCCGGGCAAGCACGCTCTCTTCCCCGGTGATGCGTTTATAGAGATCCGGGTCGTCGCGAAAAGTATGGGCATGGATCTGGAATTCACCAAGATCCATGCTCACCGCATTTTTTTCCATGGCAGCAAGCCAGCCTTCCAAGAGGCTGGCATAGAAGATCATGATCGCGCAGGCAAAGGCCATGGCCCCCACGGTGATCCAGGTTCTGGCCCGGGAACGGTTGAAATTTCTCAAGGCAAAAAAAACAATCTGCACGTTTCACCTCTACCGGAACAGAGAGAGCCTGTCAGCGGCGCCGTAATTCTAAAAGGGAAAACAGCGACTCCGGCAGGTCAAGATCAAAACGCAGGGTTTCATAGACCAGCTCGGTGTATTCCCCGGGCTTGTCCGTCGGTACGACCTTGAGCACGGCAGGCAGGAGCCTGCCCCCCATGGTTTTGACCTCGCTGAAAAGGATGGTGCGGGCCAAGACGTTGTCCTCGTCATAATAGGAGGCAAAGAGCGGCAGATGGTCCTGGGCGGTCACGGTCATGACAATCCTCCCCCAAACCACGGCGGCATCCGGGTGGGGGCGCAGGGTGAATTCAATGATCTCCCTCCCGTCCCTTTTCCCCCGAAAAGTGATGCCAGGCTCATAATCATCGGCCAGCCGCGATTCCTTAACCAGATCGTCGTTGGTGAAATGGCTGCCCATCCAGGAACTCATCATCATACCGGAGGTGAGGCGGATGGTGCGATCGGTCTTGGGCAGATAGGTGTACATGGTGTTGCCGGTTTTCAGGCTGGCCGTATCCTTTTCCTTGAGCGGGGAAACAATGCGGACCAGGGATTTCTCCTTGCCCTTGGACCAGATCTCCATGCGCATAGTCCGAGTATAATTGGCGGTTTTCACCTGCATGCGCACCGTGCCCTGCGAGCTGGTGGCACGCCAGAGATCGTCGATCTCCAGCAGAATGGCACGGGCCTCCTGTTCGTCCGGGGATGGCGCGGAAACGGCTCTATCGGGCGGCAAGAAAAGGGTGGCGGTGACCAGCAGGACCCAAAAGAGGCTCAGCGGGGAGAGCGCCCGGTTCATAAGAGGGTCCCGGTATAGTTGAAGGTCCTGAGCCTGTGCCCACCCCGGCCTGGCTGACCGGACTGCCGGAAAACCCCGACCAGCTCGTCCGGCCGCGGCCGCATGTGGGAGAGATCAACCACTCCAAAGGCGACCCCCCGGGCGGCGAGCTCCACACTGTGCGGCAACAGGGAAAACGGCTCAGCGGCCACGGCCACGGTCTGCCCCCAACACTGCTTGAGCACGATCACCTCGCCCTTGGGACTGATCAGGGGCTGATCGTATTTGAAAAAAGAGGAGGCCAGCCGGGCGGTGAAGAGCGGGGGCAAGCCGTAGATGGTCATGCCCACCGGCAAGGTGTTTTTATGGCCGAGAAGATCGAAGAGGTTCTGGCGATCCGTTTCAATGGCCAGCTGGACATTGCCCAGCCCCAGTCCGGCCAAGGCCTGCACGCTCATGCTGTTCAAGACATTCAGGGTATAGTCGCCAAAAAGCAACAGCCTCTCGGACGAAGCCTGTATGCCCCGCCCTTTTTTACGACCCGGCGGGTGGGTGCCGCCCCCAGGCTCTCCCGGGACCTCCTGATGAGCCTGGGCAAAAAGCAACCGTTGGCCGATGTGCCCGATCTGCCAGGCGTTGTAGCCGCTGCGGCGCAGATGCTCAATGGCCTCCCGGTAAAAGGAGAGGTCATCTTCGAGAATCACCGGCGGCAAAGCCCAAACCAGACGGCGGCGATAGGGAGTCAACCGTTTCTGCTGGCGGGAGTATTGGCTGAAAGTCTGGCGGGACAAGGTAATGACCAGCCGCGACGGCGGGGTGGGCATCTGCACCTTGAGCGATTCAAAATCATCGATTTTGAGCCACCATTCCAGAGGCAACTGCACCTGGGGCACGCCCCGGCGACCCTGGACCTGGCCAGGGTTCTGAACCTGGCCGCGGACGGGCCGCTCCTCCCGTCCCTTGCCCACGGCGGGCCTGTTGACCGGCTTGCCCAGAAAATGAGCGATCTGGGCAAGCTTGCGCGGATCAACCAGCTTGGCCACTTTCTTGCTGAACAACCCGGGCTGGATACCCTTCTTGGCCGCCTGCTGACGGCGCTCGCCCAAGTCCACCTTGTAGAGGCTGTCGCCCCATTTGGCACCCGGCGGCAGATCCAGCTGCACCTTGCTGCCCGCCTTGGCCGTATCCAGAGGGACCTTCCCCTGCCAAAGCCCCTTGAGGGTAAACCCCTGGCGATCGCCGGAGCCTTCCTGGTGGATCCGCAGCCGGTCGCCAGTCCGAAGGGGCTCTTTCAGGGTCATCTGGGCCCGATTGGCCGTAACCTTCTCGATCTTGCCCAGAAAGAGGCCGATATTGCCCGAATGCTGCGGGGCGATGATATCCGCCGGTTGGGCCTTTTTGAAATAGCCGAACGAGGCTTTGCGGCCCATGGCCTGCTCCAGCAGTTCTTTCGCCTCGGCCAGCACCGCCGGGGTTGCCGGGTTATCAAGGGCCAGCCGATAAGCCTTGACCACCGAGGCCACGTACTGGGGGCTGCGCATCCGACCTTCAATCTTGAGCGAGCTGACCCCGGCCTGCCGCAGCTGGGGAATGAGCTCAAGCCCGGCCAGATCGTTCATGGAAAAGAGGTAGCCGGCCGGAGCCCCCGGGCCACGGCCCTTGCTGCCCCAGGTGTAACGGCGGCGGCAGGGCTGGACGCAACGACCGCGTAGCCCGCTTTTTCCACCGAGATAGCTGCTGAACAGACACAGGCCGGAATAGGCGAAACACAGCGCCCCGTGCACAAAGACCTCAAGCTCCACCGGGCATGCATTATGGATCTTGCCGATCTCGCTCAGAGTCATCTCCCGGGCGAGAACCACCCGCTGAAAACCCATCTCGGCAAACTGCCGGACATTGAGGGAGTTGTGCGCACCCATGAGGGTGCTGGCATGCAGACGCAGCCCGGGGAAGAATTTACGGGCCAGATAGGAGATCCCGAGATCCTGGATAATAAGGGCGTCGGCCTTGAGCGCTTCAAGGGCTGCCAACTCCTCAACCGCCTTACCGATCTCCCCCTCCTTCATCAGGCTGTTCATGGCCAGATAGACCTTGACCCGATTCTTGTGGGCATGGTCGATCATGGCCGCCACCTCGGCCAGGGAGAAATGCCGGGCCAAGGCTCTGGCATTAAAGGCCGGCGCCCCGATATAGATCGCATCGGCCCCGCTCTCCACCGCCGCCTCAAAGGCCTCGATGGTACCGGCCGGAGCAAGCAGTTCCATGTTCCGTGCAGATTGTTTTTCCATTTTTTCACTTTACCAGATTGAGAGTCGATCCGCTTCTGGCAAAATAAGTTTTCAGGGCTGCAAACACCCCCGTGGGCGGCATATTTTTTCCTGATTGACATCATCACGAGAATTATCCATGCTGATAATAGAGAATATGCTAGGAAGTATTTGCAACGGAAAATCGTGGAAATAGGAAGAGCTTTACAATAACGCGGCCTTTCCCCATTACCTCTGATAAGGCAATGGGTTTTGGCCTTTTCCGTGACCCAAACGCACAGGAGGCAATATGCTGAAAAAAACGGTGATCCTAACAGTAGCAACCACCACTTTGGCGCTTTCTTTTGGAATGGGAGTAGCGGCCGAGCAAGAACGCACGCAACAACAAAAACAAATCCAAACCCAAGAGCAGATATACGGCAGTCAAATGATGACGCCGCAAGAGCGGGAAGAATATCGCTCGCGGATGCGCACCGCAAAAACGGTGGAGGAACGCGAACAAATCCGCAGGGAACATCACGAACGGATGAAGACTCTCGCCAAGGAACGCGGCATTACTCTTCCCGATGAACCACCGACCAGAGGCGGAGGCATGGGGCCTGGCAGTGGCATGGGTCCTGGCAGTGGCATGGGACCGGGCGGAGGCATGGGGCCTGGTGGAGGGCGCAACCGCTGACCAACTGCCCGTACGCTACGGAATAATACAATGGGCCTGATCCGCCCGTCTTGAAAAACAACTCTATTCCCGGCCAGGCGGCCACCGGCTAATTTTGTCCTCGCCAGACAATCCTTGCTCAAATTCGTTGAGACAATAAGTCGATCATGGCCGCCATCTTTACCAAAGATAATTCCGGAGAGACTGTCGTTCCTCATCCGCACAAATTATTTCCGGTTTGCCCAACCGTTAAAGATGCAACCCCCTTCCCCTTCCGGCACAACCAGAATCCCCACAGACTTCCTTCTGCCCACGATCGTCCTATGCCGCTCTTTTTTTCCGATTGACATCATCGGCACAATTCCCCATGATGTTGCCTGGTTCCAGAGATTGGCTGGGACCATACAGATGCAGAAAAATCATACAATAGAATGAGAGAATAGATATGAACCGGATACTCCTCGGCTTTTGCGCTCTGCTTCTCCTGAGCAACATGACTGGTTGCGCCACAACCACTGGGACAACCGCTCCGGATAAACGCAAGGCCATTCTCTCCATGCGGGACGAGGTGCTGACCGATCTTTACAAGATTCACCCCCAGGCAAAATCCGAGGTTGCCAAAGCCCCGGGTTATGCGGTGTTCAACAATGCCGACATCAACATAATCTTCATCAGTTTCGGGGGCGGGCATGGGGTGGTCACCGACAGCAAAGCGGGCAAACCTGTCTTCATGAAGATGGGGGAAGCCGGGGTGGGATTGGGCCTTGGCGTCAAGGATTTTCGGGCGGTCTTTATCTTCCATGACCGGGCAACCCTGACAAAATTCATTAACAGCGGGTGGGAATTCGGGGGGCATGCCGATGCCGCGGCCAAAGCCAGCGACAAAGGCGCGGCTGTGGGGGGCGAGGCGTTGCTCGACGGCATAACCATCTATCAGTTGACCCAAAGCGGACTTGCGCTTCAGGCCACGGTCAAAGGCACCAAATACTGGCAGGATGAGGAATTGAATTAAGCGAAGGCCACGATACGGTTGGGGGCTAAACCGCCTGCTCACGCTCGCCGAACAGCGCCGTGCCCACCCGCACCAGGGTGGCGCCTTCCTCGATGGCCACCTCAAAATCACCGGACATTCCCATGGAGAGTTGCACTGGGCCATGCTGGCCTAGGAGCCCTTGGGCTGCAAGCGCCTCCCCCAGCAAACGGAGCTGCCGGAAACAGCCTCGATTCTCCTCCGGCTCTTGGACAAAGGGCGGCATGGTCATGAGCCCTTGCAGAAGCAGGTGCGGAAACTGTTGCAAATCGCGGCACAGCCGCCCGGCCTCCTCCGGAGCAACCCCGGCTTTCTGCGCCTCTCCACCCACGTTGACCTGAACCAGAACCGGCATACTCTTACCCAACTCGGCGAGCCTGCTTTCCAGCGCTTTGGCAAGCTTGAGCCGGTCGATGGTTTCGACACAGTCAAAGATCTCCGCAGCGGTCCGGGCCTTGTTGCTCTGCAGATGCCCGATGCAATGCCAGACCAGCCCCGGGCCAAGAGCGGCAATCTTGGCCTCGGCCTCCTGCAGATAGTTCTCACCAAAAACCACCTGCCCACTCGCCATCGCCTCCCGGATTGCCTCAAGCGGTTGATATTTGCTGACCGCAACCAGCCGCACCGCTTCAGGATCCCGCCCACCCCGTTCCGCCGCAGCGCGAATCCTGCGCCGAATACTCTCGATATTCTCTGCCACCGTTCCCATCATCTCACCGTCCCTCAAGAGCGAAAAGCCGCACCCCATTGCGGGTGGTCTCTCTGGCCACCTCCGCAAGGGAAAGATTTTTCAATGCAGCAACCTTCTGGGCAGTAAAGAGCAGCAAACGCGGCTCGTTCCGTTTCCCGCGATAGGGTGCCGGGGCAAGAAATGGTCCGTCTGTCTCAAGCACCAGCGAACTGAGCGGGATCTCGCGCACCGCTTCCTGGAGCATCTCGGCCTTGGCAAAGGTCACGACCCCGGGGATGGAAATATAAAACCCCAGGGCAAGAACCCGCCTGGCGAAGGCAGCATCCCCGGAGAAACAGTGCATCACGCCGCCGGCAGGAAACGGCCCGGCCATCTCCAGCAGTTCCATGATATCCTCATGGGCCTCCCGGTCGTGCACCACCAAGGGAAGGTGCAATTCCTTGGCAAGGGCAACCTGCCTGGCAAAATGCTCCTTTTGCAACGAAACAGGAGCATAATTTTTCACATAATCAAGGCCGATCTCCCCATAAGCCACAACCTTTGGGTGACGGCAGAGGTCCACCAACTCGAGATAATCGGCATCGCTGAGTTCTCCAACATTATGGGGATGCACCCCCACCGTGGCATAGATCCCATCGTCCTGTTCGGCCAAGGCAATGGCTCGGCGCGAGCTTTCCAGATCAATACCCACGCTGATGATCCGGCTAACCCCCGCATCCCTGGCCCGAAGCAGCAACGGCGCATAGTCCTCCTGGTAGGCCGACATATCGAGGTGACAGTGGGTGTCGATCAGCACTGCCCCGTCGCCTAAGACCGGCAGGGCAATCTCTTTTTTTCGGATATTTTTTTCCATGCACGCCTCCCAGGGTGCAGTTTCTAACAGTTTTTTATTTCCAGCGCAATATAGCCCTTGCGACGGAAAGCGTTTGACAAACCCTTGCCCAACCGACTATAATTTTCTTGAAATTTCAGGGTGTTCCGAACAATTATTCGTTGACAATCATTACAAGACGACCTGATCTCAGCCCCATGCCTTCACCGATTCTTATCGCCATGAAACAGCGGCGCAGTATCCGGGATTTCACCGAGCAGACGGTGGAGAGCGCCCAACTGCACGAAATTATCCAGGCCGGGGTATGGGCTCCTTCCGGGCTGAACAATCAGCCCTGGCGTTTTGTCATTGTGCGGGATGCATCAATCCGCGCCCGCTTGGCCGAACAGACCCATTATGGCCATATTGTCCTCGCCGCCCCCGCCCTGATCGTCGTATATCTTGAGAAAGAAGCCATGTACGATACGTTGAAAGACGCGCAATCAGCCGGGGCCTGCATCCAGAACATGCTCCTGGCCGCCGAGGCCCTTGGCCTGGGCGGGGTCTGGCTCGGACAGATCCTGAAAAACAGGGAAAACGTCGCCCGGATTCTGGATCTGAACGAAAACCTTGAACTGATGGCGGTCATCGCCATCGGATACCCGAACCGACGCGACCAGCAATCACAGAGAAAACCCTTGGCGGAATTCATCGTTAAAGAGTTATAACCCTATAGTCTTGTAACCATTACCCAGGAGGCCTGCCATATGACCACGCTCCGTAAACCGTTCCGCACCGTGTTCGTATCAACCGTTCTTGCCCTCGCCAGCCTTGTTGCCCTCAGCGGCTGCGCCGAATTGGGCCTGGGCACCAACAGCGACCAGGGAAGTTCCACGGATCCCTTCTCCTCATCCTCCCAGGAAGCCCCGCCCTTTCTCGCCAATGAATTTTCCGACCTCCTGCTTCCCAGCGAACTCACCTGGGAGCGGGAAAAAAGCATGATTGTCCGGACCGATTCCTTCGCCGGCGGGGTATTACACTACTCCGGCCGGGTCGACATAACTTCCTTGTCCGATTTTTTCACCAACAACATGGGTAAAAAAGGCTGGAAGCTTGCCGGCTCGGCCAAATACAAGAATATCCTGCTCGCCTTTGTCAAACCCAACAAAACCTGCACCATCCTCTTGTCCGAGGATCAACTGATGATGAAAACCCTGGCCTCCATCTATATCGCCGAGGATATCTCCGCAGCACGCGCCGGCGGAGGACAGCAGTCCAATCCCTTCGGCCCGGGCATGTAACCATTGAGGCGACGCGAATTCCATGTCTCTACTGACCGATAAAAAAATCCTGCTCGGGATTACCGGCAGCATTGCCGCCTACAAGGTGGCGGATTGGGTTCGCGCCCTGCGGAGGGAAGGCTGCCAGATCACTGTGGTTATGACCGAGGCTGCCTGCCGGTTCATCTCCCCCCTGACCATGGCGGCCCTTTCCGGTAATCCTGTGCACACCACCATGTTCGGTGCCGAGGCGCCGGAAACCATCCCCCACATCACTCTCGCCCGGGAGCATGATCTTCTGGTCATTGCTCCGGCTTCGGCCCAGACCATCGCCCGCCTGGCCCATGGTCTGGCCGACAATCTGCTTGCCACCGTCGCCCTGGCCTCATCCGGACCGGTGCTGGTCTGTCCGGCCATGAACAGCGTCATGTTTCAGCATCCGGCCACCCAGGCGAATCTTGCCACCATCAGATCCTACGGATATACGGTCGTCGAACCCGATTCCGGGAAAATGGCCTGTGACGAAGAAGGACCCGGCCGCCTGACCGATTGGGAAACCGTCAGACAAGCCATCCTCACCTTCTTTGCCCCCCAGACCCTTGCCGATGAGCATGTGCTCATTACTGCCGGCCCCACCCGGGAACCCTTTGATCCGGTTCGCTTCTTGAGCAATCCCTCCACCGGCAAGATGGGATATGCCTTGGCGGCAACCGCCAAACAACGGGGGGCGACGGTCACCCTGATCAGCGGACCCACCGCCCTGCCTGTGCCGCCCGGCGTCCGGCGCATTCAGGTAACCACCGCCGCTGAAATGCGCGAGGAAGTCATGCACTGTCTCGCTGCGGCGACCATTGTCCTCAAGGCCGCAGCTGTTTCCGACTACCGTTTCAGCGAAACTGAGCCCCACAAGGTAAAAAAAGGGCAGGGCAACTTATCTCTGGCCCTGGCCGCCAACCCGGACATCCTGAAAGAACTGGGGGACCTCAAAAAAGAATCTCCTCAATTCCCTTTTCTCATCGGCTTTGCTGCGGAGAGCCGGGATCATCTTGGGGAAGGGGCCAGAAAACTTAAGGAAAAAAATCTTGATCTGATCGTGGTCAATGATATTGGCGGAACGGAAACCGGTTTTGCAGCAGACACCAACAGAGTCACCCTGCTCGACCGCAATGGAGTTCAGGAAGATTTGCCGCTCCTCAGCAAGGAAGAGACCGCCCACCGGATCTGGGATGCGGTCGCAAGACTGCGATAAACACCTCTCATTCCTTGTTCGGCGGATGCAGCTTGGCGTGAAATTCCGGATACAATTTTTTCGTGCAGTCCGGGCAAATGCCATGACTGAACAGGGCATTTGAGTGTTTGCTGATATATTCCTCTATCTGACGCCAATAGCCGGTATCATCCCGAATCTTTTTGCATGAGGCGCAGATCGGGAGAAAACCGCTCAAAACCTTCACCTCCTGCATGGCCTGTTGCAACTGGGCAATGAGTTGCTCCTTCTCCATCTCTGTCTGTTTACGTTCTTCGATTTCCTCAAGCAGCTTCCCATTCGCAACATCAAGCGCACTGGTCCGGTCGCTGATCTTCTGTTCAAGATTGCAATAAATATCCAGATACTTGGCAGTGGCCTCCTCATACTCTTGCCTGGTCAGGCGAAGCTCGTTGCCAAGCTGACGCAGCTGTGTCTCAAGTTCCTGAATCCGTTGCCGAAGCGTCAAGTCGCTGCTGTTCATACAGCCAAGTATCCTTTCTGCTCGATTTGCCCCAACTCTTCCCTGACCAACTCAACGATAAGCCGCAAGGCGTACCACTGCAGGCCAAGGTCCCGAACATACTGCTGCAGAATCTCCCGGTCTGGCAGGGGCATGCGCACATAGCCATATCCCTGTTCGAACATGAGGTAATCAGCAATGAAGATTGTTTTGGTAAACAGACAGTGTTTTTCACTGGCGCCCTCAGGATTATGATGAAAACCAATGCCTTCAATCAATTCAGCCGGAAAATTCCATTTCTCAGCCAGGGCCCTGCCAACCCGGCCATGGTCGTAGCCAAAAAGAGAAAGCTCTGCCTCGGTTAGAGCCTGAGGGGATTTTTCCATGGCCTGCACCATCGAAATAAATTCGCGATGCAGGAGTTGATCTTCAACAATGACCCCTATGTCATGCATCAATCCCGCGGCATAGGCATTGTTGCCCTTTTCGCCGAACTCACGCCGGTATATGGTCTTGGCGAGCAGGGCGACAGCCAGACTGTGCCGCCAGAGGTGAAGATGGGAATAGCCACAAACGGACATGCCGTCGTGGAACAGTTCACTCATCTTCTGAGTGAGGATAATTTCCTTGAGGGTGTCAAAACCTACCCAGATCAGGGCCTGATGTATATCGCTGATAGTCCTGGAGGTAGCGTAGTACGATGAGTTGGCAACCCGGAGAATCTTTGCCGCCAGCGGCGGATCAACCTCAATAAGCTGGATAAGATCAGAGGAACTGGCGGCAGGATCGCTGATAATAGACAATATCCCACTTACCGTACCTTTAATGGAGGCAATGGCCGAGGTCTCAACGCGCTCCAGTAGATCAGCCAGGGAGAGTTCGGGACTTTTTCCGGTATCCATGGAATCTGCTTTCCGTGAGAATTTGAGACAGCAAAACCGCTCTTTCCCCTCAAGATATCCTTTCTTGCCCTCCCCCAGGGCACAACAAAAAAAACACTGCCTTTACAAAGCCGGCGGCCCCACCAAATCCCCCCTGCGCACCTCATGTCCGCTCCGTTTCGTCACCACAGCTGCGGCACTCTTTGCAGAAACCCGCAGGACCAGGATTTCCCCCGAGGTTCTCCCCTCAGCTTGGTCAGCCGCGGCCACCGACAAAAGGTGTCCGGGCGCAAGCCCCTGATCCGTGCCGACATTGAGATAGATAATGTCACCGGGTCCAGCAAGCTGACGCATCATATGAAACGCGACCACAGCGCCCTTAACGGAAGGCGGCCCGCCCTGGACCGGAATCTCGGAAACAGTAGGAACCTCTGGCACCTGGCCCAGAAGATCACCTCTTTTCACTTCGCCAAAAGCACGCCGGATAACCGCCTGTTGCCGGACCGGGTCCGAGGCGACAACCTCCAGTATGCCAATCTCGGCCAACAGATGCCCGGGACTTGCGCCAAAATAGGAGAGGGACTCGACCTTCCCCATATCCCGATATACGCCGAACTGCTGGCCAACCTGGGCGCCAGGGGCAGAGATCAGAATGGTCTCGCCGAGAGCCGCAACCTTCCAACCCCCCTCGGTTTGCAGCACCTTGCCCACCTTGGGAATATCGTTGGTGAGCATGCCTACCCCCTGCTCATAATAACGGGCCGGGACATTGCCAAGACCAGCTGCGGCCTGCGCCCCGTTTCCGGCAAGCTCTTTTTTTACCACAATGAGGGAGAGCGGCTCGGAGGTGGATGCTAAACCTGCCTTGGCAAGGGGAGAAGATCCCGAAGCCACCGGGCCAACAACCATTTCTGCGGGTGCTTCCGGGGCCGGAGACTTACCCCCCCCGGGAATAGTAACGATCTGCCCAGGCAAAATCAGGTTGGGGTTTGCAATCCCGGGATTCAGCTTCCAAATTTTCGGCCAGAGCAATGGATTATTGAGATAGCCGCCGCTCAAATCCCAGAGGGTGTCTCCTTTTTGTACCGCATGGGTGGTTGTATTTTCCGCCCAAATTTCCCCGGCGCCAAAAACTCCGCAGACAGAGGCGAGAATAAACGTCGATGCAATAATTTTTTTCATGGAATACTCCTTTCGAACCGGACACACATTAAAAACGGAAAAAGCTGCTGCACAGGCACAGGCCAGTACTATCATCTACGCAAGGTTTCTGAAAATTGTCAAGGCGATGCTGCGCTGCCCTTTATTTTAAAACGATGGGCGCTACACCCTATTCAAGCCCGGCGGGGTAAAAAATCGCAGACGCAGGGCATTGGAAACTACGGAAACCGAACTCATCGCCATGGCCCCGCCGGCGATCATGGGGTTCAAGGTCGGGCCGCCGAAGAGATGCAGAACCCCCGCAGCCACCGGAATACCGATGATATTATAAATAAAGGCCCAGAAAAGATTCTGCTTGATATTGCGCATGGTGGCGCGGCTCAAGGAGAGCGCGGCAAGCAGACCGGAAAGATGGCCCTTCATCAGGACAATATCACCGGACTCAATGGCGACGTCGATGCCGGTACCCATGGCAATACCGACATCGGCTTTGGTCAGGGCCGGGGCATCATTGATGCCGTCACCCACCATGGCAACCCGAAAACCCTCGGCCTGCAAAGCCGCTATTCTTTCCACCTTTTGATCCGGCAAAACCTGGGCAAAGACCTCGCTGATCCCCGCCTGGGAGGCGATGGCCCGGGCGGTATTTTCATTATCTCCGGTAAGCATGAAGATCTTGATCCCCATGCGTTGCAAAGCGTTGATGATCGCCGGCACCTCGGGTTTGAGCCGATCGGCGATGGCCAGAAGCGCGAGAAGCTTGCCATCCGCAGCACAGTAAAGCGCGGTCTTGCCTGCACCGGCATAGCCATGGGCGATTTGCTCAACCGCCACCCCCAACCCGGCAACCTTGTGCTCCAGCATGAATTCATGGTTGCCAAGCATTACCTGCTGGCCCCGCACTGTGGCTCGAATCCCCCGGCCGGGAACGGCCTCAAAATCAGCCGGCTCTGCCAAAGTCAGCCCCTTTTCTCTCGCTGAGTTGACAAGAGCCTCGGCCAGAGGGTGTTCCGAACCGCTCTCGGCACTGGCGACCAAAGAAAGGATCTGGTTGGCATCCATCTCCGTGGAGATCGCCTGCAGGTCGGTCAATTCCGGGCGGCCATGGGTCAGGGTTCCGGTCTTGTCAAAAACAACCGCGTCGATCTTCTGCGCCATCTCCAATGCCTCGCCGCTTTTCACCAATACTCCCAATTGGGCCCCGCGCCCGGTCCCAACCATAATCGAGGTCGGGGTGGCCAAACCCATGGCGCAGGGGCAGGCAATAACCAGCACGGCGATAAAGATCCGCAGGGCAAAAGAGAACTCGGCCTGACCGATGAAATACCAGGAAAGCCCCGCGAGAATGGCAAGGGCAATAACGGTGGGGACAAAATAGAGGCTGATGCGGTCCGCCAGATTGGCAATGGGCGCCTTGGAGCCCTGGGCCTCGCGGACCATGGCGATGATCCGGGCCAGCACTGTGTCCTGCCCCACCTTCTCGGCCCGCATCTGCAAGAGACCGTTCTTGTTCAGGGTGGCGCCCACCACCGAATCACCAACATCCTTGGACACCGGCAGGGATTCCCCGGTGAGCATGGACTCATCCACACTGGAGCGGCCCTTGACCACCAAGCCGTCTACGGGAATGCGCTCCCCCGGCTTGACCAGCAGGATATCACCCTGCTCGATCTCCGTAACGGGAATCTTTTTAGGCTCATCAGTTCCGGGCACCACCAAGGTGGCCTCCTCCGGGCTCAGGGCCATGAGTTGACGGATGGCGTCCGAGGTGCGTACCTTGGAACGGGTTTCCAGATACTTGCCCAGAGAAACCAGGGCGATGAGCACCCCGGCCGACTCAAAGTAGAGATCCATGACCCGGAGCATGGGGTCGATGCCCAGACCGATCTCGATCAGGTTCCAGGTGCTGTAGACAAAGGCGGCACCGGTACCGATGGCGATGAGCGAATCCATGTTGGGCGCCCCGCGCCACAAAGCCGGGAAACCGAGTTGATAAAAATTGCGGCCCGACCAGATAATCGGCAGCACCAGAAGAAACTGGACAAAAGCAAAGGTGAAAGGCGCCTGATGGGGGGCCAAGAACGCAGGCAACGGCAGGCCGACCATCTCGCCCATGGAAAGAACCAGCAGCAAGACAGCAAAGATGAAGGCCGGATACAGACGGCTTGCCATGGCCGATAGACGGGCAAGGGCTTCTTCCTGCTGCCGCTCAAAATCAGAATTTCCGGACAGCCCGGCAACCTGGGCCTTGAAGCCAAGGCGCTCGATACCCTCACGGATCTGCCGCTGGCTAACAACCTCAGGGTCAAAAACAACCGTTGCCGATTCGCTGGCCAGATTGACCTGCATACTCCGCACCCCGGCCATCCCGCCCACCACCTTTTCGATCCGGGCAGAGCAAGAGGCACAGGTCATGCCGGCAATGGCCAGCGCCAGCCGCACCTCTTTTTCCGGCAGCACCAGTTCGAAACCCAACCCTTTTACGATCCCGGCAATATCGGCAAGACTGAGTCGACTGGATTCCCACTCCAAATCCATGCTCTCGGCAGCGAGATTTACCGCCACCCTCCGAATCCCCTCGGTGCCAGACAGCACCTTTTCGATGCGGGAAGAACAGGAAGCGCAGTGCATGCCCCGGATAGAGAACCGCTGTTTTTCGATCGACGAAGCCATGGGAATCCCCTTGATTATCCAGCTATTTCGCAGTAATTTAGATGAGACAATAAAATTGCATCCGCAACCAAGTTAACAGTTCATATACATTATTTCCACTCTCAACCCCAACCATGCACCAAGGAGTTATCCCATGCCTACCATCCAGATCAAAGGAATGCGCTGCGGCCACTGTGCGGCCTCGGTTACCACGGCACTGAACGCCATCGACGGCATCAGCGAGGTGAATATCTCCCTCGAAAAAAACGAAGCCTCCTTCACCCAAAGCAAAGATGTGCCCTTGACCACCATCAAATCCGCCATCGCCGCCATCGGCTTCGAGGTGGTGGACTAAAACAGATCGCGCCGCGCCAAGGGAGCGGCGCAACGCAATAAACTATAAAACCATCACCACCGTCGAGTGTGCCTTAAAAGCCAAATACTGAGCCTCACGGTCCTCGGCGCTGATAACGACAAGTTCCACGTCCAGACAGAGGTATCTGCCGCCACTGCTGGAATGAGAGACGGTTACCAGGCATTCCCGCGCCTGGACAACCTCGGCGATGGCTCCCCGCAACTCATCCTCTTCCCTGCCGATGACCTTATACACCCATGGGCAGGGATACTCCAGCTCGACCTTCCGTTTGCAATCATTCAACAACACGATCAGCCTCCGTATTTTCTTCACACACAGATCAGAGGAAACACTTCCGGAACCCCATCATAGCAGAGACTAAGCCCCTTAGCCAACACACACCACGCCCTTCCCCCTGTTGGCCTCAAAAAAAAATTGAATTTGTTGCCCATATTCTGCCATAGTGTTTTCAGCTTGTTAATTTTTCGTTCTTTTTACCGAACCAGACAGGTATAGCCATGGCACATTCCCGCATCCATTCCGTGTTACTGATCCTTGCCCTGCACCTCAGCCTTGCTCTGCCCGTTGCTGCGGACGAACCAGCAAGCTCCTTTCCCTTGGGCAAACAATATTTCGAGCAGGGAAAGTTCGCCGAGGCATACACCGAGCTATACAAGGCATTTCTCCAGGATCCGGCGAATCTCGACCTTAATTTCTATCTTGGCAGGGCCGCCTTTGAAACAGGCCGCCCCGAAGAAGCGGTCATGGCCTACGAACGCATTCTCATCGCCAACCCGGATGCCCAACAGGCAAAACTGGAACTGGCCCGAGCCCACTTGCAACTGGGCTCGCGGGAGGTGGCCAAGCAATATTTCAAGGAACTGCTCGCCACCAATCCGCCGGAACAGGTGTGGAAGAACATCGAATCCTTCCTTGCATATATCGAGGCCTCGGAACAGAAACATTTTGTCAACGGCACCTTCACCCTCGGGCATGCCTGGGATGACAACGCCCGTTCCGCCCCGGTCAGCGACCGTATTTCCGTAGGGCTGTTCGAATTTCAGCTCACCGGTCCGACCGCCACCCCCCAGAGCGACCAGATCAACACCGCCACATTGATCCTCAATCATATCTACAAAAACGAAGCATATCCCTTCATGTGGAAAACCTCCGCAACCTCTTATAATTCGCTCTACCAGAGCCTGTATGACCTTGCCATAAACTATCTTGGCCTGGCCACCGGCCCGGTTTTCCAAAAAAGCAACTACATCTGGGACGTACAGGCGATCGGATCGTATATCGATGTGGAACATGACCGCTACCAGAGCGCCGTTGGCGCAGCCTCATCCCTGACCGCGATTTTCGCCAAAAATTTCATGGGCACCTTCGCGGTCAAGGCCGAGGAGAAAAACAATTACGTGGACCCTGACCGGGATGCGCTCAACCTCATGATTTCCGCAGGACCGGTTCTCCTGGTCGGCCCCAATCGGTTGAGTCTCCTGTTCAGCTTGGAAAATGAAAACGCTGAAAACGAGATCAACAGCTACGACCGCTTTGGCTGGAAACTGCGCTACGACCGGAGCCTGCCCGCCGATTTTGCCCTCTTTGCCGGGATTGGCTACACCTCCACCGATTATGACGCCGAGCTTCCACTCTTTTCGGCTTTCCGCCGCGACGAGGTGCAGGAGATAACAGCGGGAATCTCCCGCCTGCTCTGGCAAGATACGACCAGGCATCAGGCACTGATCATGCAGCTGGCCCACACCTATACCAACTCGGACTCCAATATCGACCTCTACACCTACAGAAAGAACGTAACCGGACTCAACCTCACCGTGAGTTTTTGAATAGCGAGGACACCATGAAAATAAATACCTCCCTCCCGATCATCATTGCGTTCCTCATTCTGTCCTGCTTGACCGGAGCCGTCTCTTCCGCCTATGCCGAATCACTGGCTGTGGCCACGGTGGTGGCTCTGCGCGGGACAGTGGTTGCTCAAAACAAAAGCGGCACAGAGCGACCCCTGAGCATGAAGAGCCAGATCTTCCAGGAAGACCTGCTGAAAACCGACAAAAACGGCCAGTTGCAGATCTTGTTCTCCGACAAGAGCATCATCACCCTTGGCCGGGAAAGCGAAATGAAGATTGCCGAATATCACTGGCAGCCCGGGCAAAAAGAGAGCGTTCTCAAAACCCAGGTCAAGGAAGGCACTTTCCGGGTAATGGGCGGGGCGATGGCCAAGGATGCCCCCCAGAATTTCAAAACCGAAACCCCCACCGCCACCATAGGCATCCGGGGCTCCATGTATGCCTTCAGGTCAACGGTGCAACAACTTTCCGTGGTCTTTCAAGGCGGCAGAGGCATTGACATATTCAACGACCTGGGTCGGGTCGCCATCACCACCCCCGGCTTCGGCACCCATGTCATGCTGAACACTCCGCCAGCGCCTCCTTCCAGATTCACGGAACAGGAGCTCAAAAGACTCAACCAGCAGCTCAACGGCAACGGCGACTCTTCCGGCAATGGAGGAGGGGGAAATCTCAACTCGTTCACCGCGCCGCTTACCGTGCCGCCACCGCCGCAACTCCCCCCGACCAATGAGCTCCCTGGTGCCCCGGCCACCCCCTTCGCTCTTTCCACCAACGCCGTTATCAATACAAGTTTTGTTGGTACCTACACAGGTGGAATAGACGCAAATTACACGGACAATAACGTCGTTACGCCCTTGACTGGTACTTTTAACCTGACGGCAAATTTCGCCTCACAATCCATCACCGGCGACATTAATCTCAACCATATCGATCACACTGCCTTTGATAACTATGGCATTAGCGGCGTGTCAATTACTTCCACTCCTACCTCGAATTCGTTCACTGGTTCAGTCGTATCAAGTAGTGAATCAATCATCGGCTCGTTCACGGGTGCATTCTATGGACCCGCAGCAGAGGTGGTAAAAGGCGGCTTCTCAGGAAGTGAAAATGGCGTGACAGTCAACGGCACCTTTGGCGGCAACCGGACAACAACGCTCATACAATAAACGACCTTCCGCCTCACAGCCCAAGCCACTTTTAACCATTTTCGCCCTTTAAAAGCGTCCAGCCTAGGTTTCCAGGCTGGACGCTTTTGCTTTCTGTTTCTTTTTACCAAAAAAAAGTTATGCCGATAGGGTGTTATCCGGTATAATTTTTTATCGTCAAATGTCCATTTGCCCTACAGCCGACTGCTTCAGGAATCTGTTATGACCCAATTTAATTTTATTGCCGTGATACTCATTGCCCTCCATCTTTTTTTGGGCCAAGCCGTTGCCGCAGAAGGGACATCCACCCCATTCTCTCTTGGAAAACAGTATGTTGATCAGGGCCGTTTTGAGGAGGCGTACAGCGAACTGCACAAAGCATTTCGCTTGGACCCGGGCAATCCGGAACTCAATTTCCTTCTCGGTCGAGCCGCCTTTGAAACCGGACGATACGAAGAAGCGGTCATGGCCTACGAACGGGTACTCATCGCCGACCCCGAGGCATCCCGGGTCAAGCTCGAACTTGCCCGCACCCACCTCAAGCTCGGCACCCGGGAACTGGCCAAGCAGTACTTCAAGGAGGTGCTTGCCACCAACCCGCCGCAACAGGTGTGGAAAAATATCGAAAAATTCCTCGCCTCCATTGAGGCCTCAGAGCGGAAACATTTTGTTAACGGCACCTTCACCTTCGGCCACGCCTGGGACTCCAACGCCCGTTCCGCCCCGGTGAGCAGCCAGATCTCTGCAGGTCTTTTCGAATTTCAACTCACCGGCGCAAGCGCCACCCCTGAGAGCGACCAGATCAATAACACCACCCTGGTTCTCAATCATGTGTACAAAAACGAAGAGTACCCCTTCTTGTGGAAAACCGCGGCAACCTCATACAATGCCCTGTACCAAAGCCTGCATGATCTCGACGTAAATTATCTTGGCCTGGCCACCGGCCCGGTTTTTCAGAAGGACAACTACATCTGGGATATCCAAGCACTCGGCTCTGGTGTCGATGTGGAACACGACCGCTACCAGAGCGCCTATGGCGCATCCTCATCCCTGACCGTCTTTTTCTCGGAGAAAATGATGGGCGCCTTTGCCGCCAAGGCTGAGGAAAAAAACAATTATGTGGACCCGGAGCGGGATGCGGTCAACCTCTTGATTTCCGCAGGGCCGATCCTGCTGATCGGCGATAATCGCTTGAGCCTTTTATTCAGCAAGGAGAGAGAAAGCGCAGAGAACAAGGTCAACAGCTATGACCGTTTCGGCTGGAAACTCCGCTACGATCATCCTCTGCCCAACGATTTTGCCGCCTTTGCCGGTTTAGGTTACACCTCCACCGATTACGATACCCGCCACCCCTTCTTCTTTACCTACCGCCGCGACGATGTTCAGGAACTCAACGGTGGGGTCTCCCGTCTGCTCTGGCAGGATAAGGCAAGCAGCCAGGCGCTCATCATGCAGTTGGGACACACCTATACCTACTCGGAGTCCAATATCGGTCTTTACACCTACAGAAAGAATGTCACCGAGCTCAGCCTCACTGTGAGCTTTTGAGCAACGAGGACCGTCATGCAAAAAAGTGCTGCTCTCCCACAAATTCTCCTGCTCAGCCTGCTCTGCCTGGTTGCGCCACTCTCCTCCGTCGTCAACGCAACCCCCCAAACGGTGGCCACGGTGGTGGCTCTGCGTGGCACGGTGGTTGCCCAGGACAAAAGCGGAGCAGACCGCAACCTGAGCATCAAGAGCGATATTTTTCAGGAAGATGTTCTGAAAACCGGCAAAAACGCCAAGCTGCAGATCATGTTCACCGACAACAGCATCATCAGCCTCGGCCGCAACAGTGAGATGAAAATCGCCGAATACCGTTACCAGCCCGGGCAGAAAGACGGCGCTCTCAAAACCCAGGTCAAGGAAGGCACCTTCCGGGTGATGGGCGGGGCGCTGGCCAAGGAAGCACCCCAGAATTTCAAGACCGTTACCCCCACCGCCACCATCGGCATCCGCGGTTCCATGTATGCATTCAAGTCAACCCGGGAGTCGCTTTCCGTTCTCTTCCAGGGCGGCAAGGGCATCGAGATCTTCAACGACCAGGGCAAGGTCACCATCACCACCCCCGGTTTCGGCACCAAGGTAGTACTCAACACCGCCCCGGCAAAACCGGCCAAATTCACGGAACAGGAACTCAACGATTTAAACAAGCAGCTCAACGGCAACGGCACCAATGGCGACAATGGCGATCAGGCTGCGGCCAGCGAGAAAGGCGGCGAAGAGCAACAGCCAGCAGCGGACGCCCCACCCGCCGAGGGTGAACCGGAAGCAACGCCTGCTCCAGAACCTGCTCCGGAACCCGCACCGGCACCGGAGCCTGCCCCGCTGCCACCCCCTCCGGTTCCTCAACCCGTTCCGGTGCCGGACCCCCGCGATCTTGAATGGACGTTCCCTACGCCTCCGCCGCCCCCGAGCGATGGCATCTTCACGTTCAGTGGCGGTCTGGGAGGAACCTCGACCAAGAGTGACGGCTCCACAGAAACCTTTTCCAACAGTCTGCAGATGGGGGTGAACTGGTACAACCACAAAATCTTCGGGATTGCCTATGACGATACGGTTGAGAAAAACAAGCCGGTCTTTTTCTTTGGCACGGTGAACGGCACCACCATTTCCGACCTCAAGATCTTCGGTTCCGATGAGGGTGGCTCTTACCCTTCCAGCGATGCCGCATTTATCAGCGGCAGCGGTAGCGGCCTCTTCTCGGGCACGGCCTATGACTTCTTCAGCTTCAACGCCACGGGCAACTCCTATCTTACCAAGGGGACGCCCACCCAACCCGTGCAGGATTCCTGGATTGTGGCCGGCGGCGGCCAGCAGGTGGCTGGAGCCATGGTTCCAACGGCTCCCAAGGGCACGGAAATATGGAGTGGCTTTGTGGTGGCCTCAAGTGAGGACATGAACAACCGCCCCGTTGGCCGCCATCTCATATACAATACGAATCCGAACTCCTTTACCATGAACATCAACAAGGACGCCGGCACCATCCTCGGCACCCTGACCACCGACGTGAACGTCGGCGGCGGCTATAATATCTCCGGCATGACCGTGGGTAGCTCCTACGGCTCAGTGTACCTCAATGACCAGTACCTGGCCGCCCTGCTGGGTGGTTCCAACCTTGCGGTAAAAGAGTACGGCAATTATATGGTCGTCGAAGACCCAGCAAGACAGCTCTCCACCCATTTCACCTGGGGGTACTGGGAGGTCGCCTACGAAGAATCCTCCCTTCAACGCCAAATCAGGGTGCCGGAATCCATGTGGCTGGCGGGAAAACCCTCGACGAATTCGGTTATCAATGGGTCCTTTTCCGGCACGTACAGTGGTAAGGCCTACGGCACGATGATCAACATAGCCGATACCACCCAAATTTCTCAAATAAGTGGCTCCATGAATCTCACGGCCAACTTCACCTCCACCCCCAGCATCACCGGCAGCCTGGCCTTTACCAACGGCACCACCCTTTCTATCAGCGGCGGCGCCTATTCGGCTGACGCTTCAACGAACCGCTTCAACGCCATTCTCACGGGGGGCACCATCCAAGGCGCCTTTTACGGCACCAATGCCGAGGCCGTGGGCGGCAACTTTTACAGCTCGACCGGCGGCAATCAGTACCTCGGTATTTTCGGCGGCAACAAGTAAGCGCCTGGCCCCCGACAACACATGACGATCCCCGCCCGGCTCAAAGCATTTTTCACCCTCTCCCCCTTCAAGGTCGGCTGCCTGGTAACCCTGGCAGCCGTCCTGCTTTTCGCTTCCTTTGGCCAGCAAAAACCCGAGATCCTGCAAACCCTCGACAACCGGTTGACCGACACCATGTTCCGTTACCGGGGCACGGTTACCCCTTCCCAACCCATCGTCATCGTCGATATCGACGAAAAGAGCCTGCGGTCCATCGGCCAATGGCCATGGCCTCGACAGATCGTAGCGAAGATGGTGCACAACCTCGGCGCGGGCGGGGCAAAGGTCGTTGGCTTGGATATCGTTTTTGCCGAATCAGACCGCACCTCACCCAAAAACTTTATTGAGGAAATGCAGCAACTGCTCCCGACCCAACTCCCCCAGGAAACCCTGAACGAGTTGAAGGCCAGCGAGGCGCTGGACCACGATCTCGCTCTGGGCAAGGCGTTGGCTGCAACCCCCTCGGTGTTGGGCTACGTCTTTCAAACCCAGAACGACGGGTTGAAAAACCAGGCAGATATCCCCTTTCCCTCCGCAACCACCCGCCTCGTGCCCAGCACCACCCGGTATGAGGACATCTCCCTGCGCCGGGCCTACCGGGCCATTACCAACGTTATCTCCGTGGCCCAAGGCGAGAGCGAGGGATTTTTCAATGTGTTCCCTGATTCTGCGGGTACGGTGCGCAAGGTGCCGCTCTTCATGATGCTGGATGGCGTCCCCTACCCCTCCCTTGCCCTGGAAGTGGCGCGGATCGGCCTGGGGGAACAGGAGGCAACCATCCATATCTCACGGCAGGATAAAACAAGAGGCAGAGATATCCTCGGGATCGAGCTGGGCGCATCCTTTATCCCCACCGATGAACAGGGGCAGATCACCATCAATTTCAGGGGCCCGGGCCAGACCTACCCCTATCTTTCCGCGGCAGAGATCCTGGCAGGCACCAACCTGGAACGGGTACGGGGCAAATATGTGCTCGTCGGCACCTCAGCCGCCGGACTGCTTGACCTCAGGGCCACGCCCTTTTCCAACATCTATCCGGGGGTTGAAGTGCACGCCACCATCATCGACAACATCCTGAGCCACGACCCGTTTGTCTACGACATCTTCACCGAGATCGGCATCACCTATGCCCTGCTCCTCATCGGCGGCCTGGGCTTAAGCGCGCTCCTCGCCTATGCCACCCCCTTGGCCGGCGGCCTCGGCGGGTTGTTGCTCTTCTTGGCCGCCCTGACCGGCAACTATTTTTTCTTTTTCAGTCAGAACCAGCTCCTCGGCCTCTCCTATCCGCTCCTGACCGTCCTGGCCATTTTCCTGATGGTCACCCTGTTCAACTACTTTTTCGAAGGCCAGAAAAAACGGTTCATCAGCTCGGCCTTTGGCCACTACGTCTCCCCGCAGATCGTGCACCAGCTTCTGGAACATCCGGAAAAACTTTCCCTGCAAGGAGAGGAAAAAAACCTGACCGTGCTGTTTAGCGATATCCGGGGCTTCACCTCCATCTCCGAAAAAATGACCTCCGAAGAGCTTGGCCACTTCATGAATGAGTATCTCACGGCCATGAGCCATCTCATTTTTGAGCACAAGGGAACCGTTGACAAATTCATCGGCGACGCTATCATGGCCATTTGGGGCGCACCCATTGAAGATAGTGACCACGCCGCCAACTGTGTGCGGGCGGCCTTCCGGATGATGGCCCAACTTGACACCCTGCAAACCGACTGGCAGAAACGGGGGCTCCCCGATGTGGCTATCCGCATCGGGATCAACACCGGGGTCATGAGCGTGGGCAACTTCGGCAGCGACCAGCGCTTTGATTATACGGTCATGGGCGACAACGTCAATCTTGCCTCCCGGCTGGAAGGGGCGAACAAAACCTACGGCACCAGCATCGCCATCTCGGAATACACCAAGACTGCGCTGGGAGAAGGGTTTTACTGCCGGCTCCTCGATCTGGTCCGGGTCAAGGGTAAAGAAATCCCGGTGCGGATCTACGAACCCCTCTGCGAAGGCGAGCCGGAACCGGAGCTGAAAAAGGAAACAGAGTTATTTGCCGCGGCGCTGCACCATTACGCAAACCGCGAGTTTCAGGAGGCGGCAGAAATCATCCTCGCCCTCAACAACGCGCACCCCACACCACTCTATGCGCTTTACCTTGACCGGCTCAGCCACTTCGCGGCCAACCCGCCACCGGAAGATTGGGACGGCGCCTTCACCTTTACCACCAAATAACCGGGCATTGCCCAGACGCAAGCCCAAGGAGAACACACCATGCCGGATTCCTCACTCCACGACCTCATCATCATCGGCGGTGGCCCAGGCGGCTATACCGCAGGCATCTATGCGCAACGGGCCGCCCTGAAAACAGTCCTCATTGAAAAAGGTATCCCCGGCGGCCAGTTGAACAATACCGACGAGGTGGAGAACTGGCCCGGCACCGAAAAGATCAGCGGCGCGGACTTGGCCATCCAATTTTCCCAGCATGCCGCAGCCTATGATCTTGCGGTTTTGAACCGTGAGGTTGTTGGGATTGAACCGGGACGTAACCACCATACGATCCTCTTGGATAACGGAGAAAAACTCACAAGCCACGCAGTTATTCTTGCCACCGGCGGCAGCCCGAAAAAACTGGGAATTCCGGGGGAAGACCAAAATTATGGCCGAGGGGTTTCTTACTGCGCCGTGTGCGACGGCTTCTTTTTTCGAAACAAAACCGTGGTGGTGGTGGGCGGGGGCGACAGCGCCCTGGAGGAATCCCTCTATCTGGCCAAGCTCGCCAAACGGGTGTACATCGCCCATCGGCGGGATGCCTTCCGGGCCGGCATGATCCTGCAAAAGAGGGTGCTGCATGAAGAACGGATCACCGTGCTCTGGAACACGGTGCTGACCGAGATCCAGGCGGATGCACAGGGGGTGAATGGGGTAATCACCCGGAATACCATGGATGGCACGACCTCCGCCCTGGCCACCGATGGGGTCTTCGTCTTTATCGGCTTTGAGCCGAACAATGGACTGGTTCCGGCAGGCACCAAGATGAACGCCAACGGCTATGTGATTGCGGATGAGAAATGCGAAACCAACACCCCGGGCATCTTCGTAGTGGGCGATCTCAAGGAAAAATACGCCAAACAGATCGTCACAGCCGCGGCGGACGGCTGCACCGCAGCCCTGGCCGCGGCCCATTACGTGGAGAATAAGAAGAGCGGGGCCTGAGAAAAAAAAGCTGCTCCACCCGTGCTACAACCACACCTGCCCTGATTTATCGCCAGAGCTTCGTTTGAAAAAGTAGAGCAGCAGCACCCCGGCCACAAAGCCGCCGACATGGGCCCACCAGGCAACCCCGCCTTCGATCCCCTTACCCACCGCAATCTGCTGCGCAGCCCCTTGCAGAAACTGCATGAGAAACCAGAAGCCGATAAAAAAATAGGCCGGGATCTCCACCAGATAAAAAAGAATGAAGATCGGGATAAAGGTGAGGATCCGGGCGCGGGGATAGAGGAGAAAATAAGCGCCAAGCACCCCGGAAATAGCGCCGCTCGCCCCGATCATCGGGACCTGGGAGTGGGGGTTGGCCCAGAACTGGGCAAGGGTGGCACCCACCCCGCAGAGGAGATAAAAGAGCAGATAACGGCCATGCCCCATCCGGTCTTCCACGTTATCGCCAAAAATCCACAGCATCCAGAGATTGGAAAAAACATGGAAGAGACTGCCATGGAGAAACATGGCGCTGAATATCGGGGTATACCCGCTCAGAGAGATAACGCTTCCCGCCTGTTCGGCAGCAAAACGGACCGGGACAAAACCATGGGCGACAATAAAGGTTTCCATTTCCTGGCCGAGGCTCAGCTGGTAGACAAAGCAAAGAATATTAACGATGATCAGCCAGAGATTGACTACCGGGAAATGTCGAGAAGGAACATCATCTTTTAAGGGGAACATGCCTCAACAATTCCCTGTCATCCCTGGTCAACAGGGATTTCGTCCGGATCGGGCAGGGGCAGGATGAAGTAAAAATTATTCCCCTCTTCCGTGGCTTCATAGCCTGCCACCCCGCCATGGATCTCCACCACCTGCTTGACAAAAGCGAGGCCGTGCCCGGTTCCGGGCTCAGCCTGAACCCCTTCCCCCCGCACCCCGTCGGCAAAAACCATTTTCGCCTCGCCCTGGGAAAGATGCTCCCCGGTGGTGAAGACGTTGAATTTGACCGCCCCCTTGCCTGGGCCGAAATAATCGGCAAGCAGCTCGCGGCCATAGGCCACCGCCTTCCTCACCTTGCCGTTGCGGCCCATAATCTCACCGGTATACTTCACCGCGTTGGAAAAAAGATTGGCATACACCTGGGAAAGCAAGCCGACATCCACCCGGAGAAAGAGTTCCTCCTCCTGCATATCCTCGGGCTTTTCCACCACAATCCCCCGGGCACCGAATCTGCTCAAATAATGATCCAGCTGGGGGGAAACAATCTCTCGATCGATGGAGCATTTGCGGGGGCGCAGGACAAAACGGCCCTGGGCAAAATGATCCCGCCGAAACAGGCTCTCGAGAAAGAGGCTGTAATTGGCATGGTGCTCCAGCAACTCTCGGTGGTTTTCCAGCAGGCTCCGGTGCAGGGTGCTCACCTTGCTGATCACCAGCTCACAGCTGGCACTGGGCACACCCTGGCCCGCCTTTAACCCGGCAATGAGTTTTTCCAATTCATCGATATCGCCGATGCGGGCCTTGAGCTGATTGAAGAGATGTTTGAAATACATGTTGGGGGTGATGACATTGTGTTCGATGTCCATCACCAGGTTGTTGATGAACTGCAGATGCCTGATATTATCGTATGAGATAAGACGGTTGTGCAGATTATAGCCGATGCGGTTTACATATTTGCGGAGAAAAAAACGATCGGCCTGGGAAATTTTTCCCAGGGGATAGACCTCAAAAACCCCCATGACCTGCATATTGACCGGGAGCATCCCTTCGGACTGCGTTTGCGCGGAAGGCTTGCAATGAATCGGCACCAGGAGGGAATGCTCGCTCTCGTAGCTCTTAAAGGTCAGCCGCACATACTCCGGGGCTGCAATCGGTTTTGCCAGCAACCCGTTGCGGCTGTCACAGACAAGCAGCAGCTTTTCCTGACCCTTGTCGAAAAGATAGAGCCGACTGTGCAACCCGAGAAACTCGGAGAGGGCTGCCACGCAGACCCGATAAAAATCCTCGTTGGAGTCAAACTCCTGGGCAAGATCGAAAAAGGCACGCAAGAGATCATTCTGGACAGGGCTGAGATTATAGCTCGCGTAGCTGCGCTTCTTTTCCCTGATCCGCGACCTGATCTGCTGCAAATCCATGCATGAATGGGGTTCTTGGCTCATGATCTCCCTGAACTGCAAGCGCTTACCGCATATTTTCTGCTTCCAGAAAATATCCTATCACATGGACCGGCACAGACAAAAAACTAATTCCGGTCAACCAGCACGATTTCATCGGCTCCGCTTTTTTCAGCCAACCGCACATGAATATGCTCATCAACCTTGACCGGGATGTCCATCCCCACATAGTCGGGCTGGATCGGCAACTCCCGCCCGCCCCGATCAACCAAGACGGCCAACTGGATGCGAAGCGGCCGACCGATATCCATCAGGGCATCCATGGCGGCCCGAATGGTGCGGCCGGTGAAGATGACATCATCGACCAGAACAACCACCATCTCCTCCATGGGAAAGGATATGCTGGTTTTCTTGACAATGGGATTCTGGCTGGCCAGGCTCCAGTCATCCCGATAGAGCGTGATATCCAGGGTGCCGGTGGGCAACTCGATCTTCTCCCGGTCCTGAATCAACTTCTGGATCCTATCGGCGAGAAAGACTCCGCCGGTATGGATGCCGATTATGGCCAGATTGGCAACGCCGTGGTTGTTTTCCACGATCTGCAGGGCAATCCGGTGCAAGGACCGGTCTATATCCTCCGCCGTCATGATCCGTTTTTCCATCTTTTTTCCTCCAGGATTTAGGAACAACCACTGCCGGGTTACGGCCAGAACGAATCGATACCCCGGGCCACCACCGTGTTGATCGCCTCGGGATAGGCCTCGCATTCTGCGGCAAAAACCTTATGGGCGATATCGTCAGGGGTGTCGCTCTCTTCAAGCGGCACACACCGCTGGACCACAATCGGCCCCTCGTCATACACCTCGTTGGCAAAGTGCACCGTACAACCGCTGACCTTCACCCCCCGCGCCTTTGCGGCCCGATGCACCCGCATGCCATACATCCCCGCCCCGCAAAAGGACGGGATCAAAGAAGGGTGGATGTTGAGTACCGCCCGCCGCAGACGGGGCGGGGGTGCATAGAGCTTCAGATACCCGGCCAGCAGCACCAGCTCGATCCCGTACTGCTCAAGAATAGCGTTGATGGCAGCATTGTCCTTGGCGTGGAAGGCCGGGTAGCCATATTTTCTCGCCTTGTCCAAGCCGAGGGCATCCGGCAGGTTGGAGAGCACCACCTCAATACTTCCCTGCATGGTCCCGGCCGCAATCCGTTCGTGAAAATTGTCGAGGGTCCTGCCGGAGCCGGAGAGCAATACCGCCATCTTCATTGCTGCCACCTACTTGAAATAAGGATTGCTGTCGACATCCACGCTCTTCAGCCATTTGACGATGGTGGTGTCATAGGTGCTGGTCAGGGCAAAGACCTTTACCGCCAGGCGGAAACGGGTCTTGAGGGTGGTGTTGCCGGTGGCCTTGATCTCGGCCAGCACCTGCGGGTAATCAGCCGGATCAACGATCACCGTGACATCCTGAAAATTCTTGGCACTGGAGCGCAGCATGGTGGGCCCGCCGATATCGATGTTTTCAATGGCATCCCCCAGGGTACAGTCTGGGTTAGCCACGGTTTTCTCAAAGGCGTAAAGATTCACCGCCACCAGATCGATGGCCTGCAAGCCATGCTCCTGCATCTGGCGCAGATGGTCGGGATTGGACTTCTGGGCGAGAATGCCGCCGTGTACCTTGGGGTGCAGGGTCTTGACCCGGCCGTCGAGCATCTCAGGAAAGCCGGTGAATTCGGAAACGTCCTTCACCTTGATGCCGTTGTCCCGCATCTTCTTGGCGGTGCCGCCGGTGGAGAGGATCTCGATCCCAAGCTGCTCCAGTTCGCGGGCAAATCCCTCGATCCCGGATTTATCCGTGAGACTGATCAGCGCTCTTTCTATCTTTTTCATGCCTTCCTCCTGAATCCTGGATATCATCTCAAAAAATTTCGTTCTCTACCGCAACCTTAGAAAAAACACTGTAACGTAAAGAGGCCCAGACGCAAAGCAAACAGATAGCCGGAGACAAAAAAGCCTCCGTGCTCTTCTCCGGCAAAATCCTGCGCCTTCCCCCTACTGCTCTTTTTTGATAAACCTCCTGATCAAGCGCCTATCCCGCTTGCCAGGCCGACCCGGCGGAGCCGCGCCAACCACGCGCAACAGACGTTGCGCCTCCCTGGCCTGGGCGCGGGCCGCAATGCTCTCCGGGGTCTCCTCGTAGAGCAGTTGTGCCTCCGGGGCACCCCGCCGCTGGCTGCTGAGCGCCCGGACAACTATGGCGAATTCGTCCTGATCCTTCTGGATCCGCACAGCATCGCCCACCGCCAGCAAACGGGAAGGCTTTACCCGCAAGCCCCCCACCTGAACCTTGCCCCCGGCCACGGCCTGGGAGGCTAAGGCGCGGGTCTTGAAAAAACGGGCGGCCCACAGCCATTTATCGAGGCGGACCTGACTCTCCTCACTCATTGTTCTTGGTGCCTCCTCCCGCTCTCTTTCCAGCCTAGCACAGTTCACATCCCAGGGCCAAGTGCCATCAAAGGGGATCCCTTAACCCCGTTTACCGCTTTCCGCAGGGATGTAAATAGTGTATATATCTTCCCACCATGAAGCTCAATACCGTCGGCATAAAAGATATCAGGTATCCGGTGCGGGTGCGCGAAAAATCCGGAGGCATGCAGGAGACCGTGGCCAGCATCAGCCTCCAGGTTAGCCTGCCGCGCCAGTACCGGGAATCCTGCGTTTCCACCTTCATCAAGGTTTTGAACACCTACCAGGATGAGATGAGCAACCGGATCTTCAGGAACCTTTTGGCCGAGGTGAAGGAAGAGTTGCGGGCTGAATCGGCCCATGTGGAAATGACCTTCCCCTATTTTCTGGAAAAAAAGGCGCCGACCACCGGCACCGCAGGCCTCATGGAATATACCTGCCGCTTCACCGGCGGCATCGGCAAGGATGAAGACTTCGTCCTCTCGGTCTGGGTGCCGGTGACCACCTTATGTCCCTGCTCCAGAGAGATCAGCGAGTGCGGCGCCCACAACCAGCGGGGCGAGGTGAACCTCACCGTCAAATACTCAGGCTTTATCTGGATGGAAGAGCTCATCGTCATGGCCGAGGCGGGCGGGTCCTGCGAGGTGTATTCCCTGCTGAAACGACCGGATGAGAAGTATGTGACGGAAAAGGCCTACAACAACCCGATGTTTGTCGAAGACGCGGTGCGCAAGGTGGCGGAACAGGCCATGGCCCATCCGGCCATCACCTGGTTTTCCGTAAGCGTGGAGAGTTTTGAATCCATCCACAAGCACAGTGCCTATGCCTATGTGGACAGCGACGAAATCCGTTGAGTCTCGGCTTAGACCGTTAAGCGCACCCGGTTGCGCCCGGCATACTTGGCTCCATACAAAGCTTTGTCCGCCCGGTTTATCAGCGCATCCAGAGTATCCCCCGGCCGATATCCGGCAAGTCCGCAACTGATGGTAACCCCAAAAGGCAGCCCCTCAATCTGTTGCCGCAACTTCTCGGCAATGGCAACGGCATCCTCCGCCATAATGCCGGGGCAGAGTACCATGAACTCCTCCCCGCCCCAACGACCCAGCATATCCGTTTTCCGGAGCTGCTTTCCCACCGAAGTGGCGACCGCTTTCAAGACCAGATCGCCGATGGAGTGCCCGTGGGTATCGTTGACCTTCTTGAATTCATCGAGATCGAAAAGAAGAATGGCCAAGGGACTTTCATACCTGGCAGCCCTGGCCATTTCCTGGCGCAGCGCATCCTCGACCTTGCCACGGTTGTATATCCCGGTCAGGGTGTCGATGGTGGCGAGACGGAGAAGTTCCTCTTCCATCTTTTTACGCTCGGTAAGGTCATGTAGCGTCTGGATGACCGCAACAAGTTCCCTATTTCGGTTATAGATCGGCACGGCATCGCTGGAGATATAACGGCGCTCACCGCGCACCGCATCCAGCCATCCCTCGGCATGGAGGCCCTCCTCCTGCAACTCGGAGTTTTGCGCTGCGGTATACAGGCTGGCATGAGCGTTGGGTGAAACGGGATCAATCACGAGATCGGCCAGGCAGGGGCGTTTTTCAGTATAAAAGCCCTGCCAGTGATTCGAGGTTCCCACCATCTCTGTGGCGGAAATCCCGGTGAGCAACTCACAGGCACGATTCCAATCGGTGACCCGGTGCTGCGGGTCCAGCACGAAGATTGGCACTGCTGAGTAACGAATCAACTTTTCCGTAAGCAGCTTCTGATCCCGCAAGAGATCTTCCGCCTCTTTCCGCCGACTGATGTCACGGAAGATCCCCCTGGTGGCGAACAGTTCACCGTCTCTGAAATCGGTGCTGATCCTGCCTTCCACCGGAATCTTACGGCCGTCTTTGGCGACAAAGACCACCTCGTACGAATGCAAAATCTTGCCGGCCGCGATATCACGAAACAGGGTGGCGCATTGCTCCCGGCAAGCCGGATCAAGGACATCGAAGATAGTAAGGGCGGCAACCTCGCTGGCGTCATAGCCCAGAGTTTCCCGCCACTTCTTGTTAACGTAGAGAAACCTTCCGCCCCGGTCGATGCTCTGAATCAGATCATTGGCGCAATCAAGAAAGGTTTCGGAAAAGCGGCTCCCGGCAAGGAAGGCCATTCCCGCCCGTTGTCCTTGGACTGCATCTATCTCCGGGAATGCCTCCTCTTGCGCCATCAATTTTCCTACTGGATGCTGTAAGTTTGTCTTATACAAAAAATGTGCGCTCCATTACGCTTTTGTTCTCTAGCATGCTCTGCCAACAAATCCCATGCGGTTTGTTGTCGCACAATATTACAACCTTTAATTAAGTACTTAAACATTTTTCTACTCAACCCTTCCAGCCCCGTATTCAGGCAGGGTGGAACCACAGGGCAGAGGCTGTCCTTGCCAAAATTTCTTGGGCCACGGTTGGAATCCATGTTTTTTTATTTTCAAGCATTGGGGAGAACAACCCCAAGAAGAACTACCAAAGCAGCTCACGCAGATGCAGAATTTGCAGGCAGGTATCGGACCAGGGGCCACTGTTATCGATAACGTGATCGGCAAGAAGGGCCTTATGCGGCAGGGGCATCTGGGCCGCCAGACCCTTTTCGGCCTCCGCCTCGTTGATCCGGTCCCGCTGCATGATTCTGCGTAAACAGGTTGTTGCATCGGCATAAGTCACCACCACCGGGGAAAAATCGTGTTCCCAGTGCGCCTCATACAAAAGGGGCACCTCAACCACAAACCTCGGCCGGGCCGGCGGGTTTCGCTCCAGCTCCGCTGCGATACAGCCGCTTATCACCTTGCGCACCAGGGGATGGAGAAGCGCGTTGAGTTCCCGACGAAATTCCTGGTCCGCAAAGAGCACCTGCCGCAAGAGGGGTCGGTCAATGGAATGGTCCGGCAAAAAAAATCTTCCGCCGAACGCTTGGCGCACCGCCAGCCAGCCGGAAGCCTCCGGTTCGAGCAGTTGCCGGCAAATGGTATCGGCGTTGAGTCCCTGGGCCCCGCCAATCTCACAGAGATAGGCCGAGACGGAACTCTTGCCGGAACCCATGCCGCCGGTGACGGCAACCACCGATGCATGTAACTGCTGCCCCACGGTCACTCCCCCCAAAAAGAATCTGCACCTAAACGCACAATACCATCATCATCCTGCAGGCAAACGCGACACCTTCCACCGGCACGCTTCTTAAGCGTTCGCCGCCTGCCGCAACAACTCAAGAGTATACAGCATATCCCCCCAGAGGGGCGCGACAAACTGCAATTTCTCCCCGCTCCTGGGATGGGAAAAAGCCAGGGTATGCGCGTGCAAACATTGACGGGTTATGGCCATTTCCGGATAGAGGGAATTTTTTCGGCCATACACGGGATCACCAGCAACAGGATAGGAGAGAGCAGCCATGTGCACCCGGATTTGATGGGTCCGCCCCGTTTCCAGGCCAAGCTCAAGAAGGGTCAGCCCCAGGGAAAACCGCTCCAGCACCCGCCAGTTGGTCACGGCCTCCCGGCCATCTTCGCGAATCGCCATTTTTTTGCGATGCACCGGATGACGGCCAATGGGCAGATCAACCCTGCCGGATTGGGCGGTCGGGCTGCCCTCGACCAGAGCCTGGTAAACCTTTTTCACCTCGCGTTCCTTAAACTGGCTGGCCAGAGCCTGGTGGGCAAAATCGCTTTTGGCAACCACCATGACCCCGGAGGTGTCTTTATCAAGACGATGCACGATCCCGGGCCGCAGCTCCCCATTAATCCCGGATAAGCCGCCGCAATGATGGAGAAGGCCATGCACCAAGGTTGCCGAGCTGTGACCGGCGGCAGGATGCACCACGACGCCGGGGGGTTTCACAAGAACAATGAGATCCTCGTCCTCATACAGGGTGACAAAATCAACCGGTTCCGGAACCAGCTCGGAGGGGATTTGCGGCGGAATGGTGACCGTCAACTTATCTCCGACCTGGAGAAGATACTTGGCCTTCAGGGAACTTCCGTTCACCAAGACCATGCCGGTTCGGATAAGTTGCTGGATCCGGGAGCGGGTCAGTCCTTCAGGCTCAAGTTGGCTGGCCAGATACTGATCAAGGCGCTGCCCTCCCCTTTCGACGGTAAAAATACTATTCATACTCATAGGCGCTCAAAGGGAAAAGGTGCGGTCAGAGAACTTAGGGCGGGGGGAAATTCAGTATCAAAAAAAACACCTGTGCTACCGAATGATAGCACAGGTGAGAATGTCCGGAACAATTTAAAAGCAACCACCATCGACCAGAGGAGCGGGATCAGGAAAAAATCTGCTCGATATTCTTTTCCACATCTGTTTCGGTTTCGTTGCATTCGTTGGCAAGAGCGATCTCTTTTATCAAAAGGCTCTTGGCGGTATCCATCATCTTACGTTCGCCAAAAGAAAGATCCTTATCGACGCGCAAGAGAAAAAGATCTCGCAACACCGCGGCGATTTCGTATACCGAACCGGTCTTGATCTTTTCCATGTACTCCCGGTACCGCTGGTTCCAAGGTTGGGAGACGATTGCAACATCCTTTTCATTCAAGATATCGTAAACCTTGCTCACATCCGAGGAGCTGATGATATTTCTCAGCCCCACATTCTGGCAACTGACTGTGGGAATCATGATAACCATGCTTGAATCAAGAATCTTCATCACATAAAAGGATTGCTTCTTGTCTCCGACCTGCCGTTGCTCGATGGATTCGATTTTGCCAACACCATGGGCCGGATACACTGCCATATCACCAACGTTAAACACACGCGCCTCCCTTTCGCCAACAGTGGAACACCCTGTTCCTTTTTCTACAAGGAAGCACTCCAACATCGACGGAGAAATGAAGATTAGGGGGCACTATACCACAGATCTCAGAATTATCAATTCAAACTTTAAAAAACATGGAATTACAAAGGCTTATACTACACTGGCTCGGAATTAATCCGGTTCATGGCAACCGAGACCCCTTCTTCCATGATCAAGCGCACTCCGCTCTCGATGCGCTCCAGCTCTTCGCGCACCATCTCCGCATCCTCCTGCCCGAAACGGGAAAGAACAAAATCGCTCACCTTCGCTGCATTATCCGGCCGGCCGATGCCAACCCGCACTCGGACGAAATCATTCCCGCCGAGATGCTCGATCAAGGAACGGATCCCGTTATGGCCGCCCGCGCCCCGGTTGAGCATGATCTTGGTCCGCCCCAGGGGCAGATCAAGATCATCGTGGACCACGATGATCTTACTGGGTTCGATCTGATAAAAATCGGCAACCGCTCGTACGGCAACGCCGCTTCTGTTCATATAGGTCTGCGGCTTGAGAAAAAGGACCGGATACCCCCAGGAAAGATCCTTCGCCGCATCCGCCTGCCATTTGGTTCCCTTGAAAGTAAACCGGTATTTTTCCGCCAGATAATCGAGAAAAATAAAACCGATATTATGCCGGGTAGCAGCATACTCTTTACCGGGATTTCCCAAGCCAACCACGACGTACACGATATGTCCCTCTCTGCTCGCACTCGATAAGAAAATACCCGGAACCCCACCGGACAATAAAAAAAGCCGAAAAAAGGAAGCACCTCTTTTCGGCTTTCACCACACTCTATTGAAACGATGCTATCCCAAACGTTTTACTCTGCCGCGGCGGAGATAGAAACGCAAACAGCATCAGGGGCAGTCACAAGAGTCACGCCGGAGGAGAGACCGAGTTCCTTGCAGGTCAGGGCAGCACCCCGCCCCAGAGGGGTAACATCAACCTCGATCAGATCGGGGATATCCAGAAGTTTACCGGAAACAGTGATCTTGTTCTTGAGGATGGTCATGTCGCCGCCCAGATCAACACCCTTGGCCTTACCGAGATATTTGAGCGGCACCTTAAATTCCATGGGCGCATCCATGGAAACCTCATAAAAATCGGCATGCAAAACGTTGTCCTGGATCGGATCCGTCTGGATCTCCCGGGTAATAACGTGCTTGGTGATTTTCTTGCCGTCTTCATCAATCTCCAGATTGATGAAGGCATTCTTTCTGTGGATGGAGAGCAAACCCTGGGTGAGATCCTTGGTATTGCATTCCAGGGAAACAGGCGCTCCCAGTGGACCATAAATAACAGCAGGGGTGTTCCCAGCCCTACGCATTGTTCTTGCCGCACCTTTACCAACAGTTTTCCGGACCCGCGCCGTCATATCGATTTGTAACATGGAACTGACCTCCTCATTTACCGATTCTCATAACAAAAAACCAGCAATGGCCACTTAAGCAGTGGCCTCCGGTTGTATAGATATCTCTGTCTTACTCACTACACGAATAATGAACTGACAGAATCCTCACTATGAATACGCTTTACCGCCTCGCCCAACAGCTGGCAGACGGAAAGCACCTTGATCTTCTTACAATTCCGCGCAGCCTCGCTGAGAGGAATACTGTCGGTGATGATCAGGCTTTTGATCTTCGATTTTTCCAGCCGCTCGATAGCCGGCCCGGAAAGTACCCCGTGGGAGCAACAGGCGTACACATCCTTGGCTCCCGCGTCGATGAGAGCATCGGCCCCGGCGCACAGAGTCCCGGCGGTATCCACCATATCGTCAAGCAGGATCGCGGTTTTCCCGGCAACATCGCCGATGACGTTCATCGCCTTGCATTCGTTGGCCCGCTCACGACGCTTGTCCACGATCGCCAGACTGGCATTGAGACGTTTGGCAAAGGCCCTGGTCCGCTCAACCCCGCCGGCATCGGGAGAAACCATCACCACATCATTCTTCATTTTTTGCGAGATGTAGTCAAGCAAGACCGGGGCGGCAAAGAGGTTGTCCACCGGGATATTAAAAAATCCCTGAATCTGGCCGGCATGGAGGTCCATGGTCAGAACCCGCCGTACCCCTACGACCATCATCATCTCAGCCACGACCTTGGCGGTAATGGGCACCCTGGGAGCAACCTTACGGTCCTGCCTGGCATAGCCATAATAGGGAAGAACCGCGGTGATCCTGCGGGCGGAAGCGCGCCGCATGGCGTCGACCATGATGACCAGCTCCATGAGATGGTCATTCACGGGCGGGCAGGTCGGCTGGATAATAAAGACATCCCGGCCGCGAACGTTTTCGCCGATCTCGACAAAGATTTCCCCATCGCTGAACCGGCGAACTTCCGCCTTGGACAGGGGCACCCCGAGATAGTTACATATATCCCCAGCCAAGGCTGGGTTGGCGTTACCGGCAAAGACCTTCATATCTTTCATTCTGTTGCCTGAAGTTCGGGTTATCGTATTTCCGCCGCTGCGAATTGCCTACTCCAGCCATGCGCGCCAGAGGAAATAAAAATGGCTGGGGCGGCAGGATTCGAACCTGCGAATGTCAGCGTCAAAGGCTGATGTCTTACCGCTTGACGACGCCCCAACGTCTTAAAGCTTTGCCTGTGTGCTCAGTGGTTGTGCAAGAAAGACATTCCGGCCGAAACGTTCTGCAAATCGAGCAACGCTTTTCCGCGCTTGCGCCTCGTTGTCAAAAAGACCAAACACTGTGGGGCCGCTGCCGGACATCAATGCCCCGTGGGCACCATCAGCCAGAAGCGCATCTTTTATGCGGCCGAGCTCCGGATATTTCCCGATGGTCATGGCCTCTAACTCGTTATATAAAGGAAGATTCCCCGGCCCGGCACATGCAACATTACCATGCACGAAGTCGCGGCCTAAGATATATGGATTGCCACCTGTTGTCAATGTAAAATTCTCATACACCCACTGGGTGGACACGGCAAATCCAGGGTTTACCAAAACAATCCACTCGGCAGGGGAAATATCTTCGGCCTGAATCGCATCGCCGATACCGGTGGCCCAGGCAACACTGCAATCATGGACAAAAAAAGGAACATCGGCGCCCAAAGGGTGCGCCAGAGCAACAAGCTCCTCGAAGGAGAAGGGAACGCCATACAGGGTGTTCAATCCCCGCAATACCGCAGCGGCATCACTGCTTCCCCCACCCAGCCCCGCGGCAATGGGGACCTTTTTTTCCAGGACGATATGCACCCCGCCGCCTGTACCCAAGGCAGCAAAAAAACTTTTCGCCGCCCGATACACCAGATTGCCTTCCCCGGTGGGCAGGTCGCTTCCCGGACATTCCAGGGTGATGCCGGAATCCCGCTTTGCCAGATGCAGACGATCGGCCAGGGTGATTTTGAGCATCCTGGTCTCCAGCTCGTGGAACCCATCCGCCCGCTTGCCCTTGATGGCAAGATAGAGATTTATTTTTGCCGGAGCCTCACAAACCAGTTCCATTGCGCACCCATTCTCCCTCTTCAGCAAATGCTCCGCACCCTGCCCCGGGATCATAAAAAAAATCGCCTGATTTCAGTTTCTTAAAATCAGGCGATCGTAACTATTGGCGTAGATCAAAAATCAGCTGCTGGCCTTCACATACCGCAGCTTCAAATCGGCAAGCACATGACCGAGGAGCTCTTCCTCCTTGTCGGTCAAGTTGCCCCTGGTCCGGTCCTTCAGCAACTGCAAGGTGCTGATGGTGTGCTTGGCCAGGGCAAGATCGTTGCCGGCCTGCCCGGTTTCCGGATCCTGGATCTCTCCCATATGATAGAGCGCCGAGCTGTTCAACGACATGACCAGGGTGGTAAAGGTTACCTCCGGCAGCACGCAGTTGCACCCTTGCCGAACATACCCCTCGGGGCACTTTTTTTCGTTTTTCTCATTTTCGGTCATGGGCTGTCCCAATGGGCAGAAGGAGAAAACAAAAAACGCTAGGCGCTCACCAACTCGGGCAACTCAAGAACCATCGCTTCGTTGATGTTCGGCAGAGCACGGACCTTCTCCAGCAGAGGCTTGGGCACCAAGCCGTCGGTATTGAGCAGGATCACGTTGAGATTCAAATTCCCTTCCCGCTGCTTGCCCACGGTCATCCGGGCGATGTTCACCCCGTCGTTGCCGAGGGTGGTGCCGAGCAGGCCGATCACCCCGGGGACATCGTTGTTCTGGACAAAGAGCATGGGGCCGGCGGGCAACGCTTCCATGCGGAAGCCGTTGAGGCGCACCAAGCGGGGCTCATTCTTGCCGAACACCGTACCGGCGAGGACATTTTCGCCCTCGGTGGTTTTCACCCGAATGTTCACCAGATTGAGAAAATCATCGCTCTTGCTGGTTTTTGCTTCAACCACCCGGATGCCCCGTTCCTGGGCAATGATGGGAGCGTTCACGTAATTGACCGCATCTTTCAAAATCGGGGTAAACAATCCCTTCAGAAAGGCAACGGTAATCGGGCTGGTGATCATCTCGGAAAGATCGCCGCAGTATTCGATGGTGACCTCTTCCACCCCGCCCTTGGCGATCTGCATGTGGAAAGAGCCCAGCATCTCGGCCAAAGAGATATAGGGACCGACCTGGGAAAGAACCTCGGCACTTACGGAAGGCACGTTCACCGCATTGGTGATGGTGCCACGCAACAGATACGCAGCCATCTGTTCGGCGATGGCCACGGCGACATTCTCCTGGGCCTCCGCCGTGGAAGCGCCCAGATGCGGGGTGCAGACGAAATTATCCAGGCTCAACAGCTTGCAGTTTTCCCTGGTGGTGGGTTCCACCTCGAAAACATCCAGCCCGGCTCCGCGAATCTCTCCATCCTTCAGAGCATGGTACAACGCCTCCTCATCCACCACGCCGCCACGGGCACAATCGAGGAAGACGCACTCTTTCTTCATCATCTTGAATTGCTCGGTGGAAAGCAGGTGCTTGGTTTCCTTGGTGAGCGGCACATGGACAGAGATAAAATCGGCCCGCTTGCACAACTCTTCCAGGCTCACCAGCTCGACGCCGATCTTCTCCACCAACTCCTTGGGCATGTGGGGATCGAAAGCGATAACCTTCATCTTCAGCCCCTGGGCTCGGTCGGCAAAGATGCTGCCGATCCGGCCGATGCCGACGATACCCACGGTCTTGCCGGTTACCTCGCGGCCACCGAACTTCTTTTTCTCCCACTTGCCTTCCTTCATGGAGGCGGTGGCCTGGGGGATGTTTCTGGTCAGCGACATCATCATGGCGATGGCGTGCTCCGCCGCGGTGGTGGCGTTGCCGTCCGGGGCATTCATGACGATGATCCCCTTCTTGCTTGCCGCGGGGATATTGACATTATCAAGGCCGATACCGGCCCGGCCGACAACCTTCAGGTTGGTCGCCGCATCGATGATCTCCTCGGTAACCTTGGAGGCGCTGCGGATAACCAGGCCGTCGTACTCGGGGATTACGGCTTTAAGCTCTTCCGGGGAAAGGCCTGTTTTCACATCAACCTCAAGCCCGGCATCCTCGAGAATCTGAACACCAATGGGCGACAGGTTGTCACTGATCAGAACTTTCATTGTTTCTCCTTTATATATGAAAAGCGGCCAAAGCCATTTTCAGACCTTGGCAAATAGAGAGGGCGTGGATAATAGAGACCAAAAAAAAGTGAAATACCCGAGATTCCGGGGGCAATCTAAAAACACGAATATTATGTGATCAGGGGAGTTTGTCAAGAATAAAACATCCGCAACAGCCCTGTCTTCCCGTCCGGAACTCAGTCCTTAAAACATGCGGAAAAATCCGCCGGCCCTTCATCGGCCTCCCCGTCACACTCCGCAGCCTCCAGGCTCCGGTAATGCCGGGCCGTGGCGCACGCTTCCCGGAACTCCCCATATTTGCGGGCAAAAAGCCTTTCCGGGAATTCCGCTTTGTTCAGATAGGCCACCATGTTGGTCATGATTTCCGTGACCATGCTCTCCACCAACGCGACCCGTTCGCTCTCGGCGACAAAGGTCCGCTCCTTGGTAGCCGAAAACGTTACCGATCCCCCCATGACCTGACGCACCTCTGCCTGCAGAGCGAGATCCGCTTCGGGTATTCGGGCAAAAAATTCCTCATCCACCGGCAGCTCCGCCTCGCAGATAATCTTGATCAGCCACCGGTCACCGACCATTTTTTTTGACTGGTCATAGACGGTAACGGTCATAGTATTGTCAAGTTTGCGTTGCTCGAGTATCTCCATGGGCAAAACTCCTTGGTCGCTGAAACACTTGGGACAAAAGCCCTGTTTTGATATTTGCATATGCACACAACAAGACTTGCTCTCTTTCCTGGAAACGGGTATATAACATATCTTTTTACAAAGGGGATAACTCCTTTATCATAAAGACAGACGCGACATCGGCAAACGCCCTGGAGAGGGCAGAGGCAGGCGGATTTCAGCCAAGCAACATCGCCCCCTTTCCTCTCCTCAGCGTTCCCAGCCTCACATATCAACTCGATGGAACAGACCATGAGTCTCGAGATCTACAACACCAAAACCGGTCGAAAAGCCCCTTTTGTCCCCCTGGAAGAGGGTAAGGTCAAGCTCTATGTCTGCGGCATCACCGCCTACGATTACTGCCATATAGGCCATGCCCGCTCCGCCCTGGTGTTCGACATGATCGTCCGCTACCTGCGTTTCCGGGGTTATGCGGTAACCTTTGTCCGCAATTTCACTGACATCGACGACAAGATCATCAAGCGGGCCCAGGAACAAAACACCACCTGCGAAGAGCTTTCCAGCCGCTTTATCACCATGTTCCATGAGGACATGGCCAGCCTCTCCATCCTTCCCCCCACCATCGAACCGAAGGCCACGGAACATGTGGGCGAGATCATCGGGCTGATCGAAGACCTCATCGACAAGGGGCTCGCATACCAGGTGGAGACCGATGTCTATTACCGGGTAACCGGCTTCACCGGCTACGGTTCCCTTTCCGGCCGCAACCTGGAAGATATGCAGGCCGGCGCCCGCGTCTCGGTGAACGAGAAGAAAGAACACCCCATGGATTTTGCTCTCTGGAAAGGAAGCAAGCCGGGGGAGCCCACCTGGGAAAGCCCTTGGGGCCCAGGCCGTCCGGGCTGGCACATCGAATGCTCGGCCATGAGCCGCAAATACCTGGGCAACTCCTTTGACATCCACGGCGGCGGCAAGGATCTGGTCTTCCCCCACCATGAAAACGAGATGGCCCAGAGCGAAGGGGTCAGCGGCGAAGAGTTCGTCAAGTACTGGGTGCACCACGGCTTTGTCACCATCAAGGACGAAAAGATGTCCAAGTCGTTGGGCAACTTTCTCACCATCCGGGAGGTGCTCGACAAATTCCCCGCGGAGGCGTTGCGGCTCTTCATCTTTTCCACCCACTACCGCAACCCGCTTGACTACTCCGAGGCGGCCATGCTCGATGCGGTGGCCGGCCTCAACCGGTTATACACCTGCCTGGCCGAAATCGAGCAGCTGGACCTCAGCGCCAATGAGCAGGCAGCCTCCGGTATCTCCAAGGCAGACCGCGAAAAGATCGAAACCCTGGCCGAACGCTTCCTCAAGGCCATGGACAACGATTTCAATTCCGCCCAGGGTCTGGGCCATCTTTTCGATGCGGTGAAGATCCTCAACAAGATCCGCCAGCATCTGCCCGGCAAACCGGCCAGCCTCGATCTGCAACTGCTTAAAGACGGCGCGAAAACCACCCGGGAGATGGCCAACACCCTGGGGTTGCTCAGCGAAGAGCCGGTCCAGTACATGCACAAAGAGCAAGAGAAAATCCTCAAGACCCTCGCCATTACTCCGGAGGAGATCGAAAAGGGGATCGCGGAAAGAACTGCGGCCAGGGAAGCAAAAAACTGGGCACGCGCCGATGCAATCCGCGACCAACTTTTGGCCCAGGGCATCGAGCTGAAGGATGGCCCCACCGGGACCTCCTGGCAGGTCAAACTTCCCTAAGCTCCTTTTTTCCTCAGCCTCGCCTCTGCGCATCGAGCAATCTCTTTGCTGTTGCGATTGCTCGATGCGCAGATATCTCTTTGATTCTCCTCCCCCTTCTGCGCTATAATTAGACAAACACGTTTTCCCGTCTGTTTCCCACAGTTGCGCCTGGAGGTCTGCCATGAAACGAGAGCCTGCGGTTGCCTATCAGTTTTATCCCGGAGACCCCGCCACCCTGAAAGAGACCCTTGACCGCCTCATCCCTGCCGCCACCGCCAAGCAAAAGGCCCTGGCCGTGGTTTCGCCCCATGCCGGCTATATCTATTCCGGCTCCGTGGCCGGGGAGACCTTCGCCGCCGTGGAGATTCCCCGCGACATCCTGGTCATGGGCCCCAACCATCACGGCTACGGCGCCTCCGTTGCCCTGATGGAGAAAGGCGCCTGGGACATGCCCTTGGGGGAGGTGGCGATCAACACCGTGCTGGCCCGCCACCTCCTGGCCCAGACGGAGATTATCGAAACTGACACCCTGGCCCACCGGTTCGAACATTCCCTGGAGGTCCAGGTGCCGTTTTTGCAGTATTTCCGGCCGGACCTGACCCTGACCCCCCTGGTGATTTCCCATCTTTCCTTCAAGTCCTGCCAGATTGTCGGCGAGGCGATCGCCGCAGCGATCGAACAATACGGCAAGCCGGTCCTCATCGTGGCCAGTTCGGATATGACCCACTACGAATCCCGTGAGTCCGCCACCACCAAGGATGCCCTGGCCCTCAAGCAGCTCATGGCCATGGACCCTCAGGCACTGTATAATACGGTCTTGGGCAAAAAGATCAGCATGTGCGGGATCATGCCCGCCACCATCGCCCTCATCGCCGCCCTCCGCTTGGGAGCAAGCCAGGCCCGGCTCATCCGCTACACCGACTCCGGCGAGGCCAGCGGCGACATCAATCAGGTGGTCGGCTATGCCGGGGTGGTGATTTCCTGAAAAACCTAGGGAAAGACCACAATTCTCCTTGACATAATCCCCCTGTTCCTCTATTTTTGGACGGTTCTTTGCCCGACACAATTTGGGGGATCGTCTAACGGTAGGACTGCAGACTCTGACTCTGCCTATTGGGGTTCGAATCCCTATCCCCCAGCCACACAACTCTTCTTTTGTATTCCAGCACCCCCAGCCCGCAGGAGCGAACAAGAGTATCCGCACCCCCCTAGGGGAATCTGCCCAGCCTTGCACCACAATCCTTTTTTGGCCAAACACCTCCCCACTCCGGACAAGACGCCAAACCCGCGCGCTTGCACAACATTGCCGAAAGACTTTAGAGCTGCCGGTAATTCGGCAACCGTTCTCTGTTGGGGGGCAGAAGAGGAAAGTGTAGGCGAGGCTTTCAGGCAGGCGAAATTGTGCTGATCCGATAATTCCTTATTTCAAAAATAGCAAAAAATGCGCCATTTCCCATGGCCTGCTGAGCATGGAAAATGGCGCACTCCAGCCGAACCTGTTTACCCCCTTATTTCTGCTGCTTCATCCTTGAAGCGTAACGCTTCCAGAAACCCTCTTTGCAGGGAAATCGCTTCGACTTTTTCATGGGCATGCTGCTTGATTGCCTTTCGGACATCGTCCCTGGTGAAGATGTCGTTGCAGAGGTGACAGTGGTTGACATACTGATCTTGAAAATTGATCTCCGGCGCCTTTTCCCGAATGAAACGCATGATGCCGTAAGGGCCTTCCAGAGCAAGCCAATTGGCAATCAGGTCGGCGTTCCCTTCGCAAACGATCTCGGCCAGGGTCTGACTTTCAAGACTGCCAATGGTGAGTTCCGGAACCCGCTGGTCGATCATGCCGCAGCAAATCCGGACATCCTTGGCGGGGGAAACAATAATGGAGCTGAGAATGCTGCTGCAAGGAGAGCTGTATGCTGACGGACTTGTTGGGTAGATAATGTGATCGTCCAGGTTAAGCGTTTTGGCCCCGTGGCCAACTGGTATTGTCAGGGATGAACTATACAGATCGGTCTTCTGATTTACCCCACCCTCTTTGAATTCGCTCAGCTTTACACCGAAAAAATCAGAGATGGATTCGGGGGTGATCTGTCCGTTTTTTACCCGCTTGTGAGCGATAAGAATCGGCAGCTCAAGTTCTCTGGCGGCCAGATAGGCATTGCGAACCCGCTCTAAGGGAATATGCTCCTGATGGAGATCATCGCAACTCAAGTTGATTTCAGACAACCCAGCCTGCTTGAGATCGCCAAGTATCTGCAACGCAATATCCGGGGTGGCGGCCCAGAAGGAGTTGGTAACGATGCGAGTCCATAGCCGGTGTTGTTGCGCATAGCGAATTGTCTCCTTCACATCGCGCAGCTTGAGGAGAGGCTCCCCTCCCGTAAAGACAACGACGATGAGACTCCCCAATTCCAGGGCCTGATCAATTACCCTGCTCATAAAAGGGGCGTCGAGGGCGGGGCCATTCCATGGTCCCGACTCGGTCACACAGTATTTGCAGCTGATAGGACAATCGTAGGTAACGGAAAATACCACGCGTGAAATCATTTCCGCCTCCTAATATTTTCCCAACTCTTTGAGTTGGCTGTCCATTTTGGCGATCAGTGAGCCCAAAGTGACAGCGTCCAACAAGGGAACATGCGTAAAGCGGTCTTCCGGGCGCGCGATTCCTTTGCCGTCCCACTTGGTAGTACTCCAGTGATCGGTACGACTCTCGGTAATCGCGTCTTGGTTTTTAAACTCTGTGTTGGCTCCACGATGGCTTTCTGTTTGCTTTTCAGAATAGTAGACGTCAACCGAGGCTTCCGCCTTGGCCATGACCCCGACCTTGATCGAGACATCTTTCAGCTGGGGGTTCACTACCACCACGCCGAATAACTCCTCAAATTTGGCCGAATTTATTTTTCCCTTGAGCACGAAATCATGGGCACGGACTACCAGAAAGCGGAGCCGCATCAGCGCCTCTTCCGAAACGCAGGCATCCAATTCAATTCCGTTGCTTTTGAGAGCCCCGGCCGAGTTTTCCATAAACAGCGCAAAGGTCTCCTCGTCAAAGACCGCCTTGCGAAGGAACTTGCTGAATGCGTATGAGGGAAGGACAATTTTGTGCGTGATCCGACGGTTGCTGGCTACCATGTGCTACCTCCTTGATTTAGATCGTTTTTATTGAGCCCTTCATCAGGCAGATGTGCCTGAAAACAATTCGCCGCTTTTCTTCGCAAAGTATTTTTTTGCATACCCGACCATTCATGGTCACTGTCGTCACCGGAAAAACAGAACCTTTGACAACCTCCGGGATCGCCACCGGGGCCCCCTGTGCCGCTCCTTTTTGCGCACCAATTTTTTTTTGGATCCGGCTCCATACTTCGAACGACCGCCATGCCGAGTTATCCTCTGGCGCTAGGGAATCTTCACCCAAGGCCAGGAACAGGCATCGACCAACCCATATCACCCTAGCACACCCAATGATCATATTCTCTTGTATGCCAAGGAAAAATTCCTGACAAGTTTTTTTCGCAAGGCGAAAAAAAGGACAGATTTATTTGTCAACTTTTCTTGGTCGCCCTTGAACAGGCAGGAAAAATTGTTCCGAAGAAAAAAATCTGTCTCGTTGCTCTCTGTGTTTGGGAGGAAGAATCAGGACGTGAAAGGGGCCAAGCGCCCTTAAAGGAAGCGCCTTGGCCAGAGGATAAGCGAAAGGGATTTACGATTCGGCAGGCACGCTCTTAGCTGCGCACCAAGGCGTCGGGCAGGATGACCCTGTGGAGCAGCCAGACCTTTTCCTGTTTGATCAGAGAAAAAGCCAGCCGATGGGTTTCCGCGAAAAAGTCCGGCCGGTTCCGGTTACCGGTCACCTGCACCAGAGCGCTGACCTCAGCCCGCCCCTTGCTCGGGATCTCAACCAGAATCTCGGCAAAGGTGACCTGCAGGTCCGCCCGGCGGGAACGGTACATGATGAGGTAGCGGATGGCCAGCCCGGAATCCAGGACCTCGCGGTACTCGCGCTCCGGGACTACCACCTCGCAGGCCGGGGCGAGAAAATCCTTCACTTCCTTCATCTTGAGGGCCAGCACCACCGGACTCTCCGCCCCCTTCTTAGCAAGGGCTGCGGCAACACCGTGACATCTCCGGATGATCACCTGTTGGTCGCTGAAGTAATAGAGGAGAAAGCCCCCACCCCCGAGCAGCAACACGACAACGGCGATGAACAAATTTCTCTTCACCCTCCCCTCCCTCACCCTTACAACTGCGGATCGATATTCCCGGGGCCGCCGCATTGGGGCGCATAGCAGGTAACATTTTTAAAATCACACACCTCGCCGCAACCCGGACATTTTTCCGGCGGTTTTGCGGCCTGGGTCGTCCGCCCGCACCCCCCGCATTTCCAGAAGGGATCGGCCGCCTCCTTCACATAGACGCCATGGGGCGAATAGCCGCAATGGGCACAGGTGGTCTGGATATCCTCGTAATTCTTGCCGCAATCTTCGCACTTGCCCTGTTTGCCTTGGCTCATGATGCTGCTCCTTATGTTTTTGGGGCCGGCAAAACCGTTCCAGTGAAGCCCTGGTTTCTTTTCAGTATGCCTCCGTCCGGAGGGAACCTCCAAACTTTTTTTTAAGATGCGGCCAAACATCGCTGCAGCAAGCATCTCCCCCTGCTGCTGCTTCCGGCGGGCATTCCCCCCCGGCCTCAACGCCTCCTTTTGCTCCGCTTGGCTTTCCTGGGACCGGCTTTAAACTCCGGCTCATACCGCACGCTGAACTGGCTTTCGCTGGTATTGCGGAGACTGAGAAAATGCGCATTGCTGGGCTCAAAGGGGCAGATCGGCATCACGCAGGGGCTGAAACCGAACCTCTGGTAAAAATGGGGCTCGCCGAGGACAAAGATGGTCGCATCCTTGATCCCCTCCTGGCGCAGGGCAAAGCGCAGCAGCTCCGAGCCGACCCCCTGGCCCTGAAACTCCGGCTTCACGGCCAAGGGCGCCAAGTGCAGGCCGCAAACCGCGGCGCCGTTATACGCCTTACTGAAGGCGATATAGCCGATGACCGCATTGACATGGATGCAGATCCACTCATGCATCTCCTTGCCATTTGCATGGAGATTCTCCACCAGCTGCACCTCCTCGCTGCTGTCAGGGAAGGCTTGGCGCAACAAGGCGGAAACCTTGGGATAATTTTCCGGGGTGAGTTTACGTATCTTCACAGTACCTCTGCTTGCAGTATTTTATTTTATAAAATTCAATGGTTACGTGATTTATTCAACCAGGATTGCTTGCGCCGCCGGAGAGCGTGCGACCGATGGCACCGAATTCCTCCGCATCCAGGCTGGCCGTGCCGACCATCAAGCCGCTGCTCCCGGCCAGGGCACTATACTCGCTGGCGTTTTTCGCATTGATTGAGCCGCCGAAAAGAATCGGGGTGTCCGGCGCCATGCCCCGGATTGCAGCGATGGCCGCACCTGCCTTGGCAAAGGATTGCGGCACCTCGATACCGATGGCCTCCACCGGACCATAACCGATGAGCAGCCCGGGCAAATCCTCTTCCTCGATGGCCGCCAGCTGGGCCCGGGCATAGGGCTGGTCCAGGCAGAGGATGGGGGTGATCCCGGCGGCAACCGCTTCACGCACCTTGTTGCCAATCTCCTGGTGGGTTTCATGGAAGTAGCGGCGCCGTTCCGAATGTCCGATAATGGCATACTCGGCAAAATCCCTGACCATCTCGGCCGCCACCGCGCCGGTGTAGGCGCCCGGCGGAAAGGGGGAAAGATCCTGCACCGCCAGGGCCAGGTTGCTAAGGTTCATTTTTTGCAGTTTCCGCCACAATGGGATAAGAAAGGGAACCGGCGGGGCAAGGATCACCTGCAGGTGCGGGTCAAGACGATGGCTGCGGGCAAATGTTTCCAGCCACGCTTCCGCCTCACCCAGGGTTTTGTGTGCTTTCCAGTTGGCCAGCAGGTATCTGCGCATGGATGGACCTCGTTTCTGAGCGCGCTGCGCTTTACATCCTCTGGAGGAGCCGGTCACTCTTTCTTGCGTCGGCGGATAATTCAGTTTAGGGTGGGCCGCCGGATGGACACCGTGTACAATGGGGTTGCCGCAACCAGCCCCCTGTCTCCCTTGTAACAGACCAAGCAAACGAGCGCGAGAAGATCGTAGAATGAAAGTGATTATTGCCGAGAAGCCCTCCGTGGCCCGCGACATTGCCGAGGTCCTCGATATCAAGGCCAAGAAAAAGGGGTACATCGAGGGGCGGGGCTGCGCGATCACCTGGGCTTTCGGCCATCTCGTCACCTTACAAGAGCCGGGCGACTATGATCCGGCCCTCAAGCACTGGTCGCTCGATACCCTCCCCTTCGTGCCGGAGCAGTTCAAGCTCACCCTAATCAAGAACCGCGGGGTGGACGAGCAGTTCCGGGTGATCGAAACCCTGTGCAAGCAGGCCGAAGAGATTGTCTGCGCCACGGATGCCGGGCGGGAAGGCGAGTTGATCTTCCGCTACATCCTGGCCCTGTGCAACTGCGAGGATAAGCCCATCCGCCGCCTCTGGCTCAACTCGCTGACCCCCGATGCCATTCAGGAAGCGTTCAAGGATCTCAAGGACGGCCACGATTACGACCCGCTCTATGCCGCGGCCCGCTGCCGCAGCGAATCAGACTGGATCGTCGGCCTCAACGCCACCCGCTACTATACCGTGCGCCACGGCCGGATCGGCGGGGGCAGCGACCGGGTGCTCTGGAGCATCGGCAGGGTACAGACCCCGGTCCTGGCCATGATCGTGGAGCGCGACGACACCATCCTCCAGTTCCGGCCCCAGCTCTTCTGGGAGCTGACCAGCAAGTACCGGGAGGTGGTGTTCAAGTACACGGGCAAGCGGTTTGAAACACCGGAAAAAGCGCAACTGCTGCTGGAGAAAATCACCGACCACCCCTTTGCCGTCACCGGGATTGCGGCGAAAGAGAAAAAAGAACAGCCGCCCCAACTCTTCGACCTCACCACCCTGCAGCGGGAGATCAACAAGCTTCACGGGATCTCGGCCGCCGACACCCTGGCCGCCACCCAGAACCTCTACGAGAAAAAGTTCGTCACCTATCCGCGTACCGATTCCCGCTACCTGAGCAAGGACCTGCAGCCGCGGATCCCCAAGATCATGGAGCAGCTTAAGCCCAGCCACCCCGAGGCGATCGCGCCCCTCAACCTGGCGAAGCTCCCTTTCAGCAAGCGGATCATCGACGACACCAAGGTGAGCGATCACCACGCCATCATCCCCACCGGGGTCAAACCGCATGGCCTGGGGGCCAACGAACAGCTGGTCTACGAGGCCATCGCCACCCAGTTCATCGCCGCCTTCTACCCGGTCTGCGTCAAAAATCTCACCACGGTGGAGGGGATCAGCAACGGGGTGAAGTTTGAGGCCAAGGGGACCCAGATCGTTGCGCCCGGCTGGACCGTGCTCTTTGCCAACAAGAAACACTCCCAGGAGGCGGCGGAAGAACAGTCCTTGCCCCTTTTCAGCGAGGGGGAAACCGGGCCGCACGAGCCCGCCCTGCGCGAAGGCAAGACTATTCCCCCGAAGCATTTCAGCGAGAACTCCCTGCTCGGGGCCATGGAGGCGGCGGGCAAGTTCGTCGAGGACGACACCCTGCGCGAGGCCCTTAAAGAACGGGGGATCGGCACTCCGGCCACCCGGGCGGCCATCATCGAAACCCTGCTCAGCCGCAACTATATCCGGCGCGACAAAAAACATCTGCGCTGCACCGACATGGGCCGCTGCCTCATCGCCCTGATTCGGGACCCGCTCCTCAAATCACCGGAGATGACCGGAGAGTGGGAGGAAAAACTCAAGAAAATCGAGCGCAGCCAGCTGGACCCCGACGAATTCATGACCACCATCTCCGGCTACATCCGCACCCTGATTACGAGCAGCTCCGCCGCCCGGCTGGACACCAGCCGCTGGGGCAGCTGCCCGCTCTGCGGCAAGGAGGTGGTCAAGGGGAACAAAGCTTACGGCTGCTCGGGCTGGAAGGAGGGGTGCGGTTTTGTCCTCGACCCGGAATGCAAGGGAGTACCCCTGACCCCTAAGCAGATCCAGCTCCTGCTCCAGCAGCGCATCCTGGAGCAGCCGGTGCGGATCGAGGAAGAAGCGCGGATGCTGATCCTCTCCACCCAGGGCATGGTCATGGATCTCAAATTGCCTTCGGCCGAGCGGCAGAAGAAGGTGGAAAAAAATGATCGTCCTTGACCGCAAGTACGAACGAGGTACACTCTGATCCGACCGCTCCCCGTTTTTCCCCAAAGGACCCCGCCCCATGGCTGAAATACTCCCGGACGATATCAAGGCAGACCTGGCAGAGGCCGCCATCCTCCACCAGCGCGCCTCTTCCGATTACGAAAAATGCGTGCAATTCAACAAGCTGATGTCCGAGCTGTTGGGCAGACTGGAAGACGCCCACTGCTATAAAACGGCGGACAAGGTGATGACCATCCTCCTCGACTGCAACCCCAAGCAGGGGTCCCAATGCGAAAAAGCCTCCCGGATCGGCGATAAGATGAAAAAATTTGAAAGGGGCTAGGGAATTCCCTCGTTCTTTCTCCCTTTCTTCAGTACCCTGCCCTCATGTCCAAAGCCGCCTACACCCCCCTTGAGGTCTATAAGATCCTGCCGCAATCCAATTGCGGCAAATGCCGGCTTCCCTCCTGCCTCGCCTTTGCCGCGGCAATCGTGGCGGGGAGCAAGCAGCTCCAGGAATGCCCGGACCTGGACCCGACTACTGCGGCGGGATTTTCCGCCCGGTATCGGCAGCCAGGACTCAAGGAGGAGAATCAGGCGGAGTTCCTCGACAGGCTGCAAGCCAAGATGGCCCTGGTCGATCTGGCTGCGGTTGCCCCCCTGATCGGGGCGACGGTCAAGGGCGAGAGCATCGTCATCAACTCCCTGGGCAAGGATTTCGTCCTGGACCGCCGGGGCAGGATGACCTCGGAATGCCATATCATCCCCTGGGTCCTGGCCCCGCTGCTCTCCTGCATCACCCACCAGAGCCATGCGGAGATCAGCGGCAGCTGGATCTCCTTTCGGGAGATTCCCGGGGGCATCGAATGGCAGGGGCTCTTCAGCAGCCGCTGCGAGGAACCGCTCAGGAGACTGGCGGACGCCAACCCGGAGCTGCTCACCGACCTGATCGGGCTCTTCATGGGGAAATCCATTGCCTGGTACGAGGCGGATATCGCCCTGATCCTCCATCCCCTGCCGAAAGTCCCCCTGCTCATCTGCTACCAAGGGCCGGAGGGCGACCTGCACTCCAAGCTCACCATCTTGTTTGATGCCTCCTGCAGCACCAATCTCCATATCAAATCCATCTACACCCTCTGCTCGGGACTGGTGCAGATGTTTGCCAAGATTAGCGAACATCACCGCTGATCGCTGACTCCCCTCATCCTCACTTTTTCCTGAAGAGCCGGATCTCCACATCCACATCCAGCTGCAAGCGGTTCAGGGCCGCCACCTTACCCTTGGTCTCCCGATCGATGTTCCAGTAATAGGGGGTCATGGCCAGCAGATCCATGATCTCCAGATTGTTTTCAAGGGCGAGCGGATAGGTGATCCGCGCCACGGTGGCCGGGGCAAAAAGCGGATCGGCCTTTTCGGTGATCGCAGGCGCACCATGCTCCCGGGTGACCGGATAGATGATCTCCCGCAGACCATTGAGGTGACGCGGGCCGGGGCTGACGAAGAGGAGACTGCCGCCCTGTTTGAGGATCCGGGCGAACTCCGGGATATTGGCCGGGGAAAAGACATTGAGCACGATATCGAGAGAACCATCCAGATAAGGGAGATCGTTGATGCTCGCCACGAACCAGCCCAGGCTCCGGTCCCGCTGAGTGGCTTGGCGAACGGCAAACTTGGAGACATCCACCCCGTGGTATTCCATCCCCGGCTGCGCACCGCGACCCCGGCTCAACGCCTCTTTGAGGCGGGCAAGATAAAAGCCTTCGCCGCAGCCGGCATCGAGCACGGAGCATTCGCTGCCAAGCGCCACTTGCGCAAGCACGGAAGCGACGGCCTCGTTGACCCCGTCGGAGATCGGGTTGTAATACCCCAGATCCAGGAACCGCCTCCGGCTCAGGACCATCTCCGGGTCGTCCCCCGGCTCCTTGGAATGTTTGTTCTGGGCAAGCACCAGGTTGACATACCCCTGGCGGGCAACATCGAAGCTGTGCAATGCAGCGCATTGGTAGCCGGAGGGGGTGGGCAGCAGCGGTTCCCGGCAAACCGGGCATTGGAGAAGAGAGGACATGTGCGCATCCTTTCAGTCATAAGCCCGAGCGCAGGTGCGCGAATGCGTCGGGGTTCAGAGGGATTACTGGGGGATCCTGGTTATAAGTGCAAACCTAATTCCGTATCGCCGAGAACATAGGGCACAGCCCACAGAGGAGTTCCAACCCTTGGGGTATAGCGAAATCTCCCTCCGGGTGCCGATTCTCCGGGGTAATTCCCGCCAGAAGTTCTTCCAGTTCGTAATCTGCGTTGTTCATTGCTTCTTCAAAACATAATGACCGGTTTTTTTCCCGCCAATTTTTTCGACCAAACCCGCATCGAGCAACGGACGCAATAAGTCCATCGCCCCCTGTCGGGATACGGACAACGCCTGCCATATTTCGCTGGGGGCCATGCTTCCATGATCGCGGAGCAGATGGAGCAGCTGTTCCTGGCGCGGCCGCAGGACCAGTTTTTCCACGGATTTAATCTGGAAGGTTTGAATCCGCAGCCAGGCACGTTCCAGTGTTTGTTTGAGGCCCGTCGTGCAGTATTCCAGCCAACCTGTCAGGTCTTCTCCATCCTGCCGCACAGCAGCCAGCGCGGCATAGTACCTTGGTCGGTCTTCCCAGTAATATTCATCCACCGAAAAGATATGATGGGTGTCAAACCCTCGCCGGTAGAGTTCCCACAAAGCGAGCGCCCGGCCCGTGCGGCCGTTGCCGTCGGCAAAGGGATGGATGGCCTCGACGCGGTAATGGAGGATGGCGGAACTGATCACCGGCGAGAGTTGTTGCGATGTTGTATTCCACCATTCCAGCAACTCAAACATCAACCCCGAGACAGCCTCCGGCGGAGGGGGGAGATACTCCCCGACCCGCACCCCAATCGTCCGGTATTTCCCTGCCGTGCCCTGATCCATCACCTCTCCGGCCAGAATCCGGTGCAGCTCCAGAATGTCTGTATGACGGATGGTTTTTATGGCCGCGTTTTTTTCCACATGCCGCAGTCCGGCGAAATAATTGAGAACCTCCCGCTCGTGTCTGGGGCCGACAGCGGAAAGCTCGCGCCCCTCATCGAGGACCCGGACTTGCTCAAGGGTCAGCGGGTTGCCCTCAATGGCCGTCGAGGCATGAACATTCCGGGTGCGGGTGTCTTTCTGTAAGGCGGGAATCCAGGCAAGGTCCACCACAGCGCTTTGGATCCGTTCGCGCAATGCCGCTACTTGTTCGACTTCGGCAAGTAGGTGCGGGGTTATGATAAATTTGGGGACGTAGACCATAAAAAAAGAGTAACTGAAAGTCAAGTATAAGTCAAGTTTTCTGTCAAGTGATCTTCAGGTTGTTTGGCTGGCGCAACCTTGACATTCCCCTCCCCCCTGCCAATAGTACTTGTATGCGGATCAAAAAAATAACCGAGGAGGTTTTTCCATGCATATCACCATCAAAGAAAAAGCAGCAACGATGCTGAACAGCAAGCTGACCCCGGGGGAGTTCCTCCGGGTCTTCGTCAAGGAAGGGGGGTGTGCCGGTCTGACCTACGGGGCGGCCATCGCCAAGGAGATGCAGCCCAATGAGAGTGTGGTCCATACGGCGGGTGCGATCCGGATCGTGACCGATGCACCCAGTGTGCAGTTTCTCGACGGGCTGGTCATCGATTACTCCGACGAGCTGCTCAACGGCGGCTTGCAGTTCACCAACGCCAATACGAAAACCACCTGCGGCTGCGGCCAGAGCTTCAACCTGCAGGGGTTTCCCAAGATCGAAGGCGGCAAGTGTAAGGTTTGAGCGGTCCGGCCTTGAAACAGGCAAACCGCTTTTTCGCGAAAATAGTGCTTTACTTCTTCTTTTGAGAAGGCCTAGACTAAAGCTAATGAGGGAGTGCCTAACCTTACAAATAAAAACGGCAGCCACAACGCTCGTATACTTTGTGTGAGGCTACTCCTCAGGAAGCAGGGTCGATTCTTCGGCCCTGTTTTTTTGTACAGCCCCCCCGCCCCCTATTTCCCCGCCAGCCAGTGCTGATAAAAATCAGGGTGAAAGCCAACCACAAAGGCGTCGCCGACCCGCAAGGTCGGGGCGCGGAGATTGCCGCTCGGCCCCATCACAAGCTTAAGGACCGCCTCCTTCCCCTCCTGCTGCGGATTCAGCTCCGAAACCGCCTTGCCCTTGGCCACGGTGATCTTCGCCGCCTTGTGCAGCAACGCCCAAGCCGCCGCCGCATCCAGCCGCACCGTGCGGGCGTCCACCACCTCGGCCAGCACCGCCTTTTCCCGCTCAAGAACCTCCCGAGCATTCTTGCAGGATGTTCACCCCTTGCGCAGATAAGCCCAATCGATTTTCATCGTGATCTCCTTTTGTTTTGATTTTTCGCAGGTTCAATCCCATTGGCACGCAGCCGTGGGGCGGAGAGGGACGGACACACCCTTCGACAGGGCTCAGGATTGCTGCCATGCCTTGTTGATCGCTATTGAGGAATAGTGCAAAAATCTCTTCCTCTAAAAAATCCCTTAAAACACCCCCGCTTGGCAAGGCAATTCCGTTGCCCAGACAAGAAATATCCCCCAACCCCTTGCAATTCCGGGCCGAGTGGGTTCTCATAAGGAGTAATGCTTATTAAAAACCAACAGACATCACCCGCAGCAAAAACAACCAACACTTGCAACAAGCCCATGATGCGCAAAAATATCCAACCCAACCTCCGTCAAATGGCAGCCTCCCTCTTTCTCCTGGCCCTGCTCCTCCTGCCGGTGGTCTCCTCGGCCAAATCGGTCCCGCCCGCCAGCCGCTACGACGTGCTCTATATCTGGGACAAGGACCTGAGCAACCTCCAGGATTACAAAGAGGAGCTGGAAGGCCAGCTCGGCGACGAGGTCGGCAGACACTTGCGCCTGATCCAGCGCGGCGACCAGTACGGGATCATCTACGACTGCAACACCACCGCCCTGGCCGCCGCCAAGATGGCGGTGCGCCACAGCGTCCTCCTCAGTAAGGTCGAGCTGGGCGACGCCAGGGCGATCAAGGATGAAGACTACCACGAACTCTACAACGTCTCCTACGGCCACGGCGCCAACCTCGAGGCGCTGCACGAGCAGTACAAGCTCATCAACAGCTACCTCGGGGCAGAGGTCGGCAAAGAGCTCTTCATCGAAAAGAGCGGCGACGGCAAATACACCCTGATCTACCGGCGGCAAACCGATAAAGTCTCGGCCATGGCTGTGGCCCGCAAGCACGCCAAGATCCTGAGCAAGATCCACCTCTCCGCCTCCATCACCCGGGAGGACAACAACGAGGTGGTTTTCGGCGAGTCGAGCCTCCTGGACCACGAAGAAAAAGCAAGCGAAGCCGCTCCCGGACCATGCCTACCGGAACCCCAGGTGGCCGAAAAGAAGAAACCAGCGGCCGATGCGGTGCCCGTGCTCACCGGGGTGAAGAAACAATGCTTCACGGAAATTGGGGGCAAAACCAACGGCACACTGAAAAAACAGCTGGAGGAGTATATCGCCGAGTTGCGGCGCACCGGCCAGGTGGCCCAGGATGAAAAAACCGGCTGGCTGGTCATCGATCTGACCAAGGGGGAAACCATTGTCGATATCAACGTCGACAGACCCTACCAGGCGGCGAGCATGATCAAGCCGCTCATCGCCCTCGCCTATTTCCACCAATTCAAGGAGGGGAAACTGAAATACACCTCCAAGGCCCGGCGGAAAATGGAGGCGATGATCCAGCACAGCAACAACGCGGCCACCAACTGGGTCTTAAAGCAGGTGGGCGGCCCGAGAGCGGCGCAGAAGATCCTCAGCAGCCATTACGGCCATCTGCTCAAGGAAACCAGCATTGTCGAATACATCCCCGGCGGCGGGAGAACCTACCGCAACAAGGCCTCGGCCAAGGATTACGGCCGCTTCCTCGTAGCGCTCTGGCGCAAGGAACTCCCCCAAGGCAAAGAGCTGCGGAGGCTGATGGCCCTGCCCGGCCGCGACCGCCTCTACTCCGGCACCCCGATTCCCCAAGGCACCCTGGTCTACAACAAGACCGGCAGCACCGCAAAACTCTGCGGGGACATGGGCATCCTGGCCCCCAAGGGGCAAAACGGCCGCCGCTATCCCTATGTGGTGGTGGGGATCATCGAGAAACAACGGGCGACCGGCAACTACGGGCACTGGGCAATGGCCCGGGGCAACGTGATCCGCCACGTTTCCTCCATGATCTATCAGGAGATGAAGGCCAACTACAATCTGCTTTGAGAAGTGCCTCCCGTTCAGCAAGACGAACGCCGCCATACCCCAAAAATCGCCTTTCAAGACCTGACCCCGATTTCCCCGCACCGCCTTGAAGAGAGCACGGAAGCTCCGCATTCAACCTCCTCTTGCCCCAGGTAGCGCGGAAACTCGGCCACCCCGCTTTCGCTCTTCTGCCCGACAGGGACCATTTTTTTTTGCGCCAACCCTGTCCTAAATCTCAAGGAGCTGCATGAGTGATTTTATTTACAGGCAATTATGGGTATCATGCAGGACTTACCCGTACGCGGACATATTCTTGCGGGTCAAGCAGAAAGCAATAGCTATTGACTGAAAAATACCTTGCTGGCTTGAAGGGAGCGGAAAAAATTGGCTCAGAAAAAATTATTCCCGAAAAAGAAGGGGGGCAAGGGCAGCAGGAGACGTCGCTGGAGTCTGCTCAAGATCCTGCTGACAGCGACGCTTCTGCTCCTGGCGGCCCTTGTCCTCTACGTCATGTATCTGGACCGGGTGATCCGCCTCAAATTTGACGGCAAGCGCTGGGCCCTGCCCGCCGTGGTCTATGCCCGACCCCTGGAGTTGTATCCCGGCCTAGTGCTCACTCCGGCCATGCTGGCAGAAGAACTGGAGCTCGGCGGCTATCGGCGGGACAAGGCGGCAAAAGATCCGGGCGGCTATGACCGGACAGGCCAAGTCATGCATCTGGTGACCCGGGATTTTGCCTTTCCCGACGGCTTGGAAAAATCGGCCCACCTCACGGTGGAGTTTGACGGTTCCGCAATCAAGCAGATCTCCGCGACCCAGAGCGGGGCGGAAATCAGCCTGGCCCGCATCGATCCGGCCCGGATCGGCAGTTTTCATCCCCTGGAAAACGAAGACCGGGTGATCTACAAGCGCAATGAGCTTCCCGAGCTGCTGGTCAAGACCCTGCTCGCGGTGGAGGACCGACATTTTTACAGCCATTCCGGCGTCGATCCGCTGGGAATCCTGCGGGCTATGTTCGCCAATATCCGCGCCGGCAAAACGGTACAGGGCGGCAGCACCCTGACCCAGCAGCTGGTGAAAAACTTTTTCCTCAATAACGAGCGCACCCTGCAGCGCAAGGTCAATGAGGCGATCATGGCCCTGCTGCTGGAGGCGCATTACAGCAAGGACGAGATCCTCACCGCCTATGCCAATGAGATTTTTCTCGGCCAGGACCGGGGCAGGTCGGTGCATGGTTTCGGCTTGGCGAGCCAGTTCTATTTCCGCCGCGAATTGCAGGATCTTTCCCCTGGTCAGATTGCCATGCTGGTGGGGATGATCAAGGGCCCTTCCTATTATGATCCGCGCCAAGACCCCAAGCGCGCCCTGCTGCGGCAGCAGTTGGTCCTCGAGGTGATGCGTAAAGAAGGGGTGATCACCGAGAAGGCATACCGCATTGCCATGGCTGCCGGCCTGGAGGAGAGCAGCTCGGTGCAGAGCGGCTTTAACCGCTATCCCGATTTTCTCGAACTGGTGCGCCGCCAGCTGACCCGGGAGTATCGCGAGGCAGATCTCACCTCCAATGGCTTGAAGATCCTCACCACCCTCGATCCCCAGGTGCAGCAGCAAGTGGAGATCAATCTCCGGCAAACCCTGCCGGCCCTGGAAAAACGGCGAGGGACCAGCAAACTTGAGGGGGCGGTGATTGTCAGCAGCCGGGAGGGCGGGGAGATCCTCGCCCTGGCGGGAAGCCGCAACGCCATGCAACCCGGGTTCAACCGGGCCCTGGATGCCCAGCGCCCCATCGGCTCGCTCATCAAGCCGCTCGTCTATCTGACGGCCCTGAGCAACGGCTACACCCTGGCAACCCCGGTGGCGGACACCTCCTTCAACCTGAAAACTGCCGGGGCCAAGGCATGGCGCCCGGAAAATTATGACAAGCAAGAGCATGGGACGGTGCCCTTCTATGACGCGCTGGCCCATTCCTATAATCTGGCTACGGTCAAGATCGGCATGGATGTCGGGGTGGCAAAGGTGGTGGCCAATCTCAAGCGGGCCGGGATCACCCGGGATTTCAAGCCCTACCCTTCCTTCCTCCTGGGCACGGCGGAGCTCTCTCCCCTTGAGGTGGCCCAGCTCTATCAGCTCTTTGCCACGGGAGGTTTCCATCAGCCGCAGCGGTGCATCAGCAGCGTGCTGACCGTGGAGAACACGCTGCTCCAGCGTTACGGCCTCACCGTGGAGCAGCATTTTGCCCCCCAGGAGATCTTTCTGCTCAATACCGCCTTACAGCGGGTGGTGAGCGAGGGCACCGCCCGGTCGCTGGCCCAGTATCTGCCACCCTCGGTGGGGGCTGCCGGCAAGACCGGAACCACGGATGAGCTGCGGGACAGCTGGTTTGCCGGCTTCACCGGAAACCGGCTGGCTGTGGTCTGGCTCGGCCGCGACGATAACAAGCCGACCGGGCTTACCGGGGCCAGCGGCGCCATGGTGGTGTGGGGCAGGATCATGCAGTCGCTCCAGCCCCAGCCCCTGGAGCTGATTGAGCCGGAGGGGATCGAATGGGCCAGGCTGGATGCGGGAAGCTATTCCCCCTCCGCGGATACCCCCCGTACCAATCTGATCCTCCCCTTTGCCCCAGGCACCATGCCCAGGGGGGCAACCCCGACTTCCGGCCCGTCTGATCCCGGGCAGGAGAAGAAGAGCAGCCCGGGAATCTTGAACACGATCCGCGGCTGGTTCAATTAACCGCCGCAGAAGAACCGGAAAGAAAGGGTTTCTCCGCGATGCTGCGGATTTGTAAACCGTCATTCCCGCGAAGGCGGGAATCCAAAGAAATGGATGCCCGACGAAAGCCTTCGGGCATGACGTATTGAGTCACCAAATCAATTGAATGCTTGTCTGAGCAGAAAAACACGAAACAAGGAAAAACGGGATGCAGCGGAAAGCAGGGAACCACTTATGGCAGATGGGCGTGAAGATCGGGTTGCTCCTGGCTTTGACTCTGGTTATGCACGGCTGTGCGGGGAAAACACTTGTCGAGCAGCCCAGCGCACCGGCGCCAAGCTCCCGGCCCGGCCAAGCTCCTGCGCCGAGTGAAGCTCCGGCTCCCGGCTATGAGTCGGTACCGGTGCCGAAAGAAGGCAAGGCTGCCGCGACCTTGCTGGCCAGTGCCCGCCAAAATCTGCGGGTCGGCCAGTTTGCTAAGGCGGAAATGACGCTGGAACGCGCCCTCCGGCTTGAACCCCGCAATGCCAGACTCTGGCAGGAGATGGGTCAGGTGAAGTACGGGCAGAAGGATTATCGGCAGGCGGTCCAGTTCTGTATCAAGTCGAAAAGCCTGGCCGGCAAGGACCGTGCTTTGATCCGGCAGAACTGGCTCTTGATGGAAAAGGCGTATCTAAAACTGGGGGAAACGGAGAAAGCGAGGCAGGCGGGAAGCAAGGCCAGGTGACGGTGTTTCTTCTTATCCATTTCTCCACAATTTTTACTATCGTTTCAGCTGTCTATAGACGTCATCATCATTACGCTTGCCGATAAGCGCCACTTTCAGGATATCATCTTCCACTCGGTAAACGATCCGATATTCCCCAATATCGGCCCGACGAAAGGGATAACCAATCAGCTCTTTTGAGTCGTGAGGCTCCGGGTTTCCCATCAAGCCGAAACCCTTGTTCGCCACCTGTCTGAACTGCTTCGGCGGCAACTGTTCGAGAAAACCCAAGGCTCTTTTGGTCAGATCGAGCTTAAGCATGCTTCTCTTTCAGAAAGGCCATGCTCTTTTCCGTACCGACATACCCTTCCTGCTCCGCCCCAAAAGCTTTCTGTGCCCAGTAGGCGTCTTCCATTTCCGTGAGGCGTTTGTATTCCTCATAAGAGAGCAACACCGCTGTCTTTCTCCCGGTTTTGTCAACAATCACCGGTTCCACCCTGGAGATATCAAGGTATTTCCCGAACCTATTTTTTAATTCCGTGGCTGTAATTTCCATAAGACCACCTCCTAATAAAGCTATTACAAGCAATTTAGCTAAACTAGTCAACCAGGTTTACTGATCTCCGTTCTCTACTCCCCCTCTTCCCCTTCTATTTGCACCTCTTCCTTGGGCTTTTTGGTGCGACGGCCCGGTTTGGCCAGAATTTCCAAGTAAAAGGATTCGAGTTGTTTTGCTTCGGCCCCATCAATGGATTTGTTGATGGCGGAGACATGAATCACCTCGGCGCTATCCTCATCCGGTCCGAACCGGCAGTCAAAATCCCAAAAATCGACCGTATCGGGCAGCGGCTTATTCCGTTCTCTTTTTAGGTATTTTCTCACTTCAAATTTGATGGCTTCAACCAGCCTTGGGATTTTGATCTTTGGGTGGGTCAACTTAAAGTTTTTTTTCATAGTGGGTCCAAGATGAAGGTGGGGATGATTCCCGGATTCTTTGATTTGGTGGAGGAAACTAGGTGAGTGTCCCTGCTTTTTCCACGCTTTCAGGCATTCACAGCGGATAGCTTGTCTTCGCCCCAGACGCGGGCGAGGTTTTTCAGAAAAAAGAGGAGTGGCGAAGCGAGAAAATTTAGCCTCGGTAGACTTCCCGGCGGTGGCCGACCTTGACCACCCAAACGGTCAGTTGCGTGTCTTGTATCGAATAGATGATGCGGTAATTTCCCTGGCGAAGGCGGTATTTTTCCTGGCCGGAGAGTTTTTCGCAACCAAGGGGCCGGGGATTTGCGGCAAGGCTTTCTATCCCTTCGATGATCCGTCGCAGGTCGTTTTTGGGGATGGAATCCAGATCCTTCCTGACCGAATCCTTAAAAAAGAGGTTATAAACGGCCATTGGCCTTGAGCTCTTTCAGAACGGTTTCGTAGGAAACCAGCGGCTCGTTGAGCCGCTCTTCAAAGGCGGCCAAGTCTTCAGCGTCCTCGGCCAGTGCATGGTGGATCGCCTCGTTGACAATATCGGAAAGGGATCGGGATGTCGCCAGAGCCTTGTGCTGAAGCGCCCGGTGCATGGCGGGGTCAAAATATACAGTTGCTCTTTTGGTAAGTGTGCCCATCGCTTGTTCCTCCTGTGGGCAATGTAACGTCATAACGTTATGGAGTCAAGCGGTTTGGTGTGTGCCCTGTGATCCCTGAGGCTCGCCCCTTCTCGATTGGCAAACCTTAATCCACGATGCCTTTTACGCCAACTGCCCCTTCAATCCGGTCTGAACGACATTCAGCGCTCCAAATATTCCGTCAATGACCTTGTTCTTGTCGGCAAACAACGCGTCAGGCCCACCGGCATGCAGGTTGCTGAACGGCGGTTCGTAGAGCGCCGAGGCTTCCATCACTCCACGGGCGGTGAGCTGGTCGATAATCGTCTCCACGAAGCGCATCTGCGGTTCGGTGAGGCTGCGGTCGTTCAAAAATTGCGAGAATGCAGCCTGTGCCACGGCCCGGTCCATGCCGACCAGGCTGCGCACGAACCAGGCCAGTGAAGGGGCGCCGCTGCGAGCCAGCAAACTGCTGAGCAAGGTCTGGCCGTCTTCTTCGCCGATCTCGCACAGGGCCTGCTCCAATCCCTTCAGGTCCGTCTCGGTCAGCGGCTGGTTGGTTCGCAGGCGGTGGATCACGAGATGGTTCAGATGATTACGCAGATAGTCCCTGACCTTCTTTTCATACTGCGCCCCGGTCATCCTGGGCATATAAACAGCCTCGGGCTCCCGCACCCCCAGCACCTCGTCCTTGAAGTCTGTGTAGACGATCTTGCGCTTCTTCTTGTCGAGGAACACCACCAGGTTGCGTAGCCGCAACCGCATCTCCTCCAGCATCTCCAGGTTGAGCCCTTCCCAGAAGCCGGTTTCCTGAAGTGCAGCCAGGTAGCTCAACTGCGCCTTGACCGCCGGGATGGTCGCCTTTTCCTCAAGCAGCATGGCAATCTCAACCACCTTCTGACGATGCCGCTCCAAGGTGTTGGGTTCGTTCTGAGCCAGGGCGAGCTGCATGCGCAGCACGGTGAGGTCGAACATGCGCGATTCGATCTCGTCGGTTGCAAGCTCGCTCGGCAGACAGGCAACCTCGCGCTGCAACACCTCGCGGTCCTCTTCCCCGAGCTTGTCCCAGGCCCCGCGATCCTGATACTTCTCCACCGCCTCCAGGTGCATGCGAACGATGAAGTTCTCCCGGTTCATGGCGGTAACTTCCTCGTGGAGCCCCGAGGTGATCCCTTCACGCAGTTTGGCTTCGGGGTCCAGTTCCGGCAACTGCTGCATCTGCCCCAGCAACTGCACACGGGCTCGGAACAAACGGATGGCCAGAGGCACCCCGCCGCCGCCTTCGATGCCCTGCGGATTCTCGTTAAAAAAGTCGAAATTGAAGCAGAAGTCGAAAACGCGGAAGTCCTCTTTGTCTTCATCCGGGCCGAACAACTCGGGGCACAGGCGGGTGCCGCGTCCGATCATCTGCCAGAATTTGATCTTAGAGTACACCGGTTTAAAGAAGGCCAGATTGGCCACCTCGGGCACGTCGATACCGGTGTCGAGCATATCCACCGAGATGGCGATGTGCGGTGCCTTGCCCTTCTGTGAAAAGTCGTCGATCAGGCTCTGGGGGTACGTGGCGTAGTTGTCGATGATCCGTGCGAAGTGCCCTTTGTAGTGCGGGTAATGGTGATTGAAGCGCTCCTCGATGAACTCGGCATGCTTATGGTTGCGGGCAAAGATGATGGTCTTGGCCAACCGATCGCCGCCATCGACCTTGTGGCCGTGCTCCATCAGGTGCTGGAGAACCTTGTCCACCGTGTCCCGGTTGAACAGCCAGTTGTTGATCGCCGTTGCATTGACCTGGGTCGGCATGCCGCGCTCGTCGGCGTCATCCCCCCAGTCGAGGCTCTCCCACTGCTCCTTTTCTTCCTCGCTGAGCGACTCGTAGTCGATCCCCTCGCGGGGAAACTTGAGGTCGACCTGCTGCGCCCTGGGCGGCACCAGGAAGCCATCGGCAACGGCGGTCTGCAGTTCGTAGGCATCGGTGGGCACCCCCGGCTCCAGCTCGAACAAATCGTAGGTGTTGTGGTCCACCTCTTCCCGTGGCGTGGCGGTGAGACCCACCAGCATGGAATCGAAGTAGCGGAAGATCGCCCCGTACTTCTGGTAGACCGAGCGGTGCGCCTCGTCGATTATCACCAGATCGAAGTGGCCGACCCCGAAACGGGCCTCGCCGCCATCGGTCTGGTCGATCAGGTTCAGCATGGTCGGGTAGGTACAGACGTAGACCCTGCCCTCGGTATCCCTTTCGGTGACCAGGTTGACCGGGCTCGATTCCGGCAGATGCGCCTTGAAGGCCCCGACCGCCTGGTTGACCAGCGACACCCGGTCGGCCAAAAAGAGCGCCCGCTTGACCCAGCCCGCCCGTTGCAGCACGTCCACCAGGGCAATGGCGGTCCGGGTCTTGCCGGTGCCGGTGGCCATCACCAGCAGCGCCTTGCGTCTGGCCTGGGTGAACTGGTTGAAGATGGAGCCGATGGCGCGCTTCTGGTAGTAACGCTCGACAATACCGTCCTTGATCTGGGCGACATCGAGATTGTTTTTCTGGCTGCGGCGCAGGATCAACCGTTGCAGCTCGTCCTTCTTGTAGAACCCGGCCACCCGGCGCGGCGGATAGCTCAGATCGTCCCACAGCCGGGTCTTGTAGCCGTTGGTATAGAAGATCAGCGGCCTCTGGCCGTGCATCTGTTCCAGGCAGTCGGCATAGAGCTTGGCCTGCTGTTGGCCAACTCGCGGGTCGACAGTGGTCTTCTTCGCCTCCACCACGGCCAGCGGCTTGCCGTCATCCCCCCAGAGCACGTAGTCGACGTAGCCAACCCCCTTGTTGTTCGGCATGCCAATGACTTCATATTCCCGGTCGCGTTTTTTATCCAGGGGCCAACCGGCGCGAAGGAGGTCGACGTCGATCAGGTAGCTGCGGGTCTCTGCCTCGGAGTAGTCGTGGGTGTCGGCGGTCTGTTCCGCCTGGGCGCGGACCTTGGCCAGCTCCTCGCGCAATCTCTGGAGTTCGGCATCGAGGGAGTCACGCTCCTGCTGTTGCTTGAGGTCTTTCCGGTTCTGCTCGGCCAGGGTCGCTTCCAGCTTCTCCAGTTCCTTGCGGGAGACGACTTCCTCGGCTTTCGCCGGTTTCGGCACCCGGTCGTCCTGCCAGATCACCCCGGCAAGAGGGGTGGCGGGGGCATAGGTGCGCACCAGCCAGTAGCAGATATGGTGCAACTCTTTCACCACCTGCAGAGCGTCGTACTGGCGCACCGGTCTCTGGCTGTGGACGGCTTGGTTGCCGAGCTTCTGGATGACGCGGGCTTTCTGAAAGACCGGCTGCGGTAGCAGGTTCTGGAAGGAGGGTTCGTGCAGCAGCGCCCCGAGGCTGTTGTCGTAGGGCATGCGCAGGCTGCGGTCGTGGCGGTAGAGCCAGTGCACCGCCGCCTCCAGGGTGAAGCGGGCGTGAAAGCAGGCGGCGCGCGGGTCGCCCATGATGTGGCCTTCCGCTCTGGCGGCGGATTCCGCGATGTCGCGAAATTCTTGGGGCAGGAAGGTGAAGTTGCTCATGGCAACAGCTCTCCGTTGAAGGCGCGCTGTTGCAGGGAGGCGAAGAGGGTGTCGAGTTCGGCCAGATGACTACGGAGCCGGGCTTTCTGCTGCTCGATTGATTCGACGATGGTGGCGAAGCGGTGTTGGAGGTCGAGAGGAGGCTGTGGAAACGGTACAGTCTTGAGTTTCACTCCGGTGAGGTGCGCAATTGTCGCCGAGTTAGTGAAGTCTCGAAAGCCTCCATTCTTAGCCATAAACCACATGCACTGCTGGACGTATTCAGGGACAGATTTAGAAGGATTCAGCCTTACTCTATGCAGAGCTTTTTGAAAGTAAACGTCCTTCATTTCGCCCCGCCAGATGGCAGTCCTTCCAACTTCACCGCCCTCGCAAACTAGAAGATCACCATCTTTCAGTTCAAATTCTTTGCGATCTTTCTCTGTAAAGTCCATGCGCCTCAGGTCGTCCAGCACAAAACGGCCCCACTGCACATTGAAGTTCGCAAGGTACGGAAATTGACAATTCCCGGCCTCCTTACCTTTATCGAGCATCTTTCCAAGGCGGCTGGTCCCGACCTCTTTGAAATCCACAACTCTCCACCCCTTCGGGTTGGTCACGGGATCGCCGAACATGTCGAGGAAGGTCGATTGGAGCAGGGTGTCGAGCTGGGCGAGGGACTCGCGCCGCTTGGCCCGCAGCCCGTCCGCCGCGTCCAGGATGACCGCAATCCGCTTCTGCTCGGCGAGGGGAGGGAGGGGGATTTGTATATCCTCAACAATCTTTTTGGAGACTTCCTTAAATGTTGCTCCGCGTCCAAGTCGTTGAACGTCCTCCCGGTGTATATCCAACCACCAGTAAAGGTAATCGGGAGAAAGAATGCCGTTGCGCGGCACCATGTTCTTAAAGCCCTGGTTGGTGCACACAGGAATTTTATTGATTGCCACCAGCCCTATCGGCGCACGTGAGCTGAACAATACCGAGTCAGCAGGTAGCATTTTTGCAGAACAGCTTCTGAGGCCGGCTGTCGTTATTTTCCTTGGTGTATCAGTCAAATATTTCTGCACATTGTCGCTCAGGTCTTTGGGCGTAACCCAAGGCACGTCACCATCCCAAAATGCCGGGGTCCCGGTTTTGGGAGTTGCGCCAGAAACTACTTCGCACACTTCCCCGATAGTGGCAGTTGCCCACTTCATCCCAACAACCCCTCCAGCTCCTCGCGCCCCTCACCAATCTCCTCCTCCAGCTTGGCCAGCCGCTGCAGGATCACCTTGGGCGGATCATAGTCCACTGCTTTATACTCCACCTCCTTGTAGCGGTTAATGGAGAGGTCGTAGTCGTTCCCGGCGATCTCCACCTTGGGCACGCAGAAGCTCTGCTCGGTGCGCTTGCGCTTGGTTTCCGCCTTGCGGTTTTGCCAGCGGCTGAGGATGTCCGGTAGGTCACTCTTGTCCGGCTGCGGGGTGCGTTTGTCGTCCAGCGAAAAGCCGTCCGATTTCATGTCGTAGAACCAGACCTGGTCGGTGCCGCCGGAGTTGGTCTTGGTGAAGAAGAGGATGGCGGTGGAGACCCCGGCGTAGGGCTTGAACACCCCCGAGGGCATGGAGACGATCCCGTCGAGCTTCTGCTCCTCAACGAGCATTTTACGCAGGGCCTTATGCGCATTGGACGAGCCGAACAGCACCCCGTCCGGCACGATGACCGCCGCCCGGCCGCCGCTCTGCAGCAAGCGCAGGAAGAGGGCCAGGAAGAGCAGCTCGGTCTTCTTGGTTTTAACGATCTGCAGCAGGTCCTTGGCGGTGGACTCGTAGTCGAGGCTGCCGGCAAAGGGCGGGTTGGCGAGGAGTAGCGAGTACTTCTCGGCCTCGTTATCGTCGGCCTGGGCCAGGGAGTCGCGGTAGCGGATGTCCGGGTTCTCCACCCCGTGGAGCAGCATGTTCATGCTGCCGATGCGGAGCATGGTGGAGTCGAAGTCGTAGCCATGAAAGGTGCCCTCGTTGAAGCGGCGGCGGGAGGCTTCGTCACGGTAGATGGCGTCGCTGTGGTGCTTGACCAGATACTCCGAGGTGGCGATCAAAAAACCGGCGGTGCCGCAGGCCGGGTCGCAGATCTTGTCTTTCGGAGTCGGAGCGGTCATCTCCACCATCAGCTTGATGATATGGCGCGGGGTACGGAACTGGCCGTTCTGCCCGGCGGTGGCAATCTTGCCGAGCATGTACTCGTAGAGGTCGCCCTTGGTATCGGTGTCTGCCATCTCGATGGAGTCGAGCTGATCGACCACGTTGGCCAGCACTCGAGGGGTCGGCATCATGAACAGGGCGTCCTTCATGTGGTGGGTGTAGGTGGAGTCTTCCGGGTCGCGGTCGCCGTTGTTGCCGAGCTGCTTGATGAAGGGAAAAACCTCGTCGCGCAGCGTGACGAACATCTTATCCGGCGCCGTCTCTTTAAAGCGCGACCAGCGCAGGTTGTCCTGGGCTTTGGAGAAAACCGGCTCCTCAATGGGCTTGCCGGTGCGGGCCGCCTTGCTCTCTTTCAAAGTCTGTAGCTCATCGAGCCGCTTGATGAAAAGCAGGTAGGTCAACTGCTCGATGACCGACAACGGGTTCGAGATGCCCCCGGACCACATGGTGTCCCAAATTTTATCGATTTTGGATCGTATTTCGCCGGTGATCATATAATCTCGCTAAACTCCCAGTTTTTTAGCAACGACAGCACTATTAATTCTTATTGCATGCAACCCAGAACGGTCGCTCTTGCCAATCATCCGGAAAGCCCATGGCTTGTGACCGCACATCCGGATGCTTGACAAAAAGGTTTGCTAACCGCTGCTTCCATGTATTTTGGTTAATGCTATCCATGAGGTATGCCAGCATAACCAGGGTATTGTAAAGACGTTTCCCGTCTGTGTGGTTAAAATTTCCCTGTAGATCAGCAGGTCTTTTCCGCGGCAGTTTCCAGGCAAAGGGAAATAATCGATTCCAGAGCCGGGCATGATGGGCGCAATGATTACGCACTATGCTGAGATGATGGAGAAAGGAGGTGAGATTCACCTCGTCTACGTCATAGGCATGGGCAATGGCATTGCGGTCACTGCCATGCCTCAGATTGGCGTACCATTTTGAGAGTTGCCCCAGAGTCATGACCTCGCAGACAACCCAGAGGGGAGGGAGTTCTTCGTCGTATTTTCTGAAGTGCTTGATGAAAATCTCGGAACTTCTATTTACCGTTTCCTTGAGTGCGGTGATATTTTCCGCGTGGTTCCAATTTGCCTTGAAGAGATCTCCTTGCAGGTGAGCATGAGGCCCATAGGTGTGCGCAAGGAGATAGGCCCAACGGGTGCGCAGGGAAACTTCAACTCGCTCGATTGCATCCATGACCAACAGGCGCAACTCACGGTCAAATATGTAGTGCTCCAAAATCAGATTAAAGTCGGTACCGGGCTTGAACTGATGAGTGGGATGGTCTTGCTCGTAGGGAAGCCAATAAGCGGCCAGACGGTAGTAATTGAGGTGGGCGAGATAGCGTTTAGCCCGGTCGCGGTCTGTGATTACCATGCCGCGGTCGATAAGCAGGCCAATCTGTTCATCAAAAGATTTAGGGGGCTTGGTAAATTGCATTACCAGCCCCCATAAAAAGAAACCCCCAATGGTGCGCAGATCTTACGAGATGCGTTGGGGGTGTTGTTCAAAATTAAGTAATAATTTAGCATAAAATATCGAACCTGAACAAAGGATGCAAGCTTTTTCTTATTGTCGCTGATCACAACTGCATGAAAGTAACACTAGATAAAACTAGGACAAAACTAGGCACACTCCCCAATTTTATCCCGCATCCAAAATATGTTATATGGTTATTGGTACTACGCTTCTACACTTTGGGTACTGCGAGCACCCCCAAAACTCTTTCCCGGCATTCGCCCCCTGCCTGGCAGTTCTTTTCACCATAGCATTATTACATTTCGGGCAAAACGGTGATGCGCTCGTCTCTTTGTTTGACCGGGGGGTGTCTTTAATTCCCGGCGGAGGAACATTTTTCTTTTCAAGCGGATGAGCGGCCAGGGCAGCATTGATCATCTTCACCAGCTTACCACCATCGATAAGCGTAATATTCTTATCTTCGGCAAAGCTCACTGCGTCATCGGTAAAGACACCGGAGGTAACGACAAATCCCCCTTTTGCGCCATTTGCCACCATCACCCCAAAGAATTCCCGCACCACCGCAACCCCGACCTTGAAAGCCTTCCATTGCTTGCACTGCACCAAATACTTCTGTCCATTCAAACTCATCTCAAGATCGATACCGCCGTCAGCGCCGCCACCGCCTGTTTCTTTTACCGTATACCCCTTGCGCCGGAAGGACTCTCCGACAAGCAGTTCGAATTCCTGCCAGGTTAACCGTTCAACTGCCTGCAAGGCGGAACTTTTCGTTTCCGTTGGTGAATGGGTGGCTATGGATTCGTAGAGTTGTTTGTTTTTTCGCTGCTTAAAAAAAGACAGCACTGCGCCAAACAGGAATGCAAGTGGCAGAAGCATTTGGGCAAAAACGGCGACCGTCACCCCTAATTGGTTGAGAGCAACGTTCCCCATGTTGCCAACAGTGGCCGGCTGGTCAACTGTAATCCCCGTGACAGCATGCAAAACGATATAAGATCCCACAGCCAGAAGCAGACAAGTTTTCCATGAGAATTTTGATGCAATTTCAACAAGGTCCTCAAAACCACTTTGTCTTCTTCGCCTCGCCATACCCGCCCCCAGCTCATTTTTTAACTGCATCCCATAGCGCCGGAATATCCTAGCAGGTTTTACACGCTATACCAATACCGAAAGAATACTGATCTTCTGAGGGGAAAATCAGGGACATCCCCCATATTCTTTGTTTTTGAATTTGCTCAAATAAAAACCGTCGGGATATCCTCCCGCCACTCCACCCCGGAATCCTTGTCTTGCGGAGATGCCTGGGATTTCACTTGCGGCCTCTCGTTTTCCCAACCGGTTTTTTCCCCTCGGTCAGTTGCCTGGCCGCTGCCTCCAGTTGCTTGATCGATTCCGCCTCTCCCTGGCTTTCTTTGTCTTCCCTGCGGCGTTGGGCGAATTGTTCATATTCGGCACCGGCATGCTCTTCAGCGGTCTTCCGGCTCACCCCTCCGGCATTGGGCAACACCCGCCGGTCATTGAAGCGGAGGAAGTCGTCAAGCTTCTGCTCCCAGTCCTTCATGAACACCTGTTTGCGTCGTCGGGCCTGATCCTCGGCAAAATCGAGCCACATGACCACGATGCGGTTCAGCTCGTCGATCTCCTCTTCGCTCAGATAGTTCTTGGCAATGGTCACGTCGGTCTTGCGCACCTCGCCCGCCTTCCAATTGGTGAGCCCCATGTTGGGCAGCAGATGATCGGCGCGGGCGCGGACCAGTTCGGGGGCGGTCAGGCCGGTGGCGGCGAAGTGCAGCTTGTTCTGGATGATGCTGAAAAATTTGGCGGCTTCGGGCCGGCTCGGTTCGTAGTCCGCAGCCATGGCGAAGATTTCCTTCACCCGCAGATACATGCGCCGCTCGCTGGCCCGGATGTCGCGGATGCGGGCCAGCATTTCATCGAAATAATCGGGCACAGGGGAACCCGGCACCGGCGGGTTCTTCAACCGCTCATCGTCCATGACAAAGCCCTTGACGATGTACTCCTTCAGCCGCTGGGTGGCCCAGATGCGGAAACGGGTGGCGATCAGGCTCTTGACCCGGTAGCCCACCGAGATGATCATGTCGAGATTATAGAAATCCAGAGCGCGTTGAACTTGGCGAGAACCTTCCTGCCGAACCGACAAGAATTTCTTGTGAGTTGCCGTAGGGGCAAGCTCATCCTCGGAATAGATGTTCTGAATATGTTGACTGATGTTCTGCTGAGTGGTTTGAAACAGTTCGGCCATCAATTGCTGGGTGAGCCAGACTGTCTCGTTCTCCAGCCGGACATCGAGCTTCAGCTTGCCGTCATCGGTCTGATAGATGAGCACTTCACCTTCACTCGGCGGCAACAATTTTTTACTCATTTCGTCACCTCGGCCGACATGGGCAATGAGGATTTCCCGGGACACCTTGCGCAATTCCTGTCTATCCCCAGATCAAAATCAAATTCCGGGGACACAATACTTAATTCCTGCCAAAAGAATTGAAACCAATCCCTATTTTTTATTCGGCAGCAAAGTTCGGTTGTTACCGGCGGCGGAATGCACTATTATTCAAGAAAAGATAGGGCGATTAGCTCAGCGGGAGAGCACTGCCTTCACACGGCAGGGGTCACTGGTTCGATCCCAGTATCGCCCACCATTGCAGACAACGGGAGCATTCGCCCCCGGCTTTGCGATGTTTTAGATCTGTTCCTTTTCCCGCTGCTTAAAAAAAGACCACCCCGCCCCGATCAGAAAACAAAAAGGCAGAAGCACCTGCCCGAAGGCGGCAAACGTCACAACAAATTGTTTGAGCATAAAGTTTCCCATGATCCCGACACTGGCCGGTTGGTCAACCTGAATCCCCGCAACCGCATGCAGAACCAGATAGGATACCAGCGCCAGAGCCAAGCCAACCTTCCACGGTAATTTTGAGGCGACTTCAACAATATCCTCAAAAACGCTTTGCCTTCTCCGCCTCGCCATACCCGCCCCCAGCTCATTTTTTAACTGCATCCATTATTGCCGGATTATCCTAGCAGGTTTTACCCTCTATACCAATACAGAAAGAATACGGAGCGTCTGTGCCGATTTTTTCAATTTCCGGTGACATCATCGTCCGGCCGCAAGGGGTGCCCCCCAAGCGCATAGGCGCCAACCTCCAGTTCCAGATGATACCGCCTATTCCATTCCGGCGCCGGGGCGAAACGCCAAACCCAGCTATCATTTGGGGACTCCAGATCCCCCTCCCCCAGAATAACCTCCCGCTCCACCTCGCTTTCATCCAAGCCCCGTACCACCATGGCGCGGTCGCCAATGAGGAGGCGCACTCCGGGCAGACCCTGTAGCCATTCGAGGTGGCGCAGCGCTGCGGCCCGGCGGAGGTGCAGAGGGAAATCATCGTCCCGGGGACGCCCTTTTGCTAACCACTTGGCCGGCAGGGAGCCGAGCTGGGAGGCAAGATTGACAGAAACAACGAGGTCGCAGCCTGCGGCAAGATCGGCGGGCAGGCTTGGCGAGGCTTGGCGGAACAGGGTAATCGCCGCTTCGTCGGCAAGTCTGTTGCCTGCTTGGTACAGTTTCTCCACTGCTCCGGTACAGTCGAAATCAAGGCAGGTGATATTGGGGGCCACGGCCTTGGATTTGCGACGGTTGCGGGGCAGATGCAGGATATCGGCCAGGACCACCTGCTGAAAACGTTCGGCCAGTTCGGCCAGGGGCACGTCGTTGATCAACCCGCCCCCCAGGATCAGGACGGTGCGGTGCTGGGTACAACCATCGGCCGCGGCGAGGATGGCATTGCGACTGCGCGCAAGATGCGGCTCCCAGCTGGCGCGGTTGCGTTGGTAACGGTCTTCAATGGCCAGCTGTTCACGGAGAAAACCCATCCGCCGGAGATAGCGGGGGCAGGGGGTGAGCAGGCTTTCCAGCCAGAGGGTAATCAGGGACATAATGGGACGGGGAAAAAGAGGGATGTCACAGCGCACCTCGTATGGTTTGCATGGGAAACGATTCCCGCCTTGAATGTCACACTAGGCGTTTGGTTGTAAGGGCTCAGTCGCAATTCAGCGGTTGACAACAATATTCGTTGTTTCCGAATTCAGCTCAAAAACGATCTTAATCTTCCGGCTGCGCAGTTGCTGCATGACCTGCCCCACCTTCTCCTCCAGCGTACCGCCGGCCTCCCCCCAATCCGCACCGTCTCTGGTGACAAACTCCTCGATCACATTCCGCAAGGTTTCCGGGTCGAGCCGCTCGTAGGGTACATCGATACCTTCTTCGTCCAGACCGATGGATTTATGTTCTGACACGCCTCACCTCAACCGGGCCATGGGTAATGGGAGCAGGGGCGGGATTCCTTCCCAAGTGCGCTGCCGGTTCCTAAACCTTTTCATGAAAAACGATCACCGCCGCCTGGTCCCGGCTCGCGATCTGGCGGGCCACCTTGGCCGGCACCACCTCGTAGCCGGTGCCGAGCCTGACAATGGCCAGCTGGCCGCGGCTGAGCTGATCTGCCATCTCATCGGAAACGAAGATCCGCTTGATCTTGTTGAGTTCGGCAAAGTGGTACGGCTCGCCCCTCCCATCCTGGGGCAGGCGGTTGGTCTCGATGAGCTGTTTGACCTGGGCCTTGAGCTCCCTGACCCGGGTCTCCTCGGCGCGCTGGAGGTTGAGCTCGCGGTTGCGCTGCTCCTTGGCCGCCTGCTCTTCCCGCGCCGCGTTGCTGGCTGCGACAGGAGGGTTGCCGTCGTGTTGCTTGCGGCTGATCCGTTTTTCGTGCTCGGCCTTCTTGGCCTGTTTTTTACTGGCCAGCCCTGCCTTGAGCAGCTGTTCCTGCAACGGGTTTGCCATGTGCGTTTCCTTGCTCTCTGTTTCAGCCGCCGGCAAAGGCAGCGTTTTGTTTTTATTTCAGCCAAACCCGAACGAATTGGTGTCCGGTATTTGACCATATTCGCTGGGGGATGCAAAGTGATATGATGGGGGGGGCGAGGGACAGCAAAAAAGAGCTCAGGCACGAAAAGGCAAAAAACAATTGGCGCTGTTGCGCAAATATGAATACAAAAGCAACCATGAACCAACACCAGGAAATCATTGCCCAAGAGCTGAAGATCAAGACCACCCAGGTGGCGGCCGTGGCCGCCCTCTTGGCGGACGGCTCCACGGTCCCCTTCATCGCCCGCTACCGGAAAGAGGCCACCGGGTTGCTGGATGAAATCCAGATCAGCGCGGTCCGGGACCGGTTGCTGCAACTGGCGGAGCTGGACAAGCGGCGGCAGGCGATCATCGGATCCTTAAGCGAACGGGAGCTGCTGGAGCCCAAGCTGCACCAGGCCCTGCTTGGGGCCGCCAACCTGACCGTCCTGGAAGATCTCTACCTGCCGCACCGCCCCAAGCGCAGGACGAGAAGCATCATCGCCATGGAAAAGGGGCTGGAGCCCCTGGCCCGCGCCATCTTCCGCCAGGACAACACTCCGCTTAAGCCGGAACACTTCATCGACCCGTCCAAAGGGGTCGCCACTGCGGACGAGGCCTTAGATGGAGCCCGCGACATCATCGCGGAATGGATCAACGAGGATCCTGCCGCCCGGTCCGCTTTGCGGCATCTCTTTACCTCCAAGGGGGTGATCGTCTCGAAGGTAGTGAAAAAGAACCAGGAGGTGGGCGCTAAGTTTCGCGATTATTTCGACTGGCAGGAACCGGCCGCCAAGGTGGCTGGCCATCGGCTGCTCGCCATGCTGCGGGGGGAAAACGAAAAGGTGCTGACCCTGGCGGTGCGCCCGCCGGAAGAGGCACCCTGCGAGCTGTTGCGGAGGCGATTTGTCATGGGCACCACTGCGGCAGCGCAACAGGTTGAGCTTGCCGTGCAGGAGAGCTACAAACGGCTCCTGGCCCCGTCGCTGGAAAACGAGCTCCGCTCCCAGCTCAAGGAACGGGCGGACCAGGAGGCGATCCAGGTCTTTGTCGACAACCTCCGCGAGCTGCTTCTTGCCTCGCCCCTGGGGCGCAAACGGGTCCTGGCCCTGGACCCCGGCTTTCGCACCGGGGCCAAGCTGGTCTGCCTGGACGAACAGGGCACGCTCCTGCACCACGCCACCATCTACCCCACCCTCTCCGAGGCGCAGAGCCGGGAAGCCGGCAAGATCGTAACCGAACTCTGCCGACAATACCGGATCGAGGCCATCGGTATCGGCAACGGCACCGCGGGCAGGGAGACCGAGACCTTTGTCCGCTCCTTGGGGCTGGCTCCCGAGATAATCATCACCATGGTGGATGAGAGCGGCGCCTCGATCTACTCCGCCTCGGAGATTGCCCGGCAGGAATTTCCCGATCACGACCTGACGGTGCGCGGCTCGGTCTCCATCGGCCGAAGGTTGCAGGACCCCCTGGCCGAGCTGGTGAAGCTGGACCCTAAGGTTATCGGCGTGGGCCAGTACCAGCACGATGTTAACCAAACGGCCCTGAAAAAGAGCCTGGACGATACCGTGGCCAGCTGCGTCAACCGGGTGGGGGTGGAGCTGAACTCTGCCAGCGCCGAGCTGCTGGCCCATGTTTCCGGCCTGGGTCCGGTGTTGGCCCAAAACATCATCAAGTACCGCAACGAAAACGGCCCCTTTAGCCGCCGGGCTGAGCTGCTCAAGGTGCCCCGCCTGGGGAGCAAGGCGTTTGAGCAATGCGCCGGATTTTTACGGATCCGGGGTGCGGCCAATCCCCTGGACGCAAGCGGGGTCCACCCGGAGCAGTACCGGATCGTGGAACAGATGGCCAAGGATTGCGGCTGCAAGGTGGCGGACCTTATCGAGCTCCCGGAGCTCCGGGAGAAGATCGAGCTCAGCCGCTATGTCAGCGAGACGGTGGGGCTGCCGACCCTAAACGATATCCTGGGGGAGCTGGCCAAGCCGGGCCGCGACCCGCGCGCCACCTTCAGCACCTTTGCCTTCAGCGAGGAGGTCAACTCCATCGCTGATCTCAAGGTGGGCATGCGGCTGCCGGGGTTGGTCACCAACGTGACCAAGTTCGGGGCCTTTGTCGATATCGGCGTGCACCAGGACGGGCTGATCCATATCAGCCAGCTGGCCGACCGCTATGTCAAGGAGCCCGGCGAGGTGGTCAAGGTGCGGCAGCAGGTAATGGTGCGGGTGCTGGAGGTTGATGCGTTGCGGAAGAGGATTGCGCTTTCTCTTAAAGAAGGGTGAGGGGCTTGTTCCCTTAGTTTTTCCTGAGTACGCTGCAATCTCAGCAGCACAAGTGATATAGTTTGTTCTTCTGTTCATTTCTTTGCGGAACTTTATGCCCGTCAGGGTACAAAGAAACGAACCAGCAGCGAAGCGGCGAAGAAAGGGCACCCGGTGTCCCTCGCCGCGTGATCAAGTCACACTGCTGTCCCGCCGTGGGCGGGATGCCCGGAGTTTATGCCCTGCGGGTACTCCTCAAGGCTGCCGGGTCTTTGCAAACTCGCGGAGTTTATGCTCCTTCGGGGTACCTCAAACAGTCGGAGTCTTCGCCACGTTGTGGCTCCGCTTACCTAAATCCCCTTTTCGGCAGCCTCTCCGGTGCTCGGCGGCGGGCCAATGGGATTGTAACTGCGATGAAACTAAAAGACCCGACTGAGATTATTTGGGAATCTTATATAATGGTGCATGATGATGACTGAGATAACTGAAACGGAAACCGTCCCCAAGGAGAGAGACAACCAGCGGGAACTTTTTTTCAGCCTGCTGGAGGATTGCCTGAGCCACAACACCTTTGTCAAAATGGTGCTGGGGAAATACCATGGCGCGGAGCCCGGGCTGGAACGGCTCTTTGTTCGCCGCCTTACCTTGAAAGAGGGGGAGTGCCTCTCCTTTCTCTATCGCTACCAAAGCAAGGACATCACCAAGAACCTGCCCATCCCGGCGGGGATTGCCACCCTCCGCGACCTCTTTGCTACCAGTTTCAACAATCTCCATCTGCAAACGGTGAGTGAGGATATCCAGCTCTCCATAAACAAGAAGGGCAAGTGCACCCTGCAGCAGGGGAAAGCTTCTGGCAGGAGTGTCCCTCTCCAGGAACACGACCGGGAGAAGGAGCGGTTTCTCGAACTTACCTCCCCCTTTCTCAGGGAGCTTGGGGTCACCAATCAGCAGCACCAGCTGCTTCCCTCCATGGCGCGCAAGTGGAAGCAGATCAACAAGTTCATCGAGGTTCTCGACCACGCCATCGTCGCCGCCAAGCTCAAGGAAAAAAAGCGGCTGCGGGTGGTTGATTTCGGCTCGGGCAAGGGGTACCTCACCTTTGCCATGGAGGAGTATCTGCGCGCTGGTCTGGGGCTCAAGCCCAGCGTGACCGGGGTGGAGTTGCGGGAGGACCTCGTTAATCTCTGCAGCAAGGCGGCCCGCAAGCTCAAACTCGACGACCTCTCCTTTGCCCAGGGCGATATCCGCAGCTTCCCGCCGGAGAGTATCGACATCATCATCGCCCTGCACGCCTGCGACATGGCCACGGATTACGCCATCCATTTAGGCGTCCGCTCAGGCGCTTCGATCATCATGTGCGCCCCCTGCTGCCACAAGCAGATCCGCCCCCAGATGACCAGCCCTCCCCTGCTCAAGCCCATGCTCAAGCACGGCATCCACCTGGGTCAGGAGGCGGAGATGGTCACCGACTCCCTGCGGGCGCTGCTCCTGGAGGCCTCGGGCTACGAGACCCAGATATTTGAGTTCGTCTCCCTGGAACACACCAGCAAGAACAAGATGATCCTGGGGGTGAAGACGGGGGATGTGAGCAAACAGGCGGAGCGGCTGGAGCAGATCCGGGAGATCAAGGCGTTTTATGGGATCCGGGAGCATTGCCTGGAGAGTCTGCTTATGGCGGAGGGCTTGGGCCAGGGCGGCTGAAGATAAAGACAAGATGGTCGCAGCTCCGGCGGGCGTTTTCCGGAGCGAACTTTGAAGGAGGCAGCAGTGGAAAAAACCGATTCACTCACCAATCTGCTCAAAGAGCATATGGTGGAGATCTCCACGGTCAAGGCGAACAAGATCCTGGTCTCCCTCGGCCTGCTCGCGGAAAAAGAGCGGCCCAGCTCGAAGTATGCGGGCAAGATGAAAAAGTACAAGGTGCTCACCGAACAGGGGCTTGCCTACGGGGTGAACCAGGAAAACCCGAGCAGCCCGGGGCAGACCACGCCCCATTACTATGGCGACACCTTTCCCGAGCTGCTGACCCTGATCCAACGGGCAGGCAAGCCATGAGCAGCATCCCGCGCAGCGAGATCAAGCCCGGGCTGCGGGTCTGCATCGTGCTTAAAGAGGACCAGCGCACCGGCAACCTCACCGAGGGGGTGGTCAAGGATATCCTGACCAAATCCCCCACCCATCCCCACGGCATCAAGGTCCGCCTGGAAAGCGGGGCGGTGGGCCGAGTCAAAAAGATTCTGCTTACCGAGCAATCTCAATCAAATTCTTTGCTTTCATAGCTGTTAAACTCCCATTGGCACGCCGCCGAGCACCGGAGAGGCTGCCGAAAAGGGGATTTGCACTGTTTGAGGCAAAGCCGAGTTTGCAAAGCCCCGGCAGCCTTGAGGAGCGCCGGGTATCCCGCCCATGGCGGGACAGCAGTGTGACTTGATTACACGGCGAGGGACACAGGGTGCCCTTTCTTTGGTTCGTTTCTTTGGGCACGCAAAGAAATGAACAGAAACATAACGCATATTGCTCTGGCTACCGGTATTGCTTGGCAATCAGAAAAAAATAGGAGAATCGTAAATGGCGCAACCCTGGCATGTGGTTGACAGCATTGAAACGGATGAGGGGCTCCTCGATCTGCGGCAGCGGGGCGAGAAGGATTTCCTGATCACCATCGACAGCCGGGTACTGATGAACTCCTCGGCCAATATGTCCGAGATCGTCTTGTCGGAGCTGGCCTGTACCGGGCTGAAGGAAATCAAGCAGCCCCGGGTGTTGGTGGGCGGCTTGGGCATGGGCTTCACCCTCAAGGCGGCCCTGGATCATCTCCCCCTCGATGCCGAGGTGGTGGTGGCGGAGCTCAACCCGATCATGGTCACCTGGTGCCGGGGACCCATTGCCCAACTCACCTGCGGGGCGGTGGACGACCCCCGGGTCAGGGTGGTGATTAGCGATGTGGCCAAGGTCATTTCCGAGGCGGCAAAGCAGGGCAAGGAGCAGCGGTTTGACGCCATCATCCTCGACCTCTACGAAGGCCCCTACGAGGGGGACCAGGGCAGGGGGGATTATCTGTACGGCAAGAAGGCCTTGGCCTTAAGCCGGGCCGCCCTGAAACCGGGCGGGGTCTTTGCGGTCTGGGCCGAAGACCCGGATCAAGCCTTTGAAAAAAGGCTGCAGGCGGCCGGTTTCAGCGTAAACCGGCAACGCCCGGGGAGGGGCGGGCGCAGGCATGTGGTGTACATCGCCCACAAGAGCGGCAAAATTTGAGCGGGGCGCTCCTCGCGCAGGAAAATTGTGCAGGATGGCCGGAACGGTTTCGCCCTCTCCTCTCTGGCAAAAAGAAGCAAACCGGCTTATGATGGAGCAAAGCAGGCGAGATCCTCGGATGGCGGCACAGCAACCCAGCGTAGTCTGGAGAAGGCGGAATGAAAGAGCAACACCAACCCGAACAGGGCGAAATAATCATCTACCAGTCTGATGACGGCCAGGCCTCATTTGAGGTTCATCTTGCCGAAGAGACGGTGTGGCTGACCTTAACCCAGATGGCCGAGCTGTTTGCCAGAGATAAATCTGTTATTTCCAGGCATCTGGGGACAATTTTCTCTTCTGGCGAGCTGCAACGAGAGGGAACTGTTGCAAAAAATGCAACGGTTCAAATTGAAGGCAACCGTGAGGTCACAAGACATGTTGACTGGTACAATCTGGATGTAATTATCTCAGTTGGCTACCGAGTGAATTCAAAACGCGGCGTGCGTTTTCGCCAGTGGGCCAGCAGGGTTTTAAAACAGCATCTCATCCAGGGCTATACGGCCAACGAGCGACGCCTGGCCGAAAAGGGCCTCGCCGAAATGAAAGAAACCCTGGCGCTCCTGACCCGGACCCTGGCACGACATGAAACCCTCAGCGAGGAGGGCAAGGCCGTTCTGGAGGTGGTCGGCAGATATGCCAAATCCTGGTCGCTGCTCCTGCAGTACGATGAAGACCGACTTGAACTGCCCAAGGAACGTCATCCCTCCCGGCAGCCCCTTGATTATGAGCAAACCAGAAAATCCATTCGTGCGCTCAAGGACGATCTCCTTGCCCGGGGCGAGGCTTCGCAGCTGTTCGGCCAGGAGCGGGACCAGCACCTCCAAGGCATCCTCGGCAACCTGGACCAGACCTTCGGCGGCCAGGATCTCTACGGAAGCGTAGAGGAAAAGGCTGCGCATCTCCTCTACTTTGTCATCAAGGACCATCCGTTCAGCGACGGCAACAAGCGAATCGGCTCCTTTCTCTTTCTGCTCTTCCTCAGAGAAAACAGCCTGCTGGAACAATCCGGTTTTAACGACAATGCCCTGGTCGCCCTGGCCTTGCTGGTTGCCGAAAGTGACCCCAAGCAGAAGGATCTGCTGATCCGCCTGATCCTCAACCTGCTCACCGGCAAGAAAGGCGAACCCACAAAGGACGTAGCATGAGCACAAACCAGACAAGCAACCCGCTGCACGGCATCACCCTGGAGATGATCCTCACCCGACTGGTGCAACACTACGGCTGGGAAAAGCTGGGGGAAAAGATTACGATCAACTGCTTTACCAAGGATCCCAGCATCAAATCGAGCCTCAAATTCCTGCGCAAGACCCCCTGGGCCAGAGAGAAGCTGGAGAGCCTCTATCTGCACACCCGGCTCCGCAAGGAGATTCTCGCCGCATCCACGCAGGAAAACCAAGGGGAGAGATGATGGAGATGGTCAGGGAGCAGACCGAAGTGAACTGCCCCATTTCTATCAGGCATATTCAGAAACAAAAAAAAGGCAGATTTATTTATCACAAATAAATCTGCCCTCCTCATATTGCATTTGTGCAGTGGTTAAGCAATTACCGCTCTACATTTTGACTAAAAATTCAACTCAGCAGATCTTCGCCTGTTGACACCATATTTTCGCATATTTATCCGCCTCTTTACCCAGCACCTTAACTCCGATCTCACCACACACAGTCCCCCAAGCGACATTAATCACGACTTCCAAAGGGACCAAAATTTCATCCGCTTCAACAAAAACAATATCTGCAAGAGCAAATATACCATCTAAAGCCGCTGCGCCTGCTGCACACGAACCTGTTGCCGCAGCTTTTTCAATTATCCATTTACAAATTTTCTTACATTTATCGCAAGAAGATTTACTTTTAGCAAAATCAATACGTGCGTCAGCGATTTCACTTGCAGAAATCTTCATATCTCCCAATGATTTTAGTGCTTCTAATTTTTTTTTATTCATTTCAAAGCCTCCTTTTCAAAATGAAAATTTCCCTGCATTTCTCAAATTATGCATTCAATTTAATAAAAAGTTGTATCACCCCCTTTCCGCTGCCTATTTATATAGTTTCTCACACGTCAGTTTGTCTGGCCCAAAAAAGACTTTTTTTATCCGCAAACTTCCTCGCGGCCAACCAAACGCATACATGGAGCATCACATGCGAGACCAATGATTGTCAACTACTAAAACCAGGCACAACCTATAACGTAGAGGGATGATACTGATGGGTCAGAACGCCCGCACCACCGGAAGCTCCCGCCAGCTGGTGGTGTAGGAGGGGGATTTCCTCTCCTGCCTGTGATGCCATTGCTTGCTGAAGCCGGCGGAGGCGTACTGGAGCGTGTCCTTGCCCCAGCGGAGGTTGATGCGGTCCAGGGCCTGCAGGAGGGTGTCGCGGTGTGGACTGGGAGTGACAAAGAGGTTGGCTTGGTGAAGATGCTCGGGGAGCAGATCGCTGAGCACCACCCCCACCTTCTGGTAGACGTAACCCTCCCGAAAGAGCTCCTTGAGACAGCGGCCTGCCTGGATGATGAGCTCGGCGGTATCGGCGGTGGGGCACGGCAGGGAGACGGTGCGGCTGTTGGCGTACTGGGGCTGATCGGTGCGGAAACGGTTGGTGGTGAGATAGAGGGTGAGGCAGCCGGCCTTGAGCCGTTGCGCCCGGAGCTTCTCGGCGGCGCGGGAGACATAGGAGACCGCGGCCTCGTGCATCTCGCCAAGCTCGCGCACCGGAGCGCCGAAGGAGCGGGAACAGGCGAGGGAGTGCTTGGGCTGCGGCATCTCCTCCAGGGGAAAGCAGGAGATGCCCTGCAGCTCGTACATGGTGCGAACCCCGGTGATGCTCAGATTTTTCTTGAGCCAGCGCTCGTCTGCCCGGCTCAGGTCGTAGGCGGTGCGGATGTTGTGCGCGGCCAGCTTTTGGGCGGAGCGGGACCCGATGCCCCACACCTCCCCTGCCCCGATATCCTTGAGGAACGCGGTGATATCGTGCTCCGGCAGGAGTCCGAACACCCCGCCATGCTCCACCTGCTTCTTGGCCATCCGGTTGGCGAGCTTGGCCAGGGTCTTGGTGGGAGCGAAGCCGATGGAAACCGGGATACCGGTCTCCCGGCGGATCGTGCCCCGGATCTCGGTCCCCAGACGGCGCAGGGATTCCTCACCCGTCGCGGGCAGCCGGATGAAGGCCTCGTCGATGGAATAGACCTCCACCTCGGGCTCCAGCCGTCCCAGGACCTCCATGACCCGCTGGGACATGTCGCCGTATAAGGCGTAGTTGGAGGAAAAGACCCGGACCCGGTAGTACTCGAGCAGGGGCTTGCACTTAAAATAGGGCTCCCCCATCCGGATGCCCAGGGCCTTGGCCTCGTTGGAGCGGGCGATGATGCAGCCGTCGTTGTTGGAGAGCACCACCACCGGCTGGTCCGCAAGCCCGGGGTTAAAAAACCGTTCGCAGGAAACGTAGAAGTTGTTGCAGTCGAGCAGGGCAAAAAGGGAGGGCATGCGCGGGCCTAAAGGGCGTGGACCACGTAGGCAACCACCCCCCAGATCTCGCAGGTGATTCCTTCGGCCATGTGGATGTCCGGGTAATCGGGGCTCTCGGCCTTGAGGCAGATGCTCTCTCCCTGCATGACCAGCCGTTTCACGGTGAGCTCGCCGTCGAGCACCGCGATCACCACCTTGCCGCTGGTCGGCGTAAGCGAGCGGTCCACCACCAGGATGTCGTTGTGATGGATGCCGGCCCCGAGCATGGAATCGCCCGCCACCTTGACAAAGAAGGTGGCGGCGGGATTAGCCACCATGAGCTCGTTGAGGTCGAGCCTGCCCTCGATGTAGTCGTCCGCCGGGCTGGGAAACCCCGCGGAAACGCGGCAGGCGAAGAGGGGGCGTTTGAGCTCGGTGGTGCGGTCGAAAGCATAGACCGCCGTGACGGTTGGGGAAGATGCTGGATTCATGGAGCCACTATACAGGAGAATACAGCCCCTGTCATCGGGAGGAATGGGCGGGCTTAGGTATGCGGATGTTTCTGCAAAAAGGGATGCAGAGAGGCGGTGAGCAGCCGGATGAAACGCGGGTTGTGGGCGGGATGGTCGGCGCTGAGCCGGTTTTCCTCGAAAAGAGCGAGATGCTGCTGCCCCAAGGGCCCGCTCTGCAGATGGTTTTTCAGGGAGTGCGGGAAGTGCTCCATAACGATGCTCGCCTTGGGTCCATGGCAGGAGGGGAGATAGAGCCGCCGCTCACCAAACTGCAGCATGCCGGAACCCTGGCAGGCCGAGACCACCTTCAGCCCCTTGATCCTTGCCAGCAGGCCGAGCGCCTCCTGCAGCGCCTCCTCGGCGCCGCGGTTCACCCGGGCCATCTCCGCCTGGTATTCTGGCCTGGACTCAATCCGGACCAGATCGCGGCGCAGCAAGTGGAAGAGCTCCCGGCAATTCTTTTCCAGGGCGGCCGGGCCAACGGGCTGCTCGTCTTGCAGGATCCGGGCGTTGGCCTCGTATAGCCGGGCCACCCGGCACCAATGGGCGGCACCGTAGAGGCAGAGCTTGCGGTAATGGGGGTCGTAGGCGAACTCCTTGCAGAAGTTGTCGATATGGCCAAGAGATTGCTCGTCAAAATACAGGCTGCGGAGCAGGAGCAGAACCCCCTCCCCTTCGGGGACGGCGGCAAAGACCGCGATCTCCACCTCCCCGCCGGCCACCTCCCCTGCCGTGTGCTGCACCGCAAAGTAGAAGGCTCCCTCTTTGCGGCGTTCGCTCAGACGCATGGGGTCTCCTTAAGGTGCCGCGAGGAAACGCTATTCCCCGGAGAGGTCCTTGCCTGTGGGCCGGCCCAGCTTGCCCTTATCACCGCAGGATCCCCTTGACGATGACCTCCACGGCCTCTTCAGGCGTGAGTCCGTGCACCATGAGGGTTTCAAGCTGCCGCTTGTCCACGCTGCCGATGGCCGCCTCATGGGTCACCTTGGCCAGGGGGTTGGTCACCCGCACCACCGGGCTGGCGCTGGCAACGGCATGATCCTTGACAATCTCCAGACAGTCCACATGCCCTCTGGCCCCGGCGGCATTGCCTTCCGTGATCCCGGTTATCTCCGCCGTTGCCTCATCCTCGATCGCAACCCGTGTTTTTATCAGCCCCCGGGAGTTCTCTCCGGCCAGCACCACCTTTTCCTTGATCACAATGGCATCGGACCCATGGCCGAAGACCCTTGTCAGCAACTCGACCACGCCATTTTCTTCCGCCTGGACCGCGTAATCAATGGCCAGCCTGCCGACCCGGCCGGTAATCAGCGTGAACGCACCCAAATATCTGCCGTTTTTTCCGACCCTGACAAGGGCCTTGGGGATGGCCTCAACCCCGCCATGCCTGCCGTGGAAGTGGATCTCAGTATAGCGCATTTCCGCGCCTTCCCCGATATCGATCGCCGCATCCATGGTATGGAGCACCTGCTCAGCCTCGGGGAAGATACAGTGGGCGATAAACGAGGCGGCGGCATTCTTTTCAAGCTGCACCTCCATCTGGATATTCTGACTCCCCCTTGTATGGAGAACGCCGAAACAGAGATGGACCGGGTTCTTGAGCCGCACCCCTTGCCGCACCCTGACCTTGGCGCTGATCCCCGACGCGGTTGCCTGCGCCTCGACCTCGATTCCCTCGATCTCCCGACTGCTCAAGATCGTATGCCCGTCGGCGACCAGATGGGCAGTGGCGCTGTCCGCCAGGATCGCCCGGTCACCGCCGGCATTGCCGAAGGCCTTCATTAATTGCTCAAGGGCGTTCATCGACACATACCTCGGTTGCACAACCCGAACATTGCCGCGACTTGTAATATGCCGCCACCTCTGCCGGAGTTCCGGAACAGACGACTTTCCCCCGGCAGATCTGCGACGCCTGGTCGGCAATCAGGGCAATCTCCTCGCGGTGGGTAATGAGCAGCACCGCCGAGCCGTGTTCCTTGCAGGCGGCGATCACATTGATGATGTCTTGGATGGAGAGCATGTCGATGCCGGAATCGGGCTCATCGAAGATGGCGAGCCTGGGATGCAAGGCCAGGATGGAGGCAAGCTCAATCCGTTTTCTTTCCCCGCCGCTCAACGATCGGTCCACCATCCTCGCCAAATAACGGCCGGGCTCAAGACCGACCATCGCAAGGTAGGGGGCCGGGTCCAGATCCCTCTGCTTCAGGGTCAGATACTGGGCCACGGAGATGCCTTCAAATCGTACCGGCTCCTGCCAGGCCATGGTGATGCCCAGTTGCGCCCTTTCATGGATCTTAGAGGTCTGGATGGCCTTACCGGCAAAGAGGATCGTCCCGGAGGTGGGACGGTATCCCTCGCAGCCGGCGATGAGATAGGCCAGGGTGCTCTTGCCGGTGCCGTTGGTACCCAGCAGGGCATGGACCTCTCCCGCCTCAACCGAGAGGGAAAAGTCATCGAGAATCTTTGTCGTGTCCACCTGAAAGGAAAGGTTTTTTATCTCAAGCAGCGCCATTTTGCTTTGCCAGCTCCAGAATCAAAACAAGACAGGGGGGAGGTTTCTCTTATTTTTCCGCCTCGGGACAAGGCCGAAAGTCCGGGACAAATCGGTTTCAGCGCTCCCTGGTTCGGGCTTCACGGGCCTGTTCGCGGGGGGCAACCTTGGCCAGCGCGGCAAGCTCCTCGGCGAGAAGATCGAGCAGGTCATCCACCGACATGATCCCCACCAAGCCGCCATCCTGACCGATCACCGGGATACGGCGGATGCCGTGCGCCCGCATGAGGCGAATGGTTTCCACCACCCCCGCTGTTTCCTGCACACTGACGAGCTGCCCTCCCATGATCTCGCCTGCGCTGAAGTCGGCAACCGGCAAGGATTTGGCCACGATCTCGATCACGATATCCCGGTCGGTCACCATGCCCACCGGCACCCGTTTTCCCGCGATCTCATCCACCACCACCAGATCGCCCACATGATACCGGCGCATGAGTTCCGCCGCCTCGATGATGCTGGTTGTTCTGGTGGCAAAAACGACTTCTCGGTTGCAAAACTCTCCAATAGGCATAGTCTCATTCCTCCCGATCGCCCGATAGCTTGATGCGCGCCGTTCTTCTTTCTTTGACTATTTCTCTGGGGTGCCGGACCGTTGCAAAAGTTCGGCAATTTTCTGGCCAAACAAGCGGGCGCTCTTGGGACCATCGGCGGTGACCAGATTACCGTCCACCGTGACCTCTGCCCCGGTGTAATGCGCGCCCTTGCCCTCAATCCCCTTGATCTCACTGGAGAAAACCGTGGCCTGCTTGCCCGCGAGCAAGCCAGCATTGGCCAGGATTACCGGGGCCACGCAGATGGCCGCCACAACCTTGCCCTGGCCAGAGAACTCTTTGGCAATCCGCAGGGCCTCGGGGTTGCTAAAATAGAGCTTGGAGCCGGGCCCCCCTACAAAAACCACCGCCTTGTATGCAGCACCCTTCACCTCGGCCAGGGTAAGGGTGGCGGTGGCCGCCCTGCCAAGCGAACCAGGGCAAACCCCCTTGACCAGACTGGCGATCACCGTTTTATGCCCCTCCTTTTCCAGCTCCGCCTGGGTAAGGAACAGCTCCTCATCCCTGAATCGCTCCGGGGCAATGATCATCAGCACTGTCGCCATGGAAAAACCTCCGCTGCGCATCGGCTCGGGTCATCCGCCCGAGACCTTCCGCTCCGCTTCTCAATCCCGACCCCTTCGACCGAAACACCCGGTCTCGCCGATGGGGATCTCGGTTCATAATCAGCCTATCACATCTTCCCCCCTGTATTCCACGGAGATTTTTCCCCCGGGTTCTCGAACCAACAACGCACGATTGCCGGAAAAGCGCACTGGCCGCCGCCCCCAAAACGAAAAAAGGAGTTACGTCATATGACGTAACTCCTTATATTCTCACTTGGTGACCCCTACGGGACTCGAACCCGTGTTACCGGCGTGAGAGGCCAGCGTCCTAGACCACTAGACGAAGGGGCCATGCTGTGCGCCATTATCTAAATGATGGGAGGGAATTTGTCAATCTTTTATTCCGCGCCTATGCTCTTCCAACCAGGGGAAAACATCGCAACCATCCTGTTTCAATCCATAAATTTTCTCCCCGCCTCTTCCGCCCGGGTCAGGGTGGCCGCGTCCTTTGCCATGTCCCCGCGGCCATCCATGCCCTTAACGAGAAACTCACCGCCATAGCCCATGCCCATGGCGTCAAAAGCATACTTGGCCGTAAGAATCGCGCCCTCAAAAACCCTTTCCCCGTGGGTGGCGGATACCGCCAGCAAAAAACCCTTACGGCTTGGATCTTTGCGCCACTCTCCTTTTTCGGTGAGCAGCCGTTTCCTGTTCCACAACGCTTGGCAGCGGTCGACAAATCCCTTGGCCTGGGCAGTGATCCCGTAAAAATAGATGGGCGAGGCAAGAATCAGCCGCTGGCAGGCAAGGATCTTCGGATACAGCTCCTGCATGTCGTCTTCCAGCACACATTCCCCTGCCTTGTCGCAGCCGCCGCAACCGATACAGGGCTGAATACGGAGATCGCAGAGACGGATCATCTCTATCTCGCCCCCAGCCGCCGCCACCCCTTGCAAGACAGTGCGGAGCAAGGTTTCGGAGTTCCCTTTTTTTCGCGGGCTGCCGCTCAAGGCCAGAACCTTCATCTTATTTCCCCTTATTACAAGAAACAACAGGTGCGGCAGGCCGCCGGTTATAAAACACCACCTCATCGCGTAACGCTCGTGCCGCGGTATCGTTCATAAATCTGGCCGCGCACCGCCAGCGCCAGTTCCCTTCGGAGGTGCCGGGGATGTTCATCCGGCAATCGCTGCCAAACCCCAAGACATCCTGGAGCGGGACAATAACCAGATCGGCCACCGAGCCATAGGCAAGACGGATAAAATCCCAGTGGATGGCGCTGCCCGGCTGGCTATGGGCATAACGCAGGGCCCTGGCCTTACTGCTCTGCATCACCGTATCGCTGAAATACCAGCCCAGGGTGGTATCGTTATCGTGGGTCCCGGTATAGACCACACAATTGACCGTCGTATAGTTATGGGGCAAATACGCGTTATGCTCGTCGGAATCAAAGGCGAACTGCAGCACCTTCATCCCGGGAAAGCCGAGGTTGTCGCGGAGCAATTCCACCTCGGGGGTGATAACCCCCAGGTCTTCGGCGATGATGGGCAGCGCACCGAGATGTTTTTTCATCTCGTTAAAAAATGGCAATCCCGGCCCCTTGATCCACTCCCCATTGACGGCGGTTTCCTCACTGGCCGGGATCTGCCAGTATGCCTCAAAGCCGCGGAAATGATCGATCCGGACCACATCCACTGTCTGACAGATATGGCGGAACCGCTGCCCCCACCAGGCGAGCAGGGACGCATTCAGCACCCCCCGATCGCTGTACCACTTAAAAAGCGGATTTCCCCAACGCTGGCCGGTATCGCTGAAATAATCAGGAGGCACGCCGGCCACATGGGTTGGCTGCCCGGTTTCGCGATCAAGGAGAAAGCACTCCTGATTCGCCCAGACATCGGCGCTGTCCAGGGCGACATAGATGGGGATATCGCCGATGAGCCGGATGCCATGGCAATGGGCGTAATCCCAGAGGATCTGCCATTGGGAGAAAAAGCAGAACTGGACAAACTTATGAAAGAGGATGCGTTCCGCCAGGGTTTCCCGCCACAAAGCAAGGGCTTCCGGCTTGCGGCGGCCAATATCCTCGGGCCAGGCAAACCAGGGCTGCAAATGAAACTCCTCCCGCAGCGCCATGAAGAGGGCATAGTCGTCCAGCCACTCCATGGCCTGACAGAAAGCGGCGAAGGGGGATGACGCTCCGGCCGCACGAAAGGCAAGAAAAGCGCGGGCCAGGATCTTCTCGTTGAAATCACGCACAGCGGAAAAATCGACCAGGTATTCGGAAAATGTCGCGGGGATCTCCACCTGCTCCGGCCGCAGAAAGCCTGCGCCAACAAGCTGCGCTGCATCGATGAGCAACGGGTTGCCGGCAAAGGCGGAGAGACTCATATAGGGGGAATTGCCGGAGATCTCGGTCACCGGGCCATAGGGCAGGATCTGCCAATGGGACTGACCGGCCGCCTTCAGATAATCGATGAACTCGAACCCCCCCTTGCCCAGGGTGCCGATGCCAAAAGGGCCGGGCAGGGAGGTGAGATGGAGAAGGAGGCCGCTGCTGCGCTGGGTGTGCATGGTTGTAAACCGCTCTTTTTTGACTGGCTGTTATGAAGCGAACCGTTCTGCTGTTCGCTTCGGGAGACACGGGCAGGCAGCTCTTATCATACAGAAAGGGCACTCCCGGCTCCAAGGAAAAAACTCCTGGCCAACCGAGCAAACGGGGGGCAGGAAATATTTTCAATATCATCAAGCAATTGCCGATCCCTCGTACTCCAGGTATGATAGGACAAAACATCCTGTGAAAAAAAGGAGCGCATGGCATGAACCTTTCCAGCCTTGGCAGTTTTATCGGGGGCATCGGTCTTTTTCTCCTCGGGATGCAGCTCATGACCGAGGGGTTCAAGATCGCCGCAGGCAACACCCTGCGCGCCATTCTGGAACGCTCCACCGCGACGCCGCTTAAGGGCATCCTTTCCGGCGCCCTCATCACCTCCCTGGTGCAATCCTCCAGCGCAGTGACCGTGGCCACCATCGGCTTTGTCAACGCCGGGCTCGTGGATCTCATGCAGGCCATCACCATTATCTATGGGAGCAATATCGGCACCACCATGACCGGCTGGCTGGTGAGCCTGGTCGGCTTTCGATTCGACATCAAAATCATTGCTCTGCCCCTCATCGGCTTTGGCATGCTTCTGCGCCTCAGCAAGGGCAACAGCCGCGCCGGCGCCATCGGCGAGGCGCTTGCCGGTTTCGGTGTTTTTTTCATGGGCATCGACCTGCTTCGCACCACCTTTATCGGGACAGGCGTCAACCTGCCCCTCGCTCTTCTCGGCGGGGGGGTGGGGAGCAATTTCGCCTTCCTGGCCCTCGGCTTTCTGCTCACCGTGGCCATGCAGTCTTCCAGCGCGGCCATTGCCATCACCCTCACCGCCGCGGCCGGAGGCTTCATCCCCTTTGACAGCGGGGCCGTCCTGGTTATCGGCGCCAACATCGGCTCAACCTCTACCGCCGCTCTGGCTGCGCTGGGCGCCACCCCCAATGCCAAGCGGGTCGCCACGGCCCACGTCATCTTCAACCTGGTAACCGGCGGCGTGGCCCTTCTGCTGCTCCCATTTCTCCTTAAGCTCCTGACCATCTTCCCCGAGCTCTTGCAAGTACAAGGCAACGCCACCTTCCTGCTGGCCCTGTTCCATTCCGTCTTCAACATTCTCGGGGTCTGCCTGATGTGGCCGTTTAGCCGCAGCTTGGCAAAACAGCTCAAGGGGTGGTTCCGCTCCCATGAAGAAAACGAGGCCCTCCCCCTCTATCTGGACAAAAATATCGCCGCCACCCCGGTGCTCGCCTTCCATGCCCTGGCCAAGGAAATTGAACGGATCGGCAACATTGCCCGCCGCATGGCCAAGGGCGCTATAAGCAGCGAATCCGGTCCCAGCCTCCAACTTGACACCGACCGTCAGGTTCTGCTCAAACTGGAGATCGAGGTGGGAAATTTCATCAACCTGATCCGGAGGGGCAACCTGCCGGAGGAACTCGACCATGTCCTGCCCAATGCCCTGCGGGTCACCAGCTACTACCGCGAAGTTGCGGACGTGTCCCTGCGGATTGCCCAGATGCAGCAACAGAGCCGCCTGTTGGCGAATACAGCCCTCGCCCAGGAGATAGGTCTGTACAAACAGCATGTGGTGAAACTGCTTGATTTGACCGATGTGGCCAAGGAAGACTATGCGCCAGAGGAGTGTGCCGCGCTGTTTCAGGAAACCGAGGAAATGTACCGCCACCTCAAATCAAGCCTGCTCAAGGCGGGAACCAAGAACCTTCTGCCGGTGGGGCTAATGGTGTCGCTCATCGACCTGATGAGCGATGTGCGGCGCATTGCCGACCAGATCGAAAAAGGGGCCATCTACCTGACCACCCTGACCAAGGCTACCCCGGAAGAGGATGAGAAAGAGACCGTGCCTGACGAGAGTGCGCCCTAAGCAAGGGACATCACCGATAGAGACCCTGGGCCGCAATGTAGTCCGCGACCGCCGAGGGGACAAGGGTTCCGATCTCCTTGCCCTGCCGGACTGCTTCCCGGATCTCGGTGGAAGAGACCTTGACCGGCGCCATGGCCACCGGATGGATCCCCCCTTGGCCGGACTCGCCCTGCCAAAAGCCTTGGGCTTCGTTTAAGGTATAGCCGGGAAAATTCGCGGCCACGGTCTGGCCGCACGACTGCTGACAGTGGTCGGGCCGGCCGATTACCACGAAGGAGGCGTAGTTCAGCAACTCGCGGTACGCCTTCCAGGTGTGGATCTCGGCAAAGGCATCCATGCCGATGATGAAAAAGAGATGCACCTGATTGCCAAGACTCTGGGCCAGGGTGCGCAGGGTATCGATGCTGTAGGATGGCCCGACCCGCTCCGCCTCGAGACGGGAGACGGAAAAACCGGGAGTATTGGCCACCGCCAGCTCCAGCATGGCGGCCCGATGCACAAAGGGAGAAATGGTATAGGTCGGCTTATGGGGGGGAAGAAAGGCGGGGACAAAAAGGATGTTCGACAGGGCCAACGCCTGGTGGACCGCCTCGGCCACAGCGAGATGGCCGTTATGCACCGGGTCAAAGGTGCCGCCCAGAATACCGACCCGGGTGCCGAGATTGCGCGGAAGTTCCACCCTACTCTCTCCCAAGTCCTGCTTAAGCGCGGACCTGCCCTTCGCCGTAGACGATGAACTTCCTGGTGGTCAATTCCTTGAGGCCCATGGGGCCATAGGCATGCAGCTTGGTGGTACTGATGCCGATCTCTGCACCCAGGCCGAACTGGCCGCCGTCGGTGAAGCGGGTTGAGGCGTTGATCATCACCGCCGAGGCGTCGACCTCGCGGAGAAAACGCTGCCCGTTCCCATAACTATTGGTGACGATCACCTCGGTATGCTGGGAACCGTACTGGATAATATGGGCCATGGCCGCATCCAGATCATCCACCACCCGTACAGCCAGGATCAGCTCAAGAAACTCCATGCCGAAATCCGTGGGCAGGGCCGCAGTGATCTCAGGCAGGATCGCCTTGCTCTGCGGACAGCCGCGCAGTTCGACCCCTGCTCCTTTCAAGGCACTCCAGACCTTGGGCAAAAATGCCGCGGCAATATCCTTGTGGACCAGCAAACACTCCAGGGCATTGCACACCCCGGGCCGCTGCACCTTGCCGTTCATGACGATATTCACCGCCATCTCCAGATCCGCGCTCCCATCGACAAAGACATGGCAGACGCCCTTGTAATGCTTGAGCACCGGGATACGGGAGTTCTCGGCCACGAAACGGATCAAGCCCTCGCCCCCTCTGGGGATGATCAGATCGATCTGATCATCCAGGGCAAGCATCGCCGTTACCGCCTCGCGGTCGGTGACCGGGATCACTTGCACCGCCGCGGCCTCGATCTGCTCGGCGGCCAGCGACTCCTGCAGCACCTTGGCCAGGGCCAGATTGGAATGGATGGCCTCGGAACCGCCCCGCAGGATAATGGCGTTGCCCGCCTTGAGGCAGAGGGCCGCAGCATCCACGGTCACATTGGGGCGTGACTCGTAGATCATGCCGATAACACCCAGAGGAATACGCATCCGGCCGACGGTGATGCCGCTCGGCCGCTTGGCCATCTCGTCGATCTCCCCCACCGGATCGGGCAGGGCCGCAACCTCGCGCAAACCGCCGACCATGCTGTCGATCACCTTGTCGGTGAGCGCCAGCCGATCGAGCATGGCGCTGGACAGCCCCTTGGTGCGGCCCGCAACCAGATCCTTTTCATTCTCCTGCTGGATATACGGCTTCTGGGCAAGAAGCGCCTCAGCCATCTTCAGCAGAGCATTATTCTTGGCCACGGTGGAAAGATTGGCCATATTCCGGGACGCTTTTTTAGCCGCCACCGCCATCTGTTTGATCGTTTCCTGGATGGACATCACATACCCCCAGCTGTTGAATAAAAAAAAGATTACAGGTAACGGTTAAGCAGTGCCGCAGATGCGCGAAAGAGGCCTGCGAAGTGTGCTATTGCACATGAGCAGGGCGATGACAAAGCAGATGTGGTGCTGCTTAACCGTTACAGGATGACAAGATTATCGCGGTGGATGACCTCATCGCTATCCTTGGGCCGTTCCAACACCGCTTCGATCTGACTGGTCTTGACGCCCTTGATCCGGTCGATATCGGTGGAAGCATAGTTGACCAACCCGGCGGCAAGGGGGTCGCCCTTCTCGCTTAAGCAATGCACCGGAGCTCCGATGCCGAACTTGCCCCGAACCTCGATGATCCCGGAAGGAAGCAGGCTTTTCCCCCCCTGCAACAGGGCCTTGCAAGCACCCCCATCAAGGACCAGCGAGCCTTGGGGCCGCAGGGTATAGGCGATCCAGTGCTTGCGACTCGCCATTTTTTCCTTCTCAGGCAAAAAGAAGGTCCCGATCAAGTCCCCGGCAAAAAGACGGGAGATGGTATCCGGTTCCCGCCCCGGACCGATGAAGGAACACCCGCCCCGCGCCGCCACCATCTTTGCGGCCTTGACCTTACTCCCCATACCACCGGTGCCCAGAGCGCTCTGCACATTGCCGACCATAGCCTGCACGGCCGCGTCGATTTTGGCCACGGTATGGACCGGTTTGGCCTCGGGATTGGTCAGGGGATTGGCGGAAAAGAGACCCGGCACATCGGTGAGACAGACAAAGATGTCCGCCTCGGTGAGATTGGTGACCATGGCGCCCAGGGCGTCGTTGTCGCCAAAGCGCAGCTCTTCGACGGAGACGGTATCATTTTCGTTGATGATGGGGACCAAGCCCCAGTCCAGCAAGGTAAAGAGGGTATTGCGGACATTGAGATAACGGTCCCTGTGGGACAGGGCGTCGTGGGTAAGCAGCACTTGGGCCACCTTCTGGCCCAGCTGTTCGAAGATCTTTTCATAGGAGCGCATCAGGCTGCTCTGGCCGATGGCGGCGGCAGCCTGTTTTTCCCGCAGGGTCAAGGCGCGGTCGCCAAGGCCCATCTTCCGCCGGCCGGCCGCAACAGCCCCGGAACTGACCAGGATCACCTGGTGACCACTTTGGCGAAGGGTACATATCTCCTTGGCCAAAGCGTCCAAGACAGGCAGGTTCAGCCCTTCACCGGTGGTGAGAACGGCACTGCCCACCTTGATCACGACCCTTTTGGCCCGGTCGAGAAACCGACGCCGCAGCGCCAGCTCTTCGTCATGCTCCATCGCTGTGGTCATCACGCCTCTCTTTCTGTCAGCATCTCTCCCAACGCTTCCTGCAACTGCACGAGCCCTTGCCCGGTAAGCGCCGAAATGGCAAGCGGCCTGACTCCTTCCGCTTTAAAAAACAGCTCCTGCAAGGCAGTAAGCCGTTGCTCGTCTTCCAACAGATCAACCTTGTTCAGCACCACCAACCGCTGCCTGTCCATCAACTCTTCATTGTATACACGCAACTCGTTTTCCAAAGTGCGGTATTCCTCCAAAGGCTGCTCGTCCGGGGTTGAGGCGTCAATGACATGGAGGAGGATCTGGGTGCGTTCGATGTGGCGGAGAAATTTGTGGCCAAGACCTGCCCCGGTATGTGCGCCCTCGATCAACCCAGGAATGTCCGCAATGATATAAGCACCGGAATCGGGAAGATTCATGACGCCAAGCTGCGGCTCCAGGGTGGTGAAGGGATAGGGCGCGACCTTGGGGTTGGCGGCGGACAATTTGGAAAGCAGCGTAGATTTACCGGCGTTGGGCAGGCCGATCAGACCGATATCCGCCAGCAGCTTCAGCTCGATGCGCAACCAGCGCTCTTCGCCGGGTTCGCCCTTGGTGGCAATACGGGGCGCCCGGTTCTGGGCCGTGGCAAAATGGACATTGCCCTTGCCGCCCTCGCCGCCTTTGGCGGCAACAAAACTGTCGCCTTCGTGCAGCAGTTCGGCGAGGATCTCACCGGTTTCCGCGTCTTTGAGAATGGAACCGAGGGGCACATACAGGGTAAAGCTCTCCCCCTTGCGGCCGTACATCCTCTTGCCGCGACCGGAAGTGCCATTCTGCGCGAGAAAATGGGATTTAAAACGAAAATCAAGAAGGGAGGCAAGCTTGCGTGAGGCCTCGATTGTCACCGAGCCCCCATCGCCGCCATCACCCCCGTCGGGGCCGCCTTTGGGAACAAATTTTTCCCGTCGGAAACTCAGACACCCATTGCCGCCGTCGCCGGCCTTGACAAAGAACTTTGCTTCATCGATAAAAGCCATCGTCGCCGCCAGTAAAGGATTGCTGCCAGAGACTGCTACGGCAAGTTACAGTGCAAACGCAAACGCGGATACACACCATGAATAAGCCGTTGCAAAGTACCACAGCTTTCCTACTCTCGCCGTTAACAGCAGCCTCAAGGACCGCTGCTTGGTTACGGCTTTTTACGCAGCTACCTCTACCTTGGCTTCAACCGGGTAGATGCTGACCCTTTTTCTGTTACGACCGAACTCTTCGTATTTCACAACGCCGTCAATCTTGGCAAACAGGGTGTAATCGCGACCCAGGCCAACATTCTTGCCGGGATGGATCACGGTGCCGACCTGGCGGACCAGGATATTACCGGCCCGGACAATCTGTCCGCCGAATCTCTTCACCCCGCGCCGCTGTGAATTACTGTCACGACCGTTTTTTGAGCTACCGCCCGCTTTCTTATGTGCCACAATAACACCTCGTGTGTTTCAAGGCTGATGGAGCGTTAAACCCGCATCAGTTTTTTTTCGACTGCCCACACCGTTTCCTGCCTGATTAGGCGGAAATCTCCTTGATCTCAAGGGAGGTAAACGGCTGACGATGACCAGTTTTTACGCGATAGGCCTTACGCCGTCTCTTCTTGAAGATCAAAACCTTTTTGGCTTTGTCCTGCTCAATGATGCAGGCCATGACCTTGGCTCCGGCAAGAACGGGCTGGCCAATCTTGACCTCCTCCCCATCGGCAATGAGAAGAACATCGGACAATTCAATGGTATCACCAATATTGCCGGCAAGTTTCTCAACCCGGACGCGCTCGCCAGGTGCAACCTGATACTGTTTACCGCCGGTACGAATGATTGCGTACATAATTCCTCCAACAACTGAACTCTTCAACAGACAAACGGCTGATGTCAGCCGACTCGATGAACAATACTTCTTTTTTTGACCCGCGCCAGGATAGCTTCGCCTCACGACGAAAACCACCGAACAAGAATGAGCCAACAAGCCAATCTCGCCTAGTGCGTGAAACCGATCTTAATACCATACAGGGCTACATTGTCAAGCAAGAATATTCCCATATCCCAGCAAAACCCATCCCAGCATCGCACTTTGCTAATTTGCTCTCGGGGAGATTACTCCCTGCCCCAGAGAATTTCGTATTTTTCCAGATGCACATCCTTGACCGGCTCAATAATGATCTGCTTGCCCGTGGAGCCCTGGAGATAATCGATGGTGGACGCCTCTTCCTTGAGCATCATGGCCGCCACCCTCTGGTGCACCCGGAGGACGACATTGTCCGCCGAGGCCTTTTTCGCCTCACGCTCCACCTTGCGGAAAATCTCATAGCAGATGGTCCGGCCCGACTTCAGCATCCCGTCGCCGTGGCAATAGAGGCAGGGCTCGCACATCATGTGCCGCAGATCCTCGCGGTTACGCTTGCGGGTCATCTGCACCAGGCCGAACTCGGAAACCCTGAGGATGTTGATCCGGCTCTTATCCTTTTTGGCCGCCTCCTTAAAGGCGGAAAAGACCTCATCCCGGTGGATCTCCTCATCCATGTCGATGAAGTCCACAATAATGATCCCGCCGATATTGCGCAGCCGGAGCTGGTAGGCGATTTCCTTCACCGCCTCCATATTGGTCTTGAAGATGGTTTCCTCCAAACCGCTTTTCCCGACATAGCGACCGGTGTTGACATCGATCACCGTGAGGGCCTCGGTGGTTTCGATGATGATGTAGCCCCCGCAGCGGAGCCAGATCTTTTTGTCCAGCGCCCGGTTGATATCCATCTCGACCCCGTGGCTGTCGAAGAGGGGAATCGGACTATCGGAAAGGTGCACCCTGCCCTGGAGCTTCGGGGCAAAGGTTTCGACAAAATGCTGCACCCGGTTGAAGGTTTTCAGGTCATCGACCACCACCCGCTCCACCTCCGGCGAGAAGATATCGCGCACCACCCGCAGGGTGATATCAAGATCCTCATACACCAGGCTCGGCACCGGGGCCTTGACCGCGATATCCTGAATCTCCCCCCAGGTATGGAGGAGAAACTCCATATCCGCTTCCAGATCCTCGTTGGTCGCGTTCTCCGCCACGGTCCGCACGATAAAACCGGTGCCGGCCGGCCGCAGGGTTTCGATATCCTGACGGAGCTGCTTGCGCACGTTTTCGTCTTCGATCTTGCGCGAGATCCCGATATGATCGGTCATGGGCATGAAAACCAGGTTCCGGCAAGGCAGGGTGATATTGCAGGTCAGCCTGGCGCCCTTGGTGCCGAGAGGCTCCTTGCAGATCTGCACCAGGATATCCTGCCCCTCGCTGAGCAGATCGCCGATATTCAGACCGGGGGTGCGCCTGCAGAGGGAATCCGGAGTCTCGTTGCCGCAACAGCCGCCGCCGCAATCCTCGGGCCGGTCGCTTTTGGCCAGCCGCTTTTCAAAATCGTCGGTGGTGATATGGACATCATCCACATAGAGAAAACCGGTGCGCTCAAGGCCGATATCGACAAAGGCCGCCTGCATGCCGGAGAGCACCCGGACAACCTTACCCCGGTAAATGTTGCCGACCAGCCCCTTCTCCCGAGGCTGCTCCAGATAAAATTCCACCAGATTGCCGTGTTCCACCAGGGCAATCCGAATCTCATAGGGCGTGGCGTTGATCAGTAGTTCAGTAGACATGATTCTCACCAGACAGGTTCAGGTACAATTTAGCTCCATGCATGACCCAGCGCAGAAAAGGCGCCAAGGCCAATATTTTCAGCATCTCCCCATGCTCTGCACAGGAGATGCGATCGTTCAGTTTTCCCTGACCACATAAGGCTCGCTTGCGATCTTCACAACCCGAGCCCGCCGGATCTCCTCTTCGGACAAGGCGAAAAGCTTGGCCGCCACCTCGACCGGCTTGCCGCCCGGCTGACCCGGCGCGTTGAAAAGGGAAAGCTCCAGCTGGCCCTCCTCGGTCAGCCGCAAGCCGGAGAGCAGCGGCCGCAGATCGAGCTGCCGTTCCAGGCCTTTGCGCATCACCACCACCGGCAGACTCTCCTGGGCCATGACCCGGTCCAGCTCCTCTTGCACGGGCAGCCGCGCCAACCGGAGATGGTAGGTGGTGAGCATGGTGCCGGCATGCTCTTTGCCGGCCAGCACGGCCTGGCTCACGAAGAGCCCCTCGGGAAGCTGCCGGTTCATTTCCTTTACAAAGGCGCCAAGATCAGCCAGCGGCTCAAAAAGATCAATCAGGACAAATTCCGCCAGACTTTCCGTACCCAGGGGCAGGGCCGGACTGAAAGAGACCTTGGGGGTCGGATTGAACCCTTGCGAAAAATTCAGCGGCAGTTTGGCCCGGTTGAAGGCCCGGAAAAACACCTGAAGCAGTTCCAGATGGCTGAGCAGCCGGGCATTGTTGAGCCGAGAATAGGTGAGTTTGTAGAGAAAGTGGGGGCGGAGGATCGGTTTACCGGAGGAACTCTCCGCCGGGGGCGCTTCTGCTCCGGCCGGATCCGGGACTGCGTCGTCGTGCTTGCAACGATGCACCACGGGCTTGAGGGTTTTCAGGTCGCAAACCCCGCATTGCTGGCAGCCATGCACCCGGCAGTCGGGGGTATACTCTTCCCGCAACGCCTTACCGTATTCCTCGGCAAAAAAATCATCCCGGACCCCAACGCCAAGATGCTGCCAGGGCAAAGGCTCATCGACTTCCCGCCGGCGCAGGTAATGCTCCAGCTCCAGACCGCAGGCCGCAGCGGCTTCCTGCCAGCGCGTGAGATCAAAATGCTCGGACCAGGCGTCCATGCGGGCGCCCCGCTGCCAGGCCTCCTCAAGCAAGCGGCTCAAACGGCGGTCGCCCCGGGAAAAGACCCCTTCCAGAAAGCTCATCCGCGGATCATTGCGCTTCATGGTGCAGTTCTTGCCATAGAGCCGTTTCTTGACCGCATCCATCCGCGCATACCCTTCGGCCATGGAAAGCTGCGGCTCCCGTTCGAACACGGTATGGGGCTTGGGGACAAAGGTGGCGGCGCTCACGTTCACCCGGCAGTTGCCGCCCCGCCCGGCCTTCAACACCTTCTGGGCCAGGGCCGGGATCGCGGCCACATCCTCCTCGGTTTCGGTGGGCAAACCGAACATGAAGTAGAGCTTGATCAATTTCCAGCCCAAGCCAAAGGCCGCCTCTGCCGTACTCAGCAGATCTTCCTCGGTGATCCCCTTGTTGATCACCCGCCGCAGCCGGTCGGAGCCTGCCTCAGGAGCCAGGGTAAAACCGGTCTTGCGCACCCGCTTGATCTGCTCCATGATCGCCGGAGTGAGGGTGCCGACCCGCAAGGAAGGCAGGGAGACGGAAACATGCTCCTTGGCAAAACGGTTCATCAAACGAACCAGCAACTCGCTTAAGCAGGAATAATCGCCAGTGGAGAGCGACAACAAGGCCAGCTCTTCAAAACCGCCCTCGGCAATGCCTTTTTCCGCCATGGCAAAGATCTTCTCCGGAGTGCGCTCCCGCACCGGCCGGTAGATCATGCCCGCCTGACAGAAGCGGCAGCCCCGGGTACAGCCCCGGGCGATCTCCAACCCCAAGCGGTCATGGACGATCCGGGTAAGCGGCACCAGGGGAGGCTGTTCGATGCTGGCCCCTTCGAGGTCGGCAAGGATCCGCCGCCGAACCTGGCCTGTGCCGGAAAGGGTGCGCATGCCGAGAAAATTACCGTTGCCATCATACTCCGGCGCAAAAAAGGAAGGGACATAGACCCCCTCGATCCGACTGAGCCGCTCAAGCAGCGCGGGCCGATCTTCCCCGTTTTCCTTCCCAAGGCGTACCGCCTCGGCCATCTCCAGCACCGCCTCCTCCCCGTCTCCAAGAAGAATGGCGTCAAAGAAATCGGCCACCGGTTCGGGATGGAAGGCGCAGGGACCGCCGCCGATCACCAGGGGATGGGCGGCACTCCGTTCCGCGCTGCGGAAGGGTAGCCCGGCCAGGGCAAGGATGGTGAGGATATTGGTATAGCAGAGCTCATAGGGCAGGGTGATGCCGAGGATATCAAAATCAGCCAGCGGCCGCTGGGATTCCAGGGAAAACAGGGGCAGCCGGTGGGCGCGGAGCAGCTCTTCCAAATCGCGATCCGGGGTATAGACCCGTTCGGCCAGCATATCCTTCTGCGCATTGACGATGTGGTAGAGAATTTGCAGCCCCTGGTGCGACATGCCAAGTTCATACAGATCAGGAAAGGCCAGAACCATCCGCAGGGAAACGGAGTCCCACGCCTTTTTCACCACATGCAGCTCATTGCCGCCGTACCTGCTGGGCTGTCTCACCTGCGGCAGCAGGGCGTCTATCTCACTATTCATCTGTAATTCCTGAACAAAACCGGCCAAGTGGACCGGTTGATCGTTAAAGTTGTAACGGGGGCTCAAACAGAAAAAGACTACTCTACAGGAACCAGTTGAAAGCCGGCAGGCAGATCCACCCGGAAATCTCCCGCGCTGAAGTTGGCCTCATACAGCCAATCCCCCAGGGTGAGCTCCATGACCGCGCCGTTATTGTTGGCATGAATCCTGACTAAGCCAGGCAGCCGACAGGTATCCTCCCCGCTTTCGGAAGGGGTGGTATAGTTCTCGTACCAAACATCGACCATGATCCGTCCCTCGGCATCCACCACCAGATGCCGGCGGATCACCTGTTGGCCCGGGTCAAATAAGACATGGTGGCGAAGGGGTTCCCCATCCGCGGCGTCATCGGCGTAGGCGAGCTCCAGCCAGAGGCCATGGTCTTCCGGGTCCTCCGCCACGGAAAAAATCCGCACCCTTGCCGAAGCCATTCTGCCGGTAAGCCAAAAGAACCCTTGCTCCGGGGCAAACCCAGGAGGGGCGTATTTTTTAAAAGCGGCAGCAGTGACCAACCCCTCATACCCCTTGCCTTCCGGCACCGCGACATACCTAAAGAAATTCCCGTCCGTGGCCAAGAACATCATGGGTTGGCCCAGGGGATTTAGGCCGGTAAATTTCAAAAAAGCGGGGGCCTTCGCCTGAATAAAGCCGGAAATCGTCCCGTTCTGCACCAGTGATTTCAAGGAAAGCCGCACCTGGGCATCAATACAGCTGGGACACTTCTGCTGCTGCGCCATGCTCTCGCGGAACAGGGCAACCCCCTGCTCTTGCTGCAACGCACCAAGAGGCCTGGTGGCGGGCAGGGTGGCACAACCACCGGCCAAGAAGAGAAAACCGAGCAGCCCCGCCCGCAAGACCCGGAAAAACAGAGGCTTCATTGTGCGCCGCCGGGCCGCTCATCCCCGGAAGAGAAAGACTCCAGCTTCCGGCGAACCACCTCTTTCTTCTCTTCCTCCTCGTGGAGTGCGAGTGATTTTTCGTACGCCTTCCTGGCTTTCGACCGGTCACTGTTTTTCAGATAGGCATCGCCAAGATGCTCGTAAATGGTCGGGTCATCGGGAGAAAGCGCCACCGCCTGCTCCAATTCCCGGACCGCGGCGGAAAAATCCCCCAACTGATAGTAGACCCACCCCAGACTGTCCCGAACAAAGCCGTCCTTCGGGAGCTGCGCTACGGCCTGCTCGATATACGCCTTGGCCTTTTCCAGGTTCCGCCCCTCCTCGGCCCAGGTATAGCCGACATAATTGAGCGCCCGGGCATGTTGCGGGTCAAGTTTCAGCACCTCTTCCATCTCGCGCATGGACCCGGCCATGTCATCCAGTTTGTGCAAAAACAGGGCATACTCGTAATGCACCTCCACAGTGTCCGGAAAATCGACAAAGGCCTGGGTAAACACCCCGTGCGCCTTAGCAATCTTGTCCTCGCCGGCATACAGCATTGCCAGGGCCACATAAAAATTGAGCCGCCGATGCTGCTTGTCCGCCATGGCCTGCTGCAGGGCCTTCTCCGCCCCGGGAAAATCCTTTTCCTGCTGCAGGATTCTGGCCAGCATGAGCACCGATTCCTCATAGGCCGGGCTGGGGGGACCCACCTGACGGAGCAGTTTCTTGGTCGCCGCAAGGTCGCCCTGCTGGTAATAGGCCAGGGTCAAGAGTGCCCTGGCCGCGTCTGAATGGGGATCTCTTTTGAGGAGTGCCTTCAGCCGGGTGACACCCTCCGAACGCCGGTCGGCATCGAGCAGAATCCGGCAGATGGCGAGCTCAACCTTGTCCGGGTTGGCCGAGATCTCCCGGAGCTTCTCCATCTCCGTCAGGGCCTTCGCTATCTCTCCCTGACGAAAATAAACATTGGCCAAGAAGCTTCTCGCCCTTTCATCGGAGGGGTCCTCTGCCAAAATCCGGTTGTAGATGGCGATGGCTTGGGAATACTGCTTTTCCTGCACATACAATTCCGCCGCCTCTTGAGCCAGCATCGGCGACCAGTTGAGGGCCAGAGCTTTCTCAAAAGCCTCCGAGGCCTTATCGAAGAGACGCATCTCCTGGTACAGCTTGGCCAGATAATAGAACCCGGCATAGGAATCCGGATTGAGTTCGGTCAGTTTTTCCAGAACCACCTGCGCCTTTTCGTAATCGCGCAAACGGGCATAGAGGCTGCCCAGCAACAACCGGACATTGAAGTTTTGCGGATCCTCGGCCAAGATGGACTGATACATGCCGATGGCCTCATCGAACCGCTCCATGATGCTGTAGAGATTTGCCAGGAGCGCCCGGGCTTCGATATCTTTGGGATTGAGGTCGATGAGCTTGTTCACCCACTCAACCGCCTCTTCCTGGCGCCCGGTCTTAACGAGGAGCGTGGCCAGGGAACGCATGACATGCCCGGCCAGACGGTCACAAACCAGGGCCTGCTTGTAGGCGTAGATCGCCTCATCGTAATGGTCTTCAAGCTCGGCCGACTTGCCCCAAAGATAATGAAAATAAGCGCAGCCTTTGTCCACCGCCTCTTCATAGGGTTCGAGATCTGCGGCAAAGGGCGGCTGCCCCGGCACCCCCCGAATGGTCGGGGCGCATGACAGGCAGCAGAGAGCCAAACCACCGGCAATCAGCAGACGCTTCAGCATAACAGTTTCTCCCTTTCGACCCAGGACCGTGAGCCAACCCATGATTTTGTTGCCCAGCGTTGTATCATCCACAGACACGATTCCCTTGCCGCTCAAAAAAGCTCGGCCACGGCCTGCATGATCAGAGCATGCACGGCCGCGGCATCCCCTGTTCCGTCAATACGGTGGATATTGGCCCCTTTGAGCTCGGCGAAAATCCTGGCCACCCGGGCCAAGGCCCCTTCCTGTTCAAAATCGTTCAGGGTCTCGCCCCGAAGCTTCTGTACCCGGTGTACCCCAAGAGAGACAGGCGCTTCAAGCATAATAACCATATCCGGCACCGGCGCAAACAATTCATTTGCGGCAATGATCTTTTGCGGATCATGGCCGGCCGCACCCTGATAGGCCGCAGTGGAATAATAGTAGCGGTCGGTAAGCACCACCCGGCCGCAGGCGAGAGCCGGGGCGATGACTTGCGCCACATGCTCGCGCCGGTCATCAAGAAACAGAACCAATTCCTCTGCCGGGGTCACGCTCTGCCGGTTTTTATACAACGCCCTGATTTTCCGGCCATACTGCCCATCGGTGGGCTCACGGGTCGTAACCACGCTTAAGCCTCGCCGACGCAAGACCTCGGCCAGCAGCTCGATCTGGGTGGTCTTACCGGTCCCGTCAATCCCCTCAAAAGCGATGAGCACTCCTTTTTCAGCCATCCCTTAACACCCTGTTGCACGCGCTAATTTTCTTCTGTTGGCCACAATGGTTTCGGCCATAAAGACCGCGGCGGCCAGACTCGCCGGATCAGCCACCCCCTTGCCCGCAATGTCATAGGCAGTCCCATGATCCACCGAGGTCCGGACAATGGGCAGCCCGAGGGTCACATTCACCCCGTCGCTGAAATGCAGGAGCTTGAAGGGGATCAGACCCTGATCGTGGTACATGCACACCACCGCGTCAAACCGACCGGCCGCTGCCTTATGAAATACCGTATCCGGGGGAAAAGGCCCCTCGACCAGCCAGCCGTCCCGGCGGGCCGCCGCCACAGCCGGTCCAATAATCCGATGTTCCTCATCGCCGAACATGCCGTCTTCCCCGGCATGCGGGTTTAAACCCGCCACCGCCAGACGGGGGTGGGGCAGATTAAAATCATCACGCAGGGCCCGGCCGGTGATGGAGATCATCCGCAGCACCGACTCAAAGGTGATGGCACCAGGCACCTCTGCCAGGGATTGATGGATGGTGACCAGGGTGATCTTGAGGGTAGCGCCCGCCATCATCATGGCAAAATCCCTTGCCTGACAGAGATCGGCCAGCATCTCCGTATGCCCGGGGAAGCGGTAACCTCCGGCCTTCAGCGCCCCCTTGCTGATGGGACAGGTCACCAACCCGGCCAACTGCCCCTGCCGGATCAAGCGGACCGCTTCTTCGATGTACCCCCCCATGGCCCGGCCTGTTTCCGGGGTGGGCTTGCCCCAGCAGAGACCATCGCCAAGATCGGAAAGGGAAAGGACATTGAGCGCCTGGGGCCGGCAGAGTGCGCCCGGCTGCCAGTCAACCACCGGAAGGTCGATGCCCAGGGCGGCAGCACAGCGGCGCAACACCCCACCATCCCCGATAACGACAGGACTCAGAGACGGTGCGAACCCGCTCTTGGCAAACAAACGCAGGATGATCTCCGGACCGATCCCCACCGGACACCCCATGGTAATCGCCAAGGGAGGTAATGCAGCAGCTTGCGTTCCCATCTGCACGTTCATGCTCCATAGCTCAGGTCAAAGGCATCTTTCACCAGCTCGACCACCGGCGCACCCTCTCCGGCGATACTGATCGCCACCACGTCAAAGCGGGCCGCTTGCCCTTCCCTGCCTGTCTCGGCAAGATACTGCAGGGCCGCCTTGGAAATCTGCCGGCACTTGGCGGGGGTGACCGCCTCAAAAGGATGACCGCATTGATGGCCGCGCCTGGTCTTCACCTCGACAAAAACCAGGGAGTTCCGCTCTTCGGCAATGATATCGATCTCCCCCTGCTTGGTGCGATAATTTCTCGCCAGCACCCGGTAGCCCTGCCGGGAAAGATACCGGCAGGCAAGGGTCTCCCCCTGCTGACCGAGGGAGATGGTGCTCGCCTCTTTTATCTTACCAAACAATCGCGCACCGGCTTAAAACTCTGGCGATGGATGGGACAGGGGCCAATCTCCCGGATAATCCGACGGTGCTCGGCCGTGGGATACCCCTTGTGCTGGGCAAAGTTATACTGGGGGTATTCGAGATGGTACTGCTCCATGATTGCGTCCCGCGTCACCTTGGCGACAATGGAAGCGGCGGAGATAGAGGCGCTGCGCGAGTCGCCTTTGACCAGGGCCTGTTGCGGAACCGCCATGGGCACGGTGAACTTGCCGTCGACCAGAAGAAAATCAGGGAGCGCGGGCAACTTTTCCACCGCCTTGCGCATGGCCAGCAGGGATGCTTGTAGGATATTGAGCCGGTCGATCTCCTCCGGAGAAACGATGCCCACCCCTATTGGAGCCTGAAGCGCAACCAGGCGATGCATGAGCTCGCCCCGGGCTTTAGCGCTCAGTTTTTTTGAATCCTGGAAATGTTGATACTCGCAGAGGGGCGGAAGAATGACGCAGGCGGCAACCACCGGTCCGGCCAGCGGCCCACGGCCGGCTTCATCGGTCCCGGCTACGGTGGCGTAGCCTTGGCTGATCAGAGATCGTTCAATGGCGAAGGTGTCTCCAACGGAAGACGCCGGCCAGAGTGTTATCGCCTTGGGCAAAACGCACCACCTTGTCGGATAAGCCGTAAGGACCACGAATAAAAGGGCCACGGTTTCCCGTGGCCCAGCAATGGCGGCAATATAAAAAAAACCGGAGCACGAAGGCTGCTTGGCCGTTCCTGCTCCGGGTAATACGCAAAGGCTAGTTGATGCCTTTTTCCCTGATTCTCGCTGCCTTGCCGCGCAGATTGCGCAGGTAGTACAGACGCGAACGCCGAACACGGCCTTCGCTCACCAGCTCGATCTTGTCGACTCTGGGAGAACACAAGGGAAAGGTTTTTTCCACGCCGACTCCATGGGAGATCTTGCGGACGGTAACACTGGCCCCCATGATCCCTTTGCGACGGCGGATGACAACCCCTTGAAAAAGCTGAGTCCTTTCCTTATTGCCCTCAATGATCCGGATATGCACTTTCACGGTATCCCCAGCACGAAAGTCCGGGATGTCATGCCGCATATTCTCTTGTTCCATCTGCTCAATGATGTTCATAGTTTTTCCTCATTCAATCCCTTAAGTAACGGATTCCACGGGGCCATTATACACGCCCACACTGTTTTTTCAATCTTTATGCGCCGCGCCCACCGGGTAAGCGGCTATGCTGCCGTTCCGGTCAGAGAAACGGCAAGGTTCTTTTGCTGCTACTGCCTGGCCAACACCCTGTCCAACACAATGGCCGCAGCCGAGCGAACAGAGAGATGATTATACTCGCTAAACCCGGCAATGGGGGGAAGCAGGCCGTCTACGTCGGCCAATACTTCCGGGGTCATACCCCAGCCGGTGCCAAACAAAATCAGATGCGGCTCTCCGGCAAGAATCCGCTGCCGCGCTTCCGCAAAACCAAGCGCTCTGGCCTGCGGTTTGGCGCTGGTGGCAAGAACCGCCGGCCTTTGCTGCCACTTGGCCTCTACCAGCGCATACAATTCGGCCAGGTCATGACAGATCCGCACCAGGGAGAGGGCTTCCTTGCGTTTCGGGTTATAGCTCGCCCCGTGTCCTGTCTGCCAGTGCTCGAGAATATCCTTGACCAGCGCCTGCTGATCCGCGAAAGGAGTGACGATATACAAGGTGTCGATGCCAAAGGTCCGGCCTGCCCTGGCAATATCATGCAGGTCCAGGTTGGTCACCGCCGAGCCGATGGTCTCCCCGTGCTTGTTACAGACGGGGTAATGGACCAGAGCCAGATCGAGCCGGATAACCGGTCGATCCGCACCTTGCCTATCTTCTTGAATCACTGCTCCTCCGGCCGGCTGTTCCAGCCGCATTCCCGCAGCCTGGCAAAGAGTCCTTGCCGGTGTAAAATCTTCAACTCGTTGGCATTAAAACGCATCCCGGCAACAAGATCCGGTCGCTTGGCCATGGTTCGCTCAACCGCGGCAACCAGCCGCCATTCGGCAACTGCTCCATGATCCCCGGAAAAAAGCACCTCCGGCGCTGCTACTCCTTCAAAAAGCCTGGGCCGCGTATACTGCGGATACTTGAGCCCGCCCCGGCTGAAGGTGTCATAACCTGCCGAATCCGCACATCCCAAAACCCCCGGCCGGAGCCGGGTAATGGAGTCGATGAGGACCATCGCCGCCAATTCGCCGCCGGTGAGGATATAGTCACCGATGGAGATTTCCTCATCCACATACTGGGCAGCGAACCGTTCATCCACCCCCTCATAGCGCCCGCAGACCAGAAGCAGCCGCGCGTACCCGGCCAGCTCTTCGGCAACCGCCTGGGTATACGGCCGGCCCTGGGGGCTCAGGAGAATCACCCGCCCTGGCGGCTGCGCCATGGACTGCACCGCCTGCACTGCAGCGGTCAGGGGTTCCGGCTTCATGACCATCCCTTCCCCGCCGCCAAAGGGGCGGTCATCGGTCATGGCATGCTTGTCAAGCGCGTAATCCCGGATATTGTGGCAGAAAACCCCTATCTGCCCGGCCTCCTGGGCCCTGCGGATTATCCCCTCCTTGAGCGGAGAATCCAGCAACTCCGGAAAAATCGTCAATACGTCAAATCTGATGGTCTCGCTCACGGAAGCATTACTCACCGGGTGTGCCTGTGGCAATTGCCCTAGCTCGCATCGCCCGGCACCCCGCCCGCATTCATCTCCAACAAGCCAGGAGGGGGAGTAACCACCAGTCTCTTCCCATCCGGAGTAAGACCGGCAACACACGCATCAATCGCAGGAATCAAATACTCAACGCCCCCCCCGGTAATCACCAGGATATCGTGGGCGGAGGTGGCCAAAAGCGAGGTGATCCGGCCAAGGGCAAGCCCGGTATCGGTGATCACCTCCATCCCTTCCAGTTCATGCCAGTAGAAGGTCCCCGGAGCATGGGGCGGCAAAACTTCCTGATCAATCCGCACTTCCCAACCGCGCAATCCTTCGGAAGCGGTTCTGTCAGCAACACCTGCAAGCTGGAGAATAACCAAGCTCTCCAGAGGCCGGCATTGCTCAACAACATACGACCTGGCCAGATCATGGCTCGGATCGACCAGAGTCAGCCGCCGGTAGTCGCGGAAGTCATCGGGGTTGCCGGAAAAAGGGTAGACCTTGACCTCGCCCTTGATGCCATGGGCCTTGACAACCTTGCCCACAGAAATCTGCCCGTTCTGGGCAACCCCGACATCAAGGATTTCCAAAAATCCTACTCCACTATCTCGAGGCGGGCCTTGCGGTTGTCCTTGCCTGCCGTGGCAGTAAGCAGCGAACGGATGGCCCTGGCGGTCCGGCCCTGCTTGCCGATAACCTTGCCGAGATCCTCTTTCGCTACCCGTAACTCAAGAACAACGGTGCCCTCCCCTTCCGTTTCGGTAACCTGAACAGAAGTAGGCTCATCCACCAGCGAGGTGGCTATAAATGTCACCAGATCCTTCATGGGTCTTATTCCGCCACTTTGGCGGCTTTGGCAAGCAGGCTCTTCACCGTATCGGAAGGGAGCGCGCCCTTATCGAGCCAAACCTTGACTCTGTCCTGCTTGACAATAACCTCGGCGGGCTGCTTGCAAGGGTCGTAGGTGCCGACCACTTCAAGAAACTGGCCGTCGCGAGAAGCCTCGGCGTTGGCTACGACAATGCGGTAAAAAGGTTTTTTCTTGCGGCCCATTCTGGTCAAACGAATCCGTACAGCCATGGTGTTGTTTCCTCCTGTGAGATATTTAAGAGCCGTTACGAAATATCTTGACCCTTTCGTTACGGCTCTTTATGCCGTTTTGTTCTGCCAAATAACAATAGTATTTATCGTAACAACGGCGCACTGAACGCCAAGAAGCAAGGAAGCTTGGTTTTCATGAGCAAGCTCTTCTCTTTGCGCCCTGTGCGTCTCCGCGTTTTCTTTTTTTAAGACAACTGCTCAAACATATATCTATCGGGCAAGCCCCTTGGGCCGCTTCTTTTTCTTCGCTCCGCCGACAAAGGCGCCCAGTCCGCCGGGCTTGCCGCTCATCTGCTTCATCATCTTGAGCATGTCCGTGTAGCTCTTGATGACCTTGTTCACATCCTGCACCGTGGTGCCGCTCCCCTTGGCGATGCGCGTCCTACGGTTCGCGTTGAGGATGGCGTGGTTGCGGCGCTCCTTGATGGTCATGGAGTTGATGATCGCCTCCACCCGGCCCAGTTCCTTCTCATCGGGCTTGGGCATATCCTTGAGCTGCTTGAGCCGGCTCATCCCCGGGATCATGCCCATGATCTGCTCGAGGCTGCCCATCTTCTTGATCTGCTGGATCTGCTCAAGAAAATCTTCCAGGGAAAACCCTTCTTTCTTGAGCTTCTTGGCGAGTTTTTCCGCCTTGTCCTTATCAACAACGGCCTCAGCCTTTTCGATCAGGGTGAGCACATCGCCCATCCCGAGAATCCGGGAGGCAACACGATCCGGATGGAAGGGCTCCAGGGCATCAAGCCCTTCGCCCATACCGACAAACTTAATGGGCCGCTGGGTCACTTTCTTGATGGAGAGAGCCGCGCCGCCGCGGGCATCGCCATCCATCTTGGTCAGGATCACGCCGCTGATGGCAAGATCGAGATTAAATTTTTCCGCAACCGTAACCGCATCCTGACCGGTCATGGCATCGGCCACGAAGAGAATCTCGGCAGGCTGCACCGCGTCCTTGATCCGGCCCAGCTCAGCCATGAGCTCCTGATCCACATGGAGCCGGCCGGCGGTGTCGATAATCAGGGTGTCATAGCCACCGCTCTGGGCGGCATGCACGGCCTGACGACAGATGGCCACCGGATCCTGGTCGGTGGCTGAGGGATGCACCCCCACCCCGAGACTCTGGCCGAGAATGGTCAACTGCTCAATAGCCGCAGGCCGATAGACATCGGCCGGAACCAGGTAGGGCTTACGGCCCTTGCCCTGCAGCATCTTGGCCAGCTTGCCGGAAGTGGTGGTCTTACCGGACCCCTGCAGACCGACCATCATGATAACTACAGGCTGGCGGCCGCTGAGATCGAGGGTGGCGGTCTGCCCGCCCAACAGCTCGACCAACTGGTCGTGCACAACCTTGACCACCTGCTGGCCCGGGGCCAGCGAACCAACCACTTCCTGGCCAATCGCTTTCTCAGCGACAGTGGCAACAAATTCCTTGGCGACCTTGAAATTGACGTCGGCTTCCAGCAGGGCCATGCGCACTTCGCGCAACGCCTCCTGGATATTTTCCTCGGTCAGCCTGCCATGGCCGCGAAGCTGCTTAAAAACATCATGTAATCGGTCTGAAAGCGACTCAAACATTTCTATCAATCACTCAAGCAGCCTGCGGGGAACGCCCGGCAGCCGCGATAATTCCTGAAAAAAGACACACCTCACCCTCTCCGGGCCGGAAAACGGACAAAGATACTGTGCCAAAGCCAGGATGTCAAGCAACAAATCTGCCGACAACCGACCTTACCCTGTACGAATCTGAATCTTTTGAGAAGACGGCAAGCAAGGTCTCGAGCTTCTTTCCTGAAGGAGCAAGAATTTCATCCTTGGGCAAGCAAAAAATCCGCGGGCGATTGCAGCGGCCTGGTCTAGCGAAAGAGAACGAGCAGGTGCCAAGAATACAGAGTTGCCCCCATCACCGGGGCATCAGCGCGAACACGCCCCAGCCCAGGTATTCACGGGTGTAAGCGGCGTAGCGCTCGGGTTCCGAGGTCAGTTTGGCTCGAACCTCTTTGGCTAACTCGTCGCCGGGATTGGCTTCAAGCCATCGGCGCATGGTGAGCCATTTTGCCGCCTCGTATCTGTCCCAGCCGTCTTGGTCAGCCAGAACCATTTCCACGACGTCGTAGCCAAGGCGGCCGAAAGAGGCGAGAAGTTCCGGCAGCATGAGAAAGTCGGAGATTGAGTTGGCAAGACACCCCTTGGCAACATCTTCCGTCGGCGGTAACTGCCGCCAGAAGGGCTCGCCGATGAGGATGATCCCTCCACTGCGCAGGCTCCGCGCCAGAAGCTCGATAGTGCCGGCGACGCCCCCACCGATCCAAGTGGCGCCGACACAGGCTGCCACACCGACCTTCTCGCCGGAGATATAGCCGGCAGCATCGCCATGGATGAACGTGACTTGATGGGCGACGCCGAGTTCTTCAGCACGGAGTTTCGCCTGCTCGGTGAACAACCGGCTCATGTCGATGCCGGTGCCGATGACGCCGTGATCGCGTGCCCAGGTGCACAGCATCTCCCCCGAACCGCTGCCGAGGTCGAGCACTCGGATTCCCGATTCCAGACGCAACGCCGCGCCGAGAGTGGCGAGCTTTTCGGGGGTGATCGGGTTGTGGATGCGATGAGCACTCTCAGTGATGTTGAATATCCGCGGGATGTCCATTGTGGAAAATTTCCTAACGGGGGTGAAAGATTCTCGCTTTCTGGGGTCTGCATCTTCTGGGGTCAAATCTTTGCTTGCCACTAGAAAAGAGACGAGCGTGTATCAAGAATAAAGATTTGGCCCCTTAGTTGCCGCTAGTTTTCCTTATTACGCGAAACGGCTTTTCAAGTTCTTCAGTTGCGGGAGAAGGAGGGGGATGTCCTGCTCGATGATGTTCCACAGGATGTCGTTGTCGATGCCGAGATAGGCATGGATCAACCGGTTGCGGGTGGCGATGATCTGGCGCCAGGGGATCTCGGACGCGGATTCGCGGATTTCAGCGGGAATGCGGGAGGCCGCCTCGCCAAGCAGCTCAAGGTTCCGCGCCGTGGCGTCATAGGTAAGGCCGCTTGAGACGAAACCCGGCTGATCAAGTCCTGCCGTTTAGGCAAGCACCTTTTCGGCAAAGTCGATCATGTCGTCCAGATAAAATCGCCATTCCCGTTCAGACACTGATCGCCTCCCGCTCAATGAACGGCCGCAGTTCCGGGCGCAAAGCCTTTTCGGTAACCAGGTCCACCGAGTAACCCAGAGCGTCTTCAAGATAAAACTGCACCCCGAAATAGCGTTGCGAAGTAGCCGGGCCATCGAAGGCAACCAACACATCCACATCACTGCCTGGACGCACTTCATCACGGGCCATGGAACCAAACAAAACCAGCCGGACAACCCCGAAGCGTTTCGCCAGTTCGGGTTTGGCCCTGGCAAGCACCCGCAAGGCATCGCTGCGTTTCATAATTACACCTCCTCGGCCTGTAATGTCTCCGCCTGAAATAAGGTAACAGGGTCAGGGACAAGCGTCAAGCAAACGGGGGAGGGAAACGCCTCCTGCAACTTACCCCCCTCATCCGAACCAAGGGAGCCGCAACTCTTCTATAAGCATGATTTTTGACAGAGAAAACCAAGGATTAAGCGAAGAAAGCACTTATCTTTTTGGAAGATTATACTGAGATATCAGACAAGTAGCTTGGCCAACCCCGTTCCCCGTTCCACTTTAATGGCAAGTGCCAAGAATAAAGATTTGACCCCTTAGTTGCCCGGATGAGATTTTTCGTGATGTTCGCGGGAAATAGGTATTATGTCCCCGGAATTTGTTGCCGCCATACCAATGCGGTTTGTGAGTATTTCTAACGCTAAGGTTACTTGCGCCGCCAAAAACCTTACCGCGCCAGCGTCATATACATTCCCGGCGTCAGGTTAACCGACTGGTTCGATATTCATCTTTATCAATACTCAACACTCAAGACAGTGACGAGATCAGGCCACTTTTTATCCAGAGGCCGACATGGTTGCGAAAACCAACTTCCGCAAGCCATCATAAGTAAGGGTAGTCGTTGACGGGAGCGTAGAAGCAACTTCAGCATCAACACCTATGGCTTCTGCTGCAATAACACCTTGCCGGAACAAATTGAACGCGTTATCCACATCAGGCTCTATCGCCCCATCCGCCAAGGCTTCTTTGATATGATTTTGGAAATAACCACTCGTCTCTGAGTCAAGATGGAGCTGCTGACCAAGAACTGCAACTGCTATCTGTGCATCGCGGAAAGCTGTTTCATGATAGTTTACAAACAATTCCCCGAAGCTTACTCCTAGACCTGCCAAGTTCATTTTCGCATCGTCATTATTTACACGGCTTTGGTTAGGGACGTTATCACTAATTGCATAAGCCGCAAGTAATGCACCCTCCACTTGATTATCCTTGGCGCCTTCAGCAGTTGCCCACTCACAGAAGAAAGTCCGATCTTTTTTCTCAAGTTTGCCCTGTGACTCACGAAATAACTTTACGGCCGACTCTGGATCTCCTGCTTTTCGATAGAAGTTTGCCAGACTTGTAAGCGTCATGCGATTTTCCGGTTCACAAGAGAGAACATCGCGGGCTATCTCCACGGCCAATTCAATTCTCTCTTTGTTAAAAAAATGCTGCGGCAAACTGTAACGCCAGTCGCCGAGCTGCGGAACACGGATACCCTCCTTGAAACTATTTATAGCCGACATTGCAAGAGTTTTAAAAAGCGCTCCAATATCTGTAGAAAAATCATTTTCAAGAACGGAAACCAGCGCGGTTGCTATTCGCTTGTGTCGAGTAAAAATAAACAATGATGTGCCTGTAGCCGCTGCCTCCTGTCCAAGTGGGGCGAGCACATGCCGATGTAATTTTTCTAAAGGACAAGATAGTGCTTGGGACAACACGGGACGGGACAAGAATTCCAATCCTTCAGAGTGCATGGCGGCAATAAAGGCAAGAGCATTCCTCAGGGTGCCACCGCTTGGTATTTTTCGCTGCCCAAGCCTTTCCAGCATCAGACGTGCATGGTTGTGCAAATCACTCCCGTGACGGACAGCGAGAAGCGCTCCGAAGAAAGCACCTTGATTTGACCTTGCTTCTTCTCGGGCTTGCCGTTCGAGAATATCGACACGCTGTTCTTCAGGTATTTTGGCAAGATCGCCCAACCCTCGGGCACCAAAGACATTCCACGCTTTGACTATTGCTTCTGCATCCTCTCCGTCAAGACCTGCAAGGCGCTCCTGTTGAAAGGTACATACACTTGTCCAGTTTTCCAGATTGGCTCTCGACGCTAGCCAATCTGTATCCCGGGAGGCCAGTAAAAAGTGAACCCTTCCCTGGAGCTCAGCGGGAATTTTCTGGAGAATAACGAAAAGATCTTTCGCGATACGATCGGCCTCGTCCAACAAAACTAACCAGCGATATTCCGCGGCCAACAAAGGCACGAGGGCATTCCATTCCATTGGAGCCGCATCGTCTGTCCGTTGTAAGATACGCCATCCGGGTTTTTCCTTTGTCATCTCCCAAGCCGCTTGGAGCAGAGCTGTGGTTTTTCCTTCACAACCCGCAGCCAGCAAGAGAGTGACGATAGGACGAGCAGAGCCTTCGGCCTCTTGGAGATGCGCAGCAAGCGCCCCGACAATTTTTCGCCTGGGAACAGAAGTGGATAGGGCCATGGGCCAACTAGGAACTGCACCGTTAAAAAATCTAATAGCCCTCTCTTCTTCTAAGGGTTTAAAGTATTGGCTCAATACTTTGGGGTCAAAGACACCCCATCCTTGAGGAGGCTGTACATTTGGTTGTGCCGCGCTTTTAACTATATCTAAAGCCCGCGACGTATCTGGAAGTGGATAAATCCACCAGTCTCCTTTCCGGTGATTTTCGTGAAAAGCATCGGTTGCGGGAATCCACGCTTGTTGGTTTGGCTCCCACTTCCGAGGTTGAAGGCGTAATTCTTGCGCATCCAAATCCAGTTCGGCCCAAACAAGACCATTACGCCACATTTCACCCTCTCTCGCCCGAAAAGCAGCACCGGATTGGATGGCTAAAAACTGGTGGCCTCCTCCATATGTTGGTTCCGCCCAGGCATCATGCAGATGACCATGCAGATACAAGACATGGCTCTTCCCAAGAAGACTTTTGAGAGGCTTCTGTTCTGCTGGAATAAACCAGTCGATGGGATGATGTCCCAACACGATACGAACTTTAGCCTCGCTAATTTCATCCAAGACTCCTTCGAGCAAAGCTTTGCCAGGGGTAAGCTTCCGTTCATCGTGATTGTCTTTACTCAGCCATGCCGTGTTGAGGCCGACGATTCCAATTCTATTACCGCGGATGTCAAGCTGATGGGCAAAGGCTCCCTGCTCTTTAAGCAAATCACCCTTGGTTGGACTAAAGTCGTTTTCCACGAATGCGTTGAATCGCGGGAATAGTATTTCACGAAGTTTGTTGCCTTCTTGGTTAGGATCGAAATAGCGACTTTTGGGGGCAGACATTTCTTCTCGACTGAAAGCTTGATGATAGTCGCGGTCTGCATCGTGATTTCCGGGTACCGCAAAAGTCCGGGAAGAGATATCACCGCTTATTACTTCCTGTAGAGAAGATACAAACTCAAGCCAAAATGTTTCGTAATCGCAGGCTTTCCCCTTATCTGTCAAATCGCCGGTAAAAAATATAAAATCAGGGACAAAGCCTTCATCTTTTCTCTGGCGGACGTGTTCAATAATATAGTCGAACATTTTTCTGCCAGCATAGTCATCCTTCCCAACGTGAAAATCTGATAGATGAAGCCAGCGAATTAGTGAAGTCATTTTTCCCGGAATGCCTTTGGAATTTATTTATGCAGTCAAATTGTCACGTGGTTATCGAACATTAATATTATACGGATTTCCTCTTTTGCCCCTGGCTATCGTCTTGCTTACCCCAAGAAAGGGGAAACAAGGCTAATCCTGACGCATTGCATGCTCGAATTTTCCTGATTGCGGGGCAATGTGGGATGTTATGCGGAATACGGATAAATCGTGCGAATTCTTATTCATCCGCTGTTTCGCCGCAATTTCTGGCCAGCATATGCACCGACAGCTACAATCGCATGCACCTAACAGATTGTCAATGCAGAAAAAATACGGATATTACTGGTATGGCCGGGGAGAAACAGGGGGGATTTGAATGGATAGGCAGACAAGGCGGGAACCCGAACAGGATTTCCCGCCTTTCCCCCTTCGGACTTGCGGTTTTCTTACAGCGCTTCCAGCATCTTCGCCAGCCCCTCGGGGGTGTCGAACTGGAAGCAGCGGTGTTCGTAGTCAGGCGGGATGATCTTGCCCAAAAGCCCGGTGAGCACCGTCTTGGGGCCGACCTCGATAAAGACCCGCACTTCCTCGGCCATCAGCTTCTCCACAATCTCCAACCAGCGGACGGTGGAGGCGATCTGACGCGCCATGATCTGCCGGATCGCGGCAGGATCGCTCTCGGAAGCGGCAGTGACGTTGAAGAGGACCGGCGTGGCCGGGGCGTTGAAGGTCACCTTGGCCATGGCCGCCTCGAAATCCGGGACCGCGCCGGCGATCAGCTCGCTGTGCCAGGCGCCGCTCACCTTGAGGGGAATCGCCTTGCCGCCCTTCTCCTTGACCAAGGGCGCGGCAACGGCAAGGGCCGCTTCCTCGCCGGAGATCACGACCTGTTCGGCGGAGTTGTGGTTGGCCACGGTGATCTTGCCGGCAGCCTTGGCGCTTTCCACGATCCCGCGCACCGCCTCGATGGGCAGTTTCACCACGGCCTGCATGCCGCCGGGATTTGCGGCAGCCTCGCGCTCCATCAAGCGGCCGCGTTCGGTGACCAGAGCCAGGGTCTCCTCGGGACTGACGATCCCGGCGGCAGCAAGCGCTCCGTATTCGCCCAGGCTGTGACCGGCAAAAAATGCCGGTTTCACCCCGGCCTTAGCCAGGGCCTGCCAGCAGATGAGATTCATCACGGTCATGGCCGGTTGCAGATGCACGGTGCGGGTCAGCTCCTCCATGGGACCGTCCTGGCAGAGGCGGGTGAGCGGGAAGCCGCTGATTTTTTCCGCCATACCCATGAGGGCGCGGGCATCAGCGTCCGTTTCCAAAAATTCCTTGCCCATGCCCAAAAACTGGGAGCCCTGCCCCGGAAAAAGAACCGCTATCTTTGCCTCTGCCATGCCCGAAATCCCCAAATTCTTTTTTTAATATTGATCACTGCCAAAGGGTGCAGAAATCCCCCGCACCGCTTCATTTTTCACTTTCTTTCGGTGGATACAAAATGGTGCCAAGAATGAACAGGCCGACCCCGACGGTGATGGCCGAGTCCGCCACATTAAAGGCCGGCCAATGGTGCGTGCCGACATAAAAATCCAGAAAATCCACCACCGCCCCGAAACGCAGCCGGTCGATAAGATTGCCCGCCGCCCCACCGGCAACCAGGCCGATGGCGTGGGCAAAGATCTTGCCCTGACTGCGAAATTGCCGGTAGGAAAAAACCATAATCCCAATGGCGACCACGGCCGCCCCGACAAAGAAGACCTGCCGCCAGATACTCTGGGCCCCGGCCAGCATGCCGAAGGCCGCCCCGGTGTTGGTGAGATAGGTCAGGTTGAACAGACCCGGAATGACGGGGCGCAACTCATACATGGCGAAATACGCCATCACCAGACCCTTGCTCAACTGATCGAGGAGCACCACTGCCAGCAGCCAGGCCAGCGGAATAATGGGCAATTCGTTCTTGTTCAAATGGCCACCACCACACTGGTACAGCGGGGGCAGAGGCTGGGATGCTCAACATCGCTGCCCAAGGCCTCGGAACGCAGCCAGCAACGCTCGCATTTTTCTCCCCTGGCGGAGCGGACCAACACGGAAAGCTCAGGCAGTTCGCTGCTGACAAAACCAGGCTCCGGCAGAACCCCCATCAGCTCCATGCGGGAAACAATGGCCACGCTCTGCAGGGTTTCCCAGTTGGCTGCCAGGAATTCACCCAGCTCGCCGGATGCGGCCACCACCACCTCCGCTTCCAGGGAGTGGCCGATAACCTTGTCGCGCCGGGCAATCTCCAACGCCTTGGTCAATTCGCCCCGCACCCGCAAGACCTTATCCCACTTCTCGGCCAGCGCTTTGTCCGCAACCCGTTCCGGCTTCAATGCCGGGAAGAGAGCGACACAGACATTGTCCTCCCGCTGGGCTCTCCCGGGGAGAAATTCCCAGAGCTCGGCGGACATGAAGGTGAGAACCGGGGCCATGAGCCGGGTCAAGCCATCGGCGATCTCGTAGAGAGCGGACTGAGCGGCCCGCCGTTCGCGGGAATTGGCGGGCAGGGTGTAGAGCCGGTCCTTGAGCACATCGAGATAGAGGGCGGACATGCTCACCGTGCAGAAATTGGTCAAGCCGTGGAAGACGGGATGGAACTCAAAGCCATCGTAGCCCTTGAGCACCTTCATCTTCAAGAGCTCAAACTGATAGAGGGCCCAGCGGTCCAACTCGTCCATCTCGCTGTCGGGCACCAGGTCCGTGGCCGGATCAAAATCGTAGAGATTGCCGAGGATGAAACGCACCGTATTGCGGATCTTGCGGTAGGCATCGGCCAGCTGCTGGAGAATGGTGTCGGAGATCTTGATATCGTCGCGGTAATCCTCGGAGGCCACCCAGAGGCGCAAGATCTCGGCCCCATATTTCTTGATGATCTCCTCCGGGGCGATGACGTTGCCGATGGACTTGGACATCTTCTTGCCCTGGCCATCCACGACAAAGCCATGGGTGAGCACGGCCTTGTACGGGGGAATCCCCCGGGTGCCTATTGAGGCCAGAAGCGCGCTTTGGAACCAGCCGCGATGCTGGTCGCTGCCTTCCAGATAGAGATCGGCCGGGGCCGCGAGCTCGGGCCGTGCCTCCAAAACAGCGGCATAACTCACCCCCGAATCGAACCAGACATCGAGGATGTCTTCTTCCTTGATAAAGTCGGTGGAGCCGCATTTTTTGCACTTGGCGTCAGTTCCGATGAAATCGGCCAGTTCATGGCTGAACCAGGCGTCGGCCCCTTCTTTTTCAAAGAGAGCGGTGATCCGGTCCATGATGGTCTCGTCGTTGAGCACCTCGCCGCACTCGCCGCAATAGACCACGGTGAGGGGCACGCCCCAGGCGCGCTGGCGCGATAAGCACCAGTCCGGCCGATTTTCCACCATGCCGAGGATGCGCTCCATGCCCCATTGGGGGATCCACTTCACGTCCTTGATCGCGGCCAAGGCCTTATCGCGCAGGTCGTTTGCCTCCATGGAGATGAACCACTGCTCGGTGGCCCTAAAGATCACCGGCTTCTTGCAGCGCCAGCAATGGGGATAGCTGTGGGAGATCTTGGTCTCCTGGATGAGCGAGCCCTGCGCCGCCATATCCGCGGTGATCTGCGGGTTGGCCTCGAAAATAAAGAGCCCGGCATAGGGCCCGGCCTCCTCGGTGAAACGGCCGTCGTTGCCCACCGGCGAGAGGACGGGCAGGTTGTAGTTGATCCCGGTCATGTAATCTTCCCGGCCGTGGCCCGGAGCGGTATGCACGCAGCCGGTGCCGGTGTCCAGGGTCACGTAATGGGCCAGGACCATGAGCGACTCGCGCTCCAGAAAGGGATGGCGGCATTTCTTGCCTTCCAGCAACTTGGCGGAAAAGGTGGCAATAATCTCATAATCGCTGATACCCCAAGCTCCCAAGGCCTGTTCCGCCAAGCCCTCGGCCAGGATCAGCACCTCGTCGCCCACCCGCACCCCGACATAGGGGTAATCCGGATGAAAGGCCACAGCCAGGTTGGCCGGCAGGGTCCAGGGGGTGGTGGTCCAGATCACGGCCGAGACCTTCTCATTGGCCAGAGCGGGAATAACCGCGCCGAGATCTTCGGCCACCGGAAACTTCACATAGATGGAGGGCGAGGTGTGGTCGTAATACTCCACCTCGGCCTCGGCCAGGGCGGTCCGGCAGGAAGAACACCAATGCACCGGCTTCTTGCTGCGGGTCACCGCGCCGGAGAGGAGAAAGCGGTTGAACTCGCGGGCAATGGACGCCTCGTACTTGAAATCGATGGTCAGATAGGGGGAGTCCCAATCGCCCAGCACCGCGAGGCGCTTGAACCCCTCCTTCTGCTTCTTGATCCATTTTCCGGCATAGTTCCGGCAGGCGCCCCGGAAGGCGAGCTTGCCGATCTCGCGCTTCTTGGGACCGAGCTCCTTATCCACGTTGAGCTCGATGGGCAGACCGTGGCAATCCCAACCCGGCACGTAGGGGCAGCGAAAGCCTGCCATGCGCTTGGCCCTGAGAATGATATCCTTCAAGATCTTGTTTAAGGCGTGACCCATGTGGATATTGCCGTTGGCATAGGGAGGGCCGTCGTGCAATACGTAGAGGGGCCTGTCCGCGGTCTGTTCCTGCACCCTGGCGTAGAGATTGGCTTCTTCCCAACCCTTGAGAAACTCCGGCTCCCGTTGGGAGAGGTTGGCCTTCATCTTGAAATCGGTTTGAGGCAGGTTCAGTGTCGCCCGATAATCCATGGGTGATCTCCATCTATTTTAAGGACTTAAGGTCTCTCTCGTAAGGACTGAGGTCAAGCAGACAAACATACCAGCTCACCCGCAAGTTGCAAGGGTAAAATCGCCGGGATTTCGGGCGCTTCGCCCCATCGGCCGGCTTTGGGTTTGACATTCCCGGTCCTGCTTCCTATATTGGGGTTGCTTCCTTGCTAAGCGATCAACACCTTCGCGCATGGTAAGCAAGACACCCTTTGACAGGGCTCTCCGGAGCTTGCCGAAGGGCTCAGGGCGAGCGGAAGCAACCAATTGATCGTTCGTCCTGAGCCTGTCGAAGGACGGTACAAATACAAAATTAACAGCAAACCGGATGCACCATCCGTTCACCCTGGAGAACACAGATGCCAAAAATCATTGCCCTCGCAGGCAAGGGCGGGGTCGGCAAAACCACCATTTCCGCCCTGCTCATCAAATACCTGACCGAAAGGGGCATGACCCCCATCCTCGCCGTGGACGCCGATGCCAACGCCAACCTCAATGAACTCCTGGGGTTACAGGTCAACACCACCATCGGCCAGATCCGCAAGGAACTCAAGGGCGACATGCCGCCGAACATGACCCGGGACCAGTACATGGAGATGAAGGTGCACCAGTCCCTGGTGGAAGCCAGCGGCTTCGACCTCATGGCCATGGGCCAGCCCGACGGCCCCGGCTGCTACTGCGCGGCCAACCAGCATCTGGCCATGACCATGGATCATCTGGCCGACAACTACCAATACATCGTGGTGGACAACGAAGCCGGCATGGAGCACTTAAGCCGCATGAACCTGCGGGATATCGACTATCTTATCGTGGTTTCAGATCCCTCGGCCCGAGGGATCATGACCGCCAAACGGATTGCCGAACTCACCGGCCCGCTGGGCGTCAAGATCAAGAAAAAATGCCTCATCGTCAACCGGGTGCCGGAACCGGCCAGTGCGGAATTGCTGGCCAAAATCAAGGAGACGGTGGAATCCACCGACCTGCCCCTGGGCGGCCTTTTGCCCGCGAGCAACGAACTGGTGGCCCAGGAGATCGCCGGCAAATCCTACCTGAAGCTTGAGGCTGAGGTTCCCGTACTACAAAAGGCCTTTGCCATCTTCGACACGTTTCTGGAATAGCTTGATAGGGGCAATCCTCCTCTTTTTCCCCGACCGGCGGAAAAATTTACCCGGTCGGGAAACAATGGTCCGGCCGCAAAAAACACCTAACTCACCAAAATAAATACATATATATATAAAATTCGCCTCGATATTTCATTTGGCATGGGTCTTGCTTTACATCAGTGCGGCAGCTCCATACCAAATATCACACGAGGCAGACCATGGAATTACTGGCATCTTTCTACAACGGACTCAGCGGCGTCAACGCCATGGGCCAAAAGCTCAACGTTACGGCCAACAATGTCGCCAATGTCAACACCAATGCCTTTAAATCAGGACAAACCCTGTTCGCGGATGTCTTTGAAACCACCCTTGGCTCCCTCTCTTTTGGCCATGGCGTCCAGCTCGGCCAACTCGGCACCTCCTTTACCTCCGGCATGCTCGAAACCACCGGTAAGGCAACGGACATGGCCATCAGCGGCCCCGGCTTCTTCATGGTGCGCAGGGATGATGCCACAACGCCGGACACCTACACCCGTTCGGGCAATTTCAAGCTGGTGGATCATCTGGGTACAGAGCCCAACGCCTACAATCTGGTCACGCCAACCGGGCAATTTGTGCAGGGCTACAACCTGAGCGCCAGCACCGGCTCACCCACCACGGTCAGCGATATCCTGGTCAAGAGTATTGCACCCCAATCGGCAACCAGCGCGGTACAGCTTGTGCTGAATCTGCAGAACAATCCGGCGCTGGTTGAACCCGCCGCCAGTCCGGTCAGCCTCTTTGACAGCTGGAACGGCACCAACACCGCCCAGCCCATTGCCACCTCCAATTACGATTATAAAACATCACTGAAGATTTACGGCCCCGGCGATGAGAGTGCAGGATTCAGCACCCCCTCGGACACTTACGATCTGACCGTCTATTTCGACGCAACCGCGAATCCCAACGAACAGGAATTTCTTGTTACCTGCAACCCCGCGCTGGATCAGCGGCTGAGCACGAGCGGCACCAGCTACACCAACACACAGGGCGCCGGGGCTCTGCTCTATGGCGTCCTCTCCTTTTCCAACAACGGCGCTCTGAACAACATCCAGTGCTGGAACGTGCCGCCCGACGGCAATGTCGATCCGACCACCCCAGCCAATCTGCTCACCCTTGCCAGGGGCGAATCCTATTACAGCTTCGACTTCAACTTTACCGGCACACCGGCCAACAACTCTTCCACCCTGAGCTTCGGCAATACCCCGAAGCCACAGAGTGTGGTCAGTCCCGCCGCAGCCTTCAGCTCCGCCACGACCTCGTCTCTTGTCAGCGCAACCTCGCCCTGGAGCACTGTTTCCGATGCTCTGGGCAACACCGTGCAGGTCGGCGACACCATCACCCTCCAAGGCACTACCGGAGACGGAACCGCCGCCGCATACTCATACACGGTGGATGCCACCGAGACGGTGGCGGATTTCCTGACCGGGTTGGAGAACCAGTTTGCCTGTACGGCGAGCATCGTCAACGGCCAGCTCACCCTCACCGACACCGAGGTGGGAGCGAGCCAGCTGGCGATCTCCTCGCTTACCCACACCAACGCCGGCGGAGCCACCCCGCTCACCGATCCGACTATTGCCCAGATCTTCGGCGATCAGAGTGCATCCTTCACCGCCAGTCTCGGGGACCTGTATCAAACCTCGGGCCTTACCACCACCAACTATGCGAGTTCTTCCTCAATGCTCTATCAAAGCCAAAACGGCTACGGCAAGGGCAGATTGCAGGATATCAGCGTGGACAGTCAGGGTTTTGTCACCGGGCAATACTCCAACGGGCAGAACATCACCCAGGCCCAGCTGGTGTTGGCCAACTTCATGAACCTGCAAGGGCTGCGAAATATGGGCGACAACAACTTCGTCGCAACAGATGAGGCGGGCATTGCCATGATCGGGACAGCCGGCGATTCTTCCTTCGGCACCGCCAGCAACTATACCCTGGAATCCTCCAACGTCGATCTCGGTCGGGAAATGGTGGATGTCATCACCACCCAGCGTGCCTTCCAGGCCAACGCAAAAAGCCTTTCCACCGCCGACGATATGTACGAAAAACTGATCCAAATGATCAGATAACCCGCCTCTGGGGGCTAAACAGGGAAGTCTCCCCGTTTAGCCCCCACCACCATTGTCCAATCCGCCCCTGCTTACCAAGATCGCTTCCCCCACACCCAGCTATTCACATCGAACGCTCAGATACACTTCTGCCCGCCACTGCCAACAGATATACTTTCGGCCCTTCATCATCTCCCCGAGAACAGTTACGTCCCTCCACACTTGGCGATAATTCACCCCTGGCATTACCTGCCCGTCCGCTCTTAAATCAAGAAACCCATAGCACCTCAAACAGCGCCCAAACCCGGCATTCCTCCACTCTTCTTCACTCCTCACTTGACAAGAATAACGGCTCTCTTCCCGGTTTTTCCGGACAGTTACGCAACGTTGTCACCCAAGTCTTCCCATCTTGACAAGAGAGTATCAGGCCCTCTGGCTTACAAACCAAACACGCAATCAACCGCATCTTTGCGTCAATGCATACATCAAACAGAGAGAAGCACTGCCACCGTATTGAGAAATACTCTTCTGGTAATTGCCAGGAATGGCTCACAAACCAGTCCGTCACCATAACATCGTTGCTCACCGCCCATTTCCCCTGCACCGCACAAAAAAAACGGCTGTCCGGAATATTCCGAACAGCCGATACAGGCAGGAACCCTGTGAACTACTGCTTACCGCTTGATGTTGATCAGATCCGCAAGCATCTCATCGGTGGTGGTGATGATCTTGGAGTTTGCCTGGAAACCGCGCTGGGTGGTGATCAGCTTGACGAATTCAGCACCGAGATCCACGTTGGACTGCTCCAGCGAGTTGGGCGAGATGGAACCCAGGCCGTTGGTCTCGGGAGGACCGGTAATGGGCGCGCCGGAAGCGGTGGTTTCCCGGAAGACATTGCCGCCCTCCTTGCGAAGCCCTGCCAGGTTATTGAAGCTGGCCAGCGCCACCTGGGCTCTTTCCAGAACCTGGCCGTTGGAGTAATTGCCGGTGATAACCCCGCCGGTGTCCACGGAAACCGACTGGAGAAAGCCCGCGGCAAATCCGTTTTGATCCTGGAAGATGGTGGTGGAGCTGTTGGCGTACTGGGTGGTGGAGAGCGCCTCGGTGCTGAAATTGATGGACTCCGTACCGCCGACCCGACTCCCGTCCTCGTTGGTGGTATCAGAGAGAACACTGGTGAAATCGTCCGTCGCCAGCACAGAGAAAGGTCGGGTTCCCGAAGCCGGAGTCGAAACATCGGTAATGGTCAGCACACTTTGATATCCGGCGGCAGCGACATCATCGGCCCGCCGGTCGGTAAGCACCAGCCGACCCGCGGCATCAACGGAGGCCTCGGCATCAAACTGCTCTTCCAGGAAAGAGAGCAAATCCTGCATGGTGGGAGGATTGTTGGGCGCAGTGAGCGGGGAGCCGAAACTGGTGCCCGCTGTAAAGGCTGCGACAACCGGGGTGCTGTCGCCACGCGTTCCGGTAAAAGTTATCACATCCCCGACCACAAGAGCCGATGGTACCCCTTTAGTGTCCCATACGCTGGTCAAGGGGGTGCTAGAGGTGATCGGTGTTGTCCCGCCGGAACTGGTCACGGCCCGAGCCGGAGAGACCGCCTGCCGTTTCGAGGTGGCGACATTAAAGGTATTGGCAATGAGAGACGTGTCCCCAAAGGGATTTACCCCGGCAGAAAAATCAAACCTGGTCACGGCCATGCCGCTGGGACCGCCGGTATCGTCGGTCATCTTGATCTTGCCCGCCGCATCGATGGTGCAGGTGCAGCCGAAAGCCGTATCCATGGCGTCCAGCAGATCCTGGACCTTGCCGCCCGCAGTAAGCGCATAGACGGTAGGAGCAACCACAGCCCCGACATGATTATAGCCGCCGAAGGTCACATTCGCCGGGGCAGTCACCAAGGTTCCGGCGCTGTCATACACCGTGTTCCACAGGGTTTCCTTGGTGATGGGCGTTGATTGTCCGGCACTGGAATAGGCGGCACCGTCGGTAACCAGTATCTGCTGGACCTCGGTGGCCTGACCGCTGTAACGGGCGCCGAGATTCAGGGCTACCTGCTGGTTGGTTGCGGCGCCGGTGAAATTCGCCTCAAACATATAGTACTGCTCCGTATTGCCCAGGAAAAGACGGTTGGTATCCTGGGCCGGATCCACCGCGCCGTCGGGCGGCACGTTCCAGGCAGAAATGTTACTGATCGCACCGGAGGTGGAAAAATCAATCACCCCATACTGCAGGGCTCCGGCGCCCTTATGATTCAGAAAATTGTAGGCGCTGTCCGGGGTATAGATGGAGGCCTCGTCATTGGTCCCGTCCAGGGCGCCCGCTGCGTCCCGACCGGTGCTCAGCACCCGCTGGTCTTCACTGGGCTCGCAGGTCACCAGATACTCCCACTGGTTATCCTTGGTGGTCCGGTCAAAATAGACGGTAAGATCATGGCTCGCTCCCACGGAGTCATAGACCTTGATGGCGGTCGTATACTCGTAGGCATTGGCATCGATGGGCGAAACAGGCACCGGCAAGGAAGGGTTGGTGCCATTCCAGGCGTCATAGAGGCGAAGCTCCGTGGCCTCGTTGTTTTTCCGGGAATCCACGTTGGCGATAACCTGGATACTGGTGGTTGCAACCGGCGGAGTGGTCTTGCCGATATTGATGTCGCCGATGGTGCCCTGCCGCTCGCCGGAGGTGGTATCCAGGGTCCAGCCCTGAACAAAGTTGCCGGTGGGGTTGACCAGAAATCCCTCCTTGTCGAAACGGAACTCACCGGCCCGGGTATACATATCCGCCTCGGCACTGCCCGCGGCCCGGAGCATAAAGAAGCCCTGGCCGCCGATGGCCAGATCGGTGGCGGTGGAGGTGGACTCAAACGAGCCCTGGGCAAAGATGCCGTCGATGGTGGTCATGGTCACACCACGGCCGACCTGGGCCGCGCCCGCGGCGGTGGCGACGGACTGGGAGAGAACGTCCTGAAAGGTGGCCCGGCTCGATTTGAAGGCGATGGTGTTGACGTTGGAAACGTTATCACCCAAAACGCTCATGGCGTTGCCCATGGTGCTGAGACCACTGATACTTGCGTACAACGAACTTGAAACACCCATACTCTACCTCCTGTTTACTTGTTCTGAATTTCTTGCGGGTCTCACTTCACCACCAAGATATCTGCCACATTCATGGGGATGGATTTATCCACAGTCACCTGGGCCGTGGCGCCATCAAAATTCACGCCGGTAACCGTGCCGGTTGAACGGTAATCCACATCTACTTTCTGCCCCAGAGCATTGATGGCCACCACATTGTAGGTGTACAATCCATCGGCGACCACGGTGCCGCTGGGGGTGGTCGCATCCCAGGTCAAATCATGGCTCCCGGAGGCGGCATAGCCGAGTTCAACGGTGTCCGCCATTTTGCCGGCCGCGTCATAAATCTCAATCCTGCAGGATTCGGCGGCATCGGCCAGGATATACTGGGTAGTGGAAACCTTGCCCTCCACCACGCCCATGGTATTGCCGCCGCCCTGCACCTCTTTGCCGATCAGGGTCAGGAGCTGAAGATTGTTCTGGGACACCTGGTAGCCAAGCAGTTTCTCCAGGTTATCGGACATCTTCATCGTTGCTTCCATATTGGAAAACTGGGCGAGCTGCGAGGCCATGTCCGTGCTGTCCATGGGCTCCAGAGGATCCTGATGCTGCATCTGGGTGATGAACAGGGTCATGAAATCGTTACGGTCCAAGGAGCTCTTGCCCACGGTCGTCAAGGCCGTGGCATCCTGGGTGGGGAGCGTCGAACTAGTGGTTGCTATGGTGGTCATTGTTTGTTCCTCTTGTATGCTTAGGCAAACAGATCAACGCCGTTTTCCCGGCTGTTTTTCGGCTGCGCCCGCTGGTAGAGAATATCCTCAGGTAGATCCGCCAAGGAAGTCCGCCGCTGGCTTGCCCCCTTTATCAATGAAGCCGCCTGGGACTGCTGCCAGGTTTCGTTGCTGTCCGTGTCCTTATTTAAAGAGACCATGCATTCGCCAAGGGCAAACCCCTGCTTTTCCATGTTTTCCTTGAACTGCTCCAGGTTGCTTTCCAGCACCTCTTTCACCCGGGAATTCTCCATGGCAAAAGAAACCGCCACCTGATTGTCACGCACCGTCATCTCAACCTTGACCTCACCCAGCTCCTTGGGATAGAGCTTGAGAACCAGATGATGTTCCTGATTGCGCAGCCCCTGGAGCACGCCCTGGGAAAGCTGGGCGAAACTTTGCTGCTGGAGGGCCGAAGGGAGATTGGGAATATGGACAAACGGCCTGGCCGCCTGGCTTGCAACAGCAGCCGGAGAAACAGCCTCTGTCTTGGCCGATACCCCCCCTTCACTTTGGAAGATGGTGCTGTTTTCCGAAAAAAGTTCACCGCTGACAGGACCGTTTTTGTTTTCTTTTGCACCCATCGCGTCCCGGCCCATCCCAAGAATAGGCGCGGCGGTTTCCCCTTCAAGGAGGGGTGCGGCCTCCGCATTTTGCGCGGCAACCAACTCCTCCGCCTGGGCCAATTTTTTCTCCAAAGCCGCAGCCGCCTGACCATTTCCCTGTTGGACCTTGACCTTGGAAAAGTCCACGCTTTCCATGAGCTTTTCAAAAACAGAAACCAGCGTGCCCTGCACGGCGGAATTAAGGCTCGGGCCCTTGGTTTCAAAACCGGATTTGGTCAGGACCTCCTGGAGGTCGGTAAGAAATGAAACCGGGTCCGCCTGCAGCCTGTTACCCTTTACCTCTTGAATGGCCTGCGCCAGCATTTCTTTCAACCGGCTCAAGGTGAGGGTTACCGGCGGCCCGGTCTCCACCAAGCCCTCAACAACCGGGAGCCGCTCCGGCAACAGGGCTCGCTGCAACTGCTGCGACACCCCGGCATTGGCAAGAAGATTCTGCAACTCTTCCGCTTCCAAAGAAGTGATATCGGTGATTCCATCGCCAGTCACCGCCTGCAGTTCGGATAAGAACTTTTGCAGATCAAGGGTGTTATCCCCACGCACCGCAGCTTCGCTGATCTTGCTTACTTCCGGGACAGGCACGCCAAGGCGCTCGAGAAAGCTCTGGAGGAGCGGCAGATCGGTTTCCGGCGTGGTCACGGGCACTTGATCCTGCAAGGATTGGAAATGACGGGAAAAAGAGGCAAGAAAATCGGTAAGAGACACCTTGCCGTCCTGGTTCTTCATTTTGTCAAGGAGCGCGGTCAGCTGGCTTTCATTCATCCCGGCATCCTGGGCGATTTTCTGCAGAAGCTCCGGGTCGGGTACCGGAAAAGACCATTCACCGACCCCCTGTTTTTGATCACCTGCGGCCTTCTGCAGGTCCTGAACAAACTGACCCAACAGGGCGGCTATCGTGGTTGCTTCCTCAGGAGCTTCCTTCTGCACCGAAGCGGCGGCAGACTCCTTCCGCTCGGCGGCTGAGTTAGCAGCACCCTTCGCTTTTTGCATGCCGAGGAGATTGCTCTTGCCCCGACGTTCCGTGGCCATCTTCTTTTCCATATAATCGGAAAAATTCGAGCCGGCCTTCTTGCCGACGGAGCTTTTTACTTCAACCGTCGCCGTTGCCTTGGAGGCCTGCACAATAGGATTCATGAGTGCGTCCACGTAATCTCCTCACTGAAAGATTGATCTTGCCTGCGCGCTCAAAGGGAACGCGCTTGCCAATGAGATATAGCAAAAGGTGTGCCACGCCGAAAACAACCGGCCGGAAAAACTCTTTTTTAAACCAAAAAACAGTCAGTTAAGACAACAGCCCGGAAAGAGGCTTACCCTGATAATGCCCCTTGGGAGAGGCGGGAGAGGAAAAGAATTCCGCCCTGAAAAACGGTTAGAGGGATGCGGGAACTGGGAGAGGAAAGAATTGCCGGGAATTCGCGGAAATGGGTGCAAGAATACCCTAAAGACAGGGGAATAACTGCTTCACGCAGTTCTCGCGGCGAGGAAAACCCCGGATATAACGAAACCTGGCTCTAGAGAAAAAAAAGTAAAAAAAAGCCCCTCCGGCGCAATGCCGGAAGGGCAAAAAAACATCAAAGCGGCCAAAGACTCCTCAGGGCAGGCCAAGAAGCCTGCTCACCCGCACCGCCTTATCCTGAGTAAGCTTAGGGATAATCTTTGCCACCGCCTCAGCCTTCATGGCTCGCAAAATCTCCACCACCTCACCATCCTCCATCTTGTCAAGCAAGGGAGCCACCTTGGAGGCACTCATGACGCTATAAATCTTGATCAGATTCTTAAACTCCTTGTCCTTGCCCGCACCCGCCCGACCGAGCTGCCCCTTGAGTTCCTCCTGCAGGGCATTGAGTTGGGTGAACTTCTCATCCACCTCCTTGTTCAGGGCGTTGAGCTCCTTCTCTTTCTCGGCCAACGCCTTTTCTTTTGCCGCCAAGGCGTCTTCCCGCTCTTTCAGACTGGCGGAAACGGTGATCTCCTGGGGCGAAAGTTTGACCGGAGTTTTTTGCTCGGTAAAAGCAGGAATGGAAGCCGCCAAGATCAGCAGCACAATGAGAAATGGTATGAGGTACCTGCGGTGGTGTTTTTTCATGATATCATCCGGGGGTTCAATGGCCCCTCTTCCCTGCTCAGTGGAGATTACCCTTGCGGCCGAAACGAAGCACCATCTGCTCGTCCGCCTCGTTCTGCTCTTTCTTCAATGCGGCCTGAAGGTATTTTTGATAATCCCGCTCCCTGGCCTTTTCCATCACCTTTTTATCCCGCATCTTGGCAGCCAACTCATCCCTCGCTTGGGCAACTGCTCCCTGCTGGGCCTCGACCACGCTGGTCCCAGCCTCGATCTCCTCCTCTTTGTGAAAGATCCCTTCCACACGAAGGGCGAAGAGAGGCGCAACCATAGCCCTTTGCTTTTCTTCTTCAAACTCAGCAATCAATTTCTGCCGCTGCTGCTTCAGCGCGGCAAGCCCCCGCCGGTATTCCTCCAGGCGAGTGATCTCCTTGGCAAGTTTCTGCTGGGCAAGCTCTTCGAGATTGCGCCGCAAGCCAAGGATCGTTTCAAGCTTGAAATGATACGCCATGGCACCCTCTCATCATTCGCCCGCACCCGGAACGCTCTGGCCTTCCGGGGTAAAAATCGCCGCCAGCTGCCGAGCACTCTCCGCAAAGGAAACCTTTTCTTCCACCTGCTGCTTGAGATAGCCATTCAACCGGTCGATCATGACAATGGCGTTGTCGATTTTCGGATTGCTGCCCTTGGCATAAGCGCCGATATTGATCAGGTCTTCAGCACGACGGTAGGTGGACATAACCTCCAGGAATTTATGCGCGGTGCGCACCTGCTCCTTGGGAACCACATCGGTCATACACCGACTGACGCTGCCCATGACCTCGATGGAGGGGTAATGCCCCTGGCTCGCCAGATCACGACTCAAAATAATATGGCCGTCCACAATGGAGCGCACCGCATCGGCGATGGGCTCGTTCATGTCGTCGCCCTCCACCAGCACCGTGTAGATGCCGGTGATACTCCCCTTGCCCATGCAGGTTCCAGCCCGTTCCAGCAACTTGGGGAGCTGCCCGAAAACAGAGGGGGTATAGCCGCGGGAAGTGGGCGGCTCGCCGATGGCCAGACCAACCTCCCGGCTGGACATGGCAAAACGGGTGACGGAATCCATCATCAGGATCACATCACGGCCCCTATCCCTAAAAAACTCGGAGATGGCCGTGGCCAGATAGGCCCCGCGCATCCGCACCAGGGGCGGCTGATCCGAGGTAGCCACCACCACGACGGAACGGGCCAGCCCCTCGGGGCCGAGATCCCGCTCGATAAAATCCTTCAACTCGCGGCCGCGCTCACCGATCAGGGCGATAACGCTGATGTCGGCCGCCGTATGCTTGGCGATCATGCCGAGCAGGGTACTTTTCCCCACCCCGGAACCGGCAAGAATCCCGATACGCTGCCCCTTACCCAGGGTCAGCAGACCGTTGATCGCCCGCACCCCCACGTCCACCGGCTCAAAAATCCGCTCCCGTTCCATGGGATTTAAGGGCTCGGCATAGAGGGGATAATAGGACTCAGGCTGGAGCGGCCCCTTGCCGTCCATGGGGTTCCCCAACCCGTCAATAACTCGACCCAGCAGGGATTCTGCCACCGGCACCCCGGCCTGGCCGCCGACCAGACGGATGGCGCTGCCCGGTTCAACCCCGCGCATCTCACCCAGTGGCATGAGCAGGACCCTGCCCTCCCGAAAGCCAACCACCTCGGCCAGCACCGTGCCTTTACCCTTAAAAACCGAAACCTCGCAGATACTGCCCACCGGGATCCCGGGTCCCAGGCTCTCCAAAACCATACCAATGACCTGGTTCACCCGGCCGCCCACACTGACCAGCGAGGTATCCCGCGCAACCTGGAGGCAGTGGGAAAGATTCATGGAGTCATCCCCAATAAAAGTCTCGGAAAGAGCGCCGACACTTAAGCCCCTTCCCGGTCTGTGATATCCGCAGCCATGGCCGCGAGAAAGGCCTGCTCAACCGCGGCATAGAGCCTGGCCTTGCTGTTTTCCAAGGTGGCATCGATCTCACCGAAGTCTGTTTTCAAAAAACAGCCGCCCACCGCAATGTTCGGATCCTCGACAAGCTGGATCCGGTTCTTGCCCTCGATCAGACGGGAATCCTCCAGGCTCGCCTTTTTCAAGCGCAGAAAATCGTCTCCGTGGAGATGGATCCGCACCGTGGAGTTTTCCACGACAAATTCCATGGCCTGCTTGAGACAGGCCTGGATAACCAGGGGATTCACGGAAACCTCATGATAGACCAGCCGATCCACCATGGCGGTAATCAGGGCGAGCATGCTTTCCTCATGCTGACGAAGGACGGCTGCCCGTTCTCCCTCCAAGGCACCACACAGCGCGGCAAGCTCTTCCCGCTGCTGCTCGTACTGGGCCAAACCTGTCGCCTTACCTTCGGCCTCCCCCTTGGCAAGCCCTTCGGCATACGCCTCCTGCCTGAGGGCGTCCGCCTGATCCCCGGCCTGACGCAGAATTTCCGCGGCTTCTTCCATGGCAATTTCCTGGGGCGACTTTGGCTTCTCAAGCGTCTTGGCTGCGGCACTGCCGGGCTTGGCCTGCCAGAAATCCTCAAAGGAGAGAAACTCGTCGGTTTCCATGCTTGGCGCCACCTGCACCGCACTCTCCTGCTGCAACTTGATAACCTTAGACAAATTCGTCCTCGCCGCCGCCACCGGTCATCAGCTGGATCTTGCCTTCCTGCTCGAGACGTTTGGCGATCTTGATTATGGCCTGCTGGGCTCCCTCGACATCCTTGACCCGGGTCGGGCCCATGATTTCCATGTCTTCCTTGAGCATTTCCACGGCACGGGAAGACATACAGCCAAATATTTTTGTCTTGAGATCTTCGGAGGCGAGCTTGAGGGCCAGCTTCAGGTCATCGGTGCTGACCTCTTTAAGAACAGCCTGGATACCCCGATCATCGACGGTCAGGAGATCTTCAAAGACAAACATGAGGCGACGGATTTCATCGGCCAAATTTTCGCGCTGCTCTTCAATCCCTTCAAGAATAGAGGCCTCCAGGCCGCGATCGGCGTTATTCAGGATTTCCGCCACCGCCTCGACCCCGCCGAGACGCTGGCCCTCCATGCCTTCGACGGAAAGCAGCTCCTCCTGCAGGACCCGATCCACATCGACCAAGATCTCGGGGCTTACCTTGTCGAGCTCCGCCATGCGCATCATGACTTCCACCTGGATATCCTCATTGAATTCCATGAGGATCTGGGCTGCCTGGGTCGGCTCCAGAACAGAGAGGACCAGGGCCACGGTCTGGGGATGTTCGTTGCGGAGAAAGTTGACCAGCACCTTGGGCTCGAGCTTACGCGCCTTCTGAAAAAGAGTCAGCTTCCAATCTGAGCGAATCTCTTCAAGGATCTCACTGGCCTTGTCGCTGGTCATCGCCCGCTTCAAAGCGGCCTCCAGCAGCTCGTTGCCGGAAAGAAAGATATCGGTATCGCCGCTGTCGCTCTTGAACTCATTGACCAGGGCGGTCAGGTCGTCTTTATCAACCTTGTCGATCCTGGCCATCTGCCGACCGACATGCTTGATATCCTCGGGATCGAGCCGCTGGAATACCTGGGCGGCAAAATCCTCGCCCACGGTGAGCAGAAAAACCGCCGCTTTCTCCGGGCCGGTGAGGGATTCACCGGCCTTTTTTTCAGATTTACTCATGGATCAGGCCTCTTCACGTAACCAGCGGCGGACCAAATCCGCAGCCCGATCAGGATCGCTTTGGGCCAGGCGGTAAATCCGCTCCTGGTCGGTGAGCCCACGAGGGGCAAGGGTAAAGTCTTCTTCCTCGACGACACCTTCGCCGACCGCAGGACCATGGCCGCCAAGCCTGGAGACGATTCCGCCGGCGCGGGTCTCCATCTGTTTGGCGGCGAGAAGCTTCAAGAACGGCTTGACGACAAAGAGGATCACCAAAAACGCAACCAGCAGATAGACCAGGGGCATGGCCAGCCATTCCGTCATTGCCCGCCATTTTTCCATACTATCCACCTCCGGCTCAGGAACAGAGGAAAGGGCAAAGGGCAGACTCGCCACCTCCACCTGATCGCCCCGCTCTTCATTATAGCCAATGGCGTTTTTAACCAACTTGTCAAGATTCTGCATTTCCTCAGGGCTGCGCGCCTGGTATTTTAGACTTGTCTTCCCATCCTTGTCAACGCTCTTTTCGTAGGTACCATCGACCATAACCGCAATGGACAATTTTTTGACAGCCCCGCCCTTATCCTGAACATGTTTGGTCTGCTTGCTGATTTCATAATTACGGGTAACATTGTTCCGATTGTATCCGGCCGCGGCCGCACCACCCCCGCCACCCTCCTCGGCATAGGTAGCAAGCTCGCCCTTAACCCCCGGTATTCCTTCGGCATTGGCACCGCCACGTTGATCGTTTTCAGTGAGCATCTGTTCGCTGCGCACCACCTGAGCCTCGGGATCAAAGGTTTCCTCGGTCCGTTCAACCTTATTGAAATCGACATCCGCAGTGACCCGCGCCCTGACCCGATTGACACCAACCACTTCCTCCAGCATGGTTTCCACCTTCTGCCGCATGGTGTCTTCAATCTTTATCTGGTACTCCAACTGATTGCCGGTGAGGATCCCCTCGCCATCCCCCTGTTTCCGGTAGAGCAATCGACCGCTGGTATCAACCAGGGTGATATTTTCCGTGGTAAGCCCGGGAACCGCGCTGGCCACCAGATTGACAATACTCTGAATCTCATGTTGGTTGAGTTTTTCCCGGCCGCGCAAGCGGACACTGATCGAGGCGGTGGGAGGCTTTTCATCCTCGATGAACACCGACTCCTTGGGGGTGGCGATATGCACCCGGGCCTCGGTAACCTGCTGGAAAGTCCTGATGGTTCTGGCGAGCTCTCCCTGCAAGGCGCGCTGATAGTTCAAGCGCTGAACAAAATCGGTCTGGCCGAAGCTTGTCTCGTTGAAGATCTCAAATCCAACGCCGCCGCCCCTGGGCAACCCCTCGCCGGCCAGACTCAACCGGATCTCATACACCTGCGAGGCCGGAACCATGATGGCCCCGCCGTCCTCGGACAATTTATAGGGGATACGCTGATCCTTGAGTTTCGTCACCACCTCGCCGGCATCCTCCTGGGTCAGTCCGGAGAAGAGGACCTTGTAGGCGGTTTCCTTGCTGGCGGTGGTCAGGGTCAAGAGTCCGCCAACCACCACGGCAATCACCACGATTCCGAGAATCTTCTGGGTTATGCTCAGGCCCTTGACGATGGAAGCGATCTGCTCAAGAATTTCTTTTGGGGTAGCCATGTTCTGTTCCTTTGCCTAAGAGTTTAGGCGCCGTTCCTGAATAACCATCACCGCTTTCGCTGCTTCGTTACGGCTCCTTACACCGTAAGCACTGCCGCCGTTAGCACTGCTGCCGCTCACGGCTTTCCATGCACCTGCTAAAGCTGCATTCTCATGATCTCGCGGTATGCATCAATAACCTTTTGCTGCACCTTGGTCATCATCCGAAAGGAAATGCCGGACTTTTCCATGGCGATCATGGTCTCATGAATATTGGCGTGTTCCCCGGCGGCAAGCCCTTTCACAAGCAGATCCGCCTCCTGGCTCTGGCCGTTGACCTCGGCAATAGAGCGGCTGAGGATCTCGGAAAACCCCGAACCGGAAACGCCTGGGGTTCCGGGCGACTTCAGCTGTGATGCCCCGGGCAGGGCTACCGGCTGCATGGTGATCTCTTTCATCTATACTCCCTCCAGTTGCTCATGGTTTACTGGACAAATAACTTACATCCCGCTGGCAGATGCTACCTGGCGATCTCCAGGGCCTTAAGCGCCATGCTTTTGGCAGCATCCAGAGCCGTTACATTCGCCTCATAGGAACGCTTTGCACTCATCATATCCACCATCTGCTCGGCCACGTTGACGTTGGGGAAACGGACGATCCCGTTACCATCGGCATCCGGATGGGAAGGATCATAAACCTCCTTAAAAGGCGCCTTGTCTTCCGAGATCCGCACCACCTCCACCTTGCGGAGGCGTTCGTTACTGGAATTGAGCGCGTCCTGAAAATTCACGCCCTCCAAAGGCTTGGCCGCGAAAACCACGGACTTGGCCTTATACGGTCCGCCTTCCATGGTCCGGGTGGTATTGGCGTTGGCCAGATTCATGGCCGCGATATTGAGCCGAGCCCTCTCCGCCTTGAGAGCGGAGCCGCTGATCTGCATAGCTGTTAAGGTATCCATCCGTTATTTCCCTCCCTCGTCGATGGCGTACCGCAAGCCATCGAATTTTTTCCCGATACTCTTGGCAAGCACCTGAAACATCAATTGGTTCTCAGCCATCTTCACCATCTCCTGATCCAGATCCACCGGCCTTTTCTCATTGGCGAACTCCCTGGTTTTGCTGGCCTCCATGGCATCAAGCTGCATGTGCCCTTTATCGGTCCTCGCCAACTCACCCTGACCAGTCATCACACTCTGCATGACCTTGGCAAAATTAAAATCCTGACCCGTATAGCCCGGAGTTTCGAGGTTTGCGACATTGGACTGGATCAGCCCCTGCCGCTCCTGACGCAGGGTCAAGGCCTGACGCATGGTTTCGATATTGCCGCCGAACAATTTATTTATGGGCATAGCTTCCTCCTTTTTTCAATCAAACAACCTGTCTGATTTTAATGCAAAATTGATGCCAGAAACACAGACTCGTTGCCTGTTTTGGAGAAACAATGGCCACAATGTCCATTCCTAGAGCGAAGAAGAGAAAAAAAGAAGGATATGCCCGGGGAAAAACTTACGGAACCGGAGGAAGAAACAAACGACAACATCTTGAAATGAAAGAAAAAAAGAGACACGAAGAGTAAAACAGATGATACTCCTCGGACAAAATAAAAAATTTACTCGATTATGCCTTGGGAACGATATTCATGCAGTTTATTGCGCAGGGTGCGAACACTGATCCCGAGAATCTCGGCCGCATGTGTCCGATTATTGTCGTTTGCCTGTAAAGCCTGCAAGATCATTTGACGCTCAACCTCCCGCAAGGTTTGGGTCCCGATCTCCATGGCCGCCGAGGCATTGGCCGCTGCAACCGCAGAAGAGCCGGCAGGGGGAGTCGCCGCAGCGGCGGCGGATTCAAGCCTGGTGGGCGGCTCGACGTCGTCCCAGAAATCCCAAAGTTCAAGCTCACCCCCCTGGGAAAGGAGCATGGCCCGCTCAATGAGGTTTTCCATCTCCCGCACATTCCCCGGCCAGTCATAATCCGCAAATCTGGCCCACACGGCGGAGGACGGCTTTTTCATCGGCTTACCGTATTGCGCGGCATACTTCTTAATAAAAAAGTCCACCAGCAACCCGACATCCTCCCTCCGCTCACGCAGAGGGGGCAGCTTGAGGGGGATAACGTTTAAGCGGTAGTAGAGATCCTGGCGGAAAGTGCCTTCCTTAACCGCTTGCGCAAGATCACGATTGGTGGTGGCCAGCACATGCACATCTATTTTACAGGGGGCTCTCCCTCCCAAACGATCCACCTCTTCCTCCTGGAGAACCCGCAGGAGCTTGGCCTGCAGATGCACGGGGATCTCTCCGATCTCGTCCAACAGCAAGGTGCCGGTGTCAGCCAGCTCGAATTTCCCTTTCTTGGTGACAATGGCCCCGGTGAATGCCCCTTTCTCATGGCCGAAGAGCTCGCTTTCCAGAAGCCCTTCCGGCAGAGCGGCGCAGTTTAAGGCGACGAAGGGCCCGTTTCGCCGGTCGCTTTCATTATGGATAAAGCGGGCAAAAACTTCCTTGCCCGTCCCGGATTCGCCGAGGATGAGCACGGTGGCCTTGCTGGAGGCCACGCTTTTGGCCCGGGCCATGAGCTGCAGCAGTTTGGGGTTTTGGCCGATGATGGGTTTATCAAGGGCGACCGGCTCCCCGACCCTCTGCCCCAACGACTTGGCGCTTGGTTGCACCAGCCTGCGCTCAAGGGCAAAGACCCTGGCCACCGTTTCCTCAATGACCTCCACGGGGAACGGCTTCAAAAGATAATCAAAGGCCCCCTGCTTCATCGCCTCCACCGCGGTATCCACCGTGGCAAACCCGGTCATGATCACCACCGGCAGCTCAGGGCAGAGCGCCTTGACCTGGCGCAAAAGCTCGAGGCCGTCCATGCCCGGCATCTTTATATCCGTAACCACCAGATCAGGCCGCTGCCTGGCAATCATCTCCAGGGCCATCTGACCATTTTCCGCAACCGCGACCTCGTGCCCATTGCGGCTCAACGCCTCAAAAAGGGCAACGCGCATATTCTGCTCATCGTCCACGATCAATATCTTCTGCGTCTGTTCAGGCATCGATTCTGGCATCTTTTTTTCGACTGGTTTTTCTTGCCGGCCCGGACTTCGCAGGCAACAGCACCCTAAAGGTTGCGCCCTGGCCCGGTTCGCTTTCTACCTCGATCAATCCATGATGCGCCTCGGCAATGGCATGGCTGATAGCCAAACCCAAACCGCGATTCCTGCCCTTGGTCGAGAAAAAGGGATCAAAAATCTTCTGCAGGTTTTCCGGAGCAATTCCCTCCCCGCGATCCCGCACCCTGATTTCCACCAGAGGACCGTGCTCCCTGTCCGGCGGCAGCGTCCGCAAGCCCAAGGAAAACGTGCCGCCCACCGGCATACTCTCAATGGCATTCAGCCCGAGATTCAGCAGGAGCTGCGCCAGCAGGGTTTCGTCTCCGAGGATATATGCCTGCTCCCCGTCAATCCGGGTGTCCATGAGTATACCATGCTCTCCGGCCATTTCACGGAGAGTTTCCATACTTTTCTTGAGGAGCGCGACCATATCCAGCTCCTGCATCCGCGGCAACGGGAACCTGAAAAAGGTCATAAAATTATCCAGCAGATGATGCATACTCCGCACCGCCCCCAGCATCCGGCCGACAACCCGCTCATTGTCAGGGTCTCCCGCCAGCTCCCGCCTGAGAATCGAGGCATACAGCTCAAGACTGCCCAAGGGATTTTTTAATTCCTGCCCCATGGCCTCGGCCATCTCCTGCATGGCGGCAAAGCGCTTGTTCCGATCAAGATGCATCTCCATCATGGCCGGAAAGGTCACATCCTCTAAAGAAAGGAAAAAACCGGAGACATGCAGAAATGGACTTTGCAGATCATTGCGGCTGATGAGAATGCAGCGCTTTTCCACCCCCCCGACCGAAGCCGGCATCTCACAGAGCAACCGCCCCCCGGAAAGACTTAAGGCGGCCAGTTCCTGCGTCAGGCCGAATTTTTGGGAGAGCAACCCCCAGCAGGTTTTATTCTGCAGGGATGAGCCGGTAAGACCGAGAAGCTGGGAGCCCTTCTGGTTTACCGCCAGCAGATTCCCTTGCCGGTCAGCAAGCAAAATCCCGCCCGGCAGACTTTCAATCATGGCAAAAAAGAATTCCCGCAGATGCTCGGGGGTATCAAAGGTCGCCTGGGCCATCAGACGCTCCGACCCGGGCAACATCTTCCGCTCATCGTCTTCACCGGCCACCCATCCTCGGTTTTCTGTCCAGATCGATCTCGATCTGGTTCAGGATGTTTTTCGCTTTTTTCTTGAGCAGTTCGTCCGGCCCGGCCTGCGCCTTCTGGAGATGTCCACGCCCCTTTTCCATTTCCCTGGCCTTGCGGTACAGATCCCCCAACTGCAGATGGATCTGTTGAGCAGCCTTGCTCTCCTTCGGCATCCCCCCGTTGACTCCGGCCAGGTAGGCATCCATGGCCGCCTTGACCTCCTGCTGCCCGAGCAGGCCATCACCGAAGACCCGGTACCACCCCTGCAACGCTTCCGGCTCCAGCCATTGCTTCTGCCGGGAACGGGAAAGAACCTCAACCCCCTCACCATAAAGACCGAGACTGGCCAGCATCCGCAGACGCGCCTCCACATAGACCTTTATTTTCGGCGGCACAGGCGAAGCGGCGGTTGCCTTGGCATAGTAGGCAAGAGCCTCTTTCTTTTTCCCCTGAAGCTCATTGAGCTTGCCGGTCAAGTAATCGAATTCCCCGAGATACTCCGTATCCTTATAAATGGTCTGGACGTAACGCAGGACCCTCTCGGCGGCGGCCAGATTTTTCAGGCGCAGATAGACCTCGGTCCTCCGGCTGTAGAGATCGGCCTTGTCATCATCGGACAGAGGCAGCCCCTGAGCCCGGAAATAAACGACGGAGGCCTGGTCAAGAAGGGACAACGACTCAAGCGCCTGTCCGACCAGATAGAGAAAACGTCCGTTGTCCAAACCGCCGACATGTCGATGTTGCGCGAGATACAATTGATAGAGTTTGTCGTATTCTTTCCGCGCCAGATATCCTTCGCCAAGATAGTTGAGAATCTTGCCGGAAAAATTTTCCTTTTTCCCGTCGGCTAGCCCCACCTTTTCATGCTGCAGATAGCTCCAACCAAGATCTGCCGCAGAATTGGTGTCATTCCGGGCCTGATAGCGAAGAAAGAGCGCGCGCCGGGCATCCTGAGTAATCGCTTCGTCCGGGTACGCCTCGATCACGGCCAAAAACGGCTTGTCCCCCTCCGGATCTTTCAGATCCGAAGCCTGTTGTCCCTTAACCGTTCTCCGCTCGGGACTATCCATGGACTCAGCCCGCCTAAACCGGGCAAGAAGAGCGATCCGCCCCTCAACCGTGCTATCTTCAAGAATCCGTTCATAAAGCTTGAGAGCCGTCAGCCCATCCCCTCCGCGCAGATAACTCTCTCCCAACTCAAAAAGGATCTCCCCCCTGTCGGGCGGGTTCTCGGCAAGATTCAGATAATGAAACAGGGATCTCCGGGCGTCCTCCTCCTTACCCAAGCGCAGATAGACAAAACCAAGCTTGCGCAACAGATCAGGATTCCGGTGGTGATAGTCGGGATATTTCTCAAATAGCCTGGCAAAGGTTTGCAATGCCCCGACAGGGTCCTTGCTGGCGGCCATGATCTCCCCCAAGCCCATGAGGGCCTTGGCCTTGATATCTTCGCTTCCCGACTCAGAGACCTTCTTATAGATATCCAAGGCTTCGGCCACCCTGCCAACGGCAAACAAGGTATCAGCCTGCGCAAGTAACACTTGATCCCGCAGAGGAGAATCGGGATAGCGCTGGAGGAAGAGTTTGAAATAGATGAGCGCCTCACGGTAAAAACGCATGCGGTAATGGGCGTAGCCGACCTCGAAATACGCCTCCGGAGCTCTTTTTGCCTTTGAAAAATCAGCGCCATACCTCCGAAAGATATCGCGAACCCTGTCCCACTGAGGAACTGCGCTGTTGGCCGTCAGCTGCTTGAGGTTTTGCGCTGCCAACCAGAGCGCCTCCTCGGCCTGCTCTGTTCCACGGAATTTTTCGTAGTAGCGCAGATAAGCGGAGGAAGCCTTTGCCAGATCCCCAGCCTGTACCGCATCCACCGCTTCCTGCCAGACCTGGGTCGGGGTCTCGACGGGCACCGCCGCTTGGGCGGGGGGAGGCGGCACACCCGCTTCCTGGGCCCAGACCGGTACGGGCCGAACCCCTCCCCACAAAAGGGTCAGCCCGAAGAGCAAGCAGAGCGGCAGGGCATGAAGCGAAAGGGATAAACGGATATTTTTCATGATTTCTTTCACGGGAGTCGGGGACAAGCGTTGTTGCCTCTTCCCAGTAAAGGTCCCAAAGAGAAGAAGCACACCCTTTTTCTACGCCTCGGCAGAAGACGAAACCAACTTGAATCGTTTCATCTTCTCAATAAGAGTAGTCCGGTTCACATGCAAAAGCTTGGCAGCCCTGTTCTTGACCCAGCCCGTCTGTTCAAGAGCTTGCAGAATCAAGCGCTTCTCAAATTCAGCCAAGACCGCATTGAGGAAAAACCCCTCTTCGGGAAGCTCCTCGAACTGCTCAAGCGGAGCGACTCCGCCTTCAAGCAAGCGCTCCGGCAGATCAGCCGCACACAGGGTATCACTGCCCGCGAGTATCACCATGCGCTCCAGCATGTTTTCAAGCTCCCGAACATTGCCGGGCCAACCATAGCGGCCGAAGCGAGCCATAACCTCATCGCCCACCCCCTTGATTTTTTTCTTCCGGAGGCGATTGAATCTCGCGACGAAATGCTCGACCAACAGAGGGATATCTTGAAGCCGCTCACGCAGAGGAGGTGCCTCGATGGGAATAACATTGAGGCGATAGTACAGATCTTCCCGAAAACGTCCGGCCTCGACCTCCTGTTCCAGGTCGCGGTTGGTCGCGGCAACCACCCGAAAATCCGAGCTGATGGTTTTGGTGCCGCCGATCCGCTCAAACTCTTTTTCCTGGAGTACCCGCAACAGTTTCACCTGAAGCATGGGGCTCATTTCGGAAATCTCGTCAAGAAAAACCGTGCCCCCGTTGGCCAATTCAAAACGACCAAGCCGGGTGCGGATGGCATGGGTAAAAGCCCCTTTTTCATGGCCAAACAGCTCGCTTTCCAACAGCTCCCCAGGGATAGCCCCGCAATTGACGGGGACAAAAGGACCGGTGCCGCGCACCCCTTCATAATGAAGGGCTTGGGCGATAAGCTCTTTGCCGGTGCCGGACTCACCCCGAACCAAAACGGTGGTTTCGGCATCGCATACTTTTTTGATCAGGGAGAAAACATGCCGCATGGCGCTGCTGTTGCCAATGATGGCGGCACATCCCTTCGTAGTCTTTGTCTGGGGCTCATCAGTCGAAGAGATATGGCGACGCACTCCCGCCTTGTCCAGAGCTGCATCGAGGCGGCTATTACTCACCGGCGCTTCAAGATAATCGATAGCCCCTGCCTGCAAGGCGACAACCGCGTCAGTAACCGAGGGCTCGCTTGCCGCCACAAGAACCGCCGCCGAAGAGGCGGCATCCTGAAGTTCGTCAAGAAAAGAAGCATGGGGTTGCAGCGAAGAGACCGCCAGGAGAATCGCCTGACACTGGTTTGCTTCAAGCCAGCGCCGAGCTTCCGCCTCGGAACGGACAAGAACCAGGGGGAGCTCTTTTTTCTGAAGAGCTTTGACCAGCTCGGCAGAACGGCCGGAAGAATCAAGAAGCAGGAGGAGCAGGGGATTGTGCGTCATACCACCTTCATGAATTTATCATTTTCTTTTAATAAATTTCAGAGCTTATGTTCTTTTGTATACATTATTCAGAAAAAAAGTGTCAATTTTTTTTCACATGCTATATTTTATCAATAATTATTAAATTGTTATGTATTATTATGGCCTAGGCACCATTCGGAGGGTCTCCCTTCGTCCGAGAAAAAAAGGTTTTCCCATGCCGAAAGACGCAAGCACAGACAAGCCCCTGGTTGAGCTGGTGAATGTCAGCAAAATCTATCCGCCTGACGTTGTTGCCCTGGAAGACGCTTCCCTGCGGATTTACAAGGGAGAAATTCTTTTTCTCACCGGCAAGAGCGGGGCGGGGAAAACAACCCTGATCAAACTGATCTGCCGCCTTGAAACTCCCTCCAGCGGCCTCATTGAGGTGGCAGGCCGCGACCTTTCCCGCATCAGTTCCGCCGGCATCCAGCGGATGCGTCAAAAAATCGGCATCGCCTACCAGGATTTCAGGCTCCTTGAGAAACAAACCGTTCTCCAGAACATTGCCATGGCCATGGAAGTCACCTACGCAAGCACCAAGGCCATTCGCGCACGGGTCGACGAACTGCTGGCCCTGCTCAACCTTTCCGACAAACGGAACAAGCTTGCGGGCGAGCTTTCCCGAGGAGAACAGCAGCGGGTTGCCCTGGCGCGGGCCGCAGCCAATGGACCGAGCCTGCTGCTGGCCGATGAGCCCACCGGCAACCTGGACCCGGCAGCGACAGAGCTGGTGATCAATCTCTTCCAGCACCTCAACGAAAAAAACGGCTCGACCATCGTTGTCGCCACCCACGATGAGTCGATCTACGCCGATACGGAGCACCGGGTCATGTCTCTGGCCGACGGGCATCTGTCCGCCCATCCCAACCGGCCGCCGCGCCAGATCGAACTTTTTGATATCGAAGCCGACGATAACTTCTGAGCGTAACAAGCAAAACCGCAGTCCTTATCAAGGAGTACCAGACGATGCATTTTTTGGCCTACATCTTACGCCAAACAGGAAAAAATCTTAAGCTCACCTGGGGAACACAGGTCATGACCCTGCTGACCGTGACCCTTTCGGTACTCATCTTTGCCTTTTTCTTTCTGGTCTACACCAACATGCTCAGGGCCAGCGCACGGCTGGGCGACGACGTCCGCCTCATTGTCTACCTGGACCAGGAGATCAACAAAGAGCTGCGGCCGGAAATCGAAAAAAAGATCCGCACCTTCGGTCCGGTGGAAAAAATTGTTTTTGTCTCCCGCGCCGAGGCCTTTTCTCGCCTCAGCACCCAACTGGACAAGGAAAAAGATGTGCTCAACGACCTGGGGCCCGACTTTCTTCCGCCCTCCATCGAAGTGTATCCTCTCAAAAACCTCAACGACCTCACCAATATCAGCCAGTTTTCCGACTTCCTCCTGACCCTGCCCCATGCAGCGAAGGTACAATCCGGCAGCGACTGGCTCCGGCGCTTTGGCTATTTCACCAATCTTCTCCGGGTCATCGTCCTCTTAAGCGGAGGGTTGCTTATCCTCACCATGACCTTCATCATTTCCTACACCCTCCGCCTCACCGTGCTCTCCCGACAGGGCGAGCTTGAGATCCTCAGGCTTCTCGGCGCCACCAGCGCCTATATTCGCCTGCCCCTCCTGCTGGAAGGGATGCTGCAGGGTTTTTTGGGTTCAAGCCTCGGGCTTGGAGCGCTGTACCTTCTCTATCAATGGATTGCCATCCGTTTCAGCGGCCCGGGTTTTCTAAAACTCTTTGATTTTGCCTTCTTCCCCCCGGAGCTTACGGGCGCCATCCTGCTTGCCGGCATTGTTCTCTGCACGGCCGGCAGCCTTTTTTCAATCCGAAGATTTATCCGCATCTGACACATGACTTCTATTTTTCGCCGCCCATACCTGCCCCTCTTCCTGTTGCTTCTGACCCTGGCCATTTGCCTGGGTCACGGGCTCGCTCATGCCGCGGAACCGAACACGGTGGACGCCAAGATTGCCGAGGAGCAAAAAAGGGTGCAGCGCCTGAAAAAAGGCATCGAAGATCAGAAATCACGGGTGCAGACCACCAAAAAACAGGAAAGCTCCCTGCTCACCGAACTGGATCGCCTGAATGGACACATCCAGAACGAAGGCGATAAGCTCAATCACCTGAAGAAGGATCTGGACAAACACGAAGAGCTCATCATTGCCAAACAGGCAGAGGCCGCCCAGGCGAAAACGGCCAAGGAGCAGGCAAAAATCCATATCAAAAAACGGCTCAATTCCTTTTATCGGATGGGAGACATTGGCATGTTGAATGTCCTCTTTTCCGCCAAAGAGCTGCCTGACCTCCTTGCCTTTCGCGAGTATTTCGACGCGCTGCTCAAACGAGACCAGGAGGTAATGCGCGAATACCGGGTAAAGGTCGAGACGCTGGAGAAAACGCGCACCAGTCTCCACCAGGAAAAAGAGGCCCTGCTTGAAACCATCACCAAGGTCAAGGGCCAAGAACAACAGCTGGCCTCCACCCGCGATGAACGCATACGGCTGCTGCAAAAAGTAAAAACCGAGAAAAAGCTCTACCAGCTGGCGCTCAATGAACTTGAAGGGGCGGCAGACAGGCTGACCAACACCATTGAGCAGCTCAAAACAGAAGCGGCCAAGGCTCGGCAGAAGGCAGTGCAGAGCAAGAACCCAACCCTGACAAGCATCCACAAATCACGGCCGGGCAATAGCAGCTTCGCTGCCCTAAAAGGCCGCCTCGCCCCGCCTGTCCCAGGAACGGTGACAACCCTGTTCGGCAAGAGCGTGCAGCAGAAATTCGGCATAACCACCTTTGCCAACGGCATTGACATCAAAACTGCTCCGGGCACTGAAATCACGGCCATCTCCGACGGCAAGGTAATCTACGCCAAATTTTTGCGCGGCTATGGCAACCTGCTGATCATCGATCATGGCGAGCAATATCTCAGCCTTGTTTCCCGGGCGGCGAGATTTTTCAAGGAAGAAGGCGACACCGTCGCCAGGGGCGAAGTGGTTGGCGTCATGAGCGACCAGGAAGGGTTGCTGGGAGAGGGTCTTCACTTCGAGATCCGTCATGGGACCAAGCCGGAAAACCCCCTGCAGTGGGTCAACAATGCCAAGCTCACCATCAAGGCAACCCCAAAACCGAGACGCTGATATTCACCGTATCAACGGAGATAAATCATTGTTACTCTGCAGAAAAAGTGCTAAAATATAAGATCGTGATTCTATTACAGTTAACAAACAAATCCAGCTTTGGAATTTTTTCGGTTAAGGACCATTCATGAAAAGCTCGACAAAACGGTCGGTTATAAAAAATATCGTGGTTTCCCTCTGTCTCGCCTCCGGCTCGTTGCTGGCTTGGAATTACTCCACAGTCACCGCCACAACCCAGGATACCTACGAAAGCCTTGAATCCTTTTCCAAGGTGCTCAACCTGGTGCAGGAAAATTATGTTGAGGAGGTGGACAGCCAGAAGGCCATTGAAGGGGCAATCAAGGGCATGCTCAATTCCCTGGATCCCCACTCTTCCTATATGAAGCCGGACGACTTCAAGGAATTGCAGGTAGAAACCCAGGGGAGCTTCACCGGCATCGGCATCGAAATAACGATGAAGGACAATATCCTCACCGTTGTTTCTCCCATTGAAGGCACCCCGGCCTTTGCCAAGGGGCTCAAGGCCGGCGACAAAATCGTCAAGATCGGCGACGAGCAGACCCAGGACCTGAGCCTCATGGAAGCGGTAAAAAGGCTCCGCGGTCCCAAAGGATCGGAGGTGACCATCTCCATCCATCGCAAGGGCTGGCCCGACCTCAAAGAGATCACCCTGATCCGCGATATCATCCCCATCCACAGTGTCAAATCAAAGCTGCTGGAGCCGGGATATCCGTACATCCGCATCATCAACTTCCAGGCACAGACCACCCCTGATTTCAAAAAAGCGCTCGCCGATCTGGAAAAGACAGGCAAGATCAAGGGGCTCATCGTGGATCTTCGCAATAACCCGGGCGGGCTTCTCGACCAGTCCGTGAAGATTGCCGACATCTTCATCGATGATGGCGTGATTGTCTCCACGAAGGGACGGATTAAGGAACAGAACTCTGTTTTCTACGCCCGGGATAACAGCACCAAGTACAAATTTCCGCTGGTGGTCCTGGTGAATGAAGGCAGTGCCAGCGCTTCCGAAATCGTGGCCGGCGCCCTGCAGGATCACAAGAAGGCGGTGATCATCGGCGCCCAGACCTTTGGCAAGGGCTCGGTGCAGACCATCATTCCCATGGACAACGGGGCAGGCCTCAGATTGACCACCGCCAGATATTACACCCCCAGTGGCCGTTCGATCCAGGCAACGGGCATTACCCCGGACATCGTTATCGCTTCAGCCGTATCCGCCGCACCTGAAGCGGACGAGAAATCGGATGAACAGGACAAAAAACCGAAATACTTGCGGGAAAAAGACCTGAAACATCATATTGGCAATGGCCTCAAGAAAGATGTGCCGCAAAATGAAGAAGAGCAGCCCAAAAGCGAGAAAAAGCCGAAACCTCAAGTAAAGACCCCGGAGAGCAAAGAAAAGGCGGAAATTGAAGACATGAGCAAGGATCAGCAGTTGAACACCGCGCTCAACTTGCTCAAGGGGTTAAACGTTTTCGGCAAGAAGTAACCAGCAGCAAGACAGACAACCAAGGATCTAGCCCAGCCATGCGGGCTGATCATTGAGCCAATAAAAAAGGAGAGGCTTCAGCCCTCTCCTTTTTTATTTCCTGCGGCAACCAGCGCGTAATAGTCACGCCCCTCCAGATCATTGATCACCACGGCCGGAAATTTTTCCACCTCGAATCGGAACAGGGCCTCCGGCCCGGCATCAGCAAAAGCGACCAGTTCGGCTTTCTTAATACACTTGGACAAAAACGCTCCAGCCCCGCCAATGGCGGCGAGATAGACAGCGCCATGGGCAAGCATGGCTTGACGTACCTCGGCGGAACGGGCTCCCTTGCCCATGGTTGCGGCAAGCCCGAGGGCCAGCAGACGCGGAGTGTAGCTGTCCATCCGATAGCTGGTGGTGGGGCCGGCCGCGCCGATTACCCGACCCGGCCGGGCAGGACTCGGCCCGACATAGTAAAGCAGCTGGCCAGCAAGATCCACCGGCAGCTCCTTCCCCTCATCCAGCAAGGCGCACAGCCTCCGGTGGGTCTGATCCCGGCCGGTGTACAGGGTTCCGCTCAGGCTGACCAGCTGACCGGCCTTGAGCGAGGCCAGCGCCTCCGGAGTAAAAGGCAAGGATACCTCGAGCTGGTTGTCAAAAAAAGCAGGTTCGCTTGCCAATAACGACATAATCCGTACGGTCCTCAATCATTCGACGTTCAGCGGCTAAATTACGAGTTCCTTATGCCGATGGGCATGGCACTGGATATTGATTGCCACCGGCAGGCTGGCGATATGACAGGGAAAGGTTTCCATATGCACGGCCAGGGCCGTGTTTATCCCGCCAAAGCCATGCACCCCCTGCCCCTGACCATTGATCTCCCGCAGGATCCTCTCTTCAAGCACGGCCACATCCGCCCGTTCGCTTTGCTCGCCGACCGGACGCAGTAGGGCCTTCTTGGCCAACAGGGCCGCCTTTTCAAAAGAACCACCCAACCCGACCCCGACAATCATCGGCGGACAGGGATTGGAGCCTGCGGCCAAAACCCGCTCGATCACATGGCGAACCACCCCTTCCGTCCCGGCAGCAGGAGGCAGCATGACCAGACTGCTCATGTTCTCACTGCCGCACCCCTTGGGCAAAAAACGGATGGTGAGGCGGTCGCCCGGAACAAGGTCGAGATGGACGACAGCCGGGGTATTGGTCCCGGTATTTAGGCGGGTCAAGGGATCGCAGACCGATTTGCGCAGATAGCCTTCCTCATAGCCGAGCCGCACCCCCTCTTGCAATGCGGCATGCAGATCGCCTCGGATATGGACTTCCTGGCCGATCTCAAGAAAAAGGATGCCGGTCCCGGTATCCTGACACACCGGAATCCTATCCCGGCTGGCGATATTGGCATTGGCAAGGAGAACGTTCAGAATATTCCCGGCCAGTTCCCCGGTTTCCCGGTCCCGCGCAGCGAGCAGGGCCTCCAGGATATCCGGCTCCAAATCATGGGCTGCACCAATGGCCAGATCGCGGACGCCCTGGCAAATTTCGTTGCTGTCAATCTCTCGCATAATTCCTACAGGACTCAGGGGTTAATCCGGCGATTACGCAGCGCCAGGCTCTGTTGCCTGAAGGTATGTTGGATGATTTTTTCCCGGTCTTCCTCGAGAAGGAAGACAAATTCCAGGGCGACCCGGAACTTGCAGTCCGACTCGTCCTCCGCGGTAACCGGATCGCAGGCAATGACCTTACCAAAGGAATAGACATAGGTATAGGCAGGGAGCAGGACCACGTGGATCTCGACAATCTCATCCAGCCTGGCCGGAGAATCGGTGTAAAAGGCAATGCCGTTGGCGCTGATATTGGCCTTGCGCATGATCAGGGCATCCAGGGGACTTTCTCCCCCCTTGGCCTGCTTGAGCATAATGTTCATCTTGTTATCGAGATGCTGCAAAAAATCAGCCAGATCAGCATCCCGCTCCCGGAGCTTGGCCAGAGCGCTCTGGGCGCCGATGAACATCTGGATATCGGCCAGCCCTTCCTGATTGTACGGAGAGATCCCCTGCTGAAAATCCTTGGCAACACCCTGCATCTTTTCCGCGGAAACCGGATGAATTGCCAGCATCACCCTGTCCGTCACCCGAACCGACTGTCTGCGATTTAAAGAATCCGTCATATCTGCACCCCGCCCCGTGTCAAATGATATCCCTTAAAACAACTTGAAAACCCGCTGTCTGTTGCCCCCGACAAAACCGAAATCACCCCTTGTCCTGCTTGAGCAGATCAGCCACCTCGCCCTGCATGACAAAGCTGTGCTCGGCGTCCGGATAGACGCCGCTCTTGACCTCATCGCGAAAGGCATTGATCCCTCCGGCAATCTGGGGGGCCAGATCCGCGTACCGCTTCACAAAACTGGGCACGAATTTTTCAAACATCCCCAAGAGATCATGACTCACCAACACCTGACCGTCACACTGCACTCCGGCCCCGATGCCGATGGTGGGGATAGCGATGCTTGCGGTGATGGCGCCGGCCAGCTTATCGGGAATGCATTCCAGGACAAGGGCGAATACCCCGGCCTCGGCCAGCCCCTTGGCCTCAGCCAACAGCCGCCTGGCCGATTCTCCATCCTTGCCCTGCACCTTATACCCGCCGAGTGCTCCGGCGGTCTGCGGGGTCAGACCGATATGGCCCATCACCGGAATCCCGGCCCGAACCATGGCCGCCACGGTCTCGCAGATCTCGAGGCCGCCCTCGACCTTCACCGCGTCACACCCAGCCTCCTTCAGAAAACGGCCCGCGTTGGCAATGGCCTCACGCTTATCAACCTGATAGGAAAGAAAGGGCATATCCCCGACCAAAAGCGCCCGCTCCACCCCATGTTTGACCGCCCGGCAATGGTGCAGCATCTCCTCCATGGTCACCGGCACCGTGGATTCGTAGCCAAGAAGCACCATGCCCAGGGAATCGCCGACCAGGACGATCTCGACCCCGCTCCGATCCAGGAGACGGCCAAAGCTGGCATCGTAGGCGGTCAGCATGACAATTTTATCGCCGGTCCCTTTCTGGTCGATAATGTCGCGGACTGTCCGTTTTTTTCCGATCATAATATTCCTGTCCTTATTTCCCAACTCGCCCCCTAAAAAGGGAGAGGGGCAGCCTCGCCGTTGCACGGATCCACATCCTGTCTGCCGGTAAAAGGTCGGTCAAAATGCGCATACGCCGCCGGGGTGGCCATTCTGCCCCGGGGAGTCCGCATCAAGAGCCCCATCTGGATAAGAAAAGGCTCATAGACATCCTCCAGGGTGGTCTTTTCTTCGCAAGCCATGGTCGCCAGGGTTTCCAGGCCGATGGGGCCGCCCTGGAACTTGTCGATAATGGTCAGGAGAATCCGCCGGTCCATCTCGTCGAGCCCCTCCTGGTCCACGCCCAGCATATTCAAGGCCTCATTGGCCACCTGGGCGGTGATGCTCCCCTGGGCCTTCACCTCGGCGAAATCCCGCAACCGCTTGAGGAGCCGGTTGGCTATCCTTGGGGTCCCCCGGGAACGGCGGCCGATTTCCAGGGCCCCGCCCTCGTCCATGGGCACGCCCAGAAGGGTGGCCGACCGTTTGACAATGGTCACCAGTTCCGCCGGCGTATAAAAATCAAGACGCAGCACCATGCCGAAACGGTCCCGCAAGGGCGGGGTCAACAGCCCGGTCCGGGTCGTCGCCCCCACCAGGGTGAAGCGCGGCAGATCCATCTTGACGCTGCGCGCCCCGGGCCCTTGGCCGATGACCAGGTCCAGCTGGTAATCCTCCATGGCCGGATAAAGAATCTCCTCGACCACATGGTTGAGGCGGTGGATCTCATCGATGAAGAGCACATCGCCTTCCTGGAGACTGGTGAGGATGGCGGCCAGATCCCCGGCCCGCTCGATCACCGGCCCGGAGGTTACCCGGATGTTGGCGCCCATCTCGTTGGCAATGACGTAGGCAAGGGTGGTTTTTCCCAAGCCGGGAAAGCCGTGCAGCAGGACATGGTCCAGGGCCTCGCCCCTGGCTTGCGCCGCCTTGAGGGCAATAGCGAGATTGCCCTTCAGCTGCTCCTGGCCGATGTACTGGTCAAGCGACTTGGGCCGCAGCGCGTGATCCACCGGCTCGATCTGCTCGGCCACCGGAGACACCAATCGTTCTTCGTGATTCACACCAGGGCCCTCAAGCTCTGACGGAGCAGTTCTTCAATCGGCATGGCAGCAAATCCTTCTGCTCCTGCCTGCTGCCGAACCGCAGCGAGAGCCTCCCTGGCCCGGGCCGCAGGATAACCGAGATTGAGCAGAGCGGAAATCGCATCGTGTACCCGCTGGTCTTCTCCTGGCAGCGTAAGAGCGGGAGAAGAAGCGGACAACGCCTCGGGCACGAACTGCACCTTGTCTTTCAGCTCCAAACAGAGCCGCTCCGCCGTTTTCTTGCCCACGCCCGGCAACCGGGTAAGACGGGCCAGATCGTCGTGCAGGATTGCCCGAGCCATCTCCGCCGGTGAAATCCCGGCAAGAATATGCATGGCCAGCTTCGGCCCAATGCCGGAAACGGTGTTCAGCAACTGGAACATCTCCTTTTCCGTGGGCTCGAGAAAGCCATAGAGATTGAAGGCGTCCTCGCGGACCACGGTTTGGATATGGAGAAAAACCTCCTCCCCCACCCCAGGCAACCGCACCTGCCCGCTCTGGGGGAAAAAAACCTCGTACCCCACCCCGCCCACATCGATAATGAGGGATTCGGGTAATTTCTGAAAAAGCATTCCTCGCAGGCAGGCAATCATGATGCGCTCGTAAAAAAGAAAGAAGTCACAGGTCCGTTACACAGGATAAAACAGTTCCCAAAAAATAACCGTTGTAATCGCAGTTTTTTTTGCGATTTCAACAATCATTATGGTGTCTATTATGGAAGAATTTTAGCAAGAAGAGAAGCAAAAAGCCCTTTGGCGCGTAACGACCCGGATGAAGGATTGCCTTAGCGCAGCAAATTACGACTATGACTGGCACGGCAAATGGCCACGGCCAGGGCGTCAGCGGCATCATGGCTGGGCGAGGCGACAAGCTTGAGGAGCACGCGGACCATCTGCTGCACCTGCTCCTTCGGCGCCTGACCATACCCGGCCACCGCCTGCTTCACCACCGTGGGGCTGTATTCCTCCAGCAGCAAGCCATGCTGCCTGGCGGCCAGGATGAGCACCCCCCGGGCATGGCCAAGCTTTAAAGCCGAGCGGGGATTGATGGCGGTAAAGATATCCTCCACCCCGACCAGCTGAGGCTTATAGGCACCGATGACCTCGCCGATGCCGTTGTAGATCTCTTCAAGCCGCTCGGGAAAAGGCTTTTTTTCCGAGGTCCGGATCACCCCGCAGGTGACAAAGGTCAGTCCGTTCCCCTGCTGGTCGATCACCCCGTAGCCGGTGGCGCGGGAGCCGGGATCAATCCCGAGGATCCGGACGGTTTCCGCCCCGGCCTTGACTTTGCCCTGGCTCATATTTTAAGAAATTTTTTCCATCAACTCATCGGGGATATCAAAGTTGGCATGCACCTTCTGCACGTCATCAAAATCCTCCAGGTTGTCGAGGAGCTTCATCAACGAGACGGCGGTCTTTTCCTCGGCAACCTCCACGGTGTTCTTGGGAATCATGGTGAGGGAGGCCTCGACAAAAGCAACTCCGGCTTTCTCCAGCGCCTCCCGCACCGCGTTAAAATCCTCAATCGCGGTCACCACCTGGAAGATCTCGCCGTCATCGACCATATCCTCGGCTCCGGCCTCAAGAGCCAGCTCCAGAAGCTTTTCCTCGTCAATCGCTCCCTTTTCCACCAAAATGGAGCCTTTTTTGTCAAACATGTAGGACACACACCCCGTCTCACCCAAGTTCCCACCGGACTTACCGAAGAAGAAGCGCACCTCGCCCACGGTCCGGTTCCGGTTGTCGGTGAGACAATCAACCAGCACCGCCACCCCGCCCGGCCCGTAGCCTTCGTAAGTGATCTCCTCGTAGTTCGCCCCTTCCAACCCGCCGACCCCCTTCTTGATGGCCCGATCGATATTGTCCTTGGGCATGTTCACGGCTCTGGCCGAGACAATGCCGGCGCGCAGCCGGGGATTGGCCTCTGGGTCACCGCCGCCCATGCGGGCAGCCACGGCAATTTCCTTGGCAAGCTTGGTGAACATCTTACCGCGCTTGGCATCCTGGGCGCCTTTACGATGCTTGGTGTTGGCCCATTTTGAATGTCCGGACATAATTTTTCTCCTGAAAATTAAAAATTAAAAATGAAAAATGAAAAGTGGGACGTCACCCTGGTCAGCAGAGAACACCATGGATGTCCCTTCCAGACTCCATAAACTGCTCACTCTGCATTTTCATTCTTCATTCTGCATTTTCTTAAATCCCATCCCCAGCACAAAAACCTCACGGCTTTCCGGGCGGGAGCTTTTCGGCTTCACTATCTTGGTCAGGTTGAAATAGGGGCGCACCTCATCGACAAATTCCTTGAAATCCTCGCCCTCAAACACCTTGCAATAAAAATTGCCGCCAGGCCGCAGCATCTCCTGGGCTATTTCCAGCACCTTCCGGGAAAGATCCAGCGAGTGCTGCTGATCCGACCATTTGTTGCCGGTGGTCCGCGGGGCCATGTCGCTGATGATCACGGCAAACTCCGGACAGATAACGCGCACCCGGTCCAGCACCTCGGGGGAAGTGATGTCGCCGTGGAGAAAGGTAAACTTCCCGCTGTTGCCCTTGGTGTTGATCTGCCCGAAGTTGAGGTCAACCCCAACCACCAACCCCTGCGGGCCGACGGTCTGGGCCGCATACATGGACCAACTGCCGGGCTGACAGCCCAAATCCAGCACCGAGTCGCCTTTTTTCAGCAACCCGTGTTTCTTCTGAGCCTCATCCAGCTTGTACACCGAACGGGCGGGATAGCCTTCTTTCTTGGCCTTTTTGAAGTAATGGTCCTGAACTTCTTTCACCGGCCTGCCACCTTGGTTGGGGTCTGCACCGTTTCCGTGGTGCTCCACAAAAAAATATCACTGAAAAAACAGTAATAATTAGCCCATTTATCGCTTCTTGACAAGCATAAAGCCCAGACTCTTGCGGGGAGTGTTTCAGTGATCGGCAAAAAACAATTGGCGAAGAAGGCAGACGTCTTTCTTTTCTTTTTCCATGCACCCTCCAGGACATTCCCCCCAAGTCCAGTCCCGATTCCAAAAAAAGAGCAAGCGTCTTTAATTTAAAAACAAGAGACATTTCTTTATTTTTGTTTCACGGATGAATATACTTGAATAAACCGAAGGCGATCTTCGCTCCCGTGCAGCTCCAAGGCAAAAGACTGAAGCAAACAACTGTTACCATGAATTCTCCCGCAGATTAAAGACATGAAACAAATCTCGCCTTCCAGGCTATTTCTTCTCCTGACCCTTGTTATTGGCCTAACAGAATTGGCCATCATGACTTTTCTGGACAAATTTTCCTTTTCCCCTTTCAGTTCCGGTCTGCTGGACACCTTTTTTCTGCTCCTCATTCTTGCCCCCTTCCTCTACCTGTTTGTCTACAAACCATTCCAGCAAAACATCCGCCAATTGACGCAAACGAATGAAAAGATGGAATCCAGCCACAACCGCCTGCTTTCCGTTTTAGACGGCATTGATGCCATTGTCTACGTGGCCGACATGCAGACCTATGAGGTTCTCTTTATCAACGATTACATGAAGAAAATCTTTGGCGATATTACCGGACAGATCTGCTGGCAATCGATCCAGACCGGACAAGACGGGCCGTGTCCCTTTTGCTCCAACGACAAGTTGGTCGACACGAACGGAATCCCTCTCGAGGGATACAGCTGGGAATTTCAAAATACGGTGAATGGCCACTGGTACCACATCTACGACCGCGCGATCCGCTGGATTGACGGCAGAATCGTTCGGTTGGAGATTGCCACGGATATTAGCCATCGCAAGGAATCGGAAGAAAAAATCCAGGAGCAGAACCGGTTCCTGCAAAGCGTGATCGAATCACTCCCCTATCCGTTTTATGTGATCGATGTCGATTCCTATGAGGTTGAGCTGTCAAATACCATCGCCGCGCATGCGGGCATCACAACAGGGAAAAAATGTTTCACTGCCACCCACAACAGTGATACCCCCTGCAATTCCGAAGAGCACGAGTGCCCGCTCAATCTTGTCAGAACAAAAAGAGAACCGGTGATTGTCGAGCATATTCATACCGATGCAAAGGGCAAGGCAGAGCATGTTGAAGTGCATGGCTACCCTATCGCGGATCAAAACGGCGCCATCACCAAGATGATCGAATACCAGATAGACATCACCGAGCGGAAAAAAGCAGAAGAGATGCTCCAGCAGATATCGGTCACCGATGAGATGACCGGCCTGTATAACCGGCGCGGCTTCCTGATGCTGGCCGAAAAACAGATCCAGATCGCCGATCGAACTCCGGGGGAAATATATGTCCTCTATGCCGATTGCGACCACCTGAAAGCAATAAACGACACCCTCGGGCACAGGGCAGGAGATACATTTATCAAGGAGACCGCCGATCTGCTGAAAGAAACCTTTCGCAAATCCGATATCATAGGACGCCTGGGCGGTGATGAATTTGTCGTGCTTCTCTTGGACGAAGCGGGAAAAGAAAGTAATGCCACCCTGAAGGCCCGCATGGCCGCGGCTATCACTGCCAGAAAGCAGCAGCCCGACCGGAACTACCCCTTCGCCCTCAGCTACGGCATAACCCGCTACAACAAGGAAAACCCCTGCTCCATGGAAAAACTTCTTACCCGGGCGGATCGTCTCATGTACGAAAACAAAAGGGGGGTGGCTTAAGCTTTCTTCTCCCACAGAGGCAAGAAGGGCGGTTGCCCTTAAGGGAAGGGTCATTCGTCTTCTACTGATATAGATCGTTGTCCCCCTAGAAGAAAAAGATGCACGCCAGCATGCGAGTCAATATCCCCGTCCTGCAAAGATTTCCACTGACCGCACGAGTTCTTCTCGCGCTCATCCTCTCCTTCCTCTTTTGCCCCGCCCCCTCCATGGCAGGTGAAAAAAATCTCCTGGATGTCTGGACCGAGATCACCCCCCCGCCGCCGGTACCAATCCAGCCGGTACACCTCGCCCCGGAAAGCAGCGCCTTGCTGATTCTCGACATCGAAGAATGGACCTGCAACAGTGAGCGTCGGCCCCGCTGCCCGGATTCGGTGGCGCGGATCAAGGGTTTTCTTGATCAGGCAAGGAGCAAGGGCATGAAAGTGGTCTACAGCCTTACCACCAAGGGAACCCCGCAGACCATCCTGCCCGGGGTGCTGCCGCTGGGCGATACGCCCATCGTCCAATCCGGCGTGGACAAATTCCACAATACGGAACTGGAAAAGATTCTCCGCGACCAAGCGATCAAAACCGTGGTCATCGTCGGCACTGCCGCGGAAGGCGCTGTATTGCACACCGCCACCGGCGCTGCTCTGCGCGGCCTGCAGGTAGTGGTGCCCCTCGACGGCATGACCTCAGCCACCCTCTATGCCGAGCAATACACGGCCTGGCATCTGCTCAATGCCCCAGGCACCAAGGGCAAGGCCACGCTCACCCTGTTTCAGTTGATCGACTTTTGAAGCTATTCCCTCTTGCCCCTTTTTTCTCTCCGGTTACAATGCACCTATCCTGGCCCCACCTTGCGTACATCAACCCGGGAGCAAACCAATGATCCGCTTCCTGCTTGTGTATCTCTCGATCTATCCCCTCGTCCACTACTATGCCTTCCGCAAGATCAAAAAAGCCTTTCCCCTTGGCAGAATAGCCACTCTCTGCATCTCCCTGTTCATGGCGACCATGATCGCGGCTCCGATTATGGTCCGGCTGGCCGAAAGGGCTGGGATTGAGACAGGCGCCCGCTTTTGGGCCTATGCCAGCTTCAGCTGGATGGGATTGCTTTTCCTCTTCATCAGCCTTGCCGCCGCCCTTGATCTGATCACCCTTGCCATTCAGGCTGGGGAAAAGATGCTAAAAAGAAAACTTTGCCAGACACCGATTTCGCCGCGCCAGGTTCTTGCGCTCCAGGCCATATTGGTATTTGCCCTTTACAGCTATGGGCTCTTTGAAGCCGGGGATATCCGGCTTGAACACCTCGAGATCGTCAGCCCAAAAATTAGCGCCAGCACCGGCAGGATTCGAATTGCTCAGATCTCGGATGTGCATCTGGGGCTCATTATCCGGGAGGCTCGGCTCAAAAGGATTATCGCCCGCATGGAAGAGGCACGGCCCGATATCCTGGTCGCCACCGGCGATCTGGTCGACGGACAGCTCAACCACCTCACCACGGAAACGTCTCTGCTGGGGGCGGTCAAACCGCGCCTGGGCAAATTCGCCATTACCGGCAACCACGAATTCTACGCCGGGCTGCAGGATGCCCTGGCTTTTACGAAAGCAGCAGGCTTTACCATGCTGCGCCATCAGGGGATGGTCATCGGCACCATCAATTTTGTCGGAGTGGATGACCCTGCAGTCAAATCAATCGGCAAGGAGCATGCTGCGTCGGAGCACGAGCTTCTTGCTGCCATGCCCAAGGAAAACTTTACCGTCCTGCTGAAACATCGGCCGGATATCGCGCCGGAAAGCCTGGGGCTGTTTGATCTTCAGCTTTCCGGTCACACCCATAAGGGGCAGATATTCCCCTTCAACCTCCTCACCTGGTTTTTTTATCCGCAACGGGGCGGCCGGGTCACTCAGTTGAACAGCGGCCTTCTCTATCTGAGCCGAGGCACCGGTACCTGGGGCCCGCCCATTCGCTTCCTGGCGCCGCCGGAGGTGACCATCATCGATCTGGTGCCTGGCAAATAAAAAAACATCCCCCTATCCCCCTTCTTTTTCCGCCCGACAACAAAACCCTACAGAACCAGTTGACGCACCCCCTCATTTTTCCCTAGAGTAAAGAGAGCATTCGTTTTTTTCCCGCCGAACCTGCCCTGTAGGGAGGCGGCACGAAAAAACTGCCTGCAAACCCTTGAGGGAGAAAACTCTTGCTACCTTCCCAGCCGCCCAAAAACCAACTCAAGCAGTTTGAAACCCTCCGCAAGGAGCTGAAAAAGATCGTCCTCGACCAGGACGACGCCATCGACGAGGTGGTGGACGCCTTCATTCACCTGGCCTTCCGCCCACCCAAGGAGGCGCCGCCCAAGGCGATCTTCACCTTTCTCGGCCCGCCGGGTGTGGGCAAGATCTATCTGGCCCGGGTTCTCTGCCGCATGCTCAAGGAGTATGACGGCTTCAAACGTTTTGATCTGGAACGGTACAGCGACCCGGAAAGCGCGGACCAGCTCCTCGCCCCCCAGGTGATCGGCGAGGAAATCCAGGAAGGCGAACTGATCCGCTTTCTCCGCGCCACCCCCCGGGCCATCATCCTCTTTGAGTCCATTGAAATGGCAAGCAACCAGTTGCAGATGGCGCTGCTCGAGCTGATTACCAAAGAGGAGCCGGACAACGGCATCAACTGCCGGGAGGTGATCGTGATCTTCACCTCCACCCTGGGCAGCACCCTTTACCAGGGCAAGGAATTCCTCTCCACCTTCCGGCGCAACAAAACCCGGGCCCAAAGCCTGATCATGGAGGCCATGGCCAAGGAAAAGAAGGTGGCGGGCGATGTGATCCAAGAGGCGATCGCGCCCAAGCTTCTCACCACCCTGGCCCAAAACTACATCATCCTTTTCAACCGGCTGGGCATGAACGCCATGGTCCGCATCGGCACGGATTCCCTGGCGCAGGTGGGCGAATATTTCCGGCAAAAAGGAATTACCCTTGAATTCCCCGAGCTCAAGGGGCTGGTCACCCTCCTGGTCCTCTCCCTGGGCCCGGCGATCACGGCAAAAAAGGTAAAACAGAAGCTGCCCGACGAGGTGCTCTTCAAGATCACTCGCACTCTGCGGCAATTGCCGAGCTCCCCGAGCAAAATCATCTTCAAACTCACCAAGAAGGCAGAAGCCTCGCTTCACAAGCTCACGGAGGCAGGCGACCAGCTCCTGCCCCTCATCTACAAAAATAATCAGACCGTGGAGCTGACCTGGAAGGAATACCTGCGGGGGGAAACCCTCATCTTCAGCCTGGCCAAGGCGGAACCCCGTTCGCTGCCCATGGGCAAGGGGCTGTTGCGCAGCGAGCGGCCGGCCATTGAGTTTTCCGAGATCGGTTTTGAGAACATCGCCGGCAATCGCCAGACCAAAACGACCCTGAAGCAGATCATCAACACCCTGAAAAAACCCGAACTGGTAAAGAAATTTTCCATCAGTATGCCCAAGGGCATGCTGCTCTATGGTCCTCCTGGCGTAGGAAAAACCTTGCTGGGCAAAGCCTTTGCCCGGGAGGCCGGCCGGCCCTACATCTATGTCTCCCGCACCGAGCTCTTTGATTCCGAATACATCCGCTTGGTCTATCTCAAGGCGCGGGAATATGCGCCCAGCATCGTTTTTCTCGACGGCATCGACGTCAAGGGCTTGATGGAGGGGATGCTGACCGGGGTGCCTGCCGACCAGATCGCCCTTGAAATTGACGCCCTTTCCGACGAGCCGGAGGAGTCGGTGTTCACCGTGGTCACGGCGGTGAGCCGGGAGGAGGTGCCGCCGCTGCTCATCGAACCGGACCGCATCGACACCTTTGTCGAGGCGCCGGAACTGGACCGGGAGGCTCGACGCTTCTTCGTCGAGCAGATTCTGAAAAAGCCCAATAACGGCAAGATCGACGTGGACAAGGTGGTGCGCTACATCTCGGGGATGAACGGCTACGAATTGCAGCGCATCGGCAAGGAGGCCTCCCTCCACGCCATCCGCCACGGCTTGAAATGCATCAGCGAGGAGATCCTCATCGAGCAGATCAACATCATCAAGTACGGCTCCAAGCTCGAAAAAACCCATATCCGCAACCTGGAGGAAGACCTGCGCATGACCGCTTTCCACGAAGCCGGACATGCGGTCCTCTCCTACCTGCTGCTCCCCAATACCAAAATCGAGCAGGTGACCATTGCCCCGCGCTTGCGGGTTCTGGGCTTCATCTCCTACAGCTTCGAGGATTTCCCCAGCAACCTCTCGAAAGAGGAGGTGTTCAACAACATCTGCGTGCTCATGGCGGGAAGAATGGCAAGCATGAAAAAATTCGGCGCCAAGGGCATGGACACCGGCGCAGCCAGCGATCTGGAAGAAGCGACACACCAGGCCTACACCGCCATCGCCAACCTGGGCATGGACGAGGAGCTGGGCTTTGTCCACACCGACACCTTAAGCCGCAACGTGAACAAACAGCTCTTCCGGGAGGTGGTGGAACGCCAGGTCCGCCTCTGGATCGACAAGGCCACGCGCAAGGCAGGGGAAATGATTGAGGCAAACTGGCAACAGATAGAGACCCTGGCCAATATCCTGATCCGCCAGGAGATTGTGGATGGCGGGGAGCTGGAAAAGATTATGCAGAAGAAAAGGGGCGCCAAGTAGGACAGACTTGTAAAAAATATGTTCGTGACACACGGGAAGTAAGCCTGAAGACTCCGTAAACAAATCTGATTACCAAGCAGCTTCGGGAGCCAGAGAAATACGCTGTCTCCTGTGTCCCTCGCCGCGTGATCAAGTCACACTGCTGTCCCGCCGCTGGCGGGATGCCCGGAGTTTATGCCCTGCGGGGACTCCTCGATACTGCCGGGAGGTTTGCAAACTCGCGGAGTTTATGCCCATTCGGGGACCTCAAACAGTGCAAACTCCTTTTTCGGCAGCCTCTCCGGTGCTCGGCTGCGTGCCAATGGGATTTTAACTGCGATGAAAGCAAAGGATAAAAACACCATGCACCGCATTCTTGTCACCGGCGCAACCGGCCAGATCGGTTCGGAACTCGTCCCGGCCCTGCGCGCCCGCTACGGCGCAGCCAATGTTATCGCGGTGGGGCACAAAAAAAACCCGGCGTCGGAATTGCGCGAGAATGGCCCCTATGCCGCCTTGGACATCCGCGAGCGCAACGCACTTGCCGAGCTGGTCGAGCGGGAACGGATCGACACCATCTACCACCTGGCCGCCCTGCTCTCCGCCACGGCCGAGGCAGATCCCCAGCTCGCCTGGGAGATCAACATGGGCGGCCTGCTCAATGTGCTGGAGGTGGCCCGCCTCGCCCATTGCGGAGTCTTTCACCCCAGCTCCATCGGCGCCTTCGGCCCCTCAACCCCCCGCGACCATACCCCGCAGGTGACCATCCAGCGGCCCAACACCATGTACGGAGTGACCAAGGTAAGCGGCGAGCTCCTCTGCGACTATTATCACCACCGCTATGGCTTGGACACCCGGGGCATCCGCTTTCCCGGCCTCATCTCCCACAAGACCCAGCCCGGCGGCGGCACCACCGATTATGCGGTGGAGATCTTTGCCGCCGCCCTGAGCCAAAAACAATACACCTGCTTCCTGCAACAGGGCACCCGGTTGGATATGATGTACATGCCCGACGCCATCCGGGCGGCCATGGAGATCATGGAAGCCGAACCGGCAAGGCTGCACCATCGCAACGCCTACAACCTCACAGCCATGAGCTTTGCCCCGGAAACGCTGGGGGCGGAAATTGGACTGCATATCCCGGGCTTTACCATCTCCTATCAACCGGACCCCGTTCGCCAGGCCATTGCCGATTCCTGGCCCAACAGCCTGGACGACAGCGCCGCCCGCGCGGACTGGGACTGGCGGCCCCGATATGGCCTGCGCGAAATGACCAGGGAAATGCTTGGTGCCCTCTCCGCTAAGGAAAGCCGGGAAAGCCGACCATTCCACCAACAAGGAGGAGGCCAATGAGCCTTGAAAAGATCAGGCCGCAGTTTGCCGACACGCTCGCCGCCCTGGACAAACAAGCGACCCGCAAGGGCCACGAACGGGCGCTCACCGCCATCAGACCGGCCCGGGCAGACTTTGGCCCCCGCTGCCTTCTGGTCGGCTACGGTGACCGGGAGTTTCTCCGGCTGAACTCCAACTCCTATCTCGGCCTCTCCCTCCATCCGGAGGTGATTGGAGCGGCAGAGGAGGCGGCGCGCCGTTTCGGCGCAGGCCCGGGGGCGGTGCGCTTTATCAGCGGCACCTGCCTTTCCCATACGGAACTGGAAGAAAAACTGGCCCGGTTCCACGACCGCGAGGCAGGGATGCTCATGAGCTCCGCCTATGCCACGGTGATGGGGGTGCTGCCCCAGCTGATCACGGAAGAAACCCTGGTGGTGAGCGACGCCTTGAACCACAACTGCATCATCAACGCTATCCGCTTGGCAAAGCCAGCGGCCAAGGCGATATACCGCCATCTGGATATGGCGGATCTCACCGTCAAACTTGCGGAATTCCGGGGCAAGGTCAGGAGGGTGGTCGTGGTCACCGACGGCGTCTTCAGCATGCGGGGCGACCACGCGCCGCTGGCCGAGTTGAGCAGCTTGTGCGCCGAGCTGGAAGACAGCTTTCCCGAGGGGATCATCACCGTGGCCGACGACTCGCACGGGGTCGGGGTCTTTGGCCCCAGCGGCCGCGGTTGCGAGGAATATACCCGCGGCCGGGTGGATATTCTGATCGGTACCCTGGGCAAGGCTTTCGGCGTCAACGGCGGTTATATGGTGGGGGATGCTCTTTTTCGCGATTACCTGCGGGAAACCGCACCCTTCTATATCTACTCAAACCCCATCACCCCGGCGGAGGCTGCGGCCGCCGGCAAGGCGCTGGATATTCTCACCGGGAGCGAAGGGGGATTCCTGCTGGAAAAATTGCGGGGCTTACGGAAATTCTTTACCGATGGACTTACCGCTCTCGACTATGCGAGCATCAACGGCGACCACCCCATCGTCCCCCTCATGCTCCGCGACACCGCAAAAACCACACAGTTGGTGAACCACCTCTTTGCCCACGACATCCTTGCCACCGGCCTTTGCTACCCGGTGGTTCCCAAGGGGGACGAAGAAATCCGCTTCCAGCTCAACGCCAGCCACACCACAAAGGATCTCGAATGTGTCCTTGCAGCATTACAATCATTTCGCGACACCCCGTAGCCAGTGGCAAAAAAAAGCGGCTGGCCTCTTTTCGTAGAGCCTCGGCCGCTCACCCTTTGATCACCGCCAGGGGACGCAACTCCACCAAGACCTCCACCAGATCCAACTGATTTTCGATCACCGCATCGATGTCCTTATAGGCGCCAGCCGCTTCTTCCAGATCGCTGACGGAACGGATGGCATGGATAATCCCCTGATCGTCCAGACGCTTCTTCTCCCGCTCCAGATCCAGCTGCCGCTGGGCCTGCTTGCGGCCCATCTTCCGCCCGGCCCCATGGGCGCAGGACTCAAAACTTTCCTTGTTGCCCTTGCCCCGCACAATATAGCTGGGCGTGCCCTGGGAGCCGGGGACAATACCGATCTCGCCAACCTGGGCCCGGGTCGCCCCTTTGCGATGGACCATGACATTTTTGCCGAAATGGACTTCCATGGCCGCATAGTTATGGGCAATATTGATCATCGGCTCAAAGAACACCGGCTGCACCACGGAGAGCACCGCCTCCTTGACCCGCTCCATCATCATCTTCCGATTGGCATAGGCGAATTCCACGCAAAAACGCATTTCATGCAGATAGATCTGCCCGGCCGCACTGCTGATGGGCAAAAAAGCCAGCTGCCAGTTCGGCGGGATCTTGGAGCCCCATTGCCTGTTCAGCTCCATGGCCAAGCGGTTGTAGTAATTGGCCACCTTAAAGCCGAGATTGCGGCTGCCGGAATGCACCATCAGCCAGACATGGCCGTCATTGCCCTTCTGGATTTCGATGAAATGGTTCCCCCCGCCCAGGGTGCCGAGTTGGGTCAGGGCGCTTTGATATTCCCGGGCAATAACCGTCAACTCATCGAGGGGGATCGCGCTCTTGGGCATGAGGCTGCGGTCCTGCCCCCTTTTATGATGCTTGAAGCCTAAAGGAATGGTTCTTCTGATCTCGGTCAAGACCCCCTTCAATTGTTCCGTGGACAAGGTGGCAAGCGAGGTCCGCACCGCACACATGCCGCAACCGATATCGACCCCGACCGCATTGGGGATCACCACCTCTTCCGAGGCCATGACCCCGCCGATGGGCATGCCATACCCCTGATGGGCATCCGGCATCACGGCAACATGTTTGAAGACAAAGGGAAGATTGGCGAGATTTTTCGCCTGGGCAAAGGCGCCGGCATCGATATCGTCGAGCCAGAGCTTGATCTTGGTTTTTTCCGAGGTAATTATCTGTTTCATTGTTCCGCCTCCCTGTGTTGCGCGCACGATGATGGCAGGATCAATTCACCTTACTGAAAACAGTTTGTCTCTAATTTATAATTTAGTCTTCCGCGCGGAGATCCGCAAAGCGAAATAAACGACCCCCCAGCCACAAGAAGGTATTGCCCTAATATCACACATACTATTTGTTTCGCCCAGAAGCCCGACATGACGGAGATTTCCACCGGACAATCTCCTTGACAGAGAGTCGCGATACGAATATAAACTAAACAAGAATAATTACTACCTGGACCCGGCGCACCCATGGCGAAAAAACTTCCGCAAACAAACCTCGAACAAAAACTGCGCGCCTTTGAGCAGGCCTGTCGCAAGGTCGGCCTCAAGCTGACCCATCAGCGGCTGGAAATCTTTCGCGAGCTTGCCGTGGCCTGCGACCATCCTTCGGCAGAAACGCTTTACAAAAGGCTACAAAAAAGGATGCCCACCCTCTCCCTTGATACCGTGTACCGGACCCTGGCTACCTTTGAAAAACACCACCTCATCACCAAGGTGGAAACCGTGGAAAGCCAGGCCCGTTTCGAGGCCGACATGGATCTCCACCACCATGCCATCTGCCGGCAATGCGGGGCCATCACCGATTTCAACTGGAATTCCTTTGATGCGGTGCAACTGCCCAAGGAAATCTCCGGCTGGGGCCGGATTGATAAGAAGAATATCACCCTGCATGGGATTTGCGGAAAGTGCGCAAATGGCGGCCGAGCGAAGTGAAACATTTTTTTTGGTTTTCAAATAGGAATAATTCTGAGATAGTTTATGTTATTAAAAAGGTATCTGAAAAATAAGCCGGCTTTCGTCCGGTTCAGCTTCACTGCAAAAATCAGCTATGATACGATATTAAAAATCAACATCAGGGAGGAGCACCATGGCAAACCGAACAACGATCATAACCACCAGCGACACCAATCCCATGACCGATATCAGAATTCCCTGTCGGCTGAGCCTCGGAGAGGGTTGTCGCGCCAAGCCTATCACCTGATTGAAAAGCTGGCCCACTGGAAGTGATACACTAAAAACACCGTGAGTAAGCGCAAACAATACAAGGGGGAAATCTTATGACCGAACCAAGCAAGTGCCCGGTAACGGGCAAAACCAGCAAACAAGTAGCCGGCGGTGGCACCTCGAACCGGGATTGGTGGCCGAACCAATTGAACCTTCATATACTGCACCAGCATTCCGCCAAGTCCAATCCGCTGGGCGAGGAGTTTACCTACGCAAAGGAATTCAAGAAGCTCAACCTGAAGGCCATAAAAAAGGACCTCTACAGGCTGATGACCGACTCCCAGGAATGGTGGCCGGCCGATTGGGGACATTACGGGGGGCTCTTCATCCGCATGGCCTGGCACAGCGCGGGCACCTACCGCATGGGCGATGGCCGCGGCGGGGCCGGGTCCGGCAACCAGCGCCTGGCGCCGCTCAACAGCTGGCCGGACAATGTGAACCTCGACAAGGCGCGTCGCCTGTTGTGGCCGATCAAGCAGAAATACGGCAACAAGATCTCCTGGGCAGATCTGATGATCCTCACCGGCAACTGCGCCCTGGAGTCCATGGGATTCAAGACCTTCGGCTTCGGCGGTGGTCGCGAGGACATCTGGGAGCCGGAAGAGGACATCTACTGGGGCAGCGAGGACACCTGGCTCGGCGACAAGCGCTACTCCGGGGATCGGGACCTCGAAAACCCACTTGCCGCCGTGCAGATGGGCCTCATCTACGTGAACCCGGAAGGGCCGAACGGTACGCCGGATCCGGTCGCCTCGGGCCGTGACGTGCGCGAAACCTTCGCCCGCATGGCGATGAACGACGAAGAAACGGTCGCCCTGGTCGCCGGCGGCCATACCTTCGGCAAATGCCACGGCGCCGGCCCTGCCTCTAAGGTGGGTCCCGAACCCGAAGGCGCTCCCCTTGAACAACAGGGGCTCGGCTGGCAGAGCAGCTTCGGCAGCGGCAAGGGCGGCGATACGATCAGCAGCGGCATCGAGGGAGCCTGGAAGCCGAACCCGACCACCTGGGACATGGGTTATCTGAAGGTGCTGCTCAAGTACGAGTATGAACTGGTCAAGAGCCCGGCCGGCGCGCATCAGTGGCTGGCCAAGGACGTGGCCGCAGAGGACATGGTGGCCGACGCGCATGATCCGTCCAAGAAGCACCGGCCGATGATGACCACGGCGGATCTCTCGCTGAAGTTCGACCCGATCTACGCGCCCATCGCGCAGCGCTACCTGGCCAACCCTCAGGAGTTCGCGGACGCCTTTGCCCGGGCGTGGTTCAAGCTGACCCACCGCGACATGGGCCCGCGCTCGCGCTATCTCGGCCCGGAGGTCCCGGCGGAGGAACTGATCTGGCAGGATCCGGTACCCGCTGCCGAGCATAAGCCGATCACCGCCAAGGACATCGCGGACCTCAAGGGTAAGATTCTTGCTTCGGGGTTGTCGATCTCCCAACTGGTCTCTTGCGCCTGGGCGTCGGCCTCCACCTTCCGCGGGTCCGACAAGCGCGGCGGTGCCAACGGGGCGCGCATTCGCCTTGCCCCGCAGAAGGATTGGGAGGTCAACCAGCCGGCCCAATTGAAGAAGGTGCTGCAAACCCTTGAGAAAATCCAAAAGGCGTTTAACAGCGCGCAGTCAGGCAAGAAGAAGGTAACGCTTGCCGACCTGATTGTCCTGGGCGGATGCGCCGGGGTCGAACAGGCTGCCAAAAAAGCCGGCCACAAGGTTGTCGTTCCCTTCACGCCGGGACGCACGGATGCGTCGCAAAAGCAAACCGACGTGGAGTCTTTCGGTGTCCTTGAGCCGAAAGCGGACGGATTCCGCAACTATCTCAAAAGCAAATACGCCGTCTCGGCAGAAGAACTGCTGGTTGATCGGGCGCAACTGCTGACCCTGACCGCTCCCGAGATGACGGTTCTCGTCGGCGGGATGCGCGTTTTGAATGCCAATTTCGGACAATCAAAACACGGCGTCTTCACCAAGAGCCCGGAAACGCTCAGCAATGACTTCTTCGTGAATCTGCTCGACATGTCCACGACCTGGAAGGCAACCCCGGGAGAGGAAAACGTCTTCGAGGGGCGTGATCGGGTGAGCGGCAAACTCAAGTGGACCGGCAGCCGCGTGGACCTGATCTTCGGCGCCAACTCGCAGCTGCGCGCCCTGGCCGAAGTCTATGCCCAGAATGATGCGGCAAAGAAGTTCGTGCATGACTTCGTTGCGGCCTGGAACAAGGTGATGAACCTGGACCGCTTCGATCTCGGGTAACCGCACAAACAAGACAAGCTCCGGTTCAGCTCCCGGCATACCACTGCCGCTGAACCGGAGCGATCTCAGCAAGGTCTGTCAAGCGTCAAAATGATATCCTGGCACGGATCCGGGGGCACCTCTTTCGTATGTGTCCCCGGAATTCGTCTCAAGCATTGCCGACCGAATTGCTCCCCTCCGCATCCGCCACCAAGGCGATAATGGTCCAGCCCGGCTGCGGATGCAACACCTGCTCCACGGTAAACACCTCGATCTTCCCCTTGGGACTCACCGCAAAAAGCGGAATCGCGCCCTGCCCGTATTGCTGCTGATAGGCCGCAAAATCAAAGGTCTGACTGAGGGTGGTGGAGTGTATCTTCCAGCCGTCATGATTCAGCGCCTTGGCCAGGCTGGAAAAGGTAACCTCCGGGCCGAAAAGAACCCGCCAATGCCGCCGGGAGGCCGTCTGGCGCTCCTTGCTCATCTCCAGATCCGACGCCGCCTGGATCGCATAAACAGCCTTGGCACCCAACTCCATCCGGTAATGCATGCAGGAAAGGGCATTGAGCGAACCGCGCGGGGAAAGGGCCAGGAGGGTGCCGATCCCGACCAGATCGAGATTACGATCCGCGTGCTCGGAAACCGGCTCCCCGTAATAGGTTTCCAACCCCTCCAGCCTAGCACCGCTGATCTTCTCCCAGTCGCTGTCAACAAGCAAGACCCGAAAACCCGCCTGCTGCAAACCCTTGCCAATGGCTCTCGCCACCAGATTCGCGCCGATGAGCAAAAATCCCCGGGGGTCCGGCTCCGCCACCCCAAGCCGCTTGGCGATGAATCGGGCGGTACCGCTCTGCAGCACTACGGTGCCGATGATCACCGAAAAGGTCAGGGGCACCAGCAACTCAGCCCCGTGGTACCCCGCCGCTTCTAGTTTGATGGCAAAAAGGGCCGAGATGGCGGCGGCCACGATCCCGCGCGGCGCAATCCAGGCCAAAAGATGCCGCTCCGGCCAGCTCAGCTTCGAGCCGAGGGCCGAGACCATCACACTCAAGGGGCGGGAAAGGAACTGGATGGAGAGGAAGATGAACGCCACCTGCCAGCCGAGATGAAAAAACCGCTGAAAATCAAGACGCGCAGCCAGGACGATAAACAAGACGGTGATGAGGAGAACGCTCAAGCTCTCCTTGAAATCCAGGATCTCCTCCAGGGAGACATCCCGCATGTTGGCCAGCCAGATCCCCATGACCGTCACGGTGAGCAGACCGGATTCCTCCTGAACGGTGTTGGACAAGGCAAAGACGAAGATGACCAGCCCCAGGGTGGCCACGTTGTGGAGAAACTCCGGCAGCCAATGACGCCTTAAGATATTGCCGTAGAGATAGCCGCTCAGAGAGCCGAGACAAAGGCCGATGCCGATGAGTTTGGCAAAGGCGAGCAGGGTATGGCCCAGGGCGTTGCCGCTGCTGCCGGCGAGGATGAACTCATAGACCAAAACAGCCAGGGTCGCGCCGATGGGATCGATGACAATCCCTTCCCAGCGGAGAATATTGGCCACTGCCGCGCTGGGCCTCACCGTGCGCAGCATGGGCACGATCACGGTGGGGCCGGTCACCGAGGTGATCGCGCCAAAAAGCAGGGCCAATGGCCAGGGAAAATCAAAGACCAACCGGGTGGCGGCAGCGGTGATCAGCCAGGTGACCAAGACCCCGAAGGTGATCATCCGGCGGACCACCTGCCCCAGCCCGGCAAGCTGGTGGAAGCGCAGGGTGAGGCTGCCCTCGAAAAGGATCACCGCCACGGAAAGGGAGATAAAGGGAAAAAGCAGGTCGCCGAACAGGGCGTCGGAGTTGAGCCAGCCGGTAAACGGCCCGGCAATGATCCCGGCAAAGAGCAGAAAAAGAATGGCGGGCAGCTTTACCCGCCAGGCGAGCCACTGACAGAGCATACCGGCAAAAACAATAGCAGCGAGGATGAAAGCCTTATCAATCAGCACGATTCGTCACTTTTCTCTTTTGTCTTGAGGCGAAAAACCGGGGCGCAACAGAATAGATACAGTTTACATGTTTCTTGGGAGCTGTCGAAGCATTCCTGCTACCCTGGCGAAGAAAATGGCGCCTCTTTCCTCCTGCTGCCGATTGACAAACCCCTGAATTTTAAGTACCTAACAAAGCAGAGCACTTCACAAGCCAAACGAGGGGAGAATCGTTATGGCAATCACGGTCATATCCTTTTCAAATTTCCGGAAACACTGCGTTCCAAACGCGAATCTCTCCGTTCGGACTTCAGCTCCAGCTTCCAGATGGGCATCGCCTCTCTCGGCGCCACAACAGAAAAGGCGACAAAATAACGCGTTGCCAGCTGTTACCGGGGAAAATATTTTTCTAACTCCATACGAGGAGAGAAGATCATGAAGATGACACCTTTCGTTCTCTTACTGGTGATGCTACTCGGGCTGCTTGCCGCCTGCACCTCAAGCCAGGCCCCGGAAGAGGCAAAGACCGAAAAAATCACCGTCCCGGCCGCTGGCAATGACACACCGCAACCGCCACCCGTACCCGCCGAGAGCGAAACCACTCCCCCGCCGCCGAGGTTTAAGCCCCACGAAGAATACGCCATGAAGGTGCCGGCCGAAACGGTGATGCCTCCCCCCGCCTCTGCCCCGAAGAGCGCAACCTCCACGGCCGGGATGACCGTTGGAGGCGACGCCACCACCGCGGAGCAACCGGTTCCTCCTGAGACCCCGCCGGCCGCGAAGAATGGCGGCGCCGAATCCGGTTGGAGCGAGCGCTGCAAGGACTACCTGGCCAGTTTCAAGGATGCCGCCTATACCTTCAACACCCCCTCGCCCATCAAGGTTGCCAAACCGTATCCCGTCTATCTCTGGGTGGACACCACCGCAAGCCACCAGGCGCTGGCGCAAGAGCTGGCGCAACAGTTGAACACCTTGTTGCCAGCCGATGCCAACCGGATCGCCTCCGGCACCATCCAGGTCAGCCCGGTCATGAAAGCGACCCTGAAAGGGGAAAAATTCACCATCACCCCCATCTCGCCGGAGCAGCAAATCATCCATCTGGCCGGCCGCACCACCTGGAGCTGGGAGATCACCCCGACCTGGCCCGGCACCCATATCCTGCACCTCCAACTGCTCGCCATTCCCCCTGAAGGCATCGCTGCCGACCCCTATACCATCCCGGAACCCCTTGATCGGAGCATCGAGGTGAAGGTGACGCTCTGGTGGCTCATTGATTCTTTCTTCGACAAATACTGGAAGTGGCTGCTTGGCGGCCTCGGCACTCTTCTGCTTACAGTGCTCGGCTGGTGGTGGAATAAGCGCACTGGCGAAAAAAGCTAAAACCACCCAGGAAGATTTGAGGAAACCGCCCCCCCGTTCCCCGGTGGCTTTGGCGATCCTCTTTCTCCTGCTGACCGCCCCCCTGGCCAAGGCCTCGCTGATTGCCTATTTCGGCCGTTAAAAAAACGGCCCACCAAAGAGGGATCGTGATCTCCGCCTTGACAGACCATGTTTTTTCAGGCTAGCTAACGGGTGAAGATCACCCCACACGGGAACCCCGGGGGGTTTGTTCCCTCTGCTCCTCGCTTGTGCCGCCTCAGACCAAAGGATCCGACTATGCCTCTGCGCCCGCTCCTCCTCTTGCTTGCCTTCCTTGTCGCTTTCCCCACCACCCTTCTGGCCAGGGAGGTGCATCTCAAAAAAGGGGAGGTGTTCCGCGACCGGGACCTTACCGTGATCTGCGAAGGACGCGGGGCCGCTTCTCTCAGTCAACCCCTGGCGGTGCGGGAGTGTCAGTACTGGGACGATTTCAGCAAAAAATGCCTCTTTGAAAAAACCACCTACAGCTATAACGATCTGGAATGCACGGAAGAATGCCAGCATTGGGATGGGTTCAATAACACCTGCGACTACCAGAGCAAATGCACCTTTTATCCCCAGCAGGAGGCCTTTGTCCTGCGGACCTGCGCCGAGTTCGATGACTACAGCCGCAAATGTATCAAATTCAAGGAAGCAAAAATCGGCCCGGGCAGATAATTTCCCGCAAAAGACCAGACAAACGACTCTTCCCGCCCGAGCCTGTTTCTTGTAGTATCTCGCGATGGCGCAGGCGGACAATCACCTGCAACGGTAATCACCTTGAGCTTGAGGCCACCATGATCCCTTGGGAGTTGCTGGAGAGCGCCCCGGTTCCGGGAGGCAGCGAAACGCTGCACCTCTACCGGCGGGGCACGGAGTTTGCCATCCGGGTGGATGGCAACGAGCTGATGAACAGCCGGGCCCACGGCTCGGAGGAGGCCCTGGCCGAGCTGGCCTGCGCCCGGTTGCACACCCGCCCCGCGCCCTTCGTCCTGATCGGCGGCCTGGGCATGGGCTATACCGTGGCGGCGGCGCTCAAACACCTGAGCAGCCAGGCCCGGGTGGTGGTGGCCGAGCTGGTTCCGGCAGTGATTGCTTGGAACCGGGGGCCGCTTGCCGGTCTGGCCGGACATCCCCTGAAGGATATCCGCGTCTCGGTGCGGGAGATTGATGTCGCCCGGATTTTACAAACGGAACAACAGGCCTACGACGCCATCCTCCTCGATGTGGACAACGGTCCCGATGGGTTGACCCGCCCCGGCAACGACTGGCTCTACACCCGGGCCGGATTGACCGCCGCCCATGGTGCCCTGAAACCCTCAGGTGTTTTGGCTGTCTGGTCCGCCAGCCCCGAACCCGCCTTTTCCCGATTGCTGCGCCAGACCGGATTTACGGTGGAGGAAATCACCGCCCGCGCACGGGGAAGCAAAGGCGGCAGTCGGCACATGATCTGGCTTGCCGAACGTGGGAGATAAGCGAATTGATGCGCATCAGCAATAAAGAATCCCGGCATTCATGAACGATCTTCATCAAAAACCTGTCTCTCCGCCACCGACATTGCCCCGGTTGTTCGCCGTCTTTTTACGCCTGGGAGCAACCGCCTTCGGCGGCCCGGCCATGATCGCCTATATCCGTGAGCTGGCTGTCGAGCGGGAACACTGGCTGCATAAACAAACCTTCCAGGAAGGCGTGGCCCTTTGCCAGACGATTCCCGGCGCCACCGCCATGCAGGTCGCGGCCTACGTCGGCCTGCGGGTCCGGGGCGTGCGGGGGGCCATCACCGGCTACCTCGGCTTCGGATTGCCTGCTTTTTTCCTCATGACAGCGCTTTCGGCCTTCTACAGCCGCACCCATTCGCTTCCCGCCGTAATTGCCGCTTTCAGCGGCCTACAGGCCATCATTGTCGCCATCGTGGCCAATGCCGCCATCTCCTTTGGCAAAACCGCTCTTTCCGGCTGGAAAACCTGGAGCATCGCCCTCGCTGCCGCAGGGCTGTTTTGGCTTGCTGCCCATCCGGCTTTGATCCTGTTCCTTGCCGCTCTTTTGGGCATGACCTTGAACTCCGGGCAGCCAACCGCGCCGCAGACAGAACCCCGGACACCCCTACCCTCCACCGCCCGTGCGCTTCTTTTCCTGCTGGCAGCCACTACCGCAGGTTTTGCCCTGCTTGCTTTCTTTCGCCACGATCTCGCGCAACTGGCCCTGCTCATGGCCAGGGTCGACCTCATGGCTTTTGGCGGCGGCTTTGCCTCGGTGCCCCTCCTGTTCCATGAAATCGTCGTGACCCGCGCCTGGCTGAATGCCCCGACCTTTCTGGACGGCATCGCCCTGGGCCAACTCACCCCCGGCCCCATCGTGATCACGGCAACCTTTGTCGGTTACCTGCGCCATGGCCTTTTCGGCGCGCTGATCGCCACGGTGGCCATGTTCCTCCCCTCCCTGTTGCTGCTGATCGGCACCGCGCCCTACTTTGCCCGGATGCGCACCTCCCGCTGGTTCAACCATGCCGTTGACGGCGTTCTCTGCTCCTTTGTCGGCCTGCTCTGCACCGTTACCATCCGCCTTGCCCTGCACGTCCACTGGGACTGGCCTCACCGGCTTCTCGCCGCTGCGGCCTTCGGAGCCCTGCTCATGAAAATCGATCTGCTCTGGGTGGTTTTTGCAGGCGCCATGTTGGCCATGCTCCTTTTTTAGAGATATCGATCCGCTCGTGGCTGGACAAATGCTCCGCCGAGAGGTATAGGGAAAAAACATCCTCACCCCGAGGACAGGCGCCTGCCGCCAAAGCTTGCATCATCTCGCGCGAGGGCTAACATGACACGCCTGATCTGTTACTGTTTTGGTTACACCGAAGAGGACCTGCGCCAGGATATCCTGAAACACGGCCGGTCACTGATTCTGGAACGCATTGCCTCGGAAAAGAAAGACGGCCAGTGCCGCTGCGCGGAGACAAACCCAGCCGGGCGCTGATGCCTGGCCGAGGTCCGCCAGGTGGTGGACGCAGCCCTGAAGGAACGTGGCTCCGAGGAGCAATGCTGATGTATTTCCCCATTGCCAATATCGAGGTCAACCCGCTAGTGCCGCCGCTGGTCGCCTTCGGGATCTCCCTGTTCACCTCCATGGGCGGGGTGAGCGGCGCCTTCCTGCTCCTGCCCTTCCAGGTCAGCGTTTTGGGCTTCACCAGCCCGGCGGTGAGCTCGACCAACCAGTTGTTCAACATCGTCGCCATTCCCAGCGGCGTCTACCGCTACCTCAAAGAGGGGCGGATGCTCTGGCCCCTGACCTGGGTGGTGATCATCGGCACCCTGCCCGGGGTGCTGGTCGGGGCCATCCTCCGGATCAAATACCTGCCCGACCCGAAAAACTTCAAGCTCTTTGCCGGCGCGGTCCTCCTCTACATGGGCGGCCGGCTGCTGCAGGACCTGCTGGGGAAAAAAAGAAACCCGGATGCGCCCACGGTGGAGGAGCGGTTCCACCAGGAACGCAAAAACAGCGCCCAAACAACAGGAAGCGCGACAGACTTGCCGGCAAACCGGGTCACGGTCCGCCAATGGACCCCCACCCGGATCGTCTTCGAGTTTTACGGGGAAACCTTCACCGTCAACGGAGTGGGCCTCATGGCCTTGAGCCTGGTGGTCGGCATGGTGGGAGGGGTGTACGGCATCGGGGGCGGCGCGATCATTGCCCCGTTTTTGGTCAGCTTCTTCGGACTGCCCATCTATACCGTGGCCGGCGCCTCGCTGATGGGCACCTTTGTCACCTCGGTGGCTGGGGTCCTCTTTTACCAGCTCCTTGCCCCCCACTACCCGGGCATGGTCATCGCTCCGGACTGGCTGCTGGGACTGCTTTTCGGGGTGGGAGGATTTGCGGGCATGTACTGCGGGGCACGGCTGCAACGGTTCGTGCCGGCAAAATTCATCAAATGGATACTGGTCGTCTGCCTGCTCAGTACGGCAGGAAAGTATATCTGGGGATTCCTCTTTTAAACGGAAAGGGTCAGGCTGTTTTGCCGGCCTGCAATATCCCCCACCCCTCCAACGGAACCTGCTTCCAGCTCCGCCAGCAACCGCAGACCGGCGATCCCATGCCAGGAGGCGTCAAGAAAAGGGGCCGCCCGCGGGCTCCGGCCAAAGCCGCCTCTTCCGGTCTGACAGCTGACGATAAAGGCCCTGAGGTTGGCCGGATCATCGGGTCTTGCGCCCAAAAGGCTCAAAGCCGCAAGCCCGGCATGGCAATTCTCAAGAAAAGAAGTAGTGCCCGGGAAAAAGCCGAAGCCGCCGTCACCGTTCTGCGTGCGCTTAAGCCAGCCGGAGAGCTCACCCGCCCCCCCAATCGACTGACCATCCATCTTTTTTAAAAAGAGAAACCGGGCCACATCCTGCACCGCGCAGGGCGCAGGCAAGAACAACGACCGTTGCAAGCCGGGAAGGTCCAGCTCCTCTGCCAGGATCTCCCTGGCGATGCGGCGCACATAATAGCGGGTGGCCAGCGAGGTGTCAGAGCTCAGGCAGGCGGCAAGATGGGCGCGGACCCGCGCTCCATCGATGGCAACGCCGCAGATATGGCAGGTGGTGAGAAGACGGAAGGTGGTGTCGATTCCCAGCCAGGGCACCGCCAGCATCCGGGCAAGATAGTCGGCCAGGGCAGGTTCCGCTTGGGGGGTGGGCACCGCATCCCCCAGCACCATGGTCAGGGCGACCGCCTGAAAGGTGTCCTGGATGGTGGCGGGCAGCCTCGGCGTCGCGCCATAGCCGCCACTCTCCTTGCGCCGCTTGGCCACGAAATCCCTGAGGGCACCATGATCAACCTGACGAGCCATTGCCTCCCTCCGTTGCGGCTAAGCCAAAGAACTTACGCGGTTTCCTTGTTCCGGTAGGCGATCACCCGGATCTTTTCCAGGGTAACCATGCCCTTATCGAGCATCTTGTCGAGCTCCGGGAGAAAGGCGGCGATGCGCTCCGGTTTGTCAACGATCTCGACAATCAGGGGCAGATCCTCGGAGAGGCGCAGGATCTTGGCGGTGTGGATACGGCTGTTCTTGCCGAAGCCCATGATCCCCCGGGTGACCGTGGCCCCGGCCAGGCCGCGCTTGCGCGCCTCCTCGACAATGATTTCATAGAGCGGCCGCTGACCGAGCTTGGTGGTTTCGCCGATGAAGATGCGGAGCAGTTCCGCTTCCGAGGGGAGTTCCATGACCATGTCTCCTTCTTGCTAGTTAACAAACAGCCTCAAAAACCAGAGTAATACGTTTTCATCCTCTGTTCATTTCTTTGCTTGCCCAAAGAAACGAACCAAAGAAAAGGCACCCGTGTCTCTTGTCCCGCCTGCGGCGGGATGCCCTGTGCTCCTCGATGCTGCCGGGGCTTTGCAAACTCGCTTCGCTCAAACAGTGCAAATCCCTTTTCGGCAGCCTCTCCGGTGCTAGGCTGCGTGCCAATGGGATTTTAATGGCCATAAGAACAAAAGACCTGGCTGAGCTTGCTTGGCAGGCAGATTTCTATATAAGCCTGCCCAAAGCCATCCCCACAAAAAACAACACCACCCCCACTCCGTTCTGCAGCAGGATATTGCCTATGGCGTACATCTGCTCGCCGTCCGCCAGTAGGTTGCCGGTCTCGGCCATATAGGTGGAAAAGGTGGTGAAAGCGCCCAGGAAGCCGGTGAGCAGCACGATCCGCAGCTCGCCGGTGCCGGGGAACCGCTCGCTGGTCAGGGTCCAGACCAGGCCGAAGAGCAGGCAGCCCAGAGCGTTTACCGAAACCGTGCCCCAGGGGAAACCTGTGCCCGCCACCCGCTGCACCAGGCCGGAAAGCCCGTAGCGGGCCAGGGTGCCGCAGGCTCCGGCCACGGCGAGAAAAAACAATTTTTGCCACATCAGCCCTGCTCCTTCCACACCGCCAACGCCTTTTGATAGACCTCGGAGCGGGAGAGATCCAGATCCTTGGCAATATTGGCCACCGCGTCTTTCAGGCTCACCCCGTCCTGCGCCCGATACCAGCGCAGCAGATCGTCCAGGTTGTCCGGCCGTTGCGTCCCGGTGGCGCGCAGCCCTTCGATGAGCACCACGAATTCCCCCTTGATGGACTCCCGTCCCTTGAAGTCGGCCAAAAGATCGCTCAGGGGTGCCGAGACAATCTCTTCATGTATCTTGGTGAGCTCCCGGCCGATCAGCGCCCGCCGTTCGCCCAGCTCCCCCAGGCAATCACCCAGCGAGGCGGTGATCCGCCGGGGCGACTCGTAAAAAACTATGGGGTGCACTTCATTTTTGAGCCCCCGCAGGAGTTTGCGCCGCTCACTCCCCTTGGAGGGCAGAAAGGCGAGAAAGAGATGCGACGGCTCGGTCAGACCGGCCACGCTGAGGATGGTCGCCAGGGCCGAAACCCCGGGAATCGGCACCACACTCACCCCCTGCTCGTGGGCGCTCTTCACCAGGATCCCACCCGGATCGGAGATCCCTGGGGTGCCGGCATCGGAAACCAGGGCCACCTGCGCCCCGGAAAGCAAACGGGCCACAATCTCCTGGGAGCGGCTCGCCTCGTTTTCCTTGTAGTAGCTGAGCAGCGGGGTATGGATATCGAAATGGGTGAGGAGCTTTCTGGTGTGCCGGGTGTCCTCGGCGGCGATCAGATCCACCTCTTTGAGGATGCGCAGGGCGCGGAGGGTAATATCCTCCAGGTTGCCGATGGGGGTGGCCACCACAAACAGGGTGCCGCCTTTGCTTGGGCTCGCCGCCTTGGCTTGGGGTTCTTTTCCTTTGACCTGCTTCATACCTGCATGGCCTCCACCGGGACAAGGAGAGAAAAACCGGTGCTCCCGGGACTGGACTTGTGGGAAAGTTCGCCGCCGCAGCGGCTGATGAGCTTTTTCGCCAGATACAAGCCAAGACCGAGATGGCCTTCCTTGGTGGAAAAAAACGGCTCGTAGCAATGCGCCGCCGCCTCGCTGCCCAGCCCCGGACCGTTGTCCGTAACCCGAATCCCGACTCCCTCGCCTTCGAGAAATGACTCAACCACGATCTCCGCATCCTCCTGCCCCTGCACCGCTTCCAGAGCATTACTGAGGAGAATATGGATGATCTGGTGCAACTCCAGCTGAAACCGCGCTAATGCAGGGAGCGGTTCAGCCAGGTTCAAAGTCTTGCGCACCTTATGCTTAAAAACCGAATCGGCAGACATAAACTCCACCTCGGTTGCGATAACCGAATTCACCGTATAGGCAACACCGCCGGGCAGCGGCAGGAAATCAGGGAGGATCTGGGTCCGCTGCAGGATCTGCTGGCTCTGCACCACCTTCTCCTGCATCTGGCTCAGGGCATCCGCCCTGCGGGTGAGGAGATCGTGCAGGCTGTCCAGCTCCGGGCTTGCCCCGGCCTGGCGCATCTGCGCCAGCACCGCCATGGCCTTATCGAGCATCATGGCGGAAAGATCCGTGTGCAGGGAAAAAACCTGGATGATCCCGCCGAGGTTATGGATAATCCCGCGGAACATCCGCCCCACCGCGGCATCCTGACTCTGCGCCAGATACGCCTCTTCCCATTTATCAGCCTGCATTACCCCTCCGATGCGCAAAAAGATAGAGGCCCGAACACCCAGCCTCTGCTACAGCTTAACCGGAATGGGGGCAAAAAATCCAGGGTATTGTAGGGCACGCACAAAAACTGGTAACCACCCGCCCCTACCCTCTGGCGGAACAATGGTGTACAATAAATGCAGTAATTCCTCCTTGCCCAAACCGTGCCCAGCCGAGGAACCCAGATGCTCCTGCTCGATGTTCCCTTTCTGCCCGACCCGCGCTATGTGCAATTCCTTGGTGAGTTCCAGGCTTCGCTCCACTCCGTCCATTTCAGCCTATATTTAGACGACATCCCCGACGGCCGCCACCGCACCGGACTCCAACCGACCATTGCCGAACTGGCCGAGGCCCTGGCCCAACTGCCAGCCCCAAAAAAATACGCGCTCCTGAACAGCCGCTTCCACCACCCCTCCCTCTACAGCGACAAGGAGGGCCTGCACCGGATCATCACCGGGCTGGACACCCTGCTTACCGCCGGCACCCTCCACGGCATCACCATTGTCGATTTCTACCTGCTGCAAGCCCTTTCCGATGCCAGCCCCCAGGTCTGCGCCCAGCTCGAAGCGGTGCCGGGGGTCAACTGCATGCTGGATTCCTTTGCAAAGATTCAGGCCACCCTCAACGCCATCGGCAACACCGGCTTCAAGCCGCCCACCAAACTCAATCTCGACCGCAGCCTCAACCGGGACCCCGCCGCGCTCAAGTCAATCTCCCAAGCCTGCCGCCAACACTACCCGCAGGTCAAGCTGACCCTGCTGGCCAACGAGGGATGCCTGGACCGCTGCCCCTTCAAGCTGAGCCACGACGCCCAGATCGCCTTTGCCAATACCGTGACGATGCACAACCAAACCCACAGCCTCAACCGGGAACTCGGCTGCATCCGGGAACTCACCGCCCAGCCGGCGGAGCTGTTCAAGTCGCCCTTTATCCGGCCCGAGGATCTGCATCGTTATGAGGGGATGGTGGAGGTGATCAAGCTCTGCGGCAGAACCCTGGGGCCCGGTTTTCTGCAACGGGTGGTGCGGGGGTATGCGGAGCGGAGCTATGCGGGAAATCTGCTGGATCTGATGGATACCATGGAGTGGCTGGCCAAGCGGCTCTATGTGGCCAATGAGGAGTTGCCTGGGGATTTTTGGAGCAGGCTTACGGGTTGCGACAAGAACTGCCAGGTCTGTTTGTACTGCCGGGAGCTGCTGGAGAAGAGAGGTAGGCCGTTAGCCTTTAGGATTGATGATCTGCGGCAAGGAAAAATTGGGGAGTGTCCCTAGTTTCCTAGTTTCTTCTGTGGTCAATGAGGAATTGCCTGCGGATTTTTTGACCAGACTAAGTAGTTGCGACAAAAACTGCCGCGCCTGCTCATACTGCCGTGAGCTTCTGGACAAGACCGCTACCCCCTTACCTTTTCAGCTTGAGGACCTGCGGCAATGAAAAAATAGGGGAAGCTTTGGTAGGTTGGGTAGAGGAACGAAACCCAACATTTACGAATATTGACCAAAACACCATCATGATCTGTTTGCCGACCAAAACCGTTGGGTTTCGAAGGTTATTCCGGGGACATAATACTAATTACGGCTTACGCTTGGGAGGAATAAGTATTATGTCCCCGGATATATCCGGAGCTGCTGGAGAAGAGTGGTCGGCCCTTAGATTTTAGGCTTGAAGATCTGCGGCAAGGAAAAATTGGGGAGTGTCCCTAGTTTCCTCTAATTTCTTTATTTTTACCGTCCTATTTTGCACGGGTTCGTCTTAAACGGTTCTCTTAGAGTATTCTTCCCGCCAATCTTTCAGTGCAGTCATGTCGGCCAATAACTCGTCTGGATTCGGCAGTTCTACAGGCGCTTCTGCTGGTTGGGAATGTTCAAATCCTGAATATTTAGTCATCAGTGAATCTATAAAATTACAATCTGTTTCTCCAAGCTTTGGCAGATCCTTTAGTTTGAGGGTATGGACAGGTCGCTGAAATCTTTGCACAACCCCACACAACAAATCATTCTCAATAGATCTTTCCAATATTATTCTAAAATCGCTGCACATGGACTTTAGCAAAATTTCAACATGTTCAAACTCTCCATTGTCGTTTGCTTTCTTTGCCCCCTGATACCGCTGGCTCATAAGAGCGTTCAAGGCAGATTTAATGTCACTCTGCGACAAAGGAATTGGCGCTGGTTCCCCGGTTCCCCAGTCAGCAGAACGAATGCTTACGACATCGGGCTTTATGGATTTCTTCTCGGCAAAATGTTTTATAGTTCCAAGCAAGGAGAGGCGGTGAGTAAAAATGATGATCTGCTTATTATGGGACAGTTCTATCAATCTTTTAACCACAGCCTCTTCATAACTTTGATCCAACGAGGATATTGGATCATCAAAAATGAATGGGGCTTGGCTGCTCTTGCCAGTCACGTCAGCTAAGAACGCCCCAATTGAAACTATACGACTTTCCCCTTCACTAAGAACATCCGCGAGCGCATTCTGAGCGGCACCTCGAAGCTGAAGTTTATGAAGAACGCGGCCTTTTGAAACCTTTGTCTTTACAAGCTCGACCTTGACGTGTGACGCTCCGAGGTTTTTTAGTTCGGTGTTGAATCTTTTTACAAAGGCGTCAGTGATCAATGCTTCCGCCAGCTCGCCCTTCTTCTGCGACAGAGATTTTGTGTTGGTAGACTTCTTCGCCACCTGGATCTGGCTCAGGACCTTTAGTCGGCTGATTTCTTCCTCAATGGATGCACGATGTTCGGACAACCACTTTTTAGCCAATAGACTGTCCCGTTTCTTTTTGATTTGATCACGATTGTCATTTTTTGCATCTTCTTCGTATTTCGCGGCAAGATCTCCCAGATTTTTCGAATGGGTATTTATTTCTTCAATCCATTTTGGTTTTTGTGGAGCGGTAGGAATAGCCTCCTCGGAATCAATTCCAGGCAGTTGATCTTTTCTGCTTTGTAATTGAGAAAAGAATTTTGTTACCTGGCTAGAGATTTCATCTTGCTGAATGCCTGCTGCATCTATTCTTGTTTTCAAAGACTCAGGATTGGGTATATCCCCTACGGTTTTGGTAGCGGTCTCATATTCCTTTGCCGCGTCTATTGCGGCTTGTTGCATCTCACCTTTTATAAAATTTTCGAAAGAGGTTAGTCGATCCTTTGATTCCAGGGAGAGGGTTTGGTGACAAAGGACACAACGTGAGCCATCAGACACGAAGGGATATTCGAGTTCTTTATAGGCCGTCGACGTGGAGTATTTCCTCGCTGCCTCCCAAAGTTCTTTCCAAACATCGGAGCCAATACCTTCTAATTGACTACCGGAAAATACTTTTTCCGCAGCAGTATCTGCTGCTTTCTTTTTAATGATCGACTTCTTTTTGGCCCCAATGATTCGACGACAATTTTCATCAGATAGTTGATCCAGATATTTTTGAGCATCCTGGACAAGAATATCTATATGCTGTTTCTGTTTTTTTAAGTGTTTTGCCTTTTCTGTTGGGTCTTGCTCAGCGAGTCGCTGCTGAAGAGTCTGTATCTCGGTTTCGTCCTTGCTTTCAAAAATGCAGTATTTATCGACGTCTTGTTGCTTGGTTTTGGCGCTTATGCTCTCATACCAAATACCTTCAGCGGTGATCTTTTTATCGGCGGGGATATTTGGTTTTTTGGACTGATGTTGATTTGACTCGGCCTCCAGGGCACTTGCAACCCTCTCGCACACTTCAATAAGCGAACTAAAAAAAGATAATACCGGTGGTTCGTAACTTGCTTCATCTTCACTGCTTACAAAGACCCGCCCAAAGGAGGTGTCAAAAATATCAACGCTACTGAGGTCATCACAGATGCCTTTCCCTGACCAGTGATGACACTTTTTGGTGCCATTTAGTTCAAATGTAATACTGGCTTTTTGTTCGGTGGAAACAGACTTATAAATATTGGGATGGAGTTCTCCAAGAGCACGTGCGCCGCAAACGTGCTTGAGGAGCCTGACATAACCAGACTTTCCAGATCCGTTGTAGCCGTAGACTACGGTTATATTTCCTTTACCAAATTCTAGTGGTTTTTTGGGCGCAAGGGCGTTTACCCCTTCTACATCACTGATAGAACATAGTCGCAGTGTTCCCGATGCACCCTTGGAAAACGCGGAGGCAGAAAAAGAACAACTCTTTTTAGGTATCTTCCCGGCTGCTTCCTGTTGGCAAAGTATTGCGAGGTCAGATACATCCTTGGCTGTAAGTTCATTTTTTCCAAGGAGTAAAGTTGCAGCGACCTGAAGCCATTGAGGACGTTCAGAAAACCATTTGGTTAAATTTTCCAATAAGTCAGGCATAGGTTAATCCATTTCTTAACATGTGAAATCCTATCTATGCTAATTTTATTGAACATTGAGTTTGATGGGCGTGCGGTTGCGAGCCTCCCTCTCGAATTTCGAGTTAGCACTTATTTTGCGTTTGCGTCTATATCTGTCATCAACCACTGTTTCTCGCCGGCATCCGGATTGAGCCTAAACGTTCCTAATTGGCATTTAAGGCCGTGGCGCTCGAAGGACTTGACCAGCTGACGTAGATGCGAATCATGAAACGGACTCCGATCAAATACACTATTGAGCTGGCGAGCAATGTGCGTAAGCTCTATTGTAGGGACTGTAAATGACCAGCCATCTTCCGTTGGCGATTCGTTTCGTATTCCAAGACATTGATCCCCTCTCCTCCATACAAGTACAGTGGCAGCCGGGTCGGGTCCGCTCTTCCAAGTTCGGACGGTTCCCCACGCAGAGCTCAATAACCCGATTTCCTCCAGCAACGTGAACTGGGGTCTGGTTATTCCCGCACCAACGTAAAAATCCTCCCATTCATCTTCTTTTGAACCAATGGCAAATTCAGTCGATTTTCTCTTGAAATTCACAAGAGGCTCGTCCATGCTAAACACACAATCCCCCCCTAGCGAATAGTTACACAACACGTGAAATATCGACGCTTCCTCGCTAGACAAACTTCTTGTCAGTTCTAGTGCTCTCATTGAAAATGAACCTGGGCGCGACACCTCCCCGCTCAGCAGCCGCCCCCATAAACGCTGCATTTCTTCATTCGATACGTCTTCTGCATAACTAAAAAATCGAGCGATCCAGTCTGAATCAACAGATTGCTCTGATACTTCATTTGGCATTGTTTTTTTTGCTTCAGAGACAACTGCACACAAATTTCGGTGTCGCTTTGCTTCTCTATACTCAACTCTTACCGCGATTTGAGATCCGGTTGTGGCAAGGTCGGCGGAGGCCACCAACAGATTGGCTTTTTCAAGTGTCGCTTGGGCATCTACCAAGGCTTTTGCATCGCGCCGGATCAGCCAAGGACGAGCTATTGCGCCAATTCCTTCGGCGCACACCTCGATCAATTTTCTGAGGGGTTCTGAAAGACCCGCAGCGTCCTTTATATCCATAATTTTCTCAACAGGATTTCAAAAGCAAAAAAAGGGGACGGAGCCCGATTTTCCGGAGTACAAAATATCAGGCTCCATCCCCTATTTTGCATTAGGTTCGACACTCACATTGCTGCTTCAGCCGCTTGTTTCACCGGAGCCGCCACTTCGCTGCCAAGCTTTTTCTTCTGCCGATTCGCCGTCGCCAACCGCCGTTTGGCTTTACCTGCTTCCTCACCCTCCAAAACGTCGCGTTTGAGCACCAAGTTCTGCAAAGATGCCAAAATCTGCTCTTCGGTTATCTTCACGCCCTTGCCGATACCCATCAGTTGACGGCGGATGGCAGCCACTACTGGCTCGGTCATGAGCGTTGCCGCAACCATGTGCTTGCTGGTCAACTGGCATTCCTCATGGAATGTGGCTATGGCTGATTTGCTCACTCCCTCCTTGCTGATCAGAAAAAAGAAGTCGGTGAGCATTGGCAGTTTGGTCGTATCTGAAAAACTGAAATCAAAAGCTACTTCGGTTTTTATCGGCTTTCCGAAGATCACCCGATGGGCCTGCCAGTGGTCGCCATTGGTAAGCATGACCCACTCTATACCCTCGCTGGCCGCGTAGCCGATGGCCTGGCGCAGATGCGCTTCCTTAAGCGGAATATTGATAGCCTTAACCTCTATCAAAAAAGTAGGCTTGTCATCCCCTGTCTTGATAGCCAAGTCGCAATATGTGCCACGGATCACATACTCGCTGGTGATCTCGGTGTACTTGTCATATCCGCAGATAGTGGAAAGCATATCCACCACGATAGTCACGGTGTCTGACTCGTTTACGTCTCGCGCCTTGGCTCCCTCGATGACCTTTGCAAAAGCTTTGATGCCCGCCTTAATTCGGTCCTCAGCCCTTTTTGGTATAGTCGCCATCATCCCCCTCTCCTGTGTGCTTTTCTGAAAAAACTAGAAAGAAACGAGGGCACTTCCCAGTTTCTTTCACCTTCAGGTTTAATCTCGGAGCCAATCCATAGTTTCAGAAATTTCCCACCGTGACCTGCCGATGCAGTAAAACAAATCACCCTATCAACCCCTAGCAACAAACACAACACCGAAAAAATACGGGGCTAAGTACGGGGCGGCAATAAATATCTCAATTCATCACGACACCCTCCGCCGAAAATCGCCCCTCTCTACCTCATTCTTTTTCCCGATAAATCCCAACCACTTATTTCGTTATTACCTATTGGCCTTCCCCTCCTCCCTGCTGGTACATAGTTATCCTCAACTTTCACCCAAACGGAGGAATACCATGTTCAAAAGAATCGCATTATCCCTGGCCTTTACCCTGGTGGCTGCCGCACCCGCCCTGGCGACCAACTACATCACCCCGGCAAACCTCAAGAAGATGCTGGACGAAAAGCAGGAGGTGATCCTGGTGGATATCCAGCCTGCGGACCAGTTCGAGAAACACCATCTGCCGGGCTCCATCGAAACCAACGCCTTCCCCGCGAAAAGCGACGAGGAAAAAGCGCGTCTGGACAAGACCCTGCCCACCATCAACGCCAGCAAGGCGCCGGTGACGGTGCTCTGCCCCAGGGGCAAGAGCGGGGCGAAAAACAGCTACGACTACCTGCAGAGCAAGGGGGTGGATGAGAAGCGGCTTCAGATATTAGAGGGGGGAATTGCGGACTGGCCTTATAAGGAGATGTTTGTTACCGGGCGTTAAGAGCTGACAGGTGGACCTGACGAAAGCTGGAGTACAGAAAGCATAAGTGGTGCTGCTGAGTCTCGTTCTTCTGTTCATTTCTTTGCGTGCCCAAAGAAACGAACCAAAGAAAGGGCACCCTGTGTCTCTTGTCCCGCCAAAGGCGGGATACCCTGTGCTCCTCAAAACTGCCGGGGCTTTGCAAACTCGCTTCGCTCAGACAGTGCAAATCCCTTTTCGGCAGTTTTTCCGGTGCTCGGCGGCGGGCCAATGGGATTTTTACAACTGAAAGAATAAAGAAAGAGGGCATCCCAGTGGACTGCCCTCTTTTTTTTACCCACGTTCGTCTTCTTTTTTGGGCTGTAGCTTGATGTAAACGATGATAATCAGGGCGGAAAGCCCGAGCACCCCGTAGAGGATCTGGTGGGAGTAGGCGAAAATCAGATCCTGGTTGCTGCCGATGAAATAGCCGAGCCAGGAAAGCACCGTCACCCAGATCCCGGCGCCCAACAGGGTGTAGAGGGAAAACTTCAGGTGGTTCATGCCGGAGAGTCCGGCGGGCAGAGAAATGAGGTGGCGCACCACCGGCAGGAGGCGGCCGATGAAGGTCGAGATTTCCCCGTGCCGCAGGAAAAAGGTCTCCACCTTGGCAAACTTCTCCTCGGTGATCCAGACATACTTGCCGTACTTGATCAGCAGCGGCCTGCCCAGATACTGGGAGGCGAAATAATTGAGGTAGGCGCCAAAGAGGCTGCCGAAGGTGCCGCAGAGAATAACGGCCCACATCTCCATCTTCCCCGCCTGCACGAGATAGCCGGCCGGCGGCATGACCAGCTCGCTGGGGATGGGAATCACCGAACTCTCCATGGCCATCAGGATAAAGATTCCCGGATAGCCCATGGCCCCGACCGTGGCCACAAGCCAGTTGATGATTTCGTGCATCGCGCGCTCCTTGCTTGGTTGATGGAGCGCTATTCTATACGGTTTGCACCAAAAAGACGACCCTTTATCGCGGGGGATTCACCCCCCGTAACACCCTTACCCCTCACTCCTGCCGGGCGGAATCGTTTTTGCAGAGCCCGGCAAAGATCTCGCGCAGCAGCCGCTCATCCAGCCTGGCCAGCAGCTCTTCTTCGTATTCATCCCGCTCCACTTCCGAAGTGCTCAAGGCCGCCTCTGGCCCTGGGGTTTCCGCCGCTCGCAGGGGGACGGGCTCGGAGTCGATCTCATCCTGATAGTCGCGGTTGTTTTCTATCCAGCGCTGACAGTCGTCGTGGCTGCCGATATAGGTGAAGATCAGCCGCCGCTCCCTTTTTAAGCCGATGAGCCTAAAGCCGCAGGAAAGATCGTACTTGCGGCAGTCGTTGAGGCGCAGCTCCCCGTGCCGGGTGCGCTTGCATTCCGCCTCCTCGTGCAGGGGATCGCGCTGCAGATCGGCGATGATCCGTTCGGCCCGGGCCGCCACGATCCGCTCGTTCTTGCCGGCCTTGGCCATGGCCACCAGCCGTTTGGCAAACTTGCGGGTTTGATGGATCTCCAGACAGACAATCTCCATGCTCATCTCCGGCAGCCGCAGCCTCGCGTCCGCCAATCCTCGGGGGGGTTCAGCACAGCAAACCGAAGCCCGCCAGCCATGGGCCGGGGGCTTCGAAGACCAGTTTTCAGCAAGCGCAGGAACCGCTGGAGCAGGAGCCCCCGCCGCAGCCGCCACCGTCCAGTTTCTTCTCCGAACTCACCGCGAAACCGCCCCCGCCGCCGCAGCCGCAACCCGAGGAGGCTTTGACGAAATCGACCTTGATGGCGCCGGTGGCGGCAAACATCCCGCCATCCACGAGAAAGGTGATGCCGCCTTCCTCAAACACCCGGTCGGAGTCCTTTTTTTCATCCAGGCCAAGACCCAGGCTTACCCCGGCGCAGCCGCTCTGCATGACCACCCGGATGGCCGAGTCGAGATTGTTTTTTGCCAGATGTTCCTTGAGATTGGTGATCGCCGATTGGGTTACTTCAAGCATGGTCTTGCTCCTTGTGTGGGTTGACTGACAATAGAGGTTTCAGACAAACAGCTCGTTGAGAGCCTTATCGCATTTTTCCGCCACCAGCCCGGCAATGGCCTCGCGCCCGAAATCGCCCGTTTTCATCATCTCGCGGGAGGCGTTGAGCAGGCCGGTCCTCAGCTTACGATCCCTGGCCGCTTCCGCCGCCAGAGTGAGCTTGCCCCGCAGGATGAGGGGATCAAGCCCCTCGCTGCTGCCGAGAGGCCCGAGTTTCGCCGCCTGTTCGGTGAAGCGGGTGATGATCTTGACGAAGTTCGGCCCCTCGGCCGCCGAAGCCCATTCGATGAGCAAGCGCTCCCGGCTCACTCCCAGCCGGGCCAACGCCTCATGCACCAGAGCCCCGGAGACCAGGGCGTGGTAGTTGCCGTCCTGATAATGGCACTCGCCGGGATGGCAGCCGCCGACGAAGATGGCGTCGGCGCCGCCGGCCAATCCTTCCAGGGGAAAGGAGGGATCGAGCCTGCCGGAACACATGATCCGGATGACCCGCAGGTTGGGAGGATACTGATAGCGCCCGACCCCGGCCGAATCGGCGGCGGTGTAGCAGCACCAGTTGCAGAGAAAACCTAAAATCTTCGGTTGGTAAACATCACTCATGGTCATGCTCCTTTGCAAAGGCGTGAATCTGGGCCCGGATCCCCTCCAGGGTGAAGCGCCCCATGTCGATGGCCATGGTGGGGCAGCGGGCCGCGCACACCCCGCACCCCTTGCAGGAGGCGGTCAGGATCTGCGCCTTGCGGGGCTTGACCTCCTTGTCGATCTTGATCGCCTTGTAGGGGCAAAATGTTTCGCAGGCTCCGCAGCCGATGCAGAGATCCGGATCGACCTGGGAGACAATGGGCTCCGGGGAGATGGCCCCCTTGGCCAGGGGCTGACAGGCCCGGCCCGCAGCGGCCTGGGCCTGGGCGATGGTCTCGTCCATGGTCTTGGGGCCATGGGCCAGGCCGCAGACATAGACCCCGTCCACCGCCAGATCCACGGGGCGCAGTTTGACGTGCGCCTCCAGATAAAACTTGTCCGCGGTCACCGGCACCTTGAGCATCCGGGCCAGCTCGGACGGGTCCTCCGGCACGATGCCCACCGAGAGAACGACGAGATCCACCTCCCGGGCCACCTCCTGCCCGAGAATCGGGTCGAAGACCTCTACGATGAGCGGGCTGCTCTTGCCGCGCCCGGCCCGGACCCGGGGCGGGTTGTCCGGGTTGTAGCGGGTGAAGAGCACGCCAAGCTCCCGGGCCTTGCGATACTCGTCTTCGAGAAAACCGTAGGCCCGCATGTCCCGGTAGAAAATGGTGATACTCAAAGCCGGATCAAGCGCCTTGAGGCGCAGGCTGTTCTTCAGGGCCTGGCCGCAGCAGACCCGGCTGCAATAGGCAAGATCCTCGCCCCGGGAGCCCACGCACTGGATCATCGCCACCTGCTTGGTCTTGGCGGCAAGCGGTCGGCCCGAAGCGAGCTTTTTTTCCAAGGCCAGCTGGGTCATCACCCGCTCGGAAACCCCGTGCAGGTATTGCTGGGGTGCATACGCTCTGCCGCCGGTGGCGATCACCGCCACCCCGTGATGCAACACCTCGCTGCCGGTCTCCCCGGCGATGGTGGTGGTGAAGTTGCCCACATAGCCGGAGATGCTGGCCACCCTGCTCTTGGTGCGCACGGTGATGCGCGGATGCGCCTGCACCCTGTTGAGCAAGGTTTGCATGGCTTTCCGGGGATCATCGCCAAAGCGATCCGCGCTGAGCAGCAGCGCCCGACCGCCCAAGGTCGCAGCCTCCTCGACCAGGGTGGTGGCGAAACCCTGCTCGCCGATGGCGAGCGCCGCAGTCAGCCCGGCCAAACCGCCCCCGATCACCAGGGCCGCCGGGGTGACCGGCAGCCGCTGTTCCGGCAGGGCGGTAAGGTGGGCCGCCTTGGCGACGGCCATGCGGACCAGATCCTTGGCCTTGTCCGTGGCCTGTTGCGGTTCGTGCATGTGCACCCAGGAGCATTGATCCCGGATATTGGCCATCTCGAACAGGGCCCGGTTCAAACCCGCATCCCGCAGGGTCGCCTGAAAAAGCGGCTCGTGGGTCCGGGGGGTGCAGGCGGAGACCACGATCCGGTTGAGGTTATGTTTTTTGATGATCTCCACCAGATGCTGCTGGGTATCCTGGGAACAGGAATAGAGGTTGTCGGTGGCATAGACCACCCCGGGCAGCTCCCTGGCGTAATCGCGCACCGCCCGGACATCCACGACCCCGGCGATATTGATCCCGCAATGGCAGACAAAGACCCCGATGCGGGGTTCCTCGCCTGCGATATCGCGCTCCGGCGGAAACTCGGCCCTGGTCATCTCGCTGCCGCGTGCCAAAGCCAATTGCCCGGAACACAGCGCTGCGGCCCCGCCCGCCTGGGTCACCGAATCGGGGATATCCTTGGGTCCCTGGAAGGCGCCGATCACCTGGACACCGGGACGGCTGGTGGCCAGAGGCGTGTAGGTGCCGGTTTGCGCGAAGTGATAGCGGTTCAGGTCGATGCCGGCCGCCCGCCCGAGCTGCTCGGCATCGTCCGGCGCCTCCAGCCCCTGGGAGAGGACGACCAGATCGAATTTTTCGCCATGATGCTTGCCGTCCTCGGTGGACCAGTTGAGCAGCAAGCCGCCGTCGAAGACATCCTCCACCTTGGGCGGCCGCGCATAGATCACCCGGAAGTTGCCTTCGGCAATGGCCCGCTCCCTGGCCGCATCGAACCCCTTGCCGTGGGTGCGGACGTCCATGTAGAAGAGGGTGATCTCGCAGTGCGGATCGTGTTCGCGGGCCAGGGTTGCCTGCTTGATCGCGTACATGCAGCAGACCGAGGAGCAGTAGTTGTTGCCGCACATCTCATCGCGGGAGCCGATGCACTGCAAGAAAGCGATCTTACGGGGATGCTTTTCGTCCGAGGGCCGGACGATCTCGCCGCCGGTGGGGCCGGAGGCGCACATCAGCCGCTCGTGCTCGAAGGCAGTGAGCACATCGGCAAACCTCCCCCAGCCGTAGCGGCCGAGCACCTCCTCGCTCACCCGCCCGAAGCCCGGGGCCAAAATCACCGCGCCCACCGGGATCTCCAGAACCTCTTCCCGTTGGTCGAAACGGATGGCCCCGGCCTGACAGACAGAGGCGCAGAGGCCGCAGGTCTCGTAATTGAGCTTGAGGCAGGATTTGGGGTCGATGTGGTAGCTGGTGGGTACGGCCTGGGCGTAATCGATGTGGGCCGCGTTGGTGCTGGCCAGATTCTCGTTGTATTCGTCGCCGATCTGCTTGAGGCAATAGAGGGTGCATTGGCCGCAGCCGGTGCAGATCTCCTCGTCGATATAGCGGGGCTGCTTGCGGATCTTGGCCGTGAAACGGCCGGACTCTCCCTCAAGGGCGATGAGTTCCGACAGGGTCAGGATGACGATGTTGGGGTCCCGCCCCGCCTCCACCAGTTTGGGGGCCAGGATGCAGAGCGAGCAGTCGTTGGTGGGAAAGGTCTTGTCCAGCCGGGCCATGACCCCGCCGATGGCGCCGCTTTTCTCGACAAGATAGACCTTGAGGCCGAGTTCGGTGAGATCGAGGGCGGCCTGTACCCCGGCCACCCCGCCGCCCACCACCATGACCGAACCGACCGTCTGCAGACCAGACGGATGGGCTTCGGATGCGTGCATAGTTCCTCCTTCACTGTACGTTGCCGGAAAAAACATTCCGGAAATGCCGCGGCCCTCTGCAACCGGCCACGGACAACGCCAGCGAACACGGAGGGAACTACCCGTGTTGACGCCTTGGACCGTGCAGCCGGCAGGAGGAGCCGCAATATCGTCCAGCCCGAACCGGGCCGGCCGGCTTACGCCGGGGTATTGCTCATGTATGCTGCACGATACGGGTCACAAAAATTCTCCTCAGGTGATGGCACGATTGGCTGGATTGCAGAAATTAGCGGGCGGGGCGGGCAAAGTCAAATCGAATGTTTCGACGAGGGAACGGCCATTGGATCATGTTTTTCGATGGAGCAAATCCGCGGCCTCGATCTGCTCTTTTTACGGGCACCTTGTTTTTTTACCAATGATCGGGAAACAACTGCTGGCTGCGATGCTATGCGCCCCCCCTCTTCTCCTTTCGCTTGCCGAGCAACACCCAAAGGCTGAAGGCAAAGAGCAGGATACTCATACCGACAAAACCCTTGGTGTATTGCGCCACCAGAGGTTTGTCGAAGGAGGCCATATAGAGGCTTTCCGCGACCCGGACGGTGACGGCGGCGCCATGGGCGCCGTGCTCCGCCTCGCCGACCACCGATATCCGCCACGCACCCGGCCGGTCCGGGAGAAAGGAGACGATGCCATTGCGGTCGGTCCTCCCCTTCTGGTGCGGGATGGCGTCTCCCGGCCCGAAGATCTCGTAGGCGGCGTAGCTGACCGGATCGTCCACCCCATAGAAGAGCCGGGCGCTGATGCCGCGGTTTTCCACCCGGTAATGGACGGCATGGGCGTGGGCCGGAGGCGCGGGGGCAGAGAAGAAGAACAGGACAAAAAGGGCACAGGCGAAGCGCATGCTTTTCCCTCCGGGGCAATGATTTCGCGGCGGCAGGGAGGATGGCCCGACCCGCCGCCGCGAAATCTTCTCTAGCGTTATCGGATCGTAAAGCTCAGGGTTGCCACGTAGGACTCCACATCGCACTCCTCGGGCCGGACAAAGGGCAGCGCATGCTGGGCCTTAAGGAGCCAAACCCCGGGCGATGCGATCCTAAGGCTGCCCCACCCGTTTGCATCGGTGGTAAATGGGTCGGCCGGGGTTTCCTTTTTCTCGGCAAGGGTGTGGTAGAGCGCAGCTATTTCTCCACTGTACGGTTTGCCCCTGAACAGGACCCGAACGGGAAGCATGTCCCCGACCTTGAGCCGGGCCGGGTTGGCCAGGGGGATGATCTCCAGGGGATGGCCGACCGCCTGGTCAACCGCGCCCTTCCCTGCCCCCAGCGAGACAACGCCTTTCATGGACATGGTGGACCAGGAGCATTTGACCACGTTGTCGAGCCCATTTTTACACTGCCTTTTCCCGCCGTCCACGGTCTTGGTGTAGAAACTCGCCTTCCGTTGCGCAGCAACCAGATAGGTGCCGCCCGCAAGCCCCCCTGGGGCGACAAATTCCGTCGCCGTGCTCGGCTGCAGGGCGATTTTCGCACCGGTTGCCGAGAGGAGGAAGGACTCCTCCAGATCATCGCCGCCCAGAAAATTTTCGGAGGGAAAGGTATGGCCCCAACCGAAACGGATGCGCGGTGCGTTTTTGGCTCCAGGCGCGGAATCTGCCATTTCGACCCACGGATAATGCGCCCGGGCCTCGCCTGCGCAGAGCAGAAGCATGGCCAGGAAAGCAACAAGGAAACAACGGGAGATGAACGGGGTATTGGTACGAGAATGCATGCTTTTCTCCTTCAGGTATGCGGGTTACAGGGTGAGATCGAACTTGAGCATAAGGGTTCGGCCGGTACGGAAATTCCCCTCATCCCCCTTGTCGGAGTCGAACACATTGTCCGCCTCCAGGGAGAGTTTGGCGTTTTTACGGAGTTGCTTGTAAATCTTGGCATCGACCACGGTATGGGTGTCGATCTGCGCGGTGTTGGCGGTGTCGGTGTACTGGCGCGAGCTCTGGGAGATGGTGGCGCTCATTCCCACCCCGTAATCCGCCAAGTCGTAGGCCGGGGTCAGGCTCACCTGATGCACCGGGGTATAGGGCAGAGCCTTGCCGTTTTCCCGGTTTTCCGAGTCGGTGTATGTATAGGCGAACGCCAGGGAACCGCCCCCCATCGCCCAGATCCTGCCCATAAGCTCGACCCCCTGGGTGGTGGCCTCCTCGACGTTCCGGTAAATCTGGAGGGGCAGACCGTTGTACAGGGTACCGGTATCTTCCCGGGTCACCAGTTCCTTGACCTCGTTACGAAAATAGCCGACGCTGAGCATTGCATTTTTTTCCGGCAGCCAGTGCTCGATTCCTGCCGAATAGCCGAGGGCGGTTTCCGGCTTGAGATCCGGATTGGCTTGCACGTAATAGGAGCCATGCCCGTACGGGGCGTCATAGTAAAGCTGGCGGATGGTGGGAGACTTGAAGGCCCTGCCCACCGAAGCGCGCAGGGTGGTGGCCGCGGAGAAGCGGTACATGGCGCTGAGTTTGGGATTGACCTCTTCCCCGAAAACGGAATGGTCGTCGTAGCGCACTCCCGGCACCAGGGTCATTTTCCCGCCCGGCAAGGTCAATTCATCCTGCAGGTAAAAGCTGGCGATGTCGATCTCCCGATCCACCCTGATGGTGCTGTTGTCCGCATTGTCGATTCTAAAATCGATGGACTGCCGCTGGAATTCCGCCCCGGAGGTGAGGGCATGGGTTTGGTTGGCGGTCCAGGTATATTGCCCCTCCATCTGCCGATAGGCTATGTCGCCGAATTTATGGCCGTAAGTGTTATCGAGATAGCCGTGGTCGAAATCCCAGTTGTAGGTGTAGCCCTTGAGCGAGAGAAAGTGGGCCGCACCGGGCTGCCAATCCGCCCCGGCCGACAACCGGTAACTCTGCTCCTTGCGGTCTGCCTCCTTGTCATAATCGCTCGCCTCCCCCTTGGCGAACAGGCGCAGCTGCTTGGTGGGATCGACATCCACCTTGAGCAGCACCGAATCGCGCTCCGAATCGATCCGGGACGCGCCGTTGTCCTGGGCGGATTCCCGATTGTACTGCAGCAGATAGCCGAGCTTTTCCAGCGGGCGGTCCCCGAAATATGCATAGGCCTGGGACTGATGGCGATTTTTATCCGCCGGCTCCTCCACCACCCCGTTTTTGAGCCGCTCCCTGACGGTGTACCAGCCATAGGCCGCTCCCGCCCCGACCACAGGCTCCTTGGGGGTGCGCCGGGTGATGATGTTGATCACCCCGGCCATGGCGTCGCTGCCGTAGAGGGCGGAGCCGGGCCCCTTCACCACCTCGATGCGCTCGACCATTTCCACCGGGATCTGATTGAGGCCGATGCCGTACTCCCCCATGCCGCCGCTCTGCCCCGAGCCCATCACCCTCTGGCCGTCCACCAGGATCAGGGCATAGCCGTCGTTGATGGAGAGCCCCCGCATCTTGGCATTCCAGGTATAGGTGCCGAAGGTATCGTCATGGGCGGAGACGGAGACCCCTGGGATGCTTTTCAGTATCCCCTCGATGTTCTGGGCGTTGGTTCTGTCGATCTCCTCCCGGCCGAGCACCAGGGTTTCCACCGGCGTGTCCTGCAGGGTGTGCGGGGTCTTGGTGCCGGTGACCACGATCTGATCCAGAATATGCGTGGCCGAATCCCCCCCTTCCTCCCCTGCCACGGCCTGCCCGCAGGGCAGCGCCAGGGCGACACCCCCCAGCATCGCCCCGCAGCGGACGGCAAAGCGCATGCTTCCTCTTGCCTCTTTCCCCATTCCCTTCCTCCTCTTCTGCTGATTGCAATGCCAGCCAAAATTACGACAAATTAAAGACAATATTCAGTTCGATGGTGATCGGCTCGGCAAGCAGATCCGCCGGCGGCTGCGGAAAGGGCGCGCCATCCTCCACGGCCTTGAGCGCAGCCCGGTCGAGGATCTCCTGCCCCGAACTCCTGCTGATGGTAAGGAGCTGCGCTTCTCCCGCACCGGTGAGGAGAAAGCGCACCCCGACCTTCCCTTCCAGCCCTCGTTTTCTGGCGATGAAGGGGTATTTTTTATATCGACCGATCCTCTCCCGAACGAGGCGTAGATACTGTGACAGGGTATGATCGTCAGTGCCGTGCTTTGCCGCCCCACCCCCCCCAGGAGGGTTTCCTGCAGCCACCTGCCCGTTACTCCTTGCCTCTGTGGATTGCCCCTCGCCGCCTCCCTCCATTGCCGCAACCGTCGGGATTTCCCGGGACAAGGCTTGCGCAAGGGAGTGCGCCGTGCTCTGTGCCGCCGATTCCGCTTCGGCCGCTTTGGCCTCCCCCCTCTCCTTGCGCGCCCGGGGTGAAGCCTTTCGTTCCGAAGTTTGCGGCTTTTTCTCCTGCCCTCCCGGCAGTGCGACCTCTCCGTACTCGACGGAAGACGGCGGGCCGAATAGGGTAACCTCGATGGCGCTCGCCCTTTTCGGGCTGGGGGTCGCGGCCAGCGAGAAAATGGCCGCGGCGTGCAGCAGCGAGGAGACAGAAAAGAAGAGCAGCCGGGTACTTCTCCTGTTTGCGGATGCCGTTTCGTTCCCCAAGTAAACCGGTCGGCGAAAATAACCGGACCACCACCGAGAAAGCGGGCAGAGAACCGAGACGGATGTCATTATCTCGCGCAGAAACCGCATGATTGCTCCAATTGCCAACAGGGATTGTGCCAAGGACACAACGTGCAAACGGGGTCGCCCTGTCCCACTTTTTCGGTAACACCAATTAAAATTCGGTAACACCGTAACGAGCAGGAAATCCGATTGCAAGCTAAATATTACAAATATAAAAAACGTAACACCGTGATCGCCAATTAACTCACTGTTTTCACAATAGAAAAATATCAAGAAAAAACACAAACGACTCAGGGAAGAAGTTTCCGTGCTATTTTTTCTCTTGCTCTTCCGGCTGCGCCCTATTAAATTCCCCCCTGTTTCAGGTGCTCTTAACCGAGCTTAATAGGGAACCCTGTGCGAATCAGGGACGGGCCCGCCGCTGTAACCGGGGACGAATTCCGCAACATGTCACTGTCCTCAACGGGATGGGAAGACGCGGGAGGAGGATGAACCGGGAGTCAGAAGACCTGCCTGAAAAAAACATAACAGACTGCCTCCGTGGACATGGGGCGACATGTATCTATCTTGGGAAAAATCAGGGATCCCCGGATCAATATTGTATTGGTCCGGGGATTTTTTTTGCCTGCGCGGGCAGAGAGATATCCTCGTGGCCGGGAACACAACCGAACCGAGGAGAAAAGCATGCAGAAGATCTACGTGATAACAGCCGCGCTGGTACTGGGCGCGACCATGGCGGCAAGAGCCGAGGAGACGGCGACCCGCTTGGAGGAGTTGGTAATAACCGCGACCCGTACCCCGGCGACGGTTGCCCAGGTTGGCGGCAGTTCGGTAACCGTGATAACCGCGCAGGAGATTGAAGCCAAACAGCAACTGACGGTTGAGGAGGTTCTAAAAAGCGCACCCGGCCTCAATGTTGTGGCCAACGGCGGACTGGGAACCAACACCTCGGTTTTCATCCGGGGCGCGGATGCGAAAAACACCCTGGTGCTGGTGGACGGCATCATGTTCAACGATCCCTCCGAGGCGAATCGCGGGGCAAACCTGGCAAACCTCACCACGGACAATATCGAACGCATCGAGATTGTCCGCGGCCCCATGAGTGTGCTGTTCGGCAGCAACGCCACTGCCGGGGTGATCAATATCATCACCAAGAAAGGGAAAGGACGGCCCGGCTATTATCTCGGAGGCGAAGCCGGTTCCCATGGCACCTGGAAAAGCTACGCCGGAAGCAGCGGCGCGGTGGAGCGATTCAACTATGCCTTGTCCCTCTCCCGCACCGAAGCCCAGGGTTTTTCCACGGCCGACGACAAGAATGACCGTATTCCCCATGCACATGGCACCACCTCGGAGAAAGACGGTTGGCGCAATACCACCTTTTCCGGCAAGGCAGGCTATCTGCTGACGCCGGATTGTGATATTTCCGCCCTCGCCCGCTCCATGAATTCGCGGGTGGATCTCGACAGCACGGTCAGCGGTTATCTGCAGGACAATAAGATCGGCAGCCCTCAGGAGAAGTATATCGACAGCAAGGAATTGCTCTCGAAGTTCAATGTCCATAACCGGTTCATGGATGGAGAGCTCGACGCAAACCTGTACTATCAGCACACCGGCAAAGAACGGATCATCATCAACGATTCTGGCCGCTCGCTCTATAACGGTGACAGCTCCGAGGTCGGGTGGCAAGGCACAGTGACGCCGGTTACGGCGAACACCGTTACGCTCGGCCTTTCCTATTTTGCCGAAGAGATGGATTCCTCCGGCGGTTTTATCGTTATCGACAAGCAAACGGCCACTGTGACCAGTTCCTGGCTGCAAGACCAGATTTCCCTGGGTGAGCGCGCGAATGTCGTGGTGGGGGCAAGGATAGACGACCATGACCGCTTTGGCAGCGCGGAGACCTATCGGGTTGCGCCCTCCTATCTGTTTGCGGCAACCGGCACCACGCTCAAGGGTGCGTATGGCACCGGTTTTCGCGCCCCCTCTCTTTTTGAGCTGTATGCCCCGGGGTATGGCGATTCAACTCTGGAGGCGGAGAAAAGCACGGGGTGGGATGCGGGCGTTGAGCAGGAACTGCCTGGCGAAAGGCTGACTGTCGGCATCACCTATTTTCAGGCAAGGTTTGATAATCTGATCCAATTTGACACAACCACCTGGAAATATAGCCAAGCCACGGGAGAAAGCACTACCCGGGGCGTGGAATCCTTTGCCCGCTTCAGCCCGTCGACGGCACTCGAGGTGACGCTGGCCTATACCTATACGGATACCGAGGATGCCGGGGGGGTTCGCCTGACGCGGCGGCCGCTGAGCAAGGGTTCGCTTTCCACCTCCTATCGTTTTTCCGAGAAGCTGCGCACCAATGCGGAGCTGCTCTGGGTCGGGGAGCGGGACGAAAACGGTACGGCCAAGGATAAAGACGGCAATCGGGTCTCTACCCTGGCCCCGTACACCGTGGTCAACCTGGCCGGCAGCTATGCGCTGACCGCCAGCCTGGATGTGTATGGACGCATCGACAACCTCTTTAACGAGCAATACGAAGAAGCGTGGAGCTATGCCACCCCTGGGCTTTCTTGCTATGGCGGGCTGAAGTACCATTTCTGAGGAGCCGAACATGAAGCGGATGATCCTGATTGTTTTTTTGCTCACCCTCATGCTGAGCGCAGCAGCCGTTGCCGCCTCGGAGAGGCAAAAACAGGCGGACCGGCATACTGCGCTGCCGGCCAGAGCGCAGCGCATCGTTTCCCTGGGCCCGCTCAACACCGAAAATCTCTATCTGCTCGGGGCCGGGGACCGTCTCGTCGGGGACACCAGTTACTGCGTCCGCCCGGAAGCGGCAAAGCATAAGCCGAAGATCGGCTCGGTCATGCAGGTTTCCATCGAGAAAATCATCAGCCTGCATCCCGACTTGGTGCTGGCCACCGCCTTGACCCGGCCGGAGCAGATAAACCAGCTGGAAAAGATGGGGGTGCGGATTGTCCGCTTCCGGCAGCCCGCATCCTTTGCCGAAATCTGCGGACAGTTTATCGAACTCGGAAAATTATTAGGCTTGGAAGAGCGGGCCCGGCAGATCGTCAGCCAGGCGCGGGAAGAGGTTGCCGCTCTGCAGCGCAGGCTCGTGCCTCTCCCGAAGAAAAAAGTCTTTCTCCAGGTAGGGAGCAGGCCGCTCTTTGCCTCGGTCCCAGGTTCATTTACCCACGACTTCATCGCCCTGGCCGGCGGCGTCAATATCGCCGGAGACCAACGTACCGGCACGATGCAGGTAGAAAAGGTCATCGCCGAAAATCCCGAGGTCATCATCATTGCCATCATGGGCTCGGAAACGGGCATTGCCGCGGAGGAGAAAAAAAACTGGCGGCAGATGTACGTCCTCAAGGCCGCGCAAACGGGAAGGATACATACCATTGATCCGGATCTGGTCTGTAGCCCATCGCCGGCAACCTTCACCCAGACGCTCCGGATCATTGCCACCTTGATCCACCCGGAACTCGACGGGCAAAAAGATGAGTGACGCCGCGCGGCAAGCCGCTTTGCGCACAGCTCTGCCCGACCCTCTTGAGACTTTTTGCTTGACACCCTCTGCGTACCGTTATATCTGAGTATATGCTCAGATATAAACAAGAAAACAAAGCCGCCGGCGGAGAACTCTGCCAATGCCGCATCATTCATGGGGAAAAGGTGCAGCGCGCCAAGGAGTCCCGCCTGCCCGGCGGAGAGGTGGAGCGCCTCGCCGATTTCTTCAAGGCCTTTGCCGACCCCACCCGTCTGAAAATTCTCCGGGCTCTCAGTGAAGAAGAGATGTGCGTCTGCGATCTCGCCGCCTTTCTCGGCATAAGCGAATCCGCGGTGAGCCATCAGCTGCGGATGCTCCGGCAGTTAGCGCTGGTGGCCAACCGTCGCGAGGGGGTAGTGCTTTATTATCACCTCACCGATGCGCATGTCAGCCAGCTGGTCCAAATTGCGCTTGAACATCTCAGGGAGTGAAGCCATGCACCTTCTCGTCAACATCTTCAGCGAATCCTGGCAGCTCCTGTTGGAGGCCTCAGCCTACATTCTCTTCGGCATCCTCATCGGCGGCCTGCTCAAGGTCTTTCTCTCGCCGAGCTATGTCGCCCGCCATCTGGGCCAGGGGCGTTACAGCTCGGTGCTCAAGGCGGCCCTGCTCGGCATTCCTCTGCCCTTATGCTCCTGCGGGGTTCTGCCCGCGGCGGCGGCCCTGAAACGGCAGGGAGCCAACAACGGGGCGACCACCGCCTTTCTCATCTCCACCCCGGAATCGGGCGTGGACTCCATCAGCGTCAGCTATGCCCTGCTCGACCCGATCATGACCGTGGCCCGGCCCCTGGCCGCCTTGATCTCCGCCCTCATCGCCGGCTGCATCGAAAACACCTTCAATCCGCCCCGGCCGCAATTGGCCATGGCCGCCGATCTTTCCTGCGCGGTGGACGGCTGTTGCAGCGGCATCGATTGCCCGCCCGCAGAACATGCCAATCACCACAGCTTTCCGGAAAAGATCCGGGCCGGAATGACCTATGCCTTTGGCGAACTCTGGGGAGATCTGGCGGGCTGGTTCTTTGCCGGGGTCCTGCTGGCCGGGATGATCTCGGCCCTGGTGCCCGACGACCTGATCACCACCTATCTTGGCGGGGGATTGCTCACCATGCTGCTGATGCTGGCCTTCGGCATCCCGCTCTATATCTGCGCCACCGCTTCCACCCCCATCGCCGCAGCGATGATCCTCAAGGGGGTCAGCCCCGGCGCGGCCCTGGTCTTTCTCCTGGTGGGTCCGGCCACCAACATGGCCACCCTCTCGGTGCTGGTCGGGTTGCTGGGAAAGCGCGCCACTGCAGTGTATCTCAGCTGCATCGGGATCACCGCAGTGATCTTCGGCTTGACCCTTGACTGGGTTTACGCGGCATACGGCATCTCGGCCAAGGCGGTGATCGGCCAGGCCGGGGAAATCATCCCCTATCCCCTCCAACTGGCCGCCGCCCTGCTGATTTTGGCCCTGTCAATACGACCTCTGGTTGCGACAATCCGGAGAAGGTTAAGGAAAAAAGCGGATGGGGCGGAAACTGGATGCGGATGCAGCGGAGGATGCGAGGACCATGGGGAGAAGGATAAAACTACTTGAAGATCGTCAGCGAATCCTCTTCCCCGGGCACCCCGTCGATGGGCAGGATGATGGTAAAAAGCGTCCCTTTGCCGCGGGTGCTCATGGCGGTGATATCGCCGCCGTGGCGCTTGATGATGCCGTAGCTCACGGAAAGGCCCAGCCCGGTGCCCTCCACCGCCGGTTTGGTTGAGAAAAACGGCTCGAAGATCGAACCCATATCCTTAACCCGGATCCCCTTGCCCGTATCCTGGATGAGAATGCGGACATTCTCCCCAACCAGCTCGGTGGTGATGGTGATGGTCCCGCCTGTTTCCGGCATGGCCTCTTCGGCGTTGCCGATCACGTTGAGGAGCACCTGCTTGATCTGATCCGGCACTGCCTGAATATTCGGCAGATTCGGGGAAAAATTGCGTTCCACCTGGATATGCCGGTCACTGAGCTTCTTTTTCCCGAGCAGGAGCAGCTCCTCGATAATCCGGTGCAGATCCACCGAGGCGACCTTGCCGGTGGTGGGCCGGTTGAAATCCTGCAGGGTGCTGATCAGATCCTTGACCCGCACGCATTCGGCGATGGCCACATCGAGCATCTCGGCATCGCCCTTCTCCAGCTTCACATACTTGCGCAGCCCCTGCAGGAAATTGCGGATGCCGATGATCGGGTTGCCGAATTCATGGGCGATGGAGGCGGCCAGCTTGCCCACGGCGCTGAATTTTTCCGCATGGAGCAGCTGCTCGTAGGTGCGGGTCAGCTGGGTGGTCCGCTCCGCGACCCGGGCCTCCAAGACGTCGTTCATCCGCCGCACCTCATCCTCCATGTGCTTGCGGTCCGTAACATCCTGCAAGGTTTCGATGGCGCCGATGATATCGCCGGCCAGATTCTTGATCGGCGCGGCGGTAAAAAAAAGCCACTTGCTCACATGGCCGAAGTCGAAAAAATCCTCCACCTCATAGGCCCCCTTGACCAGGGAGGAAGGGCGGTACTTGCCGTTGTAGAACTTGGCGATATGCTCCTCGCTGGCGCCATTGAGCACCAAATCGGCCAGAATAGGACGCTGATAGAGATAAAAGGCCTTCCACTGATACTGGGTGCCCACCATCTCGCTCGCGCTCAAGCCGGTCATCACGGCGCAGGCCTTGTTCCAGTGGGTGATTGTATGGTTTTCGTCGATAACAAAGGTGGGAATGGAACTGGCCTGCAGGATCTGGGAGAGCCGCTCCCCGCTTTCCAGAAGATCCTCCTCGGCCTGCTGCCGCTCGATGATCTCCTGGGCCAGAATCGCGTTGTATTCCTGATAGCTGTTGGTCCGGGCCGTAATCTGCTTTTCCAGGAGGTCATAGGCCCGGCGCAAATCCGCCTCGCGTCTGCGCTCCACGGTCACATCCCGGATCACCTCGGAAAAGCCGGCCACTCTCTCGTTGTGGTAGACCGGGCTGAAGGAGCGCTCGAAGGTACATACCCCCCCCTCCGGACAGGTCCGGCTGAAATCCACGGTGAATTTCTTGCCGGAAAGCGCGCGCTGATACAGGTCGCTGGCCCAAGCCCGCTGGCTGTTGGGCAAGACATACTGATGACGCGAACCGGGGCCCACGGTGAGATTGAAGACCTCTTTCAACAGACGGACATAGGCGGGGTTCACATAGACAAAGCGCGCCTCGGTATCCACCAGGGCCATACCTTCCGGCCTGGCTTCCAAAAGCGTGTTTGCATCGAGAACCGTCTGGGGAAACAAATTGCCTGCCATGAATGTGTCGCACCAAAAGAATAAAGGTTGGGGAAGCGTCTCCAGGGTAGCGTAAAGCAGAACCCACAAGTTTTCCATTAAAAAAAGCGAAAGCGCGGCGGGGGAAACAAGGCGAGAAGAGAAAAAAAGGACAAAAAAAACCCTTCCTTTTGAGGGGAAGGGTTTTACTACAAAAAAAGAATCGGCGGCGACCTACTCTCCCACCAAGC